>CAVSZI010000006.1:0-164989 GCA_963732345.1 uncultured Actinomycetes bacterium | reverse complement strand
CCAGTATCGCCCACCGATGTAAAGCCAGTTCAGACGCTTCGCAGACAGCTCTCATCCTACGCTGAGGATGGGAGCTGTTGCCGTCCTGGGAGGAATTTGGGAGATCGTCTTCTTCTGGCCGGCCCGGAACGGCGCGAGCAGGTTGTCAAGCAAGAGGACGGGCGAGCGCGGGTCGATGCTGGCTCGCTCCCGCAGCGATTTTTCCCAGCGGGCCTGGAGGGCGGCGATCAGATCGTCCCGCATCCGAGGCGAGACGTGGGTGTACAGGCCGCGCATCCCGGGAACGTCGTGGCCTAGCCGCTGCTCAGCCAGGATCTCGGGGATGCCGTCCTCGGAACTGGTAGGGAGCGGATTACCGACCGTGGTGAATAGCTCCTGCTGGTGCGTGGAGGAGGAGAGATATTTGTCAGTGCTGGTGGGGATGGTTGCGGGCTAGTTCGGCGGCGTAGCGGGTCCAGTCGCCTCCGGCCTGGCTGATCCATTTGGCTGCGGTGTTCTCGTGCAGGCCGAGCAGGTCGGCGAGGACGGCTGCGGGAAGCTGGGCGGCGAGGTCGAGTAGCGCGGCCCGGCGCCCGGTCTGGGCGTAGATGCCGATGTCCCGGAGGCGTTCGCCGAGCCGGGACGGAGTGATGGGGCGACCAGGCAGGTGCCCGGGGAACAGCCAGGTGGTGGCTGTCGGGGATCCGATACCGCGGTGGCTGCGGCCGTCACGGGTGAGCTGGGCGATCGCGCCGGCGAGCGGTGCGGGGACGGGCGCGTCGTGGCGGCCGAGCAGGATGAACGTGGTGTCGTCGCGGCGGGTGATCTGGCTGGTGGTTATGGCGGCGATCCGGGACAGGGGCTGCCCGTAGAGCAGGAGCAGGGATCCGGCGACCCGGTCGGTGGGGTCGAGTGCCGCGTCGTCGAGCAGCCGGGCGACGTGGGTCCACCGCTGGTCCTGGCTGATGGCGGGCCCGGTCGCGCGTGCTGGCGCGGGTATCGTCAGCGGCGTGCAGTGGCCGCGGGCGCCGGCCCAGATCAGGAAGTCCCGTGCCAGGCGGGCCGCCGGCCCGGTGCGCAGCCACTGGTCGATGCCGGCTTGCCCGCAGGCGCTGAGGCCGGTGCCGCGAGCGCGGAGCCAGCTGAGCAGGGTGACGGCGGCGCGGACGTTGTTGCGGGCGCGGGCGGTGGGGGTGCGGTGCCGCCCGTCGCGGCTGGCGGAAGAACGCAGCCGGCGCATCACGTGCCAGGTGGCGTAGCCCTGCACCAGCCGCCGGTCTGCTGCGGGCTCGATCGTTTCCAGGAGCGCGCCGAGCCATTGCCCGGCGCGGATGAGTTCCTCGTCGCGGGGCGGTAGTGCACCGTTGGCGGTGAGCATGTGCCGCAGGTAGTCCGCGGCCCGCCGTCGCGGGTGGGTGTCGAGGGCGTCGTGGGTGACGGGCAGCCGCCCGGCGGCCACGTCGGCGAGCAAGCTGGCTCCGGCACCGGCACGCAGCCAGTTCAGGGCGCTGCGCGGCTGGCGGGCGGCGGTGATGGCGTCGAGCACGCCGGTCAGTTTTGGTGTGATGGTCCCGGTGCCGCCGGAGAGAAGGTCGCGGGCGCGCCGGCCAAGGCTGCACCGTGCGCAATGGTCTTTCTCGTAGAGCTTGTCTTCGGTGCCGCAGCCGGCGCAGGCGCTTGTGACGGGGATCCCGGCGCAGTCCGCGCAGGTGTCGGCGGCCAGGCCGGGCGGGACGACGAGCCGCCGCTGCTGCCCGCACGATGCGCACGGGCCGCGGTGGCGCAGCGCGGCGATGTAGCACGGGTCGCAGACCGGTCCCTCGGGCCACCGTGCCGTCGGCGGGCGGTTGTTCCCGCAGCGGGCGCAGACCGCGGTCGCTCGTGGCGTGCATGACACGCAGACCGGGTGGCTGGTGCCGGCGAAGTTGCACGCCTTGGTCTTTCCGCAGATGCCGCAGGTGGCGGCCGGCATCTTGTAGCAGTTCACGCAGATGTCCGGATGCCCGTCACGGCCGCGGGCCGCGACCGGCGCGGTTTTCCCGCATGCCCCGCACTGGCGGTGGCGCCGCGGGTCGTCCCTGCGATAGCAGACTTCGCAGGCCGGCTGGCCGGCGTCGTCCCGCCCGGCGCGGGGACGGACCTTCCCGCAGCTGGCGCAGGCGACGGCCAGCTGCCAGGAACGGCACCGCTGGCAGACCGCGCTGCCGGCGTCGCCGCGGAACAACGGCTTGCCGGCCCGGCCGCAGACCGTGCAAGCCGGGACGGTCAGCGCAGCCGAGCCGCGCGCGATCAGCGCGGCGGCCAGCTTCCCCGCGACCGGCGGCGCTCCGGTAGCCAGGGCGCCGGGATCAGCCGACAGCGCGAGCGCCAGCTGCCGCAGCGCCTGCCCGCCGGGTGCGACCGCATCGACGGCCGCCTCGATCACCGGCCGGGGCAGCGAGCTGTCTGCCGCCGCGGCTATCTCCACCACCTGATCGCGGCGGCAGCACGGGCATCCCCGCGTCCGGGGCGAGGCAGCCTGGTGCCCGGCCGGGCAGCGGGCCACGGCTACTGACGGCCCGTGACCCGGGCCCGGACCGGGCGCGGCGCGGCCGGTGAGGGGGGCGGCACCGTAGCTGGCCTGGCGGGCGCGACGGTGACGGTGACCGGTTCGACGAGATCCCCCGGACCGCAGCCGAGGATGTCGCACAGCGCGGCGAGGGTGGCCAGGCTGAGCCGCTCCGGGGTGCCGGTCACCAGCCGGTAGACCTGCTCACGGGACAGCGTGACGCCGCGCTCGGCTAGCAGCGGCCGCAGCTGCGTCGTGGCATACATGTCGTTGTCGGCCATCAGCCGCCGCAGGTGCCACCGGTAGCCGGCCTTGCGCGCCGTCACCGTCCGTCCCTTCCGTCTGCCTCGAACGCGCGGGCCAGCGCCGAGCGCAGCATCCGGTTCCGCGCATCCTGCCCGACCGTCGTATACGCCGCCGTCGTCGATGCCCAGGAGTGACCGGCCTGCTGCTGCACGAACAGCGGGTCCGCGCCGTCCTCGATCAGGTGCGAGACATACGAATGGCGCAGACAGTGGACCGACAGCTCGCCCGGCAGCCCGGCGGCCGACCGCCACGCCGCGAACCGCTCATCGACCGACCGGGGCGAGATCCGCTCCCCGCGCTCGGTCAGCCACAACGCCGGATGAGACCGGCTCCCGTGCCGGGGCCGCACATCGTCGATGTACTGCGCCAGCGCCTCGGCCGCCCACGGCATCACCGTTGCGACCGCGCGCCGCCGCGGCGGGCTGCCCCGCATCGCCTTCCCGAACCGGACATGGCACACGCCCAGCCTCCCCAGTTCCAGGGCCGCCGGGTTCGGCGCGAAGTCCGCCACGTCCAGCATCGCCGCCTCCCGGCGGCGCAGCCCCCACCCGTAGATCACCTTGAACAGCGCCGCGTCCCGGAACGACGCCAGCCACCCCTTGCGCCGCGACCCCGCAGCCCGCTCCACGTGATCGTCGGAAGCGTCGAAGAACGCCTGCAGCTCGTCACGGGTCAGCGGGCGGCGCCCGGCCCTGCCCTCGTGCTCGGACACGTGCACCGCGGTGTTCCGCTCGCCGAGCACCTGGACCGGGACCGCCCCGGCGCGCTGCTCGCACTCGCTGACCCAGCCATACCGCGGATCGCACACGTAGTCCAGGAACAGCGCCAGCGCCCCCTGGTAGGACCGGACCGTCGAGTGCGCCCACCCCCCGGACGCGACCCATGTATCGGCCTGCTCCGCCGACCACTGCCACGGCCAGCAGCCCGTGAACTCGCCGAACTGCCGCACCACCCGTTCCCGCTCGCTGATCAGCTTGACCGTCAGCCGGCGCGCCTGCTGCTGATTCCGCCACCCGGCCAGCATCTCCTCCAGCAACGCCGCGCCCAGCGAAACCGGCACCGCGCCGTCCGCGCTGACCAGCGCGAGCGCCCCCCGGCCAGCCAACATCCGGCCCCCTCCCCGCATACGCCACACGCATCATGCGGTCACTCAGCGCAACCGATCTGGCTGCCACATCCTGTCACCTGGCGCAACAGGCGGCCGGAGCCGCACGAAGGTCTCCCCGGCTGTTCGCGCACTGGCGTCTCGGCGCACATCCTGATGGCTGGGCAATGGGAGCCGGATGAGCCGAGAGGTTCAAGTCCGGTTCTGCGAGAGCCGGGGGCTTAGAAACGGGCCGGTGGCAACACCGGAACCGCGCCCCGGGCCGACTCAACGTGGTGAACTCGTCTGTCAGGTGCGCCTCGTCGGCGATGGCGCCCAGGATGCCGTCGGCGCCCCGGGCGCCGAGCCGTGCGCCGCGGTGGTTGAGCAGCAGTGCGCTGGTGCGGGCGGAGCCCTTCCAGGCTGGCCGTTCGTCATTGATCCATAGGGCGAGGTCGGGTCGCAGTTGCGGGTGGACGGGGACCTCCCGGTATGTGCCGCCCTTGCCGGCGCGCACGATGACGATTCCTTCCGGGCGGACAGGCGGATGTCGTCGAGGTCCAGGGCGATGACCTCGCCCAGGCCGCCACGACGCAGCGTTCGAGCCGGGTCGCGCCCGCTTCGCGTCCACGATCGCAGCGGGAGGACGGCCCGGGGCTCTTGCAGCGGTCATTGGGCCGGTGTGAGCGCCGTGGTGCCCGTGGCGATCGCGATCCGGCGGCCTCGGTAGGTGATGACAGCGTCGGCGATACTCAGCCTGCTGCCCCGGTGAGTGACCGATCCGGTGGCGATCAGTTCCTCACCCTCGGCGCGGGCCGGGCGCAAGAAGTTCACTTTCAGGTCAACGGCGGTAAACTGAGTGCCGGCCGGGGCAATCGACTGTACCGCCGCCTCGCTGGCGCTCTTGGCCAGCAGGGCAATCACGCCACCGAAGACGGTCCCCAGCTCCTGCACCAGGTTCGGCTGCACGGGCAGCGAGAAGACGACCCGCCCGTCGTCAGCCTCCGCCAGCCGGATACCCGTCAGCCGGTCGATCGGGGCCGCTGGTATGTCCCCTTTGAGCTGTGCCGTGAGGATTTCCAGTCCGCTCAGCCGCTGGATCAGCGCGGGGCCGACCGGGGCGATCTGCGGCACGGGCTCTGCCAAGATGGCCCCGGCTCCCGGTAGCCGCGCTTCGGGCAGCGGTTCGCGACTGGAACGCGAGGGGCCGACAGGACCGGGGGCAAAAAGAAAGTACCGGGACGTGCTGTGGGCAACCCGTTGCCCTCCCGGGCCGACCACAAGCCCTTGGGCGAGAGCGTGGCGCTCGTCGGAGTAGATGACGCGGCTGGTCGCGGTGATCTCCGCGCCGCTGGGAGGTGGTTCGCCGAGCACCGTTACGGAAAGCTCGGCCGTCGTGCACCCCGCGCAGGCCGGCAGCGTCGACACGACCGCGTACAAATGGGTCATGTCGAGCAGGAAAGCGAAGATCCCCGGGTGCAGCCGCCCCTTGGGCCCGCAGAACCAGCCGCTGGCGGGCATCGTGATCGATGCCTCACCGTGCTTCACGGCCACCAGCCTGCGTCCGCTGAAGTAGTGTATCGGCGGCTGCGGAGACCGTCCCGTGTGGATGTGGCGAAGCGCTTCCAATCCGGGCTGCGCTAGCAGCCCGGATTGGAGGAAGCTGGCATGCGCACGCTTCCCCTGGGTCAGCGCGGGCCCGGCGCTGATGCCCGGTGTCGCGTCCCCCTTGCGGGCCGGGGGTGCCATCACAGTTGGCATGGGTTCTTCCTCAGTCCAAGTCGGTGAGTCCGGGAGTCCGGCAGGTCCGCCGGTGCCGCGCGAGGCCGGTGAGCTGGCGGTTCAGCGTTCTGTCGTCACGCCGCCGGCGCGCAGGACGCCAGGGTGCCCGGGACAACTGGCCCAAGGCGGTCAGGATTACCTGGTTGCCGCCGGCGAGCAGGCTGAGCGGCACCGATTGCGATCCGCATGTCCGAGAACTCATCACGGTGGAGAGTTATGTAGCCGCGGTGGCGAAGCACGGCGAGCATCCGGGCGTTGCCGAGCATGATGTCGGCTTGCAGGTTAGGCACACCACGTGCCGCCGCGGCGGCGGCAACGGCACCGAGCAGGTAGCGTCCCAGCCGCCATCTTCGCCAGCCAGGGGCAACGGTAAGGGCGAACTCACCGTCGCCGTCCGGCAGGATGGCGTACCCCGCCTCGGCAACCAGTGCGTTCTCGGGGCCGGAAACGACCGCGACCAGGCGATATCCGCCCTCATCTTCAGCCTGGGTCATCTGCTCAACGAACTTACGAGACGGATGACTCAGACTGAAAAAGCGGTGGTGCCGGTCCTCCTCGGACAGCCTCTGGAACAGCGCGTCCAGCCCCTCGACGTCGGCCTCCGTCACGGTCCGCACGGTAAGGGCCGGGCCATCGGGAACGCTTAGGGTGCCGACAACGCCGTCGGCGGCGTCAGCGCCAGGTTCGGCTTGAGCTAGCAATGTGCACTCCTTCGGTGCCGGGCGTGTGCTGCGGTTCTGAGCCTGTCGGCGGGCACTTATGGACAGGGCGCCTTTCCCTGTGGTCCGGCGACCCGGCCCAGCCTGGGCTGGCCTGGCCTGTGGCCGTATCGCCGCTCACGCGTCCTTCTCTTATGCGCGCGGCTCATGCATTCGGAGGCCCGCCCAGGCGACCTGATACATGGCGAGGTAACGGACGGGGGGGGGGGGGGGGGATTCTGATCGTCGGCGGGGCAGGCGGCCGCGGCGCGTACGGTGCTGGCCGGCACGGGCTGCCAGCGGGCCAGTTCCTGGGCGCCGTCGAGCACGGCGATCCTGGCATCGCAGTCGCCGGCGATGTACCCGATCTGGCCGGCGGCCAGGGTCGAGTAGAACGTCACGGGCACTCCTGTCCCTGCGGCTCCCTGCGGCCTGCTCAGCAGGCGCAGCGGATGCTGAATTCAGCCTCTTGTCCGATGATGGAAGGGCCGGCCGCGTGAGCCTTCAGCCGAGATGCCACTGTGCCCCGGATCTGGTTGTCGATGCGATATAGGTCATCAACCAGACCGTGCCAGTCATGGTTTCCTTCTGCACTCCAGCTGAACGGGAGTTGTGTAAGGTCCCATCGGGCAGGATCGCGGTCCGTTGCCGAGCGGAGGGCGGCGGTCAAGATTGCGCGCTGCTGGGCGGGCTCGTTCGGCCTTCCCGCAGCGCAACCCAGCGGAAAGTTCAGGAACGATGCTCGGGGTGGCTTTACGTTAAGCGCTGATTTGCGCAGGGTTGTGATACTCGTGGTGGGAATTCCCCGTTTTTCGATTGCTCGTGCCAGCACGCCTGCGGCCATATGACATTGCGGGCAGAAAGGCAGGACAAGGAGGAGGCCGACGTTCATTGCGGTAAGCTCGCTGACGATCTGGGGAGCAGTTTCGGTTGCGAGGCGCTCGTAGTCGGTGATAGAGCCCACCATCGAGACGGCGTTGTCCGCGAGCCGTCCGATGATGTGCTCGGCCTCTAGTTCGAGAAGCCGGTCACGCGGATAGGCGACGTTCGGGTCTGCGAGCGCGAACGCTCGGATAGGCGTCATATGGGCGAACAGAATCTCGTCCAAAGTGCGGGCCCTGGGCAGCAGGCGGAAGGACAGGTCGCCGGTCTCCCGCATTCGCGGCTGGTCGGGGTAGTAGGCGCCGCTAGTGACGAGCAGCCCGATGGTGGCCGAGCTGAGGTCGGCAGGCGCGTCGGCCAGCTGTGGCGGGCCGAAGGTGGGTCGCTTGGGTGGTGGCATCTTGAGTATGTCTGCGAGAACATGACCGATGTCGTAGAAAGTGTCCTCGGAGTTCTGCCCTGCGGCCGTTGTCATTTGGGTGCCTTTCACATTGAAGAGAACTACGTGAGCTGCAAGGGGACCCGGACCCGGCTGGGGTATCCGTTGCGGGCTTGCGCTGAGTCCACGGTGCACGGCCCGCCGACAGCGACCACGAGCGCCGGCGAGGTCGATCTGGCCATCGGCATCCTCGCCGAGTCGGCTGGGTCTCTTTCATGCAGCCAATCTTGGGCCCGCGGCTGCTCCGAGCCATCTGAAGAATTACCTAGAGCCTACGTATCTTCCGGCCGCAGGCCCTCCTCGTAGGCCCAGGCCGCCAGCTGCGTGCGGGTGCGGAAGCCCAGCTTGGTCAGTATGTGGTCGACGTGAACCTCAACCGTGCGGACCGACAGGCACAGCCGGGCGGCGATGTCGCGGTTGGTCAGGCCGCGGGCTGCCAGCACGGCCACTTCGGTCTCGCGGTTGGTCAGCGTCCGCCGCGGGCCGGGCCGCCGGGCATCCTCAGGCTCATTCGCCAGGGCGCAGGCCACCGCCTCCTGCAGCGTCATCTGGCGCCCTTGGGCAAGAATCCTCGCGGCAGCCCCTCCGACCGCCTTGCGGGACGGTGTCAGCCAGCGGTCCAGATCCGTCAGGTGTGGCTCTGGCGTGGCGAACTCGTTGGCTTCCCGGCAGGCCTCAGCGGCGCCGGCCAGCCGGAGAGCCAGCCGGGGCCTGCCGGTCCTGGCCGCGAGCCCGGCGAAGCCTGACAGCCCGATCGGGATGGCCCAGCGGTCGCCGATCTCGACGGCGACCGGCAGTGCCTCCTCAAGCGCCGCTCGTGCCGCCTTCAGGTCGCCCAGGTCCAGCCGCGCGATGCCGAGCAGCTGCAAGGCACGCGCGCCCAGTGGCTGGAAGCCCAGCTCCCTGCACATGGCCGCGCATCGTCCGAACAGCTCGCAGGCGGCCTCGAGCTGATCGGTGAACAGCGCGACCAGCCCCGAATACAGCAGGGTGAGCGCGACGCCCGGCGGATCTTCGACCGCGCTCAGCAACGCACCTGCCCGCTCCACGTAAGCGGCCGCCTCTGAGACCCGGGAGCACGCGATGTTGCTGCGGCCGAGGCCGAGAACGGCCATCCCCTCGCCGACGCTGTCATTCAGCCTGCGGCTGAGCTCGATGCTCTCCGTCAGCCTGCGGACGGCATCTCGGTGATCGCCTTGATCGATGGCGAGCCAGCCTGCAGCGTTCAAGGCGCCGGCCCGCGCGCGGTTCTCCCCGGCGACGACGCCGAGCAGCTCGCGCAGCCGCTCCCTCCCTTCCGTGAAATGGCCACGAACGGACCAGAACCCCGACATCGCAGCGGCCAGGCGCAGGGCGGCGGCCGGATCCTCCTGGCGGTACCAGTCGATCGCCGCGCGGATGTTGTCGTGCTCCAGGTCGAGCCGCCCGAGCAATTCCGGTCCGGTCAGCGGACGCCGGGCTTCCCGGCCCAGCGCCAGGAACGCCGCGGCGTGGGCTCCCCGGATGCCAGCCGCCTCCGGCATCTCGGCCAGGCGCTCGGCCGCGAATTCGCGGATGGTCTCCAGCATCGCGTAACGCGGCGCCCCCGTGGCCTGCACCTGACGCAGCAAGCTGTGCTCCACCAGCTCCTGCAGGGCGTCCAGCACCGGCATGCCGATATCGGCTGCGGCCGCGCAGACGGACTCGATGATCTCCAGGCTCGCGCCGCCCCGGAACACCGAGCAGGCCGCGAGCAGTCTCCGGGCTCCCGCACTCAGCAGGTCGTAACTCCAGGCGATCGTGCTGCGCAGGGTCTGCTGGCGGTCCGGCAGGTCGCGGCTCCCGCCCACCAGCAAGCTCAGCGACTGCTCCAGCCGCGGAAGGATCGCCTCCGGCGGCAGCAGCCTGACCCGGGCGGCGGCCAGTTCGATGGCCAGCGGCAAGCCGTCGAGCCTGCGAGCGATCTGGGTGACCGACGCCGCGTTTTCCTCGCCGACAGCGAAACCCGGCACTGCGGCGGCCGCCCGCTCGGCGAACAGCCGCACCGACTCACAGGCGCCGATGGAGGCGAGTGAAACAGGGGCTTGCAGGTCCGGGAGCGCCAGCGGAGGGACCGGGCATTCCTGCTCGCCCGAGACGCGAAGAGGCGAGCGGCTGCTCACGATGATGCGCAGATCACGGGCGCCGCCCAGCAATTCCGCCACGACCGGAGCCGCCGCCAGCAGGTGCTCGAAGTTGTCCAGGACAATCAGGAACTTCTTCTCGCGCAGGTGGCTGGCAAGATGCTCCATCAGCGGCCGGCCCCTGGAATCCTGCAACCCAATGCCCTGGGCGATGGACGAGAGCACTAGCCCCGGGTCCGTGATCGACGCCAGCGGAACGAAATACACTCCATCGGGATAACCGGCCGCCACCGCCGCGGCAAGCTCGATGCAAAGACGCGTTTTGCCGCTGCCGCCCGGCCCGGTCAGCGTGAGCAGGCGGCTGCTTTCTAGCAGCCGCCCGGCCTCCGCCAGCTCTCGCTGCCTGCCGACGAAGCTCGTCAACGGCCTGGGCAGAGTACCTGGACCGCCGTCGCAGGCGCCGCGAAGGGGAAATGCCAGGTCAGCCTGCCCGATCGAGGCGTCCGACATGGGAGATCAGCCTGGTAGTGCCCGTCGGGTCTGAGGCCGTGGGCCGCTCAGACCCCTATACGTACAGGATAGTCATGCCCGATACCCATCGCAGATCACATCCGTTCCGCAGCCTAGGGTTTCATCACGCGGCTTTCGCCGGGCTGCTGCCCGTGCTCGAGCGGGTGTCTGGCCCGGAGCACCCGCACACCCCGACCGCCCGCGCCAACCTCGCCCGCTGGATCGGGAGAGCGGACGGCGGCCCTGGCACGGCGTGAAGTAGCTCCAGCATATTCACCTGCCCCGGCCGTACGCAGTAACCGGATGACGGCCTGGGCGCCCCCGACGTGCGCCGCCTCGACCTGCCCCAAGCCGCCCCACGCGCCCTCGACCCCCGCGACGTGACCCGCTGGCTGCGCGCCGTGGAACGATGGGTCAGCCCCCGCGACCGGGTCCTCGCCTTGATCCCGTTCTACGCCGGGCTGCGCCTGGGCGAGGTCATCGCCCTGGACCTCGACGACATCCGCCTGTCCGCCCGGAAGGAATCGTCATCGTGCGCGCCGGCAAGGGCGGCACATACCGGGAGGTCCCCGTCCACCCGCAACTGCGACCCGACCTCGCCCTATGGATCAATGACGAACGGCCGGCCTGGAAGGGCTCCGCCCGCACCAGCGCACTGCTGCTCAACCACCGCGGCGCACGGCTCGGCGCCCGCGGCGCCGACGGCATCCTGGGCGCCATCGCCGACGAGGCGCACCTGACAGACGAGTTCACCACCCACGTCCTGCGTCATACCTTCGGCACCACACTCGAAAGGCGCGGAGTTGCATCAGATGCAATGTTCCGCGTCCGGCGTGAGGACGGCGCCGTAGGGGCTACCGGTCCGGGCGCGACGAGGCGGCCATCGCGGCGACAGGGCGAACCCGCAGGCCAGGACGGCCGTGACAGGACAGTGTGGCGTCAGATGCCACGATGTTGCGTCCACTCTGGTTGCATCAGACGCAAGCATGATGCGGCAAGAGCAACGAAAATCGCAGCGACAAGGGCAGATGCCACTACCGGCCTGTCGTCCCGCCAACCCATTCAGCATAGTTGGTAAACCGCTCCCTACCAGTTTCCGCCAAGGCCACAACCTCGTCCTCGTCGCCGAACTCATGGGCCACAAGCGATTGGATCAAACACGCCGGTACAGCCTGCCCACCCAGGCCGACCGCGAACGCGCGATCGGCAGCCTGCCCAGCGACCACTGACCAGCACACTTCAAGATCTACGGCGGGTTTCCGGCGTATTCCGGTCGTACCCGTAGTAACCGGATGCGTGACACGAGCACACGAGAGGCGCGTGATCTCTTAAGTAGCGTGCGCGGCACGAGCGACAGCGGATTGATGACGCGCACGGGCAGCAGTAGCCTGGGCGGCATGGCGGCGCAGATCGGGGCCGACGGACTCTATCTCCTCGGTGATCCGCGCCCGGAGCTGCTGTTCGAGGTCGCGCGGATCCAGCCCCAGCCGGGGGGCGAGTGGGTCAATCTAGAAAAATGTCTGGGCTTTCACTCGACTCGACGGCTGCGGATCATCGACAGCGCCGGCGACGGGCAGGGGGCGGGCCGTCCCCGTCCTGCTCCGCTCCCGGCCGCCTGGCCGGGCACGCGGGGGAATGAGGGGAGCGATGAGCGCGGCGGTCATGGCCGCCTCCCCGCAGGGAGGGGCCGGGACAGCCCGGTCGCCGACAGGCAGCGTGTTCGAGTGATGTCTGTTTTGCGGGAAATTTCCCGTGTTTGGGTGTCCGAGGGGGGACTTGAACACCATCAGCGATGGGCTATTTGCTCCGGCTGGATACCCGTACGCTGCTGGGCGGGAGGCCGCACACAGATCAGCCGACTCTGGGTGTCTTGATTGCGTCGCGCGTTCGATCGATCTGGCGTCGGCAACGCGCTGGTGGCAGGGCGGCGTTGACACCTTTGGGCCCGGCAAGGCGTGGGAGCCGTCGGAGCCTATCGGTTCATAGACGCTGCTCCGGGGCACGAAGGCGACGTCCGGTAGACCGGATAACGGTCCGTTATCACTCCCTCCGGGCGTGGTTCCGCCGGATGGCTGACTTCGGCCTGTGGATGTCCCCACAGAATCCCCACAAGTCCGCGCCCGCGGCCGGCGGCCCCCACAAAAACTCCACGTACAAAACGGCATTACCCGGCACAAGACGGCACGGCCGCTAACATGGCCTTGTTAGCCCTGGAACGCCTTTATGCAGGCAGGACAGGGTGACGCTGCTGACAGCCCCGGGGCGCTCCCGGCCACGACAGGCCTTCTGTTAACCGGCAGATCATGACTCTCAAGTTTCTGCTGTCGTTGCCGCGGCTCAAGCCGAGTCTGCCGGAGTCTCCTGGACGGCCGCGGGAAGCGGTACCTGCCGGGCATGGCTGATCCTGGCTCGCGCCCAGCGGCGGGAGGTTCGACCGAACGTTTGTGCCAGCTTTCGCTCGGAAAGTGGATTTCCCGCCTGAACGCTCATCTGGTAAGCCGCTACCGCTTCGTCATTTACGTTATCTCCGGAATCTTCCCGCCTGAGGGTGTCGTCATTGCAGGCCTGCTGGCTCGTCCGCCTTCCTTTCTCGGCAGCTGAGCTAAATTCGTTCCGGCCATGGTGCCCGCCGTCGGCCGCGGCTGGGTGCTCACTTGAGACTCCACGTTCCACCGTCCCAGCAGTGCGGATGAGCCAGACCAGGAGCTCATATGAACCCACGAGACTGACCGCAGGCCAGGCCGCGACCGCAGCTCCGACAGGACCATGTGACCAGCCCTGGGCCATGTTCGCCGTCAAAGTGGCCGCGATCCCCAGCCCGAGCAGCCAGCGGGCCAAGCGAGGCACGGGACTCCCGTGCCTCGCCGCGTACAAGATCACCATGCTAGAGGCGTAGACCAGGCCATCGATCGTGGCTGGTTCCAGCCGGGCGGTGAGGCCACTCTCGCCGTGGGTCCGTACGACCGCGTAGGCGTGCCAGTACGACACATACGCGGCGACGCTCGCCACCGCGAGTACAGCGACCGCCGTGGAGATGCGAATAAGCCGGTCGGTAGCGTTAGCCATGGCCACGTCGCAGCCATCGGTGAGCTGCGAGGAAGCGGTAAGCGTCGTCATCGCCCCGCCTCCGTTGCGTGCCTGGTGGAATGGGGATCGGGCATGAGCTGCTCCTCCATGATCAACTGGGAGGAATTTGGGAGGTCGCAACTAGCGCGGACCGCCCTGAATCTCTCCCAACTGTGCCGAAGAGAAGCCTCTGACCTGGCCTTCCACCGGAAAGCCGTGGCCAGGAAGATGATCGGACCCCATTCACACCGAGGAGGTCACTGGTTCGATCCCAGTATCGCCCACCCAAGCTCAGCGGCCGGTTCCGATCTTGTAACCGGCCTTTATTGCTGCCCGTACAACACGGGAGTACAGCAACGTCCTAGCTGCCGAGCCATTGGCCGAGCTTCTTGAGCGCATCACGGGTGGCGGCGGAGGGCACCTCGGTGTAAATCTCCATCGTGACGGCGATCTTGCTGTGCCGCAGGATCTGCATGGCTACGCGCGGGTGGACCTCCAGGGCGGCCAGCAGTGAGCCGCAGGTCTTCCGGGTGCCATGCACGGTGATCCGGGGAACACCTGCCTTGATGATGCAGCGATCGAAGCTCCGGCTGAAGTTGCGTGGCTCGATCGCCGTGCCGTGCCGGGTCGTGAAGACCAGGCCAGTCTCGATCCACGCATCCCCAGCGCGCTCGCGGTCAGCGTCCTGCTGCTCCTTGCGGAACTTGAGCGCGGCGATGCACAGGTCAATAAGGGGGAGGGGCGCTTCTGATGTCTCTGTCTTGACCTGGCGGCGAAGGAGCTGACGGCCGACTCGCTGGACCTGCTCGCTCACATATAGTTCGGCGGCGTCAAAGTCGATCAGCTCCCAAGTGAGCCCGAGCACCTCTCCCTTGCGCAGGCCCATGACGAGGATCAGGACAAATGCCGCGTAAAACGTCTCCCCACTGCGACGGGCGGACTCCAGGAACCGGCGGGCTTCATCGACGGTCCACCAGCGACGCTTGCGCTTGCGCGACGCAGGCAGCTTGACCACGGTCACGAGGTTGCGAGAAATGACCTGCTCTTCCACCGCACACGTGAGCGCGGCCCGGAGTGTGTCGCGAGCATCGGCGCGGCTCCGTGCGGAAAGGACAGCCTGGCAGCATTCTCCAACAGCGCAGCACCGGCGCTTAGCCTCCGGGCGGGCGGCATCCTTACCCTGGGCGCAGCACTGACAGATCCGGGCAAGCTGGTTCAGCCATTGCCTGATGTCTTTGACCTGGAGCTTGTCAAGGCGGCCCGCCGGGCCGCTCGCGCCGCCAACACGGCGCGCACGCCGCAGCTCCCGCTGGCGCTCCCGCTACGGCGGCGCCCAGCGCCGGTCGGCTGGCGCGAAAAGATGAAACCCAGGCCGCTTGACATACAGCACGTTTCACCTGTGCAGGTGGGGGCGTCCCTGCTCCCGCTGCCGGGATTATCCGGGGCCGGTCAGAACCTGTCAAGGCCGTCTGTGACCGCAGGACAACCACACCCGTCGAGCTGCCTGGTGCACGTACACGCGAAGACGGCCTTGACAGAACCTGCCCGGACCTGGAGTTGGCAGCTATCGGAAGCAGGGACACGAGTGGCCAGGGACCGTTGACACTTAAGTTTGCTGTGTTTTCAATGTGGGTAGTGATGACGATGGTGGAGTGCGGTCAGTCGCCGGGCCATCACGTCGGTTATCGCCCAGTACACGCGGACGCCGAACTGGAGAGCCGGTGTCGTAATCGCGGACAGGCGCCGGTGGAAGGACAAGATGCCGAACGTCTGCTCCACCACCCAGCGTTTCGGCTGGGGGACGAAGCCCCGGTCGGCCGGGTTGCGCTCCACGACCTGCACGTCGATGCCCACGGCGGCGCCGTAGGACACGACCGAGCTCTTGAAGCCCTGGTCCACCAGCGCCTTGCGCACGTGCCGGCCTGCGCGGCAACCTGGTCCAGTAAGGCGATCCCAGCGGCGTTCTCGTGCGCCGAGGCCGCCAGGACGACGACGGCGACGACCAGTCCCAGGACGTCCACGGCCAGGCACCGCTTGCGGCCGGGCACCTTCTTGCCGGGGTCCTTCCCGGTCGTATCCGCCGGGACCGAGGAGGCCGCGTGCACGCTCTGGGTGTCCAGCACGACAGGTCGGGTTGGCCTTGCGGCCCTTCTTCTCCCGCGCGTGCCAGCGCAGCAGGTCGTGGATGGCCTGGTCAGTGCCGTCGTCGCGTCAGCGGGCGAAGTAGTAGTACGCCGCGCTGCGCGGCGGCAGGTCATGCGGCAGGTAGTCCCACTGGCAGCCGGTCCGGGACTGGTACAAGATCGCGTTCACGATCTCCCGCAGCTCATACCCGCCCTGGTGACCGCTGACCGAGGGGTGCGCGGCCTTCCACGCGGTGATCACCGGCTCGATCAGCGCCCAGCGCTCATCGGTTAAATCACTGGGGTACCGTTTGCGCTCGATCATCTGGCCATCCAAGCATGGCCAGGCCCGCCGACCGGCCGTAACACCACAGATCCACCTGATCACACAACGACAAGACGGGCATAAGCTCGCGAATCGTCCTCTAATACTGCAACGGCACTTGCAGCAGGCTCAGGCCACGGGCCTTGAACGGGTTCGGCCGATTGTTGCGCGGCACTCCCCACACGGTGCTCATCGCGTACTGGAAGGCTTGCGCCACTCCTCAGGCTGCCGTACAGGGGTCTGAGGATGCCCATCGTTAGGCTGGTCGGACCGCCGCCGAGTTGGCCGCCGCACGCATCAACTCGCGCCCCACGCCACGGACCACGGCTCGTGACGGAGGTCCCCGCTGATCGTGACATTCGGCCGTGACGGACTCGGCGAATGTGCAGTATTCCCCGGGCTAAGAACCACGAGAGAGGGGAGAGGGACATGACACGCAGCGATATGCACCGTGACGCTATGCTTCGCCAGTTCGAGGCTGATTCGTACGGGTCCCCCTCCGGCAAGGCCACGGGTGTGGACCACATGTCGGAGCAGTCCACAGAGCGGGCTGCTACAGCCGCGTCTTCGACCACCAGTCCGCATGCCCACGGCAGGGAGAAGCAGCATCACGGCCGATCGCACCACCGGGTCAGGGACGTCATGACGACCTCTGTGGTGACTGTGGACAAGATGACCCCCTACAAGGAGATCGCCGCCCGGATGGCCAAGCACAAGATCAGCGCCGTGCCGGTACTGATCTTGGGCCGCCATGTCGCCGGGGTAGTGTCCGAGGCCGACCTGCTCAGCGTGCTGGACAAGCGCACGCGGGACGCCCAGCTCGAACCGGGCGGCCGCCTCCACCGGCATGTCGGCGATAAGAGGCACCTGGCTCTGACGGCGGGTGAGCTGATGACTTCACCGGCCATCACGATCCACCCGGACGCAACCCTGTCGGCCGCCGCCAGGCTAATGAACAGCCGCCACCTCAAGCGGCTGCCGGTGGTCGACGCCAGCACGAGCATCTTTGGCGGCAACCTGATCGGGATCGTGAGCCGCTGTGACCTGCTGAGCGTCTTCCTCCGCCCGGACGAGGACATCGCCCGGGAAGTCCACGAGATGCTCACCCAGATCCCGCTCGCGGACCCAGCGGGCGCCACAGTACGAGTCCATAACGGCATTGTGACCCTGGCGGGCCACCTCGGATCCGCCGAGCACAATGACCTGATCCGGATAGCGGTCCGGCTCACCTGGGACATTGACGGCGTAGTGAGCGTGGTGAACAGGCTCAATCCCATTGAGTCGGCCACTTCGTCCGCCCCGGCGCCCAGCCTGCCGGAAAACGACACTCTGGCCACGCCCGAGGAAATCGTGGCCAGTACCTACGACTTCACTGAGCAGCTACTCACTTCCCAGCGGAACTTCGCTGAGAACCTAATCCAGGCAATTAAGCCGGTGTTCGGCGTCAAGGAAGGCCCGGGCACCAAAGAGGGTGATGCAGAATAGCATCCCGCACACGCGGCGGCCCGGGATGATCCTATAGAAGGTCACTGCCCGCACAGGCGCGCTGCCCGCTAGATGCCCTGGCCGCACATGGGCGGAATCGATCTGCCCAGGTCCGTCGATGGGCAGCGCAGCGTCCGGTTCCGGGGAGCTGTACTGGCTACTTGTGACCAGAAGTTTGGTCCAACTGTCAGGCACGGCTTTCCGGAGGGCTGGCCACCAGTGCGTCCACCGTGGGCCTGGCCCGCCAGCGGCGGCCAGTGCCGTACCGTCCTGGTCCGCTCCCGGGTGCACGGCGGGACTGTCACATTTCTGCTAATTAGCGACACGCGACGCAGCGTGATAGTTCATCTGGCGGTAACATTTTCAGCACAGAGTGTGCGTGGAGGCGACATCATGGCGAACCCGCAGGAGCAGTCATACACCGAGATGGTCAAGCAGGCTCAGGTCGCATTGCTGGCCATACTCGAGACCTGGAACCGGTCCTTTCAGCAGGCGTTTGGCGCGACGCCAGTGAATAGCGAGTTGATCGACCAGACGTTCGACTTGGCCGACAAGCTGGTGCATGCTCAGCTGAATGCTCAGCGGAAGCTCACCAAGCAGGCGGCGGCGAGCGGCACTGCGGTCGCCGAAACCGTCCGGGCCGGTACCGCGCAGGTGACCGAAGCCCTCCGGGGCGGCTCAGTTCTCTGAAGCCGAGACCGCGCGACTGCTGCGCGTCCGCAATCGGCGCTGCACTGGTGGCTTGACGGCGGGACCTGCCGCGGTTGCGATTACCGCCCGGTCATACGCGCCGAACCTCGTGGCGAGCGGTCGGTGACGTGGGCCGAGTTCGTTGAGGCTGCCGCCTTCGGCGACCCCGGGGCAGGCCTCGCCCAACTCAGGCTGTGCAGCAGTAGAGTGCAGCAACCGCAGCGCATGACACCGACGCTATGTGACCGTCGCAAGCCTTTGAGCTGCGTCAACGACCTCTATCGACTGCTCTGCCCCTAGATGGTAAGGAGAGGGTCACCTGACGCTTAATACTCCAGCGACACTTCGTGATCATGTGGGCGCGGGGCTTGTCGCTGGTAGTGGCAGGCCAGGGTGAACGGTGGTCGTACAGCGACTGGCCGAGCTAGGTCCTACTGAACGAGCGGGTGACCGCGGCAATCACTGTGATGGCCAGCAGCCAGCCCAAGATGTGGAGCCCACCTGCGACCGCGAGCGTTGCCCCTTGCGGATCAAAATCACTGGCCTGCCCAAGCGCTGGCGCGGGTACCAGCACGTCGAGGGTGTAAAGAGCAGCGTTGAAGGCCGGGTGCGGGCCTGCACCCACGGGGACCGGTTGGCGAGCCCTGAACACCAGCCATCCAGCAACGAACGCACTGGCTAGCAACAGCAGGGCGCGACCGGGCGCATACCCGTACCCAGCGAGGACGTCCTGCAGCCACCCCCACCAGCGCGTCCACCAGGGACGCTGCCGCCTGCCTCGGCGCTGCTTGGCTAGCAGCACGTGGCGGGCCTGCTCGTCATGACCCAGCCGCCGGTAGTATCTGGCAAGTTCCTCATATGGCTGAGGCGAGTAACCGGCAGTCCGGTTTAGCCAGGCACGTCGCTCTCGGGCAGGCATATAGGTCAGGTCCCCGTAGGTCAGTCCGTCTAGTCTCAGGAACTGCGGCCAGGACTCCTTCTCGTCGACTAGCCTGCCGATTTTCGCATGCGCTAGTTCGACCTCTCCGTTAGCCTGGAATCCGTCGGTGATCAACATGTCTGCGGTGACAGTGAGTGCGACGGCGGACAGGGCTCGTCCCCCCCTGCCGTTCAGGTTTGCGCCTCGAAACGTCAACTGGCCCCCGATGCTGGCACCTGCCAGGCTGATCTCCCCGTTGGCCTGAAATCCCTGGTTGCAGTACATGCTTGCAGCGACGGTGAGCCTGTCAGCGTACAGCGCTCGCCCTTCGCTGCCGTTCAGGTTTGCGCCCCGAAACGCCAGTAGGCCCCCGATGCTGGCGTCCTCCAGGTTGATCTGCCCGTTGGCCTGAAATCCGTCGCTGCAGTACATGCTTGCGGTGACGGTGAGTCCGGCAGCGTACATGGCGGACTCTCCCTTGCCATCTAGGTGCGCGCCCTCCAGGTCGAAGCTCCCGTTGATCTTTGTCCCGTAGAGGCGTATTGCTCCGACATAGCAGCGGTACAGGCTCAGCGTCGGGGATGTCGCCTCTGATAGGTCGAAGCCATCCGCAACGTGGCAGCTGTTCAGCCGCAGCCGGTGCTTGAGTGTGGCTCCCGGAAGTTCTAGCTTCCCGGTGATGCGGGCCCGATCGAGATAGACCGCTCCAACCTGACCCGGTCCTACCTCAAGAGAACCGGTCAGCAGTGCTGCAAGCACCTCGGCGCGCACCTGGCGCTCCGGACCCCAGCCTTCCCCGCCTGATGGATCGTCGTCTTCCGCATCCCCGGTCCCCAGTCCCACGACTCTTCCAGCTGGAAAGGCGTCCCAGACCCGTTGCTCGACATTTGACATATCTTGTGGGATTACCATGCCAAGCATCATTCCGCCCCGAGACGATCGCCGGGAAGCTATTGCGTTTCCTGCTACACGGTAACCAAACCCTTGTACCTGCCACTACCAGCGACAAGCCCCGCGCCCACATGATCACGAAGTGTCGCTGGAGTATTAAGCGCCAAGAACGGCCGGGGCACCGTACAGCGGGGGAGTACAGCAACGCTAACGTCCAGCATTGATCGCGTGCGACCCTAGCAAGCTTCTGAACTGCGCCAACGACCTTCATCGACCCAGGTGCAACTAGTTCACACCGAGGAGGTCACTGGTTCGATCCCAGTATCGCCCACCCAGCTCAGCGGCCGGTTCCGATCATCGGGCCGGCCGTTTTTGATCTTCCCGCGCCGTCCCTGCCTGGCACTTGGTCGCGGACAGAGCGTAAGCACTTCTTCATCGACGGCGCTCAGCGTCATGGGCTTTTCAGCGTTCGGGCGATGCCTTTTGCCCAGCCCTCGATCTCGGGCCAGTCGCGGTTGTCGCCGAACCGGCCGCCGAAAGCATGGAAGAACAAGCGCGAGGGTAACGGCCACTGATGTCGCTGGAGCGCGCCAGCGAAGACCCTGTACTCGCGCGGGTGAATCGCATCTTGGAACTCGCCGATCTCCCTGGGCTCGCGCCTCATCAGCTTGCCGATGCCACGATGCGTGTCACCGAACACGCCGACACTGAACAGCCACACTGGTCGCGCGGCAAGCGCGGCGCTGTTGGCGCGCAGGAACTCGGTCGCGCTCGGGATCCAGCTCTGGTTGTAGACGCCGCTGCCGAGAACGACCGCGTCGTATCCCGCGAGGTCATCGACGTCATCGACTGGCCGAGCGTCAACGTGGGCTCCGGCTTCTGCGAGCCTGGTGGCGATTCGCTCGGCGACACCTCTAGTGGATCCGTGCCCGGTCGCGTAGGCGACGAGAACGCGCGTGCCCTCGCTCACGTCCGCGAGCCTACGCCACCCGGCCTGGACGCCGGGTCCGGGAGTGCCGGTAATCGCGCTGGCGGTTGCCGGGGGGCTGGACCAGGCCGGGGATATCTACCAGCGTGTGCGATAGACCCTCGTCTGGCGCGTTCGACACGGTAGCCCGTGGGGGCGGAGAGGTTGTGGCAGATGACCGGCACCTTGCATGTGGCCTGGGACGAGCGGCTCGTCGACTATCACTTCGGGCCTGGCCACCCACTGGCACCGTTGCGCGTGGAGCTGACGATGCGGCTCGCGCACGAGTTCGGGCTGTGGGACCAGCCCGGTGTGACCGTGGCCGCCCCGGCTCCGGCCACCGACGCAGACCTGGAGCTCGTGCACGACGCTCCGTACATCAGGACAGTGGAGGCGATCAGCCGCTGGGCTGAGCACCCCGATGCCCGCGACGGCCTGGCGGGGAACCAGCTCCGCGTCGCGCGGATGTTCGGGCTGGGCAACGAGGACAATCCGGTGTTCCCCGGCATGCATGAGGCGTCGGCGGTGGTGGCCGGGGCGACCCTGGCCGCGGCCCGCGCGGTCTGGTCGGGCGCGGCCGGGCACGGGGCCAGCATCGCGGGCGGGATGCATCACGCCATGGCCCATCACGCCAGCGGGTTCGGCGTCTACAACGACCCGGCGATCGCGATCGCCTGGCTGCTGGGACAAGGCGCCGAGCGGGTGGCCTACGTGGACATCGACGCGCACCACGGCGACGGGGTGCAGGCCGCGTTCTACGCCGACCCGCGGGTGCTGACGATCAGCCTGCACGAGCACCCGGCGGCCATGTTCCCGTTCACCGGCCTGCCCGCCGAGACCGGCGGGCCCGGCGCGCAGGGGTCAGCGGTCAATGTCGCGCTGCCCGCCGGGACCGGCGACGCCGGCTGGCTGCGCGCCTTCCACGCGATCGTCCCGCCGCTGCTGCGGCAGTTCCGGCCGCAGGTGCTGGTCAGCCAGCACGGGGCCGACACGCACCGGCTCGACCCGCTGGCCAACCTGGAGCTCAGCATCGACGGGCAGCGCGCCGCCCATGCCGCGATCCACGCCCTCGCCCACGACCTGGCCGGCGGACGCTGGCTGCTCACCGGCGGCGGCGGCTATGACCTGGTCCACGTCGTACCGCGGACCTGGACGCATCTGCTCGCCGAGGCCGCCGGCCAGCCCATCGGCCCGGCAACGCAGACCCCCGCCCCGTGGCAGCAGTACGTCGCCCAGCGAACCGGCCTGACCGCACCCGGGCACATGACAGACGGGGAACCTGCGGAGTTCGAGCCGTTCGACTCCGGCCACGACCCAGGCCGGCCGATCGACCAGGCGATCATCGCCACCCGCAACGCAATCTTCCCCCTGCACGGGCTGACGCCGCTATGAGGGCGAATCCGCGGAAGCTATCGCAGGGACTGCGCCACCCGGGCCAGCTCAGGAAGTCCTGGTATTTCTTCTTCTTTGATCTCCCGGAGCTGCCCGAAAGCATCGTGCACGCCAACCGCTGGCATTTCTTCCGGCACTTCCTGCGCGACGCCCGCCCGGCCCGGTAGGGCCTCGTGAACCTTGACCCTCTGGCCGAAACATCGACAGATTTGCTCATCCGGCATCCATACAAGCTGACAGGTGACGGCGCTGGGAGTAAGACGACGAGTGGGGGCGGCGCGCACAAGGTGTGACGGCGCGCCGACCCCCACTCCCGCTCGGCTGGATCTACATCTACTTTTTCAGGTGTCGCGAATCGCTATCGGTGGTGGTGCCGGACATGCAAGTACCATACGTAGTACTCGTGGTGGTGGCGATATTGGTAATGGCCCGCGCAGTACGAGTCGTAACCGCCGTGCTGTCGCTGGGCCTCACGGCATTCGCGGTGGCTATAGTAAGGCCCGTACACTTCCCAGTCGCGATGGGTACTGGGGTGCGTGCTGCTCGTCACGTGTGAAGCCAGCGTGGTTTGCGCGTTCGCCGTGGCGCCGATGCCGAGCGTCAGCATGGCCGGCAGCGCGGCAGCGGCGAAGAGCCGGATGGCCCATTGCCTTAGCTGTGTACCCATTTGTTCCCTTTCTAACTAGGGGGTCGGTCTGTTGGGGATTTCAATCGCCGAGACTTAGCCCGCACGATGGGTGCAAATTCAACAGAACACCCAGCAGGTCAAATCCCAACGGATACGTATGCTGCTCCTTGCTTAACTGGCTGTCAACCCCCGATGATTTAGGGGCACAATAGCGCATGAGATGCTTTGAGCGGCATATGCTGACCCGTTGCTACTAGTCCTAGTTTGGCAGGTATTACAGTCGCGGTTTCGCAGGATGATTTCGGGTTGTGGTGTTTCCGGTCGCGACGTAAGTGCCCGTCGCCAAAGCGCCTGGCACTTTCGCCGTTGGGTTGCAGGTAAACCAATTGGGCCCGCTTACATTGCGGACGATGGTCTTTTGCGTTGTTTCGTTGGTAAGGTTTTCCGCAAGTGGCCCGGAGATCAATGTAAGGGTGGTACGGCGGGTCGCTCTGTGCCACAAAGCCTCCGGGTATTGGCGTTCCGTCAGCGAGTGTCGTTGTAACCTGCTTGTTCACCACATCACTGTTGGCAACGTTGAATGAGAAGGGTGTGTTCGGGTAGTAGGAGCGTTATGCAAAACTCCCCCTCCTCAAGCCCCTGACCTGCAAAGATGCGTGAGAGAAGCCGGGTTTTGCATAAGCCTCTAGGTGTACGTTGTGACTTGGGTGGCGGTGGTTGTAGCCTGGGCGTTTGCGGCGGGAGCGCCGATGGCAAATAGAGTGACGATTGGTCCGCACCGGCTCCAGGTCGCCCGCAGGTGCCCGCGATCACCCGGCATTGCCCCTCTGGCCTGCTCATATGGCCGCTATTGAGCTTCATGTCTGTCGGCGGCGTGCCGAAACCACGAGGGCATGCACTATCTGCTCAAACTGGGCTTCTGCTGTTCAGTTGCCCGCACGTATGATGTTCCCGAGAGTGACACTGCTCCGGACCTAGGCAGTGGGGATCCAATGCGTGACGCAGACCTGGATGTCGCGACCGGTAATCAGCCTGTCGCCCGATCGGGAGTCGCCCTGCCGCCCCCAGATAGCCAGCCCCGGGCCCGTGCTCCGGGGCCGCGCACTCATACTGAGGGCGATGTGACGTTGCCATTTGCTGGCCAGCCCGGCCATGGCCGGGCAGCAAGCCTCCGGCGCCAGCCGGTCCGCATCGTGGACGGCCGGATAGAAGGCGGCTACAGCAATACGTTCGAGCTCATCTGCCCGGCCTGCGGCGACGATCCTGACCTGGATTATTCCCAGGTCTCGCCCCGGCTGCAGTGGCTTCGCGGGCCGCGCGCGCTGCAGGCGGCCCTCGCGGCGTACGAGAAACACCTCGGGCTGCGTCCCCGGCCAGATGAGGCCAGCCGCGGTAGCTCAGATGCTGGTGCTGCGAAGACTGGCATGACGCAGGCGTTCACGGAAGAAACGCCCGGTGGGTACCGGCACGAGGCGCTGCTGTACTCGGGCATGGCCGAGTTCCTGACCGGAACGACGTCGTTTATCCGCCGGGCGGTCAATGCGGGTGACCCCATCCTTGTGGTGGTGAACAGTTCGAAGATCGGCATGCTCCGCAGCGAGCTGGGAGCCGAGGCCGGGCAGGTCAGCTTCGCTGACATGGCCGAGGTCGGCGGCAACCCCGGGCGGATCATCTCTGCCTGGCGGGCCTTCGTGCAAGGCCACGCCGGAGCCTCGCAGCTGTACGGGATCGGGGAACCGGTAGATCCCGGGCGCTCCCCGGCCGAGCTGGCCGAATGCCAGCTCCACGAGGCTCTGCTGAACGTCGCCTTTGACGTTTCCACGCCCTTCTGGCTGCTGTGCCCCTACGATCTTGAGGCGCTGGCCGCCGACGTGATCGACGAGGCTCACCGGACCCACCCGTTCGTCGTCCCCGGCCGGGACCGGAAGGCGCGCAGCTTCCGGCCCATCAATCTCGCGGACCCGTTCGCCCGGCGGCTGCCGCCCCGCCCCGCCGGCTCGGCTTACCTGGATATCCGGCCCGGCGGCCTCGGCAAGGTGCGGACGTTCGTCGCCGACCTGGCCCAGCGGGCCGGACTGGACCCGCAGTCAGCCACCGCGATTGTGCAGGCGGTCAGTGAGATCGCCAGCAACAGTCTTCATTACGGCGGCGGGGGCGAGCTCCACGCCTGGACCGACGACCAGTCGCTGGTCTGCGAGGTTTCCGATCACGGCCACATCACCTCACCGCTGGCTGGCCGCCTTCCGCCCACTCCCTATACCGCGCCCGGAGCTGGTCTCTGGCTCGCCAACCAGCTCTGCGACCTCGTGCAGATCTACTCCTCGCCCGGTCGCACCGCAATCCGTCTCCACCAGAACCTCTGACGATTCCCACGCCACAGACTAGGTGCCCGGCCATGCCGGGTCCAGGGACAAAGGCATGGATAGCTGCCATGGACATCGTAGAGATCCTCGTGCTGACACTCAGCATTCCCGTCATGTGCCTGGTCTTGCTCATCCTCACGTGTGTGGAAGCAGGGATGGCGACCTCAGGCTGGTACCTGGCGGTGCCGGCGGGCACGCCACACCACGAAGAAGGCGATGACCAGGACGAGGGCGACAGCGATGCCGACCCAGGCCATCATGGGCAGGCCGGCCGAGGACGCGAGCACGCCGAAATCGATCGTCTCCGTGCGGGTAGCCACGGTGAGGCCGCTCACCATGGTCACCTTGGCCTGCCAGGGACCGTCGGGCAGGGACTTGGGCGGGGTGAAGCTCATGGGTCCCGACTGGCCGGGGGCGAGGGTGATGATCTGCTTGCCCGGGAACGGGCCGGCGCTGGTACCACCGGGGCCGGCGGTCAGGCTCACGGTGCCGTTCAGGTCGACGGCCCGGCCGCCGGTATTGTCCACGTCGGCGACGAGGGACGGCTGGCCCTTGGCTGACCGGTGCCCGGTGATGGAGGTGATGGCGAAGTTCGTCGGCGGGGCGCCGCCCTGGCCGACGGCCAGGTAGATGCGGATTCCGACCCGGTCTACCACTTTGACCTGAAACCCGCCGGCGGCGCGCGCGTCGGCCGCCTGCTGGACCCAGATCACGCCGTAGTGCTCACCCCGGGTGGCCCCCGCTGGCACCCCGATCGTGACCATGTCCATCACGGACGCGCCGGGGCCCAGCGTGACCTCCGGGTGCTGCACGCTGATCCAGCCGGTCAGCTCGCTGCGGGTCGCCCCGGCGTCGCCGGTGAACGATTCATCGCTGATCTGGGCGGCGTCCGGGTAGACGGTGAAGTGAGCCGTCTGCTTCTCGTGGTTCTCGACGAAGATCCTGCGGTGGATGGTGGTCCCGGTCGGGAGGTAGTCGATGATGTAGCGCAGGCCGCGCGGATTTTTCGCTTCGGAGACCGGAACATCGACGAGCCGGGCGCCGAACTCCTGGACCGGTCTGGTCTGCGGCTGTGTCGCGGCGACGGCCACCGCGGGCCCGATCGCCGCCCCGGTTCCGGCTACCGCGGCCAGCGTCATGGTGCCGAGCAGTCGGCGCATGTCTTCCTCCTGGTTCGTGGCGGGCCCGGCGAGGCACCGGCCTGGCGAGGCACCGGCCTGGCGTGGGGCCGGGCCCGGGAGGGGGCGGGCCTGGCGTGGATGTGGCGTGGGCATGGGGGCGGGCCCGGCCGGTGGTGCGTGGGTGCCGGCCGGGCCCGCGTCGTGGTGGGTGCCGTGCGGGTTAGGCCACGGATTGGGTGAGGGTGCCGGTGTAAGCGCCGCCGACGGCGGTAGCGGGCACGGCGACGGCGATCGTCGGGTCCCAGGTGGCGGAGTTGTTGCCGACGCCGGCGGTGCCGTCCACGACGGGCGCGGCGGTACCGGAGAGCGTGATGGTTGGTGTGCCCACGGCGGGGGCGGTGGCGGTGATGGTCCCCGTGGGGGTGATGGTGCCGGGGTGTAGGTGGCGTCGGCGGCCGGGATGGTCTCGTGGCGCCGGTGGCCGTGCCAGTGGTCCAGTGAAGTCGGTGTGGGATGCGGTGGCGGTCCAGGTGGCGGCGAGCAGGGCCCGGTTGTCGGTGACGATGACGTTGCCTCCCAGGTTGCCGGTGATGGTGGAGGCGGTGCCGGTGCCGGCGGTGGTGGTGAGCCGCTGAGTAGGTCGGCGGTGGGGGGGCGGTCATGGCCAGGGCGCCGGTGGTGACGGTGAAGGTGACGGTGGTGAGGAACCGCCGATAGATGGGGTGCCTGCATTGGGGTGCACGTGGCCGGGGCGGCGCGTGCTTGCGGGGCCGCTGATGCGGCGGTCGTGGTGAGCAGTGCGGCGCCGAGGGCGGCCGCGGTGCCGAGGACGGTGAACAGTGACTTGCGCATGATTCCCCCCGAGAGACCGGGTGGGCCCGCCTGTCCCGTATGGGATGGCCAGCCGCATGTTGACGGCCTCGGACGATGTTGTCTACCTAACGGCCGAGTATAAACGCTTCGTAATCGAAGCGCTACTCTGGGTGTTGGTGCGTGGTCACACTGTTAGTTCCCGGGACCGGAGCAAACGCAACGTTCCGCACGGCGATCCGGTTAAATGCCGACCACAGAAAGACCCTGAATCAGGGGCTGATCAATGGCCCCTCCCGCCGCTGCCGCAGCGCTTCAGGCCGGCTCCAGGCCGAATCGCGCCATCAGCGCGCGTTCGTCCCCGGTGGCCGGCCGGGTCCTCGCCATCCGCACGGCCAGCGACACGGCGTTCCGCGTCCCTGCTGCGCTGGCCGGGCGGCTTACTGGCGGGCCATGTGCATGCGCAGCTCGGCTTCGGAGTCCTCGGTCAGCTTTCCGCTGACGTCCACCGTCACGCTGTGGATGGTGCCGGTGAACTTGAACGGGCTGGCGTAGTCGTCGGTGATCGCGGAGCCGGGGTTGGCGCCGCAGGTGAGCGCACCGGGGTTGAGCACGAACGGCGTGGTGACGGGCGCCTCCGCGTTCCCGGTGAGGGTGCCGTCCACGTAGAGCTGGAGCCTGCCGGGCGCGCCCCTGCCGCGCATCAGGTCGGGCTCCCCGGTCGGCTCGAACTCGAACCTGAGCGTGTGCTGGCCTGGCGCCAGGACGATGCCGGATTCCACCCCGTACACGGCCCGGCCCACGTAGTTGTGGACGTAGCGGAGCTTGCCGTCCTTGACGAACAAGGAGTATCCGCCGGCGGCCGTGCCCTGGCACAGCAGGACACCCTCGGCCCCGCCCGCCGGGATCTCGACCTGCGCGGTGATGCTGTGCGGGCGGTTCAGGACCCTGGGCGCGGCGAAGAACGGGATCGATTGCGTGCCGGGCCGGTAGGTGTAGCGGTCCCGGGGCACCGCGAGGAGCGGCTTTTCGGCGATCATGCGGGCCAGGCCGCTGCCGTCGACGGGCATCACGTTGTACTTGCCCGCCTCCACGTACCACGTCCCGATCATCGCGATCAGCCGGTCGCGATGATCGGCGGCCACGTTGTGGTTCTCGGCGAAGTCGGTCGCCACGTGGTAAAGCTCCCAGGCCGTGGCGTCCAGCTCGGACAGCCTCTGGGACGAGATCGGCTGCCCGAAGCCCATGCCCGCCTCGGCGAACGACGGGCCGGGCCAGGGGCAGACGGCCCGCCAGCCGTCGTGGTAGATCGCCCGGTGACCCAGCATCTCGAAGTACTGCGTGCGGCGGTTGCTGCCCGCGGCCGCGTCGTTCAGCGTGTGGGCGAAGCTGACGCCGTGCAGGGGTGACTGGGTGACGCCGCGGATCGTGTCGGGCGGCTTGAGGCCCAGCAGGTCCAGCACGGTGGGCACCATGTCGATGATGTGCGCGTACTGCGTGCGGATCTCGCCCCGGGCCGTGATCCGCCCCGGCCAGGAGACGATGAACGGATCGCTGGCGCCACCCCGGTAGGTCTCCCGCTTCCACCGGCGGAACGGCGTGTTCCCGGCCCACGTCCAGCCCCACGGGTAGTGGTTGAAGTGCTTCGGGCCGCCGATCTCGTCGATCAGCTTGAGGCTTTCCTCCAGCGGCTCCTGGGCGTTGTTGAAGAACTGCGCCTCGTTGGTGGTCCCGGTGGGACCGCCCTCGGCGCTGGCGCCGTTGTCGGAGACGACCATGATCAGGGTGTTGTCGAGGTCCCCCTGCTGCCGCAGGAACTCGATCAGCCGCCCGACCTGGTGATCGGTGTGGGACAGGAAGCCGGCGTAGACCTCCATCATCCGGCTGTAGAGGCGGCGGGCCGCCGGGGGCAGCGACGCCCAGTCGGGCACGTCGGGATCGTGACGCGACAGCTCGGCGTCCGCGGGAACGATGCCGAGTTCCTTCTGCCGGGCGAACACCTGCTCCCGGTAGGCGTCCCAGCCATCGTCGAAGACGCCCGCATACCGGTCCGCCCATTCCCTGGGCACGTGATGCGGCGCATGCGTGGCGCCAAAGCACAGGTTCAGGTAGAACGGCTTGGCCGGGTCGACCTGCCTGACGTCGGAGATGAACTCGATCGCCTTGTCGACCAGGTCCTCGCTGAGGTGGTAGCCCTCCTCGGGCGTTCGCGGCGGCTCCACCTGGTGGTTGTCGTACACCAGATCCGGATACCACTGGCTGGTGTCACCGCCCAGGAACCCATAGAAACGCTGGAACCCGCGCCCCAGCGGCCACCGGTCGAACGGGCCCGCGCCCGTCTCCTGGTTGCTCGGCGTCAGGTGGTACTTCCCGACCATGAAGGTGCTGTAGCCGTGCTCGACGAGCATCTCGGACAAGAAGCCGTTCTCGAACGGGATGACGCCGTTGTACCCGGGATAGCCGCTCGCCAGCTCCGTGATGGCGGCCATCGCATTGCTGTGATGGTTGCGGCCGGTGAGGATGCACGACCGGCTCGGCGAGCACAGCGCTGTCGTGTGCATGTTGCTGTAACGCAGGCCGTCCGCCGCGAGCGCGTCGAAGCTGGGCGTCTGGATCGGGCTGCCGTAGCAGCCGAGCTGCCCGAACCCGGTGTCATCCAGCACGATGAACAGCACGTTAGGCGCGCCCTCACCGGCTCGCACCGGAGCGGGCCAGGCCGGCGTGGACTCATCAGCGGTCCGCCCGATCACCCCCGGGAACGCAGTACCGGACTCATACTCGACAATTGGCACCCGGACCCCTCCTGATCTCTTCGATGTGCTCCCCGATGGCCCGTATCCTGCGGCGCTGCCGCGGATCGCACATCACCCACCGGGGATGAGGTCCTGCCCCGCTCACGAGCGGAATGGCTCGGAGCGGCCCGATGAGGTTCTCTTCGGCTTCCATGCGCACCCGCTCCGGCCGGTCGGGCTGGACAGGCATTCAGCGGGATGTGATTCTGGTGCCCATGGCTCCGGGTTGCTCCGATACGACCTGTTATGCGTAGTCACGGCCTACGGTTTGAATGCCTCCGGATGCGGCCGCATGACCACATGGGCTGGACGTTCGCTGGCCCGGCCGAATTTGCCGCGCTGGCCAGGCCATTCCTCGCCGAAGGTGCGGCCAGGGGCGAGCGGCTCATGTACGTGGCCGATAGCCCTGACCCCGCCGCGGTGGCTGGCCTGGCCGGTCCGGGCGTGCTTCAGGTCGCGAGCATCGCGGAGGTCTACGGGCCCTCGGGGATCGTCGACGCGCCCGGCCAGCGGGCCACTTTCGCCGCAGCCCTCGCAGACGCCCTGGCTGAGGGCTACAGCGGGATCCGGGTCGCGGCCGACAACACGCCGCTCGTCACCGATGAGGGACGCCTGACGGCATGGATCCGGTGGGAAGTCGTCGCCGACCGCTTCATGTCGGAAAACCAGGTCACCGGCCTGTGCGCGTTCGACCGGAAGAAGGTCGACGTGGGCAGGCTGCGCCACCTGGCGACGCTGCATCCGCTGTCCTCGGCGGCCCGCCCGGTCCCTCAGTTCCGCCTTTTTGCCGACGCGGGGGATCTGCGTGTCGAGGGCGAGATCGATTCGTTTGCCGTCAGCCAGCTGCGGCTGGCCCTGGACATCCTGCCGCCGAAGACCGGCGTGCTGGTCGACCTGGCCGTCGCGACGCTGAGGGGCGGTGCGGCGCTTGCTGGACTCGGCTGCCTCTGCGAGGAAGGCGTGGCCGTCACCATCCGCGGTGAGCCGGCCGCCATCGGCCAGCTGCGGGCTCCCGGCCGAATGCCCAGCGAGCACCTCATCCTCCAAGAGGCCAGCCAGCAATAACAACCGATCGCGGCCAGCGTCCATCTGGGCGCGGGCGCTCGGCCCGTTCTCCGCCCCAGCGCCGCAGGCCGGGGCAGCCGGAACGGGTGGCACCGTCTCACCACCGGGAGATCCTGGCCGAACGAGGCCCTGGATGCGCCCGCACCGGTGCCGGGCTGTCCGGGAGGGGGCTCAGCTGTGGCGCGGCGGGTGGGGGATCCAGCGCGGGACCGTGCGGCGGTACTCCGGGTAGGTTGTGCTGAAGCGGTGGCGCAGGGTCCGTTCTTCGTAGCCGGTGACGAACAGGTGGAAGAAGACCGCCATGGCGCCCGCGTACGCCAGCAGCGGCAGGGACATGAACAGCCACGCCTCGCCCAGGACGATCACGATCGCGGCCACGTAGATCGGGTTGCGCACCCAGCGGTAGGGCCCGGCCGCGACCACGTGCCTGGGTGCGTCCCACGGGCCGGGCGTGCCGCGTCCCACCACCGCGAAGTTCCAGGCACACCACACGTACAGGGCCGTCCCGGCCGCGATGACCGGGATCGCCTCCCACGCGGCCGGAGTCGCGGTGCCCCCGTGGCGCGTCAGGATCCACCAGGGGACCCAGGCTCCGCCGAGCCCCGGCACCACAACGGTGAACAAGGCATTACGGACGGCAAGGCTGACCGCGCGGGCCCGGGAGCTCATGATGACGCCAACATGTCCAAAAGTGTACGAGCGAAGGCCGGTGGCAGGGTGGCCAGGCTCCTGGGGGGCACCGCATCTGCGCATGCGGGCCGCCTCCATAGATGTGCTCGGGTTCAGGTCTGTGCCGGGCCGGTAGGACCCCGGCCACTGGGCGGCGTTAGCCGGACCGTTTATCGCCCGCTGGCCGGCTGGTTTCGGCGTCTCGCTGGCGGGTGGCCGGCCGCGGGGGCGCATCGGCCGGGTCGCTGGCGGGTGGCCGGCCGCGGGGGCGCATCGGCCCGGCGTGGTGAGGTAGCCGTCCCGCTTCGGCCAGCGCCCGCCGGAGCAGGAACTCGATCTGGGCGTTGGTGCTGCGCAGCTCGTCGTTAGCCCATCTGGCCAGCGCGTCGTGGACGGCGGGGTCCAGCCGCAGCAGGACGCTCTTGCGCTCGCTCACACCGGCCCCCCGCCTGCCCTCACCGGCGCAGCCGCCGTAACTGATATGGCCGCCGTCACCTGAAAGCTCCTAGGAAGCCCCTGCCTTCAGGCATGGGGAGGAATGGGAGTGCACTGGGCGTGTCGCCGTGCACCTGCATGCATTGAACGCTAGTATCTATGGTGTGCTGGTGACGGAGATGCTGAAGCTCGCACCCTCGCCTGAGCAGGCGGATGCCCTGCTGGCGACGATGCGGGCGTGCAACGCCGCCGCTACCCGCGCCGCTGAGGTCGCGTTCGAGCACCGGACAGCGAACAAGATCCGGCTCCAGCCGCTTGTCTACGCCGATCTGCGGGAGACGTTCAAGTTGTCCTCGCAGATGGCCGTGCGGGCGATCAGCAAGGCGTGCGAGGCGTACAAGCGGGACAAGAAGATCAAGCCCGTGTTCCGGCCGCTCGGCGCGGTCGCCTATGACCAGCGGATCCTGTCGTGGAAAGGCCGGGATCGGGTATCCATCCTGACCCTTGGCGGCCGGATCGTCGTCCCGGTCGTCTGGCAGGGCCGGTGGCTGGGGACCACGGGAACGGTCCTGCGGGGCGCAGCGGACCTGATCTGGCGGGACGGGAAGTTTTACCTCACTGTCGTGATCGACGTCCCCGAACCGCCCGCCGGACCGGAGCCAGACGAATGGCTGGGCGTGGACCTCGGCATCGTCAACATCGCCGCCGACTCCGACGGAACCACCTACTGCGGTAAGGCAGTCCGGGCTGTGCGGTACCGGAACCGGCAGTTGCGGGCCCGGCTCCAGTCGAAGGGAACCAAGTCCGCGAAACGGCTGCTCGCCAGCCGCCGCCGCAAGGAAGCCCGGTTCGCCCGGGACGTGAACCACTGCATAAGCAAGGCCCTGGTCAGCGAAGCCAAAGACACCCGGCGCGGGATCAAGCTCGAAGACCTGAGCGGGATCAACACCCGGGCAACGGTACGGAAAGCTCAGCGCGCTGACCGGCTGTGCTGGTCGTTCTTCCAGCTCCGGGCATTCATCGCCTACAAGGCCACCCTCGCAGGTGTCCCCGTGGCGCTGGTGGATCCCCGGAACACCTCCCGAAGGTGCCCAGGGTGCGGCCACATCGACAAGCGGAACCGCCCGGATCAGGCCACGTTCCGCTGCACAAGCTGCGGCCTCGCTGGGCCAGCAGACACTTTCGCAGCCAGGAACATCTCTGGCTGGGCAGCCGTGATGCTGCCGGACGCGGCGTGAACCGTGACCTCCAGTCACGGGCGCGATCCGCAAGCCCCCGGATTCATCCGTGGGGTTCATTACTGGTATAGCGAGCCGGTGTTGACGACCTGCTGGGTCGCCTGCTCGCTGCACAGGACCACGAGCAGGTTGGACACCATGGCGGCCTTGCGCTCCTCGTCCAGTTCGACGACGCCCTCCTCCTGCAGCCGCTCCAGGGCCAGCTTGACCATGCCGACGGCACCCTCGACGATGCGCGACCGCGCGCCCACGACCGCGCTGGCCTGCTGCTGGCGCAGCATGGCCTGAGCGATCTCCGGGGCGTACGACAGCCGGGTCAGGCGCGACTCGATGATGTGCACGCCGGCCGACGCGACCCGGTTGGTGAGCTCGGCCGACAGCCGCTCGGTGATCTCTTCTGCGTTGTCGCGCAGCGACAGCGCGCCGCTGCCCCGGTTGTCGTACGGGTAGCTGGAGGCGATGTGCCGGACGGCGGTCTCGGTCTGGATCGTGACGAACTGCGTGAAGTCGTCGACGGAATAGACGGCGCTGGCGGTGTCCTGAACCTGCCAGACGACCACGGCGGCGATCTCGATCGGGTTGCCGTCGGCGTCGTTGACCTTGGCCTGCGCCGACTCCTGGTTGCGGATCCGGGTGGAGACCGCGATGCGGCGGGTGAACGGGTTCACCCATTGCAGGCCGGAGTCGCGGATGGTGCCGCGGTACTGGCCGAACAGCTGCACGACACGAGCCTGGCCGGGCACGACGGCGAAAAGCCCGGGCCAGACGAGGGCATTGGCGATGAGCAGAAGGATGCCGAGCGTTATCAGCAGCGTGTTGGCGGCCCCGCTCTCGTGAGCGGCCAGCACCAGCAGCGCCACCCCGGCCAGCAGCAGGACGATGGCCAGCACCAGCATGGGTATGCCCGGCAGGGACCGGGCCGCCCGCTCGGTCACCCGCCGGCCGGGCCGTTCCGCGCCGGGCGCCGCTTTGCCCTGGGTGACTGTTCCCGGGCCCGCGGCCGTTGCCTTCTGAGTAACCATCTGGAGCCTCCTGCGCTGGACGAACATGATAACACATATCTAGCATACTGATATCTATTTATCTCGGCAATGGGCCGTCGTGCTGCGCCATCAGTATCCCGGCGCGCTGCCGCCGGCGATCGTCCGCGGCGCCGCCACCTGATCGGCGATCTGCCGCTCTGCCTTCGCCAGGTGTGCAGCCTCGCGGCTCATCCCGGGCAGGGCAGTAGGCCGTAGGCCTGCTTGGCGGCCAGCACGTGCATGACCGCCGCGCCGACCTGCCCGCGGAACGTCCCGTCCTGCGCCGCCCGCTGCAGCACGGCGTTGTCCATCGCGGCGGCCACCGGCACGCTGACGGTGGTGATCAGGTCCCCGCCCGCGGCCAGGAAGCCGATGGCCCGGGCGGCGGGGGATAGTCCGCCCATCGCCGAGGCCGCGCCCATGTCGTCGGAGACGATGACGCCGCCGAAGTGGATCTCCTGCCGCAGGGTCGTGCGCATCACCCGCGCGGAGAACACCGCGAGGTGCTGCGGGTCGATCCGCGTATAGGTGGCCAGCGAGACCATGACGAACGGCACGCCCGCTTGGCTGGCCGCCCGAAACGTCTGCAGGGAGGGGTCCTGCGCGGTGGTGACGGTGTCCACGACGCCCGAGGTGAAATCGGTGTTGCCGCGGACCCGGCCCAGCCCGGGGAAGTGCTTGGCCGTCGTCGCCACGCCGGCCTGGCTCATGCCGCGCAGGAATGCCACTCCGTGCGCCGCGGCGGTGCCGGGGTCGTGGGCGAATTCCCGCTGCAGCGCCCCGATCGGCGCGTTCTGCTGGTCGGTGCCGGGCGGCACTACGTCCATGACCGGCGCCAGGTCGAGGTTGACGCCGGCCGCCCGGAGCTCCTGCCCCCAGGCTTCGGCCTGCGGCTGCAGGGCATCCGGCGTGACCAGCCCCTGATCCAGCGCGGCGGGGATGGCCGCGAAACCGGGCCCTTGCAGCTGCTGAACCTGCCCGCCCTCCTGGTTTGCGGCCACGAAGAACCGGACCCCCGCGGTGTCCTGGGTGGACGCGAGCGACTGCACGGCGCTGGTGACGGCGCGGGTCTGGGTGACCCCGGCGTAGCTGGTCGTCCCGAACAGCACCGAGCCGAAGTGATCGGACCGGATGGTGGCGGCCGTGGCCGGGTCGAGCTGGTCGGTGGCCAGTCCGACGAGGAATAGCTGGCCGACGCGCTGGGCCTCGGTCATCCGGCTGTAGACCGCGGCCGGGCAGGACGGGGCCGCGGGGGCCGCGGGGGCCGCGGGGGCCGCAGGGGCCGTGGGGCGCACCGGGGAGGCCGGGCCCGCCGCGGCGGGCCTGCTGGCCGGGCGGGACGGGGACGTGGTGCCCCGGTCCTGGCCGGCGGGGGCCGCGCCGCATCCCGCGGCGGCGAGGGCCACGGCCAATGCGGCGGCCCCCGCGGCGGCGGGGATCGCGGTCCTCCGTGGGCCCGGCACGCGCCGGCGGCGCCCGCGCTCAGGTGTCGCCGGCGATTCCGTCGCCCTGGTCGCCCCGTGGTCGCACCGCACGTACCGGAAGACTAGTACGGCGGGTCCGCCAACTGAGTGTTCGCAGACGGTCTCAGCTGTCCGGCAAGTTCAGCAAAGAAGACATCGACAGCCTGATCGAACAGGGCGCGGTCGCACCCACCCGGTGTCCCCTGGGACCTGGCTGACCGGCACAGGGCATCCTGACGGGGCGGGTGCATCATGGACATCATGGACAACGAGTATTCCGAGGCAGAGAAGATCGGGCAGGCGTTCGTCACGCTGGTGCTGACCTCGCGGGCGCTGGGCCACGCGGACATCCGCGACACTGCGCGGGACTGCCTGCTGCCGGACGCCAGTGCTTACCGGAGCCCGGAGCAACTGTTCGTGCTGGCCGCCGTCGCCGGTCCTGCTGCTGGCGGCATGCGCCCGGACGAGCTGCTGCCGGACGACGACGCGCGGATTGAGGCACTGCCCAGCGTCCCGCCAACGCCCCTCACCTGACAGCGCCTGGCACTTCAGCGCCCAGCATCCATTCCCGTCCGCCCCTCGGGGCCGATGGTGGTCTCCAGGATTTCTTGCCGTCGGCCGCCGCCAGCCCGGTCAACAGCCAGATGCTCACGGATCAGCCGGTTCACCTCACGTGTCCCCGGCTGCACGGCCAGCCCCGCATTATGCAGCTCGCACACCAGCACCGCGATCTCCGGTGCCGCCGCGACACACACGATCACATCCGCCAGCGCAGGCTCACTGCCGGCCTGCGCGAACACCGCAAGATCCGCGAAGCCGCCCACACGCCACGGCACCCCCGCAAGGCCGGGCACCGGCTCCCGCACCATAACTGGCCCCCTGGGGGGGAACCATTAGCGGGCGGCCGTACCGACAGGACCGCGTTATGCGCGAACACCGCCTCCGCTGCAAGCTCAGGTGTGTCCATGATCCCGGCGAACGGGTCAGCATCTGAAGGGTCGGCGCGGAGCTGGACGTGGATCGTCCGGCCACGCCGCCCGCCGGTACGCCACGGGAGCTGCACAGGACGCATGAACTCACCCCTTCCACTGTGCGGCGAAGAGGCTGCCTGGATCTAACGCTAAGAATACGGTCATACGTCGAGCGTTACACGGAGACGGGGGGAATGGCAAGGATGCGGCGATACGCGGGGCCGGGTTCGCGGCGGTCCGCGTCGCCTGGGCCCTGCTAGGGCGGCGGTGCTGGCGTGGGCAGGAAGTTGCCGCTACCGGTCGCGAAACCCCCTCTGACCTGGCACGTTGACCTCAGCAACTACTTCTTCGGGGGTCAGGGGCTGCCCGAAGAGCAGCCCCTGACCTACGTCGCAGTCCAGGTCGGCCAGGATGGCGAGCTGTTGGCTCGTCTCGATGCCCTCGCCGACCACGGTCATCCCCAGTGCGTGCGACATCGCCGTCAGGGCGGCGACGATCTCGCGGTCGCGGGTACTCCGGCTGATGTGCTCAACGAAGCTGCGGTCGATTTTCAGGACGTCCGCGTTCAGCCGCTGAAGATAAACGAGCGTGGAATAGCCGGTCCCGAAGTCATCAAGGGCAATGCGCACGCCGATGGCCGATAGCGCGGACAGGGTCTCCTGGACGTCGCCAACTTCCGCAATGAGTGCGGTCTCGGTGATCTCCAGGCACAACTGCGGTGGTTGAAGGCCATGACGCCGGACCATCTCGGCCACTCGCCCGGGGAGCCCGGGATCCAAAATCTCGCGCCCGGAGACGTTGACCGCCATGGTGAAGGCACCCGGCCAGCCGTCCCGCGCAGCCCAGTCGGCGAGCTGGCGGCAGGCTTCGTCCAGAACGAACGAGCCGAGCTCCCCGATCAGCCCATTTTCCTCGGCGAAGGGGATGAAGTCGCCGGGTGGCATGACCGCGCCGCTGGGATGGCGCCAGCGCACGAGGGCCTCGACACCGGTCAGCGACCGCGCTTTCAGCGAGAACAGCGGCTGGTAGACCAGGAACAGCTCAGAATTCTCGATGGCGCGGCACAGCTCGTTGTGCAGCATGTTCTTCTCCACGCGGGCGCGATGCGCCGGGTTGTACACCTGACAGCGGTTGCGTCCGGCCTTTTTCGCTTCGTACATCGCCCTGTCCGCGTGGCCGATCAGCTCGTCGGGCTCGGCGGCCGCGTCGCCGGTGACGACGATACCGACGCTGCAGGTGACGGAGAAGTCCCGCCCGCCGTAGACGTAGGGCACGGCGATCGACCGGATGATCCGGTCGCCGATGGAACGGACGACAACATGACTGTCCAGATCCCCGCACAGCATCACGAACTCGTCCCCGCCGAGGCGGGCTACCGTGTCACCGCGCCGGGCGACAGCCGAGAGCCGGCGGCTGACCGCGCCGAGCACCAGGTCGCCGGCATCGTGACCGTAGGAATCGTTGATCTCCTTGAAGTTGTCCAGATCGATGAAGAGCACCGCCAGCCGCGCAGGATGCCGTTCGATGGCGAGCAGCCCCTGGGACAGGCGGTCCAGCAGCGCGATGCGGTTCGGCAGCCCGGTGAGCGGGTCGTGCAGAGCCTGGTGGGCCAGGGCTTTCTCGGCTCTGATCTGTGCGGTCACCTCGCGCGAGATGCCGAAGGTGCCGATGATCCGGCCGCTTTCGTCCCGGAGTGGCATTTTCGTGCTCGACACCCAGGCGAGCGCCTGGCCGCCATGGGTTTCCTGCTCCAGCTTCCCGATGATCGGTTCGCCGGTGCGGATGATCTGCTGCTCGTCTTCAAAAGCGGTGGAGGCATGCTCCTCGTTGAAAAAGTCGAAGTCCGTCTTCCCGATCAGCTCGGCCGCGGTATGGTCCGGGGCGCATGCGGCGATCCAGCCTGCGCTGACCAAAAGGAACCGGCTCTGCAGGTCCTTGAAGTACACCCGTTCCGCGGTGGCGGACAGCAGGTTGCGCACGCACGTGAGTTCGAGCTCGCGCCGTGGCGCGCTCTCCCGCCGCGGCGGTGGCGGCACCTCGGCATCACCCCTCGTTCGGCGCCGCATTCGGTGCGATTTCAGCTGCTTCAGCCCCCCGGAAAGCAACTTGCCTCCCTGCCGGTATGTCCGCGGCCGACGCCCGCCAAACGAGCGACCGGCATAGCGGTGGATCGAGGCTTAGATCTTGATTACCTAGGGTACAGGCAGGTAGGGTTTCCATTTCTAGATGGTGAATGTATGACCATTTCAGCCACGGCTCCGCCGAAAGGACTCTGCAAAGTGCGGGTGTCACCATTTATGCTGGTGGATTTAAGAAAGATATTACCCGCGGCATACGGGAGAAGTGCCCGATTTCGCTAGAGCGCCTGGCTTGGCCGGTTTATAGGGGGATTTGGATGAGGTGGCCCGTTCGCGTCATTATCCGGCGGCCGCTGCTGAGCGCCGGATTACCGCCATGCGCGTTCCGGGAAGGCCGATGCCCCGGCTGCTGGCCGTAGGCGTCGTCGGGACGCTCGTCGCCGCGAGCCTTTGTGCGGGGCCGGCGCCCGCCGCGGCCCGGCTCGGGGCTGACCCCGCCGCGACGGCGGTCCAGCCGGGTGCGATGTCGCTGACCAGCGGGGACGGCGTCCCGGCGGCTCAGCGCACGGTGGCCCTGGTGCGCCCCATGGCCGCCCGTCACGCCCGCGCGGCCGGCCGCGGCTTCGCGCCGGCCGCGGCCAACCCGGTGACCGGAAACCAGGGCTTTCCCGTGTTCGTCCAGGGGAACGCGGCCCTCGGCGCGACCTCAACCACCGGGGCGGTCGCGATGGGCGGCAACCTCGCGGTCGGCAGCAACTTCACCGTGGCGAGCCAGACGGCGGGAACGTACACGGCACCCGGTGATTCTCGGCCCACCGGCCTGCTGGTCGGCGGCAAAATCAACTGGGCCGGAAGCAACTCGGGCGGGACGGTCAGCGTCGGCTCCAGCGCCTACGTCAAGGTGGGCGACATGACCGGATCGATCATCCCCAACAACGGGAACAACCCGACGCACATCGTCCCCACCGGGGGCAGCTACGAGTCAAAGCCACAGGTCGCGCTGGCGGTCGCTCAGCCGCCATCCTCAGTGAGCCAGTCGGGTCTCATCGACTTCGCCAGCGCGTTCACCACATTCGCCAGCCAGTCCGCCGACATGGCGACCTGCGCCAATTCGCTGGCGCTCACGAACGCGAACAGGAAGGCGCTGACTTTTCCGCTTTCCCCCGGCACGAACGCTTATGTCACGCTCACCCCCGGCACGCAGAATGTCCTTGATATCTCGGCCGCCAACCTGGCCAACATCTCCACCTTGACGTTCAATAACTCACCTACCTCGACCATGCCGCTGATTATCAACGTGAACACGAGCGGCGTGTCCAACAACTTTTCCTGGACGCCGGGAAATTTCAATGGTGTCCAGAGCTCGGGCGTGCGATACATGCTGTGGAACTTCTCGACGGCCACGCAGGTCACGATCGGCGGGTCGTCGACGGTCCCGGGGACCATCTACGCGCCCGGCGCCACGGTGAACGACAACGACCAGAACGGCCTGAACGGCGGCATCATCGCAGCGGCCTACGCGCAGGGCGGCCTGAGCGGCAGCCCGAACGGCGGCCAGGTCCAGGCCGCCCCGTTCACGGGGTCCATCCAGTCCTGCGCGGCCCCGCAGCTGACGATCTCGCTCAGCGCGGGGGGAACGAGTGCGGCCGTCCCGGGGGGGATCGTGCACTACACGGTCTCCGTGACCAATTCAGGCTCCGCCGCCTACAGCGCGGCGACCTTCACCGACTCACTGTCCGGTGTCATAGACGACGCCACCTACAACAGCGACGCGTCCGCGTCGGCGGGCAGCGTCTCCTACACCAGCCCGAACCTGACCTGGACGGGCAGCCTTGCGGTCGGAGCGACCGCCACGATCACCCTCTCGGCCACGGTGAACAACCCCGACGCCGGCGACAAGAGCCTGGTCAGCACGGTGACCTCCACCAGCACGGGCAGCAACTGCGCGGCCGGGAGCCACGACTCACGGTGCTCGAGTACCGTCCCGGTCTCGGTCCTGATCATGGCGGTGACCGCAAGCCCCCCGACCGCCAACCCCGGCGCGACCGTTAACTACACCATCACCGTCACGAACTCCGGCACGGTCGCCTACACCGGCGCGGCGCTCACCGATTCGCTGTCGGGGGTGCTCGATGACGCGAGCTACAACGTCAACGCGACCGCGACGGCGGGCTCGGTGTCCTACTCGAGCCCGAACCTGACCTGGACCGGGAACCTCGCGGTCGGGGCGGCGGCGACGATCACGTTCTCGGTCACGGTCAGCAGCCCCGATAATGGGAACAAGGTCCTTTCCAGCACCCTCACCTCGGCCACGGCCGGCAATAACTGCGCGAGCGGGAGCACGGACACGCGGTGCGCGAATAACGTCACGGTGCTGGTGCCCGGCCTGACGATCGCGCTGACCGCCAGCCCGGGTACCCCCACGCCCGGCACGGTGGTGGGCTATACGATCACGGTGACCAACTCCGGGCAGACGGCCTATACCGGCGCGGCGTTCACCGATTCGCTGTCGGATGTGCTCGATAACGCGAGCTACAACGCCGACGCGTCCGCGACGGCGGGCTCGGTGTCCTATTCGAGCCCGAACCTGACCTGGACCGGGAACCTGGCGGTCGGGGCGGCCGCGACGATCACGTTCTCGGTGACGGTGAATAACCCCGACAACGGCGACAAGCTGCTGGCCAATACGGTGACCTCGGCGACCGCGGGCAGCAACTGCCCGGCCGGTAGCACCGATCCCCGCTGCACCAGTTCGGTTCAGGTGCTGGTGCCGGGGCTGGGCATCTCGGTGTCGGCGGGCGCGCCGGCGACGGCGCCGGGGGCGGTGGTGCAGTACACGGTGACCGTGACCAACACCGGGGGGACCGCCTATACGGGCGCGACCTTCACCGACCCGCTGTCCGGCGTGCTCGACGACGCGAGCTACAACGCCGACGCGGCCGCGACCGCCGGGACCGTGTCGTTCGCCAGCCCGAACCTGACCTGGACCGGGGACCTGGCGGTCGGGGCGGCCGCGACGATCACGTTCTCCGTCACGGTCAATAATCCCGATACCGGGAACAAGATCCTGGCCAGCACGATCACCTCGGCCACGGCCGGGTCCACCTGCCCGGCCGGGAACCCGGCCGCGGCCTGCACCGCCACGGTGGATGTGGCGGTGCTGACGATCGTGAACAGCTCGAACGTGACCACCACCACCCCCGGCTCGGTGGTCCGGTTCACCACGACGTTCACCAACTCCGCCCAGGTCCCCTACACCGGGATCACGGTCGCCTCGAACATCACCGACGTCGTCGACGACGCCACCCCCAACGGTGACCAGACGGCGACCTCGGGCACGCTGACGCTGACCGGCACGGGCATCTCCTGGACCGGGAGCATCCCGGCCGGCGGCACGGTCACGATCACCGGCACCGTCACCGTCAACAACCCCGACACCGGGAACAAGGTCCTGGCCAGCACGATCACCACGGCCGCGCCAGGCAGCAACTGCCCGGCAGGCGGCCACGATCCCAACTGCTCGGTCAGCGTGCCGGTCCTGATCCCGGCGCTGACCATCACCGCCACCGCGAACACCGGCGCGGCCGCGCCGGGCACCGTCATCGGCTACACGGTGACGGTGACCGATCCGGGCCCGACCGCCGTATACCGGGGCGACCTTCACCGACTCGCTGGCCGGGGCGCTGGATGACGCCAGCTACGACGGTAACGCGGCGGCGAGCGCGGGCTCGGTGACGTACTCAAGCCCGAACCTGACCTGGACCGGGGACCTCGCGGTCGGGGCGACGGTGACGGTCACGTTCTCGGTCACGGTGAACAACCCGGACACCGGGGACAAGGTGATTGTGACCGCCGTCACCTCGGCCACGGTGGGCAGCACCTGCCCGCCGGGCGGCCAGGGTCCCGCCTGCACGGTCACGGTCGCGGGGCAGACCCCCGCCCTGACCATCGCGCAGACCGCCGCCCCGGCCACGGCGGCGCCGGGAGCGCTGGTGTCCTACACGGTGACGGTGACCGATTCGGGGCAGACCGCCTATACCGGGGCCACCTTCACCGACCCGCTCGGCGGGGTGCTGGACGACGCCGCCTACAACAGCGACGCCGCCGCCACCGGCGGCGGGACGGTGGCGTTCACCAGCCCGGACCTGACCTGGACCGGGAACCTGGCTCCTGGTGCGGTCGCGACGATCACCTTCTCGGTGACGGTGAACAACCCCGACACCGGCGACCACATCCTGGCCAGCACGGTCACCTCCGCGACGGCCGGGAACAACTGCACCGCCGGGAGCGGCGCGGTGGCCTGCACGGCGACGGTGGAGGTGGCGGCGCTGACGATCGTGACCAGCTCGGACGTGACCACCACCACGCCGGGGTCGGTGGTCCGGTTCACCGCGGTGTTCACCAATTCCGGGCAGGTGGCCTATACCGGGATCACGATCGCCACCAACCTGGTCGACGTCGTCGACGATGCCACTGGCGATGGGGACCGGACCGCGACCTCGGGCACGCTGACGGTCACCACCACCGGGATCTCCTGGGCCGGGAGCATCCCGGTCGGCGGGAGTGTCACGGTGACCGGGACGGTGACGGTGAAAAATCCCGATACCGGGAACAAGGTGATGACCGCCACCTCCTCCACGGCGGCGCCGGGCAACAACTGCCTGGCCGGGAGCACCGATCCCTGTTCGGTCAGCGTCCCGGTGCTGGTCCCAGAGCTGTCGATCACGCAGGTCGCCAACGCGACCAGCGCGGTGCCCAGCGACGTGATCGGCTACACCCTGACCATCAACAACACCGGGCCGACCACCTATGCCGCCGGGACGGCCGTCACCGAGTCCTTCGCCCAGATGTCCAACGACGCCGCCTACAACGGCGACGCGCTGGCCACCACCGGCGCGGTGGCCTATGCCGCCCCGGTGCTGACCTGGACCGGGACCCTGGCCCCCGGCGCGGTCGCGGTCATCACCTTCTCCGTGACCGTGAACAACCCTGATACCGGCGGCAAGCTGGTCACCACCACCGCCGCCTCGGCCGCGGCCGGCTCTACCTGCCCGCCCGGCACCACCAGCAGCCCCTGCCAGCTGATCGTCCCGGTCCTGACCCCCGCCCTGACCATCGTCAAGACCGCGGCCACGACCAGCGGCAGCAGCGCGGTGGCCACCCCGGGCGGGGTGGTGACCTACACGATCACCGTGACCAACACCGGGCAGACCCCCTACACCGGGGCCAGCTTCACCGACCCGCTGTCCGGGGTGACCGACGACGCCACCTACAACAACAACGCGTCCGCGACCGCCGGGACCGTCAGCTTCGACGGCTCGGCACTGTCCTGGACCGGGGACCTGGCGATCGGCGCGGCCGCGGTCATCATCACCTATACCGTCACCGTGAACAACCCCGATACCGGCAACCAGTCCCTGGCCAACACCGTGACCTCGGCCACGCCGGGCAGCAACTGCCCGGCCGGCGGCGTCGATGCCAACTGCACCGCCACCGTCACCGTGGTCGGCGCGTCCACGCTGACGTTCACCCAGACCACGGCGGCGCCCTCCGCGGTGGCCGGCGGCACGGTGGCCTACACCATCACCATCGCCAACTCCGGGCTGACCGCCTATGCCGGGGCGGCCTTCACCGACCCGCTGACCGGGGTGCTGGATAACGCCACCTACAACAACAACGCCGCCGCCAGCGCCGGGGCCGTATCGTTCACCAACCCGGACCTGACCTGGACCGGGGACGTGCCCGCCACCGGGTCGGTCACCATCACCTACACGGTCACCGTGAACAACCCCGACACCGGGAACATGATCCTGGCCAGCACGATCAGCTCCCCGTCAGCGGACAGCAACTGCCCGGCCGCCGCCCCCGGCCCGCAGTGCACCGCCACCGTCACGGTCTCCCAGCTGCTGATCGACTTCACCGCCAGCACCCCCACCACCACCCCGGGCGGCGTCGTGACCTACACCGCGACCCTGACCAACACCGGGCAGACCCCCTACTCCGGGATCAGCGTCAGCACCGACTCCACCGGGATCAGCGACGACGCCACCGGCAACGGCGACCAGACAGCGATCCTCGGGCACGCTGTCGATCGGGGTGACCGGGGCGGTCTGGACCGGCGACATCCCGGTCGGGGCGACGGTCACCATCACCTCCACCGTCACCGTCAACAACCCCGACACCGGTGACCACATCCTGACCGCCACCGCGATATCGGCCGCGCCGGGAAACAACTGCCTGGCCGGGGGCGACCCCCGGTGCACTCCCGTCACCACCGTGCAGACCCCGGCCCTGTCGATCGTGCAGGCCGCCACCGGCACCACCTTCGCGGTGCCCGGCCAGGTGATCGGCTACACCCTGACCATCACCAACACCGGGCACGGCCCCCTATGCACCGGGACGGCCGTCACCGAGTCGTTCGCCCAGATGCTGGATGACGACGCCGCCTACAACGGGAACGCGGCCGCCGTCGGCACCGGCACCGGCGCCGGCACGCTGTCGTATGCCGCCCCGACCCTGACCTGGACCGGGGACCTGCCGGTGGGCGCGTCGGTCACCATCACCTTCTCCGTGACCGTCAACAACCCCGACACCGGCGACAAGCAGGTCATCACCACCGCCGCCTCGGCCGCGGCCGGGTCCACCTGCCCGCCCGGCACCACCACCAGCCCCTGCCAGCTCACCATCCCGGTCCTGACCCCGGGCCTGACCATCACCACGGCCGCCAGCACGGCCACCACCGTGCCCGTCGGCACCGTCACCTACACCGTCACCGTCACCAACACCGGGCAGACCTCGTACATCGGCGCGAGCCTGACCGACCCGCTGTCCGGGGTGCTGGACGACGCCGCCTACAACGACGAGGCGCCGTGACCACCGGCACCGGCACGGTGTCCTACGCTGACTCGACCTCGACCTTGTCCTGGACCGGGGACCTCACCCCCGGGGACGGTCGTCACCATCACCTACTCGGTCACCGTGAACAACCCCGACACCGGCAACCACATCCTGGCCAGCACCGTGACCTCCACGGAGGCGGGCAGCAACTGCCCGGCCGGCGGCACCGACCCCCGCTGCACCACCACGGTGCCGGTCTCGGACCTGGTGATCGACTTCACCGTCAGCGCCAGCCCACTATCCCCGGCGGCGCGCTGGTCTACACCGCCACCATCACCAACGCCGGGCAGACCCCGTACGCCGGGATCAGCGTCAGCACCGGCACGGCGGCCCTGGCCGCGAACGTCACCAGCGACGGACCCGTCACAACCAGCTCCGGGACCCTGTTCGATCGGGGCCACCGGAACGGTCTGGACCGGGGACATCCCCATCGGCGGCACCGTCACCATCACCTCCCCCGTCACCGTGAACAACCCCGTCACCAGCGACGTGCTGACCGCCACCGCCGTGTCCACTGCCCCCGGCAATAACTGCCCGGCCGGCAGCCCCGACGCCCGCTGCACCCCCGTCACCGACGTGCTGACCCCGGCCCTGACCATCGTGACGACCGCGAACTACGTCGCCGCGGTGCCCGGCCAGACGGTCATCTTCACCGTCACCGTCACCGACAACGGCCAGACCTCCTACACCGGCGCGACCGTCACCGACTCGTTCGCCCAGATGCTCGATGACGCCGCCTACAACGGCGGCGCGTCCGCCACCGTCGGGACGGTGTCGTACACCAGCCCGGTGCTCACCTGGACCGGGACCTCTGCGGTCCGGGCGCTCAGCGCGGTCATCACCTTCTCCGTGACCGTGAACAACCCCGACACCGGCGACAAGCAGGTCATCACCACCGCCGCCTCGACTCGGCCCTGGCTCCACCTGCCCGCCCGGCACCACCGCCAGCCCCTGCAGCTCATCGTCCCGGTCCTGACCCCGGCGCTGACCATCGTCAAGACCGCCAGCACGGCCACCGCCGTACCCGGCAGCACCGTCAGCTATACCGTCACCGTCAACAACTCCGGGCAGACCCCGTACACCGGCGCCACCTTCACCGACCCGCTGTCCGGGGTGCTGGATGATGCCGCCTATAACTTGGACGCGGCCGCCGTCACCACCGGCACCGGCCCCGGGACCGTGTCCTACGCTGCCTCGGACCTGACCTGGACCGGGGACCTGAACCCCGGGGACACCGCGACGATCACCTACTCGGTCACCGTGCACAACCCCGACACCGGCCCCCATGTCCTGGCCAACACCATCACCTCGGCCACCGCCGGGAACAACTGCCCGGCCGGTGGCACCGACCCCCGCTGCACCGTCACGGTTGAGGTATCGGACCTGACGATCGTGAACACGGCCAGCGTGAGCACCACCGCCCCCGGGTCCACCGTGGTCTACACGCTCACGGTCACCAACACCGGGCAGACCCCCTACACCGGCGTGAGCGTGACCGACCCGCTGACCGGCGTGCTGGACGACGCCGCCTCAACAACGACGGCACCACCACCACCAGCGGCTCAGTCACCTACGACGGCTCGAACCTGACCTGGGCCGGTGACCTGGCCCCCGGCGCCGCCGCGACCATCACCTTCTCGGTCACAGTCAACACCCCCGACACCGGCGACAAGTCCCTCACCACGACCGTCACCTCGGCAGCGGCCGGGAGCAACTGCCCGGCCGGCGGCACCGACTCCCGCTGCACCACCACCGTGAACGTCCTGACCCCGGCCCTGGTCATCACCAAGACGGCCGACGTCAGCACGACCACGCCCGGCTCGACCGTAGCTTTCACGATCACGGTCGACGATACCGGCCAGACCCCGTACAGCGGCATCACCGTCACCGACCCGCTCGGCGGCGTCCTCAACGACGGAATCTACGGCAACAACGCGCGCGCCAGCAGCGGCTCGGTCAGCTACGCCAGCCCGACGCTGACCTGGACCGGTGACCTCAACCCCGGGGACACCGCGACCATCACCTACTCGGCTACCGTGGACAACCCCGACACCGGCGACAAACGCCTCATCAACACCGTCACCTCCGCGGCCACGGGAAGCAACTGCCCGGACGGCGGCACCGACCCGGCGTGCACCGCCACGGTGATGGTGCTGGTCCCCGACCTCACCATCACCAAGACCGCCACGGTGAGCACCACCACACCCGGCGCCACCGTCGGCTATACCATCACCGTCACCGACACCGGCCAGACCCCCTACACCGGCGCCGTCGTCACGGACGATCTGACCAATGTCCTGGGCGACGCCGCCTACAACGGCCCCGCCACCGCCAGCGCGGGCACCGCCAGCTATGCCGATCCGGTGCTGACCTGGACCGGCGACCTCGCCCTCGGCGATACCGTCACCATCACCTACTCGGTCACGGTGAATGACCCCGATACGGGCGGCAGGATCCTGGCCAACACCGCCGTCTCGGCGGATCCGGGCAGCGACTGCCCGGCCGGGAGCACCGACCCGCGCTGTGGTGTCAGCGTCCCCGTCATGGCCGGCGCATTGTCCATGACCGCGCCCATCAGCGCCGACCTGGGCTCCACGGTCCCGGGCGGCAGCGCCAGCGCCGCCCTGGGCACCGTTCAGGTCACCGACGACCGGGGCTTCGGCGCCGACTGGACCGCGACCGTCTCGGCCACCGGGTTCACCACGGGCAGCGGGACGGCGCCGGAGACCATCCCGGCCAGCGATGCCTACTACGACATCACTGGCTTCGGCTCGACCACCGGGTCAGCTACCTTCAGCACCGCGCCCGAGACGAATCTGTCCGGCGACCCGCAGCCCGTCGTCAGCGCCACCACCGTGGGCGGCGATACCTCCGCCACCTGGGATCCGCTGATCAACGTGAATGTGCCCGCGGCCGCTATCGCCGGTCAGTACACGGCGACGATCGTCCACTCCGTGTCCTGACCTCCGACCGGGGTGTGCCGGGACCGGTTTGCGGGAACGAGGATCGTGGCCCGCGAGAGCGGCGGGACGGCCGGGAACCTGGCGGCTGGCCCGGGAAACTGGTCCGGGAAATCGGGAGGAACCAGTTCGGCCGGGCCGGTCATGCCAGCGGGGGAGGGGCGGCACATGCGGGTCGGCCTGCACGCACTGGGCATCGGGGCGGGCGCTCGCCCGGAGGTCATTCGGGCCGTGGCGGTGGCGGCCGAGGAGGCCGGGTTCGCCACCTTGTGGGCGGGGGAGCACGTCGTGCTGGTGGACCAGCCCAGGTCCCGTTACCCATATTCCGCCGACGGCACCATCGCCGTCCCGCCCGACGCGGACTGGCTCGATCCGCTGCTGGGCCTGACCTTCGCCGCCGCCGTGACGAGCCGGATCGGGCTGGCGACCGGGGTGCTGCTGCTGCCGGAGCATAATCCGGTACTGGTGGCCAAGCAGGCCGCGACGCTGGACGTGCTGTCTGGCGGCCGGTTCACGCTCGGGGTAGGAATCGGCTGGTCGGCCGATGAATTCGCCGCGCTCGGCGTCCCCTTCACCCGGCGCGCCCAGCGTACGGCCGAATATGCCGCGGTGATGCGGACGCTGTGGGCCGACGACGCCGCCTCCTTCGACGGCGAGTTCGCCCGGTTCGAGGCGGTCCGCGTCTATCCCAAGCCGGTGCGCGCGCGGCGGATCCCCATCGTCCTGGGGGGTAACAGTGACCCGGCGCTGCAGCGCGTCGCGGCCTTCGGTGACGGCTGGTACGGCTTCAATCTCCGGGCCGATGCGGTCGCCGGGCGGATCGGGGCACTGGCCGGATACTGCCGGGAGCACGGCCGTGATCTGGGCGAGCTGACCGTGGCTGTGGCGCTCAGCGACGGCCATCCCGGCGTCCTGCCCGATCTCGCCGCCGCCGGCGTGAGCGAATTCGTCGTGGTGGCACCGCCGCCCGTGGACCCAGCCGCGGCCACCGCCTGGGTGACTGAACTGGCGGACCGCTGGGGCATCCCCCAGCGGCAGTTACGCCCACGCCGTACTGCATGTGGGGGATTTGGCTGGAAGTGGTCGCGCCTTGGCGCTTGTTTTCAGGCCGCTGGCGCGACGTTGACGTCGAAGGTGACCGTTTCGGCGTCCGCGTCGAAGTCCTGAGGGTCGCCCTCAAGAGCAAATGCTATGGCTGAAAGGCATTCACGTTCGGCATCTTCACGGGCCGGAGTCCCTCCGCCATTAATGTGCAAGCGCTGGCACGCGATAGTGCCAGTTGCCGGCTTCCTCGTCGAAGAACAGCTCGACCCGCAGGGCGCTCATCACTAAACCGTCCTATAGCTTTCGCAGCTCACCAAGCGTGTAGCCGTAGTCACGGGCGATCCTGGCCATCGCCGGGGTGCCCAGGTCCACACCGTCATGGTAGGCCCAGATGCGCTGCTGGTCGTCCTTGGAAAGCACTCGATGCGAACCCGAGCGCCTGGTCTCAATCCACCCGTCCCGCTTCAGCGCCGCCAGTACTCGTGCCGCCTTGGCCATGCCAGCACCGTAGACCGCGGCAGTGTCAAAACCAGTCTGGTTATATCCCCGGCGAGGTTTTGATCTTGATGCCGGGCCGGTCAGGCCAGCTGCGGCTGGCCGGGGGAGTGGCTGAGCAGCCCGGTGATCGCGCTGTCGATGAGGCGGTACCGGACGACCCGGCCGTCCCGCTCGGCGGCGACGGTGCCGCTGGCGCGCAGATGCCGCAGAGTCTGGGAGACGGTGGTATCGGTGATCCCGGTGGCGGCCGCAAGGTCGGAGACGCTGATCGGCCCGGCCGCGTTGATGCAGGTGAGCAAGGTCAGCCTGGTGGGATCGGACAGCAGGGCGAACTGCGCAGCGCGGGCCCGCAGCGCGGTGGCGTCGCCGATGGCCTCGATGGCCTGGCAGACGCGCTCGCCGTCGATGACGCGCTGGCCATGACGTTCGGCAGGCAGGAGATGCACGCCGACAGTCTGCCATAGCCAATAGCTGATCATCTGATCAGCCTTGACGGCGTGGCGGCGGAGCTTATAGGTTCCGTATGTCGCGGCCCACCGGCCGTGATGGCAGGCAGCTCAGCGAAGTCCGGTGAGAGCCCGGCACTGTCCCGCAACGGTAAAGCCCCTTCGAGGGGACGAGTCCGGTCGCCTGGGCCGTGCTGCCCGCGAAACCGGTCCTCGGAGGAAGGGCGGTTCGTGCGGGCGCCGCACCAGGGTGCGTCCCCGCAAGGGCTCTCTTCATCCTCCGGTACCAGGAGGATAACCATGCAGTTGACCGGGGGCCTGCGGGCGGCGCGGAGCGCGCTGAGTCCCGCCGAGTGGGCCCGGCTCAGCGGGATGACCGTGTTCATCCTGGCGCTCAACATGGTGGGGTGGGGCATCTTCGCGTTCGCGATCCAGCCGCACCACTTCCGCTACACCGGTCTGGGGATCGGCCTGGGTGTGGCCCTGACGGCCTGGACCCTGGGGGCACGGCACGCCTTCGACGCCGACCACATCTCCGCTATCGACAACACGACCCGCAAGCTGATGGCCGATGGGAAACGGCCGCTGGGCACCGGGTTCTTCTTCGCCCTCGGCCACTCCGCCATCATCGTCGTGGTCGGCCTCGGCCTCGGCTTCGCGGCCAAGGCCGTCTTCGGGGCCGTCGTCGATCCGAGCTCCGGGTACGAGACGATCGGCGGCGTGGTCGGGACCTCGATGGCCGCTGGGTTCCTCTACCTGATCGCCGCGCTCAACGTGGTCGTGCTGGCCGGGATCCTCAAGGTGTTCCAGGGCCTGCGGGCGGGCCTGTTCGACGAAGCCGAACTGGAGCGCCAACTGCGGGCCCGTGGCCTGATGTGGCGGTTCTTCGGCCGGTTCATGCGCTCGATCACCAAGACGTGGCACATGTTCTTCGTCGGGCTGGTCTTCGGCATCGGGTTCGACACCGCCACCGAAGTGCTGCTGCTGGCCGCCACCGCCGCCGCGGCCAGCCAGGGCCTGCCCTGGTACGCGGTGCTCGCCCTGCCACTGCTGTTCGCGGGTGGCATGACCCTGTTCGACACCGCCGACGGGTGCTTCATGAACGTCGCCTACGGGTGGGCCTTCGCCCGGCCGGTCCGCAAGGTCTACTACAACCTCGTCATCACGGGCTTGTCCGTCGCCGTGGCGTTTCTCATCGGCACCATCGAGATCACCGGCCTGCTGTCCGCCGAGCTGCACATTCACGGCAGCTTCTGGAAGTTCATGGCCAACTTCGACATCAACCGCGCCGGGTTCATCATCGCCGCGCTGTTCGCGGTCGTCTGGGCGGCCGCGATCACCTACTGGAAACTCGGCCACCTCGACCAGCGCTGGGCCCCTGCCACCCGCCTGCCCCAGGACACGCAGCCAGGCCCGGACGCCGTTTCAGGTGACGATCAGGTAGATGCTGTTGGCGATGAGCCAGAAACCGAGGATCAAGCTGCCCACGATGATCACCTGGTCGGTGCGGGTTTTCATCCAGGTCCTGAACCTGGCCAGGAACACTTCGCTCTGCCTGGGCCGGAAACCGGCGTAGATCTCCATGGCGAGGTAGGACGCTGAGGCAAGGACGCAGAACCCGAACAGCGCGAGGTAGCTCTCCCAGCTGGACAGCTTGGCCTCCATGACCGTGGCCGCTCCCGCGCCGATCAGGCCCCAGGGCTGCAGGGTAGGGGCCAGGGCCAGGGCGAACCACGGGGACATGTTGTCCACGTGCTCCTGCCACTTCGGTGGCTTCTTCGGCGGTTTCGGCTTCCCCATCCGCCGGCGCTGCCGGATCGCAATCCAGACCAGGACGACGCCGATAGCGAGCTTGACCGCCAGGGATGCCAGGGACGGTGCCGTGTTCGGCTTGGGGGGATTATTGCCGGTAGCGAGGACCGTGACGGTGACCACTATGGCCAGGGACACCAGCCACCCGAACACGAACGCCGCGCCCTTTCGCACCCCGCGCGTGGAGGGCAGTATCACCATGAAGGCGGTCAGCGGCAGCGGGTCGAGCGTGATCGCCAAGCCGATCAGAAGGAGGTTCAGCACCATGGCCGGCCCCCCCGTCCCACCCTTGCTGTGATGGTCAGGCAGGCGGCATTCACCGACGGCCCGCTAGCATGCGCCGCCCGCCGTCAGACACCCTCGACGGCTTGCAGCCGCCCGGACCGGACGGCGGTCACGAATTCCTGGTAGTCGCGTTCGTTCTGATCGGCGTAGCGCTGGCAGAAGTCGGTGATCGAACGATCGAATGCGTCGCTGCCGCCCAGGTACTCGGCGATCGCGACCGGGTTGCCGGACCGGGCGTGCGCCCGCGCCAGGGTCCAGCCGCAGGTGCGGGCGTAGAACGTGAGCCCGAGCGGTGTCATCAGCTCGACCAGCACGGAGCCTTTCATGTCGCGGAGCTGGCGCCAGTAGAAGTGCCGGTTCACGTCCAGCCCCTTGGTCCAGCCCAGGTAGATGTCGCTGGCGGCCTGCATCATCCGCTGTCCCTGCACCACCCGCTCGCCGTGCTGCTCATAGCGGCTCTGGCCCAGATGCTCTTCCAGCACGGAGGCCGTGGCCTCCTTGATCTGCAGGAAGAGGGGGTCCTGGGCGTCGCGTCCCTGCAGCAGCACGATGAACGCCCGGGTGCCGACGCTGCCCACGCCGACGACCTTACGGGCCGCGTCCACGAACTCGAACCGCTCCAGCAGGTGGCGCCGGTCATCTTGCAGGGTGGCCCGGTACTGGAGGAACTGGTCGTGGATCGCCGGCACGACCTCGTCCGGGGACAAGCCGTAGGTCGCGGCCAGATCGCGGGCCGGGACGATGACCGGCGGCTGGCTGACGATCCGGTACTGCCCGTCGGCTACCTCACAGAGCTTGGACAGCGCCTGCAGGCTGTCGCGCGTGTGCGCCTTGGCGGCGTTCTTCTCCGCGCGCTTTTCCGCCAGCTTGGCCAGCTTTGCCTGCTCCTTCCCGTCATTCTTCCCCTTCTTCGCCCCCTTTGCTTCCTTCTTCGTCTCGGCCACCGTGCTGCGGATCGAGGCCATCAGCTCGTCCTCGTCCAGGTGGGCGTACCAGATGTCCATCGTGCCCATCTGCGCGAAATCGGCCATGGCTTCCCGGTAGGCCGTTACCGACGCCTGCGTCGCCGCGCGCGCGTCGGCCTTGGAGAATCCGTTGTTGCGGGCCGCGATCGTAAAACTCGCCGCCATCCGCTTCACGTCGTACTCGAACGGCCCCGGCAGCGTCTCGTCGAAGTCGTTCAGGTCGAACAGCAGCCGCCGTTCCGGCGAGGCGAACACGCCGAAATTCGACAGGTGGGCGTCGCCGCACAGCTGGGCGTCCAGGCCAGCCACCGGCGTATCCTTCAGGTCCGCGGCCATGATCTTGGCCGCGCCCCGGTAGAAGGTGAACGGCGAGACCATCATCCGCCCGTGCCGGACCGGCACGAGATCCGGCTCCCTGGTGAGGTTCTGCGCCTCCAGCAGGGCAACCGGGTCAGGGCGATCGGTGGCCGGGCGCCACCCCTTATGACTCGATGGGGGCGTCCGCTTGCGGGTCTGCTTGCCAGCAGCCCTGCGCTCATCGATGCTCGGATGCGAGATCACCTGTACCGCCATCCGGCTCACCTCCCGTTCCGATCGGGCCAGCCGGCCCGGGTGTCGGGCCCTCAGCGCCGGACCTGCCCAGGCCAGACCGCAAAACGGCCAGCCGGGACATTTCCGCTGCTCTCCAGCTCCTACTGGCTTATATCTTGCGACGCTGCGGCCCAGCAGGCATCACCCAGCCCGGATGATTGCTACGCAACCGCCGCCGGGGCGGTCGCGGGAGTTCCTGTTCTGAGACCGATTGTTGCGGCGTTTTCCCCGAGACTGAGAGCAGGCTCCTACGTGGCCCGTCGTCACCGTCGACGGGCCGGGCCCAGCAGGAGGTGACCGTGATGGCACACCGGCATATCGGGTTCGACGCTGAGGGCGCTGCGCTGCGCGGCTGGTTCTACGCGGACGAGGACGGTGGCCCCCGGCCGACCGTGGTCATGGCGCACGGTTTCTCGGCGGTCAAGGAGATGTACCTGGACAGCTTCGCCCAGGTCTTCGCCGAGGCCGGGCTGAACGTCCTGGTCTTCGACAACCGCTGCTTCGGGGCCAGCGACGGCGAGCCCCGGCAGGAGATCGATCCGTGGGCCCAGGTGCGCGACTACCGGCACGCCATCACCTACGCCGGTACCCTGCCAGAGGTGGATCCGGGGCACATCGGGATCTGGGGGAGCAGCTACTCCGGCGGCCACGTCCTGGTGGTCGCGGCGATCGACCGCCGGGTCAGGGCGGTGGTGAGCCAGGTGCCGCTGGTCAGCGGGCACGACAACCTGCGCGCGCTGGTCCGGGCCGACTTCATCGCCGGGTTCCGCGAGCAGTTCGACGCCGACCGCCTCGCCCGGTTCCGCGGCGAGCCGCCCGCGATGGTCCCCGTGGTCGACAAGGACCCGCTGGCGCCGTCGGCGCTGCCGACGGCGGACTCGTGGGAGTGGTTCACCGAGACCGGAAACACCCGCCGCGCTGGCCTGGCGTAACGAGGTAACGCTGCGCAGCGTGGAGATGTTCAGCGAATACGAGCCGCGCAGCTACCTGCCCTACGTCAGCCCCACGCCGCTGCTGATGCTGGTCGCCGCGGACGACCATCTGGTGCCGTCCGAACTCGCCATCGCGGCCTTCGACACGGCGCACGAGCCGAAAGAGCTGGTCATCCTGCCGGGCGGTCATTTCGATGCCTACGTGAAGGGATTTGAACCCGCCAGCAGCCGCGCACGCGACTGGTTCACCCGCCACCTGACCACCTGACCACCTGACCACTTGAAGCGCAGCCTGCCCCCGGCCGGCAGCCCGGGGCCGAACGCGCCCGGAACGGCATCCGGGCCCGGTCGCTCCCCCGCCGGAGGGATGGGAGCCGGGTATCTGACCTGGGACGTACGGTTAGCGGGTTGACCGTTCGTGCGGGACGGATGGCCGATTGACCGGAACGGTGCGGATGAGGGCGTCCAGGCCGGTGAAATCGCTGGGGTTGGTCGTGTAGAGCGGCAGCCCTTCGGCGATCGCGGTCGATGCGATCATCATGTCGGCGATCCTGCGCCGCGGCTTACGGCCAGCGGCGATGACCGCTGCCGTTACGCGGCCGAAGATACGGGCCGCCTCGGCGCTGAACGGCAGCGGGTCGAATTCACTTTCAGCACGTTGCAGGATTTCAAGGCGCCGGGCTCGCTCGGCGTGCTCGTCGTAACTGTCTTGCTCGTCGTTGCGGCGGACTTCGTGCGGTCCGGCCGACAATTCCGCCAGGGTAATAGCGCTGATTGCCATCTCATCAGGCAGTTCTGCGGGGTCGATCCAGGCGCGCAAAATCAGGATGTTCGTATCGAGTATGCCCTGCATAGGACGCTCACCGCTCATAAGCGCTGTCCGCCTCGTGGTCGAGCGAAGCGTCCTGATCAGCTCGGAACGCCCCGGGATCGACACCGGGAGCGTTGCGCGACATGGCGATGAACTCCTGCCGGGAGACGAACCGGCGGCGTTGCCGCAGCGGAATCAGTTCCCCGATGCGGTGGCCATCGCGGGTCACGGTAAATGACTGCCCGTGCTCGACGGCATCCATGATTTCCCGCGACCTGTTCCGCAAGTCGCGCTGCGTGATCTCAGGGTTAGCGCCCACCCGACCATAGTAGCACCGGGTGGCACTCGGTGCTACACTCCAGGTTGCCCACGGCCTCCGCCCTCAGGCTCGAAAGCCAGGCGGCGGTTGTACACCTGCGTACGGGAAAGTACGATTCGGTTATGACAGTCCTAACCGCCTCTGAGGCGCGGGCTGCGCTGCCCGAACTGCTGTCCCGTGTCGAGGATGGTGAAGAAGTTACGATCACCCGCCACGGACGCCCAGTGGCGGTCCTTGTCCGGCCTGACGCGCTGCGCAGCCGCCGTGCGCGTGGCGCGCTGGACGACGCGGATCGGATTCATGAGCTGCTCACCGAAGCGGCGGCCACTGCACTGCCGGTGGGCTCCGGGCTGACCGTGCAGCGCGCCGAGGAGCTGATCGGTGAAATCAGGGCCGGGCGAGACGCCCGGTAATGGACGCATTCGACGCCGACGCGCTCATCTATGCCGCTGTGCCGGGTCACCCACTGGGCCAGCGGGTGACTGCCCTGTTCCGGTCGGCCGGCCCCGGGACGACGGCGGGTACCGGTTCGGTCCTGCTCCTGCCGGAGGTACTCAGCAAGCCGTTGCGCGATGGCGTTACCGACGAGATCCGTATCCTTGCCGGGCTGCTGGCCAGGCTGGATCTGCGTCCCGTGGACCGGGCCACCGCCGAGCTCGCGACGGCCCTGGCCAGCAGGCACAGGCTGAAAGCCGCAGACGCCACCCACCTGGCCACCGCCGTGAGCATGGGCGCCGACCGATTTATCACCAACAACCAGCGCGACTTCCCGGCAACAATCACCGAGATCAACGTCACCTACCCAACCGATCTGGCCGGCGACGCCGCCTAACGGAAGCGCACACCGCCTCCTGATTTAACGATGCCCGCAGGTGGTGCCGCGCTGCCACGGCCGCCACGACCTCGCCACGACCTCGCCACGCCATCTCCCGCCCGGCGCCGGCCCGTGCCGTCTGGCGGACGCCGGTAAACCCCGCGAGCACGACGTCCAGCGGGGATGGTCATCGGCCTGGCCGGCGTGTTAGCCGTTAGCCTCGCTGGGCTGGACGTCGAGCGATACGACATCGGTGTCGGGGCGCTGGGCCGCACGCCGGCCACTGGCCTTCTGCCAGTAGGTCTCCTTGCCCAGCAAGGACTCGCCGAACCGGTCGAACTCGGCGATCACCTTCTGCGTGGCCGCGCTGACAGCCTCACTGGTCCGTTCGCCCAGCTCCTCCAGCTGCCGGGACACTTCGAGCTGGATCTGAGCGGCGACCTCGTCCTTCGCCATCGCGCTCAGCTCTTTCTTCGCCTCACGTACCGCGGCGCGAAGATCCTTCGTCGCGGCGTGGGCTTCGCGGATCATCTCGCGGCACTCACTAACCGCCTCTTCCAGCCGGTCGATATCGCTCACGGGCATCCCTCCTCGCTCGTCGGCGCGGTTGATGATCCACCATATGCGCTGCCAGCCAGGGCTTCCGGGCCGTGTCTACCGCCAGCTAAACGAAGTGCGCCTCGGCGTTATCCAGCTCGTTGTCGACAAGCTGGTCGCAGGTTGGACAGTACCAGCGGGCCTCGATGGGGGTGCCGCACGCGGGATGCCGGGGTGCTTGTGCCGGGTCGGTATGCCCGGCCCCCCATTGTGCTAGCAGCCGGAGCGCCCCGGCGAGTGCCCTGCCCTCGGCGGTCAGCTCGTAGGCGGCCCGCGGCGGCCGCTCGGAGTAGGGCCGGGTCACCAGCAGCGCATCTCTTTCGAGCCGCTTGAGGCGCTCGGACAGGATGTTCGCCGCGATGCCGGGGATCTGGCCGAGCAGATCGTTGAACCGGCGCGGCCCGGGAAGCAGCGCCTCCACCACCAGCAGTGTCCACCGGTCACCGACCCTGGCCAGCGCCTCGGCCAGCGGTGACGAGGTGTTCTCCTGTTGGGCCATGAATCAATCGTAGCCGCCGGGTTGACACGCGGGTAGTGAGTAGTAAGTTGCAAGTTACTAGTAACTACTGACCCTCAAGGGGGCGGAACAATGGCGATTCTCGACGAGATTCAGGCACACATCGTTCAGTTGGCCGAGGGCGCCGGCGCCTCGGTGGTGGGCATCGGGCAGCGGTGGGGGGTCGGCTCCGGCATCGTCCTGGGTCAGGGACGGGTGCTGACCAACGCGCACAACGCGCGCCGCGACGAGGTGACGGTCACCTTCGCCGACGGCCGGGCCGCCGACGGGCGCGTAGCCGGGCTCGACATCGACGCCGACGTCGCCGTCATAGAGACCGACACCGGTGAGGTTCCGGCTCTGGCCTGGGCGGCCAGCGCGTCCGCCGGGATCGGAACGCCGGTCTTCGCCCTGGCCAACCCGGGCGGGCGCGGGCTGCGGGTGACGTTCGGGTTCGTCTCCGGCGTCGACCGGACGTTCCGCGGCCCTCGCGGCGTCCGCATCACCGGGAGCCTCGAGCACACGGCACCGCTGCTGCCCGGCTCCTCGGGCGGCCCGGTCCTGGATGCCAGCGGGCAGTTGCTCGGGATCAACACCAACCGTCTCGGTGAGGGGTTCTATCTGGCCATACCCGCCGATGAGGGACTGCGCGCCCGGGCCGATGCCCTGGCCCGCGGGGAAACCGCCACGCCGCCGAAACTCGGCATCGCGATCACTCCCCGGCACGTGGCCAGGCGGCTGCGGCGCGCTGTCGGCCTCCCCGACACCGACGGCCTGCTCATCCGCGCGGTCATCGAGGACAGCCCGGCCGCGCGCGCCAACCTCGCACCGGGCGACCTGATCGTGGCGGCCGGAGGCCGGCCGGCACACGCCATGGACGACCTATTTGACGCCCTCCAGGCGGCCCGCGGCGGCACCCTGCAGCTGACGGTCGTACGCGGTACCGACGAACGGACCATTCAGGTGGTGCTCGGCGAGAACGGCCAGCCGGAAGAGCAAGCATAGGCGTCCCGGCTACGGCCGGTTAACAGCGATGGCCGGGATCAGCGACTGGGGCGCGTGCCGCTGATCGGATCCATGACCGGCAACCATGACGCCAGCACTGGGACGGTGTTCGCCACTGCGGTGAAGACATCGGGGTCGGTGATGCGGCGAAACCGCTTATCTTCGATCAGTGGGCCGATGCCCAGGAGCATCGTCCGGTTGTCCGATCCCCAGATCCCGGTCGTGAACTCGTTGAGGGCCAGAACCTCGCCGATCGCTGCTACCGCCAGGTCAGGCGTTGACCTCGGTGACGATCTCGAATCCCGTCTCCTCGGGAGGTGCGGTAAAGCCGCCCTCGATGCCCCGCTGCATGCTCGGCATCAGCACCGAGTCCCGGAAGTTCTCCCAGTTGGCCTTCGAGTCGTAGACCACGAAAATGGTCCAGCCCTCCGGGGACGGCCCGGCGACGTGGTAGAGCTGGCCGGGCGGCAACGTGCCGTCACTCGGGTGCACGGTCGCGACTGATGCTTCGTACTGCTGCTTGGTTCCGCCCTTGAACTGGTGGATGACGCCATAACTCATTGCGGTGCCTTTCGCTGATATTGCGATTGACGCGCCGCCGCGTGCGGCACGCCGGTCGTCCAGGTCCGGTTCTTCGGTGGTGGGGCTCAGCTGCCCGGGGGTTCTTCGGTGCTGGAGTTCAGCGGCCCGGAGGGCGGTAGTTGACGCTGAGCTTCGCCGCAGCGTCCACCTCTTCGGGCGTGAGCAGCACGATGGTTCGGGTGGCGGCGAGGCCGGTGGCCGACACGCGGGCGCACAGGGCGGCGACCGCGGTGTTGTCCGGCGCGTCGACCGTGACGAAGACATCGTCCGCGCCGAAGGCGAAGTAGAAGCTGTCGAGCGAACCGCCCACGTCGGCGCAGGCCGCTTCGAGCGCGTCCCGGCGGCTGCTGCCGCCCTTGTCGAGCACCCCCCGCATGCCGTCGGACGAGTAGTTGGCGACGACCAGGTATTTGGGCATGGCTCCTCCTCGGGTGTACGCGCTAGCCTACGACTCGACGAGCAGGACGACGGTGTCCAGAAGGACGCCGTCGCTTTTTGCGGTGGCGGCACCGTCCTCGGTCTGCAGCCAGGCCACGAACGCGTCGACGTCGGGCACGTCGGCGCTGATGGCCACCCGCGCCGGGTTGGTGGGGTCGGTGTAGGTGCGGATGTTCGTGATGCCCAGCTCCCCGAACCTCTTCTCGCGAAGGTCCGAGCGGAGCCAGTGATCGCGGTCTGTCACCTGGTGGTAGCCGATTACGGTAGGCATCTGGGTGTCCCCCTTGTCCCCGGTGCCGGGCGGCACCGTTCACAGCATCCTGACACCAGGCCGTCTCAGCGGCGCATCACGGGCGCATCACGCCCTCAGGCCGCCGATCATGGCCAGCATCCCCGGCAGCCCGCGCGCGGCGCAGATTCCCTCGGCCGTCGCGAGCCACGCGCGCGCTGGGTCGTCGAGCCGGCCGAGCGACCGGCGGCGGGCTGCGGCCCGGGCGATCAGGATGGCGGCGCGGTGGTAGTCCCAGTCGAAGGCGCCGGCGATCTCGAGTGCGGCGTTCAGGTGCTCGCTTCGGCCGGGGACAGCTGCCTGGCCGCGTAATCACCGGCCGTCATCGCCCAGCGCCGGGCCTCGGCGGGCAGCCCGCCCAGGTAATAGTGGCGCGCCATCTGGGCCGCGAGGTGGATCGTGACCGCGCCGGGCTGTTTGGCCAGCACCTCGGCGGCTTGCGCGTGCAGCCGCCGGCGCCGGCCGCGGCCGCCCTCGGCCGCTGCGCCGTCCGGGGATGCCCGGTCAGATTCCTCTACGGCCCCGACCGGCTCTGCGCCGACCACCTCGCCGCTGACTGCGTGGACGAGGAAGCCGAGCGGGCGTTCCGGTTCGCGTGCCGCGCCCGGGGCGGTCAGACCCGGGCGGTCGCGTCCGGGATCAGCGCGACGAGCCCGGAGGCGTCCCCCGCCGGAGCCGAACAGCACGGACGCAGCGAAGAGGCGGCGCGCCCGACGGGTATAGGACGCGCCGCCCCTGCGGCCCGCGCTCGCGGGGCGGCGCGCCGGGTCAGCAGACCGGGGCGATGCGGCAGGCGTCGTAGTCGTAGTGGTCGGTGCGCGGCCCGGAGCTGACGCCCGGCTCGCCTACCGGCCCGCGCCGCGAGGACGGGAGCAGAGTCACCGTCAGCAGAGCCCGCAGGACGGCCCGCCTGCGGACGAGCGGCAGACGCGCCCAGACCTCGGCCGGGTCCGTCCCGCCCCTGAACTCCGGCAGGGGATCAGCGGGGGACGCGGCGGTGAGCTGAGCGGTGATCGCGGCCAGCCGCGCCTTCGGGTCGCGGGTCGCCCGCCGGTACTGCCCCTCGGTCATGTCCCCGGAGGCGACGAGCCGCGCCGAGGCGGCTAGCCCGCGCTCGAGCTTTTTCGTCTCCGCCCGCAGCGCCGGGGTGTCGGCGGTGACCGCCTCGGCGGGCAGCAGGAGGACAGCGGCGTCGGGGCGGGACAGGCGGGCGAGGGCGTACTCGGTGACGTACTCGTCGGTCCGGGCGGCGTTGCGCACGACCGCGTAGCAGTTCGGGCAGACGTACTTCAGGCCCCGCCCTGCGGCCCCGGCTACCTTCAGGCCGGTCCCGCAGGGGCCGCACTTGTAGAAGCCGCTGCCGAGCCAGCGGGGGGCGGTCCCCGCGTTGGTGCGCCGCACCGGGTCCCTGAGCTTCTTGCAGAGCGCCCCGTACTCGTCCGGGGTCAGGACGCCCCAGACGGGGTGGGCGTTGGCTTCTTTCAGCAGGACGCCCCGCAGGACGGGCGCGGTCCAGCGGACCCCGGTCGCGGTCGGGACCATGCCGAGCGGTGCCCCGTCGATGACGACGGCCCCGTTGCGGAGTTCCCGGGCGATGAGCGCGAGGGTCTTCTCATCGCCGTTACCGGCGAGGAGCGCCCCGGCGGCGTACTCGATGATGGCGGCCTCGGCCGGGACCTGTAGCAGCCGCTTGTGCTTCTTCGGCGCGGCCGGGTCCGGTGTGAATCCGAAGGGACGCCGGCCGCCCCCGTACCGCCCGTCGATCTTCTGCTGCTTCCGTTCGCTGGAGACGCGGCGGCCGGTGTCGGCGGAGGACTTCTGCGCCATCGTGACCATGATGTGGGCCATCGCCCGCTGGTCCGGGGTCCCCCCGTCCGTGAGGTTCAGGCTCCCGCTCAGGCTGCGGGCGTGCCCCCGGCAGGACGCGATGGCGTCTATCAGGTAGATGAGGTCCTGCGGGTCGCGGACGGCTCTGTCGAGATCCTCGGCGAGGACGGCGGTCGCCGCGCCGGAGTAGAGATCATCGAGGAGAGATTCCCATTCCGGGCGGTTGACCCTGTAGACCGGCCGTCCCCGGTGGTCGATGAGCGGTTCCCCGGTCCGGGGGTCGTGAGCGCGGGTCTTCTTGTACGCGGACGCGGGCTTGACTTCGCCGTCTGCGGTCAGGTCGTTCTCCTGCACGACGCGGTGGACGGCCCAGCCGAGCCGGTCCGCCTCGGCGCGGAGCAGCTTCTCACGCTTCCCGAAGGTGTCCGGGTCGTCGTCTCCCCGGAAGTCGCTCAGTCTCAGATACAGGTCGGCGGAGATCATCGGGGCTCCCCTTCGGTAGGGTGGACGAGCATCCCCAGAGTACGCCCGAACCCCGCTGATGGGGTTGCCGATCCCCGCCTCGCCCTCCACGATGACGGCCCGCAAACCCGACCTGCCCACCTGGGCCGCCTCTGCGGCCAGCAGCTCCAGCTCGCGGGCTCGTCCCACCACGGCCGGCCCCGCGCCAGCTCGGCCTGCAACGGCAGCCAGCCGTTCCCGCGCCAGGACGATGGTCCCGCGGGCTGCGGCGATCCGGGGCGCACCGGCTGGCTCTGCTCCCCAATCCCGTCCCGTCCTGCCGCTGCCTCTGTCCCATCCCACCCGGCGCCGATCCGCCGCTGGATGTCGCGGACCTCGGCTGATGGTTCGGTGCCGACCCACTCGGCGAGGTAGGCGTGGTACTCCCTGAACGCGGCCAGGGCGTCGGCCAGGCGCCCGGCGCCGCCGAGCGCCCGGATCAGCAGGCCCCACGCCCTGTCCCGCAGCGGGTTCATCGAGACGTGCGCCCGGAGCTCGGCGATAGCCTCCGCCCACCGCCGCGCGGTGATCAGCGCGACGGCGTGGTCCTCGATCGCCGCCGCGTGCAGCTCGGCGAGCCGGGCAGCCTCGGGGCCGGCCCAGGCCTCGGCCGAGAACTCCTCGAACGCCGGCCCTGTCCACAGCGCCAGCGCTCGTTCGAGCGTCCCGATCCGATCGTCACCCGCCCCGAGCTGGGACAGCGAGGCGGTGAACAAGACGGCGTCGACGGGGGCGGCGAGACGATAGCGGCCTTGCGACGCCACGACGGTAGTGCCCCCGAACCCCTTACGGAGTCGCGACACGATCGTCCGCAACGCGCCCGGCGAAACCCCGAGCACGTCACACAGGAGATCCACCCGCAGTGCCCGCGGGGCGTCCACGGCCAGCCGGGCCAGCAGCCGGCGCTGGCTCGCGCTGGGCAGATCGAGCACGCGTCCCGAGGTGGTGACGACCTGAATTGGTCCTAGCACGCGCACGAACGCGACGTCCCCCCCATCGATGTTCACCCTCCCCATACTGTCCTAACCAGGGGAAATGCGACAGCGGCGGGCTCCGCTCCCGGATCGCACCGAGATGCCGACATGCCACGCGGTCTCCTTGGTGATGCGGATCAGGATCCTGCGGCGGGTCGCGCGACGGCGGAGGAGAGCCGTGACACAATCCGGGCAATGATCCGGTTTGAACGAGTGCACGTTGATATGTCAGGCGGCGTGTGCGGCTCTATGGCAGCGGAGGTGAAGCGTGAGCATCGGCGCGGTGCTAGCCGACGCCCGCTGGCGGTCCCATCTCACCGTGAGCGAGGTCAGCCGCGAGACCCGCATCCGGGAAGCAATCATCTGGGGAATCGAGAAGGATGACTTCGCCGCATGTGGCGGTGACGCCTACGCCCGCGGCCATATCCGTGCCATTGCCCATGTCGTGGGAACGGATCCTGATCCGCTGATTCAGGAGTACGACGCGACGGTGCGGACCATCGAAGACATCGAGGAGATCGTTGTCCTGCGCCCGGGCGCGGCGGCCAGGACGCTCAGGCGGCGCCGGCTGGCCCGGACCGCGCTGGGCCTGGCTGTCCTGGCCATCGTGGGCTGGGCTGCCTATCACTTTGCCACGGCCGCCGGCCACGCGCCGGGCGGCAAGGCGGTGGCCGCGGCCGACCGCTCCGGCACCCATCACCCCGCCTCCCACCCCGCCGGGGCGGCTCCCGACGGGCGCGGCACGCCCCGCCCGTCGCCGACATCCACGCCCCGCCCGCCGACATCCACGCCCCGCCCGTCGCCGGCGCCCACGCACAGCACCGCCGCCCCCGCCCCTCCCGCGGTCCCGGTGCGGGTGCTGACGCCGGTCAAAGCGGCGGCGTTCGGCCCCGGCGGCACCAGAGCGGGCGACAATCCGCAGCATGCGGCAGCGGTGATCGACGGCAGTCACGCGAGCGGCTGGCGCAGCGACTGGTACACCACGGCGGCTTTCGGGAACCTGAAGCCGGGCACCGGCCTGCTGCTGGAGATGGGCCGCCGGGTGACGATCACTTCCGCGCAGATCATGCTCGGCGGTATCCGCGGTGCCGACGTCCAGCTGCGGGCCGGAAATGTCCCCGTACTGGCCGACCTGCGCGAGGTAGCGAGCGCGGCGGGTGCGGGCGGTACCGTCCGCATGTGGCCCACCGCGGCGGTGCGCGCTAAGTATGTCCTCATCTGGTTCACCAGGCTGCCACCCGATGCCACGGGCACCTTCCAGGCCAGTGTTTACGACGTTCACCTGCACGGCCATTCCTAGGGAACGGCGGCTGGCGCCAGGGAACAGCAGCACGCGGGCATCCCGGCCGTAACGTTCCGCCGGCGCGCCTGTCGCTCACATGAGGTTTGAGCCCAAGCGCATCGTCGTGCTGGCGCCCACCGCCGCGACGTCCCGGTCGGCGCGTGCCCGCCGCTGGCAACCGGGGCAGTTGGCCAAGCGCAGCCGGCTGGCCGACGGCCAGTACACGAATTTTTCCGTCCGGCAATAGAGGCACAGCACCGGATGGACAGCATCGGATCGCCGCCGAAGCTGCCGCGCTGCGATGGTCGCACCACGGAAGGCCTGGCTGATCGCGGGTTCTGCCATAGGTCTCGCCGCCTTCAACGCAGAAGCTGCTAGCGGCGAGGGAGCGCATGGTCCGGACAGATCCAGGCCCGCTATGCGCTGCCACTGTCGCACAATTCGGCGCTGAAAGACAGCCCGCCTGAGCATTACGGCCACTTCCTCACCGCCTGTCACGCGGTGGAGGCGGCGCCTGATCGCCGGGGGTGACGGCTGCTCAGCCCAGGAAAGTGGCTGGCTGAGCGCCTGAACTAACTCGCTCTGCCTGGTTCCCGTCCGCGGATCGCTGTGCTCACGAAGCGGCCGAACGTGGGTCGCGCGGCCGACGCGATGCGGTTATCCCAGTCGCGTACCAGTTGCTGCGCAGCGAGATGATCGGAACGAGCCTGGGCGAGCTGAGCCGCACGTGCTGATTTGCGCTGGTCGAACGACGCCAGTTCGGCTTGATGCTGGCTTTCCATCTCGGTCAGTGCCGTGTTCAGTTCTTGCCCTATCACGGCGATCTGGTCGGCGATTTGCTTGGTGGCGCGGGTACGCTGCTCCTGAAGCTGTCGCTCCTCGGCCGAGAATTGTGCATCGATAGCGCTCAGTTCTGACGCCGGCAGTGCGGAAGGCTGAACTGCTATGGCACTTGCCACCTGAGTCCGCCGCCATTGGTCAATCCGCTCAGCCTTTACCCTTCCGATGCCCGGGACGTGTGCTCGGCGGCCCGATGTCACCCGGAAATAAACGATAGCAGGCCCCCAGTTTCTGGCAGACCCGATTCCGGTGAAATCAGCAGCAGATCGTATACCGGCTGAGCGCAGTTTCTCGACAAGCTGTCCACCGACACCAGGCACGTCATTGGCGTGAAGCTCAGCCTGAGACAACCTGGTTCTGATGCTGGATCGCTGGTATTGCGTGAGGCGGCGTCCGATCTCACGTTTCTTGCGGTCACCCAGCTGGGCGAGCTGGCGATCGATCGACTCAACCTCATGCGATGCCCCGTGCTGCCTGCGATCGAAATCGGCTTTGAGTGACGCCTGCTCCTTCGTCTGCCGCTTAGCCATTCGCTTCAGTGTGCGCTCGACGCCCGCTACCTCTTTCTCGGCCATGGAGATTCTCCCTGCCGCTTTTCTGACACCAGATACGGCCTTCCTGCGTGACCGTCTCGTTTCGGCAAATGCGCGATTGAGCGGACTGCGCAGGTAGAGTACCCATAGCGCTATCGTGACGAGGAAGATGGCGGTGCCGAACACCGTCAGACTGGCTGGCAGGTCGCTGGCGCCGGCCAACGCTATCAGCGGTAGCGCAGCGAGTATGCGGATAAGCCAGGTGAGCCGCCGGCTGCTGTGCTCGCTCGGCCCGGAGGACGACTGCGCGTCGGACGTCACCGGCGAGTCGGCAGGCTCTGGAATGTGGCTCCTCATCCAGCTGGGTATGCCACGCGATACGTTGTTTGGCGGGGTCGTGGGAGTACGGCTGTCGTCTGGCGAAGGGGCCGCGAGGGTGGGTATTGCCGCCACCGGGAGCAAGAGGATCTGGCGCATTATTTGCGCAAGCCGGCGAACTTCCGCATTGTGATGGGAGCAGAGCGCGGAGAAACGCGGCGATGAACTCAGGTCACGAAGGTCATTCCTGTCGAGCAGCAGATACTCGTCATGGTCGGGGTTAAGCTGATCCCAAAGCCCGGGAGCGACAGCCAGGATTTTCAGGGACACGGAGATCAGCCAGGCGGAGAACCGGTCCATGGCCGGGCCGTAGTCATGCCGGGAGCGACCTGGTGGCTGATAGTCCGGATGGCCGACCTCGTCCGGTGGCAGCCGATCCAGGCCGGGCACGTACATGCCGTCATAGTCGACCAGGCGCAGCCGGCCGTCGTCAGCGACGAGCAGGTTTCCGGCCTGCAGATCTCCATGAGCCATCCCTGCGGCGGCCAGATCGCGGATCAGCTCGTCGAACCGGCGCGACAGGTGAGCGACGGCCCCAGGCTTATGAATGTTCTCGCTCACCCAGCGAGTCAGCGTCAGTCCCTGTACCCAGTTCATCCGCAGGATTGGATACCGGGCACCGTCTACCTCGATGCCCTCGGGGATGAACTGAAAGTCAGTCGACCACCAAGGTCTGAGTGTGCCCAGATGCGCACTGATGAGCTGGTAGCGGTCCAGCTGATGCGACACCGGACGGGTGAAGCATTTCACCGCGTACTTGTGCCCTGAAGCCGAGGTCATTGGAAAAACGGAGGCGAAGTTGCCGGAAATCATCCGGGGCAGCCCCATTGCCATCCGTTCAATCGAGGCCGACCTGAGGTGAGGATCTGAGAAGCAGCGTTCAGGATGCTGCACTGCTTCCGCGTAACCGGATCCAGTGGGGAACCCCTGCAACTTAGTCATGCCGGAGTCACCAGATATCTATGTGCACGAGGGTCACGTCGTCATTGTGCAGCCCGCTGGCCCGCCTGGCCTCGTATACCCATTCCGCGAACCCCATCTCGCTGAGATCCCGCAGGGTTTCCCACGGCTTGCCGCCCTCCTCGGTGCGAGCGAGGAACCAGGCCGCCATCGCGTCCGTACAGACGAAAAAATCATCGCCTTCGGCGACGGTTCCCCAGGCCAGCCGGACGTGATCCACGATCGGCCCTGGATCAGTATCGCAGCTCCCCAGCAGGGCGGGGCTGGTGCCGAAGCTACCGCTATCGCTCAGCGGGAAGGCGGCCTGGAGCCGTCCGTCACGTACGTGGAAGAGACACGTATCGCCAATCGCCGCCGATCTCCAGCCACCGATGACACGCGGTGTGCCCGGATCCGTGTGCGGGTCTGCATCGTCGCGCGGGTCTGCATCATCGCGCGGGTCTGGATCGTCGTCCGGGTCTGGATCGTCGTCCGGGTCTGGATCGTCGTGCGGGTCTGGATCGTCGTGCGGGTCTGCATTGTCGTGCGGGTCCGCATTGTCGCGCGGGTCTGCATCGTCCTCGAGCGGGGTATCGATTTCCATCTGGAGCGTGAGGAGGGTGGCGAAGGCACCTTTTTCGATGCCGGGACGCTCATACCAGCGAAGCGGCCGGGCGGCTTTCTCGCGCTCAGCCAGATAGGACTCCACGACTTCGGGCCATCGGTCCGAGAGAGCGAGAGCGGTCTCAGCAAACGAGCGGGCATCGCACGCAGAGCTCCGGGCCACCGCGAACTCGTCCACCACCATGGCGGCCCAGTAGCGAGCGAGGAGGCTTTCGGTCGCACCGTCAGCGACGGCCACCGCCACCCAACTGCCCGGCAGCTCGTCAGCGGGGCCGGGATGAACTCGCCAGGCGTCCTCGTACTCCGCGGCAGAGCTGCCTTCTTTGGGCGCCCAGTAGGCGATCAGGCTCGCCCTCATGTATTACCGCAAGGCCAGAGCGCGCGTACCGATGTCGAGGAACTGGACGAGAGAGACAATGTCGGAGTTGTAGACGAATCCCCGGCTGCCCTCGCGAACGTCGTAGTGGTTGCTGACCGCATACTCGCGCATGTGTGACGGTAGTTCGCTTGACATGTCGAAGAGACTGCGCGCGTAAACATCCGGCAGGCTCGATGAGTCGGCCGGGAAGGTGATCGGGGCGCCGCCCTGGTCGGATATGTGCAGGTTGAACAGGAGAACGGGCCCGTCGTCCGTCCGCAGCTGTGTCAGCTGCCGTGCGCTGGCGACGGGATCTCCGTCGTTGGCCTCGCCGTCGGTGAGATTGAGCACGATCGGCGGAAACCCCCGGGGATGCTCGCCGATCCAGGCCGAGATCAGCTCCGTTGCCCGCGCGAGCGCACCGCACATGGGCGTGGCCCCGTTCGCCAGGGCCTCCACCCATACCGGGAAGTCGGTCTTCACCTCAATCACGCCGCCCGCGCCGTCTGGGGTCTTCCTGACGCGCTGATCGACGCGTAGCGGATGATCGGCAACCTGGCTGATAGGGATCAGATCGTGACCCTGCAATTCTCCGCGAAAGGCACTTTGCGCCGATCGGCTGCCGTAGCCAAGAACGGAGACGTAGAAATAATCGCGTACTCCCTCTTCCTTAGCGCAGCGGATAGCAAGTTCTGTGAGCAGGCGGTTCAGGGCATCAGCCACGACATCCGCCTTGCTTGCCCTGGCGTCGCCGATCGGGTCAATCATTGAAGCCGACTGATCGACCAGAAAGAAAAAGCAGGACGGGTTGGTGCGGCTGATCTCTGCCGTGTACGGCACGGGCGCCCCCTTGGTGTCGCTGGTTCGCATGTCGCTCATCTTCGGCGCGCCACGTCGCTCATCTTCGGCGCGCCCGGGAACCTAGCGTGCTGATCTTAGCCGAGAAACATGGTCTCAAAGCGCGCGGTAATGTCTTTGACCCGCACTTTCCGGGTACGGGCCAGATGAGTTTCGCCGCCGTCGATCGTCGGTACAGACATGAGTGCTCCTGAACCCCGCGCGAAGAATCTCGCCGGCCTCTACGACCTCGCCCCACTCGACTGGGCCGATGTGCGCCGGACGCTCGAGGTCAACCTGACCCAGGCGCCGGGCGCCGGCGGGCCCGGCCATCACACCTTCTGGCTGTCGACCATCGACGCTGACGGCCGGCCGCACATGACCGCTGTCGGCGCCTTCTGGGCCGGCGGCCGCTACTACTTCTGCGGCGGTCCGCGGTCGCGCAAGATCCGGAACCTCGAGCGCGACCCGCGCTGCGCCTTCGGCGTCGCCCTCCACGGCTACGACGTGGCCCTCGAGGGCCGGGCCGTCCGTGTCACCGACGGCGCGCTGCTGCAGCGCCTCGCCGGGGTATTCGCCGAGGGCGGCTGGGCGCCGACCGTGGCCGACGGCGGCTTCACCCATGAGTTCAGCGCCCCCAGCGCCGGGCCGCCGCCGTGGCACGTCTACGAGTTCACGCCCGAGGATGCCTACGCGGTCGCCACCGAGGAGCCCGGCGGCGCCACCCGGTGGACCTTCTGACCTTTACCCGCCTGGGTCAGCCCGCCGGTGGCGACCCTACCGGGGCGCCGCCGTCTACCTGCACGGCCCCTGTGCGGGCAGGTAGATCGACATGACGGTCGGCGCCGCGTCGTGCCAGACGACGGCTAGCGGACGACGGAAAGTGCCCGGATCCGGGTGGCGGATTCGCTGGATGCCGGAGCAGCCCCCTCAAAACTGCTCCGGCATCCGCTGGTACATGTACTGCGCGATCTTCCAGTGGGCCCCCGCGCGTTCCAGAACGAACAGTTGCCGAAGACGCGCTGGTTGCGTCTCGCCGGTAGCGCGGATCGTAATCGTCCCCTGGCTTGTTGCCCGGACGGCCGCGAGGTCGCCCTGGACGGTGATGTCGTCGGACCGGAACGTGAAGTCCAGGCGCATGTTCTCCAGAGCGGCGTCGTATGTGGCCGTAAGCTGCTGACTCCCTTCGGCGGTTTCGAGCCCGGGCTGCATGGCGACGGCGTTGCCGGTGAACTGGCTGACGACGCCGGCCACATCGGCCGCGGCCAGCCGATCGCCATAGGCCTCGATCACCGCCCGCACAGCCGCCGCATCGTCGATGGTGGCGCTGGCGGCCCAGCCCGCCACCCGGCTTTCCAGGCCGGTGCCCTCCAGGTCGGAGCTGATCATGCCGTCACCTCGGCGAGCACCTGCTGGGTGGTGAGCTCGTGCCCGTGGGAGCCGCGCGCATGCTCGCGGATGGCGGCGACAAGGAGGCCGAACTGGTCGTCGCTGGCGACCCGGAACTCAACCCCGCAGGGGCAGCGGCCGACATGCCCGGCCAGGGCACGTCCGGTGAAAGCGATGTCAAGCGCGATGCACGGCTCATCGCCCTCCACCCAGGCGTCGTGACCGGCCGACACCACGTGCGCGTCACCCGGGCCAAAGTCGTATTCGCGGCCGTCGTCCATGCGGGCGTGGAACCGGCCGGAGATGATGTAGCCGGTGTGGGCCGCCTGGCAGGCCTCCGTGCCGACGACGGGCTTGACGTCGGTCGACCACTTCCAGCCGGGCTGATACACAGTGCGGGCGATCGTGACGCCGGGCAGGTTGACTACGTTGAGAGCGGCGTGTTCGAACGCGCGCCGTTCATCGGGCGTCTCGATGTTCTTGACCGCCACGGTCAGTCTCGCCGCTTCGCGCATCTGGTGGTGCCTTCCCTTGGCCCGCCTGGCCAGGCCAGCGTGCCAGCCGGCCGCCCGCCGTCACATCGGGAACAACACGTAGACGCCAGCCGGGACTACGTAGTGGCCGGGCGAGGGCACGGGACTATGTGGCGGCTGGGGGAGGGCCGGGACTGTGCAGCGGCCGGGGAGAGGAACCAGGACTATGTAGCTGCCGGCGGAGGAGACGGCCGCTGGGAGTACCGGACCGGCCTGATGGCGGCTGATGACGCGGCCGCCACCAGGCCGGTCCGGGAGCGAGCGCCGGTCTTGCGCAGCAGGCTCTCGACGTGCTTCTCCACCGTGCGTGGCGACAGATCCAGCCGTGCTGCGATCTGCTTGTTGGCCAGCCCGCCGGCGACAAGGCGCAGCACGTCCGCCTCCCTGGCGGTGATTCCCGCTGCCACCCAGGGATTGGGCTGCGACTCCTTGAGTCGCTCACGGCAGTGCTCGGCCAGGCGGGGCAGGTTCCGGCGATCAAATCCGGCCTCGGCCTCGGTCAGCCAGCGAAGCGGGTCGCCCCATCCGTCGGCGAGCGCAGCGGGGGCGGCCCAGAACCTCGCCAGTTCGCCCCAGCCCTCGCAGTTCGTGAAGCCGACGTCGCAGGCCGCCACCAGTTCTCCTGCCCGCTGCCGCTGCCCGGCTCGCCCGGCCAGAACCGCCTCGGCATAGCCGATAAGGCTCCGGTTCATCCGGAAGGCGCCGACACCCAGCCGGCGGGCCTCCTCGATCGCCCGTGCCGCCCGGCGATCACCAAGTGAGGCCAGGAGCAGCGGCCATAGCGCCCGCAGGCCCGCCGGTTCGGCATGCGGGAGGCGGGCCAGGATCGCCATTCCCCGCGCGTAGGGTTCCGCGGCCGCCGCGGCATCGCCACCGAACATGACCACTGCTCCCCGGCTGGCCCAGCAGAAGCCGTCGAGCATCCGGTCGTCCGGATCGGCCGCGATGGCCCGGGCGGCGTACCACTCTGCCTGCTCCGCGTCGGCGCGCATGCTGGCGCTGCCGGTAAGTACCGCCAGCGCCTTGGCCCGGACCTGGTCCAGGCCGAGCCGCTCGGCGGCGGCGACGGCCGCCCGGGCGTGGGCATCACAGGTGTCCAGTTCCCAGCGGCAGGTGAAGCCCGCGGCGAGCTGGAGATCCAGGATCGCCACCGTGCTCAGCGCACCCATCTGCTCGGCGGCGCGCCGCGCCTCCGACAACCGCTCCACTCCGGCGTGATCAAAGAGGTCGATGGTGCCCAGCTCGTGCAGGGCACGCAGCCGCCACAACGGCAGGTCTGCGGTCTCCGCGGTAACCAGCGCGCGCTCGAACGCGGAGCGGGCGGCGGACAGATCACGCAGCCGGTGGCTCCGGCCGATGAGCTCCAGCGCGTGACAGCGGACATCCGGGGTGCTGTCGTCGGCGGCGAGGACTTTCTCGGCGAGAAGCCGGGCCTCATCGAGGTCATCGGCGGCGAAGGCAACCTCGGCATCGAGGACGCCCATGCGGGCGCGCACGCCGGCCGGTGGGCTGGTTCCGGCCAGGTGCCGGGCGGCGCCGAGATGGTGACGTGCCATCTGCCGCCGCGAGGCGGCCACCGCGGCCTGGCTGAGGCGAAGGTGGACCTCCGTCCGCAGTTCCGCCGCCTCGGTCCCGAGCCGGGTGATGAGCTGGCCGCCGGCCGCCGCTGCCTCCTCGACCCGCCCGGCCAGGGCCAGGGATTCCACCAGTGCAAGTTCCGCCCGGTCCCGCTCGGGAGTGCCTTCGAGGAGGTCAGCGGCGCGCCGCAGGGTGCCGATCGCGGTGGCCAGCGCCCCCCAGGCCAGCGCCTGGGCGCCGGAGTCCCTCAGCAGCGTTCCGGCGCGGCGGCGGTCCCCGGCACGGTTCGCCAGGTCGGCGGCCAGCTCGCGCAGGCTGCCTTCCAGGAGCGGGTGTGCGGCGTCGAGAACGGCGAGCGCGGCCGAGGCCAGGGTCCGCTGGCGGGGTGGCAGCATGGTATCGAGCAGCGCTTCGCGGGTGAGCGCGTGGCGAAAGCGGAAGGCCGTGCCGTCGGCGCTCACCAGCAGTTGGTCGACAGCGAGCGCTAGCGTCTCCGCCACCAGGGCCGCATTCTGGCCGCTCACGGCGGGCAGCAGTTCCCAGTCGAAGTGGCGGCCGAGGATGGCAGCGGCCTCGATCACCGACCGCTGCGGTTCGCTGAACCCGGCCAGGCGCTCGCGGACCGTCTCGGTGAACGACTCCGGCAGCCCGGGCGACGCCAGCAGGTCTTCCGCCAGCAGCGGTACTCCCTCGGCGGAGGCCTGCACCCGGCGCAGGAGTTCCGCCTCTGCTCCCGGGTTGCAGGCATGGACCATGCGCGCCATGTCCTCATCGCTGAGCCGGTCAAGTCCGAGGTGAAGTACGCCTGGCCGGCCCCGCTGCCGGCGGGTGGCTTCCAGTGCGGCCGACGGCCGGTTGGTGCGCAGGGTAACTACGCACAGCAACGACTCGCCTTCAAGATGCTCGCCCAGGTACTCCATCAGGGCCACGGTGTCCGGGTCCGCCCAGTGCAGGTCCTCCAGCACGATGACCAGGCCCTCTGGCGCGAGGCGCCGGAGAAGCTGGATCAGCGCCTCACCGCGGGTGCCAGGTGAGACCTCTCCGCTGGCCGATCCACTGGCCGGGGGGAGGCCAGCCATCCCCGGCAGCAGCGCGCCCAGCGCGGGCAGCCAGGGCTCCATCGTCGTGCCACCGGGAACGGCCCGGTCCCGGAGGAGTTGCACGAGCGCATCCGTGAGCGGGCGGTAAGCAGCGGTCGCCGACTGCGGCACCGCCCGGCCCGTAACGACCCGGATGCCACGGCCGGCCGCCCGGCCGGCTGTCTCCAGCACCAGCCGCGACTTGCCGATCCCCGGCTCCCCGGTGATCACTACACACCCGCCATGCCCAGTCATCGCGGCCGTCAGCGCCGTGTCGACCGCCTCCATCTCGGCGTCCCTGCCGATCACGACCGGGCACAAAACCTGCGCCTGCGCCATCGGTCTATTCTGACAGCAATTTCCGATACCGGAGAATGGTCACCGGTTTCCGGAACGGGCGGCGCCAGGAGTCCCCCGTTGATCAGGAGTCCTCCCGCCCGGGCGGTCTCAGATCGCCACCAGCAGCATCCGGCTGGCCAGTGCCGTCGAGGCGGCCAGGCTGTCCAGGAAGAGCCCGCGGGCGAACGGATCATCGCGGAGCGCCCACAGCAGCAGGGAGTTGTCCCACGCCAGGTCCCGGGCGCTGTTGATGGTCCAGTTGCAGGTCAAGGTGGCCACCGCGCTCAGATGATGATCAGCGGCCAGCTCGAGGGCGGATTCGAAGGACTGCCGGATGGACTGCTCGGCGGCGTCCAGCAACTGGTCCACTTTCTGGTAGTCAGCGAAATGCTGGCCGGCCTCAGGTGAGGTGGCCAGGGCTGTGCAGGTGCTGACCACGGCCACCGGCAGGTCGTGGTTGATATGGGCGTTCATGCCCGCCAGCGCGAACTGGATCGGTTCGATTCCCGCCGCGGTGCGCCGCTCCGCCAGCGGCCGCCAGGCCAGCGGCACCGCCGCCGGGTTGCCTGCCATGTCAGCCGCGGCGAAGTACAGGTTGGCAAATGTCACGTCCAGCCGGGTCATGAACGCGGGGTCGGCGTAAAAGCCCCGTCCGAGCTCGCTGTACACCTTCCTGGTCACATCCAGGTACATGCGGTTGAAGCACGCGAGCCCATCGGCAGCGGGAAACGCCGCCCCGATTGCCTCCATGCGGGCTATCGCCCCGGCCACTGAGGTCACCGGCCCACCCGGCACGTCTGGCACGTCCGGGGTAGGCGCGGCCGACATGGCAGTCACTATAATCACCGGGCCTGGCGGAGGAGCGGTTAAGACGCGGCCCCGTTCTGCTTCCGGTTCCGGTCCCGGCGCAGCCTGCGGAGCACCGGCAGGGCCGCGAAGTAGGACCCGGCCAGGGCGATGACGCCGACACCGACGTCGATCGAGATCCGGCCCTGCTTGGCCCAGTAGACGTCCCTCAGGTCGAGCAGCAGAGCGAACTCATCCACGATGAGCGCGTTGCCGGTGCCGTAACTGATGGCGACGGCCGGATGACGGCGCTGCCGTTCCTCGCCGCGGACAGCGACCGCGCCGACGCCCGACAGCAGGCCGATTCCCCACATGTAGTGATGCAGGTGCTCGCCGCCGACGCTGATGTTGCGGAAGGGACCCTTGCCCGCCCGGATGCTGTAGGTCAGCGCGCGCAGCCCGGCAAAGGTGCCGGTGAAAGCCAGCCAGCTGAGCAGGGCGGATCGCTGCGCGGGGTCGAGTTCCTCGTGGAACGCGCGGTGGACTGAACTCGGCAATGGTGCGGGTGTCGTCATCCGCGCACCCTACCAATGCAGGCCCGGCGCACCCCCCAACCCAAGGAGCGGCACGCCGGCGGACCGCTGGCCTGCTAGTAAACGCAGGGAATGCCGTATGGCGCGTTCGGGGCCACCGTCACCGGGGCTCCGGCCTGGCCGTTGCCCGCCGATGACGTGGGACTGGCGGCCGGAGAACTGGCCGGGGAGGCTGACGAGGTGGCTGGGCCGATGCCGGGGGGCACCGACGTGGCGTCCGCACCCAGCAGGACCTCCACGTGGCCGGCGGCCACCGAACTGCCCGCCGCCGCGGTCACGCCGCTGAAATACCCGGCGATCCTTGCCGCGCTCGACGCCGCTCCCGTGCCGTACAGCACCTGGGTGGCCGGCAGGGTGGCGATGTTGCCGACCTTGCCCGCCTTGAAGCCAGCCGACGTCAGCGCCTGTGACAGCTGGCTGGCCAGCCCGGGCGCGCCGCCGCCGTTGTAGACGTCCACGGTGGTCGCGGCGGCCGGCAGCGACGCCGGTGTCCCCGGCGATGTGCCCGCCGTCGGCTGCTGCGCGGGCGGCGGCGGGTAAAAGGTGCTCTGCACGACCTGCTTGATCGCGGCCGGATCCACGAGGTTCACGGTCTGGCCATCCATATGGCCGTCGGTGGTGATGACCGGCGCCGTCCGGAAGGTCAGGTTCTTCCCGGTCAGGCTCTTCATCTCGGTGGCGAACGTGAGTATCTGCCAGCCGGAGTCGGTGATCACGTATTTCTGCGCCACGCCGAGCAAGCTCGTGAGCTGGCCGAGGTCGGTGAATATCCCTTCGTGCCCGAGCTTCCAGACCACGTAGTCGATGACGGCCTGCTGGCGGTGGGTGCGGTCGATGTCGCCGTTGGGGAGGTTGTCCCGCTCCCGCACGAACGCCAGCGCCTGCGGGGGCGACAGGAACACGTAACCCGCGTGCGGCTGGTTGAAGCCGGAGTTAGCGTCATGCAGATTCTGGCCCCCGTTGTAGGACTTCAGGCACGCCTCGATGCCGCCGAAGGCCTGCGCGAGCTGGTAGAACCCGGCCAGATTGACCTCCGCGAAGTGGTCGACGTGCACCCCGGTCAACTGCTCGACGGTGGCGATCGTGGCCGCCTGGCCAGCCTCGTTGGCCAGCAGGTAGCGCTGGTCCTTGCTCGTGCTGGAATTGGCGGTCTGGCTCAGGCTCTGCGCCCAGGCCAGGCCGTAGGCCTGGTCGATCTTCCCCTGCGACTGACCGTCGTACGCCTTGGGAAAGGTCACCCAGTCGTCACGAGGGATCGAGAAGCCGACCGCCTTCTGCCCGCCCGCGAAGATGTGGATGAGGATCAGGGTGTTCGTGTTCTGACCGCCCACGCCGTTCTGGACGCCCTGCACGCTGCCCGCGTGCATGGCGGCGAGGAGATCGGCCGGCAGGATGTTCCCGTCATAATCGGTGCGGCTTTCCAGGCCCATCAGCAGGATGTTCATGGCACCGGTCTGCGGCCCCCCGCTGATCACATCCGAGCCGCCGATGCTGGCCACCTGGCCCCTTACGTAATAGGCGAAGCCGCTCACCATCAGGACCACCGCGGCGAGCATGCAGGCCACCGCATAGCCGGCTTTGCCGGCCATGGCCATACCGCCCTGTGACCTGGGCATTCGGTTCCCTTCGGTTCCCCGGCCGGACTGTCGCCGCTTGCCCGAAGGCTACAAGATGAAGGCGATTTCCTCCTGGGGATCCGGCCGGGCGGAAAATCCCGTCCGGAAGTCCACCGAGCGCCGGGCTGTCGATTGCGCGCCACGCTCGGCTGGGGCAGCCCGCAGGTCATCGGCACCCTGATCGCCGGCCTCGCCGTCATCGCGCTGTTCGCGCGCTGGGAGCGGCTAACCGGGCCGTTTGGCCAAGGAGATGGCAGCCAGCCCAGCCGCTGGTCTCGAAGGCCTGGACCGTGCATTGAGCGGTTTGCGGGTAGTAGGCACCCATATGCTGCTGGACCGTCGCCGGCGGGATGCTGTCCGATGGGCTGGCGGGAGGCGGGATGAAGGTAAACCCTTCCGGGTACAGCCGCTGCTGGGAGAGCATGTTCCGCAGAAGCTGGAACTCGGGAGCGGTGGGCTGCGCGGCCGAGGTGGGGATCCAGGTAGCCGCGTTGGCCGTCAGGGACTCGAGCGATGGCTTATCTGCCGGGAGCGATGAGACCACGGTGTAGTAGCCGTCTCGCAGCGTCGTCAGGTAGTCCGCAGTTCCCCCGAAGACTTCATCGGAGCCCTGGCCGTTTTCCACGACCGGGTAGGGCGGCGCGTTGAGGTAGTTGGCGATCGACCAGTAGCGAACCTGGAATTTGGGCCTGATCCAGCGTACGGGGTAGGCCCCGATCGAGTCCCCGGGCGCCCCACGGCCTGCCTGAGTCGGGCTCGTCGGGGCTTTGCCGTGGGTGACGACCACGTATCCCTGCCTGGGGGTGAACTCCATCAGGAGATAGGCGTTGACCGGGTTGGGGAAGAGCCCACCCTGTGATGCGGCCGACGGGCCGAAGTACTGCAGTTCGGGGGTGCCAGCGGTGCCAGCGGCGGTGCCAGCGGTGCCAGCGGTGCCAGCGGTGAGAAGTCTCTTGGCGGCGAGCATCGCCGCGGATGGCGCGTGATTGCTTTCCGGGGATTGGGTCACCTTGGGGCATGGGGGCAGGGTGGTGCTCCGCCCGCCGCGTGTGACGGTGATGGCCGGAAGTTTCACCCTTGTATTGCCGCCCGCCGGAACGTACGTCCGGAAGATCACGTACCCCACCCCGCGTGGGCCGGAGGGGCTGGCGGGCGGGTTCTGGTCGATCATCGGAATGGCGTTCTCGGAATGCTGCTGCGCGGCTGTGACCGTCGGTCGCAGCCGGACGGTGAATGCCACGTGCCTTCCCACCCGGCCCGAGCGCCACGGGTTCCTCGATCCGTGGCTGGCGGTGATCTGGTAGTCAGAAAGATCTGACAGCACGCTCTTTCCGTGCACTGTATTAGTGAAAAGCTGGAATGAGTCGTTATAGACAGCAAACGACATGAAGCGGCTCGTCGGGTAGGAGCCCCTGATGGTTATTGAATCACGCGGACTGGCCAGGAAAGGTGTGGTCCAGTAGGTGGCGAACGGGTCTGGTGCTGCGACATTCGAAGTGGCCGGCGTGGTCTCGACCGGCCACGCGCAGTCCGGAAGTGCCGGCGTCACGTGGACGACCGGCCTGCTGGCCGTGCCGCCGTGAGTGCTCGCGCGTGCCGCGCTGGACGGTGAACTCATTCCCAGTGCCATCGCCGCCGCCACTGCCCCGGCCGCGCCTATAGCCATGCGGCTCCGGCGTATGGATATCAGAGAGGAACGGGAGCATCCCATTATTATCCCCCAAATCTCACAAAAGGAGCACGTTGCCCGCGTGCTGGCGTGCTGGCGTGCTGGCGTGCAGGCGTGCAGGCGTGCTGAGCCTATCCGGCTATTTCTATTTCCCCCCGCCAGCAAAGAAAACCCCGCGCCGCGATAATGGCCGATAGCAGAACCCTTTTATCGGCAGAAATCCTGGCGAAATGAGCCCACTGCTTGGCCGCCGCATTGCCGCGACGCGTACTTCGTCCTCGGTCCCGCTGCATTCGAAGGGCTTGGCGCCTCTCAGGCCGGCCATCTCCTGGCCGGGCTACCGACAGGCCGGGGTCAGCGGTCAGGTTGGCGCCAAGGGCGTGATCGAGCCCCTATTTCGCCCGGGACGGCGCACTGCCACCCGAACTGGACAGCGGCTCAGCGCTGGTCCGAGACTGTGGTTCATGGTGACCGCGACGGAGTTTGATCAGCTGCTCGATGTGCTGCGGGACTTCATCCGGGGCGAGGTGATGCCCGCCGAAGCGGGCATCGACGAATCCGACGAGATCCCGGCCCGGCTGATCGCGCAGGCCAAGGAGATGGGCCTGTACGGTTACGCCCTCCCGGCCGAGCACGGTGGCCTGGGCCTGTCCGTCGAGCAGCAGGTGCGGCTGACCATCGAGCTCGGCTACACCTGCCCGGCGTTCCGGTCGCTGTTCGGCACGAACAACGGGATCGCCGGTCAGGTCCTCGTCCTGGCCGGGACCGACCAGCAGCGCAAGCAGTGGCTGCCGCGGCTGGCCTCCGGCGAAGTGGTCGCGTCGTTCGCGCTGACCGAACCAGACGCGGGCTCCGACCCCAGCCGCCTGACGACGTCGGCGACGCCGGAGGACGGCGGCTGGGTCATCGACGGCCTCAAGCGCTACATCACCAACGCCCCGGCGGCCGACGTGTTCATGGTGTTCGCCCGCACCGACCCGCAGGCGCCGCCCGGCAAGGGCATCGGGGTGTTCGTCGTCCCCGCTCACACCGGAGGGGTGGCTGTCGCGGCCCGCGACCACAAGATGGGCCAGGCGGGTGCCTGGACCGCCGACGTCGCCTTCACCAGCGTCCGCGTGCCCGCCGACGCACTGGTGGGAGAGGCAGTTCAGGCCGGCTACACCACGGCCATGCGGAGCCTGGCGCACGGGCGGCTGATCATCGCGGCCCTCTGCGTGGGGGTCGCGGCCAGGCTGATCGACGAAAGCGTCGCCTACGCCAGGGACCGCTCGCAGGGCGGCCACGTGATCGGCGAATACCAGCTCGTCCAGGCCATGCTCGCCGACTCGCAGACCGAGTACCTCGCGGCCCGTGCCCTGGTGCTCGACGCCGCGCTCCAGTACGACGCGGGCACCGACCGGCGGCTCGCACCGTCGGCGGCGAAGTATTTCGCCAGCGAGGCGGTCGGCCGGATCGCTGACCGCGCGGTCCAGATCCACGGCGGCTCCGGGTACATCCGCGGCGTGCCGGTCGAACGGCTGTACCGCGACGTACGGCTGTTCCGGATCTACGAAGGCACCAGCCAGATCCAGCAACTCGTCATCGCCCGGGAGATGCTCGGGTAAGAGCACTTCACCCTGACCGGAAATGCCGGGCGCAAGCCCCGTCGTTCAGGGCGGGGTTGGCCCGGAAGTTGGGCTATCCGGCGCTTGCCCGATGATGGTCAGCGGCGCACCACCGCAGGACGCGGCGAAGTAGGAGGGAGATCAGCAAATGCCGGCGACGCTGAAGTTGACGCATAAGGCAATCGGAGCGGAGGTCCGTCGTGGCACCTACGATGTCGTGGTCGACGGTGAGCGGGCCGGGTCGGTCGAAATGAACCACACGATCGAGATACCAGTCGGGCCTGGACGTCACACCCTGCAAGTTCGCAATGGTCGAAACTCGAGCAGCACTCAAACCTTCGACGCCGCCGAGGAAGAGATCGTCGCCTTCCGATGCACCGGAAAGAGGCTCTTGCCGATCTTTCTCGCATCCTTTGTCGTGCCCAGGCTGGCACTGAAACTCGTTCGCGATTGAGTCGGCGTCGCCGTCGTGGCGCTCACCAGCACGTCGTTATCGCCGCCGGGGTGTCGCTCTCGGCCCGGGACAAAACGCTACATGTCGGCCTGGACCTTGGGCTGGCCACGCTTGCTGCGACCTCGGACGGTGAGCTGATCGCACGTTCGGCAGCGCCGGGCGGCACCAGCGGCGCTTGGCGGACGTTACTGATGGTGGACCTCGGCATTTCTCCCGAGCGGAAGAAGACGGCTCTGTGCGACTGAGGGCCCGGATCGCCTCGCTGACCGTGGTCGCCGTCGGTATCGGCGCTGTCGCGGCGTGCGGGCCCACGGCCGCGGCCCAAAGTCCGCGGCCCGCGCTCACCCAGACCGCGACACCTGCTGCCCGGGCGCCCGCCCGGGCCAGCCCATCCCCGCTTCGCTCGTCCGTCAGTCCGGCGATCGAGGTGACCAGCGCGCCTCGCGGGGTGAAGGCCCAGGGCGCGGTGCTGGCCGACGCGGTCACCGGTCAGGTGCTGTGGGCCCGCGCGGCGGGGACCGAACGGCCGATGGCGAGCGTCACCAAGGTGATGACCGCGCTGCTGGTGCTGGAGAGCGGCCAGCTCGGCCAGGAGGTGGCGGTGCCGGAGGCCGCGCTCAGCTACGCCTGGAAGTACGGGGGCGAAAGCGCGGGTCTGCACCCAGGGGACGTGCTCACGGTCGGTGAGCTGCTGGAGGCGCTGCTGGTGCCTTCGGGGGCGGATGCGGCATATACCCTCGCGAACACCTATGGGCCCGGGCTGGATGCCTTCGTCGCGCGGATGAACGCGACGGCGGCCCGGATGGGCATGACGCAGACCCATTTCACCTCGCCGGACGGGCTGCCCTATCCCACCGAGACCTCGTCCTACTCCACCCCGTCCGATCTGCTCACGCTCGGCCTCGCCGCCATGCGGTACCCGGTTTTCCGCTCGATCGTGGGCCAGCGGTTCTACCAGCTGCCGAAGGGGCCAGGACAGCACGCGTACTGGTGGGACAACACGAACGATCTGATCGGCTCGTACCAGGGCGCCGTCGGGATCAAGACCGGGTACACCGACGACGCCGGGCACTGCCTGCTGTTCGAGGCGACCAGGAACGGCCGGACCCTGATCGGGGCCGTGCTGGGCAGCCCCGCCACCAGCCCGGCCGCCGGCTCGCAGGACGCCGCGCGCATGCTGAACTGGGGCTTCGGGCTCCGCCGTGCAGGCTGAACCGGGCGTGGGGTTGCCTTGACCACGCCGCTGTCGTTCGCCGCGGACCGGGCTGCTCGACCCACCCGCCCGGATGCTCCGCCCCGCCGTGACGCTCCGCGTGATCAGCGGATGCGGAGGCGGCGATCCGGGCACGGTCTTTCGGCCGGCGGCAGGCGGCCGTCGGCCCGGACGACATGCCTTTGATACCGAACGAATGGTGCTGCCTGTCCGCGCATGCCAGGACGGGCGGCGAGGTAGGGCCCGTGGAGCTCAGCGGCTCGCGCGAGTCCCGGCGCGCGGTCTATGTATCAGCTGCCAGGCTACCCCTAGACCGGTAGAGGAGCCGAGATGCACGACGATGACTCGCCGTTCCTGGCGGTGCCAACTTCGGAGTGGCTCGCGGCGAACGATCATGCGTTCGTCATCGCCGACCGCTTCCCGGTCAGCCCAGGACGTGCCCTCCTCCCCCCAATTATCCCGCAGCCTGCCGCCAAATTGGGATGAGGCGCACCCCATTGGAGGCGCCCCCGGGATAATCGGGACTCCTCCTCCCACCCGGTTGGGGCAACCCCCGAGTTTTGTCCCTGGACGCTGCCCCGTTGTGTCACAGACGGCCGAAAACAACGTCCGTGGGTAAAGATATGGGTCCGATTTCCAGGCGCTAAAAAAACGCGGTGCGGCACCACTGGTGGGTTTAGATCGGGCGGGCCGGCCAGGATGCCCCCAGAATCGTCCCAGCCCAGGGCGTAGGTTGGTGGTTACGCCGACCGAGGGGGACACGTGAACCGTGCCGCCGGTGAGCCAGTGCGCCGCAGTTTTGTCGTCGCGAGCCCGCGACCGCGCCGCGCCAAGCACCGCAAGCCGGCTGCCGCGCCGGTCGAGGTGCGCCAGGTGCCCGCCGTCGTGTTCCCCCAGGGACGTGTCCGGGCCGGAACCCAATTTGGCAAGCACGCAACTGGAAGGTAAGAGGAAATGCGAAGACTCGCAATCGCTGTCGTTGGTGCCGCTATCGCGGCACTGGCCGCCGCCGGGTGCAGCAGCACCGCCAAGCCGAAGGCGACAGCGCCACCGCTGCCGTCGTCCATGACCGTCACCGAGTCATCCAACGGGCAGGTCTTCACCCTTCAGCACCCAGAGCTGAAGGCCGGGCTGGTGACGTTCACGCTCAAGAGCAACGAGAACCCGACCAACTCCGGCTCGTTCGACATGCAGATCTTCGCGCTCAAGCCGGGCGCGACCCTGACTGAGTTCCGCACGGAGCTGGCGGCGGTGGGGGCCGGCAGCAACGGCCCGCCTACTGCGGCATCCCTCAAGCTCGCCGCGACCACAATCACCAAGATCAATAACCAGGTGCTCGCCTACGGCGGTAACCCCGGCACGTCTGCCACCGAGCAACAGGTCATCCTGCCCGCCGGGACCTACTATGTCGCGGACACCACGCAGTGGCCGAAGTCCGGCGGCAAGAATGGCATCTCCGCGCCGTTCACCGTGACTGGCTCGGACACTGGCGCGGTGCTGCCGGCCAGCAGCGAGACCATCAGCATGACCATGCCACAGATGGACACCCCGCGCTTCGCCATCTCGGCCGCCACCCTGAACCCCGGCTGGGTCAGGATGGACAATACCTCCACCGACCTGCATGAGGCAGAGATGCTGCCGGTCAAGGCCGGCGCGACCGTCGCCCAGGTGCAGGCCGCCCTGGAGAGTAATAGCAGCACCCCCCCGGCTATCTTCGCTGACGCGCCGCACGGGCTGCCCACTGGTGTTGACGTCATCTCGCCCCACTCGCAGGTGAACATCATGCTGACCGGCACGGCCAGTGAGTACACCGTGTTCTGCTTCATCCCCGACCCGACCACCGGCAAGCCGCACTTCGCGATGGGCATGGTGGGCTTCTTCACCCTGGGCAAGTGACCCTACCGGGGCACCGCTGATCGTCCGATGCGGGCTGCCCGCGAGCTGGCCGGGGGTGATTCCGGGCGGATTCAAAGATCGTCTTCGCGGCTCCCGGGTCCATCCGGGTCAAAGAACTTGTCGTCCTCTTCGATCACGGCATCGTCCGCGGCTGCGGCCCTCTTGAGCTCGTCCACCCTGGGGTTGTCCTGTCCGCTGGGGCGCAGCCACGGGCTCAGCAACCGGCGAGTCCGTGGGCCGCTTGCCATTGGCAGCAGCAGACCAACGACACCGATCAGCAGCAGGATGACACCCACGATGTGCAAGTTCAGGCCGGGCACGGCGTTTGCTGTGACGGCGAACCACAAGATCGCGCCCACCGCGATCAGGAAGAGACCCGTGCCAGTACTCAGCCCCCGCCGGGCCATCGGCCCCGGGCCGGGCCGGCCCCGCGGGCCGAGCGTGCTCACCGGTTCGCCCAGGCAATGAGGCCCATGGGCTGCTCCTCAAGCGGTAACGAATCTGGCGTACCCGGTAGACGGTCCTGGCGGCTGGTGGCAGTCGGCAGGGGCGCGGGCCGGGGGCGCTCAGCCGTCATTTGTCATCCACCGGACGGGACCGGTCGGCGCAGGAAAGGCTGGAGCCCCACGGCTGCAGCATCTGACCGGGCAACCGCCGGGGTAAGAGCAGCATTTTCTCAGCGTACGCTCCGCCGGACCCTGCTACGACTGGTGGCAGGTCGCGGGAATAGCCGTGGCAGCGCCGCGCGAGGTCATACCGCCCGGCGCTCTCCACCTGAACCGAAGCCAGCGGGTTCCCTCGTTCATCGCCGGCCCTCAAGGACCGGCCGGATCAAGAACGGCGCCTGGTCTCCAGTCACATCGGCGTTCTGCCAGACTCGGTGGGTGGCGGAAACCGGATTGCCTGAGCTGGATGTGGCGCGGGTGCGGCGCTGGTGTGAGCAGCGCGTTCCCGCGCACGTCCGTGACGAGATACGGGTGGAATGTGACGTCGCGCCGCGGCACCTGACGATCGTGGAGTGCAGGCCGCCCTGGCGCCCGGAGGCCGGCCCGGAGTGGACACGGCTTCCCATCGCGCGGCTGCGCTACACCAAGGCGAGCGGGCGCTGGTCGCTGTTCTGGCGTGACCGCCACCTGCGGTTCCATGCCTACGACCGGCTCGCGCCATCGGTGCACGTCGAGGACCTCCTGCGGGAGATCGACGCCGATCCGACCGCGATCTTCTGGGGATAGCGATGTCCTACCGTCTGGCTGAGCCTTCCCCGACGTCATGGAGACCGGGTGCCGGTCACAGGTAACGGGCACAGTCACGGCCGGCCGAGCACAAACCAGATCACCCATCCGCGGGCACCAGGACGGGTGCCGCACTCGGCCGATAGGGAACGCAGGAGATACAGCCCGTGCGGGCTCTCGATTTCCCCGAACGAACCTCCCCAGGCGCTTCCCTGATCCTCGACCTCGGCGTACACGCGCCCACCGTCGCTGACCACGGCGCGGACAGTAAAGACGCCGCCCGGCCGCCCGCTCGCGCTGTGCGCGCACGCATTCGCCGCCAGCTCGCTGACCAGCAGGATCGCGTCCTCAGCCGCGGGGTAGCCGTCCAGAAAACGGGCGACAAAAGCCCGCGCATGCCTGACCTGATCGCGGCGGCCGGGAAAAGAAAAGGCGCACGTGCGTAGCAGTGTCGGCGCGATACATCCTGGCATCCCCTGGTCGCACATTCGAAGGTCCTCGCTGTCGTAATCTGCTCCTCTTTTGATGCTCACCAGGCTGTCGCTGCGGGGAGTACATTCGTAACAGCTACATGGCGGATTGCCGGCCGGGCGTGGGGGATACCCGGGCCCTGTATGCGCCGCTCCAGAATTGTGTGCCTCTTGTATGCGGAGGAACCAATGTCGTCGCGAGAGACCGGCCGGACCCCTCGCCAGGTGTTCGGCGCAATGCTGCGCTACTACCGCGAACGAGCCGGCCTCAGCCGAACGGACCTGGCCCGCCAGATCAGCAAGTCCGTCTCATTAATCCAGGCCATCGAGCTAGGCCAGCGCGCGGCCACCGCCGACGTCACCGAAGACCTGGAGCGTGTCCTCCCCGCCGATGGTGCCCTGATCCACCTCCGCGACGAGATCGGCGACGGCCTCGGCTACCAGGCCTACCCCTCCTGGTTCCAGGAGTGGCTGGCCAGCGAGCGAGAGACGAAGAAGCTACGCTGGTTCGAGCCGCTCCTGGTGCCCGGCCTGCTCCAGACCGAGGAGTACGCGCGGGCCGTTTTCCGGACACGCTTCGGCATGACGGACGAGGAGATCGACGAGCAGGTCGCGGCTCGTCTGAAGCGGCAAGAGATCCTCGCACAGGAAGGGCCTCCGGCCTTGTGGGTGATCGTGGACGAGTCAGTGCTGCGCCGCCCAGTCGGCGGACGCTACGTGATGCATGAGCAGGTCGGTCACCTGATCGAGGCGGCCCGGCGCCCGCACGTGTCCGTGCAGGTCATCTCGTCTGCGGTAGGAGTCCATCTGGGTCTATGTGCCGGTGGATTCGCGATCGCCGATTACGAGGACGCGCCAGCCGCCGGGTACCAGGAGACAGCCTGCCAGGGCCAGTTCGTTGATCGCCGTGAAGACGTCGAGACGCTCGCCGATTGCTGGGATACGCTCGTACGAGAGGCACTCCCATGGGCGGCCTCGCAGGCGCTACTTGAGGAAGCAGCAAAATCATGGACATCAGCCACGTGACTTGGCGCAAGGCCAGTCACAGCGGCGCGAACGGCGGCGGATGCGTCGAGGTCGGCGTATGGCGCAAGGCCAGCCGCAGCGGCGGCAACGGCGGCGACTGCGTCGAGGTGGCCTCCACCGGAAAGGCCCGTCTCGCCGTCCGTGACTCAAAGAACCCTAATGGCCCCAAATTGACCTTCGCGCCGTCAGTGTGGGAATCGTTTATCCAGCGAGTTCGGACAGAACGCTGAGCACAGGCTGAACTCGGACCTGCAGCCACCGGAATGGCTACGCTGGGCCGGCGCCGCGCGTTTATTGCTGGGCCATGAGCCGTTCCCGCAGTGCCGCCAGGGTGAATCGCCCGTCGGGGGTGTCAGCCATCCAGAATGCCCAGCCGTTGGTCGACCCGCCAGCGGCGGCGTCACTCGCGGCGGACGGGGTCGCGTAGATCTCGTCAGCGTAAGCGATCTTGCCATCGGGGAGCACTGTTGCAACGGCGTCGAGATCCCGCTGCGCCGCGAGCAATGCGGTTCCTGCGGGAAGCAGGTCGGCGGCGATTAGGTCAGCGACATTTATGCCGTAGTGCGTGTGTTCGACCGGCTGGTTCTTGCCGTGAAGACGGCTCGCCTCAGGGTAGACGGGAGTGTACCCATGATCAGTGAGCTTCGCGTAAGCGTCTCGGGTCACCTCGGCCATGAGCTTGCGCCGTTCAACAAGAAACTCCTGGTAGTTCATGTGCTGCCACTCGTGGGGGAGGGCATGCCAGTACATCTGGCGGCGTAGCGTCTCGCTGGGCAGGCCTTTGGCGGAAAGCTGCGCAGGCCAGTAAATGTCAGGGGCATCATCGGAGATCGCGATGTTGTCGGCCCACTCGACCAGGGCCATGTTCGCGATCTGGTTGATCTCCCGGTTGTCGGTAACGTTCAGGCGGGAACGCAGGTAGGCCCGGGGGAAGATGTGATGGCGTTCAATGCCTTTCTTCGCGGTGATGGCCGGGTCGAGGCGTCCGCGTACCTTGCCAGTGGACAGGAGGGCATCGGCGTCCAGGATGTTCAGCGCCGCGATGTAGGCGAGCAGGGCGGGAGACTTGGAGGCCGATGTGGCCAGGTCGTTCGGCAGCGTTATGGCCCAGTAGTCGGCAGTCATGGTGTCATCGATGATCTTCGACAAGATCTTGATGTAGCCGTCCGCATCACCAGGTGTGAGGTCGGCAAAGCGCGCCGCGTCTTGCTCGAAGCGTGATTCGAAGGTTCCGCTGTAGCGCCCAGTGGTGTGGGCCATGAAGAACCACCGGGCAATGACCTCGCGTAGCCGGTCCAGCGGAACGCCGTAGTCGACCCGGCCGAACAGCCACAGCGCATAGGAGAACAGCAGCGCGTTGTCACTGGAGATCATCTTGGCGCCGCGGAAGCCGGCCCGTTCCACGCATTGCAGGAACTCGTGCCAGTTCGTCAGGTCCAGGACCTTTTCGTGTGCCTGCTGCAACCGCGCGAACTGGGCGCTCCGCCGCTCCGGGTCGGACCGGCCGGTCTCCATGTCCCTGCCCCGGAGCAGCGTGTAGACCTGCTTAAGCACCGCCCGCCGGAAGGCCAGCGCGACGGACACCCGGAGCATCTGTGCTGGCGACGGCTGGATGTACCAGTTGAACGGGGATGCTGCCGACAGGGTCGGGACCTTGCAGCCACGGGAGAATTCCTCCAGCTGCCGACGCCCCTTTTCCCAGAACACGCTCATCAGGGTGAGGATGAAGTCGGCCTGATTGAGCGTGACGCCTTCGGAATTTATCCGGACAAAGACCTCCGCGACCTGCTCCTCTTCCACGGTGGAGGCGAGCTCGACAGCCCTGAACGGATAATCATGCAGGTCATGAACGCGCTGTATGGCTTCGTAAAGCCGGTCCGTCGCTGCTTCGGTCAGTTCTCGCTTGGCTTCGAGTCGCCGTAGGAAGGCCCGAATCACGCTTCTGAGTTCTCCGGGTACCCACAAGGCGGATATGTCGGGAATGAACTCTGGGTCCTTTGTCCGGGAGGGCCACCTCGCCGTGCTTGATGTCCTCGATCAAGCCGAACGCGGAGTAGGTCGTGTCCTTGAACAAAGTCGTCGCCACGTCGATCAGACGCCTTACCGCCCCCAATGGTTGACAGTCGCGACGATACCCACGGATCTAGGGTGATTTGCCGTAGACGTGACGCCGATCAAGAAGTGTTGTGATGAATTTGAGGCCACCGACGGAACCGACAAGTGGTAGAGCTGTATAAATCCGGTTTAGGCTGCATGCCCGGGGTTTGGACACGTGGAGGGCGTCGTGGCCTGACACTTGGCCGATCGGTGTAGGGGACGGCGGCATGTCTGGCATGCGCAAGATGACGCAGATCAACGTCGCTCCTGGCTCCGTTGTCGTCGTTCGTGACGAGGAATGGCTGGTCAGCGGCGTTGAGCCTACCCAGGATGGCAGGCTGCTGCGCTGCCAGGGTCTATCAGAGTTGGTGCGCGACACCACAGCGAGCTTCTATGAGGGCCTAGACGAAATCGAGGTTCTCGATCCCGCCCAGGCGTCGGTGGTGGCCGACGACTCTCCGTCGTACCGCCAATCCCGGCTCTGGCTCGAGGCCAGCCTGCGCAAGACGGCGGTCCCTCTGGATGGCAACGCCATCACGGTGTCGGCCGAGATGCTGGCCGATTCCCTGGGCTATCAGCAGACTGCCGTACGCAAAGCGCTCGATCAGGCGAACCTTCGCACGCGCATCCTCCTCGCCGACGCGGTCGGCCTGGGCAAGACGCTGGAGATCGGCATGATCCTGGCGGAGCTCATCCGGCGGGGCCGTGGGGAAAGGATCCTGATCGTCACGCCCCGCCACGTGCTGGAGCAGATGCAGCACGAGATGTGGGCGCGGTTCGCGATCCCCTTCGTGCGGCTGGACTCCCTGGGCATCCAGCGGATCAGGCAGAAGTTGCCGGCCAGCCGTAACCCTTTCACGTATTTCAAGCGGGCCATCATCTCGATCGACACGCTGAAGAGCGATCGGTATCTCGCTAGCCTGCGCCATCACGCCTGGGACGCGGTCGTCATCGACGAGTCACACAACCTGACCAACGTGTCGACGCTGAATAACCGGCTCGCCCGTGCACTGGCGCCGAACACCGACGCGCTCATCCTGGCCTCGGCCACGCCACATAACGGCAAGGCAGAATCGTTCGCCGAGCTGATCCGCCTGCTGGAGCCGACCGCGGTGCGGCCGGACGGCACAGTGATCGAAGACGAGGTGCGGCGGCTGATCGTTCGGAGGCACCGGCATAGTCCCCAGGTGGCCAGCGTGGTCGGTGCCGACTGGGCCGAGCGCGAGGAGCCGCAGAACTGGCTGGTGCCCGCCTCCGCCGCGGAGAACGAGGTAGCGCAGGAGCTTGACCAGGTGTGGCTGCACCCGGACAGCGGTACCTCACCCTATTCCGGCGCCAGGTCCACGCTCTTCCCGTGGACGTTGGCCAAGGCGTTCCTGTCTTCCCCGGCCGCGTTGCTGGAGACGATCCGGGAGCGCATCCGCCGCCTGGGGTCATATCCCTCAGCCGCCCAGCGGCACGAGATCGAGGCCCTGCGAACGTTGGAGACCCTGGCGGTCCACGCCGACGACACAAGTTCGGCGAAGTACGCGAGGCTGCGCGGGTACCTGCGGCAGATCGGCGTCGGCCCGGGCCGCCCGATGCGGGCGGTCATCTTCGCCGAACGGGTTCCCACCCTGAAGTGGCTGCAGCGAAACCTCCGGGCCGACCTCAAGCTGGCGGGAGATCAGGTGGTCATCCTGCACGGCGGCCTGACCGACCAGGAGCAGCAGGATGTCGTCGAGAGCTTCAAGCAGACCTCGTCGCCGATCCGTGTCCTGGTCACCGGCGACCTGGCCTCCGAAGGCGTCAACCTGCACGCCCAGTGCCACGAGCTGATCCACTTCGACATCCCGTGGAGCCTGATCCGGATCGAGCAGCGCAACGGTCGCATCGACCGGTACGGCCAGCGGCACTCACCCCAGATCACCACCCTGCTGCTAAGCCCGGAGACGAAGAAATTCTCCGGCGACCTGCGGGTCCTGAGCCGTCTCATCGCGAAGGAGCACGAGGCCCACGCGGCTCTGGGGGACGCCGCGTCGCTAATGGGCAAGTACGACGTCGGCCAGGAAGAAGAGCAGATACGCGACGTCTTGGCCGGAAGAGCCGAACTGGACGACGTGGTCAGGGACACAGGAGCGGTAGCGGCCGAAAACTCCATCACCGGCCTGCTCGCCCGCATCATGGCCGGGTCCGGCGCGCCCGCGTCCCCGCCGACGGACGATGCCTCTCCGCACCGTTCGCTGTCGCTCTACCCGACGCAGGTGGCGTTCCTGCGTGATGCCCTGGAGGAGGCGTACGTGACCCCGGGCGCTTCGGTCGCCGCCGACGGCCTGGAGTGGCGGGAGTACGCCCCGCAGAGCATCGTCGAGTTCGTCCCGCCCGCCGACCTGCGACAGCGGCTGGAGGTCTTGCCGCAGACATACCTGGCGGAACGCCGGGTCATGCAGAAGCTCAAGCTCGTCACGACCGAAGCCCGGGGCAAGGCCCTGCTGGCCGACGCGCTCGCCGACGAGTCCAAGGTTTCCTGGCCGGAAGCGCATTACCTGGGCCCGCTGCACCCCGTCATCGACTGGGCGGCCGACCGGGCATTGGCCAGCCTGGGCCGTAACCAGGTCTTCGCCGTGCGCGGCGCGGTCGACTATCCGACGGTGCTGCTCCTCGGTACCCTGACCAGCCGTCGCGGGCAAGTCGTCGCGTCCGCCTACCTGGCCGCCGAATTTCCCAACCCGGGCAACACGGGATTCTGCATCGTGACTCCGCACGAGTCGGCGGCGGCGATGGTTGATGCGGCCGGACTGACCAGCACCGCCAGCAACCCTGGCGCGATCTCGGGAGTCGGCGAGCTGCAGGTCCTGATCAAGCACGCGGTTCAGTCCGCCACGTCGGAGATGACAGCCGTCTTCGCCGCAGCCGAGGAAGCGGTAATGCGGCGGGTCGACGAGTGGTCGAGCCGGGCAATGGACTGGATCAGCGAGGCTGGTGCCCTCATCCAGCGAGCCGAGCTGCAGAAGCGGCGGGTCAGCGTTGCTGAGGAGCGGGCCATCGCGGCGCAGATGAGACCCGACCAGCAGCTGGTCCGGCCGCTGCTGGTCGTCGTGCCCACCGATCACCCGGTCGCCGGGCCGCAAGGGGAGTGAGGTCATGGCTTCGAGCGACGCCCTGGTCATCGGCGAGGACTGGATCAGCGAGCACTACTTCACCACCGACGCGAAGTCCCAGTCGTTCCAGGCGAAGGTCATCGAGCGGCGCAAGAGGTGGGACGAGGACGGCGACGCTGGGTCCGCCACCGTCCGCTCCCGGTTCATCTCCGCCCGCCGCAGTCTGGAGGCCTCACTGGCCGACCTGATGGTGGGCGAGGCCGGCGCCGAAGGCGACACCATGCCGGAGCTGTACCGCGACCTGCGCGAGATTCTCGGGTACCTCACCGGCGAGTACGTCCTGAGCACCGTCGGCCCGGTCACCCTGGTGTCAGGCCTGGGCATCGTTGCCGACGCGCCCCTGGTGCTGATCGAGGCCAAGGCCATCAAGACGGTGGAGGACCTGACCGCCAAGGACGAGAAGACTCTCGCTGCCCCGTACGAGGTGGACGAGAAGACGAGGATCCATTCGGTGGCCCGGCTGCTGTCCACCCTCTTCGTCGCCGACGACGGGCCCCAGTTCGCCCTGGTGCTGGCCGGGCGCTGGCTGCTCGTCGCCGAGAGGGCCCGCTGGGCCGAGGGCCGGTACCTGGCCATCGACCTCCAGCTGGTGTGCGAGCGGAACGACACGAAGCGCGGCGGTGAGATCGACCGCGCCCTCGCGTGTGTGAGCGCCGAATCGCTGGCACCGGACGCCGACGGAGGCATCTGGTGGCAGCAGGTGCTGGAGGAGTCGGTCAAGCACACCGTCGGCGTTTCCCAGGACCTGCGTGAGGGTGTCCGCCTCTCCATCGAGATCATCGCCAACGAGGTGGTCATCCGTCGCCGTGCCCAAGATTTCGAACCGCTGCCCCAGCCCCAGGCGCAGCCGCTGGCCCGTCAGGCGCTCCGGTACCTCTACCGGATCCTGTTCCTGCTCTACGCCGAGGCGTCGCCCGAGCTGGAGGTGCTGCCCGTCAATGTGGGCGAGTACGACGAGGGCTACGGCCTGGACCGGCTCCGCGAGCTGAGCTTGGTCGAATTGCGCAGCCCCCGGGCCATGAACGGCACGCACCTGCACGAGTCGCTATCCCGGCTGTTCCGGCTCGTCGACCAGGGACACGAATCCCTAGCGGCCGAGGACGGCCAGCAAGCCGGCCTGGCTTTCCAGAGCCTGCGGGCTGACCTTTTCCTGCCCCAAGCGACCGCGCTGATCGACGAGGTCGGGCTCGGCAACGCGGCGCTGCAACAGGTGCTGCGTCATCTGCTGCTCAGCAAGGAGTCCCGGGGTAAGGACCGTGGCTTCATCTCCTACGCCGAGCTTGGCATCAACCAGCTCGGCGCGGTCTACGAGGGACTGATGTCCTATACCGGCTTCTTCGCCGACACCGACCTGTACGAGGTGGCCAAGGGCGGCGATCCTTCGAAGGGTTCCTGGGTCGTCCCGCTCGAACGTGCGGACGGCATCGACGAGGCCGATTTCGTCCGCGTCGAGGACGAGGTAACCGGCGAGCGCAAGGCGGTCCTGCACCAGAAGGGCACCTTCGTCTTCCGCCTCGCCGGCCGGGAACGCCAACAGTCGGCCTCCTACTACACCCCCGAGGTTTTGACCCGCTTCACGGTCTCCCAGGCTCTGGCCGAGCTGCTCGACCAGGGCGGCCACACGACCACCGCCGAGGAGATCCTCGGGCTGACGATCTGCGAGCCGGCCCTCGGGTCCGGCGCGTTCGCCATCGAGGCCGTCCGCCAGTTGGCCGAACAGTACCTGCGCCGCCGCCAAGCCGAGCTGGGTAAGCGGATCGACCCCGACGAGTACCCCACCGAGCTGCAGCGGGTCAAGGCGTCGATCGCGCTGCACCAGGTGTATGGGGTGGACCTCAACGCCACCGCCGTGGAACTGGCCGAGATCTCCCTGTGGCTGGACACTATGGTCTCCGGCCTGCAGGCCCCATGGTTCGGCCTTCGCCTGCGGCGCGGTAACTCCCTGATCGGCGCCCGGCGTGCGGTTTACTCCAAGGCCCAGGTGAACGACAAGTCGTGGCTGAAGGCAACACCGGCCGACGTGCCGCTTACCGGCATGGCCGAGGAAATGACCGACGGCGTGACCGCCCGTCAGACCGGCGGTCGCATCCACCACTTCCTGCTGCCCGCCAGCGGCTGGGGATCGGCGGTGGAGGCCAAGGAACCCCGGGAACTGGCGCCGGAGGCTGCCGCCGCGCTGAAGGAATGGCGGAAGTCGATCGTCACCAAACCGAGCCGCAAGCAGGTCGAGGCACTGATCGAACTGACCCACCGGGCCGAGTCTCTGTGGCAGTTGACACTGCGGCGGCTGCAGATCGCCGAACAGGAGGCCCGGCGAAACATTCGGTTGTGGGGGAGAGAGGAACCGGATCACACCCCGGCCGTTGGCCGGGAGGAGATTGAGGTCACCCTCCACGATCTCAACGGCGCGTACCAGCGCCTGCGGCGGGTCATGGACGCCTGGGCTGCACTCTGGTTTTGGCCCCTCACCGATACCGGAGGAGTCATGCCACCGGGGCTGAACGAGTGGATCGAGGCCTGCCAGGTGCTGCTCGGCCGTGACCCGGAAGCGCGTCGGCCCGGGAATGGCAAAGTCGACCTAGCTACGGCGATCGGCTGGGAAGACCTCAATGCGGCCGAGGAACTAAACCTGTACTTCGCCGGGGTAACGCCGGTCAAGCAGATCCTTGAGACTTATCCATGGTTGGGCGTCTGCGACCAGGTTGCCCGCCAGCAGGGCTTCTTCCACTGGGAACTCGACTTCGCGACGGTGCTTTCGGAGGGGGGATTTGACCTGCAATTGGGCAATCCGCCGTGGGTGCGCCCACAGACGGATACGGACGCATTGCTCGCCGAGGGGGACCCGTGGTGGCTGCTGACTACCAAGCCGAGCGAGGAGGCCCGGGAAGCTAAACGGCTAACAACATTGAGCATACCAGGAATCCAGGATCTCGTTACGGACGCGACGACCGACGTCGTTGTCACGAAGGAATACCTCGGCTCGGCGCAAGCTTACCCGCTTTTGGCTGGATTGCAGCCGGATCTCTATCGTTGCTTTATGGAACAGGTGTGGAAGCACACCTCGCCTGACGGCGTCGTTACTTTGATTCATCCCGAATCGCACTTCACTGACGAAAAGGCGGGGTTGCTTCGCGAGCAATCTTACTTGCGCCTACGCCGACACTGGCAATTTATCAACGAGCTTAAGCTCTATGAGATCCATCATGAGAAAAGGTACGGCATCCATGTTTACGGGCGTAGTGCTCCGCGCATTGATTTCCTAATGGCTTCATCGCTGTACCATCCGGATACCGTCGAACGGTCCCTAAAGCATGACGGGTCGGGCGACGAACCTGGGCTCAAAGACTCTGAGGGAAACTGGGACATGCGTCCGCACCGGCAGCGCATCATCGATGTGGACGACGCGACGCTACAGACATGGCGGTCGGTCTTGGAAGATGAGTCCATTCCGGTGCGACAGGCGCGAATGGTCTACACAGTTAACGAGGCTGCTGCCGACGTGCTGGAGGCTCTCTCCCGCCAGCCCCGGGCAGAGTCGCTTCATCTGCAGTTCTCACCTGGTTGGCACGAGACGGCCGACCGAAGAAAGGGTTATTTTAAGTCATGCTGGGGTGCTCCAGAAAATTGGAATGACGTTATTCTCCAGGGCCCACACCTCTACGTGGCAACCCCCATGTATAAATCGGTGAACCCGACGATGAAGCACAAGACCGACTGGTCAGCGACGGACCTTGAGGTGTTGCCTGCGAATGCAATTCCCGTGACAGCATACAAACCCACCGGGAACAGGGCTCGTTACGATGCTGATTACACACACTGGGAGTCGATACCTGCCCGGTCGCAGTATCGGATCGCGTGGCGTGCCATGGCAGCAAGCGTAAACGAACGAACGCTGATTTCCGCGCTTATTCCGCCAGGGGCCGCTCACCCACACGGCGTGCATTCTGCTGGGTTGCCTCAAGGGAGCCGTCAATCGTTGTGCGTAGTGGCTGGATTCTTGAGTTCATTGGTCGCAGACTTCGCCGTACGCGCAGCTCCGAAGTCTGGAATTCCCATGGCAACGGTCAACCGCCTGCCCGTTGTTACAGATCATCCGCTGCAGGCGGCGTTCCTTACTCGTATCTTGCGCCTTAACTGCGTCACGAACGCCTACGCTGATCTCTGGCGCGACGTCTACCGGGAGGCGTTCACTGCCGATCAGTGGACCGGCGGACTGCCACGCGCAAATCGCCCCGACTTGAGCGCGGTGACACGGAAATGGACCGCTAATACCCCTCTGCGGATCGCCGAGGATCGGCGCCAAGCCCTCGTCGAGACTGACGCCCTCGTCGCACTCATGCTCGGTGTCGCGGCCGATCAACTGTGCACGGTCTACCGAACCCAGTTCGCAGTCCTCTACGGCTATGACCACAGGGACTACATCTACGACGCCAACGGCCGACTCGTGCCCAGCTCGGTGCTCACTGTATGGCGCAAGAAGGGCGAGCGGATGAGCGTCGAGGAGCGGACCGCCACCAACCAGGCTGGGAATACCTACACCTACGAGTTCCCCTTCCGTCTGCTTGACCGGGAAGAGGACATGCGGACAGCCTATGCGGAGTTCGAGCGTCGGCTGGCGGGCCTATGAGCGAACTGCTGCCCACCGTTCAGGCGGGTGAGATCCATGACGGCCTTCTGGACTACCTGACGACCACGTTCGCGCTGGCCGACCCCGACGCGCAGCTCGCGCTGGCGGAGTTCCTGAGCGACCGCGAGCATGGCATCTTCAAGGGGCCCTACCTGCGGCTGCGGCTTCCGTTCCGTTCGGCGGTGGACGGATGGCAGCGCACGCTGGGCTGGGACATCGGCCTTACCCCTTACGGGCACCAGGCCGCGGCGTTCGCCCGGCTGAGCAGCGCCGACCTCGGGCCGGGCAAGCCGAGGCCGGTGCCGACCCTGGTCACGACCGGTACCGGGTCCGGTAAAACCGAGGCGTTCCTGTATCCGATCCTCGACCACGTGCTGCGGGTCCGCCGGGACGGCGTGCGCGGGATGAAGGCGCTCATCCTGTACCCGATGAACGCGCTGGCCAACGACCAGGCCAAGCGGCTCACCGACCTGCTGACCACCCGGGAGGAGCTGGCCGGGATCACCGCCGCCCTCTACACCGGGCAGGACGGGCCGATCCGGACCATGGTGACGCCGGATGGCCTCATCACCGACCGGGGGATCATCCGCGACGAGGCGCCGGACATCCTGCTCACCAACTACAAGATGCTCGACCAGCTCCTGCTCCGCTACGACGACCGGCGGCTGTGGCGGCAGAGCGCCCTGAGCCTGCAGTACCTCGTGCTCGATGAGTTCCACAGCTACGACGGCGCGCAGGGCACCGACGTGGCCATGCTGCTGCGCCGCCTCGGCCTGACCCTGAAGAGCTACTGGCCGGACGATGCCCTCACCGACGCAGAGCGAGCCCGCCCGCTGGGGCGTATCACCCCGGTCGCGACCTCGGCCACCCTGGGCGACCAGAGCGATCCCGCGACCATGATCGATTTCGCCCGGACCGTCTTCGGTGACGAGTTCGGCTCAGCCAGCGTCGTCACCGAGTCCCGGCTCAGCCTTGCCGAGTGGACGGCCGGAGCCGCCGACCACGTCACCGCCTTGGGTCTGTCTCCGCGGCGACTGTCCCGACCGGACCTTCCCACGGCGAACGGTGCGATCGAGGCCCTGGGACGACACGCGTCGGCCCGGATCCGGAGCCTGGCCGTGCTCGGCTTCCTCTACGACATGGATGTAACCGATCTCGAACCTCTCGTAGGCACCGAACCTATTGCGCTGCTCCCGCTTATCCAGGCCCACCCTTTGGTGCACGAGCTGGTCGCCGCCACGGAGCAGGCGGTTCATCTGGGCGAGCTCGCCGAGATACTGTTCCCCGAGCCGGTGGTCGGGCCGGCCGGGAGCGGCGAAGACGAGCGGATCACGTTCCTGGCCCACCTGGCGGCCGCGCTCAGCCACGTGCGTGCCACGGCCGGGCGGGCGGCGCTCAGCGTCGACCTGCACCTGTGGGTCCGCGAACTGACCCGGATCGACCGCGTGGCCAGCTCGGCTGCCCGATATCTGTGGAGCGACGACGGCGCGCTGACCGACCCCGGCCAGGCCGAGGCGGCCAGTCCCGAGCAGCGTGCGTTTCCGGCCATCTACTGCCGGCACTGCGGCCGGTCCGGCTGGGGCGTCAGCCTCGCCGCGGTCGGAGCCAACCTCGACGCGGACGACACTGCGATCCGGCGCCACCACGCCACCCGCGAAGGCCGCTTCCGGGCTCTGATCCACGCCCCCCTCGAAGCCGACCACGCGACGCTGGCCGACGAGGCCGCACGGCCCGGCGAACGCGGCATCGAGGGTCTGCGCTGGTTCTCCATCCGCCAGCGGATTCTGCTGCCGGTGGCACCGTCCGAGGATGACCCGGACTACCGGGACGGCTGGATCCTGCCGGTACTCACCCAGGTCGGCCTGGACGCCGACGACGAGTCCCGTGACGACACCTGCCCGTCATGCCAGCAGAAGGACGGGATCCGCTTCCTCGGCAGTGCCATCGCCACCCTCCTGTCCGTCACCTTGTCCACCCTGTTCGGCGCCGAGGCCCTGGACGCGCGGGAGAAGAAGGCGCTCGTCTTCACCGACAGCGTCCAGGACGCCGCCCACCGGGCCGGATTCGTCGAAAGCCGCTCGCACACGCTGACCCTGCGCGCGCTGCTGCGCCACGCGGTCGGGCGGGATCCCATCGCGCTGGACTCGCTGGCCGATCAGGCCATCTCCGACGCCGGTGACGATCCTTTCCACCGCTACCGGATCATCCCGCCCGATCTCGTCGAGCGGGAGGAGTTCGCCCCCTTCTGGCGCCGCCGCCGAGCCCGGGAAGTCCCCGCCCGGGTGCAGACCCGGGTCCGGCGCCGCCTGCTGTTCGACGCGGCGATGGAGTTCGGCCTGCAATCCCGGGTCGGGCGCACCCTGGAGCAGACTGGCAGCGCCGTGGCCGAGGTCGATGCCGGCCAGCCTGCGGCGCTGGCGAGCATCGCCCGCGCCGCGCTGGGGGGCACCGACGTCCAGGACACTCTTGATGGCGACCTGGCCGCCCTGCCGGACGAGCGGCTGGTGACCTGGACACGCGGCGTCCTGGAGCATATGCGGACGCAGGGCGCCATCGAGCACGAATGGTTCCGGGCCTATATCAAGCACGACGGCAGCCGGTACCACATCTGGGGTGGCAGACCTCGGAGCCAGGGCATGCCCGCTTTCCCCAAGGGGCGTTCGGCCCCCGGATTCCCGCGTATCGGGCCGTCCGCCCCGGTCCGGGACCCCTTGCTCGACCCGGTCACCCCGCCGGGCTCGTGGTACGCCCGCTGGACGGCGCGGGCGCTCAGTGTCACCCCGCCCTTCGGTGCGCGCCTGGCCCGGCTGTTGCTCGATCGGCTGGCCCGGGCCGACATCCTGCACGCGACGACGACTGACAGCGGTGGCACCGTGTTCGCCATTCCGGCCAGCTCGATCGTCGTCAGCCCCGCTACGCGGGAGGCAATGCGAGCCGGGGACAACCTGCTCGTATGCACCGTCTGCCACACCTCGCAGCCCGGCACCGCGACGGTCGTCGGCCAGCTCGACGGCGCCCCGTGCCTGCTGGTGCGCTGCCCCGGCCGGTTGCGGCGCGAGCCACGTCCGGACAACTACTACCGCAGCCTCTACGCGTCGGCGGACATGCGCCGGATCGTGGCCCGAGAGCACACCAGCCTGCTCGACGACGCGACCCGGCTGCGGTACGAGGACGGGTTCAAGCAGACTCAGAGCGACCCGAGCGCCCCCAACGTGCTGGTCGCCACGCCCACCCTGGAGATGGGCATCGACATCGGTGACCTGTCCGCCGTGCTTCTGGCCTCCCTGCCCAGGACCGTGGCGTCGTATCTGCAGCGCGTCGGCCGGGCCGGCCGTCTCACCGGTAGCGCGCTCAACCTCGCGTTCATCACCGGCCGGGGAGAGAACCTGCCCCGGCTGGAAGATCCGCTGTCCATCATCAACGGCATAGTGCGCCCGCCGGCGACCTATCTCAGCGCCGAAGAGATCCTGCAGCGTCAGTACGTCGCCCATCTCGCCGACGCCTTTGCCCGCGAGGAGAACCGGCCGCATCCTCGCCGGGCCCGGGGCGCCCTCGGTGCGACAGACAAGGGCAGTTTCCTCGGGGACCTGATCGTCTTCGCCGAGAGCGAAGCCGACCAGAACCTGGACCGCTTCCTGGCCAGCTTCGACCACCTGGCCGAGTCGTCCGTCGCGAACCTGCGCACCTGGGCGAGCCCCGCCGCCGGCGAGCCGGGCAGCAGCGGGATGGCGGAGCATCTGTGCGCCGCGTCCCGGCGCTGGATGCAGACCGTCGACGGGCTACGTCACCGCCGGACCGCGATTCAGCAGGCCCTGCCGGAGCTGCAGCGTATCGCTGAACTCCCGGCGGCCACTGACGACGACAAGCGTGCCGTCCGCTCGGCCAATGCCGCGCTGATGCTGACCGGCCATGAACTGCAGCGCCTGCAGGGGCAGTACTGGATCGCAGTACTGGAGGAGTTCGGGATCCTGCCGAACTACACGCTCCTCGACGACAGCGTCACCCTCGAAGTGACGCTGACGTGGATCGATACCGAGACCCAGGAGTACCGTTCCGAACCCGGAAGCTACCGGCGGTCATCGGCCAATGCGCTGCGCGAGTTCGCTCCCGGTGCCACGTTCTACGCCCGGGGGCTGGAGATCGCCGTCGACGCCGTCGACCTGGGGCCGGACGACTCCGCAATCCGGCGGATGGCATTCTGCCCGGTTTGCGGGTATGCTGCCGAACTGGAAGCCCTCAGCACGGCTGTGCCCCTGACCGGCTGCCCGCGCTGTGGGAGCCCGGGCCTGTCCGGCCGCGAACAGCACGTTGACGTCGTCGAGCTCAGCCGCGTGTCCGCCCAGATGCGGCGGGACGAGGCCGCCATCAGCGACCGGAGTGACGAGCGCACACGCGAGGTTTTCTCGATCGCCGTCGCGGCCGACATCGACCCATCCCAGGTCGCGAAGCAGTGGTACGTCAGCGGCTACGACTTCGGGACCAAGTATCTGCGCCGGATGGACGTCCGCTGGGTGAACCTGGGCCGCATGAACGCGCACGGGAGCACCCGATGGATCGGCGGGAGCGAGGTAACGGCCCCGCTGTTCCGGGTCTGTGAGGGCTGCGGCGTACTCGACCGGAGCAGCCGTACCAACCGCCCCGAGGAGCACCGTGCCTGGTGCCGTTACCGAAAGGCAGCCGATGAGCACGTGCGCAACATCGCGCTGACCCGGACCCTGACGACGCAGGGCGCAGTGATCCGGTTGCCCCTATCGGTCACTCTGGGCGACCGGTTCGCCATCCCGAGCCTGGCCGCGGCGTTGCTGCTCGGCCTGCACGAGCAGATCGGCGGAAGCCCCGACCACATCGCGATCACCCAGATCAGCGAGCCGGGCGGCCAGGACGGCTCCGCGAACGAGGCGTTGCTGCTGCACGACATTGTGCCCGGCGGCACGGGATACCTTGCCGAGCTGGCCGACCCGTCGCGGGTGTGGGACCTCATCCACCGGGCCTGGGACCGGGTCCGCCACTGCGGCTGCCGGGCCGAGTCCCGGCTGGCCTGTCACCGCTGCCTGCTTCCGTTCGCCCCAGCGGGGTTTATCAACAGCGTTTCCCGGGCCGCAGCCGCACGGCACCTGAAAGCCATCCTCACCGCCGGAGTGCCCGACGCGGAGCCAGCCGACGAGATGAGCTGGCCGCTGACGGCCGAGGAACCCAACCGGCCCGACCCCGAATCTCACCTCGAACAAAGTTTCCGGAAGGTCTTCACCGAACGCGTCCTCGAGCTGGGCGCGACGGTGAAGGAGTCGCCGGGGCCCAACGGAAACCGGCTGACCATCACCTTCCCCAGCGCAACCCGGCAGTGGACGCTGGAACCGCAGCTACTGATGGGCAACAGCAGGCCCGATTTCGTGCTCAGCTCCAGCCAGAGCGGCCTGCCACCCGTCGCCGTCTTCACCGACGGCTGGCGGTATCACGCCAGCTCGGCCCACAACCGGATCGCCGACGACGCGCAGAAGCGGCAGGATCTGCGCGACGGCAACGCCGTCGTTCTCGCCGTCACTACCCGCGACGTGGAGAATGCGCAGGTCGGTACATTCGAGCCGCCACCCTGGCTCCGGGATGACGTAGCCGCAGAGCTAATGACCTCCTCGGTGACGTTCAGCGCCCAGAACCTGGAAGCCATCCGGCGCGGTCCGATCGATTTCCTGATCGGCTGGATCCAGAATCCCGACCTGCAGGGTCACCGGGCACTGGCCAACTATCTGCCGCTCATGTTTGCTCCCGGCACTGAGCACTTCCCGATGAATCCCGGAGACGACTTGGCCCGCGAGGCGGCCCTGCGCCTCGTCGATCCCGGCCGTCCCCTGCCGGATCAGGGCAGCGCCGAGGCTTGGTGGTGGAGCGACGGTCCCATCGGCTGTCTGACCCGGATCTCCGGTGAACTGCTGGACGTGGCGGTCGTGCTCGATGACCGCGACGAGAAACTCGCCGAGCATCAATATGGCGACGCCTGGCGTGAATGGCTGCGTATCTCCAACGCGCTGAACCTGCGCACACCACCGACCTGGATCACGGCGGTCACGGACGTGCTTGACCAAGCCGTCAGCCGCCCGGCGAAGGCGGCGCCAGCCGCCGCCGGAACCCACCTGCCCCCTGACTGGGAAACCGTGCGGGACCTCACCATGGAGGGCGCCGAACGGACGTTCTTCGAACAGGTGGCGCGGCTGGGGCTCCGCGCCGAACAGCGGCTGATCGCGGTGCCGGTGGTCGGATACGAGACGGACGACGGCATCCCGATCGACTTCGCCTGGCCGGATGCATCTGTCGCCGTGTGCTTCGACGTCGGGGCGGATGAACGCCAGGACCTCGAATCGCACGGCTGGCACGTATTCGCCGGCGACCCGGCCGCGGTCGTCGACGCACTGCGGGGAGGGGCCTGATGCCCAACATCATCATGTCGAAGCCGGCCAGCAAACTGGAAGCCTCGGTCAAGAAGAAGGCCTACGCCTTCCTGGAGAAGCTAAGCGAGGACGACACCACCCCCGGGCTGCACATCGAGCCGATCACGAACAGTGCCGACGAAAAGGTGCGCACTGGCCGGGTCGACCAGTTCTACCGGGCCGTCCTGTTCAGGGTGCCAGGGCCGGGCGAGCCGACGTACGTGTTCCACGGCATCTGGCCGCACGACGACGCGATCGCTGTCGCCAGGAAAACCCGCCTCACCGTCAACCCGGTCAACGGGATTACCGAGATCACGACGGTCCCGGAGACACCACAGCCCGGGGCGCCGCCGGTGGTTCAGCCCGGGACAGAGTACACGGCGGCTCAGCAGCCGGCGAAGCCTGCGGCGCCATCGCCCCCGCCTGTTCCGCTGCTGGTGGCCCAGGGTCTCGATCGTAAGACCCTGGTCGACGTCCTCGGTATCGACGAGTCACTGGCGGCCCGCGCCCTGGTCGCGGAGGACGAGAATGCCCTCATCGCCCTGGCCGCACAGGCCGTTGAATGGCAGGGCATGGCGCTCCTTGAGCTCGCCACCGGTAACAGTGTGGCCGGCGTTCAGGAAGGGCTCAGCCTCAGGGAGCCGGCGTCGGCGGCCGGGGAGAGCGACAGCGATCGGCTGGTCAAGGGACTGCGCCATCCAGCCGCGCAGATGTCGTTCACCTGGATTGAGAACAACGCAGAACTGCGCCGGGTGATCGAGGGCGGCGACTTCGGCGCCTGGCGGGTTTTCCTGCACCCCGAGCAGCGCAAATACGCCCGGCGCTCCTACCGTGGCCCATTCCGTCTGTCCGGGGGCGCCGGCACCGGTAAGACGGTCGTGCTCTTGCACCGGGCCCGGCTGCTGGCCCGCCGTGCACCGGGCTCACGGGTCCTGCTGACCACCTTCACCACCAACCTGGCCGACCAGCTGCGCACCGACCTCGATCGCCTGGACCCGGCCCTGGCCCGGGCGGCCGGCCTGGGGGAACCGGGTGTCTGCGTGCTTGGCATTGATGCTCTCGCCAGCTTCGTCCTCAAGCGCGCTGGTACCGACATCGCCGCCGACACGGAAGCCGTCCTTGGTGTGGGAACAGCCCAGGTCAGCGGGCGCACCCTCAATGCCGCCTGGCGGGATGCGCTGGACGCGGCCGGGGAAGCGCTGCCGTCCGCCCTGCGCAGCGCGGCCTTTTTCGCCGCCGAATACGCCCAGGTGGTCCTGCCCAACCGCATCACCACCCGGGAGGTGTACTACAAAGTGCGGCGACCCGGGCGCGGTGTCGCCCTGGACCGAGCCAAACGAGCGTCCGTCTGGGACGTTGTCGAGGCATACCGGGCTCAGGCCCGTATTGCGGGCACGGTCGACTTCCCTGAGGCCGCGACGCTCGCCGCCTCGTATCTGCGACGGGTGGGCGAAACCCGGGGCGAATACCTGGCCGACCACGTGCTCGTGGACGAGGGTCAGGATCTCGGGCCCGCGCACTGGCAGCTGCTGCGCACCCTGGTCGGCGAGCATGCCGACGATCTGTTCATCGCCGAGGACTCCCATCAGCGCATCTACGGGCAGCGGGTCGTGCTGTCCCAGTTCGGGATCCGGATCGTGGGCCGGTCACAGCGGCTGACGCTGAATTACCGCACAACGGCCCAGAACCTCGCGTTCGCGATCAGCGTCCTTGAAGGGGGCTCGTACGTCGATCTGGAGGAGGGGCCGGAGAGCGCGTCCGCCTACCGGTCGGCGCGCAGTGGGCCCGCGCCGCGGCTGATCGCATGCGCGACGCTGAGCGAGGAACTCGACCGCTCCGCTGATCTCATCGGTGAGTGGATCAAAGAACGCGATGCGCCCGAGACGATCGCGATCCTCGTCCGGGAGCAGCGCCAGCGGGACCGGGTGGTCACCGGCCTGGCCGAGCGCGGCGTCACGGTCCGGGCCGTCGACCGTGAGCACATCAAGCCGGGCCAGCCGGTGGTGATGACCATGCACCGGGCCAAGGGGACCGAGTTCTCCAAGGTCCTGCTCTTCGGGGTCAACCAGGGAGCGATCCCGAGGCCGCTGCGAGACGAGCAGTACACCGAGGAAGCCTGGGCGGACGCGATGCTGCGCGAGCGGTCCTTGCTCTACGTGGCGGCCACCCGAGCACGGGACGAGCTGGCGCTGTCATGGAGCGGCCAGCCCAGCCAGCTGATGTCCACGCCAGCGTGACAACTAGCGCGCCCTTCCCAGCACCAGCTCACGGTTTACAGCGAAGAGGGGAATTTCATAGCGATCGGCCAGTTCGTTGGCCTTCACGTAATCAGTCGAATATGCAACTACGAGAGACCTGACTCGCGAGGTAAGTAGCGGGTAGCCAGCATCCGCGGCGGCAAGTGATCGATACTTGATTGCCTGGAGGATTCCAATGCAGACTTCTCGCTCGCCCTCGACTTCCACCTCTATCACCGTTCGATCCGGCAGATGGTTCTCAAACATCACGTCGACACGATCACCTGTCGCGAACGAATACTCAACATGCGGTGTCGCCGCCGCGCTCAGACCGAACTCGCGTGGGTGATCGGCGACATAATATTTCAACAACTTATGCGCGGTCGATTCTCCGCCCATACCAAAGGTACCGACATGCTGGCCGAGAGGAACCGGTGCAATGACAGTTGCGAAGTTATCGACCTCGAATACGCGCCCGGGCTGATCATCGATGCCGGGCGGTTCATCGCCCCAGCGGAAATAGCCAGAGCGCTCGTCTGGGTAGAGCCGAAGGTCGGAACGCCATGAAGAGTGGTCGCGGTGAGTATTTCCAAGCGGTGCCGTAAAGGCCAGCACCCACTCGCGCATCTGAAGGTAGTCGCAGATAAAGTAATGATCAGACAGGTAACGTCTTCTCTTCGGGAGGGCGAACACATACCAGTAGAACGGCGTGCTATTGATCAGGGGCTGGTCGTAGCTGCCGACAAACCATCTCAGATTGATCGGCACGTACCAGCCATCAAAATGATGAATGGCGCGCGCCACCTTCCCGGCGATCATGAATTTTCCCGGGTCGCCGTCTGGTGAGCTCTTCATAGCACAACGACGGCGGCAATTAACTTGAAGCAGTTACCATTGAATGGCTCCGTGAGGCTAACGGTTAGAAAAGTGGATTGGCTGGCCGAGATCCCTGCCTCAGCATTATCGTAAGAGCCGATCCCCAGGCCACTGAGGCTGTCCGTCCAGGCGGGATCGCTGACGGAAAGGTTATATTCGGTACCTGCCAAGCTGAAGATAGCACGGACCTGTCTGCTACCTCTCGCATTAGTTGTGATCCTCCACCGAAGTTCAGCGGGCTTCGCCAGGCAAAGAGATGATTGTATAGGGTGCTCAACAAGATATTCGTAACTTATCCTGTCCGAGGGACTGCCGAGGAGATATGGTCCTGGGTTTACTGCTCGCTGGAGCCAAGGCTTTGCCTGTTGCCCGCTCAGGCGCCCGAGGTGCTGCCACTGTGCACCGCTGATCCGCCAGTTCTCTGGCTGATGTGGTTCCGGGGCCCGGGAGGCATCTATCCGAATTACATCGAGGGTTGCAGGCTCGGAACCATCATTTAAGATATAGTGCTGCGGGTAAAGAGTTCCGTCCGGCTCAGAGCTTACCGGTCTTATCCACTCGCCTGACATTGTGATTCCCGCGACACACCGGCCGTTGTGCTTTCGTGAGCTAGCCAGGCACACAAAATCCAGCCTTCCCATTGACGTCACTCCAGACTACAAGTGCACTGCCCTTACTCCCCCCCACGTCTTATCCAAGTACTCGACCACTAGTCTCCGGTGACACCGCTCAGCCGTGGGCTCGCTGCACAGCAATACAGTGCGCATTTCGAAGATCATGGGATCTAGTTTATCTTCAATCCGTCGATCGGCCATGAGCTGTAGAAATTGATCCGCGTATTCGCTCCAAGGGAGATGCATCTTCTTATAACTATCAAGGAGAGCCTGTGTAGGCGCTAGCAGAGATTCGTGCAGGTAAGCAGCGTCGCACAGTTCGCTAAGGAAGAATTCAAGATCGTCACGTTTCGTGAAGCCGGCAAGCTGCGAGACATTATTCAGCCTAACGTCGACTAGCTGCTCGACGCCAGCTTCTCTCAGTGTCCCGAAGAATTGAGCGGCTCTTTTCTTCGTGAAACCGATCGTATAGATCTCCATTGCCGCTCCTCCGGATTGATTTCAAAAAGTGCTACCTGAGGACTGGTATCGGTTTCCCGCGAATCAAGGTCGTCTTCAGTTTCGATTCGGCCATCGCCTCTGATATGAAGTACCGTGATCCCGCGGTCTCGCAGTACTCGCCCGATGAGGAGGTGACGGTGGCATTTCGACGGGTCTTCTTCGCTGCAGAGGAGCGCAATGCGGTAGTTCCTCGAACCTTTAATCACCCGGTCAATTCCGGCTTGAAACCACTTGCTGCGAGCCAGCTGGCCGTAGAGGACATGGTCCTGCTCATCGTAGAACTCGTCACCATCTGGCCGTCCGCCAAGCTGCTCGCCAAGCGGGACATATTTGATCGCCTGGTGCGACAGAGCTTCTTGGAGTGATTCTGCGTCGAAGTGTGGGACGTAGCGGGACCTTGGTGAAGTACGTACATCGGCGACAACTTCGATATCGTGACGCTGGAGGAGGCGCAAGAGGTCTTCGAGAGTGACGTTGGAGTGCCCGACAGAGTAGAGAGGTGGCTGTGCGCCAGGCACGGCCGCGCTACCTGCCGACGTACTCGTAGGCTTCATCCTCAACTCCTACTATCGTGCCCTACCAGTAAAGCACATCGACTCTCATCGCCAGATGATTTGCGTGTCGGCAACCAAACGTCGAGTCAATCGCCGGGCTTGCTTTCTGGAGTTGCCGATTTCCACGTCCGGCAGAGGGCATTGACCAGGTACATCTGCCGGGGCGTCTTGCAGGCCACCCGGATCAGGTCACTACTGGCCACCACGACCGCCATCGCCTTGGCTCTGGACGTCGCCACGTTCAGCCGGTGCGGGTCATACAGGAACTCCAGCCCCTCATCAAGCGTGCCGCGCAGTGTCCGCAGCCGGCGCCCCCCGGTAACCGGCACAGGCCTGGTGTCGGCGCGGATGCCGGGGGCGGCGGTGACGACCAGCGCTACTGAATCGTTCGCTTCCTCACCGAAGTCGATGGCCAGCGGCGAGCCCGAGTAGAAGATGGGGCAGGGCCCTGGGATCTCCTGCTGGCGGTGCAGGTGGCCGAGCGCGACATAGTGCGCGGTCGCCGGGAACATGCTCGCCGACAGTTCATAATCCAGGGTGGTCTGCACATCACGCTCGCCACCGCCGCGGCGGCCGCCGAGCAGTGTCGCGTGCGCCATGGTCACGCGGTGATCGTATGCTCGGGTGTTTGGAGACTACTACAGGGGGAAATGCGCAGGTCAGGGCGCGGCAGGCGCGCGAGCGGGCGGTGGCCCGTGCGGCGGCCGACCAGCAGAAGGAGCGTAGCCGGGAGTCGTGGCAGGGGGAAGACGCCGCGATCTACTGCCGGGTGTCGCATATCAAGGATAAGGATCAGACCAGCGTGGACCGGCAGGAACGCATTTGCCGTGACGTTGTGGAAAGCCTGGGCCTGGTAGCGCGGCATGTGCTCATTGACCCGAACCGTTCGGCGTGGCAACGGGACCGGAAGCGGCCCGGCTGGGACAGTCTTCTGAAGGTGGCCGGGAACCGGGGGATCCGGCATATTGTGGTGTATCACCCGGACCGTTTGATGCGGCAACCGTGGGACCTTGAGGAATTGCTGAAGATTTCCGAGGAACACGGGATTATCCTGCACGGGAAAGCCAGCCACCGGGACCTGAGCGACCCTGACGACCGGCATTATCTGCGGGGTGAGGTCGCGCACGCGTGCCGTTCATCGGATGACACATCACGACGTTTGCAGGACGCGATGGTGGACCGGGCACGCGACGGCAAACCGCAGACCGGGGCACGCCGCTACGGATATACGAAGACCGGAATGGAAATTGTGGCGGAAGAAGCCGCGATCGTGCGGTGGATGTTTGAGAGTTTCCTGAACGGGATGACCCCGCACGCGATCAGCGATGACCTGAACCGGCGCGGTATTCCCACCGCGCAGGGGAAACGGTGGAGCATTCCTACCGTGCTCCGGTTGCTAGATTCCCGGCATGTCGCTGGTATCCGGGTGTTCCGGGGCCAGGAAATCGGGTCCGGTATCTGGCCCGCGATCATTGACCCCGCGATGTTCCGCGAAGTGCAGGAGCGGCGCGCGTTCCGGTCGGCAGCCACCCGCGAGCAGTACGAGCACCGCACGTTCTACCTGCTGCGGGGCCTGCTGTGGTGCACCAAATGCGGCGCGCGGATGTCGGGTCGGCCCGACACCGGGGGACGCCCGGTCTATGTGTGCACCAATTTCCGGCCCACGGACGGCAGCGCGAAGTGCTACCGGCGCGCAGGCGCGGCCAGCCTGGAAAGCTTCATCAAAGACGCCGCGATTACGCTGCTGGAACGGCTGGACGTGACCGGCGCGGCCACGACCGCGATGCTCACAGATGACGACAAAGCCGCGATCGAAGCTGACCAGGCCGAACTAGCCGAACTGAAGGCGATGTGGGATACGCAAGAGATCAAGACGCATGAGTACCGGGCGATGCGCAAAAAGGTGCAGGACCGGATTGACAAGCGGCAAGCGAAAACCATCATCCGGCCCGGCGTGGAAGTGCTGGACGGGATGATCGGCCCGGACGCCCGGAAAACCTGGGACGCGCACGAGCAAGCCGGGAACTGCGAACGGCTGAACGCCGTGCTCCGGTTCCTGTTCGCGGCGATCCGCCTTGACGAGTCCCGCGCGGCGAACGGCAGTTTCGACTACGGCCGCATCCACATCGAGCAAAACGACCTATGACTGGTCTCGATGTTTCGCGATCTTGATATGGCGCCGGGCCCTGGCCGCCCCGGTCTCTACGGTGACTTTGCGGGTCATTCCCTCCCCGGGCAGGTTTCGCCACCGAGGGCTACGCCCAGGGAACGCCAGAGCTCGCGGTCATGCGACACGGCCGCTGGCGCTCGGCCAGCGTCATGCGAAGCGGCCCATCGTCCTGGTGGGACATGGCCAGCGCTATAGCCGAGGTCCGCCCGACGCCCTAGTCCCGTATCCCCCGGAGAGGTCGCAAGAATCCTTATAGACAGCTACGGTGACGATGTGAGCTGGTGGCAGTTGCCGATCCAGTCGGACGTCTCCTTTTCCAGGTTCGCCAGCGTCGGCCATGGGCGGGTGTGGATCAGCTCTTTCTTGTACGTCGCGAAGAACGATTCCGATACAGCATTATCATAGCAGATTCCCGTCCGTCCCAGGGACCGCCTTATATTGTTCTCCGTGCAGTAAGCATCGAACACCGAGGACGTATACTGGCAGCCGCGGTCAGAATGAAATATCACACCGGCTGACGGCTTCCGGGCGGCGATAGCCATATCGAGCGCGGCGGTGACCAGGCTGGCCCGCATGTGCGCGGCGACAGCCCAGCCAATTACCTTGCGTGAATAAAGGTCAATGACGGTCGCGAGATAAGCCCACCCATCCCATGTTTTTATGTAGGTGACGTCGCCGCACCACTTCGCATCGGGCGCGGCGGCGGTGAAATCCCGGCCGATCAGGTCCGGGGCCGGGACCGGCCGGTCCCCGCCGATGGTGGTCCGCTTCCACGCCCTCGGATGCCGCCCGCGCAGGCCAGCGGCCTGCATCAGCCGGTGGACACGCTTGTGCGACACCAGGTGGCCCAGCGCCGCCAGGCCCGCGCGCATCCGGCGCACCCCAGGATTGCCCCGCGCCTCCTCATGAACCTTCTTCATCACCGCGATGAGCGCCCCGTCGTCCCGCGACCGCTGGGACGGCTCCGCGCCCCGCCAGGCGTAATAGCCGGAACGGGAAACTTCCAGCCAGGCACACATGAATGACACCGGGTAAGCATCCGAATCAGCCCAGCCCGCGATAGCAGCGAATCTTACTGACTGCCTTTCGCGAACCAGGTCGCCACTTTTTTTGCGAACTCCACCTGCATCCGCAGCTCGGCGATCGTGGACTTATCATCCCTGGACTCAGCCCGCAGCCGGGCCAGCTCGGCCCGCTCCGACTCACCCAGCGGCGCATCCGGATTCTTCCCGGACTCCGCGGCATCTCGTGCCACCTTCACCCACTTGCCAAGAGTCATCTCATGGACGCCGATGTTACGGGCGACCTCAGCAACCGAACGGCCGCCGTCAATGACGAAAGCTACCGACTGAGCCTTGTACTCCGGCGTAAATGCGCGGCGTGTCGAACCCATTTCTCGCTCTCCCGACGAATCGGGCAGCTAAACGAGTGTCCACCGAAGCGGGTACGGTCCACCGTTCCCCTGCGCCCGGACGGCTGGCCGGACCTGCTCGGCCGACGGCCCATGAGCAGCGGCGACCGCGCGAGGATCCGCCACGCACTCGACACCGGGCTACCCGGCAGCGCGCTGACCCGCCCCGGCCCGTTCCTGTGCTACCTGACCATCGACGGCCTCGGCCGCGAACCCGACCCCCGCACCGCCACCCAGCTCCGCGGCCGGATCCATGCAGCCATCCGGACCGCCGCCGAAGGACGCCAGACCACCTACCACCCACCGGCTCCACCATCACCATCGGCATCCGGGGCCACGACGCCCAAGAACGCATCGGCCAGCTCCGCCGCGCCCTCGACGCACTCATCATCAAGCACGTCCTGACAACCCGGGACCAGCCCCGATAGCCACCCGCTGCTCACGGCTCCTTAGCGCTAATTTCCGGCCGCATAGTCCCAAAGACCCTACTACGACTACTACGACCTCGACCGCCCGCCGAAGGGCCTCAGGCCGGCCCCGGCGCGTCGCCTGGAGCCCCAGCCCCGACCGTCCATGGCCAACAGGCGCCCGGCCAGGGCGCAGAGGGATTGAGCGTGGACCTACGACGCTGCCCGCCCGACGGTCGCGTTGGTTTCTAGTCCGCTAATGCTGCTACCCGGACCTCAGCGGCGAACACCCGGAACAAAGGACTGCGGGAGCTGGTCGACCGGGGCTTCCCGGACTTGGCCCGCCGGCCCGTCCCAGCCGCATTTGACGAGCGCTTCCGCGCCCGGAATGTCTACGTCACAAGCCTGAATACCTGAGCCAGCGGCACCGCGACCAGCAGGCCGTCGCCCCGGTCCCTCCGGGAGGGGTCAGAACATCTTCAGCCGCTCCAGCTCGGCGTCAGCCGATTCGCGCACGTAGATGGCGCCTCCTTGCGCGTTGATTTCCTCGAGGTAGGCATAGACCTGGAGCGCGCGGTTAATGCTGTCGGTCTTGGTATCGCCGGTGAGCTCCGACACTTTCTGCAAGGCCCGGGAAGCCCGGGCGATCAGGTTGACGGTGATCCGCTCCAGCGGCCCGCTCCCGCCTCCCCGCCCGGAAGTCCTCGTAGAAGCGCCCTTGGTCTCCCGGTGGTCGGCAACTGACCCCACTGCTGCCCCAGACATGTACCTCTCCCGCCTTGCGGACGAGCGCCCGGATAACAGCTCCCATAGCCCCCGGGCGCGTCTCGTCCTCGCCTAACCCCCCAGCACGGCCGACATGACATCCCGGCCTGCCCTTGCCGTACGGTCCATTCGACCGGGTGATAAAGCGGGTTATCACCCGGTCTCCCGTGAGTTCAGCCTGACTGAAGGTGCCGCGCGGGGAACTCACGGTCGTCTGGGACCTCGCGACCGCGATTTACGTGGGTTGGTGGCAGGCACACAGTGCTCGAACTTGGGCTGCGGCCGCAGATCCAGGTGAGGATGACGGGCTCTGAAGCCGGATGATGCTGTGTCGCTCGCCGCAACGGCTCCCGTTCGGCCGGGACAGGATCCGCCGGACACCTAACTTGGCCTGCCCAGGCGCTGCCGCTTCGTGACACTCTAAATCTAAAGCGAGGATCAAGCGAGCACGGCCAGCTGATCGCCCAGTCAACGGCAGCCGCTTGGTAGCATCGCCGTCTGACCCGGATGACCAGGGACTTGGCCAGGGCGTTCACGGGCGCGAAGGACGGCCCGGATCTGGAGGATGGGCTGCATGCCGACGACAATGACCCCACAAGTCCGCTTCCGGATTGTCGACGGAGTCCGGATCCGGTACGCCGACAGCGGCGGCTCGCAGGAGCCGGCGGTCGTGCTTACCAGTCCCTGGCCGGAGAGCGTGTACGCGTTCGCGCCGATGTGGGACTCGCTTTCCGGGCACGCCCGCCTCTTCGCCGTTGACCTGCCGGGCTTCGGCGCATCCGAGCGCCGGGAGGACCTGCTGTCTCCGCGAGCGATGGGCACGTTCTTGGCCCAGCTCATCGCCGAGGCCGATCTGGGCACGGCGCACCTCGTCGCGCCGGACGTCGGAACCTCGGCCGCCCTGTTCGCGGCGGCCGCACACCCGGAGCGGATCGCCAGCGCGATCGTCGGCAGCGGCGGAACCGCGGTTCCGATCCAGCTCGGTGAGCCGCTAGCGTCATGGGTGCTCGACCCCGACCTCGACAAGTACCGCAGGATGGACCCGCGCGTGATCGTGGGCGCGACGCTGGACACCATCGATGGCGGGATACCCGACGGCATCCGCGCGGACTACCTGGCCTGCTACGACGGCGACCGCTTCGCCGAGTCGATGCGCTATGCCCGCAGATATCCCGAGGAACTGCCCGTGCTTGCCGGGCTACTGCCGCAGATCACGACGCCGGTCACGATCATCAACGGCCGCCACGACCGCGTAGTCCCGCTCGCCAACGCGGAATTTCTCAACCAGCGGCTGCCCACCAGCCGCGTCGTGATCATCGATGCCGGCCACTTCGCCTGGGAGGAGACGCCGGCGCAGTACGCCTCCATCATCCTCGACTCGATCACGGGCAACTGGCCATGACGGGGCGCGAGCCAGGTCCCCGCGACGTCGTCGCGAGAACGGCGGAACTCTCTTGACCGGACCGGCGTTCAAGGGCCCGCTCTAGGACGCCGACCGCATGTCCCCGGCCGCCCAGAGGCAGTTCCCATTACTCACCGCAACGCACCCCTTGGGCCGACTCGTTCAATATCGGCCTAATCGAATCGGCCAATCGGGTGCGGGTCCTCATCGCCGCGGCTCGCATATCGGGTAATCGGGGCGCCGCCAGCTACCCCCGCTTGGCAGGAACGTCACGCGTGCCGAGTCGGCGATTAGCACGAGCATCCGGCTGCCGCCTTCACCGGGTGCTCACCTTCCGTAACGGCCACCGTCCGCGTCGGCTGCCCGGGGCGGATCAGATCCAGACGGGAACCATGTTTACGAAGCTATCGCGACCGGACAGAAGGCTACGGTCCTGGCCGTGTTCGCAAGTGCTCATAGCGGGTGGCTCGTAACAGCTTGCCCGTTCTCCGTGCTCGGCGTGCTTATGTCGGGCGGCGTGACGGTGCCTGTTCGGCTGGGCTGCTGAGAAGGGTGCGGGCGGCGTTTGCGTAGGCCATCGCGTTGGTGTGGTCGATGTTGAAGACCAGGGCAAGGTGGAGAGGGTCGGCGCCGGTGGCCAGGGCTTCGTGCAGGATGCGGTCGCGCCGGATGTGTTCGAGAGAGATGCCGTGCAGTTGGTGCTTGTCGAGGTAGTCGGGCGAGACCGGTCTGGTGCCCAGGGCGCTGATGCGCGAGACGAGCACGTGCCGGTTGGCGGTGTTCGGCCAGGTGGCACGCCGGTATCCGAGCCAGGCCAGCAGGGCGTTGCAGGTGAGCTCGCGGAGGGGCTGCCGGTGACCGGCGAGGGTGATGCGCCGGCTGGGCAGGTCGATGTCGTCCAGGGTGAGCTCGCGGATGGCCTTGGGGCGGGCAGCGTGCACGGCTGCTAGCGCGATGGCCAGGCGCTGGGCGGGAGTCACGGCCGCCTGCCCGGCAGCCCGGATCTCCTCAGCGGTCATCGGCAGTACGGTGCGCCCGGCGCTCCGGCCGCCGCTGAGGTGCCGGGTGGGGTCGGCGAACGTCAGGCCGCGTCGTTTCGCGAACCGGAACAGCGAGCGCAGCGCCATGATGGCGTTATAGCGCCGGTGGCCGCGCAGCGGCTCCAGGACGGTGTTGACGTCGCCGGAAGTGATCTCGCGCAGGTGGCCGCGTGTTGCTGCCCAGCACTCGATGAAGGGCCGCACGATGCCGAAGTGAACCCGCAGGGTGGCGTGCGACCGGGGGCGGGTGCGGGCGTCACCGTCGAGCAGCACCACCAGCCAGGCACGGACATCGCGGCCGAACCCGGCCGGCAGTTCGCCGGTGCGGCGGTCGATCCAGGTCCGGATCGCCGCGGTGGTGTCGTCGTGCAGCAGCTCCATCTCGGCGAGGACCTCAGCGATCCTGGCAGCTGAACTGTGGCTGCGTGGCCGCACCCGTTGGCGGACCCGCGACAGCGGGACCGGGTCGCCGCCGGTGTGGCCGTCGAGGACGGCCTTCAGGCCGTAGAACACGCCAGTGATCGTCGCGGCAGACCAGCCGCGGATCTCAGCCAGATCGATCGCGCAGCGGGTCGCGGCCAGCAGCAGCGGGGGTATCGCAGCGCTGCATCAGCATCTCCGGGGTAACGTGCTCTGCTGGGCGGGTCAAGTCAGGGCACACCACCTGGAAGCCGCGGCCGGCCGGGCCGCCATCCTCATGCGGATCGCCCGGTCACCGGGGTGGCAGAGACCGGCCGGTCCGGGGCCTGGGCGTGATGGCGCGAGCTTCCGCGACAGCGCCGGGGCTCTGGCTGGTTGCGGGTTCCGGCACGGTCACTGGGTCGGGCAGCAGTAGCTCGCCGACGTCGCAGCCGAGTACCGCGCAGATGACGTCCAGCTCATCCAGCTTGACCGTGTTCGGCTGGCCGGACCACAGGCCCGACATCTTCCCCGCACTGATCACCATGCCGCGTTCGGCGAGCAGCCGCTGCAATTCGCTGGCCTTCCAGATGCCACGGTTGGCAGCCGCCAGCCGCAGGTTCCATTTCATCTCGCCAGTCCCTTCCACAGATCAGCGGCGCGCTGCTGCCCCGCGACCCAGGCGTCCTCGACATGGGTGCCGTGGACGTGGATGTACCGGGCCGTAGTGCCAGTCCAGGCGTGTTTGACCAAGCAGTTCCTGGATGGCGAACAGGCTCATCCCCGCGAGGTAGAGCTGGGAAGCGCAGAAGTGCCGCAACACATGCGGTGTGAGCTTGCCCGCCCAGGGTGGTAGATGGCAGGCGGCGGCCTCAGCCAGCGACCGGCGGAACACATCAGCGGTCGCCCGCGAACACGACCCATCCAGGCACTTGCGCTCGGAGGGAAACAACGGGGCCCCGGGCCGGGTATGGTCGGCGCCGAACTGCCCCCACACATCTTCGATGAACCACCGCAGGTTCTGGTCCGCACCGTTGATCAACGGCACCAGCCGCGGCTTGGGCCCACGCCGCCGCGACCCTTTGCCGTGGCGGACGTTCAGCTTGCCGAACCGGCCCAGCTCCCACCGCACGTCATCCAGGTCCAGCATCCGGGCCTCGTTGACCCGCAGGCCGACGTCGGCCGCCAGCCGGGCGGCCGTATAGTTGCGGGCGGCCGGGACGAACTTGCGGCAGGTGGCCAGCTCCTCACGCCACCCGGCGAACAGCTGCTCGACCTCCGCCTCAGTGGGCGGCACGCGCAGCTGCGGGCCGGCCGAAGCGCGCGGCCGGTTCATCTCATCCAGCGGGCACTCGATCACCCGGCCGGTCAAGTCATGCAGCTCGATCTTGTGCCGCAGCTCCAGGAACTGGAAGTACACCGTCAGCGCGGCCGCCTGCCCGGTGGGCGTCGACGGCCTCGCGTCACGCAGCACCCGGCCGAAGTAGGCATCCGCGTCGTCCGGCTGCATCTCCCACAGAGCCCGCCCGAACCAGTCCCGGATCAGCTGCAGGTGGCCGGTGTCATTGCGGATCGTGCTGTCGGCCAGCCCCGCCGAGGCACGCGCCAGCACAAACCCGGCCAGCACGTCGGTCTCGAAATCAGCGAGATCCTCCTCGCTCACCGGCGCCCGGTGATCACGCAGGTCGTGTACCAAGGCCAGAGCCAACCCGCGCCTCCTCAACTTCACCAGGAGTGATGAATCATCGCCTCAGACGAGAGAGTCTCATAGAAGCTGAGGAAAGGTCAGAACGACACGCCGGGAGGCCGTCCAACTCCGCAGGCCTGGTCCAGGCCCGATCCGCTCGGCAGGCGGGCACAGGCAAACTCAGGAACCCGCCGACTGTTGCTTAGTCCGCCTTCCCTGGTCGGAACGTTGCTCCGCTGGAGCGCCCCGTCCGGCTGGAGCGGTTCGGCGACCGCCGCCTGTTGTGACAGCAGTATGTCCAGGCCGCGTTCGAGTTCGGCGGCGCCGTCGTAGGAGGCCAGGACGGGGGCCAGGCCGCGGAGCAGTGGGAAGTCGCCGATCGGCAGCCGGTGCAGGCCGAGCCGCAGCAGGTCGTCGGTCTCGTCGGGGTTGTCGACGAGTTCCTGGAGCTCGTCCAGGACGTGGCCGTGCAGGAACCCGAACAGGGCCCGGTAGATGTGCAGTGCGTCGGGCCCGCTGAACCCGGCGCGGGTGAGCAGGGCCAGGATGTCTTCCAGCGGGCGCAGGGTGCCGGCCGGGCGCAGCCCGAGCGGGGTGGCCAGCGGCCGGGTGACGATCAGCGGCACGACGTGCGGGTGGGCCAGCGCCAGCGCGCGGAAGCGGCGGGCGACCTCCCGCAGGCCAGGCCCAGTCCGGGTCGGCGCAGTCGACGCGGAGCCGAGCCAAGACGGTCTCGGCGACGCCGTTGAGCAGGGCGGCCTTGCCCGGCGCGTGCCGGTACAGGATCATCGGGTCCCGGCCGACGGCGCGGGCCAGGCGGCGCATGGACAGCGCGTCGGCGCCGTCGCGGTCGATGATCTGCAGCGCGGCGGCCAGCACCGCCTCGCGGGTGATCTTCCCGCTGCCGTTGGCGACAGCATCGCCGACGGGGCGGCCGGCAGTCGGCGGGCTCATGGCAGTAGCACCTTCTCCCTGTGGCCGGTTCAAGTAACGCAGCCTGGGCGACGACGGCACCCCCCGGAACGGCAGCGATCCGGGCCTGCACGGGCCCAGCCTGTTCGAGCGCTTGTTCTCGCGCCGGCCCGCTCACCCGCAGGCCGCCCCGCAGCCAGAACCCCCGGCCGCCCGGACCGCCCCCGCAGTCCCCGCCGCCGATATCCCCGCCAGCGCGTTCGCGCCCGCGGAATAACCAGCAGGAAAGGCAGCCCCCGATGAGTATCTTCAGGAAGATCGCGCACAAGGCCGAAGCCGTCAAGGGCGGCGCCAAGAAGAGGGCCGGCCGGGCCACCGGCAGTCGGCGGCTGCGCGCCGAGGGCCGCGGCGACCAGGCCAAGGGCAACCTCAAGCAGGCCGGAGCCAAGGTCAAGGACGCTGTCAAGCACTGAACCACCCGCGCCGCTGACCAAACAGCAGGCGCGGCGGCAACCCCGGTCACCCGCCGGACCTGACCCTCACCACAACACCTGACGCAGGGACCCGTCCCGGATGTACAGGGCAGGTGTGCGGCTGGTCGCCGGCAGTGACGGGGGCATCGGCCCGCGAAAGCCGCACAGTGTTCTGCCCGAGGCAGTTGCGGATCTCGTGGCCGGGGGCGTATCGGCCGCCGACGCGCTGGCCGCCGCCACCTGGCGGGCGGCCCAAAGCTGCGGGTTGGGCAAACGTAAGGGCCGCCTGCGGGCAGGCTATGACGCCGACCTACTTCTCGTCGACGGGAACCCGCTGGATGACATCGGCGCCCTCCGCCGCGTCTCCGCGGTGATCCTGAACGGGGCCATCGTCGGCAAGACCACCGACATAGAAGACGGGCCGGCGTGACCCGGCTCCTGCTCTGCAGGATCTCGGGTAATCGCCGTCCCCTCATTGACCCGGCCCACCCCCGGCAGGCAGGCCCGCGCCACGTCTAACCCTCCGCGCCGGGTGCCCGCGCCTCCCACGCGGGATTGTTTAAGCCAGTGAGTTACCCCTTCTCCAGGGCCTTGTCGATGTACACGCGGTAGCCGAGGTCGGGGCGGAAGCCGTGCACCTCGGGCGTGTCCAGGCTGGCCATGAACGACAGGATCTGCGCGCTGAATACCTGGCCCGGCACCAGCACCGGGAAGCCCGGCGGGTAGGGCGTGACGAAGGTGGCGGATACGACCTGCTCGCCCGCCTCGATGCGCCGCTGCACCTCATCGGGCATCAGGTACTCGCAGTTGCTGTCGTCGTAGGCCAGGTAGAAGGCGCGCCGCACGTCGCCTTCCGGGGTGGCCGGCTCGTGGCCGTCGGTGAAGGAGGGGTGGAAGCCGCTGAAGTCGGGCAGCGGCGCCGAGGCAGCGGTGAGCCGGCCGACGGCGTCCTGGTGGGCGGCGCGTTCGGCCGGGCTCATGTCGGCGTGCTGCGCCTCCAGTTCGCGGGCGATGGTGACCAGCACCTCGATCAGGTAGGCGACCGAGCTGCGGGTGGTGCCGATCGTCGTCATGAACAGCACGGTGTTGCGTGACGTCTTGTTGATCTGCACGCCGTAGCGGTCCATCAGCTGGGTGCGCTTGAACGTGTCGCCCTCGATGCCGGTGGCGCCGATGAAGATGGTGACCCGGGACGGGTCGAGCACGAATTCGTCGGTGGTCCAGGCCTTCATCATGGCCGGCAGCCCCGAGCGCAGCGGCTGGTCGATGCCGGTGGGCCGGTACCCGGCCGGGATCAGGTCGGCGGTCGTCAGGCAGTGCATGTACTTGCTGAGCAGCGGGTGGTTGTCCACCGCGTCGCGGAGCCGCATCGCGTTCTCGATCTGTTTCTGCACCAGCTCGAAGCCCTCCAGGGCCGCCTGCCGGCGCCCCAGGTCCAGCGACGCGAGGATCTGGTAATTCGGCGACGTGGAGGTGTGCGTCATGTAGGCCTCGTGGAACGTCTCCTCCGCCTTCTGGCTGAAGTCCTGGTCGAAGACGTGGATCATCGAGCCCTGCCGCAGCGACGTCAGCGTCTTGTGGGTGGACTGGGTTGCGTATACGCGGACGCGGGCGCAGTCGGGATCGGGCAGCAGCTGGCGGTCCAGCAGCGCCTCGTCGTCGCCGGGCGTGATCGCGGCGAGTTCCCCGGCGAACTTCTCGTACCGGGCCCGGTACTCGGGCTCGCCCAGCCGCTCCCGGAGCGTGCGGGCGGCCCGCATGGCCGTGCGCGGCCGGTACACCGGGTGCAGGCGGGCGAAGGCGAACCAGGCTTCGTCCCACAGGAAGACCAGATCGGGTTTTATCGCCAGGCATTCCTGCATGACCCGTTCAACGTCGTAGACGATCCCGTCGAAGGTGCAGTTGGTCAGCAGCAGCATTTTGACCCGGTCCAGCTTGCCGGCCCGCCGCAATGCCAGCAGTCTGGCCTTGATCTCCCGGAGCGGCACGCCGCCGTACATCGAGTACGGGTTGAGCCGGTACGCGTCCAGGTAGGTGACCATGGCGCCGGCCAGCATGAGCCCGTAGTGGTGCGATTGGTGGCAGTTGCGGTCCACCAGGACGATGTTGCCGGGCTGGACCAGCGCCTGGACGACGATCTTGTTGGCCGTCGAGGTGCCGTTGGTCACGAAGAAGGTCTGCCGCGAGCCGAAGGCCTGGGCCGCCAGCTGCTGGGCCTCCCGCAGCGGCCCGGTGGGCTCGAGCAGCGAGTCCAGGCCGCCGCAGGTCGCCGACGTTTCGGCCAGGAAGATTTCCAGGCCGTAGAAGTCGATCATGTCCCGGATCCAGTGCGAGTTGAGGATTGACTTGCCGTGCGAGATGGGCAGCGCGTGGAACACCCCAGTGGGCCGGTGGCTGTAACTGCGCAGCGCGCTGAAGAACGGTGCACGGTACCGTTCGGCCACCCCGCCCAGGAGGCTGAGGTGCAAATCCAGTGACCCCTCCCGGGAATGGAACACGCGCCGGAAATGGTGGCTCAGCCAGGCCAGGTCCTCGACGGAGTTTTCGGTCATCAGGTACAGGTCGAGTTCCGGCCTGGTTCTGGCCAGCGACCGGGCCAGGATCTGAGCCCGCTCGTCCGGAGAGTTTTCCATCAGGTCGTCGGCCCCGGCGTCGCCCAGTAACGGCGCCAGCGCCGCCGCGTCGTAGCGGGACCGGTGCGCGAACCGGCGGCGCACCACGCACGCCTGCAGCCGGAAGTTGAGCCGGGCGCTCATGATTGCGTCCTCGAAGCTCGGCACCACGACGATTTCGTAGACGAACGGGTCGTCCGGGCGGCGCCAGCGCCGCAGTTCCTCCCGCAGCGAGCGCTCCTGCGCCTCGCTCAGGTCCTCCACCACCAGAACCTCGAAGTAGGGCCGGGTGGGCGGGGCCTGCTCGGTGGCCGCGGCCGCGTACGGGTACGCGCCGTCCCCACCGGGCGTGCCCGGGGACTGGCCGCCGCGGTAGGTCTCGGTGACCAGGGCCCGGTTGATCCCGCTGACCATCGCCGCGAACCGGTCGTACGTCCCGGCCGCGAACAGCCGCCGCATCTCCTGGAAACGCTGCCCGCCGGGAAACGCCCAGAACCGCTCGATCGGCGCGAGGGCATCCAGCAGGCCGCTGACGGTCCCGGCCGTCGGGTCGGTCGGGCGGCACTGGTTCCCGGCCAGGACCAGCTGAGTGCTCGCCTCCTCCAGGGTGGACCAGCTGTCGTTCCTGAACTGCCACAGGCTGTTGTAGGCAAATGGCTTCCGGCCGACGGTCACGGTGACCACCTCCGTGATCTTGGCTCCGGCTGCTCCAGCATCGGGCCGGCTGCCCTTCCCCCACCATCCTCCCCGGAGATTCCGGCGACAAGCTCATGGCCGACGCGATTACCCACCCTTGTGCCTGCTCAAACCGCGTGTTAGCAACGTGTTTACGTGCTCGCCCAATGCTGACTAATGAGGACAACGTGACCCTGCTCCAGAACGTACCCGTTCCGTCGCGCACTGGTTGATATAGCTCGCCGTGCCGACGTTTCGGCTGGCACCGTCTCGAACGTCCTCAACCGCCCGGATGCCGTAGCGGAGCAGACCCGCTGAACGTGCTGGAAGCCATCACCGAACTCGGCTACGTCCGCAACGCCACGTCGGGGGAGCTGGCAGCACACTGGCGACGCTCCGGCTTCGCCACCTGGCTGTTCCATCCGGCCGCCACGCGCTGGTATTCCAAGCGCGGCCAGCAGGAAGCGCACCCGGTGCTGTGGGTGCTGAGAATCTCGTCCATGGCTCTGACCAGCAGAGTTGCTCTCCTAGCCGTCCGGCCGTGATGATCACCGATCATGTGCCTGCGGTTCGTCTTCCTCCTGATCACGCGCGCGTCCTCATGGTTGCAGCTGTCCCGGCATGAGGAGTTTTGGAAGACCGCAGAGATCTTGATCCTGCGCCACCAGCTCGCCGTCCTGCAACGACAGCAGCCACGTCGCGCAAACCTGGACTGGGCCGACCGGGCCCTGCTCGCGACCCTGCATGGCGTAATACCGAAAGCCCGCCGCCACGGGCTGCGGCTGCTGGTCACTCCGGACACGATCCTGCGCTGGCACCACGACATCCTCCGCCGCCGCTGGGCCGCCAGGTCCCGGCGCTGGCCGGACTGGTCCCGCACCTTTCCGAAGCTGAACGGCCCGACATCTTGGCCCAGGCCCTGGCCGCCGCCAACACCGACGGCTACTCCCGCGCTGAGGCGCTGGCCGGACTGGCTCCGTACCTGCCAGCCGACCTGCTCGCCCATATGCGAGGCTTGGCGCCTGGAGCGTTCCCTGACGTACTCATTGCCCTTCTGGAAAGAAGCCAGGCCCTGCATGCGCAAGGTACGCGGCTTGGATATGTTGGTTTGCTGCGCGACTGTATCGGCGGTGTCAGTCGAAACGTCTGCCTTGAGATTGTCGCATCAGCTGCACCGGCCATCGCGGAAGCCGGTGGGATGGTGGCCATCAAGCAATGCGTACGTGCAGTGACGGATGTGTATCGATGGTGGCCATGAGAGCAGCGGATCAGACCCCGCTGTTTTGGCAGCACGCCCGGCCCCCCTACGGGGAAGTCTGGCTCGACATGGGCTAACGGCTGCGGATCGGCGACCCCGGGCTGACCGGCCAGGCAAGGAACCGGTATCCCCGGCGCTGGCGCCGTCCGGCGTAGCATCGCGAATGGATACGCCCGTCCGTCGTCTTGCGCCGCCGGCCGGAGATTGTACGGGCTTACGCGGATTCCCGCCGATCCCGTTCCGGCACACCCCGGGGGAGGGAAACCGCGCTGGGGCACCCGCCAGGTGCTGCCCGGCAAGCGGCGCGGATGACGTAGCCTACGGGCAGCCGGAGCCACGGGGCAGGCCCACCCGCATCCTGGGCGCTCATCTCCCGTTCTCCAAGTGCCTGGAGGTATCCATGGGACGCACCCCGATGGACCACGACGCAGCCGGCCGGGCAGGTACATTGCGGAGAGCAGTGATCGTCGCGGGCAAGCAGCCGCAGCCGGACTGGCTGCCGATGAACGACGCGATCATCCACTGCACCCGCGGCGCCGGGATCTGGGAGTGGGCCAGCAACGACTCACCGGGTGAGCCGGACGTCGTGATGGCCTGCTGCGGCGACATCCCGACCCTGGAGACCCTGGCCGCCGTCGATCTGCTGCGCCAGCACCTGCCGGAGCTGAAGGTCCGGGTGGTGAACGTCGTCGACCTGATGCGGCTGCTGCCGGAGAGCGAGCACCCGCACGGCATGTCGGATGCGGAGTACGACTCGCTGTTCACGGTCAGCCTGCCGGTCATCTTCGCCTTCCACGGGTATCCGTGGCTGATCCACCGGCTGGCCTACCGGCGGCACGGGCACGACAACCTGCATGTCCGCGGGTACAAGGAGCGGGGCACCACCACCACGCCCTTCGACATGGTCCGGCTGAACGACCTGGACCGGTTCCACCTCGTGATCGACGTCATCGACCGGGTCCCGGGGCTGGCCGCCCGGGCCGGCCACCTCCGCCAGCTGATGACCGACAGCCGGCTCAATGCCGTTGCCTACACCCGCGCCCACGGCGAGGACGCGCCGGAGATCCGCGACTGGGTTTGGCCGTACTGATGCGGGTCCTGACCGTCAACGCGGGCCGAACTTGCCAGGGAGCAGAGCGCGGGACGGCTGCGGTTGCGGGCAGTCACAGCGATCTCCGAGATGCTCACCGCGGAGGATGGCGAGGCCATAAGTGCGGCGTTCGGCGTCCCCGTGATCAACATGTTCGTATCGACCGAGGGACTGGCTGGCCACAGTGAGCCCGGCGGCGGGGTTTGTACCTTCGCCAGCGACACCTGCATCGCCGAGTGCGTCGACGACGCCGGCCGCCCTGTCCCTGACGGCACGGCGTCCGCGCGTGTCGGCCTGCCGGTAAGGAAAGAACCACCAGCCGCCACCTGGATCGGAGAGTTCCGCATCGGCGAACGGCAACGGCACTTCGGCTGTTTCGGGTAGGCCGCACGTCCGGTATCACCCGATTCGCTGCTTTGTCGATACTCCGAGGTGCCGCCACCCATCAAAACCGGCAGCACGCTGACGCCCGTTCACGGCTTCCTCGATCATGGTCTCTGCCAGCGGGAACACCGCCCGTTTGCGCTTCCTGGCAGCTTCCTTACCGGCACCCGGTACTGCGGCAGTCTCGACTCGGATGAGCGACGCGCCTGCTCTTGTGCGAGAGCGGCAGCGGTCGCTGCTTGCTGAGCACGCATCCCCGGCGGACCGGGCAAGCGCCGACACGTCTGAACTGCCCACTGCTGCTCTCTTCCGGCGGAGCGGTCGAATCACGGTCGAGAGTCGCGCGTGCCTGGTCGTCCTCAAACTCGCAAGCCTGCTCGGGCGCCGCGAAGACTCTCGCGCTCCGACATCGCCATCCGATGCCACCAGGTCCTGGTCAACGGCGCGTTCAGCTTCTGCTGGGACGCCTGGTTCGCCCATCCGGTGCCCTCACCCGCCACGCCGCCGGCTCCAGGCGCTGCCGGCGGAGAGAGGGGGGCCCGGGGTCGCGGGCCGTCCCAGCCGCCGTGCTGGCCCCGGGCAATCCGGGCCGTGCGCGCCTGGCTGGCTCCGTGGATCACGCTGCGGCGCTGGTGGGCAGCATGGTCGAACGCGCCCCCGGCCCGCCAGCTGCAAGCGCTGATGACATCCCTCGAGGCAGGCTGCGGCCTGCCCCTCTACATCCCGAGTTAACAACCACCGCTAGGATCGACAGCCCGGCTGCCGCACGAAGAGGGAGCCGAGGAGGGGCGCGAACGCGAGCAGCTTACTCGCCGGGAAGAAAAGCAGCCCGCCGACCGCGGCCACTCCCAGCCCGGTCAGCACGCCGGTCTTGTAGCCGAACCGCCTGTTGATGAAGGACGCGGGGATCGCGAGCGTGAAGTACGCGGTCTGGAGCAGTGCCGACCGCGCGTTCGAGACGACGAAGATGTGCCTGAACACCCCGACCATCACGTCGGTGAGGTTGGCGGCCGATCCCCACACGGCGAAGCGGCGAGCAGAATGAACGGGACCGTGAGGCCTCGACAGACAAACCTGGCCTTGTCCTGTGGACGCTCGTCCTGCGGTTGCGTCTGCGCCACGGTCTCTCCCATCCGGGACCTCCCCTCCAGGCTCACCGGGTCGGCAGCATTGGCCCGGGTTGATGCGCCGGCGCCGCCGCGCCGGACCTACTTCTCGTCGAACAGGCGCAGGTCTGAGGGCTCGCGCAGCAGATCCTCGAGGATGATGTTTCCCTCGGTGTTGTAGGGCTGGCGCATGTGCTCGTCCCAGGCCGCGCGAGAGCGGAACATCTCGAGCGTCACCCAGGTATCCGGGTCGTCCTGAGGCTGCACGAGGTGCATGAAGATGCACCCCGGCTCGGTGAGGGTCTTCCGGCGCATCGACTGCAGCTGCGCCTCGGCTTCCTCGAGCCGGTCCAGTCGAGGCTTGATCGTGACTACGAGGAAGAGCGGGCGGTCCTGATCGCTCATGGCCCCTTCTTACCCGCCGGGCCCACCGCTGAATCTCGTTGCCGGACGGTGAGGAGCGACACTATGATGCGCGAGCGTGGCCCCGCCCGGGCTCGTCCCGTGCGGCGGCGCGCGGGAAGTCCGGCGATCTCGTCAAGTGAGGTGAAGGGATGTTCGTTGTCGTTGGGGAGGCGCTCGTAGATCTGGTCGGGCAGCGCGGCGATCGGACATTTTCCGCACATCCGGGTGGCAGCCCGGCAAACGTCGCGCTTGGTCTGGCCCGGCTGGGCGTCCCGGTGACGCTCAAGACGCGTCTGGGGCGGGATGCGTTCGGAGAGATGATCTTGGCGCACCTGGAAGCCAGCGGCGTCCGGGTCGACGGAGGCCCGGGTGGTGGTGTGTCGACCAGCCTGGCGATCGCGACCCTCGCCGCGGGGATCGCCTCCTACGACTTCCGGATCGACTGGGATGTGGGGGAGCTGGCGCCCCTCCCGGTTGAGACACGCTGTCTGCACACCGGTTCGTTGGCGACGGTCCTCCCACCCGGCAAAGCGAACGTCGTCGACCTTGTGGAGCGGGAGCACAAGCGGGGTCGGGTGACCGTCTCATACGACCCGAACGTGCGGCCCGCATTGCTCGGCGACGCGGCGCGGGTCCGACCGGACATCGAGCGTCTCGTCGCACTGTCCGATGTCGTCAAGGCCAGCGACGAGGACCTTCGCTGGCTCTACCCCGACCGGCGCGATGAGGACGTCGCGCAGGGCTGGCTCGCCTCGGGACCCGCCCTGGTCGTCGTGACCCGCGGCGGCGAAGGCGTCTTCGCCGTCTCCGCGGGCCTGGAGCTGCGCCGAGGCGCGGTGCCGATCGATCTCGTGGACACGGTTGGCGCGGGTGACTCCTTCACCGCCGGTTTGCTCGACGGGCTGCACCGTGCCGACCTGGTCGGCGGCGCGCGCCGTGAGGCGCTGGCGGCGATCGACGAGGCGACGCTCGGCAGCGTCGTCGATGCAGCGGCTCTGATAGCCGCGATCACCTGCTCCCGGCCGGGTGCCGACCCGCCGACTCGAGCCGAGGTCGACGCCGCTCTGGCAGCCGGGCCAGGTGCCTGAGATGCGACGCGGACGGTTCTCGCACATAGCGCGCGAGGAATTCGTCGCAAGCTTCGATGCCGTAGTTGATCGCGAGGTTCCAGCGCATGTGTCCCAGATCCACTGAGCGCGTACCGATGGAGGCCTGTGTCCAGTCGGTCACCCCGCTCAGGCGACCGCGCAACCCGTGCCGGCTCATGCTCGCTCTCCGAAGAACGCGCGCCCAGCAAGCGGCGATGACCGCTGCTCCTCCACCAGAGCAGCCGCGCCGGCCGTCGACATCGGCGCTGTCGCAAAGGAACGAACCCGAGCACGTCGCGGGCGCTGGGCGGCGCTCCGGCCCAGATGCGCGGATTCGTCCCAACCCGAGAGCACGACCGGCCTACGCGGGGACTTCTGCTCGGACACGGAGCGGCACACCCGACGCCCTCACCCGCTGGCAGGCTCGGCGCGACCCCCACCGCGGCACTGACCAAGGTCACAGTCCCCAGCTCAGAGGAGGGTTCCGGGCTACACGGCCCGTTTCTGCCGTATTCCGGCCGCACCTCTACCGGGTCCTGGACCGCGCCAGGCGGGGCCGCACGGCCTGAAGACCGGGCCCTCCAGCGCCAGGCCCAGCGCGGCGCCAACCTGCGGACTCCCCGGGCCACCGGAACACCGGAGGAGGGTCTGTACTACCACTTTTCAGGCCGGATCCGCGGTGCGCCGGCCAATCCGCCGTCTGACGACTTCATCATGCGCAACGCGATGGACTCCCAGGAGGTCGCGGTGGGCTGGTGGCCCCGGGGGACCCCGAAGTACGGCAAGGCGGCCTTCTACGCCTATCCGGCGCCTGACGGGTTCGGCCGCGCTGGGCTCGCGCCGGCCACCGCGCACTGGAAGGAGGGTCTGGGCGAGTACGTGCCCGACCGGTACGATTGTCGTGATGAGCTCTGATCCACATCGGTTCGCGCTGGAGTTCGCCCGCTCGGCGTTCCAGTGTGCCTGCACGGTGTGCGGATGGGGATCCGGCGCTGCCCGCGAGCGCCGCTGGAACACCGCCGCCCGTCAGATGAGACTCGCGGAGCGCGTCGGGGCCGGACAGGGCGGCGGTATGGAGTCCGGCCCGGTGCCACCAGGCGGCGGGCGCACCTTCGAAGGCATCGCCGGCGCCGGGATCCACTCGAGGGGAGATCCGTGAGCACAGCAGCCGAGAGTTCCGCTGCCGAGCACCCCGCGCAGAGCCGGCCCCTGATCGGCAAGCGCATGGTGGTGCTGTTCATCGCCCTCGCCTGCTGCTTCACCGCCTGGGGCGTCGCGGCAGACATGACCACGCCGATGGTGGCTGGATTCAAGCGCATCTTCGAGATGAGCACGTTCGAAGCCTCGCTCGTACAGCTCGCGTACTTCGGCGCCTACTTCCTGCTCGCGCTGCCGGCGGCGTTCATCAACCAGCGCTTCGGCTATAAGGCGGGCATTCTCACCGGGCTTCTGCTCGCGGCACTGGGGGCATTCTTCTTCTACCCGGCGAGCAAGATCATGGCCTATGGGGCGTTCCTCGCCGCCTTGTTCACGCTGGCGGCAGGCTGCTCGCTGCTGGAAACGTCGGCCAACCCGTTCGTTATGTCGCTCGGCCCGCAAGCCACGGCGACGCGCCGGCTGAACCTCGCCCAGGCGTTCAATCCGGTGGGCACGAACATCGGCGTGCTGCTGGCCGCGACGCTGATCCTGCCCCACCTCTCCGACCCGGTCGACGTCTCGTCGCTGAGCCCGGCCCAGCTGCGCACGATCCGGGCGGGTGAGCTCGGGGCAGTGATGGGGCCCTATCTGGGCCTCGCCCTGGTCCTGCTCGTGATCGCGATCGCCATCGCAGTCAAGAAGGTGCCGCCGATCGTCGAGGAGTTCCCCGACGCCGGCCCATACGCGGGGGGCACAACAGGCCTATTCCGTGTCCTCTGGCGGAGCAGGCGCTACCGCTTCGGCGTCGTCGCCCAATTCGCGAACGTGGGGGCCCAGGTGTGCACCTGGACCTACCTGATCCTGTACGTGGGTCAGGCCCTGGGCGGGAGCCTCCAGAAGGGCGCAATCTACCTGCAGTTCAGCCTGCTGGTCTTCCTCGGGTCGCGGTTCCTGATGACCTGGGTCATCGGTCGCATCCGCGCCGCCAAGGTGATGGCGGTGCTCGCCTTCCTCGCCGTGCTGTTGTGCGCGTTCGCGATGTTGAGTCCGAATCTGGCCGGGGTGATCGCGGTCGTTGCGCTGTCCTTCTGCCTGTCCCTGATGTTCCCGACGATTTACGGCGTCGCTCTGGAGGGGCTCGGACCGGCGACGAAGTTCGGGGCTGCCGGCCTCGTAATGGCGATCGTGGGCGGCGCGATCATGCCATTGGTGCAGGGCAAGCTCGTGGACGCGACGAGCCCGGCGATCTCGTTCGTCGTTCCTGCGGCCTGCTTCGCGGTGGTGGGACTGTATGCGCTGTACGACCTGGGGGCGCGCCCGAGCGTGATCGCGGGCGCGGCGGCCCGCGACGGCGGCCCGGCGCTGCCCGCGCCGGCCACAGGAGAGGCCGGGGGAGTCCCGTGATCGGCCGCCTCGCGGCCGTCGCCGTCTTGGCCCTCGCGCTGACGCTCAGCGCGTGCGGCGGCAACCAGCCCACCAGCGCCACGATTAGCACCAGTCGGCTCGAGGTCGTGTCCTGGTGGACCTCCAGTTCCGAGGCGAAGGCGCTCGGCGTCCTGTTCGCCGCCTTCCGTGACTCGAATCCTGGCGTGCACGCGATCAACGGCGCTATCCGTGGCGGCGCCGGCTCCAACGCGATCGTCGCGCTGGCACAGCGGTTGCAGAGGAACGACCCGCCCGACGTCTGGCAGACGTTCGCCGGCAAATCGCTCCAGGCCTACGCGAGCAACGGCGTGGTCCGCAGCGTCGCCTCGATCTTCGCGCGTGAGCACCTGCGAACGGAGATGAACGCCACCATCCTTCACTCGCTGATGTCCGACGGACAGCCCTACGGGGTGCCGACGGGAGCGCACCGCAGCAACGTCCTGTTCTTCAATCTGAAGCTGCTGGCCAAGGCCGGCGTCGCCCCTCCCTCGAACCACACCACGCTGGGCGAGTTCCTGACCGACCTCAAGAAGGTCAGGGCTTCCGGAGCCGTGCCGCTCTGCCTCGGGGCCAAAGACCCGTTCACCACGGTCGAGCTGTTCGAGAACACGCTGCTCAGCACGATCGGGCCGCGCGGGTGGACGGACGTCGTCGGCGACCAATTCGACTGGCGCGGCAACCAAGCCCGGACTGCGCTCAGCCGCTTCGGCGACGTGCTCGACTACGCGGACCCGGAAGGAGCGGGGCTCACCTGGGATCAAGCCACGAGGAAGCTCGCGGCCGGCGGCTGCGCGTTCGAATCGATGAACGACTCTGCCTTCGGCGAGCTCACCGCCGACGGCGCCAAGGACGGCAGGGACTTCGGCGTGACCACCTTTCCCGGCACCAACGGGAGCTTCCTCGCAGTGGTCGACGTGTTCGTAGCCGCCACTAAGGCGAAGGACGCCAGGAACGCGCTCGCGTTCCTCTCTGACATCGATGAGCCCTCCACCCAACTGGCGTTTCACCGAGCGAAAGGGTCGATCCCGGTTGTGCGCGACGTCAACGTTTCGTCGCTGTCCGCCTATCAGCGGGCCTCCGCCGCGGCCTTCTGGACCTCGCCGGTGCTGCTCTCGATCGCCCACGGCGAGGGAGTGAGCCCGCAGCTCGAGGAGGGCTTCTATAACGCGGTGACGCACTATGTGAGTACCCGAAGCGCCAACGCGTTCGCGTCCCAGCTCGAGAACACCGTAAACGGGAACCGGATCCCCCAACGGTAGCCGGAGCTGGACCCGCTGGCTCGCCCCGATCAGCAGCAGGAGAAGAAGAAGCAGCAGGAGAAGAAGAAGCAGCAGGAGAAGTGGAGCGTCCCGGGTTTCATGCACACCTGGTTTTGTGTGACGCAGCTTTGCCAGGTGGCTCTGCTGTGATGAGGTTACCGGGCCTGGAGCCCAGGCCTGGATTTGTGTAATTTTTCGCCTCTTCCTCTGACTATCGAACGCCAGTTCACTTTGTTTCCTGGCGCCCGGGTATTCGCAGCCGCCCGCCACGCCGGGGCCTGCGCGCCGCGCGCCTTGGCCGGGGCAGGCCTCTGGGCCTGACCGCGTTTCCTGCCGCCAGGGTGTGGGGTGCCATAACGGCACCTCATACGGTCGTGCTGGGCAGGGCTTTCCTGGATCGTCAGGCGGCTCTGTGGTACTCGTTGATCAACCCGCTGACCGCGGTCCGGCGGTTGATCCGGGCAGTCATGTCGATGGCCTCGCTTGGGTCGTGTACAGGGTGAAGGGATCGGCCTCGGTGGGGACGATGATGGTTGTAGTGGCTCTCGAACTCGGCAAGGACGGTGCGCAGGTGCCGTTCACCGTGGATCAGCAGATGATCGAGGCACTCTCGGCGTAGCGTTCCGACATACCGCTCCGCAAAGGAATTCGCCCGTGTGGGGTGCCAGAAGTCTGCCTGGCCTGTGAGCTGCTGTGATAACCAGGGTCAGGCGTGGGGCATCATGATCATCCGTGTCTCTCCGCCTGCTCTATCTCATCTTCATCCGGCTCTGCGACTGGCTTGTCCTGCTCGGCCGATCGTCGGCCTCCAAGGACGCCGAACTCCTGGTGCTGCGACACGAGGTCGCCGTGCTGCGCCGGACCCATCCACGGCCCCGGCTGGACTGGGCCGACCGGGCGGTGATGGCCGCGCTGACCCGGCTCCTGCCGGGAGGTTGCGAGCGCACCGGCTGGTCACCCCCGGTACCGTCCTGCGCTGGCACCGCCGCCTGGTCACCCGAAAGTGGACCTATCCGAACCGGACGGGACGGCCGCCAGTCAGCGCCGAGGTTGCCGCGCTCATCGAGCGGCTCGCCACCGAGAACAACGGCTGGGGATACAAGAGGATCCAAGGTGAGCTGTTCAAGGTCGGCTACCGGGTCAGCGCATCGACGATCCGCCGGGTCCTCAAAGCGCTGAAGATCCCTCCAGCGCCCAAGCGGCGCGCCGACACGACCTGGCGGAATTTCCTGCACGCGCAAGCCGCGACGATGCTTGCGGCCGACTTCTTCCACGTGGACTGCGCGGTGACCTTGCAGCGCCTGTACTGCTTCTTCGTGATCGAGATCGACTCCCGGTATGTGCATATCCTCGGCGTGACCGCGAACCCGGACGGGCCGTGGACCACACAGCAGATCCGCAGCCCCTTGATGGATCTCGGCGATCCCGCCGCGGATTTCCGGTTCCTGGTCCGCGACCGGGCCGGGCAGTTCACCGCGTCCTTCGACGCGCTCCTCGCTAGCGCCGGGATCGAGGCCGTGAAAATCCCGCCCCGGTGCCCTCGAGCGAATGCCTATGCGGAAAGGTTCGTGCTCACGGCCCGGACGGAGGTTACCGACCGGATGCTGATCTTCGGCCAGTGGCATCTGCGGACGATCCTGGGTCAGTATGAGGCTCACTACAACGGGCGCCGTCCTCATCGCAGCCGCCAGCTCCGCCCGCCCCGGCCAGACCACCCTCCCGTTGACCTCTTCCAGGAGCGGATCCAGCGCCGGCGCGTCCTTGGCGGCCTCATCAGCGAATACGAGCGAGCCGCCTAAAAGCCCAGATCAGGACTAGTGGCCGAGTTCCGGAACCCCACAGGGTCTTTCGGCTGACGAGACCGATGAAGGGCCGCCAGCCTTGCCTTCCCTCCGGTCAGACTATAATCTTAGTCCATGGTTATCCTGCCGCTGTCGGACGTCAAGGCCAGATTGTCCGAGATTGCCGAGGAGGTGGATCGCACGCACGAGCGTGTCCACATCACTCGCAATGGCCGTGATTACGTCGTGCTGCTGGCTGCGGAGGACCTCGAGTCCATCGAGGCGACGCTGGAACTGCTCGCCGACCCCGCGGCACAGCAGCGGATCGCGGAGTCGCAGCAGGAAATCGCCCGCGGCGAGGGGCTGTCGCTTGACCAAATTGGACAGTCTCTCGCGGAGCGCTTCGGGAAGCGCTGACCGTGACCTATCAGGTCGTTGTGTCTCCCACTGCGGCCCGGCAGCTGCAGGACAGGTTGCCGGAGGCGGTCGCGTGGGCCTGTTACGAGTTCATCCGGGGGCCGCTGGCCGAAGAACCTCACCGGGTAGGCGCGCCGCTGCGCAACCCGTTCGAGGGTCAATGGCGTGCCCGCCGCGGCGAGTACCGGGTCAGGTACACGATCGACGACGACAGCAAGCAGATCCACGTCCTTGATATAGACCACAGGCGCGATGCTTACCGCCGCTGAAGCTCCTCGCGTCACCCTGTGGGGCTCGCTTACTGGATCTGGCCTGGACGGACTTTCCGGCTGGGATGACGGCTGAGTGATCGTTTCGGTTGCCTGCCGGCTCGTGCCGGCCTGCTGTTGACGGCCTGACTATCTGAGCGTCCCGGGTGGGTCCCTGGCTGTGCTCTTTGACGATGTGGCTTCCCGGCCTGCTGCGGGCGGGTCAGGATCGTGGTGTCCCCGTTGAACGTGAGGGATCCCTCCTCGCCTCGTTTTGCGCCGATCGCGAGAAGGGATCTGAGGCGGTGTCGCCCGTGGTCATCGTATGGCCCTGCCCGCTCGCGGTCGATGCCTACGTGGCGGCTGGCCGTGGCGTGGAGTTCCCCCGGCCGGTGTGCCCGTCGTGTGCCGGGCCGCTGGTGTTCTGGTCGGGGTACCGGCGTTATGTCCGGGAGGCGGGCCGGTGCTGGAGGATCTTCGTGCCCCGGCTGCGGTGCGCGCCGTGCGGGGTGAGCCGTGCGCTGCTGCCTGCGTTCGTGCTGGCCTGGCGGCTGGATGTGACCGAGACCGTCGGCTCGGTGGTCGATCAGGTCGCCGGTGGCGTCTGCGGGGTGCGCCCGGCCGCGGAGCGGGCGGGTGTGCCGTACGAAACCGCTCGCGGCTGGGTCCGCCGGTTCCGGGCGCGCGCCCGGGAGCTGGGGGTGGCGTTCGCGGCGCTGGCCGTGGAGCTGGACGGTGCGGCGGTCACGCCGCCTTCCGCGGCGGGCCGGTTCGCGCTGGCGGCGATCGGCGCGGCGTCTGACGCGGCGGCCGGCCTGCCGGGATGGGGCCGGCTGGGCGCCTGGCGGTTCGCCTCGGCGGTGACCGGCGGGAGGCTGATCGCCGCCCACACACTCTCGCCCTGGTACGTGGTCGGCAGGCGGCGTTTCATGCCTCCTATCCCGCCATGACGGCGTGAGGGTGTGGGGTGCCAGAAGCCTGCGTGTCCTGTGAGCTGCGATAATGACCAGTATCAGCTGTAGGGCATCATGATCATTCGTGTCCTTGCGCCTGCTCTATTTCATCTTCGTCCGGCTCTGCGGCTGGCTGGTCTTGCTCGGTCGGTCATCGTCCTCCAAGGACGCCGAGCTGCTCGTGCTGCGGCACGAGGTCGTCGTGCTGCGCCGGGCCAATCCGCGGCCCCGGCTCGACTGGGCTGACCGCGCAGTGCTCGCCGCGCTGATCCGGCTCCTGCCGGGAAGGCTGCGAGCGCACCGGCTGGTCACCCCCGGCACCGTCCTGCGCTGGCACCGCCGCCTGGTCACCCGAAGGTGGACCTATCCACACCGGACGGGACGGCCGCCGGTCAGTGCTGAGATCGCCGCGCTGATCGAACGGCTCGCCACCGAGAACGACGGCTGGGGGTACCAGCGGATCCAGGGCGAGCTGCTCAAGCTCGGCCACCGGGTCGGCGCGTCCACGATCCGCCGGATCCTCAAGGCCCTGAAGATTCCCCCAGCACCGGAACGGCGTACTGACACGACCTGGCGGAAGTTCCTGCACGCGCAAGCCGCGACGATGCTCGCGGTCGACTTCTTCCACGTGGACTGCGCGGTGACCCTGCAGCGCCTGTACTGCTTGTTCGTGATCGAGGCCGGCTCCCGGTATGTGCGCATCCTCGGTGTAACCGCGAACCCAGACGGGCCCTGGACCACTCAGCAGATCCGCAACTTCCTGATGGATCTGGGAGATCGCGCCGCAGACTTCCGGTACTTGGTCCGTGACCGGGCGGGGCAGTTCACCGAGGCATTCGACGCAGTGCTGGCCGACGCCGGTATCAAGGCCGTGAAGATCCCACCCCGGAGCCCACGCGCGAATGCCCATGCGGAGAGGTTCGTGCTCACGGCCCGGATGGAGGTCACTGACCGAATGCTGATCTTCGGCCAGCGGCATCTGCGGACAATCCTGGCCCAGTATGAAACCCACTACAACGGACGCCGTCCTCATCGCAGCCGCCAGCTCCGCCCGCCCCGGCCAGACCACCCTTCCGTTGACCTCTCCCAGGAGCGGATCAGGCGTCGGCCTGTCGTCGGCGGCCTCCTCAACGAGTACGAGCGAGCCGCCTAAAAGGCCAGGCCAACGCTAGTAGCCGAGTTCTGGAACCCCACAACCTCCCCGAGGCGCTTTACCAGCAGGTTTCACGGTGCGTGATGGCATCGGCAGGGATGTCGAGGACTACGGCTTCAGGGATGACGCCAGAGGTCTAGACCATTGATCTAGACTTATCCAGCCAACTCGGGCAGCACAGCGCCCCGCTGCGCCCGAAACCGTCCAGATGTGACAAGCCCGCCATGACCGGGTCCTGACACGCGAGCTAACACGGATCCAACATGGGGACAAATCGGACACACAACATCCGACCCGGAGCGGTAAAACCCCAGGTCAGAATGGGTGCGCCGCCAGGGACTTGAACCCCGAACCCGCAGATTAAGAGTCTGCTGCTCTGCCAATTGAGCTAGCGGCGCGCGAACCTCAGTGATACTAGCAAGCCCCCTTTCGCTTCGCGAATCGCCCGATCCCTGCCGCCCCGCCGCTCGCCACCCCTGTCGCCCCCCGCCCCGTTCCGCGCGGCCGCCGGAGGCGATCGCCTGCCTCCGGGCGGCGAAGGCGGCAACGCTGTCATTAACTGAGTACCGACAGTAATCTGCCATCTGACCTGCACCGTTGATGGCAGGGCCAGCCGCTGATAGCCGAAACCGGCCGCTGTCCTGTCCTTCGATGACATATCGGCCGTCTGGCCCGAAACACTCATAACTGAATAGTTCCGAACAAAATGTGGTACTTACGGGCAAAGGTTGCCCCAAGACGCGCCCATAAAGCATTGCGTATTGCGCGAATCCGCGCTGGGATGAGACCGTGACGGTGGAGTGCCGGGCTGTCGGCGCGCCGTGCCAATGAGGAGCGCCATGCTGCCAAGCCCCCGCAGGTCTGCGCTTTGCCGCGCTGCGGGGTCCCTGCGGCATGAGCCGGGCACCGCCCCCGAGCCGGGCACCCCCCCGGCGCCGGGCGCCTCTGCCGAGCCGGGCACCTCCCGCGCCACGAGGCGCCACCGGGTGTTCCGGCTGGCGGCCCTCACGGCAGCGCTCACCCTGCCCGCCGCCGGGATCGCCGCGGCCACGGTCACCCCTGCCCCGGTCATTTCCGCCGCCCTCACTGCCCGCCACCCAGCCGGGGCCAGCCACCCAGCCGGGCCCAGCACGAACGCGGGGCCAGCACGAACGCCGGGGCCAGCACGACGGCCGAACGGCGCGTGTTCAGCACCATCGCGGGTGCGGCGGCGTTCGGCGGCGGGGCGGCACCCATCCCAGCGGTCGCCGGAGCACCGGTGATCCGGCTCCAGGATCCGAACCCGCTCAGCACCGCCGAGTGCCTGCAGACGATCAAGCTTCGCTGCTACAGCCCGGTGCAGTACCGCGTCGCCTACGACCTGAACCCGCTGTACCGCCTGAACGTCACAGGCAAGGGCCGGACGATCGTGATCGTTGATTCGTTCGGCTCCCCGACCATCCGCAACGACCTGTCGGTGTTCGACAAGCAATGGGGTTTCCCCGACCCCCCGACCCTGAACATCCTCTCGTTCGGCAAGATCCCCACGTTCAACCCGGGCGACGCGAGCATGGTCGGCTGGGCCGAAGAGACCACGCTCGACGTCGAATACGCCCACGCGATCGCGCCCGGGGCGAACATCCTGCTGCTCGAGACGCCGGACGCCGAGACCGAGGGCATCACCGGCTTCCCGGAGATGATGGGCGCCGAACAGTACGTGATCGACCACAACCTGGGCGACGTGATCAGCCAGAGCTTCGGCGCGACCGAGAACACGTTCCCGGGCTTCGACCAGGGCGACTACTTGAAGCTACTGAGCCTCCGCGGCGCGTTCGTGGAGGCGGCCCGCCATCACGTCACCGTCCTGGCGGCCTCCGGGGACACCGGTGCCACGAACGACGAGCTGGACGGCGCCACCCTCTATCCGTACCGCGCCATCGCCTGGCCCTCGTCGGACCCGCTCGTCACCTCGGTGGGCGGCACGCAGCTGTTGCTCGCCCAGGACGGCAACAAGATCCGGCCGGATCAGGTGTGGAACGACACGTACGGTGCGGGCGGCGGCGGGGTCTCGAGGATCTTCAGCCGTCCCGGCTACCAGGACGGCGTTGCGAGCGTGGTCGGCGGCAGCCGGGGCACCCCGGACATCTCGATGTCGGCGGCCGTCAGCGGCGGCTGCTGGGTCTACCAGACCTTCGAGCCGAGCGGGAAGGGCTGGATGATTCTCGGCGGGACGAGCGAGGCCACGCCGATCTTCGCCGGTGTCGTCGCCCTGGCCGACCAGCTGGCTGGGCATCGTCTCGGCAACATCAACGCGGCGCTCTACGCGCTCGGCGCGGCCAGCCAGATCAAGAATGACCCGTATTCCACCGGGATCGTCGACGTGACCACCGGAGACAACAGTTACGGCAGCAAGGTCGCGGGCTACGCGGCCGGCCCGGGTTACGACCTGGCCAGCGGCTGGGGCACCGTTGACGCCTTCCGCTTCGTCCCCGCGCTGGCCCACGTCGCGGGCTGATCCCGTCCGGTGGCGCCCAGCCGCCCTTTCCGGCCCCGATTCGATCCCCGCGCACCATCAGGCATCCTTGAGGCATGTCCGTGCCACCTGCGGCGGCACTGCCGCCGCCCCTGAACCACGACGGTCCCTACCGGATCTGCCTGGTCTGCCTGGGTAACATCTGCCGTTCCCCCATGGCCGAGGTCGCCCTGACGTCGGAGCTGGCGGCGGCCGGCCTGGCGGATGCGGTCAGGGTGGACAGCGCCGGAACGGGGGACTGGCACATCGGGCACCAGATGGACGTTCACGCCCGCGCCGAGCTGGGCCGCCGCGGCTACGATGGGTCGGCGCACCGCGCCCGGCAGGTCAAGCCGTCCTGGCTGGCCAGCCGCGACCTGATCCTGGCCATGGACCAGCATAACCTTGCGGACCTGCGCCGGATGGCGGCCCGGGCCGGGATCGGCGGTGACCGGATCATGCTGTTCGGCGAGGCTGGCGGTCTTCCCGGCCAGGGCGAGGCCGGGGGCCGGGCCGAGGCCGTCGGCGAGGCCGAGGGGGACGGCCTCGACATCCCCGATCCCTACGGCGGCGATTCCAGCGACTTCGGCGCCGTCCTGGACCTCATCGAGGCCGCCGCCCGGCATATCGCCGCGCAGGTCGCCGAACTGCTGGCCGGCCGCGCCCCGGCCTGACCGCTCGCCCCCGCGCACCCAAACGCCACACGATTCCGGAGGTGCCCATGTCTGGGACTGGTACGGGCCGGGCAGAGCTGGCGCACCGGATCAGCGTCCTCACCGGCCACGACGTTCGCGATGTGCACGGCATCGGAGCGCAGCACGGCTGGGAGCACTACGCGGTCACCCTGGCCGACGGGCGCGAAGCCTTCGCCAAGGTCTCCGGCACCGACACCCGCGCGGCCTTCGAGGCCGAGGCCCGCGGCCTGCGCTGGCTGGCCGAAGCCATGGCCGTGCCCATCCCCGAGGTGCTCGGCTGGGACGAGCGCGCCCTGGTCCTCTCCTGGGTGGCGCCCGGGCGGGCGGACGCGGCCGCAGCAGTTTCGTTCGGCCGTGAACTGGCTCGCCTGCACGCCGCCGGGGCCGCTAGCTTCGGCGCGCCGTGGCCGGGTTTCATCGCGAGCCTGCCGCTGGACAACACCCCGTGGCCGGCGGAGCGCGGCTGGGCCGAATGGTACGCAGAGCGCCGCATCCTGCCCTACCTGCGCCGCGCCGCGGACGCCGGGACGCTCAGCCCGGCGGACGTCGGGCTGGTGGAGACGGTCACCGGGCGGATCGGCGAGCTCGCCGGCCCCGCGGAGCCGCCATGCCGCATCCACGGCGACTGCTGGTCGGGCAACGTGATGTGGTCGGCCGGGCGGGGATGGCTCATCGACCCAGCGGCCCACGGCGGCCACCGGGAGACCGATCTGGCCATGCTGGCGCTGTTCGGCGCGCCGCATCTGCAGCACATCATCCACGGCTACGCGCAGGCCGCCCCGCTCGCGCTCGGGTGGCGGTCGCGGGTCCCGCTGCACCAGCTGCACCCGCTGCTCGTGCACGTGTGCTTGTTCGGCGCCGGTTACCGCGATGCGGCGCTGGCCGCAGCCCGGGCCGCACTATCTTCCTGAACGGACGTCACCGGGACACCGATTCGTGGCCGGCCTGGTCGTCCTGCGGCTCCACGCCCGGTTCGTCCGCCTCACCGGTGTCCGGCGCGAGCGGAAGGGTGACGCGGAACGTCGCGCCCAGTCCCGGAGCCGAATCCACGGTGGCGGTGCCGCCGTGCGCGGCGACCAGCGCGCTGACGATCGCCAGACCGAGGCCGCTGCCGCCGCTCTTGCGGTTCCGGGCCTGGTCGGCGCGGTAGAAGCGCTCGAACACCCGCTGCGCCTGCTCGGGGGTGAGCCCCTGTCCCTGGTCCGCGACCTCCAGCACCGCGGCCGGGACCGACGGCGCCGGGCCCCGCGCGTGCGGCGGCGTCCCGCTGAGGAATCCCGAGCCGAGCCGGACCTCGACCGGCGTCCCGTCGGGGGTATGCGTGAGCGCGTTGGCCATCAGGTTCCCGATGACCTGCCGCAGCCGTGCCTCGTCGCCCAGGACGAGGAAGGCGCGCCCCGGCTCGACCGTGAGCTGCACCGGCCGGTCTGGCGCGATCATCCGGGTGTCCTGCACCGCGTCCGCCGCGAGGACCAGCAGGTCCACCGGCTGGTGCTCGACGGGCCGCTGCTGGTCGAGCCGGGCGAGCAGCAGCAGGTCCTCCACGAGCACGCCCATCCGGGACGCTTCGCTCTCGACCCGCTGCATGATCCGGTCCAGGTCTTCCGGGTTCAGGCTGCCGTCCCCGCCGTGGCCAGCCCCGCCGGTGGCCACGCCGCCGCGCTGCCGGTAGTACTCGGCGAAACCGCGGATGGCGGTCAGCGGGGTGCGCAGTTCGTGGCTCGCGTCCGCGATGAAGCGGCGCATCCGCTCCTCGGACTGGACCGCGGCCTCTTCCGATTCCTCCCGGTCGTGGAACGCCGACTCGATCTGGGCCAGCATCGTGTTGATCGACCGGCCCAGCCGCCCGACCTCGGTCCGCGGGTCCAGCTCCGGGACGCGGCGGTCCAGGTGGCCGGCGGCGATCTCCTCGGCGGTTTCCTCGATGTCGTCCAGTGACCGCAGGTTGGTCCGCACCACGGCCACGCTGACGACCCCGAGGCCCAGCATGATCACGAGGCTGACGATCACGTCGAGGCCGGTCAGGTAGCCGAGGGTGTGGTTGATGTTGCCCAGGTTCTGGCCGATGACCAGCGTCCCGGTGAACTGGGTGGTCCCGTCCTGCGACGGATAGGTCACGGGCTGCTCGATGATGCGCCACTGCCCGCTGCCCGGCAAGGCCGGTACCGTCACCGGGTGCCCGGCGTGCGCGGACAGCCAGGAGGAGCTCGCCGGGACATCGGGACCAGATGACCCGAGCGTCTCGCCGTTGCCGAAATACGAAACCAGGTTGCCCTGGGAGTCGATGACTTCGTAAACGAAACCCAGGAACGTGTACGAGTCGCTCTGGTGCGGGCTCGGTGGAGGGCTGTTGGTGCTTTGCCCGACCAGCCTCTGCACCTGATTGTCGGCCTGGTTGAGCAGGTAGCCGCGAAACACCACGATGCTGGTGAAGCCGATGACGGTCAGGGCCAGCGCCACCAGCGCGAGCAGCGCGGCGATCAGCTTGATGCGCAGCGGCGTGCGCTGCGACAGGCGCGTCATCGCCTTCAGCGGGTGCCGGAACACGCTTTCCGCGCCCGCCCCCGTTCCGCTCCAAGCCATAATAACGGTCAGGTTCCTACGACGACGGGAGCCTGAGGACGTAGCCGACCCCGCGCAGCGTGTGGATGAGGCGCGGTTCCACGGTGTCGATCTTGCGGCGCAGCACGGACACGTAGGACTCCACGATGCCGGTGTCGCCGCGGAAGTCGTAGTCCCACACGTGGTCCAGGATCTGCATCTTGGACAGCACCCGGTTGGCGTTGCTCATGAAGTAGCGGAGCAGCTTGAACTCGGTCGGCGAAAGCTGGACCTGCTGGCCGGCCCGCCAGACCTCGTGGCTCTCCTCGTCCAGCTCCAGGTCGGCGAACGTAAGCCGGGGCGTGGGCTCGCCGGGCTCGCCGCTGGTCCGCCGCAGCACGGCCCGGATCCGGGCAATGACCTCCTCCAGGCTGAACGGCTTGGTCACGTAGTCGTCGCCGCCGAGGGTCAGGCCGCGGATCTTGTCCTCGGTCGCGTCGCGCGCGGTCAGGAACACCACCGGCACGCGGGCGCCGCCGCTCCGGAGCCGCCGGACCACGTCGAAGCCGTCCATGTCCGGGAGCATGACGTCAAGCACGATGAGGTCGGGCCGGTGCCGCTGCGCGGCCTGCACGGCCTCGGTACCCGCCGCGGCGGTGACGACGTCGAATCCGGCGTACCGCAGGCTGGCGGAGAGCAGTTCCAGGATGTTCGGCTCGTCCTCGACGACGAGCAACCGGGTATCCGTTCGCTGCCGTTCATCGCTGGTCAGCATCTCCATGCTCAATATTGTCACCCATAAACTGAGAGAAACCTGAAGGCGGGCTGGAGCCTACCTGTCCGGATGGGCATAGCCGCTGCTCGGAGCGCTGCCCAGGGCGGCGGGCCCGGCGCGGTCCGGGGAGCCCGGGGTGGCAGGGAGCCCGGGGTGGCGGGGAACCCGGGGTGGCGGGGAACCCGGGGTGGCGGGGAACCCGGGGTGGCAGCAAACCCGGGGTGGCACCAAACCCGGGGTGGCGGGGGAGCCCGTGCCCGGGGCGGCTAGCCGACGATTTCCCGGTGGCCCAGCCACCGGCTGATCGCCGCGCCCCTTGATGCCACGCTCAGCTTGGAGTAGATCCGGTTCACGTGATTCTTCACGGTCTTCTCGGCCAGGAACAGCTGAGCGGCGATCTCACCGTTCGTGCGGCCTCCGGCGATGAGGGACATGATCTCGGCCTCCCGGGCGGAGAGACCGAGATCTCGAGCATCTTCAGGCGACCCGTCAGTGCCCATCAGACCCCCGGCCGGTAGCCGTCAGTGCCGCTGAGTCGCGATATTACCAAATCACACGCGCACGACGGGCAAACGCCCCGAACGCTACGAAGAATGGACTCATCTCTTCAATGAGTGACGAGCCGCCAAAATACGTCACCTATGGGTGCGGGTGATCCCGTCAGGCCGTCGCGCGGGTGCCTGGCCACGCATTGCCCGGCCGGCGCGAGCGATTTTGGTCCTTGCGGCCGCCGGGGCACTCATGCATAATCGATGCCCGTCCGGTGATTACAAAAAGATATAGCTGGTAACCCTGTGTATATAGAGGAAGCGGCCATACCCCGGCGTTTCCCGCTCAGCAGGGCAAATGGGAGGGAGAGGGAATGGGGATAAGTAAGAAAGCCTGGCGCAGGCTGGCGACGGCGATCGCGGTGCCGGGAACGGCTCTCGGCGCGCTCGCGGGGTTCGCCGCGGCACCGGCCATGGCCGGCACCGCGCAGCCGCAGACGGCGTCACCCAACGAGACGTTCTACGGGTACAGCACGGCCTTTAGCCAGTACATCCCGGTCAACGCCAGCGGCGTCATCAGCGACCGGGGTTATCTCGAACTGACCGGCAACCGCCAGGCCATCATCGTCCTGCGCCATGGATCCATCTACGCCAGCATCGGTCAACGGCACGGCTCGAACTCGCTGGACCCGTGGACGTGCCTGGAGACGAGCACGGAGACCTTCTCCTATCAGATCACCGGGGGGAGCCAGCGTTACCGCGACGCGCGGGGGGACGGGCGCGGGACTATCGAGGGTACGACGCTCCTGCGCCGGTACCACGGGAAGTGTGAGCCCAATGAGCCGCTACCGAACGCGACCAGCGTCATGCTCGTAGCCGTCGCCAACGTCCGGTAAGCCCCGCGGAGACTGATTGTAGCGTGGTAGCGTACGGCGGGCCCCTGCGCCAGGACGGCGCGGGGGCCCGGTAGGTGAGGTCACCCGTGGGCGCGTCGGACCAGCCACCCGGAAGCATTCCGGCTCACATGGGTAACGCCTGGAACCCAGGGCAGCACCGCGCCGCGCCCCCCGTGTGACGACACCCTCGCGCCCCGGGACGCGCAGCTCGCGACGCCGCGGTGAATTTCGGGGCCGAACGGATCCTGGCCGACGGCGACCAGGTCAAGCCCGCGTACACGGTGACGGGAGGACCGGTCCCCGCGCAGTGGCGCGTGCCGCTTCGGACGGGTCGCTGGACTCGAGCCGCCCGCTCCTGGCCGCGCACGCCGGCCGCCGCGTCGGCAATTTTGGCTCTTGCGTTGCCGCGGGCACTCGCGCATAATCGGTGCTCGCTCGGTAGTTACACAAGGCTATACCTAGTGACCCTGCGTATATAGAGGAAGCGGCCGTACCCCGGCGTTTCCCGCTCAGCAGGGCAAATGGGAGGGAAGGGAATGGGATTGAGTAAGAAAACCTGGCGGAGACTGGCGGCGGCGGTCGCGGTGCCGGGAACGGCTCTCGGCGCGCTCGCGGGGTTCGCGGCGGCGCCGGCCATGGCCGGCACCGCGCAGCCGCAGACGATGTCCCCCAACGAGACGTTCTACGGGTACGGCACGGTCCACAGCGACCACATCCCGGTCGTCGCCAGCGGCGCCTTCAACGACCGGGGTTATCTCAACCTGGCCCGCAACGGCCAGGCCACCGTTGTCCTGCGCCATGGTTCCATCTACATACGCATCAGTCACAATCACGACTCCGTGTCGCTTAACCGGCGGTCGTGCACGTCGACGAACACGAAGATCTTCTCCTATCAGATCACCGGGGGGAGCCAGCGGTACCACGCCGTGCGCGGCGCGGGGCACGGGAGTATCGAAGTGACGGAGGCCGTGCGCCGGCGCCACGGGGCCTGTCTGGTCAATGAGCCGATACCGAGCACGACCAGCGTCAGGGTCGAAGCCGTCGCCTACGTCCGGTAACGCCCGGGCGGACTGGTTGTAACGCGGTAGAGCACGGCGGGCCCCCGCGCCATGACGGCGCGGGGGCCCGCTGCCGTATGCCCGCCCTGTGCCATCTGGCGCGGGACCCGCCTAGCGCGCTGCCCGCCGTTCAGGTGACGGCGGCCGGCGCATCCCGTAGAGGTAGGAAGGCCCCGCATCGGATGGGTCGCTGGACTCGAGCAGGCCGCTCCACCAGCGCTGATATCCAGCCCGCTCAAGGGCGCGCCAGGACCCGACGTTGGCCTGCTGCGGGGCCGCGACGATCGTGTCGGCCCGCGGGTAGCGGCGGAAGGTCAGCGCGGTGATCAGGGAGATCGCGGCCGTCCCGTAGCCCCGGCCGCACGCGGCGGCCTCGCCGATCAGGTAGTCGATCCCGGCCGCGCACCCGGTGACAGCGCCGGTGGCCTGGATGACGCGATTCCATTCCGGGTCTTCGGCGACCAGATATCGCTCGATCAGGCCGGCCGCCTGGCCCTCCACCTCGATGACGAACACCTCGGTCGGGTCGGTGCGGTCGATGCACGGCAGGTACGCGGCCACCACGGAGGCCATGTCGCTCGGGTCGCGCCACCATTCGGCCACGTGCGGTTCCGCGAGCCATCGGCTCACCCGCGAGAGGTCCGCACGGGTCAGCGGGCGCACGGTCAGCGCGTTCACCGTCACGCCCGCATTATGGCCACACGCGCGGGGCGCCGCGCCAGCCATTTTTGCCATGGCCGGCACCTGCGAGCACCCGGCCGTGCAGGCCCCGCGCCACCCGGCGCGAGGGGCCACATCCGTACGGGTCAGGAATCGGTCTCCGGCTCGACCAGCAGCCGGGCGTAGGTGGCTACCGACCGCTGGTACCGGGCCAGATGCGGCGCCAGCGCCGCCAGCGCGGCCGAGATACCCTTCCCGCTCCCGTCCGGTGTCGGCCAGGCCAGGGCCAGGAAGGCCAGCACCGCGTCGTCCAGTTCGTCGGACCCGGCGTCGATCTCCGCCGTCAGCAGCGCGACGCTCTCCTCCGGCCGCCCGATGTTACGCAGCGAACTGGCCAGCTGGATGACCGCCCGGCGCCGGCGCAGCCTCTCCAGCCCATGCTCGAGTGCCTGGCGGTAGAGCGGCACCGCCATGTCCGGGTGGCCGGCGGAGTCGAGCGATGAGGCCCGTTCGAAGAATCCGATGCCGCTGTCCGCGGCAGTTCGGCGGCCAGCTTTTCGATCAGCGCGAGGAAATCCGCCTCGCTGAGCTCGTCGAATGACTCCCATGCGGCCGCCGCCGTCCTGACCGCCTACCGCGACCACTTCGGCATTGTCCTCGACGAGGTCCCCCACGCCCTTGCCTGACCCGCAGGAACCGCTACCTGACCGAGGCCCGGCCGTCATCCCGGCCGGGCCTTCTGACCTGCTACTTCATTGGGGTGGATGATGGGACTCGAACCCACGACCCCCAGGACCACAACCTGGTGCTCTAACCAACTGAGCTACACCCACCATCGCCGCCGCTCCCCGCACGGCATGCCGAACCTACCAGCTGCCACGGATTCCGGCGCCAGGCCGCTCGCGGCTGGTCGGCCCCTGGCGGCTTCAAAATTATAGCGGTACCCGGGCAGCTGGCCCTAACCGTGCGCCTGTGACGTCGGCAGGCTCTCGCTCGTTTCCGCGCCGAGCCGTGCGGCGATCTCCCGCGCCCGGGCCGAGTCCGGTCCCGGCTGGGGGACGAAGATGGCCGCGCGGTAGTAACGCAGTTCCTGGACGCTCTCGGTGATGTCCGCGAGCGCGCGGTGGCCGCCCCGCTTGGCCGGGCTGGCGAAGTACGCGCGGGGGTACCAGCGGCGGGCCAGTTCCTTGATGCTCGACACGTCCACCATTCGGTAGTGCAGGTAGGCGTCGAGCTGCGGCATGTCGCGGGCGATGAACGAGCGGTCGGTCGCGATGGAGTTGCCGGCCAGCGGCACCCGGCGCGGCTCACTGATGTGCATCTGGATGTAGCTCAGCACCATGTCCCGGGCCTCATCCATCGTGACGCCCTGGCCAAGCTCGTTCAGCAGCCCAGATGCGGTGTGCATGTCGCGGACAACCTGAGTCATCGCGTCCACCGCCTCGGGCGGGGGCTTGATGATCACGTCGATGCCCTCGTCGAGAATGTTTAGCTCGCCGTCGGTCACCAGGCAGGCAATCTCGATCAGGGCGTCCTGCTCAAGGTCGAGCCCCGTCATCTCACAATCAATCCACACCAGCCGATCATTCATTGTCCCAGGTTAGGCCCTTATCGGAGCTGCGTCGGCCGGGCTCCAAATGATTCCGGCACGTTTCCTCACCAATTCCGTGCCACGAACCGCGTGTCCGGGAAACGTCTGATGTGCCCGGGAACCGTGATACCCCGGCGCAGATCCGGGGCAAGTTCCGGTCAGCCGAACGGGACTGCTGCGGGCAATACCCCGGCTCAGGCGCCCAGCGCCAGGCCGGCGGGATCGGCGGCCGCTCTCACGCACCGGTTCAGTAGGGGGCGTTGGCCAGGGAGGGGATGGCCGCGTCTGTGTCGATCTCGGATCCCAGCACCGTCTCCAGCGCGACCCGGTGGTTCCGGTTCACCAGGGCGGGTCTCGTTTTCCGCTGCCGGGTCATGGTCTGGCAGGGCGTGACCCGCGCCGTTCCCAGTAGCTCGATGTCGATGTTCCCCGGGCCGCCCGCGTCCCAGCCGGGAATCTGCGACGCGCCGAAGTGACCGCCGCGGGACCACACGGCATGGCTGCGGTCCGCGATGCGCGCCTGCGCGAACGGGGCGGGCCGCCCGGCCGGCCAGCGCCACGGCACGCGCCAGGAGTGCAGCCAGCTCAGAATGCGCTCCGCCCCGTGCATCGGGCCGCCGGTGAACGGCTCCCTGGCCCACGCCACCACGCCGATCTGCACGCACAGGCGTCCCTGGCGGTTGGCGGAGGCCGTATGCGCTGGTGCGCCTGGGGCGGCCCCATAGTCCAGGGTCTCCGGGCTGCCGAGCAGGCAGGCGGCCCTGACGATCGGGATGAGCTGGATGATGTCCCCGGACAGCGGGTTCCAGACCAGGTGCGGCGGGTGTCCTACCTGATCGAGCCGCTGCGCGGCGGAACTGGCCGAGATCAGCCGTGGATCCGCGCTCAGTGCCTGCCAGACCACTCGCGGCGCGCCGCCTCGCAGTGTCCCGCCGTCCGCTTGAGCCCGAATGCACTGCGCGCCCGGTATCCATGCGTCAACCACAGACCCACCACTCCCAACGGTCTAGACCTGCTCCCCCATTTGCTTACGTCAACGGAGGCGAATAGTCCATAGGGGACCCGTCCGCAGTATTCGCTCTAACCTGGCTAACTTCGGCGAAAGTCGCATACCGGACCACCTAAATCGACAGGCCAGACGGAAATCACGACACTGAAGTTGTGCCACGTTTCACTTTTGTCCAAGACGCCGCCGATCCGCGCCTGGCGGACTATGCCCGGCTCACCGATGTGGAACTGCGTAAGAGCCTCGAAGCCGGCCATGGTCTTTTCATGGCCGAGGGGGAGAAGGTGATCCACCGCGCCGTGGCGGCCGGTTACGCCGTCCGTTCGCTGCTCGCGACCGAGCGGAAGGCTGCCGCCCTGACGAGCCTGGCCGATGTGTGCGGCGGGCCGGCCTACGTCGTGCCCGACGAGGTGGCTGAACGGCTCACCGGCTATCACGTGCACCGCGGCGCGCTCGCCGCCATGGACCGCCGCCCACTGCCGGCCGTGCCCGAGGTGCTGGACCGGGCGCGGAACGTGGTGATCCTCGAGGACATCATCGACCACACCAACGTGGGCCGCGCTATACAACACACCAAGCCAGCGAGCCGGATCCTGGTGCTTGAGACATCGTCGACCACGGCAACGTCGGGGCCATCTTCCGATGTGCGGCAGCACTCGGTGTAGACGCCGTGATCCTGTCTCCACGGTGCGCGGACCCGCTCTACCGGCGCGCGCTGAAGGTCTCCATGGGGGCCGTGTTCGCGGTCCCCTACGCGCGTATGACGGACTGGTACGGGGGGCTGGCCGAGCTGCGCGCGGCAGGCTTCCGGCTACTTGCGCTGACTCCCGACCAGTCAGCTACCGCGATCGACAAGGTAGCGATGGGGGAGCGCGTCGCCCTGATGCTCGGCACCGAAGGCGACGGACTGTCATCCCGGTGGCTTCACGAGGCCGACCAGCCAGTATGCATCCCCATGCACCCGTCCGCCATGGCGGCGGGCGTTGACTCGCTCAACGTAGTCGCCGCTGCCGCAATTGCCTGTCACTCGCTGATGGGCTGACTTAGTCTAGATACCCCCTGGCGGGGGTGCCCTGCGGGCGTGAAAATGGGGGTGGTTGCCCGCTGACGTCGGTGCTGCTTGGTGCTGTGAGCCCGTGAGTTAGTCTGATCGCCGGGAGCCGCCGCCAGGGTCCTGCATTGTTGCCGTAGAGCACGCGATTCCGCCTTGTTGTCCCTGCTGGCTCCTGCGGGCAGCCGCCGGAATCTGGTTGCCGCTGGCAGGAGGGGCCTGGTGGAGGACATCACAGAGGAGACAGCCGAGCTGGTCGCGCGGGTGGCCGCGCTGGATATCGGCAAGGCGGAGCTGACCGCGTGTGTGCGGGTGCCGCATGAGGATAAGCCGGGGCGGCGCCAGCAGGAGGTCCGCACGGTGGCGACCACCACCCGGTCGCTGCTGGAACTCCGGGACTGGCTGATCTGCCAGGGGGTGACCTTGTGTGTGATGGAGGCGACCTCCACCTATTGGAAGCCGCCGTTTTACCTGCTGGAAGACGCCATCGAGTGCTGGGTGGTGAACGCCCGGGATGTGAAGAACGTACCCGGCCGCCGAAGACGGATCGGCTGGATGCGGTCTGGCTGGCCAAGCTCGCCGAGCGGGGGATGCTGCGGCCGTCGTTCGTGCCGCCGCCGTGGCAGCGGGAGCTGCGGGACCTGTGCCGTTACCGGCGGACCCTGGTCCAGGAGCGGACGAGGGAGAAGCAGCGCGCGGAGAAGCTGCTGGAAGACACCCAGATCAAGCTGTCGAGCGTGATCAGCGACATCTTCGGCAAGTCCGGCCGGGACATGCTGGACGCGCTGATCGCCGGGCAGCGTGACCCGCACGTGCTCGCGGAGCTGGCCCGCGGTTCCATGCGCGGCAAGAAGAGCGTCCTGCAGGAGGCGCTGACCGGGCATTTCCGTGACCATCACGGCTACCTGCTGGCCATGATGTGCGACCGGATCGACGCGCTCACCGCCCAGATCGAGGAACTGACCGGGCGGATCGATGAGGCGATCGCCCCTTTCGCGCACCAGGTGGCCCAGCTGGATGAGATCCCCGGCGTCGGCAAGACCGGCGCGCAGGAACTCATCGCCGAGATCGGGACCGACATGGCCCGGTTCCCCACCGCTGCGCATCTGGTGTCGTGGGCCAAGTTCGCGCCCCGGGCGAAACAGTCCGCGGGCAAGAGCAAACCCGCCGCCACCGGCAAGGGCAGCCCGTGGATCGCGGGCACCCTCGGCGAGGCTGGCATCGGCGCCGCCCGGACCAAGACCTTCCTCGGATCCCGTTACCACCGCCTCGCCCGGCGGCGCGGCAAGCAGCGAGCCCTGGTCGCGGCGGCAACTCCATCCTGACCATCACCTACTACCTGCTGTCCGACCCCGCCGCACGCTCCACCGACCTCGGCCCCGACTCGCACGACCGGCTCAGCCCGCTGCGGCGCAAGCGGCAGCTCATCGCCGAACTAGAACGGCTATCCGGCAAGAAGGTTCTGCTCCAGGAGGCCGCTGCCTGACTGCCTCCAACTTCACCCGGCTCCGCTGCGCTCCGCCGGGTGCTACCGCCTGCCCAGCTGGGGATCAATTTTCGATTCAGCCACGTCCTTGCCGACGGGCAGTCGTGACTGTACTCGCCGGCTGGATCCAGGCTGGTAGTCGCTATTGCTCACTAGACTTGCCCGTCATGGATCCAGGCGATGCCTTCAGATGGCTCACCGACTACGGGGCACTAGTTCAACAGGCTCAGAATCCACAGCACGTTTCCGCCGACCCGCGGTCACGGCGCCGCCGGACCCTGCACCCGGACCAGCGGGCCCTGCCGTGGATGGGCTGGCCACCGCCGGGGCGATCTACGCCTACTCGTTCATCGTGACAAACCTGGACGTGTCCACCCCGGGCAACGCAGTAGCGGCCGAGCACTGGTACCGGCACCGGACCACGGTGGAGAACATCTTCCGCGACAGCGAGCTCGGCGCCGCCCTCCGGCATCTCCCCTCCGGATACGCCCAGATCAATATGGCCTGGATGTGGGGGGCGCTGCTCGCCGCGAGCAAGGAATCTTGGCGCATCAAGATCATTCACGGAGGCACGGACCAGCTCACCGCGTTATTCGCGGAATCGGGTCAGAGTCACTGACAGACATGACCTGCCCTTGGCCCCAAAGGGACACCTGCCCAGCATCGCTGGCAGAAGAGCGTCCGCCCGCCCGGGTGTTAGCGACCTCGCTATTTGGAGATCCAGCGGGTGGATTCTGTGAGGACGCTTCGGCAAGGCTCCGTGAGCATCCCGCTCTCCTCCGGCTGCTCAATCATGCGCCGGTCCTTGTGTTGGCGGTGATCTGGATCGTGGATCTGGCCGTCGACGGCCATTAACAGTTACCAGACGGGCGATCCGATCACGGAATGTGACTGCGCGCAGAGCTACGCCGCTCCTGATCCGCCGATATGGTCGGCAATCTGGTCACCAGGGTAGCCGGACAGTGCCGCGCCGAAGCGGGTGATCTGTGCGGCTACGCGCCTGAGAGCGGACGACGTTCGTATCTGGCTGATGAAAGACCTCGTCTTCGATACCACTGTCCGTGCCGTTCGACACCGCGATGGTCAGCGCCGTCAAGACCATCTGGGCGAAGGCCCGGCCGAAGAGGTGCCCCCGGCCAGGGCGGCGAAGCGATCAGGCCGCACCGATCAATGACCGCGCCTGTGCGGGGCCGACTACGAGATCGTGAAGGTCGCCGCCCACCTCGAGTCGGCCGGACTGTTCGATCCCGCCGGCCTTCACCGGCTCGAAGCCGGCCGTTCGGATCAACCGCTCGACTTGCTCGCCAGCACGGTCGTCGTCGGTCGCGTAGAAGAGGATCGCCGGCTCCGGTGACCGGTTGCTAGAGGACTCGAAGAGATCGCCCGACAGGGTTCCAAACGCCATGGCCAAGCGCGCCTCCGCCGGCAGCCACCCGGCTACAACCTGGCCGGAGGATTGGCCTTCCGGCAGGAGACGTGAGACGTTTCCTTGTGCATCGACGGCGAGCGGGTTGCTCGGAACGACCACGAGCTTGCCGGTCAGCGGGTCGGCGATCTGGTCGATGACGCCCTTCAGCACGGTAAAACGCAGCGCGAGGACGACGGCATCGGCGCCCCGCAACGCGTCGCGGTTGTCGGCGGCGGCGACGGCAGCCCGGCCGATCTCTGCAGCCAGCGTTCGTGCCGACTCATTGTCGGCGCTCGAGAGCCGCAGGGTCTCGCCGCCTGAGGCCAGCTGGCGGGCGATGACCGATCCGATCCCTCCAGTGCCGATGACCGCGGTGGTCATGACCGAAACCTCCTCAGCGTCGCAGTACTAACCTTGGCGGCCAGGAGCATCGGGCCCGAGCGGTCTCGCAGCGGCTCGCTGAGAGGGGGGAACGGCGGGGAGGTGCGGCCTTGCCGGAAATGGCTGGTAGGGATCTCAGTGTCCGGGGGACTGGCCACCGTCGATGTGAAGGATCTCGCCGGTGATCCCGGCATTCACTCGGACTCCCCGCCGGGCGTACTCGATGGCCAGTGAGCGGGTGACCAGTCACCCTCTGGGTCCGTGGTTTGCCCCACTTCGATCAGATGACCGTCGGGATCGCGGATGTAGCAACGGATCTCGTACTGGTGCTGTTTCGGCGGCGTCAGGAACTGAGCACCCCGGGCGCTCCATTCGGCGTACACGGCCTGGATGTCTTTGACCCGGATATTGAGGAAGCTGCTGACCCGGTCGGGATCGCGTGGCGTCTCCAGGGTGACCGTAGGCTTGTCGTCGGTCGGGTCCCCGCCGACATTGATGATGATCCAGCTGTTGGATAGTGCGACATAGGTCAGCCCTCCGGGGCCGGAGTAGACCACCCTGCCGCCGAGTACTTCGGTGTAGAAGCGCCGCGAGCGCTCGACATCGTCCGAGACGATGAAGTGGGCCAGCACGATTCCCTCTGGGGGCGGTGGGAACTCGGCCACCTGGCACCTCCACTGGTTGGGTCTCACACCCCGCTTACCACGGGGTCTGCAGCCGACGTTATGGTCGGCGACGGTGTGGGGTCAACGCTTAGGATGGGCGCCGTACGGTTCCCGCCCGGCGCCCGTACCGCCTCGCACTCCCACCCCCTGGCCAGGCCCTGCACGTCACCGAAGGCTTGGGTGTCGTCCAGACGCGCGACGGCCAAGTCCTGACCATGCATCCGGGCGACACCGTGGTCTCGCCGGCCGCGAGGGGCATCGGCACGGCGCCCTCGACCGCTTCATGACTCACCTCGTCCAGCTGTTCCTGTCCGCCCGGACCGTCGAATGGCACCTGTGCAAGATATTCACCAAGCTGGACATCGGATCGCGCCGGGAACTGCGCGGGGCGCTGTCGGCCCTCGGGGCAGCCGGATCCGCGGGCCTAGTGACCGGCGGTCTGGCCGCCGTCGATGTGCAGGATCTCGCCGGTGATGTACGGCGATGCCTCCAGGAACAAGATGCCGTCCACGATGTCGGTGATCTGGCCGACCCGCCCCATCGGGGGCAGTTGGTCGCCGAGGTCGGCGTAGCTTTCCGGCGGGTGCATCGGCGTCTGGATCACGCCGGGTGCGACGGCGTTGACCCGGATGCCGCGGGAGGCGTACTCGACCGCCAGTGACCGGGTCGCCGCCGCGAGGCCGCCCTTGGTGAGCGCGGTCAGGACCGAGGGCGCGCTGGCGCCCTGGTAGTCGGCGACCGCCGCGCTGATGTTGACCACGTGGCCGCCGCCTTGGCTCAGCATCTCGGCGATGACGCGCTGGGTCAGCCAGAAGAACCCGGTGAGGTTGACGCCGACCACCAGGGCGTAGTCATCCGCCGTATAGTCGGTGAACGGCTTGGAGATGAACACGCCGGCGTTGTTGACCAGGGTGTCGACGCGCCCGAAGCGCCCGAGCGCGGCGCCGACGATCCGCTCGGCGGTGGCCTGCTCGGACACGTCCCCGTCGACGGCGGCCACCTCCGGGTCCTGCGACGGCGTGATCGTTCGGGCGTTCGCCACTACCGCCCAGCCCTGCCGGCGGTACCCGGCGACCAGGCCGGCGCCGATGCCCTGAGAGCCTCCGGTGATGATGGCTACCTTCTGCATCGGTCAGCTCCTTGCGATCGCCGGGTCGCTCGGGTGCCCGGTGAGCGGCGTGGTCACCGCGGTCATCCAGCCGTACAGCCGCAGCGATTCGAGGATCGCCTGCATCTCGGCGGCGTCTCGGGCTCGCCGCAGGCCGAGGGCGCGCCCCTGAGGGGGTTTCCTCCCGGTGGCCGGTGTCGGCGGCCGGTCACGGTGCCGCCGGGCCTGGGCACGGCACGGCGCAGCCGTTCGCCGGCGCTCTGGGCGCGGGTCGCGGAGCGGCCTTGGTTCATGGCGATGCCGCCCCGGTTGGCGGGCTGGCGGCGGTGATCTGGCGCCGCCTCGACCAGGGTGACCTCGCCGCCCAGTCGGCGCACGGCCTGGGCCATCTCGGCGCCCACCGGCCCGCCGCCCAGGATCAGCAGGCGGCGCGGGACGGTCGGGCCAGTCCGGGTCGGGCTGCCTGGTCTCCTCCTCGTGTTTGCCGTGCGCGGCCGCCGCGCGGCGCAGCGCTCCGGCCAGCCCGGCCACGGAGTCGTAGGCTGCGAGCGCGGACGTCGCCCGGCCGGGCAGGCGGGTGGTGACCTCCTGGACGAACCAGCTGTTGCCGTCGCAGGCCGAGCCGGGCGGGGTCGTCTGTATCACCCGGAAGTCCGGAGCGGTGACGAAGTCGGCGTCCAGCCGCCAGCCCAGCGCCTGGTAGAAGTCCGTGGCCCGGTCCACGTCGGAGACGGGCACCACCACGACCTCGAGTTTCATGTCCATGTCCCTGGCTCCTCTCCTGGTGCCGCTGACCCGTGCCGGTGCCGTCGGGCTTGGTCTGGCATCTACGGTCATGCCTGGGGTGGCCGGACGCGCCGGTGAAGACCCTGGCCGGTTCGCTGGTCCGCGGTCCGGCAGCCCGGAGTGCTGCGGCTCACGGTAGTCCAGAACCGCGTCGGCAGCGTAGATCGCGTGCTCGGTGTCGGTCTCCCCGCGGTCGGGGGCTTGCCTCCGGCCCCGAAAGCATGACGGTTGCGGAGATGGACGCCCTGCTGTACCTGCCCGGGCATCCCCGGCAGCAGGTGCGGCGCGCGCTGCGCATCCCGGCGCTCAGCGGCGGGTGGAAGGCCTCGTTCCAGGAGATGCTCGACCCCGGGCAGGCCGCCGGCAACGCGGGCCTAACCGACGCGAGCCCGCCGCCGGCGTGGCCCGGGTTCCGGCCGCTCACCGTGACCGGAATCAGCCGGGAAAGCGAGACGGTGATCTCGGTGCACCTGGCCGATCCCGGGGGCGGGAGCGTGCCGGCCGCCCTGCCCGGACAGTTCCTGACCTTGCGCCTGCACCCTGACCCCGCCGGCCGGCCGCTGCTGCGCAGCTACTCGCTGTCGGGCCCCCCGGGCGGCCGCGACTACCGCGTCAGTGTCAAGCGGGAGTCTCGCGGCGCCGGCAGCCAGTTCCTGCATACCCGGGTGCGGGCCGGTGACCAGCTGGAGGCAGCCGCGCCGCGCGGCACCTTCACCCTGCGCCCGGGCCAGGCGCCGGTTCTGCTGATCAGCGCGGGTGTCGGCGCGACACCGGTGCTGGCCATGCTGCACGCGCTGGCCGCGGCCCGGTCCAGCCGGGACATCTGGTGGCTGCACGGCGCCCGCCGCCGCGCCGATGAGCCGTTCGCGGCCGAATCCCGCGCCCTGCTGGCCGCGCTTCCCAGCGCGCACCGGCACATCTGCTACAGCAGCCCGGGCCCTGGTGATATTCAGGGCCGCGACTACGACACGGCGGGACGCCTGTCGGCGCCGGTCCTTGCCGCCCTGGACCTGCCCCGCGACGCCGATGCCTACCTGTGCGGACCCCCCGCGTTCATGGCGGATGTGTCCGCTGCCCTGGCCGGGGCCGGTTTCCAGGCTGCCCGCATCCGCACCGAGGTCTTCGGCGCCGGGCCCGCGCAGACACCCGGCATCGCACCCGCGGCCGCCCGCCGGCCGCACCCGCCCGCCGGCCAGCCAGGCAGCGGCCCCCTGGTCGCGTTCGCGCGCAGCGACCTGAGCGCGCGCTGGGACCCCGGCTACGCCAGCCTGCTCGAGTTCGCCGAAGCCTGTGACGTCCCGGTGCGCTGGTCATGCCGCGCCGGAGTGTGCCACACCTGCGAGACAACGGTCATGTCCGGAACAGTCAGTTATGCCCCCGCCCCGGTCGATGACCCCGCCGACGGCAGCGCACTGATCTGCTGCTCGCAGCCACGCGACAACCTGGTCCTCGACCTGTGACCACCTGCGGGCGGGCGGCCGCGACCGGCCAGTGGTGACCACGTCCGCGGCGGGACGGCCCCGGGTGCGACCATGGGGCCTATGCGTCCTGATATCAGACCTGGCGGCATCTTCCCCGATTACGCTCTCCCGGACCACACCGGCACGGTGCGTACGCTCAGCGAGCTGCAGGGCCGCGATCCGCTGATCCTCACCCTGGCGCGCGGCAACTACTGCCCCAAGGAACACCAGCAGCACCTTGAGCTGGCCGCCAACTACCCGAAGATCGCGGTGGCCTACACCCAGATCGCCACCATCGCCACCGACGACCATCACACCCTGCAAGAGTTCCGCGCGTCGGTGGGCGCCCAGTGGACCTTCCTGTCCGATCCCGGCCGGACCGTCCAGCAGGACCTGGACATCGCCGAGTACACCGACCCCGAGCACAACCCCATGATCCCGCACACGCTGGTGCTCAAGCCGGGCCTCGTCACTCACAGTGTCTATAACGGCTACTGGTTCTGGGGCCGCCCGTCGTTCTACGACCTGTGGCATGACCTGCGCGCCGCCACCAGCGAGATCCGCTCGGACTGGGACCTGAGCACCCCGGGGCTCCGCGAAGCCTGGGACGCAGGCGACTACTCGAAGTTCCACGGCTGGGACCGGCGGTCCCCCAAGTCGGTGCCGACATCGTATACGTGACAGAGCAACGATCGCGGCAGGGGCGAAGGCAGTGACCACGCCGGTATGCGAGATGCTCGGGATTGAACGACCGATCGTCCAGGCACCCATGGCCGCCGTTCCCCGGCTGGCCGCGGCGGTCTCGAACGCCGGCGCGCTCGGCATGGTGACGCTCACGTGGTCAGCAGACGCCGGAGCCGTCGTTCGTGAGACGGCGGCACTGACCGCGCGGCCGTTCGGCGGCAACTTCGTTCTCACCGAAGATCACCACCGTCGCCTTGACCAGGCCCTCGAGGCCGGCCTCCGGATCGTCTCCTTCATGTGGGGGGATCCCAGCGGCTACATTCCGCACCGCGGCCGCCGGCGCTTATGCTCTCGGCCAGCGACAAGCACGTCATAGCTGACGATGGTCCCTCGGTGCGGCGGAAACCGGGTGTCGGCTCGATACCCGGAGAGCGCGCGGAGGACCGCAGCCCTCCGTGGCGCGCCGGGCGGCGTAGGCGCCGGTGGCGGGTGGGACCTCATCAGAGGGGGGTTTCTGGCCTCAGAGGACGTTTCGCGAGTTGATGTCCTTTTCGTCGGCTGGGTTGGATTAGGCGTCCTGGCTGGAGGGTTGCGGGCCGGGCTGTGGACGTGGCTGAGCGAACAATCCGGGTTCGGTCTCGACGAGGATGCCGCGGCTGGCCAGGCGCTTGAGCTTGGAGCGGATGTTCTCGGTGTTCTTGGCCGCGACCGGCAGGTCCAGGGCCAGGCACAGGTCGCGGGCCCGCAGGGGACGGCGGAGGTCCGCGAAGGCGGTCAGGATCTGCTGGTAGGCGGGGTGATCGGGTACCGCGGGAGGTGGCCCGGCTGGCTCTGCGGCGGGCTGGCCGTCGTCGTGCCCGGCGAGGGAGATGAGGGTCTTGCGGGTGATCTGCAGGTCGCTGATCGCCTCTTCGAGTTCGCGGAGCCTGGCGGTGAGCTCGTCGATCCGGGCCTGTGCCTGGCCGGCTTCGCGGGTCAGTGCCTGCTGTCGCGCGTCGATCTTGTCCAGCAGGAACCTGCCCGGGTCCGCCGCGGTCACGTGATCCGCCACGATGGCGTGGACGTGCCGGTCAGTCGCCGGGCCATCACGTCGGTCATCGCCCAGTACACGCGCGACGCCGAACTGGAGAGCCGGTGCTCGTAATCGCGGACCAGGCGCCGGTGGAAGGACAAGATGCCGAACGTCTGCTCCACCACCCAGCGTTTCGGCTGGGGGACGAAGCCCCGGTCGGCCGGGTTGCGCTCCACGACCTGCACGTCGATGCCCACGGCGGCGCCGTAGGACACGACCGAGCTCTTGAAGCCCTGGTCCACCAGCGCCTTGCGCACCGTGCCGGCCTGCGCGGCGACCCGGTCCAGTAAGGCGATCCCAGCGGCGTTCTCGTGCGCCGAGGCCGCCAGGACGACGACGGCGACGACCAGTCCCAGGACGTCCACGGCCAGGCACCGCTTGCGGCCGGGCACCTTCTTGCCGGGGTCCTTCCCGGTCGTATCCGCCGGGACCGAGGAGGCCGCGTGCACGCTCTGGGTGTCCAGCACGACCAGGCTCGGGTCGGCCTTGCGGCCCTTCTTCTCCCGCGCGTGCCAGCGCAGCAGGTCGTGGATGGCCTGGTCAGTGCCGTCGTCGCGCCAGCGGGCGAAGTAGTAGTACGCCGCGCTGCGCGGCGGCAGGTCATGCGGCAGGTAGTCCCACTGGCAGCCGGTCCGGGACTGGTACAAGATCGCGTTCACGATCTCCCGCAGCTCATACCCGCCCTGGTGACCGCTGACCGAGGGGTGCGCGGCCTTCCACGCGGTGATCACCGGCTCGATCAGCGCCCAGCGCTCATCGGTTAAATCACTGGGGTACCGTTTGCGCTCGATCATCTGGCCATCCAAGCATGGCCAGGCCCGCCGACCGGCCGTAACACCACAGATCCACCTGATCACACAACGACAAGACGGGCATAAGCTCGCGAATCGTCCTCTCAGGCTGGCAGGCAGCTTGTCTGCCGGCTTGGGGCTTTCGCTGGGTCGGCGCTGGGGATGAGTAGGTTGCCGGAGGACAATGGACGGCAGTCTGCAGACACCTGCCCGGCCGGCAGCGAAGCGAGGGGATTGCGATGCCGTGGTTTCCGGACTTCGTCAGTGCCGCGGAGCTGGCCCGCCGGCAGACTCGCGCCGCGGGTCAGGCTGATCCGGTCGGGCAGTACTTCACCGCACTGAACAAGGGCGACACCCGCGCTCTGGAGAATGTGTGGCCGGGCGAGGTGGTGGTCTATGATCCCCGCGCCGGACAGATCCGCGGCCACAAGCAGCTGCGCCGGTTCGTCAGCCAGAATCAATCGTGGCTGGCCGGGCGGCACGCCCGCGTCGAGACGGTGGCCTCCACGTGTGCTGGCGGGCGTGCGGTGGTGGAACTGCTGGCGCACCTGTCCGGCGACGGGCTCGAACTGGCCTGGCCGGTGGCAGTGGTGGCCGAATCCCCTGACGACCGGTCGGTGGTGTTCCGCACCTACTGCAGCCAATGGCCGGTCGACGGACGGCGCCACCTCAGGTCTCCCATACTCAGGCCCGGGCCCGCCCGCCCTGGTGATGTCGTCGGCCGCTACCAGGCCGCGCTAAACGCTGGTGACGCCGACGCGATCGTGGACACCTTCGCGCCGGACGGGTACTACCGTGAGCCCATCGGCCCGCTCTTCGCCCACCGCGGCACCGCCGAGCTCCGCTCGTTCTTCACCAGGTGCTTCAGCGCAGGCGGCGGCATCGGCCTGGAGCACTGCGTGGTGACCGACGACGGCGTGCGCTGTGCCCTGGAATTCAACTGTCTTCGCTGGGGCAGCCACGACCTGCCGCCCCAGGCCGGCATCGCGGTCTACGAACGCGGCCCGGACGGGCTGCTGGCCGCGGCCCGCGTCTACGACGACATAGAAGCACCCATCGGGCACCCCTGAGGCGCAGGGGCCGGTGGCATGCGGGTTACTCGCCGGGCGCCTGGTCAGTGGCCGGCGATCTGGCCGCCCGGCTGGGACGGGCCAGCGGGATGCGAGTGCTGTTCCCTGAATATCGCCTGGCCGGGCGCGGATCCCGCCGAACAGCGCCGGCACCGCGCCGTGCCGCAGCAGGTCCATGTCATCGATGCTGTCCGCACCCGCGATCATCCCAGCAGCCAGGCAGCGAACCTTCAGGCCCGGCGTTCACCCCGCACCGGTGGCCGATCCGGACATGCTCGTCCACCAAGGCAGCCAGAGCCGCCCGCTGCGCTAGGGTGGCTCTGTAGGTGAGTTTTGGATCCAGTTATCGGCGAGTTGCGGATCCAGTTGTTGATCTTGGGGGGTCTTTTGTTGTTGAGAGCTGACTCCGCTTTCTCGCGTGCGGGGCCTTCCCTGGGGTGGTGAGGATGGCGGCTCGGCGCTTGGCGGGGAAGACCGGGCGTGGTTGTCAGCTGGTAGCGTGGCCGGCTCTGGCGCGGGTTTGCGCGAGGCGGTAGGAGTCGGTGCCGGTTTCGATGATGTTGCCGCCGAAGGTGAGGCGGTCCACGATGGCGGCGCAGAGTCTGGGGTCGGTGAAGGTCTTGGTCCAGCCGCTGAAGTTCTCGTTGGAGGCGATGGCCATACTGTTCTTTTCCTCGCGCTCCGTCAGAACCTGGAACAGCAGCTCGGCGCCGCGCCGGTCGAGTTCCATGTAGCCCAGTTCGTCAATGCAGAGCAGGTCGACGCGGCCGTAGCGGGCGATGGTCTTGGTCAGCTGCTTGTCGTCGGCGGCTTCGACTAGCTCGTTGACAAGTTTGGCGGCCAGGACGTAGCGGACCCGGTAGCCCGCCATCGCGGCCTCGGTGCCCAGGGCGATGAGCAGGTGGGACTTGCCGGTCCCGGAGTCGCCGATCAGGCAGAGCGGTTCTCCTTTGCGGACCCACTCGCAGGTAGCGAGGGTGGCGAGCGTCTCCGGGGTGATGTTCGGGTTGGCCTGGAAGTCGAAGGTCCGCAGTTCCTTTTGCCGCGGGAAGCAGGCGGCCTTGATCCTGCGTTCGGAGCGGCGGCGCCCCCGGTCGTCGCATTCGGCCATCAGCAGCTCGGCGAGGAACCCGCGGTAGGTCATCTGTTCCCGGGCGGCGACCTCGGCGAGGTCGGTGAACTGGGCGCGCAGGGTGGGCAGGCGCAGGACCCGGCAGGCGGTGTCGATCGCGGCGTCGGCGGCGGGTTCGGTCAGGCCGCGGTGGCGCTGGAGTGTCATGACGGGTCTCCCTGGCTGGCGGGACGGGTGGCGGGTGGCCGGGGACGGCGCAGTAGCTGGTCGTAGGCGGCTACCGACGGCAGCGGCCGGGAGTCCGCCGGCAGGGCGGCCAGGCGCCGCCCGGTGAGTGAGGTCACCGGGGACGCCTGGGGGATCTCATCGGGCGGTGCCGCGGTGACTGGCGTGCCGGCGTCGGCGGCCTTGCGGGCCTCCATCGCGACCACGTCGGCGGTCATCGCCCCGGCCCGCAGCGCGGCGGCGATCCCGGCGACGACGTGCTCGTGGGCCATCCGCCGGTGCAACAGCAGGACCTCGACCAGGGCCCGGGTGCCGGCCGCGTCCCCGTGCGCCGTGCGCGCGGCCGCCCACCAGGCGTCATGGACCGGGGTGAACCGGCCTGCGGCCCTTGGCCTGATGCAGGACCGTCGCCCCGGGCAGGGCACCGGGCTTGCGCAGGAGCCCTTCCAGGTAGTGATCCAGCTCCAGGCGGCTGCCGCCGCGGCCGGCCAGGCGCTCGTGCCGGGCGACTTCGGCGCGGCCGTCATAGACCACCAGATCAGAAGCGTGCAGCAGCACCCGCACCTGATGGCCGATCAGGCGCATGGGCACTGAGTAGCGGTTCATCCGTACGGTGACCTGGGCATAGCGGTCTACTCGCGGCGTGAACATGCGCCCGGTCTCGAAGGCTTCGGACGGCAGCGGGGCCAGCAGCGGCCTCTCGATCGCGAAGAACTCCCCGACGGTGCGCGTGCGGTCCGCGATCCGGCGCTCTTCGTCCTCCTGGTCCCAGACGTCGAGCAGCGCATTCAGCTCGGCTATGGTGCCGACCTGGGGAACCGGGACCATGTGGTTGCGGCGGAACCGGCCGACCTCGCCCTCCACGCCGCCCTTCTCATGGGCTCCTTGCAGGCCAGGCTGGCAATAGAAGACATCCAGGCCGGCCCAGGACCGGAAGGCGGTCCACCGGTCGGTCTCCACCCGGGCCCGGGTGAAGCCGAGCACGCGGGCCACCGCAGAGGTCAGGTTGTCGTAGCGGACCTTCCCGGCAGGAACGCCGCCCAGCACGCTGAAAGCGTGAACGTGGCCTTCGAAGAACGCCTCCTGCCCCTCCGAAGCCGAGACGCGGTGCACCGCCTTACCGGAGAAGGACAGCCGGAACACGAACATGTAGCACAGGGTGCGGACCCCGGCCAGGTCGATGTAGACGTCGCCGAAATCGACCTCGGCGTCCTGGCCGGGCCGGTGGGTCTGCGGGATGAACACCCGCGGCGGCCCGCGGCCCGCCTCGACCCAGATCTCCGGCTTGCGGACCACGACGTAGGCCCGGACCATCGGGTAGGAGATGCCGTCCGCGTCATGCTCAGCCATCAGCCGGTCAAAGATCCGCTTGGTGGTATGCCGCTGCTTGCGCGGGGCATCAAGATCAGCCCGCAGGATCCGGTCGATCGCCTCTTTATGCCGATCCAGGCGGGACGTGCGCGGGGGAAGCTTCTTCCGCGGCCCGGGCCACGCAGACGACAGCGCCAGGGCCACGGTCCGCCGGCCCACCCTGTACTTCCGGGCCAGATCCCTGCTCGACAGCCCATCGACCCGGGAGTCCCGGCGGATCGCCGCGTAGAGCTCGACCCTCGACATCGACTGCATGCACGCCTTCCACCACACCTACCTGTCAGGGTGTGGGGAGACACCCGGAGCACGCACGCTGATCCTCCCACGCCTGCACACCGGTGGAGTCAAGACTCACCGACACCGAGTCCCCCATAAAAACCGGTGGACCCAGAGCTGATCAACAAGCGGAGTCAGAAGTCACCTACAGAACCAGCTAGGGCCACCACCGGGACCAGCCCCGCCTGAAACACGAGATTCGGGTCATCAAACGTCGCATGAATCTTCGCCAGCTCGTGTAACAACCGCACTTGCGCGGTGTCCTCTCCAGCCCGGCGACGGTAGCTCAGTAACTCCTATCGTCCCAGATCAGAGGGCACATTGCGCGTCGAGAGGACACGCCCTGATGAACCCCTATTCACGCGGTGGATCGAGGCTTAGACAGCGTTAGACTCCCTGGCATGCAGCGGCGGGACAACCCCTACGCGCTGCAGACCCGTCGTAAGCGGGGTGTGAGACCCAACCAGCGGAGGTGCCAGATGGCCGAGCTCCCACCGCCCCCAGAGGGAATTGTGCTGGCCCATTTCATCGTCTCGGATGATGTCGAGCGCTCGCGGCGCTTCTACACCGAGGTACTCGGCGGCAGGGTGGTCTTTCCCGGAAACCCGGTCAATGTCGCGCTAGCCAACAGCTGGATCGTCATCAATGCCGGCGGCGGCCCGACCGACGACAAGCCTACGGTCATCCTGGAGACGCCACGCGATCCCGACCGGGTCAGCAGCTTCCTCAATATCCGGGTCAAAGACATCCAGGCCGTGTACGCCGAATGGAGCGCCCGGGGTGCTCAGTTCCTGACGCCGCCGAAACAGCACCAGTACGAGAAGCGCTGCTACATCCGCGATCCCGACGGTCATCTGATCGAAGTGGGGCAGACCACGGACCCAGAGGGGGACTGGTCGCCCGCTCACTGGCCATCGGGTACGTCCGGCGGGGACTCTGAGTGAATGCCGGGATCACCGGCGAGATCCTTCACATCGACCGTGGCCAGTCCCCCGGACACTGAGATCGCTACCAGCCATTTCCGGCAAGGCCGCACTTCCCCGCCGTCGGGTCTTGAACCCGAAGGTCGCGCTATGGTCCTGACCCCGCTAGACACTGCCCCCGCTACCAAGTAAGTGCAGGTCAGGCATGATCGCCGGAGACGGTGGTCGGGCCTTTTGATCATCCGTTGGCGGCTCGTTGGCGGGATCGAACCCCGACATGGCCGTCAGGGGGCGGGATCTTTCCGCACGGATTGGCTCTGTGGTGGTGCATCTGCGGCAGGAAGCAGGGAGTCGGTTGGGCTCCGCTCGCCCGGCTTGGCCCACCGGTACGCCGGACACCAAGTTGGCCGTAAAACTCTTATCGCGAGCGTTTCGCTGGCGGCGCAGATCGAGCCGGGCGCTGCGCGTCCTGGCCCTGGCTGGCTTCGCGGTTGAGGCCCTCCGCTTGGACCGGGTTCCGCGGCGGCCGGGATCGCATCCACGAACGTGGGAGCGATCTTCCGCTCGGCAGCGGCGCTCGGGATGGGGGCGGTGATCCTTTCGCCCCGGTGCGCCGACCCGCTCTACCGCGGGTCCGTCAAGGTGTCGATGGGTGCCGTGTTCGCCATCCCTTACGCGCAGATGACGGACTGGTACGGCGGACTGGCCGCGGTGCGGGCGGCGGGATTCCGGCTGCTGGCCCTGACCCCGGACGTTTCGGCGGTCCCGGTCAGCAAGGTCCCGCCGGGGGAGCGGGCTGCGCTGATGCTCGGCACCGAGGGCGACGGGCTGTCCTCACGCTGGCTGCACGAGGCGGACGAGGCCATCTGCATCCGGATGGACCCGGCGGCCCGGGCGGTAGGCGTCGACTCGCTCAACGTCGTAGCCGCCGCCGCGATCGCCTGCCACCACCTGACCACCCGCAACCGCTAGTCCGCGCGCCGGTAACCCTCGCCGGGCGATTTGCGGTGATGTGGGCGGTGTGGTAGCAGCAGCGACGG
>CAVSZI010000005.1:0-36110 GCA_963732345.1 uncultured Actinomycetes bacterium | reverse complement strand
CGGCATCACGGCGCAAGCCGGCGGATCGAGCCCGGCGCTGGCTTAGCCGCCCGGGCGCCCTCCGGGCGCCCTCGCCCCCGCTCAGGCCAGCGACTTCACCGCGACCGCGAGCGGCGGGGCGACCCGGTCCCGCGCCGACATGGCGACCGCCGGCAGCGGCCACGAGATGGCCAGTTCGGGATCGTCAAAGGCGATCGACACGTCCTCGGCCGGATCATGCGGGCGGTCGATGCGGTAGGAGACGTCCGCGGGGTCGGTGAGGGCCTGAAAGCCGTGCGCGCAGCCGGCTGGCACGTACAGCGAGATCTGCTGTTCGTCACGCAGGCCGAAACTCTCCCAGTTCCGGTACGTGGGCGAGGCGGGCCGCAGGTCGACGATGACATCGAAGATCGCACCGTATGAGCAGCGCACGAGCTTCGCCTCACCGTCCCCGCGCCGGATGTGCAGTCCCCGGACCACCCCGCGCCTCGACCGCGACAGGCTGTCCTGGGCGAACCCGGCCGGGTCGATGCCCGCCGCGCGCACCACCGCCGCGTCGAAGGTGCGGGAGAAGAAGCCGCGCTCGTCCACGTGCGGGGCCGGCCTGAACAACAGCGCTCCGGCGATACGCGGCACAGGGTAGACGTCCACCAGGGTTTCCTTTCCGGCGTCAGCGCGTGGCGAACAGGTAAGAAGAGGTTGCGGTCAGAGCAAAACTGATGCTGGTTCCGGCTTCATAGAGTGCCTTCGCGAACCGGGTCGGGCACCACCACAGCCTGGGCGGCCTCACCAGCCGGGAAGAGCAGCGCGGACAGCAGGGCGAATTGCTGATCGAGCTGCTGCTTCTTTGCCGCGTTACGTTCTCGCAACGAATTCCGCAGCGGCGCGGAGCGGCTCTGCAGTTCCGTGAACTGCTCAATCAGCTGATCCACGTCCAGCGAGTCTGCGGGCTGCGAAAAGCCCTGCATTCCCATGTCGGTCATCAGGGCGGCGAACTTCGGCGAATAGCCGAGCGATATGGTCGGTTTGCCGAGTTTCAGCGCACATATGACGTTGTGATAGCGCGTGGCGACCACCGTGCCGACCGGCGCAATGGCCTGCATCAGTCCGGCGAAAGAAGACACCGGCTCGGCGACCACCCAGTCTGGCGCGAGATCGGGCCGGTCGGCCCGTACGTCTTCCAGAATTTCCAGCACGACGCCGTCGTCCCAGAGGTTGTCCCCGCCGAACAGCCGGACCCGATAGCCACTGTCGACCAGCCACCGGGTGAAACGCTTCATTTTGGCGATATAGGAGGCGTGAATCTCGTCCGCGCGCCGACGGTCGTCGTTGCCGCCGTAGTAGTCCATGACGCCGACGCCGACGGTCTGCGGGTCGCCAGGGCTGTACGGCGGGACCGGAACGCCGAATGCGAGGTCGGCGTACACGGGGTCGCCAGAGGTGTCGAGCCCCCACTGCCGTACGAGTTCGCGCGACTGAGCATCGCGGTAGGAACGATAGAAAGCCAGCCGCGCGGCGGACTTGAACAGCCACCGCGTGGCCCGCTGCCTGATGGCGCTGGCCCCCACACTGACCAGGGCCACCTTCGTTCCGAACAGCCGGCCGGAGGCCGACAGGAGGAACATCGAGTACGGAACACCCCACGGCCGCAGCGGCAGGGCCGCCTCCAGCGTGCCCGCGCCAGGCACGATCACCACATCGTGCCGGCGGACCCAGGATGCCGTCCGGAACGCGTCGATGCCCTTGCCCAGGACCTTAAGCGCGACCGCCATCGCACCGGACGTCCGCTCTTCGTACCTCTCGTACCACAGCAGCGGAATGGCATCGATGCCGTACTTCGCGCGCACGTTCTCCGGTCCGCTCGACATTGCGTCCAGGACGGCGTCCGGATGGTCGGTCCGGAGATACGCGAGCACCGACTCCAGCTGCGCCTCATTACCGATATTGGCTGAGCCGAGGAGGCCGAACAGTCCAACTCTGGGGGCCGTCACAATGACCTTCCTTCCTGGCCAGCCACGGTCGCGTCATTCGTGCCGTGGGAATCCGACGTCGGGACACGCGTTGGACCGGGCGGCCCCAACTGGCCGCCGCAACTAACAGGACACGCGGCAGCCCAGTCCTGATACATCCGGGTCCTGATACATCCCGGGACGATCCTTCACGATCAGGCAGCGGTCAGTGATGCAAAAGTTGCCCCCCCGTCGCATGTGAACCGGATTGCCTGCATAGGCGTCTCTTAATTCTTACAAGGCCCGAAACGGGCCCACGTCCCTTACTCTTGCAAGGCCCGAAACGGGCCCACACGGGGGGAGCATCTTGAGCGGGCAATCTCCAACTCGCTGGCGAGTGCCGGGCGCAAGCCTCTCGCTGAGCCGGAGGAAGATCGTCAGGAACGCCATCGGCGTGGCCGCCGCCGGAGCAGCCGGATCCGTGCTGACCGGGGCCATCTCCGGTCCGGCATCGGCCGCCGAACAAGCCACGACGGTCGAACCGGGAGCGGTGGCGCCTGCGGTGGTCGCCCTCGCCGACGCGGCGACGATCGCGGTGGACGCCTCGCTGGGCAATGACTTCCGGGTGACGATCGCCGGGAACCGGACCATGGGCATCCCGGCCAATCCGGCGGACGGGCAGAAGATCACCTTCCAGGTGACTCAGGGCACGGGCGGGTCGTTCACGCTCGCCTGGGGCAGCGGCTACGAGTTCTCCACCGGCCTGCCGCAGCCCGCGCTCAGCACGACGGCGGGGCAGACCGACCTGCTCGGCTTCATCTACAACGCGGCCAAGGGCAAGTGGCTGCTGGCCGGCGCGATCATCGGGTTCAGCACCACGGTCGTCACGCAGCCCATGGGCACCTACCGGCTGTTCCCAGCAACTAACGGGCCGTCCAGCCCAGTTTCCTACAGCGGGCCGTTCGTCTGCGGTGTCGTTTTCGAGGTCACCAGCGGGGGTTGCTGGCTGGACGGCTACTGGTGGTGGGTGTGCCCGTCCGGGCAGTCCACGGCGGCGCAACAGTTCGCGCTCTGGTGCCTTTACGGCTCCGGCAGCGGGTCGCTCGTCGCTAACAGCACGTTCACGTCCGGCGCCCTGACGGCCGGGCAGTGGAATTATGTGAAGCTGACGTCGCCGGTGCCGCTGGCCATCGGGGCCACGTATGTGGCCGCGACCGGGTTCACCGGCAATTTCCCCATAACCAACAACCAGTTCGGCAGCGGTGACCCCTACGGCAGCGGAATCACGTACGGCCCGCTGACCGCTTATTCCGACGCGTCCGGGTCACTCCCGTCGCCGTTCAAGACGGATCAGGCCCTGTTCAGCGTCGCAAGCGCCGATCCGACGACGTCGATGCCGCTCTACGGTTCCGGTAGCTCCAACTTCTGGATGGACGTCCTGGTGGATACGACTCCGCCAGCGGGCACGCCCTACCGGCTGTGGCCGAGCTACCCGACGATACCGGGCCACATCAACTCGGACACAACGGGCTACACGCTGGCCACGGAGTTCCAGCTATCGAAGCCCTGCGCGCTGGACGACATCTGGTACTACTCCGCAGCCGGCGCGGCCGCGCTGCCCACCAGATGCGCGATCTGGAATGTCAGCTCGCAGAGCGTGGTCTCAGGCACCGACAACAGCTCGCCTGCCTGGTCGGGAGCGGCCGGATCCGGCTGGGTCTCCTGCGCGTACAGCGGCATCACACTCCCCGCGGGGGATTACAAGGTGGCAGTGTTCTACGGCGGCGGGTCGGAGTGGTACCTGGCCACAAACGGCTACTGGGCCACCGGGGGCCCAGGCGCCGGTGGTATCACCGCCGGGCCGGTCTCAGCGCCCGGAACGTCCGCCGCCACGAGTCCCGGCCAGGGCACCTACAACTACGCCTCCTGGGCCTATCCACAGACCTACGCCTCTGCCGGCGATGGCGAGTGCTACTGGGTTGATGTCGAGGTCACGCCGACGAGCTGAGCCGGCTCGCGTTCGGCCTGCCGCTAGCTCAGCGAAAGGACTGCCAGGGCAATGCGTTTGTTGAAGGGTCTCGCGGCCGGCTTGGTTGCTGCCGGTCTGGCCAGCTGCAGCGTCGTCGGCTCATCGGAGCCGTCCACCGCTGGCCCAGCAGCAACTACCCCCAGGGTAGTGACCAGTACTGCCCCTCCGGCGGCACCGGTCAGCCCGCAGATGCGGGCCGGGGCTCGTGCGGCGGCAGCGCAGTTCTACGGCCTGTACTCGGCAAACCAGTTCGCTGCCTTCTGGAACCTTCTGTCCCCCACCGCGAAGCGCCAGATCTCCGGACCCGTCTGGGTAAGGGTCCACAACGCTTGCCCGTCTGCCGGGGCCGGAAAGTCCAGGATCATCAAGACCGTGACCGTCTTCGGCAACGCGGCCATCGTCACCGAAGCAATCGCGGGAGCATCGCCCGGCACGGCGGAAGACGTATTTAGCTACGTTGACGGCCATTGGAGCTATTCACCTGAAGACCTGAGCATTTACGACCACGGATCTGTTGCCGCTGACATCGCCGCCGCGAAGGCGGCGGGTCTCTGCGCCAGCTGGAAAATCTTCTGATCAAACCGGCAGGACCCCAGTCGGTCCCTGCGAGGGAGAGTGAGGCGCCATGGGCGGGCAGTTTCCGACTCGCCAGCGACGGCCGGGTTCAGGCCAGGAACTGAGCCGGAGGAAGATCTTTAAGGGGGCCGTCGGCATGGCGGCCGCCGGAGCGGCGGGAGCCGTCCTGACCACGGCCACTGCCTCTCCGGCCGCTGCCGCCGCGCAGGCCACGACTACCGAGTCGGGGGCGATCGCGCCAGCCGTGGTAAACCTGACCGACGCGGCGACGATCGCGGTGGACGCCTCCCTGGGCAACGACCTCCGGCTGACCATCGCCGGGAACCGGACCATGGGCAACCCGGCCAACCCGGCAAACGGGCAGCAGATCATCTTCCAGGTGACGCAGGGGCCCGGCGGGTCTTTCACGCTGAGCTGGGGCGGCAGTTACGAGTTCTCCACCGACCTGCCGCAGCCCAGCCTCAGCACTACCGCCGGGCAGACGGACCTGCTCGGATTCATCTACAACGCGGCCAAGGGCAACTGGCTGCTGGCCGCGTTCGTGAACGGATTCGACTGATGAGCACCTACCGGCTGTTCCCGTCCACCGACGGACCGTCCACTCCGGTCTCCTACGCAGGCAACTTCCTGGCCGGGGTCCTGTTCTGCGTCACCTCCAACTGCTGGTTCGAGGGTTACTGGTGGTGGGTGTGCCCATCCGGCCAGTCGACATCGCCGCAGAAGTTCGCGCTGTGGCAGGTTTACGGCGGCGGAGAAGGCAACGTGGTCCCCGGCAGTGTGGTCACGTCCGGGACTCTCACCGCCGGGCAGTGGAACTACATTCCCCTGCCGGCGCCACTCCAGCTGAGCATCGGCAACCTGACCGGGCTGGGTGCCGCCGTCTATCAAGTCGCCACGGGATTCAGCAGCAGCTTCCCCGACACCAACAGCCAGTTCGGGGCGGGTGATCCTTACGCCTCCGGCATCACGAGCGGGCCGCTGTTCGGCTACTCGGACCAGGGCGCCTCAGCTCCGTGCCCGATCTCCGCCACGTCGTCCCAGGGCTCCTTCGGCACGGCTGGCACCGACCCGTCGGTGAATATGCCGGACCAGGGCTCGAGTTCCTCGAACTTCTGGATAGACCTTCAGATCAGCGACACCGCTCCGGACGGCTACAGCGGGTCCTACCGGTTGTGGCCGAACTACCCGACGGTGTTCCCCACCCAGCCCACCATCGACACCCAAGCGCAGACGCTGGGCACGCAGTTCACTTTGTCGGAGCCCTGCACCGTGGACAACGTCTGGTTCTACAGCCCTCCGTTCGGCCAGGACCTGCCGGCCAGCACCCAGATCTGGGACGCCACCACTCAGGAACTGGTCAGCGGCACCAGCCTGACCGCCTCATGGTCCGGGGGGGTGGCCAGCGGGTGGGTGGCCAATTCCTACGGCAGCGCGGGCATCGTGCTGCCGGCCGGGAACTACATCGCGACCGTCTATTACGGCGGCGGCAAGGTGTTCTACATGGAGTCGCGGGGCTACTTCGGCTCGTTCCAGGGCAATCCCGGGCCTGCCACCAACGGCATGGCCAACGGGCCGCTGACGTCGCCTTCCCAGGCGAACGCGTTCAATCCCCCGGGCGGGAACACCTGCTATACCCAGGGCGGTACCAGCCCCACGTATCCCAACGCATGGGACACCCATGACGGCGGGGAGAACCGTTGGGTGGACATCGAGGTCACCCCGTCAGCGGCGTCGCCGTCCCCCACGCCCACGCCCACGCCGACATCGACGTCGACATCGCCCGCGGTCACTAATTCCGGCGCTTTCCTGACGTTCTTCCCGTAAGGCGGCGAAGTGCATGACCTGGATGTATCAGGACCAGGCCGCTGCGGGTCCCATGATCGGTGGGCGGTGAATGCCGCACGATCCGGCTCGTATCTGAATGCCTGGGAGCGATTGATGAGGGTGCTGGTCAGGCACATCCCGATGCGCGGCGCCGAGATCGCCCGCCAGGCTGGCTGATGGCCGTCGCCCCGGTTTGGCGGGTTCACACCCTCTTCGAGGTGGCCCGGCGCGGGGTAGCGGTCGTTACCCGTGCCCCGGCCGCCCTCTGGCGGCGGATCCCGGGCGAGGTCAGCCGGCGCCTGGGCTGGGGCGTCGCCGATCAGGCGGTATCCAGCCTGACCAACTTCGCCGTGGTCCTCTATGTCGCCCGCACGCTCGGGGCAGTGCAATTCGGCGCCTTCAGCCTCGCCTACGTGACCTACTCGTTCGCGCTGGCCGCATCCCGCGGTCTTGCCACCGACCCACTGATGGTCAGGTTCAGCGGCACGGGCTTCCGGGCCTGGCGACGTGCCGCCGCCAGCAGCACAGGCATGGCCGCCATTGTCGGCGTGGCCGCCGGTTGTTGCGTGCTTCTCACAACCGCGCTGCTCGGCGGCACGACCAAGCTCGCCTTCCTCGGGCTGGGGCTGACGCTGCCCGGCTTGATGCTGCAAGACAGCTGGCGGTATACGTTCTTCGCGCTCGGACGTGGCAGCCAGGCATTCCTCAACGACACAGTCTGGGCGCTGGCGCTCTTGCCTGCCCTGGTGCTGCTGCGGGTCACCCACCACCGGGACGTGTTCTGGTTCGTCTTCGCCTGGGGCGCCTCGGCGACGGTCGCCGCCGCAGTGGGACCGCTGCAGGCTGGGCTCATCCCCCGACCATCACGCGCCTGGAGCTGGGTGTCGCGACATCGCGACCTTGGGCCCCGCTACCTCGCGGAGAACACTTCCCAGAGTGGCGCAAACCAGCTCCGCGCCTACTTCTTCGGGCTCATTCTGGGCCTGGCCGCGGTCGGCTACGTGCAAGCGGCCACGACGCTGATGGGCCCTTTCATGGTCATCTACCTGGGGATGAGCCTGGTCGCGGTGCCGGAGGCCGCCCGTATCCTGCGCCGTTCGCCACGGCACCTGCCGCTGTTCTGCGTGCTCACCGGCGCCGGGCTCGCTGTAGCGGGCCTCGCATGGGGGATCTTCCTGCTGATAGCGCTCCCGAAAGGGTTCGGGCAGTGGCTGCTGGGCGGTATCTGGCGGCCAGCGTATCCGCTGATACTGCCGCTCACGGTGTCCGTCATGGGCCAGTGCCTCACGGCCGGTGCCGCCGTGGGCTTGCACGCTCTGGGAGCGGCCCGGCGGAGCCTGTCGGCAATGCTCCTGGCCTCAGCAGCCTTTCTCGCATTCAGCATGGCCGGCGCTTACGAGGGAGGAACCGTCGGGATCATGCAAGGGGCGGCGCTGGCCACGTGGATCAGCGCGCTGGTGTGGTGGTGGCAGTTCCGTGCTGCGCTGCGCGGGTCATCAGACCGGGGACAGCACAGGCGAACGTCCGTCGCTCAGCCAGCAGCGCCACTTCAGGCACCGTCTGCGGAGAGCCCTAACGCGGGGAACAGATGAAGAAGTATTCCACTGCCAGCCGCGGGCTGACGAAGGGAATATTCATATTCATATGCATATTCGCGGCCTTTACGAAACCCCGGGAAGGCTGGCCGCCGGACCAGTTATGGGAGGCCGGAAAGCATTTATCTATGCTAAAATAGCGAGCCAGGCTCTGCCTGAAGTCGCCAAATGACTGAACGTTACTAAAAGCCTCAAATATGTGCTTATCGCGGTGATCGAAGTTGGTGTACGACAAGAAAAAAGTGCCATTCTCTTTCAGCAGGCCGGCTATCTCGCTGAACTTCTGGGACTGAGCCGACCCCATATATTCGAACACGCCCTGGGCGGAGATAATATCGAACCGCCTGTCCCCGAACTTGATCGGATTCTCCAGGAAGTCGGCTTCGATCAGGTATGGCGCCGGTTCGTGGATCGCTATATCGACTCCATAGTAGTGGATATTGTTCTGCAGCAGGTGCCGCAAAGTCGCCGGACCGCAGCCGACATCGAGCAGGTCGCACTCTCTCCCCTGGGCGATCACGTTTATTTTTCGCGCTGCCTTCTGCAGCCGATAGTGGGCCGGGACATGTTTTTGATTCTCTTTAATCCAGAAATCCCGCTTATAGAATTTCGCGGCATTCCCGGGAGCGACGCCCGCTGTGCTGGCTGAGTCGTTCACCGATATCTCCTTCACGGCGACGTCCGCTACCGGCCGGCCACGATTGAGTCGACCGGAATGGCGGCGGATGGAATGACAGGAGCCGGGTCGGCCTGCTGAACGCCGCCGGGCCGGGCGCGGCTGGCAAACCACTGCGCCAGGTAGCGGTAGCATTCCCGCCGGTCGGCGGCCGACAGTGGCGCACGCCGGATCCCCGCGATGTATCCCCAGACGTATTCGCCGTACAAGCGGACAGCCGGATTCCGCAGCCGGTCCGCCCGCCGGGGATCCATGTTCGCGCACCGGCTCCGCATCGTGGCCCGGCCGTTCTGCCCCGGGTGATCCCGCCGGAAATACAGCCACTGCGGGATCTGGTAGAAGGGGCCATGCAAACCGAGCTCGGCGATGATGGTGCGGTCCGCGTGGTGGTAGCTCTCCTTCATCGCGGTCCGGCGCAGGACCGCGGTCCGGATAACGCCGTAGTCATCGTCACCGCCGCTGTCAAACAAGATGCTCCGGAAGCGCTCTGGCGCCTTCGGCGCGGCCGTGGTCAGCGGGTACTCGTACGCCTCCGTCACAGCGCCCGAGGGATCAATCTTCGCCGTCCAGGAGTGGGCCAGCACCACCTGCGGATACTCGTCGAGCACCTCGATGCAGAGCTTGAGCAGGTCGCGGGCGTACAGGTCGTCGTTCGCGGCCCATTTGAACAACTCGCCCCGCGCTTCCTCGACGACGACGTTGTGGTTCGGGGCGAGGCCGATGTTGTGCGGCTGGCGGATATACCGGACCCTGGAGTCGTGCTGCCCGTAATGACGGCATATATCGCCGGTACCGTCGGTCGAAGCATTGTCCGAAATGATCAGCTCGAAATCGGTATAGCTCTGCCCGAGCAGGGCATCGAGAGACTCGGCAACATACTTTTCGCCGTTGTAGACCGGAAGCCCGATGGTGAGCCTGGGGGCAGCGTTCATTTTCCGCCAGCCCCCCGCCCGGCGGCATACAGCCGTGGTACAGCGACGGCTCCGGCGGAAGCATGATCGACCGCAAAAAGGACCCTCATTGCGCTCTCCGGGTGCTAGAGACGAATTAGGCGAAGGCGGCGCGAGGGCCTGCCCGCATCAGAGGATCCGCTACCGCTCGGCGGTGATACATCCGGGCAGACTTTCCGGAGCGTCAGCTGGCCGGAGACGGCGCGGCGGGGGGCGACGGCACCGCCGAGACGGGCGCGCTGTGATAGGTGCTCGCCGAGTCCTGGCCAAACGGGCCGGTGCAGTATCCGCTCTGATGGTCGGCGGCCGAACCGCACTGGTTGCCCGCCGAGACCTTTCCGGTCCACGCTGCCCAGCTCACCGGATTGTCGCCGTTGCCCTGGTTCCAGGCGTAGAACGGTGACGGGCCGTTGTACGTATTGCCCGACCAGGCATTGTGCTGGAAGAACGTCAGCTGGGTGAGGATGACCCAGGCTCCCGGTGAGGTGTAAGGCGGGGCCACGCTGTATTCGCTGAAAATGCCGTTCGCCCCGCAATCGCGCCAGGATTCCTGGTTGCAGTGAGCGACCTGCGCCGGGTTGAAGTCGATGACGTTGCCGGTGACATCGACGTTGGCTGTCTTCCACAGGCAGCCATCCCACCAATTCTGCGACGGTGAGCCGCTGGGCCGCCCCGCGTACGTGGCGGTGTCGATCGACGCCGACGGGAGATTGGCCTTGCACCCGGCGAGCGTGAAGGGTCCCGAGTGCCCGCCGCCCACCAGGGTACAGACGCTATCGAATCCGCTCGAGCAATGGCGGTCCGAATTCTGCCAGAGAAAAACGCCGCCGCCGTTGTTGACCAGGGTGTTCCCACTGATCACAGAATGACTGGTGTATGAATGCTGGCCGGAGCATGACGCCTCGCCGCACGCGGGTATCCCGCCAAATTCCGTACTGCTGCCGCTTTCGCTGACGTAGATGGCGGGAGTAGGGAATTCCGGGTTACTCAGCCCGACGGCCCAGCCGTTGCGGGCCAGGTAGTTGCCGGTGATGGAGAAATTGTAGGAGATCTCTTCGATGATCCCCTGGGCGTCATTATCAGTGATCGTGTTGCCGGTATAGGTGGTGTTCGCGTTGTTCGTGTCGGCCCAGATACCGGGTCCCCAGTTATTGTGGATGTAGTTGCCCGCGATCGTTACGCCGTTCGTCTGCCAGAGCTTGAAGCCGCCCTGGTTGCCGTCTCCCGTGACCTTGCCGCAATGCGAGTTCCGGTACTGGGCCGGCACGGGATTGTAGTGTGACCAGCCAATGGCCGCGTTGCTCAGCAGCCCCTCGAAGTCGCACGTGTCGTTGTAGCTGATCTCGTTGTCCGCGATGGTGACGTCGTACGGGCCGCCGGTCAGCGAGTCCTGGCCCCAGGTGCCGACGTCCGACGACTGGAAACCGTACTGGCCATTGAGCGTCATGCAGTTGTGCTCGAGGGTGTTGCCGGCGCCGGCGATGAACCCCGCCCCGGGCACGTTGAGGGTGATCGTGTTGTACCGGAGGGTCCAGTCTGTGTTGGAACCCTGGTTGATGGCCGCGGCATCGCCGTTCGGCTGATATTTCTCGATGGTCAGGTACTCGATCGTCACACCGGGCTGGTTCCCGCTCGCGAAGTTCGAGTCGATCGCCGTGGGGGTCCCGGAGTAGTCGCCGGAAAGAACGGTCGGCGTGCCGTTGGACAGGCCCCCCACAAAAGCGTCGTTCGTGTCCGCCTGGAGCGAGCCGACGTGCGTCCCGGGCAGCAGGTAGTACACGGTATCCGGATTGAGCTGATAGGACGCATAACTGTGGGTGCCCGCCGGGAGGACCATCCCGGCGGTCGCGGCCGGGAAATTCGAGCCTGGTTTTCCGTAGGTCGGCAGGCCGGCCGTACCGCTCGCGTACCGGCCGGCCGCGCCGTTGTAACTGAACGGGGAGTTGAGGACCGGATGGCCGCAGATCCGGCTCGGCTGGGCCTGCTGGATCGGCTGAGCCCCGGGATGGGCGGTGGCGCTGGGCGCAGGACTCGTGGTGCAGCCCGCGACCGCGGCCAGCAGCAGGAGGGGCAGCACGACGGCAGGCTTCAGCACGGAAGTGGCCGTGACAACGAGTCTGCGTGAGGATCGGGGGCGGCAGAAGCTCCGTTCGGCCGCCACTATTTCGCCCACGCGGCACCAATGCCGTCCCCGGGCCACCAGTGGTCGAGTGGCTGCTCCTTGAAGAACAGGTAATGACGGCCGCTTCGTTCGGCCCAGTCGGACAGTGCGGGCGAATCATGGGCGTTGTCGGAGAGAACGAGCGCGTCGGGCAGCAGATTCGCTTCGACCGCGGCCAGTTCCTTCGTCTCGTAGTCGCAGGTGTGCAGGCTGTCGTGGAGGAAGAGGCCGACGTCCCGCATCCTGGCGAGCTCATCGACGGAACTCCCGGTGCGGCGGTCGATGACACTCGCCCACGGCTCCGCGATGAGGTACCCGGCTTCGGGGTCGGTGTCGATCGTGGTGAGACGGCCATGCCCGTTCCGGAGCAGGGCGGCGGCAATGACGCACGAGCCGAGGCCAAGATGGGTGCCCGTTTCCACCACGTGCTCCGGCTGCGCGGCCCGGACCAGTGCGTACCATCCGACCCGCCGCGCCCAGTGCGGTTCCTTCGCGCAGACTCTCCAGAGCGGATTGGACGACAGCCGCCTGGTCATCTGGCCGAGGAAGTCCGTGTTGTTCTCCAGTTCCTGCGTCCAGGCCCGCACCTGCCCGATCTCGGCCCCGGTGACCGCGGACACGAACCAGCAGAGCTGATCGCGGTTGAGCGCGTCCAGGTCGTAGGTCATGTTGGTGGTCTCGCGGCTGCGTACCAGCCAATCGAGCGAGCGCCCGATGAGACGAGCGTCATAACGGGCCACGGCGATGGTCCGCAGCGGAAGGGCCGCGCCCCGGGCGATCGGCGAGGTGGCGATGCGGCGTCGCAGTTTCGATTGCATGTGTGCTGGCTCTCCGTCGGAATCGGGTCTGGAGGTCGGGCCCGCAGGAAGCGGGTGTCACGACCGGGCGCGAAACCGCGAAACGGTAGATCTGGATCAGTTGCTCGAGATTGTCGTGCGGATCGAAGCGCTGCTCATACGTCTTGCGAGCGTGCCCGCCATAGGTCTCGTAGCGCTCGGGATGCGCCTCGCATCGGCGATCGCCAGCGCGAGCGCCGCTGGATCGCCCGGCCGGAACAACACCCCGTCGACGCCGTCGGTGATCAACTCGGCGAATGAGCCGTGCCCGGCCGCGATGGAGGGAACGCCTGCCGCCATGGCTTCGACGGCGACCAGACCGAATGTTTCTTCCCACGTGGAAGGAAGCAGGACAGCACGTGCGCGCGAGACGAGCTCGGCGCACCGGTCGCTGCTGACCTGGCCGACCATCTCCACCGAGTCCAGGGCCGCCGCCCAGCTGGCGACCTCATGCTCGAGGGGTCCACTGCCAGCAATGATGAGCCGCAGGCCGGGGTCGGCTGCCATCTCACGATAGCGGTCCCAGCCTGCCATCAGCAGGCGTACGCCCTTCGCCTCGTCCAGCCGTCCCGCATACACCACGGCCGGCGTCCGCTCCCCGGTGGTCACGTCGCGGCGAGGAATGAGGTTGTGCCTGACAAATACCCGGTCCGGAGGAAGGCCAAAGCCCCCGAGCAGGTCGCGCTGTGACGCCGAGATAAACACATAGGCCGACACCAGTGACCTCCACGCCTGCCGGTGCACGCTCGCGGCCAGGGCCACCGGCGCCGTGGCCACGGCTGATCCCCGGTAGCAACCGTGCAGCACCGCGCGGGCTGGCAGGCCCTGCGCACAATCATGGCAGACCGTCCCACGACGGAAAAATTCGCCGTTCGCGCAGGCCAGCTTGTAGTTGTGGAGGGTGGCCACCACGGGAACCTGCGCGTCCCGGCACGCATAAAGAACAGCCGGGCTGAGCAGCGGAAAGGTGTTGTGCAGGTGAACGACATCGGGGCGGCGCTCAGTCAGCTTCGCTTTAAGATCGCGGTGGGCTTCCCGGCCCCAGATGATCCGGGCCGGCAGCGCAGCCTTCTTCGCCATCGACCACTGACCGATCTCGTCGCTGTTCCGCTCGAACCGCATGACCTCGTGACCTAGTCCGGCCAGTGCCGCGTGTTCCTGATCGACGACACGATTTTCCCCGCTGGGAGCGGCCGAGCGGTAGCGGTTGTGGATCTGCAGGATCCTCATGCCGGCCGTCTTTCCTTTCGGCGCGATCGGCGGTGCGAGCAACGACGCGGCCAGGGCGAGCTCGAGCATGTACACCGATGCGTCGCTGAGCCCGGTTTCGGTCAGTGATGTCACGAGGAGGTACACCGCGAGGAACAGGGCGAGGGCACTCTGCGGACTGGGTGGCTGGAAGTAGGCGTCCACCAGGACGAACAGCAGCAAAGCCGCGCAGATAGTCACACCGACCAGCCCCAGATCGAAGTAGGCGGCGAGCCAGTTGCTGTCGATGGGGAGGCCGTTGAACGACTTGTTCGACAGGGCGTAGCCGAAGATCACCTGGAACTCGTCGCGCGGAGCGCTGGCCACGGCGCCCCAGACGTTCGTCCGGCCGGTCAGCTTCGTCAGTTCCTGTGCGTTCTGCCCGCGTGCCAGCCAGGTGGTCAGCACGCCGGAAAACACGACGACCACGAGCGACAGCGCGACTCCAGCGACCGCAAACAATCGGCGTACCCGGGCCTCGGTTATGAACATGCGCAGACCGGCCACGAGAAGGCCGGCCATCAGGGCGATCAGCTCGGTCCTGGTGTGGGTCAGGACCAGCATGGCCCCTGTCGCAATGAGGGCGGTCAGGGTGAAGCGCTTCTGGATGACGCCGCAGAACCAGAGGACGACCACCAGCCCGAACGCCACCGCCGAGAAGTCCGCGACCTGCACCGGGGTGATCGGCCAGAATTCACCGGACAGCCTGCCCTGCGCGAGGGCGCGCCCGGGGGACACGAGGAGACCCAGGATCACCGAGCCGAGCACCACGAAGAGGGACGCCAGCTGACATCGGACGAGCAGCATGTCGCGCCGGCCCCACCACGGCGTAAGCAGCCAGAGCGTGGCCACGAAACCGCCGAGCCGGACGGTCCGGTACAAGGTGCCGATGATGTGACCAACCGGGTGCAAACCCGAGATGAGCGCCTCGATGAAAAGCAGCGTCAGCAGGCTGAGGAACACGTTCGGGCGGATCAGCATCCGCCGGTTCACCGACAGGGCCGTCAGGAGCGCAGCGGGCAGGGCACCCTGCGTTATGATCTTGCCGACCGCCGACGGGATCGGAATGATCAGGGGCAGCAGATTCCAGGTCCCCTTGTAGAAGGTCAGGACGTTGAGGAACAGCAGGCCCCAGGCGAGGCCCACCCTGCGCCGGACACTGCGCTCGTGTGCCTCCTCGGGTGACAGCACCCGCGCGCCGGGGCGCAGCAACCGCAGGCCGGGACGCAGGGTCCGCATCGGCGGCGCGGCGCGGCGGCCCTGGAACGCAACGATGGGAGAACTCATCGGCTGGTGGTCCCTAGCCCAGGTCACCGACGCCGAGGAGGCCACCGGAGTCCGGCACCGTGCCCAGGCTCTCATCGGCCTTGTCCGCCCCGACGAGCACCGCGGAGACCAGCGACATCCCGTCGAGCCGGATCATCTCGCCGGCCGCATCGATCCGGGTCCACGACGACTGGCCCGCGGTCACCACCGCGACGGCGCTGGCCGCCCAGGTCGCGAGATGCTGGCCATCGACCGACGGATCGAGCGTGACCAGGGTGAGCAGCACATCGGCCGATCCGCAGGCCGTGCGCACCTCCTCGGTGAAGGCCAAGTGCTGTCCGTCCACCGCGGCACGGCCCCGGCCGAGCGGTCCGGCCGGCGCCAGATCGTCAGGCCCGGGGACAGCGAGCATGACCTGCGCGCCGTCCGCACTCACCGAGCGGACCCCCGGTGCCGCGGTGTCCAGGAGCTTCGCGGCGGGTGCGCCGCTGGCCAGGTCCGCCAGCACGACCCGCTGGCCCTGCTGGGCAAACGACATGGCCAGGGCCACCAGGGACAGGGCCGGGACCACCGGCTCGTCGACCGGGACGACGGCCAGATTGGCGATGCCCCGGCTGCTGACCGACACCGTGCCGCGCAGGTACGCGGCGATTTGCTGGATGTCCGGGCGGCCGGCGGCCGCCAGCCCGCGTGATCCCGGCCGCCACCGGCGCAGCCGCACCGGCCCGACGCTGAGCTTCACCGGCGCGCCGAGTGCGCGCGCGACGTCGTCGCGGCGCCGCAGCCGGTCCGACACGACCGCCCGGACCGCGACGATGACCATCCCCAGCGCCAGACCCCCGATGAGCCCGGTGAGTGCGTAGAGGAGCAGGTACTTCAGCCGCGAGTGCGCGAGGGGGGTGGCCGCGTCGAGGACGACGCTGCCCTTGATCGCCGCCAGCGTGGAGGTGCTGGCCTGGGTTTGGGCCGCGGTTTGCTCAAGGCCACCCAGCGTGTTGTTCGCCTGGCCGAGCTGGGCCCGCAGGGTTTTCAGGCTCGCCCGCTGAGCGGGGGAGCCCGGCTGCGCGGACACCTGAGCTGATCTGCGCGGTAATGGACGCTACGTTCTGCCGGGCCTGGCTGATTTCCTGATTGAGGGAGCTGAGCACCAGTTTCTGCGCGGCCTGCATCTCCTGCGCCCGCAACTGCAGGAACGCGCTGGCCACGGCGTTGGCCCGGCTCACCGACGCACTGCTTGATGGCGCACTCACCGTGATCAGCAGAACCCTGTCGGTGACGACAGCGACCGTGTACGCCGCGGCGAAGCTGCCGACACTCTGCTGCAGCCCAAGTTTGCGCATGGCGAGCTGGGCGACCGCATGGCTCTCCGCAATGGTCTGACTGTCGAGGACCGCGCTGGTGGGACTGTCATCGGGACCGTAGGTGAGCAGAACCGATGCCGAAGCCTTATAGGCGGGCGGCGACTTGACGCAGACTCCGAGGCCGACCAGCATGCCGACGATGGCCAGGGCACACCAGAAACGCGCACTGCGCCGGATGGCAGCTGTGACGTATCCCAGGCTCACCAGGCCGGTAGCCACATCGGCGGGCTGATCCTCGGCGGTGGTGAAATGGTCGAAGCCCGCGAGCCCCTCGGGCAGGCCGCTGCTCCCGTTCGGGGAGTGCTTGATCGCCTGGTCTCTATCGGTCACTGTCGGGTCTCCGTCACTGCGCCGGTCATGCGCGTCGGCGTTCCGTGTTGCCCTGACCGGGCCAGCTGCGGCAGCCTGCCCGTGGTCCGGTCTGCGGGGTCCGGATCCGCGACCAGGATGCCGGTGATGTCGCGGCCGTCACCGGCGGCATTGGCCGCGACACGCGCCAGCTGCTCCGCGGTGACCGCGCCGGGCGTGATGCCCAGCACCGTCAGGGCGGCGCGCATCGTCCCGGCGACCCCGGGATCCTGGCCGTCCACGACGGCGACGACGACGGTCAGCGCGATCCCGGGCAGCTGCTCGGCGTTTTCCTGATCGCTCACGGTGACGTGCAGATTCCTCGATCGCCCGGACGCGCCCGCCGAGGTGCACGCGGCGCGCAGCGTCGCGGTCGTGTTCGCGTCCTGCTGCGGGCCGACGACCAGAGCGGTGGGAACCCCGAGCGACGCGGCATAGACAGCCAGCTGAGGGCCGAGAGCCAGCGCTGTCCGGTCGGCAGACAGCGAGAGCACCGCGAGCGAGGAGGCGCTGCCCGCCCTGACGTCGGTGGCAACACCGGCGATCCCCAGCTGGTGCAGGGCCTTGCGCAGGCGCCAGGCATCGACGGCCCCGGGTTCGTAATCCTCGAGGAGCTTCAGCCAGCCCGCGGCGTCGGACGGGTGCCGGACACCGATCGAGGCCAGGACGGGCACGCCAATGGAATCGGCTATCTCATCGCGCTCCCGCAGGCGATGGTCCTTGCGGCCGATGGCGAGGGCGATAACGGCTCCGATCAGCGCACCGAAGAGGACGCCGGGCACGGCGGCCTCGGCGAGACGGATGGGCAGCGACGTTCCCGTGGCGGTGGTCGCCCCCTGCAGAATCCGCGTCGGCACCTGCCCGACCGGGCTGTTGGCGGAACCGACGTAGGCGGCATAGCTGCGAGTCACCGCGCTGGCGGTCTGCTGGGCCTGCGCCGGGGTGTCGCCCCGGGCGCTGATCGACATGAGCTGGGACGTCAGTCGGTTGACCTGGATGCGGCCGCGCAGGGTGTCAAGCGGGACACCCGGTAGGGCGCTGCGGTGCACGGGCACCAGGACGGGGTCGCTGGTCACGACGACGGCCTGGGTGGAGATGTTGACGGCCGGGGAGACCACCAGCAGCACGCTGCTCGTGTAGGCCGCCGGGTTGAGCACGGTGTACGCGATGCCTGCGAGGAGACCCAGGGCAGCGACCGCGCCGACCAGGATCTTGTGCCGTCGCACGATCTGCGCGGACCGCTTCAGGTCCAGCGCCTGCCCACTCATCCAGCCTCCCCCTCGCGCCTGCTGCGTTTCTCTTACTAGAGAATCTGGGCGGCGCCGTGATACTGCTGACCGCGTAAAGGGTGGGTTTTTCCGTTTTCCGGCGTCGAGGAACCCCAGCCGGGTCGTGAAGGGCACCGCCGGCGTGCCGCGACCGCAGCCGAGCAGGGTGAACGCCGGCACCCGCTGTCCCAGCCCGGGCGAGTACCAGCCGAGGATCGGATCCGTCTCCCCCGGTGCAGGCTCCACCGCAGCTGCGGCGGAAGTTCCAGCCGCGCCTCCCCGGGCGTGGCCGCAGCGGGCCAGCGCAGGACGGCATGGTTACCGTTCAGCTCCGCCTGGACGTCGGGGCCGAGATGGAACGCGACGCGGACGTCGTAGTCGCCGCCGTCGATCTCGTCGCTAATGGTGATGCTGCGCGCGGCGCGGTCCAGCCGGACCGAGCGACGGTGCCGGGCCGGCGGGCGCAGGGACAGGTAACCGTCGTGATCCGCGGTCCACTCGGCGGACTCCCCCGTGTCCACGACGTCGATCTCATGGCCGTTCGCGTGGCGCAGCCACAGGAAGGGGCCGCCGTCGCCGGACTGGTTCCGCCCGTTGAGCTCGACGGTGTTGTGCGCGATCGTCGAGCGGAAGTACGAACGCCAGGCCGGCTCGCCGTGGTAGCAGTAGGTGCCCGGGTCGGCGAGCACGTCCACGCCGCCGTACCGGACCTCCAGCGACATCGCGTCGGCATGGGCGTGCGCGGCGATGCTGAGGAACCCGTGGGGGCCGCCGTCGAGCCGGCACCAGATCTCCGGTGCCTGCGCGCCGTCCGTGCGCAGCAGCGTCACCCCGGCGTCGGCGAACCGGGACGGCCGCTGCGCGGGCCGGCCCGGGATGCCGCGGGGGGCGCCGGCCAGGCCGCCGATGAGCGTGCTGGCGGCGGCCGCCGTTACCGGGGGCCACCAGGCGAGCCGGCCGAACAGCGCGTCGCCCAGGGCCAGCAGCGACGGCCAGCCACCGCCGGCGACCGGCGCATCGAGCAGCACGGCCCGGCCGTCATCGCCGTCACCCTGACGGGGCGCCCGTATCCGCTCATCGACCAGGGCGGCGGCGCTGTCGGTCATGGCGCAGAGCCGCTGCCAGGCTGCGGCGCTCAGCGGATGGCCGGCCACGTCAGCCTCCACCGCCGCCAGCAGCCCGAGCTCGGCGACGAAGCTCTGGTAGTCCGAGGCGAGCTCACGGCCGATGCCCGACGGGAACGTGTTCCGCAGCAGTTCCCGCTCGAGGAGGCGCGCGGATTTCCGCCGCCACTGCTCGCTTTCGCCGAACCACGGGAAGGCGCAGCTCGCCACGAGCTGTCCCGCCGCCTCGGCGATGACGTGGTTGTTGGCCGACGAGCCCCGGCTCTGGAACCCGTCCAGGTACTGCTGATGCCACCGGATCTGCTGCGCTGCGAGCTCGTCGTTATCGAACAGGCCGTCCACGCCGGGCCAGTCGTCCAGCAGGCGCCTGATCCAGACCAGGCTGATCAGCCGGATACCGACCTCGATGCCGCTGGTCCAGTGCACGCCGGACAGAAAGGGATTTTCCCGGTACCAGGACCGCAGCTGATCGGAAACCCGGCGTGCGTAGGCGTCGTCGCGGGTAAGGAGCCAGGCCGTGGCCAGGAGCGTGAGGTGCTGCAGGCGGGAAATCTCCCAGACCTGCTTGACGTTGCCGACGTGCCCTTCGGAGCGCTGGTTGATCCGGAACGCGTAGCGATCCGGCGCCGACCGGTGCCCGGTGACCGGATCGTAGAACCAGTCGGGCGTCACCAGGTCGGTCCGGGCGACGCCCAGCACCTCCCACTCCCCCCGCATGAGCCGGTCCGCCGCGGCCAGGACGGATTTCCTGGCCTCCTCGGGAACCTGGCCGGCGGTGCCCGGCGGCAGGACCGCGGTGAACCCGCGTGCGCCGGACAGCGGCGGAAGGACCGCGGGAAGCTGGCCGGGCTGAACCTGACGGCGTGACCAGGTCAGCGCAGCGACCTGGTCACGGGCCCGCCACGCCACCTCGGCCGGTGACATCCGGGCGGCCCGGCGCGCGTACCAGCCCAGCCGCGACAGGTGCGGCATGGTCACACCCGTTCCGGACGGCCGCTCGAAAGGCTGTCCCCCACCGCGATGGTGGCGCTGGTGGTGGCCACCAGGGACTCGAGCGTGATGGGCATCGGCGAGCCGGTCCGGATGGCTTCGACGAAGAGCGCGAGCTCGCGCTGCTGGCCTTTGTCCTGCCCGCCACGCGACCGCATGGTGCTCCGCCGGCGCCCGGTCCATACGGCGGCGCTCTGGAAGTTGTCGAGCCGCGCGCTCCGGCCGTCGGCCGCGGTGTCCAGCGTCTCCTTCGGGAAGCGGGAGTTGCCGCCGGTGACGTAGGTGATGGTCCCGATCGACCCGTTCCGGAGCCGGACGGTGGCCTGAACGTCGTCATGGTCAGGGCCCCGGACGGCGTAGACCTCCTCGGGGAGACTGCCGGCCCACCAGCCGACGGTGTCGATGAAGTGGCCGCCTTCCCCGGCGAACCGTGACCCCTCCAGTTCCTCGTTGCGGTACCAGCTGTCGGCGTCCAGCCGCCCCGCGTTGACCAGGTACCGGGTCACGGACCCACCGCCCGGCTGGCCGAACCGCGACTTCAGCTGACCGAGCAGGGGCGCGAAGCGCCGGTTGAAGCCGACCATGAGGCGATCGTTGCCGGTCTTCTCCACCACCTCGACCACACGCTCGAGTTCTTCCTTGGTGAGCGCCAGCGGCTTCTCGACGAACACCGCCTTGCCGGTCTCCAGGGCACGGCACACGAGATCCGCATGCGTGTGATGGCGCGTCACGATGAAGATCGCGTCCAGCGTTTCGTCCGCCAGCACGGCGTCCGCGCTCGTCGAGACGGCGCCGAATCCGAAGCGACGCTGGGCATTGGCCGCCGACAACGACCGGTTGGTCGCGACGTGGGCCAGCTGCACGGTCCCCATCTTGGCCAGGTGCGGCAGCAGCATCGAGGACGCGTAGTTGCCGGCGCCGATGAAGCCGACCGCCAGCTGCCCGGCGCTCGTGCCGCGCGGCGCGCCCTGCCGGGGCGCCGGCACCACCGGGCTCACCGTGCGCGGCGCGTCGTCCGGGCTGGCCGGAGCGGGATACTCGAGCAGGACTCCCACCGCGGGAATGGCGCCGGACGCCAGGTCGGCGTAGACGGTGCTGGCCTCCGCCACCGGGAACGTCCCGGTGACCAGCGTCTCCACCTCGATCTCCTTGTGCGCGAGGAGGTCGAGGAAGCACTCGATGTTGCGCCGTTCGGTCCAGCGGACATAGCCCGCCGGGTAGTCGATGCCCTCGAGCTCATACCGGTCGTCATACCGCCCGGGACCGTAGGACCGGGAAAAGCGGACGTCCAGCTCCTTGTCGTAGTACGCGTTCCACGGCAGATCGAGCCGGGTCTTGCCGATGTCGACGACGCGGGCGCGGTCCCTGGCCAGCTTCACCGCGGCCTCCACGGGCCCGTTCGACGACCCGCCAGCCGCCAGGAACACGTGATCGGCGCCGCGGCCGCCGGAGATCTCGGCCAGCGCCTGCTGGACGGCGGCCAGGCCCTCGTCGCCGGGGGACGCGCAGAACGATGCGCCGGCCTGCTCGGCCCGCTTGCAGCGGTCCTCGATCACGTCGAGGCCGACCACGCGGATCCCGGCGGCGACGAGCAGGCGGACCACGAGCTGGCCGACCAGGCCGAGGCCGATCACGCAGGCGGTTTCCCCCAGCTGGGGCTCGGCGCGGCGCACGCCGTGCATGGCGATCGCCCCGACGGTCGAGAAGGCGGCATGCTCGGGCAGAACGCCCTGCGGCACGGGCACGCACATGTTGACCGGGACCCAGTTGTACTCGGCGTGCAGCGCGTACTCGTTGCCGGCCGCGGCCACCAGCTGGCCGACGTGGAACTCCTCGGCGCCACGTCCCACCTCGACCACCTCACCGCAGAGCGAGTAACCCAGCGGCGTGTAGGAGTCGAGCCGGTTGATGACCTTCTTGTACGTGGCCACCGCGCCCTGCTGTGCGACCGTGTCGAGGACCTTGCGCACCTGGTCGGGGCGGGCCCGCGCCTTGCCGACCATCGACAGCTTGGCCTCGGTCAGCTTCATCATCTCCGTGCCGGTGGAGATGAGCGAGAACCGTGACTGCACGAGTACGCCGCCCGGGCGGCACGCCGGAGCCGGCACGTCCAGGACACTGAGCTCCCCGGTTTTGTAGTTCTGCGCTACCTGCTTCATCGTTTCCTCTGGTCGACGGTGCGATTGGCCTGCACAAGAGTGGTGCCGCCGTTAACCCGTCACGCCCATGGACCGGGCGTGCTGGTGCCACAGTTCGAGCGTCAGCAGCTGCCATAGCTGTTTGGAGCGGTCCTGGCGGCCCGCGTGCTCCTCCTCGATGAGGCCGAGCAGGGCTTCGCGGCGGATCATCCCGGATCGGACGAGCTCACCCTCGACGAGCACGTCGCGGATGACCTCCCGCAGGTCGTTGCGCACCCACGCGCGGAGGGGAACGCTGAACGAGGCCTTGGGCCGGTGCACGATCTCGCTGGGCAGCCAGCTCTCGGCCGCCTGCTTGAGCGCGACCTTGCCCCGGCGGTGCTGGATCTTCGCGCTGCCCTCGATCGAGAACGCCGCGCGCGCCACGACCGGATCCACGAACGGGACGCGCACCTCGACCGACGCCGCCATGCTGGCCCGGTCGGTGTAGGCGAGGTTGAGCCCGGGCAGGAACATCCGCGTGTCGGTCAGGCACATCCGGTTGACCTCGTCCGGCAGGGCGTTGTCGTTGTAGATGTGCCGGTGCTCGCCGATCACATCGTCCACGTGGCCGGCCAGGTCCGGGCTGATAAGGGCAGTCAGCTCAGCTGGGTCATACAGCGTGTAGCTGCGGCGGAACCGCGGTTCCTCGGGCAGCTCAGCGAACGTCAGGAAGCGCTTCGCCCAGCGCGGGTAGCGCAGGCCACGGCCGGCCACGCTGACCGGGAGGCGGTCCACGGCGGATCGCACTCCCGCGCGCGGGGCGGCTGGCAGCTTGCCGTAGTTGCTGGCCATGACGCACGCGAGGTGCTTGCGGTAACCACCGAACAGCTCGTCGGCGCCCATGCCGGAGAGGATCACCTTGACCCCGCGCCCGCGCGCCGCTTCGCACATGAGCAGCGTGTTGATCGCGGCGGGGTCACCGATCGGCTCATCGAGAACGTCGACGATCCGCGGCAGCATGCCAACGATGTCCGGCGAGATCTCGATCTCGTGCAGCTTTATGCCGTACTGCGCCGCGACCTTCCGTGCGTAGACGGCATCGTCCGGCATGGCTTCCAGCCGCTGATCCTCCCGGCGGAAGGCGATCGTGTACGCGTCGATCCCGGGGTTGTCCCGGTGGGCCAGTACGGTGACGATGCTCGAGTCCAGGCCGCCGGACAGAAAACTGGAGACCGGCACGTCGGACACCAGGTGGGCGGCGACCGATTCCTCGATCACCGCGCCCAGGTCGGCAGGCGGCCCGGCGGCCGCCTCGGCGGCCACGTCGGCCGCCCGCCAGTAGTGCTGGATCAGGCAGTTTCCGTCCGGGCGGAAGCGCGCCCAGGAGCCGCCGGGAAGCTTTTCCACCCCGTCGATCGCGCACCGCTGCTCGGGCAGCCAGTAGTAGAGCATGGACGCCACGAGGGCGCCGGGCTCGATCCGCAGTTCCGGACCTGTCGCCGCCACCAGGGCCTTCAGCTCAGAGGCGAAGACCACGCCCTCCCTCCGGGGCAGGAAGTACAGCGGCTTGATGCCGAGCGGATCGCGGGCCAGGATGAGTTCACCGGAGTGCTCATCGAACAGCGCGAGCGCGAACATGCCGCGAAACCGGCGCAGCGCCTCCGGCCCCCAGGCCCGCCAGGCCTCCAGGACCACCTCGGTGTCCGACTTGGTGGTAAAGCGAACGCCGCGGGCGGCCAGCTCGGCCCGCAGCGACCGGTAGTTGTACAGCTCGCCGTTGTAGACGAGCGTCAGGCCGTGCTTGGTCAGCGGCTGGTCGGCCGCCGCGGTGAGATCGATGATCGAGAGCCTGCGGTGGCCGAGCTGGACGGTCACCCGGCCATCCTCGTGACCCCAGATGCCGGCCGCGTCCGGACCGCGATGGGCGATCCGGTCGGTCATGACGTCGACGAGCTTCTGGCCGTCGCTCTGCTGATAACACCCTGCGATACCGCACACGTAAGCTCCCGGCTCGTTCGGTTGCCGCGCGGTCGCCAGTCACGCGCTGGTACACGCCGAGGTAGGCGCGCCGCTGGTGGCTCCAGGCCAGCTCCTGCTCCACCCGGACCCGGCCGAGTTTGCCCATCTGCAAGCGCCGGGGCTCATCGTCCATGAGGGCCACGATCGCCTCGGCGTACTCGTGCTCGTCGTTGGGCGTCACGTAGACGGCGGCGTCCCCCGCCGACACCCGCGTCTCCCGCAGGTCGAACGCGACCACCGGAAGCTCGAAGGCCATGTACTCCATGGTCTTGTTCATGGTCGACACGTCGTTGAGCGGATTCTTGGGATCCGGTGACAGGCCCAGGTCCGCGGTCGACATAACGCGCCCGACCAGTTCGTCGGGCGCGCGCCCGGTGAACTCGACGTGCCCGGCCAGGCCCAGCTCGTCACGCAATGCCACCAGATCGTCGAAGCAGTCTCCCGAGCCGATCAGCGTGAAGGCGATGTCATCGCGGCCCAGCTGATGGACCACGATGTCCGCAGCCCGCACCACGATGTCGACTCCGTCCTGCGGGCCCATGACACCGATGTACGCCGCGAGGAAACGGCGGCCCCGGCGCAGCTCGGGACTGGGCTCGCCGCGCCGCAAATGCTCTGGATCCGGGCCGGTGCGGACCACCGTGACGTCAGCAGGGGCCTTGCCGCTGCGGGTGATGGCGACGTCCCGGTAGGAGTCGTTGGTGGAGATCACCTGGTCCGCGGTACGGTGCGTCCTTCGCTCCAGCGCCCGCAGCCCCCGGTACGGCAGCCCGGGGCCGCCCGGGAAACGCGACTGGAAGAGCTCGGGGGACAGGTCATGGTGATCGAAAACGAACCGGGTGCGGTCAACGGCCCGCAAGGCCAGCGCGATCGGCCAGAAGATGTCGGGCGGATTGCAGGCCTGCATCGCCGCGAACCGTCCAGATCGTCTCGCCCTGAGCGTCAGCCAGGCCGTCGCGAGGAACGAGTAGGCGTATTCAGTGATGAAGCTGAGCTTGCCGCCGCCCGGCGCGTAGGGCCGGTACTTGTACAGCTTCACACCGTTGATGACCTCATAGGCGGGGTCGCCTTTGCCCTTGGGGCACACGACCGCGACCTCGTAGCCGTCGGAGACGAGCGCCTGGCACTCCAGCCACACACGCCGGTCGAAGGGCACCGGCAGGTTCTGGACGATGATGAGGACGCGGGTCACCAGCCGATCCCCTCGTAACCGGGAAGCGACTCGATCTCGTGGCCCAGCCGGCCGTTCAGGTCGAGCAGCCGGCCCGGCGGGGCCGCCAGCAGCGCAGCGCGGATCGCGGGGTTGACGGAAGAGACGATCGCCAGGTCGGCTCCCCGCAGCGCCTCCCCCGGCTCGTGCATGAGCAGCCGCCCCAAGTGGGGCAGCTGCGCCTCGATGTGCCGCCGGTTCGCGCCGATCAGGCGAGCCGGATGGACGACCGGATCATAGATACGGACCTCGAAGCCCTTGCCGATCAGGCGCTCGGCCAGCTCCGCATTCGGGCTCTCCCGGAGGTCGTCGGTGTTGGCCTTGTAGCTGAGGCCGAGGAGGGCGACGGTGCGGCCACCGGACGCGACGATCCGGTCCACGACGTCGCTGATCATGAGCTCGTTCGTGGCCAGGGTGCCGGCGAGCATGGGCAGGTCGACGCTGCTGGTCCGCGCGAGATGCAGCAAGGACCTGAGATCTTTGGGGAGGCAGGACCCGCCGAAGGCGAAGCCCGGGCGCAGATAGGCGGGTGAGATGTTGAGGACCTGGTCCTCGCAGAACAGTGACATGACCTCGCGGGAATCAACGCCAGCGACCCTGAGCAGCCGTGACATCTCGTTGGCGAAGGACACCTTGGTCGCGTGGAACGCGTTGCAGGCGTACTTCAGTGACTCGGCCGTGCGGGCCGCGACGACCCGCGCGGGCTGGTCGAGGAAGCTGAACAGGCCGGTCACGGTGCGGGCGACGTGAGCATCGGAGGTCCCGATAATCACCAGCGGCGAGGCGAAGAAGTCGGCGACCCCGGAGCCTTCGCGGAGAAACTCCGGGCACATCGCGGCTCCGGCGGTGACCGCCGCGCCGGCCAGGCCGCCGGCCAGCGCCGGGACCACGATCTCCTCAATCGTGCCGGGGGGCACGGTACTGCGGATGACCACGCTATGGTGCCCGGATGCGGGCGGCGTGACCGTGCGCATCGCGCCCACGATGTCCTCGATTGACCTGCGGATATAGGAAAGGTCGGTAGCGCCGCCAGGCCCCGAGGGCGTCCCGACGCACACCAGCGAGACCTCAGCCCGGTCCAGGGCGTCACGGCAGGATGTCGTCGCGTGCAGCGTGCCGTCAGCCACCGCCCGTGCGGTGAGCGTGTCCAGCCCCGGCTCGGCGACCGGGCTACGGCCCGCGCGGATCTCATCGACCTTGGCGGCGTCGACGTCAACTCCCCAGACGTCATGGCCGTGGGAGGCCAGGCAGGCCGCCGTTACCGTCCCGACATAGCCGAGACCGAACACCGCTACCTTCATTGCTTCCCCTGACGTGAGTCCGCCTCGGCCCTCACCCATCGGCCGCTGTGCATATGAGCGCGGACCAGTTCACGGTGATACGGCGCCCCGGGATGTATCAAGCTCGGGTGGCGGAGGATCTTCTACACGCAGGGCCGTCATGTCACGGCACTTCCGAAATCGGCCGTACGGTCTGGGAGCAATTAATGAGGATCCTTGTCGCAGGTGATGGTGGCTATATCGGGGGTGTGCTGGTCCCATTCCTGCGCGAAGCGGGGCATCAGGTCGATGGATATGACCTAGGCCTGTACGAAGGCTGTGACCTGGGCCCGGCGGTTGAGGACGGAAGGCCCCGGGCGGCCCGGGACATCAGGGACGCCAGGGCGGCCGAAATATCCGGTTATGACGGAGTAATCTGCCTGGCAGCCCTGTCCAATGACCCGCTCGGTGATCTGAATCCCGCGGTGACGTACTCGGTGAACCTGGAGGGAACGCTGCAGTTGGCCCGGGCGGCCAAGGAGGCCGGAGTCGGGCGGTTCCTGTTTGCCTCCTCCTGCAGCCTGTACGGGGCGGCTGGCTCGCAGGCGGTCGCGGAAGATGCGGACCTGGTACCGGTTACTCCGTATGGCGAGACCAAGGTGCTGGCTGAGCGTGATCTTTCTTTGCTGGCTGACGATTCCTTCAGCCCGACTTACCTGCGGAACGCGACCGCCTACGGCGCTTCGCCGCGGCTCCGGCTGGACATCGTGGTGAACAACCTCACCGCCATCGCGATGACGGCCGGGGAGGTGCGACTGCAAAGCGACGGGTCGCCGTGGCGGCCGCTGGTTCATATCGAGGACATCAGCCGGGCGTTCCTGGCGATGCTGCAGGCGCCGCGTGAGCTGGTACACGATCAGGCATTCAACGTTGGCCGAGCGCAGGACAACGTTCAGGTCCGCGACATCGCCGAGATGGTCCGCGACGCCGTGCCGGGCTCGGCGCTCTCGTTCGCCGAAGGTGCCGGGCCGGACCTGCGCAACTACTGCGTCGACTTCTCCAAGCTCACTGACACCTTCCCCGATCTGGACCTGCGCTGGACCGTGCGCGACGGGATCGATGAACTCATCGGCGCCTACACCAAGGGCGGCCTGGTGTTCGAGGACTTCACCTCGTCACGATTCGTGCGGCTGCGCCGGATCCGCGAACTGCTGTCCGCCGGCCTTCTCGACGAGATGCTGCGGCGGCAGGGCAGCGACCCGTTCCCGCCGCCCGGGGCGAAATAGGCACAGCAGCGCACCGGCCACGGTCGCCGTACCAGCGGGACCGTGGCCGGTGCGCGGACGGCGTACTGGTACGCGGACGGCGTACTGGTACACCGACTACGCCGAGGGCGGCTGGCCGAAGACCAGTATCGCGCCGGGCGGAGGCGCGCCGAATAGTTGCGTGACGGTCTCCTCGTCGAAGCTGCCCTCGTCCGCGACGTTGCGGAAATCGCGTATCGCCGTTCCGGTGCAGTGCGCGTCCACGAGCGGAGCACCCCGGCCCGCCTGCAGGTCCCCGGCGTCCACCGTGCGGAAATCGACGCTGTAGCGGGCCCGTCCCGACGAGTTCGGAATCGAGGTGTGCAGCTGGGCGCCGGAGAACAGCAGGACCGCCCCGGGCGCGGGGAGTACGACAAGTTCGTGATGCGGCTTGTAGTCCAGCGCCCCGGGCCGCGCCTGCCGTTCACGGGTCACCTGGGCCGCCGTGGTCAGCCGGCCGGCGTTGTTCTCGTAGTAGTCGAAGCCGTCCGAGTTGTTGGGGACCTCCCGGTCGAAGCTCTGCAGGTCGAAGGCCATGGAATTGTCCGCACGCGCCGGGAAGATCGGCAGCCACCAGTTGATCTGCTGGGCGGGAGCGCTATACCAGACGTCGCGATGCCACGGAAAGGCAAAAGCGATACCGGTCGTGAGGTGACCCGCTGGAAAAGACGTACGCGGCTTCGGCACGTCGTAGTGCGTAGATTCCGCTGGCAATCCCGCCTCACGGATAATCTCACAGACAAGCTTCTTCGATAGGTCGGAGTGGATGAAGCTGGGCTTCCATACGCCCAGCATCTTGGCCATTTCCTCCGGATCGAAGTACTCGTGAGCCTGCTCCGGGTCATAAGGTTTGAACAGGTCGGCGAGCTGCTGCCGCGTGTGCTCAACGAAGTCACTTACGGCCCGCAGGCGGGTCAGGACGACGAGATTTCCATCGTAGATAGTCTGCCGCAGTTCCGCCGCAGGCGCGTCCAGATCGACGTACACGGTCATACCGGTTCTCCCTTTTTCAAGGTTGCGCTGCACTCCTGATAATGAATGGCGCTATGTCACGGGGATAAAGCTGCTAAGCAGGCGGCCCGATCAAGACCTTCGCGCAATAGAACGCCTCGGCGTAGGGCGCCCGGCACTCCATGCCGCGCAACCGGGCCAGGCCCAGGAACACCTCGTCGTCCCACCAGTCGCGATGCCGCTGGGACGGGAAGCACTTGTGCAGCAGTTCCACTTTGCGGCGCGCCACGGCGCTCGTCAGCGGGAAATACGCCGGCGGCCGTCCCAGGTCGCCGTCCCATTTAGGGATCTCGTAGGCCAGGAAGAGGCCGTCCCGGAAGACCGTGGGCACGATCTCACCGATGGTCCGATGGTCCTGATGCCCATCGTCACGCGACGGCGCGATGATGAGGTCGGGCGAGCACGTTTGCGCGACCTCTTCGAGAGCATCCTTCACCCGGGCCCAGACCGTGGGCAGCCGGCCTTCCGGCAGATCACGCAGATCGATGGTGAGATCCGCGGCGGGCAGGAAGGCGCTGGCCGCATTCCGTGCTTCCTGCTGGCGCCCCGGTGTCCCGGTCAGGACGACATAACGGGCCCGCAATCCCGGGCGGTTCTCCGCCAGGCTGAGGAGGGTCCCGCCGGCGCCGATCTCGATGTCGTCGGGGTGCGCACCGATCGTCAGCACGGACAGTGGCCTGTCCTGCGGCACCGTCATATGCAACGGCAACATACGTCCTCCGCCCGGCCTGGTGCTCATAGATCCCTTGGGCATATGAGCAATGAACGGCCAGCGCTGATACAAGCAGGGCCAGGTCAGAACATGACCTGGCCGCCACCGCACCTATTTAACTCAAAGTCATCGATCGCCCGCTTAGAGTGTTGGCAAAATCAATCAGGCACGGTTACAAATAGTCATCACCTGATTGCAGAACTTCTCGCAAGAAGCCGGTCCCGGCATGTATCAGATGCGGGTCGCGGGAGGTCTTTTTGTACATGCACGGTTGTCACGCAGGGCATTGGGAGGAGATCCGCCAGCTTCGCATTCAGTGAGATCCGATCAATCTGGGGCTTTATGCCGGCTGCATGAGCCCCATTCATGTTTGCGCTGCCTGAAAATGCGCCATGCAGGCAAAATACCTCCCTAAGCCGCTTTACCCCGCTGATTGCGGACCCGGGAGTAGTGACGGTCCCGCGCGGAACAGCTTGGCAGAGGGGGGAGGTGGCCTCATGGCAGCATCGATAAACACGTTGGGATGCGGCGATGACAGCGCCGGGGGGGCATACGAGCTCACGCGCCGTTACCAGCGCCGGGCAGAGATGATGAGCCGATCGGGCCGGGGCGGGTAGAGGTGGCCGAGCAGTCGGCCGTTACCGGTCACCTTCCTGGATATCACGCCCTGCGTGCCGCTAAGGATTCCGCCGCCTGGACCAGGGCCTACCTTTGGCGGGCGGCGGTTGGCGATGTGACGTGCGCCGTGCTGGCCGGTGTCCTGGCGATTCAGGCCCGCTTTGTCAGCCAGGGCTCCCAGCCGGCGGCATACCTGGCCTTCACCTGCGCAATTCCGCTTTTGTGGGTCGCGGCGATAGCGTTGGCCGGAGGATATGACCCCCGCTTCATCGGGGTCGGCTCCGACGAATTCCGCCGGATCCTCAACGCAGGCGTGAGCCTGACCGCGACGGTGGCGATTGTTTCCTACGCGTTCAAGCTCAACGTCGCCCGTGGTTACGTGGCCGTGGCCATGCCGTCGGCGATACTCCTCGACCTGGTGATGCGGTACTGGCTGCGCAAGCACCTGCACAAAATGCGCGACGCCGGCCAGTGTCTGCGGCGGGTGGTCGTGGTCGGCCACGCACCGGCGGCCGCTGAACTGGCGGCCATGCTGCGCCGCAGCAATTATCACGGCATGTCCATCGTGGGGGCCTGCCTGGCGGGGGCCAGCAGGCCCCCTAAGATCGCCGACGTCCCCGTCTTCGGGGGCCTGGACAGCGTCTCAGCAGCCGTGGACAGGTTCGGCGCCGACACCGTGGCGGTGCTTGCGTGCCCGGAGATGAACGGCAGCCGGCTGCGTGAGCTTGGCTGGTCCCTCGAGGAAACGGGCACTGAGCTGTGCGTGGCCTCGGCTCTGCTCGACGTCGCAGGCCCCCGTACGACCATCCGCCCGATTGCCGGGCTGCCGCTGCTGCACGTGGAGCAGGCCGAACTCGGCGGGGCCAAGCGGCTCATCAAAGGCGTGTTCGACCGGCTTATCGCCGGTCTGGCCCTGCTTATGCTGTCGCCCGCCTTCGCGGTGATTGCGCTGGCCATCCGGGCCAGCGACCACGGGCCGGTGTTCTTCCGGCAGAAGAGGGTCGGCAAGGACGGCCAGACGTTCCGGCTGTGGAAGTTCCGGACGATGGTCGTGGACGCCGAGGAACGCCTGGCGCAGCTGGACAAGCTCAACGAGGGGGGCGGGGTGCTGTTCAAAATGCGGCGCGATCCGCGGGTGACGAAGGTGGGCGGGTGGCTGCGCCGCTGGTCACTGGATGAGCTGCCGCAGCTTATCAACGTGGTCACCGGTGAGATGTCGCTGGTCGGGCCCCGGCCGGCGCTGCCCCAGGAAACCGCGCGCTACGGCGACCACATGCAGCGAAGGCTCAAGGTCCACCCGGGCATCACGGGCCTGTGGCAAGTCAGCGGCCGGTCCGACCTGCCGTGGGAAGAGGCGGAAAGGCTCGATGTCCGATACGTGGAAAACTGGTCGGTCGCCCTTGACCTGCAGATCCTCTGGAAGACCTGCGCAGCGGTCATCCGCGGATCAGGCGCCTACTAACCACAAACAGGCGATGAGCATCCACCCCCGCACGCCGGAGCGTGAGCCTTCGGCAAGGTGATCTTCGGCCCATGATCGACCTCCGAGGGCGTGCCTACGGTGGCGGGTACATGGGGAGGCCGAACACTTAGAAGGACATATGGACAAAAGGAAGAGACAGTGCGGTACGTAGAGTTGGCGAGCTGGCGACTATCCAAGGTGGGCCTCGGCACTTCCCAGTTCGCCAACCCTGGCTGGGGCTACGGGGCGGACTACTGGCCGCAGGAACTGGTGCGGCGGGCACTCGCCTTAGGCATCACCCACTTCGACACGTCCGACTTCTACGGTGCGGGTCACAGCGAACGGATCCTCGGAGCCTGCCTCGGGGACGTCGAGGGGGTGCTGGTTGCGACGAAGCTCTTTAACGTAGCTCCGAGTGCTCGGCTCGTGATGGCACGGGCCCGCGCCAGCGTCGAACGCCTGGGAGGCCCGCTGGGCCTGTGCTACCTCGATTGGGCCAATCCCTTCATCAATGACCGGTCTCTCATGGCCGGGATGCGTCGGCTGCGGGCGGAGGGGCTGGTCGCTGAGGTCGGGGTGAGCAGCTACGATCTGGCCCGCTGGCAGGCGGCCGAGCGGCACCTGGGTGCTCCGGTGCTCGTCAACCAGGTGCCGTACAACCTCCTTCGCCGGGACGCGGAGGAGGCCCTACTGCCTTGGGCCGCCGCCGAGGGGCGCCTGATAGTGGCCGCCCAGCCCTTCGCCACCGGCTTCCTCTCGGGGGCTTACCATCGGGGCAAGCGCGTTACGGGACCGTGGCGAACCCCCGACCCCCTGTACTCCTCCGACTACCTGGGGCGGACGGCCGAGCTGGTGGAAACTCTAGGTGAAGTGGCGAGGGCCCATGACGCCACCGTGGCCCAGGTGGCCCTGGCGTATGTTGTACGCCACCCGAACGTGGTGGCCGTTCCTGGTGCCGCCACTGCTGGCCAGCTGGCCGAGAACGCCGCAGCGGCTGACCTTGAGCTGAATGAGGACGAGTGCCAAGGGCTGGCAGAGGCTGCCAGCCGGTGCCCGGCACCTAGAGCGGACGCATCCCGGCCGGGGCTCCACGCCGCTAAGCACTGGGTCAGGGGGGCAAGGCTGCTGGCGGCCATGGTGAGGGAGGACCGCCGTTTGAAAACTATCGAGGACCTAAAGTAAGGCAGAGAACGGAATAGACGACACACTCAGTCCTCTCCGCCGAATATGTCCTTGGTGTCAAGGGGGCCAGCGCGCGCCGATGCCGCTTGCGAGTCGAGTCGTCAAGCCGCACTCGCCCCGTCGTGATTTCTTGTCACAGTGCCCGCGCCCCCGCCTGCGTCAGCGCCGTCATCTGCCGGGTCGGCGGAAGTCTGATCCTGACTATTAGTTGCCTGGGGGGTCGAACTTTGGATCATCTCCTTACCATCGAGGTGCATGCAGGTCTATGGGCATTGTTGAGGCAGGTCGATGGCCCACACCGGCCGAATGCGGTTGGTGGCGTGCGGCGCGGTTGCTGCACTTTTGCCTTTTGCCGCTGCACGGCATCGACGGCAAGTCGATCGCGCCCCGTGCCACGCGGCTGACCTATTGACGTTTAAGTAGATGTTGACACTGTCAAGAAGACTTCCAAAATCGGACTTGGTACCTGACAATTCGGGTCTACGGAATGGAACTACAGCGAGCCGTATGCCGAGCGGAAAGCGGACGCTATCGTCCGCCGGGCGCTCGAGCTGCCTGCGCCGGATCCGCGAACTGCTGTCCGCCGGCCTCCTGGACGAGATGCTGCGGCGGCAAACCAGTGACCGGTTCCCGCCGCCCTAATCCTCGAGGGCCGACGTGCATATGAGCACTGGGCGGGCGCTTGTGATGCAAGGGAGACCTGCTAAGCCGACGGGCCGATCAAGAGCTTCGCGCAATAGAACGCCTCGGCGTAGGGCGCCCGGCACTCCATGCCGCGCAACCGGGCCCAGATCTCCGGAAGGCATGCCTTTGACCTGCGGTTACTGTCCGCATTTCCTTGCATAATATGTTAGATCAAGATAAAATGCAGGCATGTCCGCCGCTGCCGCCGCCATCCTGGAGGGCATGCCCTGCCCGCGTGATCTGCACCGCTTGGACGCCGGCGGGGAGACGGTGATCTTCGCCGGGTCAGTGGAGCTGTCCCGGTTCAGCGAGGACGACGCGGCGATGCGCCACGTGGCGGCGGTGACGCTGCGGCAGCTGGGGTTCAGCGGGAAGGACGTGGCCGCGGTGCTGGGGCTGACCCCGAGTTACGTGGCCACGCTGCGGCAGCGGGCGCTGCGGGAAGGGACGGCCGCGCTGGTCCGCCCGGCGGGACGGCCCCGGGAGACAGATGATGCGTCGTGGGAGCAGGCACGGGCGTGGCGGGCCGAAGGGGCTCGGGACGCGGAGATCGCCCGGCGGCTCGGGGTGAACCAGTCCACGGTGCTGCGGCGGCTGGGCCGTGCGCACGTGCAGGACACGCTGCCGCAGGCGCCGCGACCGGAACCGGAGGCCGCTCACACGCAGGCCGCGGAGCCGGAGCCGGAGGAGCAGCCCGGTCCCGGAGGGCCCGTGCCGCCGCAGCCAGCGGCGGACGCGGAGCGGCCCGCGGGGCCGGTGACGGTCTCGTCCCGGTACGCAGGGGCGATGCTGCTGCACGCGTTCGGGACGCGGGCCGGGGCCGGGGAGATCCTGCAGGCCGCCGCGGGCGAGGACGCCCGGCCCGGTGACGTGGCGCTGCTGTCGGCGGTGAGCCTGTGCTTCGCGCTGGGCGCGGCGACGGCCGAGCAGTTCAAGCACCTGCCCGGCGCCGAGGCCGGGCCGCTGGCCGGGCTGTCCCGGCTCCCAGGCCTGCGGACGCTGCGCCCGCGGCTGGCCGCGATCGCGGATCGCACCGATCCGCTGCAGGTGCAGCGGATGTTCGCCTCGGCGATGCTGGCCGCCGACCCGGTCCTGTCCGGGGTGTATTACGTCGATGACCACTTCGTCCCCTACACCGGCGCCAAGCCGGCGCCGAAGGGGTGGAACAACAAGCGGGGCCGGGCGGAAAGGGGCCGCGCGGACACCCACGTCACCGCCCACGACGGGCGGGCGGTGTGCTTCGTGTCCGGGGAACCGTCCGGGCTGACCGTCACCTTGCCGAAGGCGCTGTCCGAGCTGAAGAAAGCCGCCGGCCGCGGCGCGACGATCATGGTCGGGTTCGACCGCGGCGGCGCCTACCCGCAGGTCTTCACGCACTGCCGCGAGCAGGACGTGCACTGGGTCACCTACCGCCGCGCGCCGCTCGCGGTCCCCGCCGCGCTGCCGGTCATCACCCCGGTGACCATCGGCGGCAAGAAGCGGCAGGTCGCCTGGGCCGAGGAGAAAGCCCAGCTCAAGGACTACGGCGAGGCCCGGCAGCTCACCCTGTTCGAACACGGCAAGGTCGTGCTGCAGATCCTGACCTCCGACTTCGATTCGTGCCCGGCGGACATCCTGGGCTGGCTGAAGTCCCGGTGGCGGGAGGAGAACTTCCTCAAGTACGCGGCGGAGAACTACGGCATCGACAAGATCTGCGATTACGCCGCCGAGATCACGGTGAACACCAAGATAACCGCGAACCCGGCACGCAAGGCCGCGAACGCCGCCGTCCGCGACGCGGAGAAGAACCTGGCCGCCGCCGAGCGCGCCCTGGCCGCGCTGCTCGCCGACCCCGGCACCACCGCCGCAGCCAAGAACAAGGCGATCCCGGACGCGAACCACGCGATCACCGCCGCGCGGAAGAAACTGCAGGCAGCGACCGCCGCCCGGGACCAGGTTCCCGCGAAACTGCCGGCAGACCAGATCGACCCCGAGGCCCGGATCGCGGTCCTGCGCGCGGGACGGCGGGGCCTGCAGATGGTGCTCCGGCTGCTCGCCCACAACGCCGAGCACTGGCTGTCCAGCCAGCTCAACGCCTACCTGCGCGACGACGACGAATACCGGGCCGTCACCCGCGAGACCATCATCCGCGGCCTGGCCGGGACCATCACCTTCGCCCCCGCCGCGATCACGGTCACCCTCCAGGCACCCGCCGCACCCCGCGTCGCGCGAGCCCTTGCCCTGCTCACCGGCCAGATCAACGCCGAGCCGCCGTCCATCCCGGGCGACAACCGGCCCATCACCTACCAGATCATCCCGCAGCCAGTCATTTAACTCCCGGCGCCACAGGTCTTCCGGAGATCTGGGGCC
>CAVSZI010000004.1:0-87972 GCA_963732345.1 uncultured Actinomycetes bacterium | reverse complement strand
CCGGGACCAAGGCCTCATCCGCTGGATCGGGGTGACCGGCCACGGCAGCCAGATCGCCGCGACGCACCGCCGCAGCCTCGAGCGGTTCGACTTCGACTCAGTGCTGCTCCCGTACAACTTCGTCACCATGCAGAACCCGTACTACGCCGACAACTTCGACGCCTTGTACGAGACCTGCCGTGAGCGACGGGTCGCGGTGCAGACGATCAAGTCGATCGCGCTGCGCCCGTGGGCGGGCCGACCGCACACCCGGGCGACCTGGTACGAGCCGCTTGAGCAGCAGGACGACATCGATCTCGCCGTATGGTGGGCGATGAGCCGCCCCGGGGTGTTCCTCGACAGCGTGGGGGACGTGGACCTGCTCCCGAAGGTGCTTGACGCGGCCAGTCGGCTCGCCGAGGCGCCGGACGACGCGGCGATGAGAGCGCTGGCCGACCGGACGGCGGCCGTACCTCTGTTCGTCTGACCGGGGACGCACTGATCACGCTGTCTGCCCTAAGCCACGGCAGTTGCGGGCCCGTCTCGGCCCCGACGCACTAGGCGACATCGGAGCGCGACGGAGGTGCAGGATCATTCTCGGGTCTGGCTGTGGCGCCCGGATAAGTCCGTGGCCGTTGCCCTGGCTGGCGGATCACCAGATGCCCTGAGGATCAAGGCCAACCAGGACCGAGCCTCCCGATCGCGAAGTCAGTTGACGCGGCCCTGCTGGCGTTTCGCTTCTCCGCATCCTGAGGCTCTATCCGCTGGGGTGGTCGATGTTCACGAGCGGCAGGTTCTCCGCCTGTTGCTTGGTGATGTTGAGCTGGACGCCGTCCATGACCCCGGTGACGGCGCCGATCGGGATGGCCACTTCCCTGCGGCCAAACAAATGCCCCTCTTGCAGCAGCACGTGGCTCACGTGATGGCTGCCGGATTCGATGACAAGCCCCTCGACTCGCCCGATCTCGCCGTCGGTGGCGTAGACGCGCTCATTGCGCCGCACGTCGACCTCACCCGGGGCCAGGGAGCGATAGGCACCGGCTGGCTCATCTTCTCGGGTCTGGGGCACGTCCTCGCCTCCGATCGGGCTGTAGTAGGGCAACATGAGCATCTGTTCCGCGCTGTAGCCCGAGTACTGGTCCAGGCTGGTCCGCGGCGCGAAATCCGTATCCTCGGCGAAGCCGAGCTGATCGAACTCCGCCCGGGTGCAGCGCAGCCGGACCTCTTTCGGTGTCGCGGCATCGACAAGGTCGAGCGGGACAAGGCGGCCCAGGCCAGGCCGGTGCCTCGGCTCGACCACCAGGTGGGTGACCGCCCGCTTGACTGGATCAACGACTACGCGGGTCACCTTGCCGCAGACCCCATCGGCACACCTGGCGTCGGCCCCGATCGCGAAGGGAATCTCTGCCATGGCCGACCTCCTCATCCGCTTGGAGCATAGCGCGAACCCAGACAGTGGCAGCGCCGCCCTATTTCGAGGTAGCACACCCGCGCGCCCGGGTTCACCTCGCGAACGGCCTCATGCACCGCCGGGTGCGCGGGCAACCCGGCGCCGAGATCCAGGAACTGGCTGATGCCCGCCGCGGCTGCACGGGCCGCAGCGGCGCACACGAACTGCCGGTTTGGCCGAACCAGTTGCGGCAGCGCCGGATTCAGCTCGGCCATGCGCCAGGCCATATCCCTGTCGACGGCGAAATTGTCCTTCCCGCCCAGCCGGAAGTCGTAGACACTGGCGACGCTTGGCCGCGTCACGAGACAAACCGGCCTGGCCGAACGTACGTTGAGAGGAAATGCCGGGCTATGAGATGGTCAGGGCGGACCAGGCGAACTCCCGGAACGGATACCAGCCCCAGGCGCGCGAACGAGCTGGGGAAAGCATGCCCCTGCTATCATAAAGGGCCGGAAATCCTGACGATTGAATGTAACGCGGAAAGTTTTGTCGTTGCATACACAGCTATTGCATACACACGATATCGAATGCCAGACAAAGCCGTCTATAATCATATGCCCGTCATCGAGGCGGCAGCATCGAGCCGAGCCGGCCTCTTGCCCTGGTCAGGTCGCGCCGAGGATCGGCTCATGGGGCATGATCAGGGCATGCAAAGGTGGCAGGTGTGGCCTGCGCGCTGTCGGGTGACGGCACGGTCCGGTCTCGGCCCGACACGAAACCTCCGTGATGTGACGTGGCTTTTTCCGGAGAAGGCAATTGCGGTGGCCGTGCGCGCCGGTGGCCGCGGGACCAGCGATGGCATCGACGACGGTGTGGTGTATGGCCTGGTCCCGGCCGAAGGCGATAGGCGCGGTGTTGTGGTCATCGGGGCTGACCTGCATGACCCGTTTGGAATTCTCACAGTGGATATTTGCGGCAGGCCAGCCATGAGTGCCGCCGCGCTGCAAGGGGTGATCCGATGAGCCAGAGCACCAGTCTCGGTGAGGGCCCGCACTCGCCGCTGCGGGAAGTTGCCGAGCAGATCAGGCACCTGTGGTGGATACCTTTCCTCACGGGCCTCGTCTCGATCGGGCTTGGGCTCGCGATCCTGGCTACCGACTGGACCGTGCACGCCCTGGTCATCATCACGGGCCTGGTCTTCGTCATCCGGGGGATAGCGCTCGCATTCAGTCCCGCGTATGCGGGCAGGACGTCGGGCGAGCAAGTCGTTGCCGGGATCGCCGGAGTCATCGCCGGTGTCGTCCTCGTCGCATGGCCTGGCCCGTCCCTCCTCGTCCTGGCCTTTTTCGTCGGCGCATGGCTTGCTGTGTCCGGCAGCTTCCATATCGTCACCTCTGTCTCCCGCCGCCGTGAGCTATCACACTGGGGGTTCACTTTCTCGCTTGGCGTGATCGAATTGCTGCTCGGGATCTGGGCGATGCGACGGCCTGAGGCAACCCTGGCGCTTCTGATCACGATCATCGGCCTGTGGGCAGTGATAACGGGGGTCATCTACTGCGCGCTCGCCTTCGAGATACGCCGCACCGACCGGGCGCTTGCCGAAGCAACGGACGTCACGGAGCGCGATGCGGCTCAGATCGCCGACCGGCTCGACCGGCTCGACCGGCTCGCACGGCTCCATGCGGAAGGCATGCTGTCCACGGAGGAGTACACGCAGCTCAAGGCCTCCCTGCTCGCGTTCAGCACGTCTGCGCAGGCCGGGCGCCAGCCGAGGGGCGCGGCCAGCAGTGGCCCCTAAGGTCCTTCAGTCGTAGATGCGTGTCCGTAGCCTGATACGCGCGGTGCCTTCCCGTTCCCTGGTTTCGCGAGCTGGCTTGGTACATCGGCGAGAGCGGCGCATAAAATTTCACTTCGCTGTGCCTTCGTCAAGTTACCCGAGCGAAATAAATTAAGCGTTAGCTGATGGCTCTTGGGGGCATAATCGGCAGTGATATATACCGCGGGGGAGGGGGCTGTATGACATCGGGCGTGAATGTGCCAGAGGGCCCGCAGGGCGGGGACAGTTCGCCGACTCAGGATAGCCCGAAGCCGGAGCGAAGCCCGCAAAGACAGCCTTAAGGTCAAGGTGCACCTGGCCGCGCCGATCACCCTGGCCGCGCTCAGCGCGCTGCTTTTCGTGGAATCGGCGTGGCTGCACACTCCGGTCACCGAGTCGTGGGCGGTCGCCGCCTTGATCATGTCAGCGTCCACGCTGGCCGAGCTGTGAGCCAGCCGTACGGGCTGGCCAACAAGCGGTGGGCGCAGCGCGCCAACGCGATCCAGTTCGGGGAGCTGGCCGCGGTCCGGGGGCCACCGCCGGGCAGTGGCGCAACGGGACCGTACATCTCATCGGCCCGACCGCGATTCGGGCCATGAAGGTGAAGAGCAGCTGTTGACACCAGACCGACCATCTCGGGCAAGCTAATGCTTGAGACAACCGCTCATGCCGAAAGTAGTGTGCCGATAAGGCCCGATGACTATGCGGGGCAGTGAATGCATGCATAAATCCGAGATCAACTTCGAGGGACTCCGGCCCAGAACCGGCGCAACGTTTAGTCACGGCTGCCGGGGCTGAGGGCCGCAAGCCCCAGCCGGGCCAGCCGATCCAGGTCGGTGATGCCGTCCATCGCGGTGATCCGGCTGCCGGTGACTGTGACCGCGATGAGCGACACCGGCCTTTCCCTGACCGTGATCAGCATCCCGGCTACGCCGTTGACCAGCACCGGGGTGAAGTCGGCTAGCGGGCTGGCCGTCGCGATCGTCGCCCGGGCGATCTGCGCCGCGCCTCGCATGACGACCGAGGCGCCGGGCCGGGCCGGGCCGCCGTCCGCACGGATGACGACATCGGGATCGAGCAGTCCCAGGAGCCGGTCAAAGTCGCCCGCGCGGGCCGCCGTGAAGAATGCGTCCACGATCGCGCGCTGCTGCGGCAGGCCCACGTCGGGCGTGCTCGGCCCCGCCTCCCTGACCTGGCGGCGGGCCCGGCTGGCCAGCTGCCTGGCCGCCTGCTCCGATCGCCCGACAAGCTCCCCGATCACGCTGAACGGCACGCCGAACACGTCGTGCAGCACGAATGCCACGCGCTCAGCGGGTGTCAGGGCGTCCAGCACGACCATAAGCGCCAGCCCGACTGATTCGGCGAGCAGCGCCTCCTGCTCCGGGTCGGGCGCGGCGTCGTCCGCATGGACGGCGATCGGGTCTGGCACGTGCATCCCGGCGGGCTGCTCCGGCCGGGCGGCCCGGTTGCGCAGGACGTTCAGGCATGCGCGGGTGACGATCGTAGTCAGCCAGCCGCTAACGTTCCCCACGCCCTCGGTGCCAGCGGCGGCGAACCTCACCCATGTCTCCTGCACTGCGTCGTCGGCCTCGGCCAGCGAGCCGAGCATCCGGTAAGCGATCGCCCGCAGGTGCCGCCGGTGCTGCTCGAATACGCGGGCCAGCTCTGCGTCCTGATCTGTGCCAGGTGCTGCATCGTCGCTCACTCGTCACGTCCTCGCTCCGCCGCGTGTCACCAGATGGGACACGCAAACACTGACACGGCGGATCGCGCCGGTGTGACGGACAGGAGCAAGCCCATGCGAGTACTGATCATCGGCGCCAGCGGCGCCGTCGGCACCTACCTGACCCGGCAGCTTACCGAGCAGAGGCAGGAGGTGACCGGGACGTGCCGTTCTGCATCAAAGGAAGCCAGGATCCGCTCCGCGGGCGCGACCCCGCTTGTCCTGGACGTCCTGGACGCCGCCGCGACCACGTCGGCGGTGGCCCACGTGCGCCCGGCCGCGATCATCTATCAGGCGACGGCGCTGGCGGGCATGCGCTTCGGGCGCAGCCTGGACAAGACGTTCGCGCCCACCAACCGGCTGCGGACGGACGGCACCGACAACGTGATAGCCGCCGCCCGCTCGGCGGGAGTGCGCAAACTCGTCGCGCAGAGCTTCGCGCCGTACCGGTACGCCTCATCGGGGATGGTGGCTTCCGAAGATGACCCGGTGCTGGCGGAACCGCCAGCCAGGGCGGCGCAGACCTTCGCGGCGATGAGCCACCTGGACCAGGCGGTGACAGCCGCCGGGGGGATCGCGCTGCGCTACGGCGGGTTCTACGGCGAGCTGGACCAGATGACGACCGCCGTGGCGAGGCGCCAGTACCCCCTGGTAGGCGACGGTAGAGGCATGATGTCGTTCATCCACCTCCATGACGCGGCCGCAGCTACGGTGCTCGCCCTGGAATCTGACGGCCCGGCCATCTACAACGTCACCGACGATGAGCCTGCCCCGATGCGCGACTGGCTCCCGGTGCTCGCGGCGGCGCTCGGCGCCCGCCCGCCCCGGCGCGTGCCGGAGTGGGTGGGCCGACTGGTCATGGGCTCCGGGCTGGACATGCTGATGCAGGCCCGCGGCGCGGCCAACGCGAAGGCGAAGAAGGAGCTCGGCTGGACCCCCCGCTATACGACCTGGCGCGAGGGGTTCCGCACGATCGGGACGTGAAGGACGATCCCGGGCACCCCATTGACGTTGCGTACCCGGTCGGTCGAGCTCGGCCCCGGCCCGCACGCGCGGCTCAATCCGCTGGACGCCGGGCCGCTCGGTGACCATCTGCCCGCCGAGCCAGGCCTGCGCGAGCGCCTGGCGGAGATTCGCCGTCGCCGTCTCACGCTGCTGGTCATGCGGCTGGAAAAGTGCGACCATCCTTCGGCGCCGCGCCGGGCGTACCGGCCCAGCGGTCCGGGCTGGTTGCGGCACCACCTTACGTCACCAGACACCCGGACCAGTTCGGTCCCCGACCGCATATGTGACCGTCACCAGAAACCATGGGGTCGCCGGGCGGTCCCCCAGCTCAGCGGCTGACGTCAGCAGCCGTCCGCCAACTCATTCGTGACGGCGGCGGACGCCTTCGCACACCTATATTGGTATTGAGGTCTGGTCGGCGTCATTGCTGATGACGACTGACGCATTTGCGTGCTGCGAAGCTCGTGTATGCCGGGTCAACATTTCATCGAATTTGACGTTGCTTCACCGTTGACGTCAAAATAGTGGGTATCGTGAAACGAAAGCGGTGTGCCCGCATGGGTGCTGCGAACCAGTAGGAGAGACGATGGCGCAAAAGGTGCAGGTTCTGCTGCTCTGCGATCTGGATGATGGCGACGTGGAAGCGCAGGAGACCCTGCCTTTCAGCCTGGGCAATTCGGCGTACGAGGTCGATGTGTGCGCGAAGCACGCTCAGCAGATCCGCGAGGGCCTGGAGCCCTTCGTCGCGCATTCGCGTAAGGCGCCCCCGGCCGCTGGAAGTCGTCCGCGCCGTGCGCGTCCGACGCCTGACCGGGAGCAGAGTGTCGGCATCCGCTCATGGGCCAGAGGCCACGGCATCCACGTCAACGACCGGGGCCGTATCCCGGCTTCGGTGGTCAAGGAGTACGAGCGGTCCCACTGAGTGCACGCGAAAGTGACATACTTCCGTTTCGGTGATGCATTTTGCACTGAATGTCATCAAGGAAGTCTTCAGCTAGCTGTGTGCCGATCTTCCGGCCGGAAATTCGGTGTCACTTCCACCCTTGATGGATGCCCATTGAGGTGGACCGGAAGCCCGGGCCTGGGGCGATCGCTTCCACCGATGAATTCATCAGGGCCCGCTCGCTGATCATGGATATCCATGAAGCGGCACGGTGGAGCCCATGGGCGCAGGAGGACCGGGCCGGAGAATACGAGGGCGCCATGGCCATATTTGGGCAGTGGGCCCGTCCCGAACCCGAGTTCCGGCAGAAGACCGACGAGGAGCACGAGGCCGAGCATGAACAGTGGCTGGCGGGCTTGGAGATGCCGGCAAGCGCAGGGCCACTCGCGAGAGCGGGATCCTCGGCGGATGGCTTGGCTTCCGACGAGGGGGAGGCGGCCGGGGCGTACCCCGGCTGGCGGGTCAGCCTCGCATCAGGCTGGCGCTACGGCCACCGGGCAGCGCCGGGAGAACAGAGGATAACGAGGACCCTCCTGTCCGTCCTGCCGCTGGCCTGCGTCATGGTGGTGGGGCCGCAGATCATCAGCGCGATCTTCCTGGCCACCAGCCCCGGCTGGACCCGCGACTCGGCGGCCTAGCCCGCTACGGCCGCGTCGACCTGCTCTGCATCGACCTATGCCGAGCTGCTGTTCCAGGTTCTGACCGAGCGCGAGGAAAAGAACAGCATGACCATAGCTTCCAACGAGAACTTGGCTGGACCAAGACCTTCACCGACCCCAGGCTCTGCGCGCCATCGTCGACCGCCTCACCTTCGGCGGCAACATCATCGAGACCGGCACCGACTCCTACCGCCTCGCGCAAACCCGAGCTAGAGCCGGGCACGCCACCAGCTGACAACCACACCCGGCGCCCTCTGCCGCCAGGTGGATTTCCGGGTGAGTTCCGGCCCCGCCGGCGAGCCTGGGGGCGTGTTCTGCGGATGAGTCTGGCCCCGCCTCGGTGCCGGCCTTACCTGTCGCGACGGCCGGCTGCACGCAGCAGCCGGCCCGTCCCCGCCGTGGCCGTGCGGAGGGGCCGGCCGCGGTGCTGCCCGGCGATTCCAGCGGACTGGAATCGGATCAAGCTGAGCGGCTGGCGCAGAACCCCTGAACGACGCTGGCGCATCCGCCGCTGGGGGCGGCTGTCCAGCTGGTCCGGGCAGTACTTCGAGCAGTCAGGCGGCGTCGACGCCTGCGGCGAAGCCGAGGATGGCCTTCGCCAGCTCGTCGGGGGCCTCCATGGCGGCGTAGTGGCCCACGCCGTCGAGTGACACGGAGCTGACTTCACCCGGCGCGGCCTGGGACATGGTGCCGGCCGTGAAGGGGCCTCCCCCTGCGCCGACCGCAAGCACGGGCATAGTCAGCCCTGGCGTCTCCGCGAGAGCCCTGATGTCGGGGCCCTCCCGCAGCATCGACTGGTAGAGGCCGGCCGCTCCGCGCCAGCCACCGGGGCGCGAGTAGGTGCGGGCGAACTCATCGATGTCGGCGTCCGTGATCGCTCTCGGGGTTGCGCTCATCGCCGAGAACGCGAACTGTCCCAGGAACTCGCGCTCGCGGCCGGCGAGCAGCATCTCGGGGATGCCGGGAGCGGCGAGAACGCCGATGTGCCAGCTGCCCCCGTGAGTGACGTCGGCCAGCATCTCCAGGCCGAACCCGGCCAGGCCCATCTCGATGGCCGTGAAGCTGAGCACGTCCTCCGGATGCGTGGCCGCGAGGCGGAAGACCGTCGCCCCGCTGATGTCCTGCCCGGTCAGGTGGACCGGCCCGACATCGAGCTGCCTGATGAGGCGGCGCAGGTCCTCAGCCGACGTCGTGCTGTCGTACTCGCCCGGCTCGTTGCCGGAGTCGCCGAAGCCGCGCAGGTCGACGGCGAAGACCCGGTGGCTGGCCGCGAGGTCATCGGTGCCGGGACGTTCTCGTCGAGGAGCAGCTTCACGCAGCTTGCTCCGGCGGCTGCACATAGCTGTCGACATAGGACGCGAAGTCATAAGCGTCGCGCGCAGCGTCGGGCGAGACTTGAGGGAAGAATTCGCCGATGTCGTCGGCCGCTACCCCGTCACGCAACAGCGCTGCGACCTCATCGTACGGAATCCTGGTCCCGGCAATGACTGGTTCACCGCCGCGGACACCGGGATCGACCTGGACATGCTCCCGCGGCTCCAGCAGGGCCGGGATCTGCCTTCCCTGCACATAAAACGGCTGCAGCACCTCAACGAACTGGTGGATGACCACGTTGCCCTTCTGCCGCACGAGGTCCACCGCGTGGTCAGGTTCCGCAAGGTAGATCGTAGATCCGTCCGCAACGAGCCGGTAGGAGGACAAGTGATCACGCAGGCCCAGATCGACGCGGAGAGCATCAAGCGCACGCCGGATCTTTTGCAGCGACGCTTCCTGGCGCAGCCGTACGCACGTCCGTAGCGCGATGACGTCGCGGAACGAGTAATCGATCGGACGAGTGGCCGAGTACTCAGGGGTCAAGACCGGCTGTCCGTCGGGTCCAGGCTTGCGCCAGTAGGCGAGCTGCCGGATGGTAGCTCCCGACAGCGCGGCAGCCAGTTTCGGCGCGTAGGACACGAGAACCACCTCCCTTGCTACAAGTTTTACCAGGTACGTCTGTCCGTTTTAGGGATTGGATGCCGCAGGCGGTCCACATCTTGCTACGCCCTGGCAAGCTCAGCCCTGCTTGACACTGTGGATCGACATGAAAGGGGCCGGATCCTATTCGGATCCGGCCTCTGACCTGGTAGCAGGGACAAAGCGGCCCCAGTAGGATTCGAACCTACGCACACGGCTCCGGAGGCGGTAGCACCATGGCACCGCTACCTGCACAGATTGCGGCGCGGCGTGATGCCTGGTCCGCATCTGGTCCACGAGAGGCAAACACGTCGGCTACACTCACTTCGGCCAGAGGCAGGGTGTCTGCAGTGTCGCTCTCCCTGAAAAGCGGAAGGTCGGCGGTTCGACCCCGCCCCTGACCACCATTTCAATCAGCATCTGGCGCCCTTGTGACCAGGTCAAACGCGACCTGAGGCCTCGCCTGACCGAAATCGCCAGATAGCCGCTGATGCCCGCTCGTGACCCCTGTTTGCCGTGCACTGGTGCACGCGGGGTGTACGGCGTCCACGATGCAGCCGAGACGAGCCTGTAGCTTGGCAGCAGTGGTCGGCTCCGCCCTGGCCCACTCGATCAAGCGAGCGCAGCGGTCTCGAAAGAGGTTGGGGTCTTACGCGGCTGCGGCGCCTCCGATGGTGGCACCGATGACGGCGCCGAGGTGGAGAGCGACCCCCAGTCCGATCTCGATGGTGAGGAGCGTCATTACGGCACCGATTGGGCCGTAGGTGGCCTCATTCGAAATGATGGATGAGGAAGCGAAGTAGGCAATGTAGACGCCCACAGCCGTGTAGCAGACGGCGGTGGCCAGTCCGGCGAGGAACAGCCGCCGCCAGGAGATCTGCCCGGCAAGCAGGCAATGCAGGCTCCACCACCAGAAGGCGACGGCGAGGAGGAACTGCGCGGCCGAGGCCACGACGTGCCCGCTGAGAGGCTGGAGTCTCCGGCCGATGACGAATTGCAGCGCTAGGAAGCTGAAGACCCCAGCCAGCCATTGAGCCCGGCGCGCTCTGGCTTTCCAGCCATGGATCTCGGCCCGGAAAATTTTCGCGTACCAGGTCTGGAGTGTGCTTGCGGTGGCATCGGCGCCGAAAATCACCAGGACAACGCCGAGTATGGACAGGCTGGTGAATACGGTCCGGCCATGCGTGAACAGCGTCGTGACGTCATGCCCTGCCCTGGCGCTGAAGCCGCTGCGGATCACGATGGCCCGCGACAAATCGCTGCCGAGGGCCACCGAAAGGAGCATCAGGAACGGGACAAAGCTGAGCGTGAACATCGCGGCGAACTGAACCGAGCTGTCGATAAATCCGAGCTCACTGAGCCGTTTCCAGATCCGGCCCGGCAGGCTGGCCTCAAAGCGGCTCCGCCCAGCGCTGAACGCCTTGCTGGCCAGTTGCCAGCCGACCACCAGGCGGACCGGCAGTGGCCACCCCTGCGATGTCCTGCGCGCATTGGCCGCTGGCGTCCTAGACGCGGCAGAACGGGAAGAGCGACCGTCCACCGGGTCAGTCATGTTCACCGCCTACGCTAGCCGTGCTGTTCGCCAGGCCGTAGGCAGGACGCGCGCCCTGGCTGGCTTTGGCATTGACTTCCAAGATCAACCGGCTGGCCAGGCGGCTGAGTTGTCATGTGCCCGGTTCGTCCGCCGTCCTGCTCGCCGCCGTCGTGGTCATGGTCGCGGGCGAGACGTCTGGGCGGTTGTCAAAGGACATGCCGTTGTCCTTCCTGGGATGCTGCGTCGGTCAGGGGCGCTGCGGGTGCCTGCCCGCTGGTCACGTTGTGGCTGGGGTGTCCGCTGGGCACCGGTCCGGTGGGGGCCTGGCCGGGGTTCCGCGCTTGCTTGGTCTGCTTCTGCGTGTACTGGTAGGCAAGGTACAGGGCACCGAAAGGAATGATGATCCGGAGCAGGACCTGGCGGTCGCCGGTGCTGCCCGCGGCGATCAGCGAAATGGTCCCGGCCAGGAACGCCAGTCCCCACACCGCTGAGATACGCCGGTTGATCGCGTGAAACTCGGGAGTGTGCCAGAACGCGGCTGGTGTCTTTTCGCGTGCATAGGACTCGGTGAATGGATGGGCGAGGAGGACCGAGCCGAACACGATCAGGGTGAGCGCGGCGTGGGAGCCTGCCTGGGCGTAGCGGGACCAGAAATCAAGATGCCCGGGGTGAATGATGATCAGAACGGCGCCCAGAGTCAGGAAATAGCACAGACCAGCGACGTCCAGCAGATGCAGCCGACGGCGCATGATGGCCCGTCCCGTAACCACCGCTGCGACGCCAACACCGGCCGCGACGGCATCGTAAAGCGAGCCCACCCGCGCACCTATCAGGAAAGCTAGCCAGGGAGAAAAGCTCCAAATTAGTTCGGTCATGAGAAATTCCTTTGGTTGCTGCGCGGGCTGGCGAAGGGGGCCTGTGGCTGCCCCCATGTCCGCGCCTCCTTGTAGGGGACCTGGCTTCTGATGACAGTACGCAATTCGGGCGCTCCCGACCAGGCAGGACGCGGGGCTGAAGCATGAGGTGTCCGCTGGCGAGAGATCGCTCACCGTGCGCCGCGGACCAGTGACCAGGAGATCGTTTCGCGGACATCGGTCAACTGCTGCTTTCCTGGTGAGAGCTGGTCTGCTCGTGTTTGGCTACAGCTCAATGCCCCTGGTTTCCGCTCCGTTCTGGCACGTGCATGGCACGTCACACTCGCCGCCGGATCACTGTCAAGAGCCGACTGACGTGCAGTGATGTGAGGTTCGCCGTGCGCCTATCGGGCCTGGCCTTCGGCCTGGCCCTCGCCGTCAGGCCCGCCGGGTCGCCAGAGGCTCCGCGCGCAAGGGTGGGTCCTGAAGATCCTTTCTGCGGAGCGGTTAGAAAAGGATCTTCGGGTGCCCTTGCGGGTGGAGGGGACGGCCCGGATAATGCGCGGCGTTCCGCCCCCGTGCCGGTGACCGTTCTGGCGCCGGCACATCTGGCGCGCGAGACTGACGGCTTGGTCCTCGCGGCCGGGCGCGGCATCGGGCAGATACGGCGGGGACCACATGCGGCCGGTCGCCGGGGCCGCCGGGCGCGGCAGCTCGGCGCGCCGCAGGGCTTCCGCCCGAAGGGCGCGACGAAAGCTGCCGCACCGCCAACGATGCGCTCCCCGGCTCTGACCTCAGCCGCCTACGGCGGGCCACCCTGGCCGCTCATCTCCCCCGGTTGACCGATGCCCTGGCACCGGGAAGGCACCATCCTGGATGACTACCCCGGCACGTGGGCGGATGCCCGCATTCTGGCCGGGCTCGGCTGAGACCCGGTAACCGCTGACGTGTACGCGGTCACCGGCATCAACCCCGACGGCACCGAGCACTACGAGCCCGTCCAGGGCTGGAAAACCATCTGCCGCTCCGACACCGGAGCCGTCCTGTCCATCAACAAGGACACCTACACCGTCATCGACCACAGCGAAATGGGCGAGATCGTCGAAGCGGTCCTGGCTCAGCCCAACGTCAAGTGGGAAACCGCGGGGGTCCTGGACGGCGGCCGGTCCGTGTGGTGCCTGGCACTGCTCGATGAGCCCATCACCCTGCCGGGCGACGCCAGCCCGACCCTGCCGTACCTGGCCATCACCAACCGGCACGACGGCACCGCCGCCTGCGCGCTGCGCGCGACCGCCGTGCGGATCGTGCGCCAACACCTTCCGCGCCGCCGAACTGGAAGGCGAACGCACCGGAGCAACCTTCTCCTTCATCCACAAAGCATCCTGGCGGAACCGGATCGATGAGGCCCGCCAGGCTGTTACCGGAGCCAAAGCTGAAATGCGCCGCTACGCCGAACTAGCCGCTGACCTGCTGGCCATCCCCATCACCACCAAACAGCGCGAGCTGTTCATCACCGAATTCATCCCCATGCCGCCGAACGGCCTGGTCACCGACCGGGTGGCCCGCAACGTGAAGGAAGCCCGCACGGCGCTGCGGCTGCTGTTCGACTCCACCACCAACAACCAGATCGCCACCACCGCCTACGGGCTGGTCCAGGCATCGGGTGAATCGGTCTGGGACGGCCAGTGCAACCGCTGGGTCACCCCCTAACCCAGCCATCCCCCACGGCAGGGCACCGGCCTACCTCCGGTGCCCTGCCTTCATCCACCCTCGAAGGGAGGCAACCCCTCATGACCATCTATCCCGGCGCGTTCCCGTTCTCGATGTTCGACCCCGTGCACCTGGGCATCGATGAGAACGGCGAGCACGTCTACGTCGACCTGGCCGAGCGGAACATGCTGCTCGGCGGTGAGCCCGGCGGCGGCAAGTCCTCTGGGCTGAACCTGATCACCGCGCACGGCGCACTGGCCTATGACTGCAAGCTGATCCTGGTCGACGGCAAGCAAGTCGAACTCGGCCCGTGGCGGCACTGCGCCGACACCTTCATCGGCCCGTCGATCAAAGACGCCATCGAGGCGTTCGAGTCTTTCCAGGCCACCATGGACGACCGGTACAAGACCCTGCTGGCCACCGGCCGCCGCAAGATCGTCCGCGACTCGGGCGATCACGTCTATCTCATCGTCATTGATGAGTACGCCTACTTCTCCGCCACCGTTGGCAGCAAGCAAGATCGCGAGAAGTTCGCCGCTCTCACCCGCGACCTGGTAGCCCGGGGCCGCGCGGCAGGCGTGATCATCATCCTGGCCACCCAGCGGCCATCCCATCAGGTCATCGACCCATCCATGCGGGACCTGTTCGGCTACCGGTGGGCCTTCCGCTGCACCACCGATTCCAGCTCCGACGTGGTACTCGGCCAGGGCTGGGCCAACGAGGGCTACACCGCCGCCGACATCGACCCCATGGCACGCGGCGTCGGCTGGCTGCTGTCGGAGACCGGCGTCCCCCGCCGGATCAAGTCCGGCTACCTCACTGATGAAGACGTGGCCTACCTCGCCACTTATGCGGCCAGCCTCCGGCACGGGACGGGGGCAGCATGAGCCACGCACACGTCCTGACCCCCTACCGGGACCGCACACCAGCGGCCCATCCTCACCGGCCGGACAACGTCAACGAACGATTGACACCCAACCGGGCAAGGCGGCCGGTGGAGAACCGCGAGTACGCGGCGTTCGCCCGCCGCATCCTGCGCGCCTACGCCCGACGCGTCGCCACCGGCTACATCGACGCCCTGATCGCCATGACCGATCTCTCCACCGAGATTGACACCGCCATTGGGCAGGCTGTCACTGGCCTGCGCGCCTTCGGGTACTCCTGGGCCGAGATCGGCACCCGGCTCGGTATCACCCGCCAGCCCGCTCAGCAACGCTGGGGTCAGTCAGCATGACCACCGCCGCGACCGCCGCTCTCAGCCCCGAACCCATCCCGGGCTCGGGGCTGGGGGCGACCGCCGACGACACCACCGAGACCATCACCTGGGCCGACTTCAAAGCCTGGGAACGCCAGCTCGCCACCACCGGCAGCTGCTCCCACCCCATCCGGCTCACCGGCCGGATCGAGGCCATCGACCTGACCACAGGAGAAACCAAACCGGTCTACGACACCGCCGCCGAGCCCGGGGGAGTGCTGCACGTCGCGTGCGGCAACCGCCGCGAGACCGCGTGCCCCGCTTGCTCGGCCGTCTACAAGCGCGACGCCCGCCAGCTCGTCCGCGCCGGACTGGCCGGAGGCAAAGGCATCCCCGAGACCATCACCGGCCATCCGTGCGTGTTCGCCACCCTCACCGCCCCCTCCTTCGGGCCGGTCCACTCCCGCCGGATGCGGGGCAAGACCGTCTTGCCTTGCCGGCCACGCCGCGATGCGGACGCACGCCGCTGCCCCCACGGCCGGGACATTTCCTGCCCGACCCGGCACGTAGAGGACGACCCCCGGCTCGGCCATCCGATGTGCGGCGACTGCTACGACTACGAAGCCGCCGTCCTGTTCAACGCCCATGCCGGGGCGCTGTGGCGCCGGTTCACCACCTACCTACCACGCCACCTGGCCCGCCTCGCTGGCGTCACGCAGAAGGCACTGCGCTCGGTGCTACGCATCCGCTACGTCAAGGTCGGTGAATACCAGGCACGCGGCGTCGTCCACTTCCACGCCGTCATCCGCCTCGACGCCACTGGCCAGGACTACCAGCCACCCCCCGCCCGCTACACCGCCGACCTGCTGTGCGACGCCATCCGCCAGACCACCGTCGCCATCAGTCTCACGGTCAGTTCCGGTCCCTCCGTCCCGGCGGTCCGGCTCACCTTCGGCACACCGCAAGGCACCGACGCCCGGCCCATCCGCCACGGCGGCGACCTGCCGGGCACCGGGCAGGCCCTGTCCGCCCCGGCCGTGGCCAACTACATCGCCAAATACGCCACCAAGACCTTGACCGTGCCCGGTGTACCGGACAAACGCATCCGAACCGCCTTCGACCTCCAGTCTCTGCGCTGCTCCGTCCACTACCAGCGGATGATTACCACCGCCTGGCAGCTCGGCCGCCGCACTGTGACCGGCGATCCGCGGTTCCGCCGCTGGGCACACATGCTCGGCTACGGCGGCCAGTTCCTCACCAAATCGCGCCGCTACTCCGTCACCTTCGGCGCCCTGCGCGCGGCCCGCACCGAGCACCGCCGCGCACAACGTCACCCTGGAGGCGAACGCGACCCCTGGGGTCGCCCCCTCGATGAATCCGTCGTCCTCGTCATCAAGACCTGGACCTACGCCGGAACCGGCTACACCGCCGCGCCCGGCGCTGAGCTGGCCGCCGCATCTGCCGCCCGCGCCCGCGAGCACCACGGCCAGGCCAGCACCGCCGCATAACAACCAGCCAGTCGACCGAAGGAGGAGCGATGAACCCGTGAAGCACAAAGACGAGTGGCTTACCGTAGCCGACATCCTGGATGATCTCGGCATCCATCGCCGGACCTGGCAGCGCTGGCGCGAGCTCGGGCTCGCCCCTGAGGCGATCAGGCTGCCGAACCGGGAGTTGCGCATCCGGCGCAGCGTCTATGAGGCGTGGCTGGCCGACCTGGAAGAGGTGCCAGCCGCATGACCGGCAGCTACGACGTGCGGATCTGGGCCATCCGGGTCCGCAAAGGCCGCCCGAAGCCCTACCAGGTGCGCTGGAAAGCAGGAACGGCCGTATTCGCCAGATCCTTCGGCACCCGGGGCCTGGCCGACAGCTTCCGGTCCGGACTGGTCCAGGCCACTCGGCGCGGTGAAGCGTGCGACACGGTAACGGGCCTGCCAGAATCCCACGTCCGCGAACAAACATCGGTCACCTGGTATCAGCACGGGCTCAACTATATCGATATGAAATGGCCAGCAGCCGCAGGCAAATCAAGGATCTCAGCGGTGGAGACACTGACGGCGGTCACACCCGTTCTGATCAGAACCGACCACGGTATGCCGGACCCTGCCATCCTTCGTTCTGCCCTTCGTCGATGGGCATTCAACCCTTCCCACCGGCACGACGACATGCCCACGGACATCCGTGCCGCCTTGTCGTGGATCAAGCGGGTATCGCTGCCACTCACAGCGCTTCAGGACGACAAGACCGTCCGTCAGGTCCTCGACGCGCTCGCGCTCAAGCTCGACGGCACCGCCGCCTCCCCGGACTACCTCGGCCGACGGCGCCGCGTCCTTTACAACATCTTGAAATATGCCGTCCGGGAAGGACGGCTGACCGAAAACCCTCTCGACACCACCGAATGGGAACCAGCCGACAGCGGCATCGATGAGATTAATCCCCGCGTGGTCGCCTCTCCCGAGCAGGTGCGCCAGCTCCTTACCGCCGTCAGGTCCGTTGGCCCGCGTCGCGGCGCTCGCCTCGTCGGGTTCTTCGCCTGCCTGTACTTCGCGATGCTGCGCCCGGCCGAGGCGCTCGCGCTCCGGGCCGATGACTGCCATCTTCCTGGGTCCGGCTGGGGCCGCCTTGAGCTGCATCAGACCACGCCAACGGTGGGCAAGCATTGGACTGACACCGGGGCGGGGCACGAAGATCGCGGCCTGAAAAACCGGCCGCGCCGGGCCGTCCGTGTCGTCCCCATTCCTCCCGAACTGGTGGCAATCTTGCGGCGTCATATTGCGCAATACGGGCTCGCGCCAGACGGCCGCCTGTTTCGCGGCGAAAGCGGGGGAGTGCTGGTCCCCACGTCCTACCGTTCCGTGTGGCAGCAAGCTCGCCTGTCGGGCCTGACCCCCTCGCAGGCCGCCTCACCACTGGCACAGCGCCCGTATGACCTTCGCCACGGCGGCGTCTCGCTGCGCCTCAACGCAGGCGTCCCACCAACCCAGGTCGCAGAGTGGGCCGGGCACAGCGTCGAAGTGCTGCTCACCATCTACGCCAAATGCATCCACGGCCGCGATCAGGTCTGGTACACGCTGATCGACCGGGCTCTCGGGCCAGGTGAATCATGAACTGCCGGTCCACACCTGGTCCACAGACAGCCGCATCCGGCCGCTCCGCGTGGCATGCGACTGCACGCGGGCCTTTGCCAGTTATGGCGAATAGGCCCAGGTCAGAGGCCGTATTGGCTGGTCATGAGAAAGCGCCCCCAGTAGGATTCGAACCTACGCACACGGCTCCGGAGGCCGTTGCTCTATCCCCTGAGCTATGGGGGCCCGGTGACGATCCGTGCTCTCGCCGAACGTCGCCGATTGGGACGCAGCAACACTACCAGTGTGCGGCACGCTCCGGGCACGCGACCGAACCGTGTGCGGCATGCTCCGGGCACGCGACCGAACAGCGCGCGCCGCGCGCCCCGGGCGGATAATGTCGCGCGAGTGACGCAGGCACTGGGACGGGTCCTCGTTGTCGACGACGACGAGGTGATCAGGCAGCTTATCGCCGTGAACCTCACGCTTGAGGGCTTCGACGTGGCCACCGCGGTGGACGGTCAGGACTGCCTGGACAAGGTAGCGGCGATCGCGCCGCAGGTCATCACGCTCGACGTGATGATGCCGCGGCTGGACGGCTGGGTGACCGCCGTAGAGTTGCGGAAGAACCCGCAGACCTCGCACATCAAGGTGGTCCTGATCACGGCGCGGGCGCAGGAGGACGACAAGGATCGCGGGCACCAAATCGGCGTGAACGCCTACCTGACCAAGCCGTTCGACCCGGGCGAGATGATCCGCGTGGTCCGCGAACTGGCCGGCGCCCCGCCCATTGCGCTCGGCTGAGCCGCCGCGCCGGGCGCGTCCCATCCAAGACCGCCCGCCGCCCATCCACGACCCCGCCGCCCATCCAAGACCGCCCGCCACCGGACCAAGACCGCCCGCCGCCGAAGCACAGGGCCGCCCGCCCCTTCGGCTCGCCCCGGGCCTCATCGGCTGAGCCCGGCCGGGGACAAGCCCCGCCGCCGGTACCCTGACCACGTGCTGTCCGCCGACCTCCGACACCTGGTCGCGGCGGCCGCCCGGGACGCGGGGTACCCGGGTCACGAGCGTGACGTCGGCCTGCGCGACGGCGGTGCGCCTGGCCGGTACTCCAGCAGCCTCCCCCTCCGCCTCGCGCCCGACCCGGCCGAACTCGCCGCCCGCATGGCCACTCACCTGCGCACCACCGCCTGGATCGAGGACGCCCAGCGCACCGGCCACGGCTACCTCACCATCACCGTGACTCCCGGGAAGCTCACGGAAACCGCCGTCCGCGTCACCGAGACCGGGCCCGCATGCGTCCGCAGCGACGCCCTGGCCGGAACCAGTCGCCCCGCGCCACCGGCCGGCCACCTAACCAGCGCGTGGAGTTGGCCGGAGGCCAGGGATCTGGTTGTCGCCCAGGTGACCGCCCGGCTCGCGGCCGCCGCGGGCGCGACCGTGACGGTGCCTGATTCAGCCGAACGGCCCCCGGTGACCCTCGATCCCAGGGCCGGGACTGGTCCGCTGCCGGACGCGGTCGCCTTCGCCGGCCTCGACGCCATTACCTATGTGCTGGCCCGCATCCCCCCGGAACATCCCGTGGCCCTCGACCCGGCCGCCTGGGCGCGGCATGTCCCGGCCAATCCCGCCTATGCTGTTCGTTACGCGCACTCCTGCGCTGCGTCGACGCTGCGCTGGGCCGCTGCTCTTGACCTGACCAGGGGCGAGGCGGCAGTGGTGCGGCCGGGCTCGCTCGCGCACCCCAGGGAGCGGGCTGTGCTCGCCGCGTTGTCCTGGCTCCCCGAACAGGTGGCCCGGGCCGCGCGCCGCGGCCGGCCGCACGAGTTCGCCGTCTTCCTGGAGGAGCTGGCGGAGACGTACCAGGTGTGCCGCGTATCCTGCCCGGCCTGGCCGGAGCGGGGGCACGAAGGGGCCCGGACCGAAGGAACCCGGACCGAAGGGGCCCGGACCGAAGGGGCCCGGACCGAAGGAACCCGGACCGAAGGGACGCAGCACGAAGGGCTGCCGGGCGATGCCCGCACCGTCCGCGCCCGGCTGTGGCTGGCCGGGGCCGCGGCCACCGGCCTCGCCGCGGGCCTGGAGCTGCTCGGCGTCGGTGCGCCGAGCCGGCTGTTACCCAACCTGGACCCCGACCGATCCCGCGCCGGTCAACGGACCGACCACGAAGGAATGTCATGAGCCGTGTCGCCCACCCGGCCGGGCCACGTTACGCCGACGTGCTGCCCGCCGATCACCCGCCGTCGCCGCCCACCGACCTGAACACGCTCTCGGCGGCGATCTGGCCGCGTTCGGCGCGCCGGGAAGACGGCGTCCTGATGATCGGCGGGATGGACGTGCGCGAGCTGGCCGGGATCTACGGTACGCCGCTGTTCCTCTGTGACGAGGCGGACATGCGCAGCCGGTGCGCGGAGTACCGCGAGGCGTTCGGGCCCGACGCCGCTGTCTTCTACGCCGCGAAGGCGTTCTGCTCCCGGGCCGCGCTGCGCTGGGTCAGCGACGAGGGGCTCGGCGTGGACGTGTGCACGGGCGGTGAGCTGGAGGTCGCCCTGTCGGCCGGGGTCCCGCCGGAAATGATCACCATGCACGGTAACAACAAGTCGCTGGCCGAGCTCACCCGCGCCGTGGCGGCCGGTGTCGGGCACATCGTCGTCGACTCGTTCGAGGAGATCGCGCGTCTGGCCCACGTCGCCGACCGGGACCGGCCCGGCGCCCCGGCCGCCCGCCCCCGCGTCCTGGTCCGCGTCACTACCGGGGTCGAGGCGCACACGCACGAGTTCATGGCCACGGCGCACGACGACCAGAAGTTTGGCTTCTCGCTGTCCTCCGGCGCGGCCGACGAGGCGGTCCGCCGCGTCGTCACCTGCCCGGACCTGGAGCTGGCCGGCCTGCACAGTCACATCGGCTCGCAGATCTTCGACACCGCCGGGTTCGAGGTCGCCGCGCACCGGGTGCTCGAGCTGGCGGTCCGGATTCGCGACGAGCACGGAGTGGAGATCGAGGAACTCGACCTCGGCGGGGGATTCGGAATCGCCTACACCGACGAGGATGCGCCGCCCGAGGTCAAGGTGCTCGCGCAGAGCATCCGGGACATCGTGGACCGGCAGTGCCAGGCCGCCGGGCTGCCCCGGCCCCGGCTCACCGTCGAGCCTGGACGGGGGATCGCCGGGCCCGGCACGGTTACGATCTATGAAGTCGGAACGATCAAGGACGTGGACGGACTGCGCACGTACGTCAGTGTGGACGGGGGCATGAGCGACAACATCCGCACGGCGCTGTACGACGCGACCTATACCTGCGCGCTCGTCTCCCGCGCCTCTGACACCCCGCCCATGCTGTCCCGCGTGGTGGGCAAGCACTGCGAGAGCGGGGACATCGTGGTCCGGCACACCTATCTGCCGTCCGACCTGGCCCCGGGTGATCTGCTGGCCGTCGCGGCCACCGGTGCGTACTGCCGGTCCATCTCCAGCAACTACAACCACGTGCCGCGCCCGCCGGTGGTGGCCGTGCGGGACGGCGCGGCCCGGGTCATCGTCCGCCGGGAGACCATGGACGACCTGCTGCGGCTGGACCTCGGATGACCGCCCCTGAGACGCCTCCCGCGGCCAGCGAAGCGCCCGCGAGGGAGGCAGGAAACCGGGCAGCCCTGCGGATCGCGCTGCTCGGCTGTGGCTCGGTCGGCTCCCAGGTCGCGCGGCTGCTCCGCGAGCAGGCCGCCGATCTGGCCGTGCGGACCGGGGCCCGGCTCGAGCTGGCCGGCATCGCGGTCCGCCGCCCGGCCCATCCCCGGGACGCCGGGATCGACCTCGACCTGCTCACCGCCGACGCGATGGGGCTGGCCACCCGGCCGGACATCGACATCGTCGTGGAGGTGATCGGCGGCATCGAGCCCGCCCGGTCCCTGCTGCTCGCCGCGATGAAGGCGGGCAAGTCGGTGGTCACCGCGAACAAGGCGCTGCTGGCCGAGAACGGCGCAGAGATCCACGGCGCGGCGCGCGAGCACGGTACGGATCTGTACTACGAGGCCGCCGTGGCCGGCGCCATCCCGCTGCTGCGGCCACTGCGCGAGTCGCTGGCCGGGGACGCGGTGCGCCGGGTGCTCGGCATCGTCAACGGCACGACCAACTACATCCTGGACCGGATGGACTCCTCGGGCGTCGGGTTCACCGAGGCCCTGGAAGAGGCCCAGTCGATGGGTTACGCCGAGGCCGATCCCACCGCGGACGTCGAGGGCTTCGACGCGGCGGCCAAGGCGGCGATTCTGGCCGGCCTGGCCTTCCACACCGCGGTGACCGCCGCCGACGTGCACCGCGAGGGCATCACCGACGTCACCACCGCCGACATGGCCAGTGCGCGCGCGCTGGACTGCGTGGTCAAGCTGCTCGCGATCTGCGAGCGGACCAACGGCGGCGTGTCGGTCCGCGTGCACCCGGCGATGATCCCGCGGTCCCACCCCCTGGCGGCGGTCGGCGGCGCCTACAACGCGGTCTTCGTGGAGGCCGAATCGGCGGGCCGTCTCATGTTCTACGGCGCGGGGGCGGGCGGCACCCCCACCGCCAGCGCGGTCCTCGGCGACATCGTGGCGGTGGCCAGGAACCGGCTGGCCGGGACGCGCGGGCCGGACGCCTCCACCTATGCCGCGCTGCCGGTCATGCCGATGGGGCAGACGCTCACCCGCTACCACGTCTCCCTGGACGTCGCCGACCGGCCGGGTGTGCTCGCCCAGGTGGCTGACGCGTTCGCGCGGCACGACGTCTCCATCCGCGCGGCCCGCCAGGAAGCCCGCGGCGACGACGCGCAGCTGATCATCGTTTCCCACCAGGCCCGTGACGCGGCGCTGGCCGCGACGGTCGGCGAACTCGAGTCCCTCGGCGTGGTCCGCGCCGTAGCCAGCGTGATGCGGGTGGAAGGTGAGGAGGGTCCATCATGACCGAGCCGGTTGTCCGCCTGCCAGAGGCGCCGACGTCCGCCGCGCCGAGGGCCGAGAATCGGACGCCCGTCCCGGAGCGGCCTGTCCCGCCCCGCCCAGCCGACCCGGCGGCCATGCCCGCCCCGCCGGGTCCGGCGCAGGGAATTCAGCGTCTGTGGCGCGGGGTGATCGCCGAGTACCGGGACCGGCTGCCGGTCGACGGTGACACGCCAGTCGTCACCCTGCGCGAGGGCGGCACGCCGCTGCTGCCCGCGCCGGTGCTGTCCGCGCGGACTGGGTGCGACGTGTACCTCAAGGTGGAGGGCGCGAACCCGACCGGCTCGTTCAAGGACCGTGGGATGACCGTCGCCATCAGCGCCGCGGCCGGACGCGGGGCTCAGGCGGTGATCTGCGCGTCCACCGGCAACACCAGCGCGAGCGCCGCCGCCTACGCCGCGCGCGCCGGGATGACCTGCGCGGTCCTCGTCCCGCGGGGCAAGATCGCGATCGGCAAGCTGGCCCAGGCGCTCGTCCACGGCGCGAAACTGCTCCAGGTGACCGGGAGCTTCGACGACTGCCTCGAAGTGGCCCGCAAGCTCTCCGCCGAATATCCCGTCGCCCTGGTCAACTCGGTGAACCCGGACCGTATCCAGGGCCAGAAGACCGCCGCGTTCGAGATCGTCGACGCGCTCGGTGACGCGCCCGACGTGCACTGCCTGCCCGTGGGCAATGCCGGCAACATCACCGCGTACTGGATGGGATATCAGGAATACGCCCGGGACGGGCTGGCCACGCACACGCCGCGGATGTTCGGTTTCCAGGCCAGCGGGGCCGCCCCGATCGTGAACGGGGAGCCGGTTCGCCAGCCGCAAACGATCGCGACGGCGATCCGGATCGGCAACCCCGCCTCCTGGCATCAGGCCGAGGCGGCCCGCGACCAATCCGGCGGCCTGATCAGCGCGGTGACCGATCGGGAGATCCTCTCCGCCTACCGGATCCTGGCCCGGGAGGAAGCCGTGTTCGGCGAGCTGGCCTCGTCGGCGAGTGTGGCGGGCCTGCTGCGGGCGCATGCCGGCGGCCTGATCACCCCTGGGTCCCGGGTCGTCTGCACGATTACCGGCAATGGGCTGAAGGATCCTGACTGGGCGCTGTCCGGAGCCCCCTCACCGGCCACCATCTCGGCCGACTCCGCGGCCGCGGCCGCCGCGCTCGGACTGGCCTGAACGCCCCCGATGGACGGCTCCGTTCGGGTCCGTGTCCCCGCCACCAGCGCCAACCTCGGGCCGGGGTTCGACGCGCTCGGCCTCGCGCTCTCGCTACACGACATGGTGGAGGCGCGCACCGACCGCCCCGGTCTCACGATCGAGGTCGCGGGCCAGGGAGAAGCCACCGCCCAGGCGGGGGAGAAGCATCTGGTGGTACGGGCCATGCGCGAAACGTTCGGCCTGCTGGATGGCCAGCCATCCGGCCTCGCGCTGCGCTGCGCCAACCGCATCCCGCACGGACGGGGGCTCGGCTCGTCCGCGGCGGCGATCGTCTCCGGCATCCTGGCCGCCCGCGCGCTCGCCGACGGCGGAGCCGCGCGGCTGCCGGCCGGCGCAGTGCTCCGGCTGGCGTCGGAACTGGAGGGCCATCCCGACAATGTGGCAGCGTGCCTGCTTGGCGGGCTGACGATCGCGTGGACCGGCGACGGCGGCGCGCGGGCGACCCGGCTGTCCCCGCTGACGACCCTCGTGCCGGTGGCCATCGTCGCGCCGGAGCCGCTCGCCACCGAAACGGCCCGGGGCGTGCTGCCGGAATCGGTCCCGCACGCCGACGCCGCGGCTAACGCCGCCCGCAGTGCCCTGCTCGTCGCCGCGCTCACCAGCGCGCCGGGCGATCTGCTCGAGGCGACCCGGGACTGGCTGCACCAGCCCTACCGGGGCGGGGTGATGCCCGTTACCGCGGACCTGGTCCGGCGGCTGCGCGAGGGTGGCGTTCCCGCCGTGGTATCCGGGGCGGGCCCGTCCGTGCTCGCGTTCCTGGTCCGGCCCGCGTCTATGTCAGAGCCTGACCTTGGGCCTGCGTCCTGGTCTGCGCAGGCCCCGGCCACGGCCAGCCTTAATGTCCTGGATTCAACCATCCGGGAAATGGGTATCGACTGGGATATAAGCGTTCTTGACGTTGACCGGCGAGGCGCTAGCATCCAGTCCGTAACGCCAGGCTCAGTTCCCGCAGGCGGCACACCCCAGTGATCACGCCAGGAGAACGAGCGCCTCCGGTGACCGGACACGCTCCATCCTGTGCATGCTGGTCGTCCTCTTCTGCGACACACGGATACCGGTGAGGGAATGCGGTGGGCTCTCATGGTGTTAGGCTGGGTGTTGCACCAGGTGCCCCGATCCGGGGCGGGTGCTCACCAGCCATATGTGACCTGACAGCTGTTGCTGCCGTGGTCAGGCAGTGGCCCCCCGGCAATGCGTCACTTAGAGTTTTTCGTTCTCGCCCGGTTCCCGGGGGAGAACGGGTTGGCAGGCGAACGGAATCCGGGAACTCAGGCGGGTGGCCGCGTGGGTTTGCCTGGGCTTGTTTCGCTTGGCTGCGGGCGCACAGCACATTCATGGAGGAACATCCCAAAGCGCCAGGGCAATGACGCATATCAGGGAAGCGTGAACCTACGCCTGGGCACCGCCAGGTCGCGGCGCCCGGCCGATCGGCCGTAGGACCGGCCGAGGATCGTAATGGAAGGACCATTAGTGAGCGACACCACCGAATTCCTCAGCGGCGCACAGGATGCGCCCGAGGAAACCCCCCTCGGTCGTCCGGCATCCCCGGTGAATGCCGACCCTGAGGTTTCCCACGCCGGGTCCAGGGCGCCAGCCGGGTCGGACGGTGCCGCGGCGGCCAAGGGGCGCCGCCGCCAGGGGACGGGTCTTTCCGCGTTGCTGCTGCCCGAGTTGCAGCAGGTTGCGCAGCAAATGGGCATCGCGGGCACGGCCCGCATGCGCAAGAGCCAGCTGATCGCGGCGATCCAGGAGAAGCAGGGCGGCGGCACCGCTGAGGAGCCGCGCCGCGGTTCCCGGGCCGGCGCTACTTCCCGCGAAGTCTCAGCCCCGCGGGCCGCGTCGGCGGGAGCCGACGCGTCTCGCCCGCTCAAGCAGGACGCCATGGAACCACAGACATCCACCGAAACCGGCATCCGCGGCGACGCGCGGGCCGACGGCAATGGCGTGCCCGCTTCAAGCCGCGCCGATGCCGTCAGCCAGCAGCTCAGCTTCGACCAGGCCCCCGCGAGCGACACCGGCCGTGCTGCGCAGGGCTCACAGAGCCCCCAGGCAGGCCAGGAGACGGCGACCGAGGCCGTCCGCGGTGACGGCCAGCAGCCCGCAGACGGGTCGCGTGGCGACCGCCGCCGCCGGGGCAGCAACAGCCGCGGTGACGCTCAGCAGTCCCGCGGGCGCGGCGACAGCAGCCGCGACGGCCGCGATGGCCGGGACGGCAACAGCCGCGACGGCAACCGCGGTGAGCGCGGCGAGGGCCGCGACCGTGGGGACCGCAGTGACAGCCGCGAGCCGGCCGCCGCGCAGCCGTCTGGAGGCGACCAGTCCTACCGCGGTGACGACGACGGTGACGGTCAGGGCCGCCGCCGCAGCCGTGACCGGTTCCGCAACCGCAACCGGCGCCGCGAGCGTGGCCCGGGCGGTGGCGAGCCCGAGCCGACGATCACCGACGACGACGTGCTGATCCCGATCGCGGGCATCCTCGACGTTCTCGAAAACTACGCCTTCGTCCGGACGACCGGCTATCTGCCCGGTTCGAACGATGTGTACGTGTCCCTGTCCCAGGTGCGGCGTTACGGCCTGCGCAAGGGCGACGTCATCGAGGGCGCCGTGCGGCAGCCGCGCGACGGCGAGCGCCGGGAGAAGTTCAACGCGCTGATCCGCCTGGACAAGGTGAACGGGCTCGACCCCGAGCAGTCCCGGTCCCGGGTCGAATTCTCCAAGCTGGTCCCGCTCTACCCGCAGGACCGTCTCCGGCTGGAAACCGAGCCCGGCATCATGACCACCCGGATCATGGACCTGATCTGCCCCATCGGCAAGGGCCAGCGTGGCCTGATCGTGTCCCCGCCCAAGGCCGGCAAGACGATGATCCTGCAGGCGATCGCCAACGCGATCACCAAGAACAACCCCGAGTGCCACCTCATGGTCGTCCTCGTCGACGAGCGTCCCGAGGAAGTCACCGACATGCAGCGCACGGTCAAGGGTGAGGTGATCCATTCCACCTTCGACCACCCCGCCGACGACCATACGACCGTCGCGGAGCTGGCCATTGAGCGCGCCAAGCGCCTGGTGGAGATGGGTCACGACGTGGTTGTCCTGCTGGACTCCATCACCCGCCTCGGCCGCGCCTACAACCAGGCGGCACCGGCCAGCGGCCGGATCCTGTCCGGTGGTGTGGACTCCACCGCGCTGTACCCGCCGAAGCGGTTCTTTGGCGCGGCGCGCAACATCGAGAACGGCGGCTCGCTGACCATCCTGGCCACGGCTCTGATCGAGACCGGTTCGCGGATGGACGAGGTCATCTTCGAGGAGTTCAAGGGCACCGGCAATATGGAGCTGCGGCTCCGCCGCGAGCTCGCCGACAAGCGGCTCTTCCCTGCCGTGGACGTGGACGCCTCCAGCACCCGCAAGGAAGAGATCCTGATGCCCCCCGACGAGCTGAAGATCATCTGGCAGCTCCGCCGGGTGCTGCACGCGCTCGACCCGCAGCAGGCACTCGAACTCCTTATGGAGCGGATGCGGGAGACCAAGAGCAACGCCGAGTTCCTGCTTCAGGTGCAGAAGACCACGCTCAGCAACTGAGACTGCGCCTGGTTACATGGTGATGCCCGTGTCCGCTCATCCCGGGACACGGGCGTTGCCGTTTCCGGCGGTACGGCTTTATCGCCTGGCAGATTCTAGCCGGACAGCGCGCCTTGGACCCCGCTTCGGGAAAATTAGGGACAATTGTGCCCGATTCCGGGCAGGGAAGTTGCCGTGGGGCGGCCGAAGATGGCACATTGGGGGTCATGCCGGAGCTGCTCCCCTCTGTGGAGTCCGACCTGATCCGCTACGTGACGGCGTCGACGGGCCTGCCGAACGTCACCGCGGCGCGGGTCATCGCGGACGTGCTGGCGTACTTCGACGAAACCGTCGAGGACTATGTGCGCCAGCGGCATCACGAGCTGAGGCTCCGCCAACTCAAGAATGCCGATATCTGGTCGGCTATCTCCGCCGAGATAACCACGCGGCGGTTCGCGGCGCCGGCGCTGTCGCAGCGTCAGCTCCGCCGGATTGTGTACGGCTGACCCGGAGGGGGAGACGCATTCATGTGCGGAATCGTGGGCTACGTCGGCCGCCGGGAGGCGGTGCCCGTACTGCTGGAAGGGCTGCGCCGGCTGGAGTACCGGGGGTATGACTCCGCGGGCCTGGCGGTGGTCTACCGCGGCAGGCTTCAGGTCACCAAGACCGCGGGGCGGGTGCAGGATCTCCGGGATCAGGTCAGCGACCGGGTCCGTAGCACCGTCGGGATCGGGCACACCCGGTGGGCGACGCACGGCGAGCCCAACAAGATCAACGCGCACCCGCACCTGGACGCCGCGGGCAACATCGCCGTGGTGCACAACGGCATCATCGAGAATGCCGAGCAACTGCGTGACCAGCTGACCGCCGTCGGCGTCCCACTCGTCTCCGACACCGACACCGAGGCCCTCGCCCATCTCATCGCGGCCGAGATGACCGACGGCAGCTCCCTGGAGGATGCCGTTCTGCGCGCGCTGAGCCGGGTCGAGGGGACCTATGGCCTGCTCGTTCTCGACGTGCGCCATCCCGACGAGCTGGTGGTGGCGCGCAACGGCAGCCCGATCGTGCTCGGCATCGGGGAGAACGAGATGTTCATCGCCTCCGACGTCGCCGCGATCGTCCGGCATACCCAGCAGGTCGTCTACCTCGACGACGCCGAGGTCGCCACGGTGCGCTCCAACGGCTACCAGACGCGCACGCTGGACAACCAGCGCACGGACAAGACGCCGACCATGGTCGAGGCCGAGGCGGGCGACTACGAGCTGGGCCCGTACGAGGATTTCATGCGGAAGGAGATCCACGAACAGCCGGAAGCGCTGCGCCGTATGCTCCGCGGCCGGCTCGACGAGCGGTTCGCCACCGCGCGCCTCGGCGGCATCAGCCTGGACGCCCGCCAGCTCCGCTCGGTCCGGCGGGTCAAGTTCCTCGGCTGCGGATCGGCGTACTACGCCGGGCAGATCGGGGCCGTCCTGGTCGAGGAGCTGGCCCGGGTGCCCGCGGACGCCGAGCCCGCGTCCGAATTCCGTTACCGGAACCCGGTGGTCGACCCCGACACGCTCTACGTCGCGATCAGCCAGTCCGGCGAGACGCTGGACACGCTGATGGCCGTCCAGGAGCTGAAGCGGAAGGGTGGCCAGGTCGTGGGCGCCGTCAACGTTGTCGGCAGCGCGATCGCACGGGAGTGCGGCAGCGGCGTGTTCCTGCACGCCGGACCGGAGATCGCCGTCGCCTCCACCAAGGCGCTGACCAACATGGCGGCGTCCTTCGCCCTGCTTGCCCTTCTCATCGGCCGGGTCCGCGACATGTCCGCAGCCGAGGGGGCCAGGATCGTGGCTGGCATGCGCGCGCTGCCGGAGCAGATCGATCACGTGCTCGCCCAGGAGGACAACATCGCCACGATCGCCGGCCAGTTCGCCGACGCGGAGCACATGTTCTTCATCGGCCGGGTCCGTGCCTGGCCGGTCGCGCGCGAGGGCGCCCAGAAGCTCAAGGAGATCTCCTACGTGCACGCCGAGGCGTACCAGGCCTCCGAGCTAAAGCACGGGCCGCTGGCGCTGATCGACGCGAGCATGCCGAGCGTGGTGCTGGTCCCCGACGACGAGCTGCTGAGCAAGAACATCTCCACGATCGAGCAGATCAAGGCGCGCGGTGGCCCCGTCATCGCGGTGACGAGCGGCGATCTGCCCGCCGACCTGGCCGACGCGGTTATCCGCGTCCCACACTGCACGCCGGAACTGGACCCCATCCTGCTCACGATCCCGCTGCAGATGTTCGCCTACCACATGGCCGCCAAGCTAGGCCGCGACATAGACAAGCCCCGCAACCTAGCCAAGAGCGTCACCGTCGAGTAGGGGGCAGGGCGAGTACCCCGCGCAGGCTACGGCGAGGCGCTCATACCGGCCCAGCGAGTCCCGGGCTTTGGCCCGGGCGAGTGGCCGGTGTCTCGGCGAAGTACCGCAGCGGGGCGCGAAGCGCAGCGGGGGGTTCCGGGGGGGTCGTCCCCCCGGGCCAGCACAGCGTCCCGGGCTTTGGCCCGGGCGAGTGGCCGGTGTCTCGGCGAAGTACCGCAGCGGGGCGCGAAGCGCAGCGGGGGGTTCCGGGGGGGTCGTCCCCCCGGGCCAGCACAGCGTCCCGGGCTTTGGCCCGGGCGAGTGGCCGGTGTCTCGGCGAAGTACCGCAGCGGGGCGCGAAGCGCAGCGGGGGGTTCCGGGGGGGTCGTCCCCCCGGCCCAGCACGGCACTAATGCAACGGCAGAGGATTGACCTCGACACCGGGGAGGGGCTGCTCGCACCAGACGACCTTGCCGGTGCGGGTCCGGCGGGCGCCCCAGCGCTGCGCGAACTGGCTGACCACCTGAAGGCCGCGGCCGTTCTCGTCGTCCCGGCCGGCCTGCCGCAGCCGGGGCAGCGCGGCGGAGTTGTCGCCCACCTCGCAGACCAGCGCGCCCTCCCGCACGATCCGCAGTGTGACCTTGCCGGGGGAGTACCGCAGGGCGTTCGTGACCAGCTCCGACACCAGCAGTTCGGTGACCGGGATCATGTCCTCCAGGCCCCAGCGCTCCATCGGCTCCCGGATCAGCGTGCGGGCCCGGCCCACCGAGGTGAGCTCCCGGCCCAGCGTCCAGGTCGCATGGTGGCCTTCGGGAATGCGGGACAGCCGGGCCAGCAGGACCGCGATGTCGTCGCGCTGCTGGTCGGCGTACACGCCGTCGAGCGTTGCCTTGCACAGCTCTTCCAGCGAGCGTGACGGGGCGCCATCGCTGAAGATCTTCTGCAGCCGCTGGAGGCCATCGTCGATGTCCCGGGTGCGGTTCTCGACCAGGCCGTCGGTATAGAGCAGGAACAGGCTGCCGTCCTCGATCGTGAACACGCGGCTCTCGATCGGGCCCTCACCGACGCCCAGCGGCGGAGCGGGCGCCACGTCGAGGTACTCGTTGCTGCCGTCCGGCCGGACCAGCAGCGGTGGCAGATGCCCGGCCACCGCCACTTCGCAGGTGCCGCTGACCGCGTTGAAGATCGCGTACGCGCAGGTCGCGAAGTGCGGCTCCCGCTCGCCCAGCGTGTGCATGAGCTCGTCCAGCTGCTGCAGCGACTCAGCGGGCGGCAGCTCGAGCCGCGCGAGCGTGTGGATCGCAGTCCGCAGCCGCCCCATGGTCACCGCGGCCCGGACACCGTGCCCGGCCACGTCACCGACGACCAGGGCGACCCGCGCGCCCGGCAGCGCGATCGACTCGTACCAGTCGCCGCCGACCTCGATGAGCTTGCTGCCCGGCAGGTACCGGTGCCGAACGTCGACCGAGGACGGCGCGGACAGGCCGGTCGGCAGCAGGCTGCGCTGCAGGGTCAGCGCGGTGGCGTGCTCGCGGTTGTACCGCCGCGCGTTGTCGATGAAGATCGCGGCCCGCGAAGCGAACTCCATCCCGATTTCCTGATCGTACGCGTCGAACCGGCGGTAGCCCGGTTTTCGCACGCAGACGAAGAAGCCGAGCGTGCTGCCCTGCGCGATGAGCGGCAGCAGCAGCATCGAGGCGTCGGCCAGCAGGTCGGACACCGGCTGGCGCTGCCACATGTCGGCCAGCTCTCCCGCCTCGTCCTTGCTGATCCTGCCCTCCAGAACCGGCTTGCCCGAGTCCATGCACAGCACGTAGGGCGAGCCCTGCGGGTAGCGGAGGATTTCGCCGACGGGGAAGGTGGCCTCCCAGGCGGGTTCCTCCGCGTCGTTGGCCACCGCCAGGCGGCGCAGGGGATGGGAGCCGTCCGGCCCGTGCGCCGGGAACTCATCCTCGCCGATCAGGCTCTCCAGCACGGCGATGCCACCCGAGTTGCAGAAATGCGGGACCAGGGTGGTAATCAGCTCGCGGGCGACATGGTTGAAGTCGAGGGTGTCGCCGATCCGCTTGAACGTCCGGTCCAGCAGGGCCTGCCGCATCAGCGCCGGGTCGACGAACCGCTCGGCCACCGGGGCCGGGACCCGCAGCAGGGCCAGGGCCGCGACGTTCGCGTCGCCGGCGCGCATCGGGTGCACGGTGACCACCGCGTCCGCCTTGCCGCTCTCGGTGTGGATCGAGAGCATGGCCGTGCCCTCGCGGTCGGACCGGATCGCCTCCAGCAGTCCCGCCACGATGTCGTCGCCGGCCGGGGCCGCGGATCCGGTGGAGCCCGGTACCCGCCCGGCGGTCCCGTTGGCCTCGGTCCTCTCGGCGGTCCCGGTAGCCATGCTCGCGTTCTTGCCTGCGTTCTTGCCTGCGTTCTTGCCTGCCTTCTGGCCTGCCTTTTTGTCAGCGGGGCCATCCCCGCTCAGCAGGTCGCTGAGGCTGGCACCGAGCAACTGGTCGGCGGGGCGGGCGAGCACAGCCGGGGCGTTGCGGTCGTGCTGGACGATGCGCCCGGAGTGGTCGATACCGAGGATGATGGTCCGCACCGACGAATTTTGCGGCGGGGCACTGTTATCGACTGTCATGCCGATTGTCACGTGGTGCTCTCCTGTCGGCTTCTCACCCGTTTGACACCGACGGTGATTGCCAGGATCACCGCTCCCTGTCCTGATACCCATTCGCCAGGCCCTCTTAGCCCAATTATGAGCCAACGAAGGTCCGTAGGCAGCAGATCCGCGTACGCGCCGTAAGCCGGGGGAATGCCCTTTCGCCCGGCTATTCCGGCTAACCCTAATACGGACAGGGCCGTTCAGGTCAGGCGGGCCATGGCGAGGCTGGCGGCGAGCAGGATCAGGCCCCACGACATCGCCCGCAGCGCTCCTTCCAGCGGGTCCAGGATCAGGTCGGGGCCGAGGGGGGCGGTCGTACCGTCCGCCCGGGTGATTGTGCCCTCCAGCCGGGCCGTGTGCCGGCGGATGTCCCGCGCCGGAGTGCTCAGCCGGCGCTGCGCCGCGGACAGCGCGAGGGCCGCCGCGGCGGCCGCGAAGGCCGCCGGAGCCAGGGTCCCGTCCTGGGCGGCGTATCCGGTGAGCACGGGGAAGGCGCCCCACGCCGCGGCGAACCCCAGGTCGTTGTGCAGGATGCCGCCGAAGAGCTCCGCGTTGTACGTGATCACCAGGGCGGGGCCAGCCACCAGGAACGGCAGCAGGATCCAGCCCGCCTGGGTGATGCCGTAGACACCCAGGCCGACCGCGCCGGCCAGGCTGGCCGCGGCCGCGATGACGAGGGCCGCGGCCGGGATGGTCGTGCGCAGCGGGCGGCCGTGCAGCTCGTCGAGGGCGTGCGCGGCGATGCCGACGGCGAGGAAGAACGCCGCCACCGCGTACAGGAGCCGGCTGACGTAGACGTGCGGGGCCAGCGACGCGCCGATCACCACGTAGGACAGGTGCCAGGCGGTATACGGCGGGTGCAGGAGCGTCCACCAGTCTCGCCACCCTCCAGGCCGCCCCTCGCGCCGCGCCGCGTAATAGGCCGGGCGGAGGCGGTCAGTCATCGGCGCGCTGGCCCCACATGACCAGGCCGCCGCCCAGGCTCATGATCCGCGTCCCGACCCCGGTGAAACCGGCCCGCCGCCACGCCTCGACCGTCCACGGGACGGGATACCGGCGGTAGTGGCCGGTGATGTTCGGCCCGAGGAACTGGCCCACCCGCAGCCAGGGCGGCCCACCGAGCAGCAGGCCCCCGGCCGGCAGGATGACCCGGGTGTACAGCACCCACGAGGTCCTCCAGAAGGCCGTCGGCGGGACGCAGAACTCCAGGCTCGCCATCGTCCCGCCCGGCTTGACCACCCGCGCCAGCTCCGCCAGTGTCGCCTGCGGGTCATCGACGTAGCGCAATAGGTAGGTAAAGGTCAGCGCGTCGAAACTCGCGTCGGGGAACGGCAGCCGTTCCGCCTGGCCGGCCACCAGGCCGATCCTGCTCCCCAGGCCGGCGCCTGTCACGTTGGCCCGGCCCTGCCGCAGCATTCCCTCGGTCAGGTCGAGGCCGACCACCCGCGCCCCGGTCCGCGACGCTAGCTGGAGCGCGACCCCAGCGGTCCCGGAGGCCACGTCCAGGACCAGTGCCTCCCCGGCAACTGCTCCCGCCTCGCTGGCTGCTCCGGTGCCGTCGGCTGCCCGCCAAGCGATCCGGTCGACCATCGCGCGCCGCCAGCGGCCGTTCTGGCCCATCGACAGGATTTCGGCCAGCCGGTCGTAACGTGACGGCAGCGGCGTGAACAGCCGCTGCGCGAACCGGTTCCGGGCTTCGGTCGTCACGGGCACGAGCCCTCTACGGTCACTGGCTGAAGGTGGTATGGGTCCCGGCGACGCTGATGAGAAGTCCCTGCCCGGTCACGCTCACGTTCTGGATGGTCATCCCGGCGGGCAGGTTCGGCACGCTGATCGTGAAGTCCTGCAGCGGGCCCAGCACGCTCGGCGGAATGCCGCCGAACGAGGTGAACCGTACGTTGATCTGGTGCGGCCCGGCCCGGGTCACCTGGGCGAGCGCGTTCCCGCTGACGAACCCCAGGTCGATGCTCGCCTTCACGTCACCGTTGCCCGCGTTGGACAGCGTGATGCCGTCCCCCACACCCGCCGCGTGGCTCAGCCCGGCGAACGTGACCAGTGCGGTGCCGTTCACCTGGTCGACCGTGGCGCCGTTGAAGCCCGAATTGATATGGACGCCGTGCAGGGTCGCGTTGATACTTGCGATGTCGAGCGGGCCTTCGGTTACATTGTCCGCGGTGATGTTCATTTGCTGGAAGTCACGCGCGGCCAGCTGAGTGAGGAACGGGAAGCCGGAGATCGTCACTTTGGGCTTGACCGGGAATCCCTGCGACTTGATCTGGTTGGCGACCTCATTTTCGGCGATGCTCGCCGCGACACGGTCCGCCACGACCAGGAGAATGAGCAGCACCACGACGGTGATCGCGGTGATGGTCAGGCCCCGGTGCCTGCGGCCGCGACGGCGCCCCCGCCCGGGCACCTCGCCCTGGTAGCCGGCGCCCGGCATCCGGGTCGTACCCGACGGTGACCCGTGGCCATCCGGCGGCGGATACCCCTGGCCGTACACTCCGTCTGACCTGTACCCCTGGCCGTACCCGGCGTCCTGCCCGTACCCCGGCAGGTGTCCGTGGTCCGTTCCCTGCCCTTGGCCGTACCCCTGCCCCGGTCCTTGTCCTTGCCCCGCGCCGGGCCCGCCGTCCGGCCCCTGCCCGTCCGCGTATTTGCCCGGCGGCCCGGAGTCCCGTGACGAGCCATATCCGCCCGGTGACCCGTACTCCCCGGGCCTGAGGGGTCGGGTCGGGTCTTCGCTCATGACACCAGCTCCACTATCCGGGGGCGGATGAGAGTTTAATGCAATAAAACGGCCGGTAGAAGAAAAAGGTTCTCCATATTCCCGTTTATCGGCGGTACCCCTAGACTCAGTAGACATGTCATCGCTGCGTTCCGGCCCGGCGGGGGCTGGCCTGGTCCTTCTGGTGCGCACGCGGCAATCGGATCACAGATTGCAGGCGGGGACCTCTTACCGACTGGGCCGGGATCCGGGCTCTGACATCGTCCTGTCCGACGCGCGGGTGTCGTGGCATCACGCGACCCTCCAGCATGAACAGGACAATTGGATACTTGAAGACGTCGGCAGTACGAATGGGACGTTCGTCGGGACCCAGCGTGTAGATCACGTCACCATTAGTTCTGACTGCGTGATCCGGCTCGGCAATCCGGAGGACGGCCCGGTCCTGCGCTGCGAGCCAGTCGTCCGCCCGGTGCACGCGCCGACGGAAATATCCACGCCGGTCGCCGGTTCTGGCCCGTTCGGCGATGACCGCCCCGGTCCCGTCGGGCAGGGTGCCGTCGGGCAGGGTGCCGTCGGGCAGGGTGCCGTCGGGCAGGGTGCCGTCGGGCAGGGTGCCGTCGGGCAGGGTGCCGTCGGGCAGGGTGCCGTCGGGCAGGGTGCCGTCGGGCAGGGTGCCGTCGGGCAGGGTGCCGTCGGGCAGGGTGCCGTCGGGCAGGGTGCCGTCGGGCAGGGTGCCGTCGGGCAGGGTGCCGTCGGGCAGGGTGCCGTCGAGGCCCCGCCCCGGCCCGACGTGGCCCGCCCCGACGTGGCCCGCCCCGACGTGCTCCGCCCCGGCCGACCCCGCCAGGGCGGCCCGGACGTTGACGGCCGCGGCGCCCCCGGCGCCCCCGGCGCCCCCGGCAGCCGCACCCCCGGCAGCCGCACCCCCGGCAGCGCGGGCCCGGCGAACAATGGCGGCGGCCGCGGCGGGGGAATTCAGCAGAAGGACTACCGGCTGAGTGTGGACCGGCGCCCCACCTCGGTGCTGCCGCTGCCCGTGCACCGCCTCCGGATTGGCCGGACGTCGGACAATGACCTCGTCCTTTCCGACCTCAGTACCTCCCGGCACCATGCAGAATTGCGCAAAACCAGTGACGGAAAGTACCAGATTGTTGACCTAGACAGCCACAATGGCACATTTGTCAACGGGCAGCGCGTTACCTCCGCCACGCTTACCGAGAAAGATATTGTCGGCATCGGGCCCGCCACATTCCGGCTGACCGACGGTGAGCTGCGCGAATACATTGATTCCGGCGACGTGTCGCTGGTCGCGCAGGATCTGGTCGTCGAGGTCGGTGGGGGCAAGGTCCTGCTGGATCATGTGAGTTTCCCCCTCGCCGAGAGGTGCCTGGTCGGCATCATCGGCCCGAGCGGCGCCGGCAAGTCCACCCTGCTCGGCGCGCTGACCGGGATGCGCCCCGCCGACCGGGGTGTCGTGCTGTACGACAACCGCGACCTGTACCGGGACTACGCGGAGCTACGGACCCGGATCGGCCTGGTCCCGCAGGACAGCATCATGCACACGCAGCTCACCACGCAGCGGGCGCTGAGGTACGCCGCCGAGCTGCGTTTCCCGCCCGACACCCACGCCCGCGAGCGGAACGCCCGGGTCGACGAGGTCATGGGCGAGCTGGCCCTGACCCGGCACGCGGATACCCGCGCCGACAAGCTGTCCGGCGGCCAGCTCAAGCGGGTCAACGTGGCCCTGGAACTGCTGACCAAGCCGTCGCTGCTGTTCCTGGACGAGCCAACGTCCGGTCTCGACCCGGGGCTCGACAAGTCGGTCATGGAGCAGATGCGCGACCTCGCGCACGACGGCCGGACCGTCATCGTGGTCACGCACAGTGTGGCCAACCTCGACGTGTGCGACCGGCTGCTGGTCCTGGTCCCCGGCGGCAGGGTCGCGTTCTTCGGGCCACCGCAGGAAGGGCTGCGCTACTTCGGCCAGCCCGGCTGGGCCGAGGTGTTCCAGGCCTTCGACCGGTATCCCGACCGGGACTGGGCCGCCGAGTTCGCGGGCTCGCCGGTCTGCGAGGAGTACGTCACCCGGCCGCAGGCGCTCCCCCCGATGTCCAGCGGGCCGAAGGCCGCGGGGACGCCGGCGCCGGTGCGCGGGAGCGCGTTCCACCAGATCGGGACGCTGTGCCGCCGGTACGCGCGGGTCATCGCGTCCGACCGCGGCTACCTGCTGTTCACGGCGCTGATGCCGATCATCATCGGCGCGCTGATCCACCTGATCGCCGGTAGCAAGGGGCTGGGCGGCCCCCCGGGCACCAACCCCGGCGCCTCGACCCTGCTGATCCTGCTCATCGTGGGTGTCTGCCTGTCCGGCACCGTCAGCTCGATCTGGGAACTGGTCAAGGAAAGGACGATCTACGTACGGGAACGGGCGGCCGGCCTGTCGTCGGGGGCCTACCTGGGCTCGAAGCTGATCGTGCTGGGTGTGATCGCGGTCGTGCAAGCCGCGCTCCTGGCGGCGATCGGGCTGCTCGGGCATCCGCTGCCGCTGAGCGGCTCGTTCCTGACCGGCGCCCCCTTCGCCGAGCTGCTGATCGGCATCGCCATGCTCTGCGTGGCGTCGATGTGCCTGGGCCTGATGGTGTCCGCCCTGGTCAGTACGACGGAACGGGCCATGCCGTTCCTCGTGCTGATCACCATGGTGCAGGTCGTGCTGTCCGGCGGCGTGGTCTCGATCGCGGGCAAGATGGGGCTGCAGCAGTTCGCGTACGTGGTCCCGGGACGCTGGGGCTTCGCCGCGGTCGCCTCCACGTCCGACCTGAACCACCTGGTCCCGCGCGGGTCCGTGCCCATTGACCCGCTGTGGCAGCACCAGGCGAGCACCTGGCTGACGGACATGGGCGCGATGATCGCCCTGTCGATCGTGTTCGTGCTCATCGCCTGGTGGCGGCTGAACCGGCTCAGCCCGGGCCGGCGTAAGTAAATTCATCATCCGAACGGCCCTGGCCGGGACTAGCCCGCCAGTGCGCCGCGTAGCTGGCGGAGCGTCTGATCATCCAGGTCCATCGAGCACGTCGGTCTCGGCGGTGACTACGACGGATCCAACCTGGTCTCCACCGGCCTGGCCGACGTCTCGGGTTACCCGGCGCTCTTCGCCGAACTGCTGGCCCGCGTCTGGACCAAAACCGACTGCGCCGCCCTGGCCGGCGGCAAGGACGCGGGCAAGGACGCGGGCAACGTGGCCTCGTCATTGGCGGGGTGACGCTAGGATCGCTCGCGATGATCGCTTCCCCTGCCACTTCGTCCGTGTTCCGCCAGGTCCGCGGCCTTGAGGTGCTGACCTGGGCCGCCTTCGACCGCTGGGCCGTCGACGTCCTGGTCACGACCCGCCGCGGCGGGGTGTCCGCCGGTCCGTACGCCAGCCTCAACCTGAGCCTGAACGTCGGCGACGACGCCGCCGCCGTGCTGGAGAACCGGCGGCGGGCGGCAGCCGCGCTCGGCGCCGCGCCGGAGGATGTCGTCTTCTGCGAGCAGGTCCACGGCGGGGTGGCCGAGGTGGTCGGCGCGGCCGACCGCGGCCGGGGTACTCGGGCCTCCGCGGACGCCGTGCCGGGCGCCGACGCCCTGGTCACGGCCGATCCCGGGACCGCGCTGGCCGTACTGGCGGCCGACTGCGTACCCGTGGTCCTCTACGATCCCGTCGCGCACGTGCTGGCGTGCGCGCACGCCGGCTGGCGCGGTACGGTCGCGCGAGCGGCTGCGGCCGCCGTCGCCGCCATGCGCTCACTGGGTACCCGCCCCGCGGACGTGATCGCCGGCATCGGCCCCGCGATCGCCCCGGACCGGTACGAGGTCGGCGCCGAGGTCGCCGAGGCGGTGACGGGCGCTTTCGGCGACCGCGCCCCCACCGTGCTCCGCGCGACCGGGCCCGGGCAGTGGCAGTTCGACCTGTGGACGGCGAACCGCCTGATCCTGACCGGGGCGGGTGTCCCCGACCACCAAATCAACGTCAGCAACGTTCCAACGGGCGGCCCGTTCTTCAGCTACCGCGCGGAGCGGCCCTGCGGCCGGTTCGCAGCCCTGGCCCGCCTGCGGGCCCTGCGGCCCCCGGAGGCCCAATGAGCACCCAGACGGCAGACGCCGCGAGCGCGGCCGAGGCCGGGCGGGGCCGGCGCTTCCGCTACGAGTCCTACCAGACCGATCCCGTCACCGGCCTGCTGACCTGCCGGTACAGCGTGGACGGCCGGCCGTTCGAGGAACGGATCACGTTTCCCCCCGCGAGTTCCACCGGCCCCGCGAGCCGCTGGGACCGCCCGCCCGTGGCCGCGGCCGCCCGGCTCGTCTTCCTGCTCGCCGGTGTCTCCGCCTACAAGACGGCCGCGCCGCCCGTCATCGACACCGGCCAGACCGCACTGACCCGCCGGGAACGGGCCTTCCTGCGCGATTTCTACGCGGGCGGCCTGGGCGAGTTCGCGTACCGCAACGGCATCGACCTGTCCGGCCTGCGCATCGAGGGGCCCGACGCGCCGGAAGCGCCCGGGACAACGGGGCCCACCGTCCGCGACCCCGGGCCGGAACCGCCCGCAGCCGGGCGGGCGCGCGCGCTTGTCCCGTTCGGCGGGGGAATTGACTCCATCGTCACCGTCGAGATGGTCCGCCACCGCGCCGACGTGGCGCTGTTCGTGGTCAGCCGGCCCGGCGACCGGTTCGATGCGATCGAGCGGCCGGCCGCCGTCACCGGGCTCCCGGTGGTGCGCGCCGACCGGGAGATCGATCCGCAGCTGCTGCGCTCGCGGGAGCTGGGGTTCCTCAACGGTCACGTCCCGGTGACCGGCATCATCTCGGCGATCGCGGTCATGGCGGCGGCGCTGGAGGGCCGGGATGCCGTCGTGATGTCCAACGAATGGTCCGCGTCGGTGCCAACCGTGCAAGCCGGTGATCAGGTGGTCAACCACCAGTACTCCAAGGGCGCGGCATTCGAGGCGGCCTTCCGCGGCGTACTCGCCGAGACCTCCGCCCGCCTGCCCGCCGGGGCAGCCATGCCGGACTACTTCTCGGCGCTGCGGCCCCGCACCGAGCTGTGGATCGCGGAGCGGTTTGCCCGGCTGAAGCCGTACCACGGGACGTTCCGCAGCTGTAACCGCGCCTTCCATATCAACAAGGCGCAGCGGCTCGATCACTGGTGCGGGCAGTGCGACAAATGCTGCTTCATCGACCTGATCCTGGCGCCGTTCCTGCCGGCCGCGGACCTCGGGGCCATCTTCGGCGGCCGGGAGCCGCTCGCCGACCGTTCCCTCGCGGGCCGGTTCCGCGCACTGCTGGGCGACGCCGACCTCAGCAAGCCGTTCGAATGCGTCGGGGAGGTCAACGAGTGCCGCGCGGCCCTGCTGCTCGCGGATGCCCGCGATGACCGGGCCGGCTTCCCGCTGTTGCGCGAACTGGCCGCCGAGGTGCGGGCGCTGCCCGGCCGCCCATCGACGGAGGGCCTGCTGCAGCCTGTCGGAGAGCACTTCATTCCCGCCCCCTACGCGGAGGAACTCCTCGCGTGACCGGTACCCGTCCGAAGCTTTCCTGGTCAGATCTGCCGGGCGCCCGTGTCGGAGTGTGGGGCCTCGGCCGTGAGGGCCTGGGATCCGTCCGCAAGCTCTGCGCGATGGGGGTGGAGCCCGTACTGGTCGATGACCGGCCGCAAGCCGTCGCGATCATCGGGATGCCCGTACTCGCGGCCGGCTACGGCGGGCTCGCCGCGCTGGAAAAGTGCGATGTGGTTGTCAAGTCCCCGGGAATCAGCCGCTACCGCCCGGAGGTGGTGCGACTGGAAGAGCGGGGCGTGGCGGTGGCCGGCGGCCTGGGCCTGTGGCTGCAGGAAGCCGATCCCGCCCGCGTGCTGCTCATCACCGGCACCAAGGGCAAGAGCACGACCGCCGCGGTCACCGGCCACCTGCTGAACGGCCTCGGTCACCGCTGCCTGGTCGGGGGCAACATCGGCCAGCCACCGTGGGATCCAGAAGGCCCAACCGGGCCGCTCGACCTCTCCGTCTCATCCGTCTCATCCACCTCACCCGCATCAGCCGGCGGGGCCGGGCCGTGGGACTTCTGGGTCATCGAGGTGTCCAGCTACCAGGCCATGGATCTGCCGTGTTCCCCGCCCGTCGTGGCCGTCACCTCGCTGCACCCCGACCATCTCGACTGGCACGGCGGCGTGCAGAACTACTACCGGGACAAACTGTCGGCGTGCTCGCAGCCGGGCGCGGACCTGACCGTCGCCAACGGCGACAGCGACCTGCTACGCGAGCGGGTGTCCCTGCTCGGGCCGCGGGTGGACTGGGTACACGCCGCCGACGACCCGGACGCCTCCTGGATGGAGCCGCTGGGACTGCTCGGTGACCACAACCGCCGGAACGCGCTGATCGCGCGGCGCTGCCTGCACGCGCTCGGCGTCGCCGGGGCGTCCGACGAGGGGGCGCTGCGCGCCGCGGCCGGGGGCTTCCGCCACCTGGATCACCGGCTCCAGGTGGTCGGTGACGTCGCGGGCGTCACGTTCGTGGACGACAGCCTGTCCACCAACGTGCTGCCCACCCTGGCCGCGCTGGACGCGTTTCCCGGCCGGCGGGTGGCCCTGATCGTCGGCGGACACGACCGTGGCATCGACTACGCGCCGCTCGCCGCCGGCCTGCGCGACCGCGAGGCCCCCACCCTGGTGCTCGCCCTGCCCGACAGCGGCGCGCGCATTCACGCAGAACTTGACCGGGTTGGCCTGCTGAACGCCGAGGACTGCGCCGATCTGGACGCGGCCGTTGCCCGCGGGTTCGACTGGGGCCGCCCGGACGGCGTGGTGCTGCTGTCGCCGGCCGCGCCGAGCTTCGGCCGGTTCCGCGACTACCGCGAGCGCGGTGAGGCGTTCGCCCGCGCGATGCGGGGCTGCGCCGCGGCCAGCCCCCACTGAACCGGCCCCCCCGGATCGGCCCCTGCCAGATCGGCCCGGCTCTCGTCGATTAGCCAGGTTTCTTTGCTGAACCGGGCTTTTGCGGCCGGATGGCTGCCTGTTTCTGGCTGAAAGTGCTCATCACCTGACGGTTCGTCAGGAAATGTTACGAAATCTTCTGCTTTCCGGGTTCTTTCCGGGAGTCCATGGCGATCCCGCGAACCGGCCCATAACCTGTCATTACGGCTGAAAGCAATAGAGGGGGCGCCGGTGGTGGGGGAAGTAGCAGCGGTTGTGCACGCAGGACACCATGCGGCCCCTGCGGGCCCTGCGGCCGACGCAGCGGAGTACCCGTGGCCGGGGATGGTCACGGAGATAACGGCCGCGGCGGGCCCGGTGCCCGCTGCGGAGCCACTGGATGGCTATCCGCTGCTACCGCGCCGCAGGCGGGTCAGTGCGCTGCCGGACGCAGGGCGGGATCCTGCCGAACTGCCCGGCCCGATGGACGATGGCCCCGGCCCTGGCGCGCACCCGACCCGGCCGGACCTGGACGTGCTGGCCCAGGTTCTGCGCGGACTTAAGCGCATGGCGTGACGGACCGGCCGTCCCGGTATAGGGTCACGCCATATTTCCGAATTACCGGGAGCCTCGAATGACGTCAAAAGCGGCTTTCTCGCCCGAGGAATGGACGGTGGTGCTTGAGGGCCCGCCGAGCGCCGGCATGATCGTGGTCACCGCGGCTCGTGGGGGAATGATCCGCGAGTCAATCGCGATGTCGAAGGCCTACGTCGAAGCGCGCGCTCAGCACGGCGAGAGCGAACTCCTCGACGAGATCGTCGCGGCGAAGCCCGAGACGGACCACACAAGGTATCACTCTGCCGCAGAACTCAGGGAGAACGGACTGAAGCACCTCCGTGACGCGGTGGCACTGCTGGAGAGCAAGGCAACGACCGGGGAACTCGACGATTACCGGCGCTTCGTCCTCGCTCTCGCGAGCAAGGTCGCGGAAGCGCACAAGGAGGAAGGGCAGAGCGTGAGCCCCGCTGAGGCCGAGGCCATCCAGGAGATCGCAGCGGCGCTCGGAACCACCAGTTCCTGAAAAGACGCCGCTAGCCGTCTTTGAGGTCGATACCGAGCTGCCGGGCCAGGGCCGGGGCCAGCGCGAGGAACTGAGCCGTGGTCATAATGGCGCCGCGCAGCGCCTCGAATCCCGCGGTGATATCCAGCTCCGCGCCACGCAGGTCGACCTTTTCCACGGCCGCGCGGGAGAAGTCGGCACCCGCGGACCACCGTCGAGATCGGCAGGGACACCGTCGAGGTGACGGCGCGGGTCGCGGATCCCGCCGAGCGGGAGCGGATCTGGAACCGCCAGAAGGAGAGCTCGCCGAATTTCGCCGAGTACGAGCGGACGACTGACGGCCGGCAGATCCCGGTCGTGATCCTCGAGTCCACCCCGGGCAACTAGTCGGCGGCCGGTGGTGGTCCCGTACCCGGAGTAGACATCGCGCCGCCTCGGCGTCGGCCAGGTTGCTGAGGAGCTGCTTGACCGGCGCCTGTTCACACATTGCGGTGTAACCAATCTCAGCCATGGCGTCCCGGCTACCCGCCGCGACCACGGTCTACCGCCGTCAGCCAGCGTTTTTCCGGCCGAATCGGGGAACGACCAAGGGAGGGGCCCAAACGGAGGGGCCCAAACGGAGGGGTACGGGCGCGAGACCGGCCGCAACGTCGGTGACATCGGCGCCGGGCTGTTTGCCGGGCGGCTGGCCGGGTATCGCGCCGCAAACACAGCGATCGAGAGTGGTGCGAGTAACGTGCGGTTCGAAGATTGGCGACTTGATTCGATCTGGCCCGTTGACCTCCTGGCCCGCTGCCTTACCGGGCATCGCCGCGCAGGCCACCGGATCGTCTTCACCAATGGTTGTTTCGACGTCCTTCACCGCGGCCACGTTGAATGCCTTCAGCAGGCCGCGTCCCTCGGCGACGTGCTCGTCGTCGGGGTCAATTCCGATAAGACCGTGCGCAGGCTGAAGGGACCTGATCGGCCGGTCAGCCCGGCCGAGGACCGGGCGGCGGTTGTCGCAGCGATCGGCTGTGTGGAATACGTGACCATCTTCGAGGCCGATACCCCGATCCACCTGCTCGAGGCGGTCCGGCCGGACATCTACGTCAAGGGCGGCAACTACGACGCGGACACATTGCCGGAGAGACTGGCGGTGGAGTGCTATGGCGGGCGAGTGGTGACGGTCGGTTATCTTCCGGGCCGTTCGACGGCCGGCATCATCGAGCGTATCCGGGCCGGGGCCGAGGGGCCCCGGGTACCGGCTCGCACAAGCTCAGCCGGATCATCGCCAAGGACCCGGTGACCAGCCCGCAACGGGCCCCGTTCACCGTGTTCGAGGGCACCTCCGGGCTGGCCGAACTGGCCGAGGACGTGCGCGACGGTGACAGCCACCGCAAGGCCACGGGGGAGCTGATCAGCTGCCCGTTCTGCATCGGGATGTGGGTCTCGACCGGCTTCACCGCCGGTTACATCTTCATGCCCCGGGCCACCCGTCTGGCCGCTACGACGCTGGCCGCGCTGGCCGGCTCCGACTTCCTCCAGTTCGCCTACGCCTACGCGGAGCAGCGCGCCGGCTGACGCGCCCCGGCTACCCGTGGCTACCGGCGCAGGCTACGGGCGGCGGCGGTCGGTCGCGCTGGCCACGTTTGCGACGATCGCGGCGAACGGCGGGATGATCAAGGCCACCGCCGACATGATGACCGCGGCGAGCACGGAGTACCGGTCCACCACGGCCCACGACACGACGAACAGGCCGATACAGATCCCCATCAGGACGAAGTAGCGGCGCTTGTCCCCGCGCGTCGGCTCCGGACCGGCATCCCCGCCGGGACTCTCAGGCCGCCCCGGTCCGGCCGCGCCGCCTCGTGGCCCGGGTCCGCCCGCGCCGCCGGGCCGCCCGCCACCAGCCACGTCCGCCCGCCTCTCCGGCCGCGGCCCCCGTTGATCCGGCGGCCGCCGCACCGCCCGCGCTGTCGCGTTACCCCGGCCATCCTGTCCCCAAACGGACATGCCCGGGGCCGCCGTGCATCTTGACATCCGCTCACATTCGAATTCTTTTGACGTGAATATCCGCGCCCGCTGCGGCCGCTCTCCTTCGCAGCGGGCCCCTCGCGTTTACAGATCCCACATGTGGTTAGCTTTAAAGCCGGGACGTATGGCTCGCCAGGACTAAGGGGCGTGGGCGTGCGCACGTGGATCGAGGGATGGCCGGTCTACCGGCAGCTCACCGGGCAGGACAGGCTCGGCCTGGGCGCCGCGACCAAGAGCGGCCCCACAAGCCGGCATAAGCCCCGTGTGGCCGAAGCCGACAGGGTGGTCAAGTCGGTCTGCCCGTACTGCGCGGTCGGCTGCGGCCAGAACGTCTACGTCCAGGGCGGGAAGGTCACCCAGATCGAGGGTGACCCGGACTCGCCGGTCAGCCGCGGGCGGCTGTGCCCCAAGGGATCCGCGAGCCTCCAGCTGACGACCGGGGACGCCCGCCAGTACCAGGTGCTCTACCGCCGCCCGTATGCCAGCGACTGGGAAAAGCTGGACCTGGACCAGGCGATGGACATGATCGCCGACCGGGTGCTCAGCGCCCGCCGGAAGGGCTGGCAGTGGGAGGTCGACGGCCAGCGGACCCGGCGCACGCTCGGGTTCGCCAGCCTGGGCGGGGCGACCCTCGACAACGAAGAGAACTACCTGATCAAGAAGCTGTTCACCGCCCTGGGCGCGGTGCAGATCGAGAACCAGGCCCGTATTTGACACTCCTCCACCGTCCCCGGTCTGGGGACTAGTTTCGGACGCGGCGGCGCGACCACGTTCCAGCAGGACCTGGCCAACGCCGACTGCATCCTTATCGAGGGCTCGAACATGGCCGAGGCCCACCCGGTCGGCTTCCAGTGGGTCATGGAGGCCAAGGCGCGCGGCGCGACGGTCATCCACGTGGACCCCCGGTTCAGCCGGACCAGCGCGATGGCGGATCGGCACGTGCCGATCCGCGCGGGCAGCGACGTCGCCTTCCTCGGCGCGATCATCAACCACGTTCTGCGCGAGGAGAAGTACTTCCGCGAGTACGTGCTGGCCTATACCAATGCGTCCACCATCCTCAGCGAGGATTTCGTGGACACCGAAGACCTGGACGGCGTCTTCTCCGGCCTGGACCGCGAGCACCGGACCTACGACTTCGGCGCCTGGCGGTACCAGGCGGGCGACGTCGGGGCGGCCGCGGGCTACCGGGACCGGCGCGGCAACGGGGCCGGCAACGGGCGGCGCCGGCAGGTCCGCGAGGCGGCCCGCGGCGAAGCGCACGGTTCCGGCGGCGCGGCCGCGCATCCAGCTCCCGACACCGACGAGACGCTGCGGCATCCCCGGTGCGTGTTCCAGGTCCTGAAGCGGCACTTCTCCCGGTACACCCCGGAACTGGTCGAGCAGATCTGCGGCATCTCACCGGAGAACTTCCGAGCCGTGTGCGACGCCGTCACCAGCAATTCCGGCCGCGACCGGACCACCGCGCTCGTGTACAGCGTCGGCTGGACCCAGCACTCGGTCGGGGTGCAGTACATCCGCACCGGCGCGATCCTGCAGACGCTGCTCGGCAACATGGGACGCCCGGGCGGCGGCATCCTGGCCCTGCGCGGGCACGCCTCGATCCAGGGCTCGACCGACATCCCGACTCTGTTCGACCTGCTCCCGGGCTACCTCCCCATGCCGCACGTGCACGGCAACGAGGACCTCGATGCCTACGTCGACGCCGAGTCCATGGATAACGGCTTCTGGGCCAGCATGCCCTCTTACCTGGTCAGCCTGCTCAAGGCGTGGTGGGGCCGGCCGCGACGCCGGAGAACGATTTCTGCTACGGCTACCTGCCCCGGCTCACCGGCAGCCACGGCACCTACGAGACGGTGCTGGCTCAGCTCGCCGGGGAATGCAGCGGCTACTTCCTGTTCGGCGAGAACCCGGCCGTCGGCTCGGCCAACGGCCGCATGCAACGGATGGGCATGGCCAAGCTGGACTGGCTGGTCGTGCGGGACTTCTCGCTGATCGAGAGCGCCACCTGGTGGAAGGACGGCCCGGAGATCGAGACCGGCGAGATGAGCACCGAAGAGATCGGCACCGAGGTGTTCTTCCTGCCGGCCGCCGCGCACACCGAGAAGAGCGGCAGCTTCACCAACACCCAGCGAATGCTGCAGTGGCACCACGAGGCGGTCGAGCCCGCCGGGGACGCGCGCAGTGATCTGTGGTTCACCTACCACCTGGGACGCAAGATCCGGGAGCGCCTGGCCGGCGAGACCGGGAAGGACGCGGGCACGGACGCGGGCACGGACGCGGGCACGGACGCGGGCACGGACGCGGGCACGGGCACCGGCACGGACGAGATGAACCGCCCGGTGCTCGACCTCACGTGGGACTACCCGCTCCGCGGCCCGCTGCAGGAACCCGACGCTGAGGCGGTCCTGGCCGAAGTCAACGGCTGGGACGGTGACGGCAAGCCGATGGCCTCCTACACCCAGCTGAAGGACGACGGCTCGACCGCCGCGGGCTGCTGGATCTACTGCGGGGTCTACGCCGGCGGGGTCAACCAGGCCGCCCGCCGCAAGCCGGGCAGCCAGCAGAACTGGGTGGCGAACGAGTGGGGCTGGGCCTGGCCGGCGAACCGGCGGGTGCTGTACAACCGGGCCTCCGCCGACCCCGAGGGGAAGCCCTGGAGCGAGCGCAAGGCGCTCGTCTGGTGGGACGCCGAGCAGGGGAAGTGGGCCGGGCATGACATCGCCGACTTCGTCGCCGACCGCCCACCGTCCTACCGCCCGCCCGACGGCGCCACCGGCGTGGCCGCGATCTCCGGGACCGACGCCTTCATCATGCAGGCCGACGGGAAAGCCTGGCTGTTCGCCCCGGCCGGGTGTGTCGACGGCCCGCTGCCGGCGCACTATGAGCCGCAGGACTCGCCGGTGCAGAACCTGCTGTACCCGAAGCAGGAGCACAACCCGGTCCGCGAGGTCCTCCGCCATCCCGGGACCCGGTACCAGCCCAGCGGCGACGAGCCCGGGTCGGACGTGTTCCCCTACGTCGCGACCACCTACCGGCTGACCGAGCACCACACCGCGGGCGGGATGAGCCGGTGGCTGCCGTACCTGTCGGAGCTGCAGCCCGGGTTCTTCTGCGAGGTGTCGCCGCAACTGGCCGCTGAGCGCGGCCTGGAGCACATGGGCTGGGCCACGATCGTCAGCGCCCGCAGCGCCATCGAGGCCCGCGTCATGGTCACCCGCCGGATGCCCTCGCTGACCGTGCAGGGCAAGCGGCTGCACCAGATCGGGCTGCCCTACCACTGGGGCCCGAACGGGATCTCGACTGGGGACAGCGCCAACGACCTCGCGCACCTCGCGCTCGATCCCAACGTGCACATCCAGGAGGTCAAGGCGCTCGCCGTGGACATCCAGCCCGGCCGGCGCCCGCGCGGGCCGGCCCTGCTAGCCCTGGTCCGCTCCTATCACGAGCGGGCCGGCATCACCGACGAGACGGGCACGGAGGTGTGAGGTGAGTGGCACGGAGCGCCCCGGCCTGACCGGGGGAGCCGATCCGGCCGAACGCGCCGGCTGGGCTGAGCACCCGCCCCGCGTGGGGTTCTTCACGGACACGTCCGTCTGTATCGGCTGTAAGGCGTGCGAGGTCGCCTGCAAGGAGTGGAACGCGGTCCCGGAGGACGGGCTGACGCTCACCGGCATGTCCTTCGACAACACGATCGGCCTGTCCGCCTCCACCTGGCGGCACGTCGCGTTCATCGAGCAGCCGGCGCCCGAAGGCGCCCCCGGCCGGGACACGGACGCGGGCGGGGCGGAGGACGCCCTGCGCTGGCTGATGTCCAGTGACGTGTGCAAGCACTGCTCCGAGGCGGGCTGCCTGGACGTCTGCCCGACCGGCGCGCTGATGCGCACCGAGTTCGGCACGGTCGTCGTCCAGGACGATGTGTGCAACGGCTGCGGCTACTGCGTGCCGGCCTGCCCGTTCGGGGTGATCGACCGCCGCGAGGACGACGGCGGGGCGCACAAGTGCACGCTGTGCTACGACCGGCTCGGCGTCGGCCTGGAGCCGGCCTGCGCGAAGGCCTGCCCCACCGATTCGATCCAGTTCGGCCCGCTGGACGAGCTGCGCGAACGGGCCCAGGCGCGGGTCAGCGACCTCCAGGAAGCCGGCCGGACCGACGCCCGGCTCTACCTGGAGGGCCCCGGCGACGGCATCGGGGGCGCCGGCGCGTTCTTCCTGCTGCTCGACGAGCCCGAGGTCTACGGCTTGCCGCCGGATCCGGTCGTGTCCACGCGATCCCTGCCGCGCATGTGGAAACACGCCGGTCTGGCCGCGGCCGGCGTCGGCGCCATGGTCTTGACCGCTTTCCTCGGATCCCGAACGGATGTGCGATGAGCGCTAGCCAGCCGGGGACGAATCCCGCCCGGGGCGCGAACAGCGGCCCGGCCGGGAGCAACGGCGGCCGTCACGCGCGAAATGGCCGCGGCCGCGGCTCGGGCCGGGGTGGCGAGCAGTTCATGGTGCCGCGTGCCGAATTCCGCTCCTACTACGGCCGGCCCGTCATCAAGGAGCCGGTGTGGAAGGAACCGGACGTGCCCGCCTACCTGTTCTTCGGCGGTCTGGCGGGCGCCTCCTCGGTGCTGGGCGCGGCGGCCCAGCTCACCGGGCACCCCGGCCTGGCCCGGGCCGCGAAGGTGGCCGCCCTGGGCGGGATCAGCGTGTCGACCGTGGCGCTGATCAATGACCTGGGACGGCCTGCCCGGTTCCACCACATGCTGCGCGTCTTCAAGCTCTCCTCGCCGATGAGCGTGGGATCGTGGATCCTCAGCGCCTACGGCCCCGCCGCGGGCGCGGCCGCGTTGTCGGACCTGACCGGGATCCTCCCGGCGGTCGGCGTCGCGGGGACCGCCGGAGCCGCGCTGCTGGGCCCCGCCGTGACCACCTATACGGCCGTGCTGCTGTGCGACACCGCCGTGCCGGCCTGGCATGAGGCCCACCGCGAGATGCCCTACGTCTTCGCCGGCTCGGCCGCGAGTGCGGCCGGCGGGTTCGGCCTGCTCGCCGCGCCGGCCCGCGAGGCCGAGCCCGCGCGCCGGCTGGCCATCATCGGCGCCGCGGTCGAGCTGACCGCGAAGAAACTGCTGGAGCGGCGCCTGCAGGGCCGCGCCGAGCCATACCAGACGGGGCGGGCGGGTGCCCTGCTGCGCGCCGGTGAGATCCTGACCGGCTGCGGCCTGGCCGGGGCCGGCCTGTCCCGGCGCAGCCGGGCCGGTTCGGCCGCGAGCGGCCTCGCGCTGCTCGCGGCCTCCGCCCTCACCCGGTTCGGCATCTTCGAGGCGGGGCGCATCTCGGCGCGCTATCCGGAGTACACGATCGTGCCGCAGCGGGAGCGCCGGCAGGCCCGGGAGGCCGGGACAAGGACCGAGGCCGACGCGGCGCGGACCGGCCGCCCGTGACCCAAAAGAACCACGCGGCCCAGGAGGGTCGGTAATCGGGCCGCAGGCGAATACGCTGGCGGATAGGGCAGGCCCAGGGAGGTTGCGGTGCCGATTTACGCGCTGGGGGACATCGAGCCCGAGATCGATCCCGCCGCCTTCGTCCACCCGGACGCTGTGATCATCGGGAGCGTGCGCCTGGCCGCGGAGGCGTCGGTCTGGCCGTGCGCTGTGCTCCGCGGTGACCACGGGACGATCGAGATCGGCGCGCGGACCTCGATCCAGGACGGAACCGTGGTGCACTGCACCCACGACTGGCCGACGATCGTCGGCACGGAATGCGTGGTCGGCCACAACACCCACCTGGAGGGCTGCGTGGTCGGGGACCGGTGCCTCATCGGGTCGGGATCGGTCACCCTCAACGGGGCGGTCGTGGGGGACGGCGCGCTGGTCGGCGCGAGCGCGCTGGTTCCGGAGGGTTTCAAAGTGCCGCCGGGGACCATGGCCCTCGGCGTCCCGTGCCGTGTCCGGGAACTGACCGCGCCGGCCGGGTGGATCGACCCGCCCATGCGGGCCTACCTGGAATCGGCCCGCCGTTACCGCACTGAGCTCCGCCGAATCGGCTAGCGGCCCCATGCCTAAGTCAGCCATGCAACCGGTCGCGCCCCGCACGCGTGTTTTCGCGTTCCGCGGGTAGGTTGGCGCCGTGGACTACGCGATTACGCTGGTGGCGGCTCTGCTGCTGGGCGTTGGTTTTGTCCTGCAGCAGCAGAGCGCCGAAACGGCGCCGGAGTCCCACTTTCTGAGCCCGCGGCTGTTCGGCGACCTTTTCCGCGAGCGGAAATGGCTGGCCGGGATCGTCTGCATGATCCTTGGACAGGTCCTGGCCGCATGGTCCATCGGGCATCTCGCGCTGTCCCTGGTCGAACCGCTGCTGACCACGAACCTGCTGGTCGCCCTGATCCTGGCCGTCCCGCTGTCACATCAGGCCCTCGGCATCACCGAAGTGGTCGGTGCACTGCTGCTCATCGCCGGCGAGACGATCCTGTCCCTGGCCCGTTCCATTGAGCCCATCGGCGAGTCGTTCGGATCGTTCTCGCACTGGCCCGCCGCCGCGGGCATCGCCTGCATCGCGTTCGCCGCCGTCCAGGCCGGGCGGCACCGGTCCGGCAGGCGGCGCGCCACCCTGACCGGGCTCGGGGCCGGCCTCGTCTTCGGCATTCAGGACGCGCTGACCCGGCAGACCCTGCAGATCCTGCAGCATCACGGGGTGTCCGGCCTGCTGCACAGCTGGTCCGCATACTGCCTGGTGGCCACGGGTGCGGTAGGCCTGCTGCTGATGCAGAGCGCCTTCAACGCCGGGCCGCTGCACTCCTCGCTGCCGACGATCACCGCGGGTGAGCCCGTCGCCGGCATCCTGCTCGGCATCGTGGTCTTCGGTGACCGGATCTCGCTGTCGCCCGGAAGCCTGGCCATGCACGCGGGCGGCCTCGCCGCCCTGGTCGGCGGCGTCATCCTGGTCGCCCGCGCGCCGGCCCTGAGCAACCTCCGCAAGGCGGTCGTCGAGCCCGTGCACCTGCCCCGCCGCCGTGATACCGGACCGCAGCGGAGCCTGTCCCGCACGCCTGGCGCCATCCATCCGCAGTCCGGCCCGCCCGGGCCGGTCGCCGCGGGCGCGCCCTCGCCCGCGGCCGGCAAGTGCGACGCAGGGTTCCCGCTTCCGGGCGAACCGGCGCCCACGGCCCGCAACGGCGATGCAGGGTTCCCGCTCCCGGGCGAACCGGCGCCCACGGCCCGCAACGGCGACCCGGGGGTTACCCTCGCGCCCGAGCAACCCCTTCCGCCCGCCAGCGGTGACGCCGGATTCCCTGTCCCAGCCGAACCGCCGGCCCGTCACGGCGACGCCGAATTCGCCCCTCCCGCCGGGCCACCCACCCCGGTTCCGCCCGAGCCGCCCCGTTAGGTTTCCAATGGTCGTTGACCCAGGTGACCGCCGTCGCGAGCTGACCGCGCACGGACCGGGGCGTTGCGGCGGCTATCCGATCGGCCCTGGCCGCAGTGCTCGTCGCACGGCCGTGCGATGTCCCTCCCGTCGGCCGTGGGGCCGCACGGGGGAGGGCCGTCACCGTCTTCTGGCCCTCCGCTAACCGGGCGCGGTTACGCCCGGGCGCCATGGCCCGGGCACCATGGCGCGGGTACTACCCCCTGTAACCTCCGCGGCGGCCGTTTCCACTGCTCAGCCAGGTGGCGGTAAAGCTCCCGCCGCGCAGCGAGGAGACGCTGTCTTCGGCGACGCCGTTGACCGAAACCATGTTGACGCCAACCGGGTCGAAATTGCTGAGCGTCGACCCGTTGGCCGTCGACCCCGAGAAGCCGACTTGGCCGAAGTCGGCCAGCTGCGCGTACCCGCCCGCGATGCGGGGCGCCTCGACGATAACCTCTGCCGAGGACCGGGCGGCCCCGGGCAGGCGCTTGGTGACCGTGTGACTCCAGCCCTCGGTGGTGTCCGAGAGCTCAAGGGTGAATTTGCTCCCGCCCGTGTACGTCACCGATCCGGTGAGGTGATCCCCGGGCCGCACGGCGCTGCTGAAGTTGACGGGGTAGGCGGGGTACATCTCGTACCAGGAGTAGTACAGCGGGGTGCGGCCGGAGCAGTCGACTTCCGAGCCGGTCTGCTCGACCGAGCTGCTGCTGTACCCGTCCAGGCCCACCCAGAAGCTGGAGTACTGGTTAGCCGAGCGGCAGGTGCCCATCGGCTCGACCCAGCTCGAGGAAACGCTGGTGAATGAGCCGTTACTGCTGGTCACCGCGTATCCCGACCAGTTCGTGCTGGTGGTCGCGTTCCTGGCCCCCGGGTGGGTGGTGCGCGGGCCGATCAGGTGACCGGTCCCGCCGGGCTGGACGCGGGCCCCATTCGCCGTATCCGGTCCTGCCGCAGCCGACGTGGCCGCAGGAGCGGCGGAGTGGCCCGGCATGGCGGCGTAGGCCGGCGCCATCAGCGTGCAGCCCGCCAGGAGCGAGCTCCCCGCGATGACCAGTGCGCGCCTCCGGGCTCTAAGACTCATGTGCCTCTCCGTCGCTCGTTCGTTTCTCTTTGTGAGGGGAACGCTGGTCGTCCAACAGTGGTACGACCCGACCGAATCCAACACCAAAGCAACGCAAAGAAAGGTGAAAAAAATCAGCAAGCGTCAAGGTTGCATTTTGCTGGCTAAAGGTTGATAAATCAGCTATGCAAACGTTGTCAAATGCGGTCCAGAAGATACGTATTGTTGTTACGTTTCATGATCATTTGAGTTCGCGCAATCGCACGGCATGGCCCGCTGTCTGCCAAGGGCGCGGCCGGCCAGCCCGAGCGGCGATGGCTGACCGGCCCCTCTGCGAGGCGTCCGGCCAGCCGCGCGTCCGCCAGGATCTTGCCCTCTGACGGAGCCAGCATGATGACGATGAGGGTCAGGAAGCAGGGCCGCACATTCCGTCCGCACATTCCGTCCGCACATTCCGCGTCCGCACATTCCGTCCGCACATTCCGTCCGCGTATCTGCCCGCAGGCCGGGCGTAACCTCAGCGCTGGCTCCGAGTACCGTGAATCCTGGCTGGAGGCGGCCGTAATGGCCCCACTGGCCAATATGATGGGTAACCGGCAGCCGGGCCTGGGGCGCTCTCCGGCGGCCCGCCGCAGCTCGGAAACGGGCAGCCGCCGTAAGTCAGCGGGGCGCCGCCCTGCGGCAACAGCCGCCGGGCCAGGACAGCGAGAGGCTAGGTTACGGCACGCGATGGGTAAGGCAAGCAGGGCCAAGCAGGACGGCAGTCGCCAGCAGAGAATCGCAGCCCAGCAGGCCGCTGCGCGCAGGACCGAGACCCGCAACAAGGTGCTGATGTTCTCGGGCGTGGTCGTGGTGATCATCGCGGTCGTCGTGAGCTTCGTGGTGTTCAAGGCTAACTCCAAGCCGCAGCCTACCGTGGCCGGCGGCGTCAGCAACGGGCCGACTGGCACCGCGCTGTCCAGCGTGGTCACCGACACCACCAGCGTGCCCACCAGCACCCTCAACACGGTCGGCGCCGGCAGCGGCGTGTCGGCCCTCCCGATAACGATCAAAGGCGGGACACCGCTGACGTCCGGCGGTAAGCCGGAGGTGCTGTACATGGGCGCCGAGTACTGCCCGTACTGCGCGGCCGAGCGATGGGCGATGGTCGTCGCGCTGAGCCGGTTCGGCACCTTCTCCGGCCTCAGCACGGTGCACTCGGGCAACAACACCGGTGAGGTCTTCCCCAACACGCCCACCTGGACCTTCTACAAGTCCACGTACACCAGCAAGTACCTTACGTTCACGCCGGTCGAGATGCAGACCAACATCCCGACGCAGACCAGCAACGGTCTGTCCTACACCACGCTGCAGACGCCGACCAAGGCTCAGCAGACCCTGCTGACCAAGTACGACGCGCCGCCGTACGTCCCCTCGGCCAATGCAGGGTCCATCCCCTTCATCGACTTCGGCAACAAGTACTTGCTGAGCGGGGCCAACTACAGTCCGCAGGTCCTGGCGGGCAAGAGCTGGAGCCAGATCGCCTCCGCCCTCAAGGACCCCACCAGCCCGGTCGCCCAGGCGGTCGACGGCACGGCCAACTACCTGACCGCCACGATCTGCAAGCTCACCGGCAACCAGCCGGCCTCGGCGTGCACTCCGGTGGTCCAGCACCTGGAGGCGAAGCTCTAATGGCCAAGGCCGCGCAGAGGAGCGGGACCCAGCGCACGGGGGCCCCGCGCACGGGGGGGACTCAGGGCGCGGCGGCCGCGCGTAACCCGGCCCAGGGCAGAGCTGCCCAGGGCAAAGGGGCCCGGGGCAAAGGGGCCCAGGGCAAAGGGGCCCAGGGCAAAGGGGCCCAGGGCAAAGGGGCCCAGGGCAAAGGGGCCCAGCAGGCCAGGCCGCGGCGGGACGGCGCGACGCCGCCGCCCGCCCCTGTGCCCGCCGGCCCCCGGCCTGGCTGCGGTGGTCGACCTTTGCCCTGGCCATCCTGGGTTTGGGCGTGTCGGCCTACCTCACGTACACGCACTACACGGAGTCGGCGCTGGCCGGCTGCACCGAGACCTCCGGCGCCATCAACTGCGGCAAGGTGACGACCAGCCCCCAGTCGATCGTCTTCGGCATTCCGGTGGCCGTTCTCGGGCTCGCGTTCTACGTCTTCCTGGCCGCGATCATGAGCCCGTACGCCTGGCGGTCCGGCCGCCGGGAGATCGCCGTCGCCCGGCTGGCTGCCCTGGTCGTGGGGATCGGCTTCGTGCTGTACCTGCTGTACGCCGAGTTGTTCCAGATCGGCAGCATCTGCCTGTACTGCACGAGCGTGCACGTCATCACGTTCCTGCTGTTCGTGCTCACCGGCCTCGCCGCGGCCATCTGGGGACTGGTCCCGCGCCCGACGGTTCCGGCGGGCCCCGCGTCCCCCGCCCGGCGCTAGGCCTCGCGCCCCCGGCTACCTTCAGCCTGGCTGACCAGCGCCTGAGCCCTGACTGACGGACATGTCAGCGCTACCCCGGCATTCCGGTCATGCGCGGCTACCGAAGCGTTAGGATAAAGGCCAGCGGGTGTAGCTGTCTGTAACCGCTCCGACGCCCGTTCTGTGGTCCTTCAGTTCGGCGCTCGAGCCAGAGGAGGGCTCCCATGCGATTGCGATTGCAGCCCACCAGGGTGTTCCTGATATTCGCCGTTGGCGCCGTCATGGCCGTCACGGCATGCAGCAGCAGCAGTAGCAGTAGCGGCGCTAAGCCAAGCGCCTCCGCCAGCCCGAAAGTCGCGTCCACGTCGGCCGCGGTCGCCCAGATCAAGGCGAACTGGGAGGCCTTCTTCAATCCCAAGACGCCTGTGGCCACGCGGGTCAGCCTGCTGCAGAACGGTCAGGTCTTCGAGTCGATCATCAAGGCGCAGGCCAGCTCGCCGCTCGCATCCTCGGCCACGTCGTCGGTCAGTTCCGTCACCGTCGAGTCGCCCGCGCAGGCCAAGGTGGTGTACTCGATCCTGGTCGGCGGGTCACCGGCGCTGAAGGACCAGCCCGGTGTAGCCGTCTACCAGAGCGGCATCTGGAAGGTCGGCGACCAGAGCTTCTGCGCCCTGCTGACCCTGGAAAACAGCGGTAAAGCCCCCGCGGCCTGCCCCAGCGCCGCCGGCTAGCCGACCGGTGGACCCGGGGAGCGTTATCCAGGCACGATCAGAGGGCCCCGAAGGTCCGGTGACCGCCCGCTACGGCGGACGGTCGCTGGCCCTCGCCGTGCTGTGCACGCTGCTGTTCCTGACCTTTCTCGACAACACGGTCGTGAGCGTCGCGCTGGGCAGCGTACAGACCACCCTGCACGCAGGGGTCTCCGCCCTGCAGTGGGTCGTCGGGGCCTACGCGCTGACCTTCGCGAGCGTGATGCTCGCGTGCGGGATGATCGGCGACGAACTGGGGCGCAAGATCGTCATGCTGACCGGGGCAGGCGTCTTTTGCGCCGGGTCGGTCCTGTGCGCCCTGGCGCCGAATTCCGGGGTGCTGATCGCCGGCCGCGCGGTCATGGGACTGGGGGCCGCCGCCAGCGAGCCCGGCACGCTGTCGATGCTGCGCCACCTGTACACCGACCGGCGCAGCCGGGACCGGGCCATCGGCGTCTGGGCGGCCGTGTCCGGCCTGGCCCTGGCCCTGGGGCCGGTGATCGGCGGCGCGCTGGTGGGCGTGTGGAACTGGCGGGCCATCTTCTGGTTCAACCTGGCCTTCGGGCTCGCCGCGCTCGTGCTCGGGGCCATTATCCTGCCGGAGAGCGCCGACCCGGACGCGCACCGCGTCGACACCGCTGGTGCGCTGATCGGCGCGGCCGTCCTGGCCGCCCTGGTATTCGCGATCATCGACGCGGAAACGGCCGGATTCGCCGCACCCGAGGTCATCGCGCTGTTCTGCGTGAGCGCGGCGGGGGCCGTCGCGTTCGTCTGGCGGGAGGCCAGAGCCGCTCATCCGCTCATCGACCTGAAATATCTGCGCATCGCCCAGTTCACGACCGCGAACATCGTGGCCTTCTGTACCTACTTCGCGACCTTCGCCATCTTCTTCTTTACCGCGCTGTACCTCGTCGAGGTCGTGGGGCTGTCCGGATACCGCATCGCCCTGGTCTTCCTGCCGATGACCGTGCTCATGATCGTCGCGTCGCTGCTGACCGGCCACTGGCTCGATGTCATCGGCCTGCGCTGGGCCATCGTCGGCGGCTGTGCGCTGTTCGCCGCGGGCCTGTGCCTGTCGGACGTGAACCTCAGCCCGCATCCGCACTACGTTCCGCTGCTGCTGGCGCTCGCCCTCACCGGGATCGGCATCGGCGCCACGGTTGTGCCCATCACGTCCGGGGCCCTGTCGGCGGTGCCGCCGGAGCGGTCCGGCATGGCGGCCTCGCTGACGAACACCAGCCGCGAGGTAGGCGCCGTGACCGGGGTGGCGGTGCTCGGTGCCCTGGTCAACGGCCAGCTCAATGCCAGCATCGCCGGCCAACTGCGCGCCCTCGGCCTGCCCGCCAGCATCCAGTCCGTCGTCATCCGCGGCGTCGAAACCGGTCAGGTGCCCTCCAGTGGCAGCAACTCCGGCGTCGGGCCCGCGGGCCAGGGCGCCCTCGTCCAGAAGGTCATCAACGCCGCGTACAGCGCGTTCCATGACGGCCTGCGCGACGCCCTGTTCCTGTCGGCCGGCCTGGTCCTGGCGGCCGGGCTGCTCGCCCTGGTGACGCTCCGCTCCCGTTCCGGGCATACTGATCCGCCCGGCCGGAACGGCGCCGGGAATGGCGGAGGGCCGGCCAGCGCCGGACGGATGGCGGACTGAGCCGGCCCTGCCTCATCGGGGCTGCCCGTGCCCCGCCTTCCGGAGAGCGGTCACGGGACCGAAGCCTCTCCGGGGGCGTTACTTCTCCGAGGGGAGTGAACGCTGGGGGGGATGGCGTTCACTCCCCCCGGAGAGCGGTGGACGATCCTGTTACCAGGTCGCCCGGTCCGGCGCCCGCCTTCGCTCTGGGGGGGAGGAGCGACGGGGCGCCCGCCGGGACGGGCCCTCAGGAACATCCACCCGTCTGGGGGGCGTCTGGCTGCTGGAGGTTGTGACGCAGGCGCTCGCAGCGGACTCGTTCGGCGAGTTCGCGGAGCAGTCGCTCGTCGATCCCCTCCTCCAGGCCGTCCACCGGCCGGATGTCGGACGGCCGGTGGTGTGACACCGTGTCCCGGCGCCAGGAGCGCGCGAAGCCAACCGGGCTTCCGGCGCTGCCGGATGCCCCACTGGTCACGCTCATCCTGCCGACCACGACGGTCACAGTCCTCCCTTAGTAAGGTCAGCTTCTGCAGAGGACGAGAACCGAGCGTGAGCCGACGGGCCCGAGCCTCCCTCAATCGCCGACCGCGCACTGCTTCCCGCCACTAATAGTGATAAATCACCGCTCCCTACGTGTTATGGATTTTTTCTGGATGCATCACACATATGCTGTAGCTCCGGCCAAAAAGGGCGCGTCCGGGGAGAGACAGCGATGGCCATCGATGACGTGGACGACGGCAGTCAGCGCCTCGAGTCCCAGCGTCTCGAGTCGCTGCGTGTCGGCGTCCTTGGACCCGTCCGGGCCTGGCTTTCCGGCCGGGAGCTTCCGACCGGCCCACCCAGGCAGAAGGCCGTTCTGGGCATGCTGGCCATGCGGGCGAACCGGGTCGTCTCCCGCGATGAGCTCGTCGACGCCGTGTGGGGGCAGCAGGCCCCGGCCAGTGCCGAGGGCGGGGTGCACACCTACGTGGCTGGGCTGCGCCGGGTGCTGGAACCGGGCCGCTCCCGCCGGGGGCCCAGCCAGGTCCTGGCCTCGGCCGGCGCCGGGTACGTGCTCCGCCTGGACGCCGGGCAGGTCGACGCCGTCGTTTTCGAGCGGAACCTGCAGCACGGCCGCCGCCTGCGCATCTCGGGTGACCTGAACGGGGCGGTCGCCGCGCTGGAGGTCGCGCTCGGCGAATGGCACGGATCGGCGTTCGCCGGGGTGCCGGGGCCGTTCGCCGGGGCCGAGCGGGTCCGCCTCGCCGAGCTCCGGTCGGCCGCCGCCGAAGAGCGCGCCGAGCTCCTGCTCGATCTGGGCCGTCACGAGCAGGCGGTGCCCGAGCTCGCTGCGCTCGTCGCGGAGCACCCGCTGCGCGAGCGCATGCGCGGCCTGCTGATGATCGCGCTGTACCGCTGCGGCCGGCAGGCCGACGCGCTGCAGGCCTTCCACGAGGCCCGCCAGGTGCTGGACGACGAGCTGGGCATCGATCCCGGTCCTGAGCTCAGCCGCGTCCACCTCCAGATCCTGGCACTGGACCCGGGCCTGGAGGCCCCCGGCGGCAACCGGGCCCCAGCGCCGGCCGCTGCCAGCCCCAGCCCCGTGCCCGATCCGGCCCCCGCGCAGCTTCCCCTGGAGGCGCCGGGCTTTTCCGGGCGGCACGCCGAGCTGGAACGCATGCTCCGGGTGGCCGGGCTGGCTCCGGGCGACGACGCCGCCAGCCCCGGCGCGCTCTCCCCGGGCGCTGTGCAGATCATCGCCATCACCGGGACCGCCGGGGTCGGCAAGACGACCCTCGCCATCCGCTTTGCCCGGCAGGCTTCCAAGCGGTTCCCGGACGGTCAGCTGTACGTCAACCTGCGCGGCTTCGACCCGTCCGGGTCGGCCACCAGCCCGGATGATGCCCTGCGCTACTTCCTGGATGCCCTGGCCGTGCCGCCGCAGCGGATGCCCGCCGACCTGGAGGCGCGGGCGGGGCTGTTCCGCAGCATGGTGGACGGTAAGCGGGTGCTGATCGTCCTGGATAACGCGCGGGACAGTGATCAGGTCCGCCCGCTGCTGCCCGGCTCGCCCGGCTCGCTGGTCGTGGTGACCAGCCGGTCTCAGCTGACTGGGCTGGTCGCCGCCGAGGGGGCCACGCCGCTCAGCCTGGACGTGCTGACCGAGGACGAAGCCCACGAGCTGCTGGGCCGCCGGCTCGGCCCGGAGGTCGTCGCGGCCGAGCCGGAGCCCGCGGCCGAGCTGATCGCCTTGTGCGCGCGGCTGCCGCTGGCCCTCGGCGTGGCGGCGGGCCGCGCGGCGACCCGGCCCGGGCTATCGCTGGCCGCGCTGGCCGCCGAGCTGCGGGACACCCGGAACCGGCTGGAGGCGCTGGAGGTCGGGGACGCGGCCACCGACGTGCGGGCCGTGCTGTCCTGGTCGTATGAGCAGCTGAGCGAGCCGGCCGCCCGGATGTTCCGGCTGCTCGGCCTGCATCCGGGGCCCGATGTGTCCGTGCCCGCCGCGGCCAGCCTGGCCGGTGTGGCACGGTCAGACGCGACGGCCGCGCTGCGGGAGCTGACCCGGGCCCACGTTGTGGCCGAGCACCAGCCGGGCCGGTACGCATTCCACGACCTGCTCCGCGCCTACGCCTTCCACCAGGCGGAGATCGAGGACAGCGAGGCTGACCGTGATGCCGCCGCGCGCCGCTGCCTCGACCATTACCTGCATACGGCGCACGCCGGCGCGGTGCAGTCCAACCGCATCCGCAAGCCCCTCGATCTGGCGCCTCCGGCACCGGGGGCGGTGCCGGAGGAGTTTTCCGGCCGCGGGCAGGCCCTGGCCTGGTTCGACGCCGAGAGCCCGGTCATGCTCGGGCTTTTCACCCAGGCCATCTCCAGCGGCAACGACGAGCATGTGTGGCAGATCGCCTGGACTCTGTCGCCGTTCCTCTACCGCCGTAACCGGTGGCACGAAGGCATCGGCATCCACCGTCAGTCTTTGCGCGCGGCCCAGCGCCTGGGCGACCCGGTCGGACTGGGCCACGCGCACTACGAACTCGGCCGCATGCTCATCAATCTCGGGGATTTCGGCGGAGCCCAGCCGCACCTGGCCGAGGCGCTCGAGGTCGTCAGCCGGCTGGGCGACCGGGCCAGCCAGGCCACCGTCCACCAGGGATTCGCTGCGCTGTTCGAGCAGCAGGGGCGTTACGCCCAGGCGATGGTGCACGCGCGGGAAGCGCTCCGCATCGTCGAGGAGATCGGTCCCGTCACCGCCCTGGCCAGCATCGAGAACGGTGTCGGCTGGCTCCACGCCCACCTCGGCCACAACGGGGAGGCGCTGATGTACTGCCAGCGCGCGCTGGAATTTTGGCGGGAGATCGGCTACCGGGGCGGTGAGGCCGACACCCTGGACAGCCTGGGTTACGCGCACAGCCGGATGAACGACTTCCAGCAAGCCGCCGAGTGCTACTCCCAGGCGGTGGAGATCTACCACGAGATCGGTGACCGGTTCCACGAGGCCGGCTCGCACATCGGCCTCGGGGACGCGCAGCTCCATGCCGGTGACCCCGCGGCGGCCCGGAAGAACTGGGAACAGGCCCTGGCCATCCTGGAGAGCATCCCGCACCCGGACGCCGAGCAGGCCCGCACCCGGCTGAACCAGCTCGCCGCGGATGAGTCCCCGGCGGAACCGTCCGCCGCGCCGGCCACCGGGGTACCCGGCACCTGAGCGCCTGAGGCGGTCCCGGCCGCCCGTTACGCTAGAGGCGAGGTCGCCATGCCGCCCGGGTGCGATCGCCCGGCGAGGGGCGCATGGCCGCAAGGGTGAGGGGTGCTGACGCTGGACACGACGAGGCCGCCGATGCGCGCGCTGCTGCTGGAGAACATCCACCCGGATGCCACGGCCCGGCTGACCAAGGCGGGCTATGAGGTGGAAACGCGCAAGGGCGCGCTGAACGAGGACGAGCTGATCGAGGCGCTGCCCGGGGTCAGCCTGCTCGGCATCCGCTCCCGGACGAACATCACCGAGCGGGTCCTCGCGGCGGCGCCGGACCTGGTCGCGGTGGGCGCGTTCTGCATCGGCGTCAACCAGATCGACCTGGCCGCCGCGTCGCATCACGGCGTCGCGGTCTTCAACGCGCCGTTCTCCAACACGCGCAGCGTGGTCGAGCTGGTGCTGGCCGAGATCATCTCGCTGGCCCGCCGGCTGCCGGAGAAGAACGCCAAGATGCACCTGGGGGAGTGGGACAAGTCCGCCTCCGGGAGCCATGAGGTCCGCGGCCGGCGCCTCGGGATCGTCGGCTACGGCAACATCGGCGCGCAGCTGTCCGTCCTCGCGGAGAACCTGGGCATGTCGGTGTGCTTCTACGACATCGCCGACAAGCTGGCGCTGGGCAACGCGCGCCGCTGCGGCACGCTGACCGAGCTGCTCGAGTCCGTGGAGACCGTCACCCTGCACGTGGACGGCCGGCCGGGCAACAGCGGCCTGTTCGGGGACGCCGAGTTCGCCGCGATGCAGCCGCGCAGCCTGTTCCTGAACCTGTCCCGCGGCTTCGTGGTGGACCACGCGGCCCTGCGGCGGACCGTCGAGAGCGGGCATATCGCCGGCGCCGCCATCGACGTGTTCCCCGAGGAGCCCACGGGCAGCGGGGAGGAGTTCACCTCGGTCCTGCGCGGCCTGCCGAACGTGATCCTCACCCCGCACGTGGGCGGTTCGACCGAGGAAGCGCAGCAGGACATCGGCGAGTTCGTGGCCGGCAAGCTGACCGACTACGTCTCGGCCGGGTCCACCTCGCTCAGCGTCAACCTGCCGGCGATCGCGCTGCCGACCGCGCCGGGCGCGCACCGCCTGGTGCACATCCACCAGAACGTCCCCGGCGTACTGGCGTCCATCAACCGGATCCTGGCCGACCACCGCGTCAACGTCGAGGGCCAGATGCTCGGCACCCGCGACCACATCGGCTACGCCATCACCGACATCGGCTCCGCCTACAGCGCCGAGGTTCTGGCCCAGCTGCGCGCGATGGACGTCACGATCCGGCTCAGAACCATTCGCTGCGCCTAACGGGCGGCGCCGGGACATCTCCCTGCCGCGGAGTGACGTCCGCGGCCGGCGCGCACCCCAGCTCCCACGCGTCGCGTTCGGCGTCGGGCGCCCCGGTCGCCGGGTGCATGGCCGCGCCGCACCGGGACGGGTCCACGTCCCCGCCGCCGGAAACGATCAGGCCGTCCAGGTCGGCGACGGTGGCGGCCGCCTCCGCCGGGTCGCCGCCCGGGGGCAGCAGCACCGGCCGCCCGCCGCTGCGGCGTACCCCGTCCACGTACGTGCGCGGGATCAGCGCGGCAGGCGACGACCAGTCACGCCACCGCGCGAAGTCGCTGTAGGTCGAGATGCCGATCAGGGCGGCCATAGCACAAGAAGTTACCTCGGGCGCAGCGGAACGCCGGGCCGCGGCGGTGCCGCCAGCGGCCCGGCGTTACGCTGGCCGCCCGCCCGCCCGGCGCCCGCGGACGCCGCGATGAACGACGCGATCTGCTCGGCGAACGGCCCGGGCGCCTCTTCGGCGATGTGGTGGCCGGACTCGATCGGCGCACCGGAGACCTCCTCCGCCCACGCCCGCCAGATCGCGACCACGTCCCCGTAGAGGTCTTCCATGTCGTCGCGGGTGGCCCACACGATCCGGGTGGGGCAGCGGATCCGCCGCCCGGCGGCGCGGTCGGCGTCGTCGGCGGCCCGGTCCGGCCCGAGCCCGGCGCGGTAGTCCTCGCACATGGCCAGCACGGTGGCGGGATCATGGATCGCGGCCATGAAGTCGGCCCAGTTCTCCTCGCCCATCCGCGCCCGCTTGTCCTGGCTGTGGTACCAGGCGTCCGGGTCGGCGCTGATGACCCGGTCCGCCCCCGCCAACGGGTTGCCGAGAAAGAACCAGTGCCACCAGGCCTGGGCGAACCGGGCGTCACAGCGGGCCAGCGCCTCCCCGATAGGGACGGCGTCCGCGACGATCAGGTGGCTGACCGCGTCCGGGTGGTCCATGGCGAGCCGGAACGCCACGTAGGCGCCCCGGTCGTGGCCGGCCACGGCGAACCGGTCGTAGCCCAGTTCCCGCATCAGGGTCAGGCAGTCGCCGGCCATGGCGCGTTTGCTGTGGCTGCTGTGATCGTCGGTGACCGGCGGTTTCGACGATCGGCCGTAGCCGCGCAGGTCCGGGCAGACGACGCTGAAGTCCCCCGCGAGCAGCGGGGCGACCCGGTGCCAGGTGGCGTGCGTGCGCGGATGGCCGTGCAGCAGCAGCACCGGGTACCCGGATCCGCCGTGGCGGACCCGGAGCCGCACCGGGCCCAGGTCGACGTACTCCAGCGCGAATTTCTCGAACACGGCCGCCGCCCCCTTTACTGCGTACTCCTACGGGCGCCCGCCAGCGAGTCCGGTTTACTGCGCGCCCGCCAGCGAGCCTGTCCCGCCCAGGGTAGTGAGGTGGTACCCGAAGCCGGCCGGGGCCCGGTACCGGCGCCGGGCTGACGTGACGACCGGCAGGGACGACGCGCGCAGCACCCGCCGCCCCTGCGCCCGCAAAGCGGCCACCAGCGCGCGGTCTTCACCGGTGCGCAGCGGCGGGAAGCCGCCCGCGCCCAGGTACGCCTGTGCGGTGAAACCGAGGTTGGCCCCGTGCACGTGCGGATGCGAGCCCTGGTACACACCGTACTGGCGAGCGTACTCGGACGCCGTGCCCGGGGTGTGGCCGGTCCAGTCGGTCACCGCCACCGTCCCGGCGACGGCCTCCCATCCGTCCGCGGCGTACCGGAGCTGTCGCGCCAGCCAGTCCGGTGGCACCAGCGAGTCCGCGTCGGTGGTCGCCAGCCAAATGCTCGCGGCCGTCCCGGCCGGGAGGTCCTCCGGCGCGTGCCGCAGAACCTCCCGCACCCCCGCCGCCCGCGCCCGTCCGACGTTCCGCGCGCTGAGCGTGACCACCGTCGCGCCGACCCGCTGGGCCAGCGCGGCCGTGCCGTCGGAGCAGGCGTCGGCCGCCACCACGATCCGCAGCCGGAGCCCGGGCCGCTCCGCGCCGGCCTGAGCGGCCGCGGCGCGCAGCGCGGCCAGGCATCCGGGCAGCAGTTCTTCCTCGTCGTGAGCTGGCACGACGACACCGACGGAACGGATCACTCGCCACCTGTCACGTGAGGCCCTCGGTGGCGGCGGCCGACACCGACGCGGGGTCGGTGCCGGCCCGGACAGCCAGGTGGACCTGGGCCAGGAAGTCCGGCTCCCGGTGGTCCGCGGTCAGCGTGAGCTCCGGGCGCGCGGTGATCGCCTCGTGCACCTCATCACCGGTCCGCGGATAGGCGGCGACCGGATGGCGCCAGTGCACGGCCAGCAGGGTGCCGCCGGGGCTCAGCGCGGCGGTGGCCAGGTCGAGGGTCTGGCGCAGATCGTCGTCGCCGAGGTAGTAGAGCATCTCGGAGAAGATCACCAGGTCGAAGCGGCCCGGCCCGGCCGGCCAGCCGCCCGGAACCGCTCGTCGCTCGACGCGGACCTGCGGGAACGCGGCCACGCGCCGGGCCGCCGCCGTGACCGCGGCCGCGGACACGTCGCACGACAGCAGGGCGTCGCACCGAGGCGCGAGCATCGCGGTCAGCTCGCCGATGGAGCAGCCGGGTTCGAACACGCTCCGGTACCGCGCCGACGGCAGCATCGCCACGCTGATCGCGTACTTCCGGCGCTCGTACCAGCGGGACGTGAACCCCCAGGGATCCGGTGAGGCCGCGTACTGGCCGTCGAAATAGCCGGCGTCCAGCGTCACCCGGCCGGTCAACTGATCAGCATTTCGTGGTCGCGGATGAAATGCGCGACGACCTCGGGCGGCAGCACCGGGGGACGCTGCGGGCCCCGCGGCCGGAGCTGGCTGGCGAAGCAGCCGATCGCCGCGCGCTTGCGCCGGGTGGCCTCGGCCGACAGCGGCACCCGGGCCGCGGCCTCCCACGGCACCCGCGGATCACCGGGGTGGGACCAGTGCCACGTCCAGATCGGATAGGACAGCAGGCCGGTGCCGGCCGCCGCGCACGCGCCGCGGGCCGCGCGCCCCGCGGCCTCGTGGTCGGCGTGCAGGTCCCCGTCCCACGGCGCGAGGCATAGCTGGAAACCGGACACGAGCTCGCGCAGCGCCTCGCGCGCCTCCGGTTCCCGGCGGCTCACGCCGGTGTCCGGTATCCGCAGCCGGACGATCTCGGCCGCCGCACCCAGGCGGCCCAGCGCCGTGGACGTCTCGGCCGCGCGCCGTTCGGCCAGCTGCCCGGCCGCCGCCCGGTCCATCCCGGGGTGGGAGGCCTCCCCGTCGGTGATGGCCACCAGCCGCAGCCGGGTGCGCGCGGCCGCCAGCATGGCCATCAGGCCGCCGACGCCGAGCACCTCGTCGTCCGGGTGCGCGGCGACGACCACGACGCTCGACCACCCGCTGATGTCCGGGACGGGGAGCTCGTTCAGCAGGCGCCAGGACCGCCACTCCTCCTCCGCGGTACCCGGCGCGTCGATCGCATTGGGCTCGGCATCACCCTCGTGTGCCGCGTCCTGTGTCGCCGTCACCAGCCGCCCCCGTCCCGGGCCACCAGCCGCCCCAGCTCTTCCAGATCCCGCTCGGCGTGATGCTGCCGCAGGTAGACCATCAGGTCGGCGGCCCGTCGGGCGTGACCGGCGTCGTGGCCCAGCGGTCGCGCGCCGAGGGCGTGCCCTACCCGGGTCATGACGTCCGCCGCGGCGCCTTCCACCAGCGCCCGGACCCGTAGCGTCCGGCGCGCGGAGGCGTCTTTGCGGTCCAGCGGGTCATCGTCGATCTCGTCCGCGGCCTGCTCCAGCGCGGCGGACATCGCCCGCAGCCCGATGTCGATGGCGCCCAGATGCGCGTAGGCGTGCGGGCCGACGTCGCGATCCCGTGCGGCGGCCAGCAGCGGCCGCGCCAGGCCCCGCGTCCCGCCGTACCAGCACGCGGCCACCCCGCACCCGCCGTGGCCGAACCCCGGCCGCGCGGTATAGCCGCCGGGCGGCCCGACCGGTTCGGCCGGTACGTGCCCGAAGCGCACGTCGAGGGTGTCGCTGCCCGCCATCCCAACCGCGGGCCAGCTGCCGGGGATCGGCCGCACGCCGTCCTCGCTGGTCCGGACCGCGAACAGCCGCACGCCCTCGGCGGTGTCCGCGGTGACCAGGGCGTGCGTGCACACCCGGGCGCCCGAGCAGTACTGCTTGGTGCCGTCCAGCCACCAGGTGCCGTCCCGCTGCTGCGCGGCCAGTGATGGCCCCGGCGGGCGCGCCGCCCACACGCCCCACCGAGGGAACGAAGGGCCCGGCACGGCCGGCGCACCGTGCGGGCCATCCAGTTCCTCGAGGATCGCGAGCGCGTCGGCGTGCCCCTCGCCCAGCCGGGCCAGCGACAGGTCCGTCTCGGCCAGGGCGGCCAGCGCGGCCCAGCGGACCCGGGTCCGCCCGTGTCCCGGCAACGGCACGTCGAGCTGTCCCTCGTCCACGGCCGCGGTGAACGCCCGCGCCGTCTCTTCCCAGGGTTGCGGCAGGTCAGAAGTAATCATCACGCCCGCCAGCTACCCCAGGATCCGCATCTCTACCATCCGGAACAGCCCGGGTCTACCATCCGGAACGGCTAACAATGTGCTCTGAGGCCGGTCAGGCACTCCCCGGCGTATCTTCCGGGGGGGTACGATCCGGACGTGCCGTGGCCGTTGAGCAGGAGGGCGTTCCTGGCGGCCATGGGCGCCACGGCGGGCGCGGTAGCCGTCGGGGGTGCGGCCGAGGGGGACGCGCCGCAGCTCACCCCGCCGGCCCGCATACCGGTGACGACCGGTTACGCCCCGGACGGGAGCGCGGGGCGGGCCGCCGCATTCCCAGTTTCCCAGGTGCGGCTCCTCGCGGGTCCGTTCCGGGAGAATCAGCGCCGTAACACGACGTATCTGCTGTTCGTGGACCCGGACCGGCTGCTGCGTTCCTTCCGGCTGAACTACGGTCTCACGCCGACGGCCCGCCCGTGCGGCGGCTGGGAAGCGCCGCAGATCGAGGTGCGGGGCCACAACACCGGCCACCTCATGTCGGCCCTCGCCCTGACCTGGGCGAACACCGGCAACCGGGCCGCCCTGGACAAGGGGCGGTACCTGGTCCGGCAGCTCGCCGCGCTGCAGGGCCGGGCCGCGGCGGCCGGGTTCAGCCCCGGCTACCTGTCCGCCTTCCCGGAGAGCTACTTCGACCGGCTCGAGGCCGGGGAACCCATCTGGTCGCCCTACTACATGATCCACAAGTACCTGGCCGGCTTCATCGACCAGTACCAGCTGGCCGGCGACGAGGTCGCGCTCGAGGCGGCGATCTCGCTGGGGGACTGGGTGGACTGGCGCACCGGCCGCCTGACCTACGGCCACATGCAGCGCGTCCTGGAGGTGGAATACGGGGGCCTGCCCGAGGCGCTCGCCAACCTGTACACGATCACCGGCGAGCAGCGGTATCTGCTGGCCGCCGAGCGCTTCTATCACGCCCGTGTCCTGGACCCGATGGCCCGGAACCAGGACCGGCTGGACGGCCTGCACGCCAACACCACGGTGCCGAAGGTCATCTCCTGCCTGCGCCTGTGGGAGGAAACCGGCACCGACATGTACCGCCGGGTCGCGGAGAATTTCTGGCGGATGGTGGCCCGGGACCACACCTACGCCGTTGGCGGGGCCAGCAACCACGAGCACTTCCACCGGCCGGGGGCCATCGCCGGGCAGCTTTCCAACTACACCTGCGAGAACTGCGTCAGCTACAACATGCTCAAGCTGACCCGCCTGCTCCACTTCCACCAGCAGGACCGGACCGATCTGGTCGACTACTACGAGCGGGCGCTGTTCAACCAGATGCTCGGCGAGCAGGACCCCCATTCAGCGCACGGGTTCAACATCTACTACACCGGCCTGTCGCCGGGCGCCTTCAAGCAGCAGCCGCTCAACTACTTCCCGCACGGCAACCCGGATGTCTACGCCACCGACTACGACGATTTCACCTGCGACAACGCGACCGGGATGGAGACGCAGGCGAAGTTCGCCGACACGATCTACTCCCGCGACGAACGCGGGATCTTCGTCAACCTGTTCGTCGCGTCCGAGCTGACCTGCGCCGACCGGGGGGTGACGCTGCGCCAGACGACCCGCTTCCCGGACGAGCCGCGCACGCGTATCGAGATCACCGCGGGCCTGGCCCTGATGACCATCCGGGTCCGCGTCCCGGCCTGGACGGCGCCGCCGGCCGCGCGCCTGAACGGCCACCCGATCCGTGTGACCGCGCGGGCGGGCAGCTGGCTCGCCGTGGACCGGCTCTGGCAGCGGGGCGACGTCCTGGAGGTCACGCTGCCGATGCGGCTGACACTCGATCCCGCGCCCGATGACCGGACCGTGCAGGCGGCGTCGTACGGCCCGGTCGTGCTGAGCGGCGCCTACGGGCGGGACGCGCGAACCACGATGCCGCGGCTGCGGCCCGGCTCGCTGACCCGGGCCGGCGGCCCGCTGACGTTCAGCGCGAAGGCCGACGGCCGGGACGTCCGGCTGTTCCCGGTGGCCCGGACCCAGCACCAGCACTACACCGTCTACTGGAAGACCGCCTGAGCAGTGTCAGCGCCACCACGGCGGCTGGCGGATCTCGGCCAGCCGCGTGGCGGGCGTTGGCGCCGATCACGCCCGGCGGGAGGCCCGGCGGCGGCTGCGCTCAGGCCGCGGACTCCTCGATGGCGACGTACGCCGGGACGCCGGTGAAGCGGGCGGCCAGTGCGGCCTCCGCCCGCGGGACGAGAAAGGGCGGCAGATACTCGCCGAATTCAGCCGGATCGGTGTACCGCCAGTCGTCGAGTTCTTCTTCCTGGAGCCGGATGCCGCCTGGGTCGGCCAGGACGCCGCCGTCGAAGATGAAGCTGATGATCGGCTTGGGCCGGTCGCCCTCGGGAGCCGTCCAGCTCACGGCCAGCAGCGGCCCGGCCGGCAGCAGCAGGCCGAGTTCCTCCTCGACCTCGCGGAAGCAGCCCACGTGCGGCGGCTCTCCCCCCTCCAGGATGCCGCCGGGCAGCGACCAGCGTTCCCGGTAGTTGGGCTTGACCAGGAGCACCCGCGCGGACGGGCCGTCGGTGTCGGTGATCAGCGCAGCGGCCGATCCGTACATGGTGGGGAGAGAGGCGTACCAGCTCTCGGCGTCCATTAGGGCCACGAAACCCCAGTTTATAGGGGGTAGATGAGGCCCGGGTTACCAGAGGGTGGCGTCCTGGGCCGCCATCGTCGCCGCGCCTTCCAGCCGGAGCAGCAATTCCTTGCGGTCCAGGCCGCCGCCGTATCCGGTCAGACCGCCGTCCGCGCCGATGACCCGGTGGCAGGGGATGATGACCGCGATCGGGTTCTGCCCGTTGGCCGCGCCCACCGCCCGGGACGCCGCTGGCGACTTGCCGAGCTGGCGCGCGATGGCCCCGTAACTGGTCGTGGTGCCGTAGGGGATCCGGGTCAGCGCGGACCACACCGCCAGCTGGAACGGCGAGCCCACCGGGGACAGCGGCACGTCGAAGTCACGCCGCTCGCCCGCGAAGTAGGCCCGCAGCTGCGCCTTGACCGTGACGAACGCCCCCGGCTCGGGCCGCGCCCCGGGCGGCGTGGCCGGCGGCCGCCCACCCGGGGCACCCAGCATGTACAGCCCGGTCAGCGCGTCGTCGCGGCCGGTCAGCAGCAGGTCGCCGATCGGTGAGGGCACCCGGTCGATGTAGCACGGAGCGCCCGGGTCCAGCGCGACGAACGGGGCGATCATGGGTTCTCTCTTTCGGTGATGGCCCACAGGTGCTGGAGCGCATAGGAGCGCCAGGGCCGCCAGCTTTCGGCTTGCCGCGCGGCGGACGCCGGGTCCGAACCGGCCCCCAGCGCGGCCAGCCCGTGCCGGACTCCCGCGTCCGTGGGCAGGAACGCGTCGGGGTCCGACAACGCCCGCATCCGGATGTAGCCGGTCGTCCACGGCCCGATACCGGGCAGCGCCAGCATCCGCGCCTCGGCGTCCTCCCGGCTGGCCCCCGGGTCCAGGGTCAGGGTCCCGGACGCGAGCGCGGTGGCCAGCCCGACCAGGGCCCGGGCGCGGCTGCGCGGCATCGGCAGGCTGGCCGGGTCCGCCTCGGCCAGCGTTTCCGTGGCCGGGAAACAGTGCGTGAGCGCAATGACCGGCCCACCGGTCAGACCGTCATCCCCGTCATCCCCGCCAGACCCGGCAGAGTCCTCGTTCCCTGGCGCCACGGCGACCGGCCGTCCCAGCGGCTTGCCGTACGCGGCGGTCAGCCGCGCGCCGAGACGGCGGGCGGCCGCCACGGAGACCTGCTGGCCGAGCACCGCGCGGACGGCCAGTTCGTCCCCGTCCATGTGCCCGGGCACCCGCCGCCCGGGGCAGGCGGCCACGGCCCGCCGCAGGACCTCGCTGCGGGACAGGAACGCCGTGACCGCCGCCGGGTCGGCGTCCAGGTCGAGGAGTCGCCGGCAGCGCTGGACCGCGGGCGCGACGTCCCGCAGGTCCTGGAGCTGAAGCTCACAGTCGATGTGGGAGGCCTGGGGGTCCCCCGCAGGACGGAGCGCGATCACGCCCGTCCCGTTCGGCAGATTGATGGTTCTGCGGTAGGTGCCGCCGGTCACCGTCTCCACGCCGGGAATGGCGCGCGCGGCCAGGAAGCGGAGCATCCGGCCCATGTCGATCGGCGGCCGGTACGCGAGCCGCAAACGGATCATTCCCGGCGCGCCGGCCAGCGCAGTAGCCGGCACGCCGGCCAGCGCAGTAGCCGGGCGGCGTCGATCGGCGCGTTCCCGCAGATCGCCCGGTGTGGCCGCGAAGACCTCCCGGATCGTCGCGTTGAACTGCCGGATGCCGGCGAACCCGGAGGCGAACGCGATCTCGGACAGCGGCAGCGCGGTGGTTTCGGTGAGCACGCGCGCGGTCTGGGCCCGCTGCGCGCGGGCCAGGGCGAGCGGCCCCGCCCCGAGTTCGGCGGTCACCGCCCGGTTGACCTGGCGCCCGCTGTAGCCCAGCCGCCGCGCGAGCCCGGCGACGCCCTCCCGGTCCACCATGCCGTCGCTGATCAGCCGCATCGCACGGCCGGCCAGGTCGGCGCGGACGTTCCATTCGGGCGAGCCGGCCGACGCGTCCGGGTGGCAGCGCTTGCACGCGCGGAAGCCCGCCTCCTGGGCCGCCGCGGCGCTGGGGTAAAAGCGAATGTTCGCGCGTTTCGGGGTGATCGCGGGGCAGCTGGGCCGGCAATAGATCCCGGTCGAGGTGACCGCGATGAAGAAGACGCCGTCGAACCGGGCGTCTTTGCTGACCGCCGCCTCGTACCGCTGCCCGTCGTCCACGCCTCCACCCTGCCAGCGCGCGCCGCCACGGTGCTAGCGGGAATCGGACATCTAGCGGGACGGCCGTCAGGCGGCTCACGCTGGTAGCGTGCACCGCAACGGCCACCGCGTACGCGGCGAAGGAGCAGGAGTCATGCAGGCGGAAATCAAGGGCACCACCATGCCCGTGCTGGAAGTCACGGTGCAGCCCGGCGAGCAGCTGATCTCCACCCATGGTGAGCTGTCCTGGATGACAGCGAACATGCAGATGTCGCAGACCGCCGGCAGCGGCGGCTTCATGAAGGGCCTGAAGCGCGTGATGGGCGGCGGCGGTATCTTCCTCACCCGCTACGAGCCGTCGGGCGGCCCGGGCATGGTCGCGTTCGCCGCGAAACTGCCCGGCCACATCGTGCCGGTCGACATCAGCTCTGGGCATTCCTACCTGGTGCACCGGCACGGCTGGCTGTGCGGCACGCCCGGCATCACGCCAAGCATCGGCTTGCAGCAGTCGTTCCGGGGCGGGATGTGGGGCGGCGACGGGTTCGTGCTGCAGCGCCTGGACGGTGAGGGCCGTGCCTGGATCGAGCTGTCCGGCGAACTGATGCACTACACCCTCAGTCCCGGTCAGACGCTAATGGTGCATCCCGGCCACGTCGGGATGTTCGAGGCGAGCATCCAGTTCCAGATGACGCGCGTACCGGGGATCACCAACGTCCTTTTCGGCCAGGACGGCTACTACCTGGTCGCGCTGACCGGCCCGGGCCAGATCTGGCTCCAGTCGATGCCGATCCCCAACCTCGCCCACGCGCTCGCGCCCTACATCGCCCAGCAGATCAGCGTGGACACGGCTGGCACCGGCGCGGCCGCCGGGACGGTCGGCGGCATTCTCGGCAACATCATGCGCAGCTGACGTAGCACTTCCCGTGAGCGAACTCCGCGAGGTCCCGCACGGGCCCGACCGTCCCGCCCCGCCCGATTGTCCCGCCCCGCCCGCCCCGCCCGATTGTCCCGCCCCGCCCGCCCCGCCCGATCGTCCCGCCCCGCCCGCCCCGCCCGCCCCGCCCGACCGGCCCGACCGGCCGGTACACCCGAGCGGCCGGACCGGCTCTGGCGGGACCTGTACGGGGATGAGCCAGTCGACGGGTCCTGATCAGCGGCCGGCTCTGGCGTGCGGACGGGCGGACGTGGCACAGTGCCCGCATGCCAATGACAGTGAGCACCACCCGGGGCGAGGTCCGTGGCCACGAAGACGGCGGCGTGACGAGGTTTCTCGGCATCCCCTACGCGGCCAGCCCGACCGGGGACCTGCGGTTCCGTGCGCCGGTCCCGCCTCCGGCGTGGGACGGGGTCCTGGACGCGCACGCGTTCAGCGCGACCCCGCCCAAGCCCGACTATCCGCCGCCCATCGACGTGATGCTGCCCGAGCCGAGCATCCCGGGTGAGAACTGGCTCACCCTGAACGTGTGGACGCGGGGTGGCACCGGCCTGCCGGTGATGGTCTGGATCCACGGCGGGGCCTTCAGCCACGGCAATTCGGCGGTGGCGGCGTACGACGGGCACGCGTTCGCCCGCGACGGCGTGGTCCTGGTCACCATGAACTACCGGCTCGGGGTCGACGGCTTCGCCGTGCTGCCGGACGCGCCCGCCAACCGCGGCCTGCTCGACCAGGTCGCCGCGCTGGAGTGGGTGCGCGACAACATCGCCGCATTCGGCGGTGACCCGGGCAACGTCACGATCTTCGGCGAGTCGGCCGGGGCGCAGAGCGTGACCACGCTGCTGGCGATCCCGCGTGCTCGCGGGCTCTTCGCCCGGGCGATCACGCAGAGCGGGGCCGCGCAGGCCGCCGCCGACCCGGCCGATGCCGCGCTGGTCACGAAGGAACTTGGCCGGGCACTAGGGGTGGAGGTGACGGCAGAAAGCCTGGCTGGCGTGCCCCTGCCCAAGCTGATCGAGGCCCAGACCGTCGTCCGCAACGCGCTCGCCGACCGGCCCGATCCGGCCCGTTTCGGGGTCAGTATCGTCGTCGCCTCGATTGCCTTTCCCCCGGTCATCGACGGTGACCTGATCCCCCGGCATCCGCTGGCGGCGATCGCGGCGGGGGAAGCCGCGGACGTGCCCCTGCTGACCGGGACGACGAGTGAGGAGTTCCGCCTGTTCCTCATCCCGACCGGCCGGGCCGCGCTCGTCACCGATGATCTCCTGGCCGCGCTGCTTCCCGTCCTGGGCATCAGCGCGCCGGTGGCGGAGCTGTACCGGTCACACCGCCCCGGCGCGACTCCGGGCGACCTTCTCGCGGCGCTGCTCACGGACAGCTACTTCCGCCTGCCAGCGCTCGCCGTCGCGGAGGCCAGGACCGGCTCGGCTCCCACCTACGTCTATGAGTTCGCCTGGCCGAGTCCGGTGCCCGGCCTGGGCGCCTCCCACGCCATGGACGTCCCGTTCGTCTTCGACAACCTCGCGGCCGACGGCGTCGACCACATCACCGGGTCGCAGGCGCCCGCCCAGCTGGCCGCCCAGATGCACGCGGCCTGGATCAGCTTCGCTCGCACGGGCGACCCGGGCTGGCGTCCGTTCGGCACGGATTATCCGGTCTTTGTGTTCCGCGAATCCGGCGGAACCCTCGAACTGGATCCGCGCGGCGATGAGCGCACAATCTGGCGCGAGCGCGCCGCCTAGGCTGGCCGGCCTGGCCGATCGGTGCCCGGCACACTCGACCAGAACACGCCGTGCCCGACCAGCGGCTCGTTCAGCAGCGTGGCCAGGAGGTCATCAGAGAAGTGGTGTTGGCGCGCTTCAGCGCGTAAACCCGACACGATGGGGGAGAGGTGCCGCAGCTCGCCGACCCGAGATCGGCCATCAGGCGGCCGAGCGCAGTAACGAGCCTGCCCGTGCTCCAGGTGCCGGCGGCCCACTTCGCTGATCTCGGTGGCCGGGGAGAGCACGTCCAGCATCAGCTGGTGCCCGGCCGGATCCACCACCCGGATGATCCGCAGCTCGAACGGATTGAAGGCGACGGTGTTGTTCCCACCGTCGGTGGCCATCAGCGCGACGGAGGTTCCCTGGCGTGGCCGTATCGTCCGCACCGCGCCGGCCATTTCCCGGGCCCGGGGGGGTCAGCTGGTCGAGCAGTGGTGCGCCCCTCGCCGCTTGCGTCCGGAGCCTTCGAGCTGTTTTGACACGATGATGGTGTCGGCAGATGGGAGTCTGAGTGCATTCGCAGGTTGCCCCTTCCGCGGGCGGCCCAGTCGAGGTGCTGTCAGCGGACCTCGGCGTGCCTGCTTTCTGCGGCGCCCGTGGGGACGATAATCGAGTCATGGAGACTCGCGAACTGCCGTCGCGCTGGAGCGGCTACGCGCGTCGCCTGCCGTCTTCCCTGAAAGACCTCAGCGGGCCAGCCACGGGCACGGTCGTGCTGCCATTGCATGTGGCCTGGTCAGGTCGGCGCGCATACGACGTGAGTGATGAGCGGCAGCGTCTGATGCTTTACGCGCTGCTGCTCGCCGAAGCCCAGCGCGAGGATCTTGAGCGGTTCCTGAACCGGGAGTCGCTGGTGAGCATGTGGCCGCGGCTGCGGCGGCTACTGGGCCCGCACGCGCGGCAAGCATGGGAACAGGAGCTGATCCCGGCCCCCCAGCAGTGAGCCTGGACGGGCTTCCCCCTGGCCATTTGAGGGTGCTGCTGGATGGCCTGAGCGTCTTCGAGCAGCACGGGCTGCTGCTGGCCGGAGGATACGCATTCCGGGCCCATGAGATTGTGTACCGCCCATCTCAGGATCTGGACTTCGCCACCGGGAACCATGAGCCCTTGCCGGACATCGCCGAGCATGTTCGGCAGGCTTTCGCGTCAGCCGGTTACGGGACCCGGGTAGTGGAGGCGACGAGCCGGTATGCGCGCCTCGTGCTGCGGTTTCCTGGTTCCGGTGACGAACTGGAGATGGACCTGCTCAAGGAAGCGCTGAGGCCGGGCGGGATCACGGTCCAGCTTGCGGGCGGGGCGAGCGTTAACGCTGTGTCGCTGGACGACGCGGTTGGATTGAAGGCGCGGGCCTGGCATGACCGGTTCGTGATCCGCGACATCATCGACCTGCATGCCGCCGCAGATGCTTTCTCCTACGCCGATATCGAGAATCTCGCCCATCACCATGAGCCAGACCTCGACTTGGGGACCATCCTGGAACACCTGGCAGGCGTCAGCGTGTTCCCCGACGAAGACTTCGCTGAATACGGTCTAGATGACGCGGCGATCGTCAGCCTCCGCGCATGGGCCACCGGCTGGTACGACGACCTCGCCCGCCGCCTGGCTTCGGACCACATGGACGACGAAACGCTTGACGACTCCTGAGGACCTGCAGTGCCCCGATTCAGGCCAAGGCACACCCGCTCCTCGTAGCGTAGAGCCCCGCCGCCAAGCACCCAAGCACCCGGCTGCGGAAAGAAAAGCGGCGGTCGAGTAATTATCGCAACCCCGGCCATGCTCCATTTTGGACGTGCCATGTTCCCGGCAACGTGGCGCTAACGGGCTCGTCGAAGTTAACCGGGTGCTGCTTTCGTGTGATCACTATCTGTGGTCACCTCTGGCCGGTTCTTGCCTGCCCTGGCGTGTCGCACGGTCGGGCGCCCGTGACTCCTTGATCATGGTTCTTCGCCAAGAAGATCATGATCTGCAGGAAGTCACGGGCGCGTGTCCGAGGATATGGCCTCAGCCCTGCTCGGGCTGGATCGCGGATCCGGTGCTGGGGCAGCGGCCGTCGCTGGTGGCGCATCTGGGGATTGATGTGCACCGCCGGGCCGGCCCCGCTGGCGGATCGATGAGGTCACCGGGGCGTATGTGCTGCTCGCGGATCGCTGGCACACGTGCTTCTTTGACCTGTCCGGGGATCAGGGGCTGCTGGGGCAGGTGGAGGGCCGGACCGCTGATGACGCCGCGTTCTGGCTGGCCCAGGCCGCACCGGCGTGGCGGGATGCCATCGAGGTGCTGGCGATTGACATGTGCTCCATCTACGCCTCGGCGGTACGCCGGATGCTGCCGGCCGCCTGGCTGGTGGTAAGCGTAAGCTCCAGAGAGCCTGCGTTCCTGGTATCGCTGGGGCTTACGCACCTATTCCGTTGGCGTTTCTGGTCCGCCTGGGCTGCGGTAGGCACCTGCCAGGAGGAACCTGGCAAGGCCGGCGGACGCTACCCATGTTCCCAGGGCGGTTCCCTGAACTGCGGGCTGGGGCGCGAGGACTACCGCGCCGAGGCAGAGTGCGGAACTGCAGATGAGGAAGTAGAACGCGCCCTTGACGTGCCATAGGCCGGGGCCGCACAGAGCTGGCTCCACCGGGCATCCCGCCAGCAGGGCCTTGACCCATGTCCGGGACCAGGCGTGCCCGTTCCAGTGCGCTACGTCGGTAGCGCCGATGGCCCAGATGCTGTGGGGCGACAGTGCGCTGCCGTCGGTCAGCCCGTTGCCCGAGGGCACGCGCGACCAGCGGTACCCGGTGTAGTGCCAGGTGGCGCCGCCGGGAGTGAGGCCGTCGAAGAACCAGGCGTCGTGCAGGCTCAGCGGGACCACATCTCCGACAGACCCCGGGAATGACCCGGCCGTCACGGCCCAGCCGGTTCCGCTCCACGACAGGATCCGCTGCCGGGCGCCGTTGCCGGGGACGCCGTTGGACTCGACGGCCCAGACGTCATCAGGAGAGGTCGAGGCGGCGGAGCTGATAACCGCGCCGGCGTTGCCGGGGAACGGGACCTGGATCCAGCGCGAGCCGCTGAGCCGCCAGGCCGCTGGCCTGGAAGAGGTTGACTCGAATGCCCAGGCGCTGCGGGGGCCGGTGGCCGTGACCGCGCCGAGGCCCGGGCTGTTGCTGCCGGGCACGGTCTTGACGATCTTCCATGACGCCGGGGCGGCCCGGGGCGGCGAAAGCCGCCCGCCGGCATCAGCGCTGCGGCGCAGGCCAGGACAGCCGCGCCGGTCAGTCGCCTGCTGGAGAAGAAGCTGGGAGTTGCATGGTGTCCTCCGTTTCTGACGACGGCTGAGGACCTATGCACCGCTAATGACTGGATGTCTGACTTCACGGTTATGGAGAGGGCGCCCCCGCCCCGGCGCCTGTTCAAGCCGACCCGGGGCGGGGGCGAGCCGGGGCCGCTGGGCACGGCTCCGGCTGCCGGTTCGTTACGGCGTGATCGCGATGGCTACCGGGCTGCCCCCGACGCTGATCGGCTTGAGGGCAGTGTTGGTAGCGATGGCGATCGGGATCACCGTGCTCAGGCCGTAGTCGGTGACGTAGCGGTCTTCCCGTTCGGCGTGATCGCGATTTCATACGGGAATGAGACCCAGACTGGCTTCCCGAGCCGGATCGTCTTGATCGCGGTGTTGGCGGCGGTGTTGATCACGGTCACGGCCGCGTCGCCGTTGCTGATGACGTAGGCGGTCCTCCCGTTCGGGGTGATCGCGATGCCCGTGGGGCCGGCCACCGTCGTGATCGGCTTGCCGACCTTGTTGGTGGCGGTCTGGATCGGGAACACCGAATCCCCGGCCGCCATGTTGCTCGCAGCCGCATTGGTGACGTAGGCGGTCTTCCCGTTCGGGGTGATCGCGATCGCATTGGCGCTAAAGGCCACATGTATCGTCTTGAGCGCGGTGTTGGTCGCGGTGTTGATGGGGATCACGTAACCCGAATGGACAGCGACGTAGCCGGTCACCGGGCGAGCCGCCCTGACCGTTGAGGCGGGCGCGGCCGCCGCTCCGGCGGTGCCGTTCCCGGCTAAGCCCAGCGCGCTCAGTGCCCCGGCCGCCGCGACCACGCTGGCGGCCCGCATGATGTGGGTTCGCATGGGAAGTCATCCCTTTCATGCCCGGGACCGGGGCAGAACGCATCTCTGCGGGGTGATGGCCGGGCGGCCGGTCCCGGGGCCGTTGAGCTGGGAGAACGCATGCCGGTAACGCGTTAGCCCCGCGGCTCTGTCGCATGCTGGAGGATGGCGGCGATGTCGTCGACGGTGTTGAGCTGCCCGGCGGCGACGCTCATCACAAGTTCGTAAGCACCGTCGTTGGTGAGCGTGAGTCGGCGGCCGTTAAGGCCGTAGAAGGCGATGAGCGCCGCGAGCGCGAGCCGCTTGTTGCCGTCGATCAGGGCGTGATTGCGGGCGATCGAGTGCAGGAGCGCGGCCGCCTTGGCATCCAGGCCCGGGTAGGCGTCCTTGCCGAAGGCGGTGGCCCGGGGACGTGCCAGGGCGGCTTCCAGCAGGCCGTAGTCCCGGACCGCGTAGTCACCCAGGGTCCGTTCGGCGATACGGAGCAGCTCGGGCAGCGCCAGGAAGATCACTCGCCCAGCCGCTCCAGGGCCTCGGCGTACCGGGGCAGTTCCTCGTCGAGGACGCGGTCCAGGAACTCGGCACGGCTGTGGTTCTCGACATACTCGCGGATGGCCTGGCGGGCCACTTCCTGCATCGACCGGCGCTCCAGCTCAGCACGCCGCCGCAGCGCCTCGGTCTCGTCGTCCGCCAGCCTCAGTGTCATCGCCATGAAAATGATGGTATCACCTTGATACCATCATTGCCGCGGCCGGAGCTCGGACTGGTCCTTGACGGCACACTTGCGCCCGGAACCCTCCCAGCGATAGTCCACCAGCCCCTGCCACCGGTTGTTGACACCGCGCCGCCACTCCAAGAGGAAACCGTCCACCCACCTGCCTTCCACGAGTACCTGGCAGGGCTTGGCATCTGGCGGGACGTCGGGCGGGAAACAGTGAAAACACTCCGCTAAGCCTTCCGGCATCGCTACGGACAACGGGATCTGCTCGGGCACCGAGGTGCCTTTGCTGAACTGCCCGGCCAGCCGCTGCCCGTCAAGCAGCGCCTCGCAGGTTGGCCCGCGGTGGTAAACCTGCCCCTGGCTTGTGCGCCACACCCGGACGGGGAACCCTTTCCGCGCAGCCATGCATTCCGATTCACCGCACCAGTCCGCGACCTCGCCGTGCTTACAACGCGCCTCGTCCGGGCCGACCATGCAGCCATCGTTCATCTGCGACAACCCCAAGCGCAACAGGTAACTACACGCCAAGTGCCGGGGCGACTGCATTCCTGTCATCGACGGATCTGCCGTTATCGCCGCGCTGTCTACAAAGCGTCCGTACCACGCTTCGGCGACGAGGCGTTGACCCAAACCGGTGAACGCTCGCTCAAGTTCCGCCCGTGGCGTCCCGCAGGGATCAGGCGCGCCGGACCGCCGCGCTGCCAGTTCGGGGACGAAGCCGGCGGCGGACCCGCTGGCGTAACATTAAGACCATGGGCGAGAACTACCTGCCCGTCGTCGTGGGTGTCGCTGTGGTCGGTGACCGCGTGCTCCGCCTGCTGTTCGGCGACGGCGCAGCCGGGGACGTCGACTTCTCCGCTGAATCATGGACCGGCGTCCTGGCGCCACTGAACGACCCCGCTTACTTCGCCGAGGTCACCGTCGACCCGGAGGCCGGAACGCTCGTGTGGCCCGGCGGCATCGACCTGGCCCCCCGAACCCGCTCTACGAACAGGCCAAGGCGCACCCTCTTCTCGCAGCGTAGAGTCCCTACCGCCAAGCAGACCGTTGCGGGAAGAAAGCGCGGTTGAGAAAATTTTCGCACCTCGACTGCGTCATCTTGAGCTGCCATGTTCCGGGCGACGTGACGTAAACGACCGCCGCCGAGCGCGCCTTCTTCGCGCCGCTCAGCCGAGCTGGTTCCACGCCTGATAGACGGTTCGCAGTGCCCGTCTGCGGGCGGGGCTGGCTGGGACGTCGACATTGTCAGCCCACTGCTCGATCGATCCGATCCCGGGGGGCAGCCGACGGACGTGCGGGTCGGTGATGCCGGCCAGCAGCGCTTCCTGAATAGCCTGATCAACGGTGCGGAAAGGTCGGTCCCAGAAGCAGGTCACCGCTGATGCGGGGGCTAGCCGTCGCATTGTCCCCATGCGGGGCAGGCAGCGGTTCCGGGCAGCAGGTAGCGATGCGCAGGCCCGGACGTCATGATGGATTGGATCACGGTAGCTGGCCGGAGGGACGGCATGCGGACGTTGTGGCGGGACGAGGACGGCGCGTGGCGGACTACGCTGGGCGGCCGGCAGGTGCTTGCCGATCCGCGGATCAACAAGGGAACGGCGTTCGGCGACAGCGAGCGCCGCGACCTTGGCCTGACCGGGCTGATCCCTGCCGCCCACTTCACCTTGGACGACCAGGTTGCGCGGGTCTACGCGCAGTACCGGCGCCAGCCCGACGACCTGGCCCGTAATGTCACCCTGAACGCGCTGCATGACCGCAACGAGGTCCTGTTTTACCGGCTGCTGACCGGCCACCTGAGTGAGATGCTGCCGATCGTCTACACGCCCACGGTCGGGCAGGCGATCGAGCACTACAGCGGTGAGTACCGGCGGCCCCGCGGGATCTACCTGTCGGTGGATCACCCGGAATTGATAGAGGCCTCGCTGCTGGCCTCCGATCTCGGGCCGGACGAGGCCGACCTGATCGTGGCGACCGACGCAGGCGCCATTTTGGGAATCGGGGACTGGGGGGTCGGCGGCATCCACATCGCGGTGGGGAAGCTCGCCGTCTACACCGCCGCGGGCGGGATCGATCCTGCCCGCACGATCCCGGTCATGCTGGATGTGGGGACCGACCGGCAAAGCTTGCTCGATGACCCGCTCTATATCGGTAACCGTCATCCCCGGGTGCCCGCGGCTGAGTACGACGCCTTCCTCGACGAGTTCGTCCGTGCGGTCGGCAAGCTGTTCCCGCTGGCGCTGCTGCACTGGGAGGATCTCGGGGTTGCGAATGCCAGGCGGCTGCTCGAGCGGTACCGGGATGAACGGCTGACTTTCAATGACGACATCCAGGGCACGGGCGCGGTGAACCTGGCCGCCGTGCTCGCCGCGACCAGAGCGACCGGGCTGCCGCTGGGCGGCCACCGGATCGTGATCTTCGGAATGGGGACGGCCGGGGCAGGCATCGCCGACCAGCTGACCGCGGCCATGGTGGCCGAGGGAGTGCCGGAGGCGCAGGCCAGGCGGCGGTTCTGGGCAATCGACCGTCAGGGCCTGCTGACGCGGGACATGGCAGCGCTCAGCGACCTGCAACGCCGGTACGCCCGCGACCCGGCAGAGGTAGCGGACTGGCGCCGCGATGGTCGCCTGGGAAAGAACGCGGTTGCAGGAGAGCGCGCGGTGCCAGGAGGCCATGTGGAGCCAGGCGTGGCGGGCGGCTTCGGTCTGGCCGAGGTGGTCGTCCGGGTGCACCCCACGGTGCTGATCGGGACCTCGACGAGGGCAGGGGCGTTCACCGAGGCGGTCGTCCGCGACATGGCGGGCCACACCGAGCGGCCGGTGATCCTCCCGATGTCCAACCCGACCGTTTTGTCCGAGGCGGCACCGGCCGACCTCATCAGGTGGACCGGTGGCCGTGCGCTGGTCGCCGCCGGGAGCCCGTTTGGTGCCGTGGACCACGGCGGCATCCGCTACGAGATCGGCCAGGCCAACAACGCTCTGATCTTCCCGGGCCTGGGCCTGGGCGTGATCGCCGCCCGGGCGCGGCGGGTGACCGACGCGATGTTGCTGGCAGCCGCCCGCGCGGTCGCAGACCTGGTGGACATCTCGACCCCGGGCGCTCCGCTGCTGCCGCAGGTGGCGGACCTGCGGGAAACGTCGGTCGCGGTGGCCGCCGCGGTCGCCAGGGCCGCCGAGGCGGAAGGCGTGGCGTCTGCCACGCTGGACGCCGACCTCGCCGGCCAGGTGAGGGCGCTGATGTGGGAGCCCCGCTACCGCCCGGTCAGGCCAGCCTGAGGCCGGCGGCCCCGTGCCGCGCGGCACTGCTTCGCCTGAGCTGCCTCATCCCGGAGTGGCACCGGCGCGAGACAGCGGCGGGACAACGGCCGCACAGCAACGGCAGGCCGGCACAGGCTTGATCACTCCCATCCACGGCATCCTCAACCTGGCCTCGCCCGGCCAGGCGGTGGAGATCCGGGTCGTGGTCCAGCGGCAGATCGCCCGGCCGGGGGCCGTGCGACCGCGTTCTTCGGGAAGTGGCCAGTTCTCGGCGTTACCAGTCGCGGAGGAAGTTGATGACCCGGTTCCGTACCTCGGCTACTGTCTCCGGGCGGGCGCGGCCGAGCTGCCTGATTACACGCTGCCCTGAGATCGCCCGGACCGATTCGGACTGGACCCAGCTGGGCGTGCGCAGCCCGCAATCGGCGCCCACCGAAACATGGAACGGCAGCCCGCGCTGGCGGCTGGTGATCGCGGCCACGATGAGCTGCTCGTTGCGTAGCTCGTTATAGGAAGGTCCGGAGAGCACCAGCACGGGGCGCCGGTCCCCTTGCTCATGGCCCGTCACCGGATCAAGGTCGGCGAGCAGCACGTCACCGGCCTGGTAAGGCACCCGTCGTGCCTCCGGCGTCGTTGTACTCGGGCCAGTCGACTGCGGCTGTCGCGAGCCCGTCGCGAGCCGTGCCTGCCTCGAATGCGTGTAGCTCGGACAGGTACTCCTGCCATGCGCCGGGGTCCTCGCGCCGCATCCGGTCCATGAGCTCGTTGGCACGTCGCATCTCACGCTGGTACTGCTCACGCTCCGCTAGTCGGCTGAGCAGGTCCCCGAGCGTGACGTGGTCCTCTTCAGCGAGCGCGCGGAGCATGTCCCGCACCGCGCTGTCCAATCTGATCGTCGTGTCGCTCATACAACTAGCATACCATCTGTATGCGTGATCGCTCCGGCGCGGCGGCCTTGCACGGCCCGAACACCATCTCCTGGACCCACAGCGAGTCCACGCCCATCTCCTCGAGACGGTCGACCGCCGCCGTGACCCCTTCGGCATCCCCGTGGCCACCCAGGGCAATCCCAATCCGCACCTTCACCCTCACATCCGATCACGCCGCCGAGAGAGCGGTGAACTGGGCGCCCGCCGACGACAGCGGCGGGCGCCATTGCTACGTGAGCGTGCATGGCGCGCCGCCCGGCTCCCGGCACCCCGCCCAGCCCCTCCGCCGGGTCAGCGCCGCCAGAAGTCGAAGCGGTCCCGCCCGGCGCGGAACCCGGCTGCCTCCGCGATTTCGACGGCGACGGCGAAGCGGTCGCCGACGCGCCAGTCCTGGTGTGAATCGCTGCCGAACGACACCGCCCGGCCGCCCTCGTCCCGCCACCACCCCAGCAACTGGACCGAAGCCAGCGGGCTCTTCGTATTCATCTCCAGCGCACGGTCAGACTGGGCCAGGGCGCGCAGCACTGCGCGGTATTCCTCCTCGAACTCCTTTTCCTCATATGGTCCGGAGCTCGCGGGCCAGTAGCGCCGCGGGAAATCGATGTGCGCCAGGACCTGGAACAGGTCGCTGTCTGTGACCAGTCGTAGCAGCTCGGCGAAGTAGCGGCGCAGGACCTCATCCGGCCCGAACATCCCGTACATCGCCGGCAGCCCGACCAGGCGGCCGCGCAGCGGCACCGCGTGCAGCGAACCCAGAATGCGGTCGAAGCGGTGCCCGCCGACGACGGCATCGGCGCTGGCCGCGAACAGGTGGGCCTCGCCCGCCTCGACCCCGGACAGAATGCGCAGATCAGCAAAGCGCCGCCGGCATTCCTCGATCGCCGCGAGGTACCCGCTGACGTCCAGCGGCCGGATCCGGGTGTTGCGGCGCGGCTCGAGGCCGTCCGCCGCCCCCGGGTCGTTCGCTCCCCATCGGGTGAAGTCGAGGTGCTCGGTAAAGGCGACCGCGGGAACACCGACGTCGAGCGCGCGCTCGCACGCACCCGTCATCGATGCCTCACCGGTAGTGTCGTACGACCACTCTGAGTGAACATGGTTGTCCGCCGGCACCACGCGCCCTATCCTCCCACGTCGGCGCGCCGAACGAGAATCCGGCTCCGCGCCTGGCCAGGCAGGAATTCGGCGTAACGGGGCAGGAGTCCACCTGCTGCCCGGGGTCTCACGCGTGGCACACTCGGTCCCATGGAGCGCCCGTTCTGCCAGGTCGATGTGTTCGCTGACGAGCTGTACCTCGGTAATCCCGTCGCCGTCGTGCTCGACGGCAAGGGCCTGAGCACCGAGGTGATGCAGCGTTTCGCCTGCTGGACGAACCTGTCGGAGACGACGTTCGTCCTGCCGCCGGAAGCCGCTGGGGCCGACTACCGGGTGCGGATCTTCACGCCCAGCCGGGAGCTTCCGTTCGCCGGCCACCCGACGCTCGGCACCTGTCATGCCTGGCTGACGGGCGGTGCGATGCCTCAGCGCGGGGACGTGGTGATCCAGGAGTGCGACGCGGGCCTGATCGGACTGCGGCGGATCGACGGCGCGCTGGCCTTTGCCGCGCCGCCGCTGCTGCGGTCGGGGCCCGTGGATGACGAGACCCTCCGGCGGATCGTGTCCGAGCTGGGCGTTGACCGCGCGGACATCGTCGACGCCCAGTGGGTGGATAACGGCCCCGGCTGGGTGGGGGTGCTGCTGGACAGCGCCGATGCGGTGCTCGCGCTGCGCCCCGGGCCGGCCGACCTCGACATTGGCGTGGCCGGGCCCTACCCGGCGGGCTCGCCGGAGGCGTTCGAGGTTCGTGCCTTCACCCCGGCCCTGGGCGGGGTCGGTGAGGATCCGGTGACCGGAAGCCTGAACGCATCGCTGGCGGGGTGGCTGCTGGCGGCCGGGTACGCCACCGCGCCGTACGTGGCCAGCCAGGGCGCGGCGCTCGGCCGCCGCGGCCGGGTGCACATCACGCGCGACCCCGGCGGAACGATCTGGGTGGGCGGCAGTACAACGACCGGCGTGACCGGTCGCGCTGAGCTTTAAGACCGCTGCTCACGTGGCGGTGCAGGGGGCGCGCTGGAAGCCGATCTGGCTCTCCGCGCCGGCGAAACCGACCGACCGGTAGACGCGGACCGCCGCGGCGCCCGGGTCCGCGACGATGACGAGCGTCCGGGCGCGCAGCTGATCGAGGGCCCAGCGGCCCGCGTGCCAGACCAGCGTCCCGGCCAGCCCCTGCCGGCGCCACGCCGGGTGGGTCTCGACGTTCTGGTAGCGGGCGATGCCGCTGCCGTCGGAGAACACGCCGAGCTGGGCCACCAACAGGCCATCCTCGAACGCGCCGAACCAGGCGCCGTGCCCGTTCTCGGCCAGTCGGCGGGCAGCAAAAGTCCGCTGCTCGTAGAACGCCCGCGTGACCGCGAATGCCCCGGCATCATCGGCGGCGAGCCGGAGTTCGAGGGATCGCTGCCAGTCCTTCTCACCCTCCAGCGGCCGGTATTCAGCGAGGAAGTCCTGATGCGGCGGCTCACGCAGGTCCGAGGCCATCATGACCGTGTTTCGCTCGATCCGGAGACCGGCCTCGAACAGGCCCGAGCCGTCGGCCGCGTGCGGCTGCGTGGTGTCGATGCCCAGCGCCATGTGATCGGCTGCGGGGAAGACCTCGGCGAACCGCGCGAGCCACTTCGCCGTCTCCCGGGGTTCCGGCGCGGCCGCGAGGAGGAGGAAGTTGCCCCACCAGTACGCCGGGTGGGCCGGGCTCCGGACCACGATGTGGTCACGGGAGTCGGTGACCTCGCTGCCCTCCATGCGGCGGATCATCAGGTCCGTCCGGTAGCCGAGGGAGGTGACGTTCACGGCCGCAGTAGAGATGGACGCAGTAGAGACGGACGCAGTACGGACGGCGTGGTCTTCCCCGGCTTGAGACGGTGGCCGTGGGCGGAACTCACCGGTAGGGGCGCCGCGGCGCGGCGGACGTGATGACGTAGACCTGCTCCGGCCCTGGATCCGGCGGGCGCGGCGGAGCAGGATCCGGGGCGGACGGCCCCTCCCGGGCCGGACGCGGGGAGGCAACCTGGGACAGCCGCGGGGCGCGCTGACCGGCCGGTTCTCCTGACGCCGTGCCCCGCGGGGCGCCGTTGCCCGGCCCGTTTCCAGCCGGCCCGTTTCCAGCCGGCCCGTTTCCAGCCGGCCCGTTTCCAGCCGGCCCGGCCCCCGTGCCGCCGGGTGCGCTCCCGCCCGCGGCGCCGTCGGCCGCGCGCACCGGCTCCGGCGTGCCGCCGTCACGGCCCTTGATGGCGTCCGCGACCCGATGCCAGCGGTCTTCCCATTCGGCGACGTTACCGTCGCAGGCCCGGACGTACGCGGCCGTGACGGGCAGGGTGGGCAGGTTCAGCCCGGCCGCGGCCGCGGCCAGCGTCTTCATGGTGTAGTGCG
>CAVSZI010000003.1:0-308909 GCA_963732345.1 uncultured Actinomycetes bacterium | reverse complement strand
TACGTCGGAGTGGATGAAGCTGGGCTTCCATACGCCCAGCATCTTGGCCATTTCCTCCGGATCGAAGTGCTCGTGAGCCTGCTCCGGGTCATAAGGCTTGAACAGGTCGGCGAGCTGCTGCCGCGTATGCTTAACGAAGTCACTTACGGCCCGCAGGCGGGTCAGGACGACGAGATTTCCATCGTAGACAGTCTGCCGCAGTTCCGCCGCAGGCGCGTCCAGATCGACGTACACGGTCATACCGGTTCTCCCTTTTTCAAGATTGCGCTGCACTCCTGATAATGAATGGCGCCATGTCACCGGGATAAAGCTGCTAATCGGGCGGCCCGATCAGGAGCTTCGCGCAATAGAACGCCTCGGCGTAGGGCGCCCGGCACTCCATGCCGCGCAACCGGGCCAGGCCCAGGAACACCTCGTCGTCCCACCAGTCGCGATGCCGCTGGGACGGGAAGCACTTGTGCAGCAGTTCCACTTTGCGGCGCGCCACTGCGCTCGTCAGCGGGAAATACGCCGGCGGCCGTCCCAGGTCGCCGTCCCATTTAGGGATCTCGTAGGCCAGGAAGAGGCCGTCCCGGAAGACCGTGGGCACGATCTCACCGATGGTCCGGTGGTCCTGATGCCCATCGTCACGCGACGGCGCGATGATGAGGTCGGGCGAGCACGTTTGCGCGACCTCTTCGAGAGCATCCTTCACCCGGGCCCAGACCGCGGGCAGCCGGCCTTCCGGCAGATCATGCATATCGATGGTGAGATCCGCGGCGGGCAGGAAGGCGCTGGCCGCATTCCGTGCTTCCTGCTGGCGCCCCGGTGTCCCGGTCAGAACGACATAACGGGCCCGCAATCCCGGGTGGCTCTCCGCCAGGCTGAGGAGGGTCCCGCCGGCGCCGATCTCGATGTCGTCGGGGTGCGCACCGATCGTCAGCACGGACAGTGGCCTGTCCTGCGGCACCGTCATATGCAACGGCAACATACGTCCTCCGCCCGGCCTGGTGCTCATAGATCCCTTGGGCATATGAGCAATGAACGGCCAGCGCTGATACAAGCAGGGCCCGCTCAGAACATGACCTGGTCGCCACCGCACTATTTAACTCAGAGTTATCGATCGCCCGCTTAGAGTGTTGGCTAAATCAATCAGGCATGGTTACAAATAGTCATCACCTGATTGCAAAACTTCTCGCAAGAAGCCGGTCCCGGCATGTATCAGATGCGGGTCGCCGGAGGTCTTTGTACATGCACGGTTGTCACGCAGGGCATTGGGAGGAGATCCGCCAGCTTCGCATTCAGTGAGATCCGATCGATCTGGGGCTTTATACCGGCTGCATGAGCCCCCATTCATGTTTGCGCTGCCGAAATTTGGTGGGCAGCAAAAGACCTCCCTAAGCCGCTTTACCCCGCTGATTGCGGACCCGGGAGTAATGACGGTCCCGCACGGAACAGCTTGGCAGAGGGGGAGGTGGCCTTATGGCAGCATCGATAAACACGTTGGGATGCGGCGATGACAGCGCCGGGGGGGCATACGAGTTCACGCGCCGTTACCAGCGCCGGGCAGAGATGATGAGCCGATCGGGCCGGGGCGGGTAGAGGTGGCCGAGCAGTCGGCCGTTACCGGTCACCTTCCTGGATATCACGCCCTGCGTGCCGCTAAGGATTCCGCCGCCTGGACCAGGGCCTACCTTTGGCGGGCGGCGGTTGGCGATGTGACGTGCGCCGTGCTGGCCGGTGTCCTGGCGATTCAGGCCCGCTTTGTCAGCCAGGGCTCCCAGCCGGCGGCATACCTGGCCTTCACCTGCGCAATTCCGCTTTTGTGGGTCGCGGCGATAGCGTTGGCCGGAGGATATGACCCCCGCTTCATCGGGGTCGGCTCCGACGAATTCCGCCGGATCCTCAACGCAGGCGTGAGCCTGACCGCGACGGTGGCGATTGTTTCCTACGCGTTCAAGCTCAACGTCGCCCGTGGTTACGTGGCCGTGGCCATGCCGTCGGCGATACTCCTCGACCTGGTGATGCGGTACTGGCTGCGCAAGCACCTGCACAAAATGCGCGACGCTGGCCAGTGTCTCCGGCGGGTGGTCGTGGTCGGCCATGCACCGGCGGCCGCTGAACTGGCGGCCATGCTGCGCCGCAGCAATTATCACGGCATGTCGATTGTGGGGGCCTGCCTGGCGGGGGCCAGCAGGCCCCCTAAGATCGCCGACGTCCCCGTCTTCGGGGGACTGGACAGCGTGTCAGCGGCCGTGGACAGGTTCGGCGCCGACACCGTGGCGGTGCTTGCGTGCCCGGAGATGAACGGCATCCGGCTGCGTGAGCTTGGCTGGGCTCTGGAGGAAACGGGCACTGAGCTGTGCGTGGCCTCGGCTCTGCTCGACGTCGCAGGCCCTCGTACGACCATCCGCCCGATTGCCGGGCTGCCGTTGCTGCACGTGGAGCAGGCCGAGCTCGGCGGGGCCAAGCGGCTCATCAAAGGCGTGTTCGACCGGCTTATCGCCGGTCTGGCCCTGCTTATGCTGTCGCCCGCCATCGCCGTGATTGCCCTGACCATCCGGGCCGACGACCGCGGGCCGGTGTTCTTCCGGCAGGAGCGGGTCGGCAAGGACGGTCAGACGTTCTGGGTGTGGAAGTTCCGCACGATGGTCGTGGACGCCGAAGAACGCCGGGCCACGCTGGCCGCGCTCAACGAGGGGGCCGGGGTGCTGTTCAAAATGCGCCGTGATCCGCGGGTGACGAAGGTGGGCGGGTGGCTGCGCCGCTGGTCACTGGATGAGCTGCCGCAGCTTATCAACGTGGTCACCGGCGAGATGTCGCTGGTCGGGCCCCGGCCGGCGCTGCCCCAGGAAACCGCGCGCTACGGCGACCACATGCAGCGAAGGCTCAAGGTCCACCCGGGCATCACGGGCCTGTGGCAAGTCAGCGGGCGGTCCGACCTGCCGTGGGAAGAGGCGGAAAGGCTCGATGTCCGATACGTCGAGAACTGGTCGGTCGCGCTTGACCTGCAGATCCTCTGGAAGACCTGCGCAGCGGTCATCCGCGGATCGGGCGCCTACTAGCCCGGCTGGGCGTCGGTATACCGGCGCCCTCAGGCCGAGCGCGCCGGGAGGCGGCCACCAGCCGCTGCCGGACCCTGGCCCCAGAACTGCACGGCCGGCATCATGTGATGGCTCTTATCGACGCCACGAGCGGTCGGCCGTACGGTATGGGCGTGGGCCTGATGATCCAGAGTTCTGGGACGAATCGTACGACAACGCTGCCATGGCACGGACAGCCTGAGGTGCTGCTGATCCGCAGCCCCGGCGCAGGCGACCAGGTAGGAGCAGACGAGACAGGCTCATGGCGGACGTAGGGGGGCCCGTGGGTATCGAGGCGGTCACCGCTCGGATGAGAACCGGCGCGGCACGGCTCGCGGCACGGCTGCCGCAGCAGGACCGGGGGGCCAGGTCAGGAGGCCGGGAACCCGTCGGCCAATGGCACGCTGGAGGACGGGACGCTGGTTCGGCCGGCAGGTCGGCCGGGCAGCCGAGCCGGCTACGGTCGTTCGACCCGAGCCGCGTCGCCGACCTCGAATACCGGGCGTGGGCCGGCTACTACCGGCGTAATTGGCCTCAGGTGCTGGTGGCTTTCGTCGGGCTGCTCAGGATGGCCTTCAGTATGGACTGGTACCGGACCCTGCGCGGCGCCTGGCTGGTGCTGCGCGCCGTCCAGTTGTGGGCGCCCTACCCGGACAACGACCCGGACGGCGCACGAGCCTTCATGCGGCGGTTTTACGCCCTGGTCAGGCTGAGCTACGGCGAGCCAGCCAGCCCGGCGGAAGCCGCCAAGCTCGAGGTCGACTGGTGGCGGGCGCACCGGCAGGCCCAGTACTCGATAACGCCGGGCGGTGCCGACGATGAGCTGGTGGAGTCGGTGACTCGCCTCTACTGCTATCTCTTCGGTGAACCCGAGACGGAGCTCAGGCCCGCGGCGGCGCACCGGGCTCACGCAATGAGCCTGTCGGATCAGTGGGTCAGGGAGGGCTGCCTCCCCGCCAGCCCGTTGCTTCCGCTGGTCCGCGCTGCGCTGGTCCGCGCCTATGACGCGCTGCTGGTCGCCGTGCAGCACTGATCGCCCCGGGCGGCCCGGTGTAATACTTGACAGCATGTCATCGCCAGTGCGCTGCCTGGTTACCGGTGCTTCGGGGTACATCGGCGGACGGCTCGTCCCAGAGCTGCTAAGCGCGGGATACGCGGTCCGGTGCATGCCGCGCGATGCGGGGAAGCTCAGCGACCGTCCGTGGTCGGCCGATGTCGAGATCGCGGTCGCCGACGCGGTGGACGAGAGCGCCGTGCGGCGCGCCCTCGAGGGCGTGGACGTCGCCTACTATCTCATCCATTCCCTCGGCACGGACGCGTCGTTCGAACGGCGCGACCGCGCCGCGGCGAAGGCCTTCGCCGCGGCCGCGAAAGCGATGGGAGTGCAGCGCATCGTCTATCTGGGCGGCATCATCTCCGGGCAGGCCGGGGAACTGTCGCCGCACCTGCGCTCCCGCGCGGAGGTCGGCGACATCCTGCTGGCCAGCGGTGTGCCGACGGCCGCGCTGCAGGCTGCGGTGATCATCGGCAGCGGATCAGCGCCGTTCGAGATGCTCCGCTACCTCACCGAGCTCCTGCCGGCCATGGTCACCCCCAAATGGCTGGACACCCGCATCCAGCCGATCGCCGTCCGCGACGTGCTGCGCTACCTGGTCGGCAGCGCCACGCTGCCGGCCGATGTCAGCCGCCGTTTCGACATCGGCGGCCCCGACGTGCTCACCTACGCGCAGCTGATGCGCCGGTACGCCGAGGTGGCCAGGCTCACGCCGCGGATAATCGTGCCGGTGCCGTTGCTGACCCCGCGGCTGTCGTCACTGTGGGTCGGGCTGGTGACACCGGTGCCCGCCAGCCTGGCCATGCCGCTGGTGGAGTCGCTGCGGAACGAGGTCGTCTGCTCCGAGCACGACATCGCCCAGTACATCCCCGATCCGCCCGACGGGCTCCTGCCCCTCGACCAGGCCATCACCCTGGCCCTGCGGAACACCCGCGAGGGCGCCGTCTCCACCCGCTGGTCGTCGGCCGCGACGCCAGGCGCGCCCAGCGACCCGCTGCCGACCGACCCGTCGTGGGCCGGCGGATCCCTGTACGTCGACGCGCGCAACAGCGTGGTGCACGCCTCGCCCGCGGCGCTGTGGCAGGTGATCGAGGGCATCGGCGGCGAGACCGGGTGGTACTCCTTCCCGGCCGCCTGGCCCGTCCGCGGGCTGCCCGGCCGGCTGGCCGGCGGGTCCGGACTGCGCCGCGGCCGCCGCGACCCGCGCCATCTGCTCGCTGGCGACGCCGTGGATTTCTGGCGGGTCGAGGCGATCGAGCCGGGAGCACTGCTGCGGCTGCGCGCGGAGATGAAACTGCCTGGCCTGGCCTGGCTGGAGCTGTCGGTGGGCCAAGACCATGACGGGCTGACCACCTACAGCCAGCGGGCGATTTTCCGGCCGCGCGGGCTCGCCGGTCATGCCTACTGGCGGTCCATTTCGCCGTTTCACGGCCTGGTTTTCGGCGGCATGCTCCAGAACATCACCGCCGCCGCCGAACGGGCCGGCCGCGCGGGCGACACGCCGCTCCCGCTCAGGCGCTAAACGGCGGCGGGCCGCAACATCCAGAACCACCGCAGGATTGCACGCTGAGGTCCTTACACGCGCGCCGGGTGTCCGGCGAGGGCGGAGCGACGAGTTGACGACCTGGCCGAAGCGCATCCCGTCGCCCGTGCTGTGGGTGGTATGGCTCGCGACGCGGACGGCTCTTTACCTGCCCGCCACCGCCCCGAGCCGGATCGGCGACGTCAGCATCTACCAGAAGTGGTACACATGCTGTTTCTCCCACGGCACTTTCCCGGTGGCCGACCCGATGTGGCAGTATCCGCCCGGCGCGGCCCTGATCTTCTGGCTGCCCGGTCGCCTGCCAGGCAGCTACGTGGGCCACTTCATGTTCCTGGCCATCGGCTGCGACCTGGCCATCACCGTCATGCTGTGCTCCTCGGCCCGGCGCGGAGGGTCCCGGGCCGGAGCCTGGTACTGGGTGTGCGGCGTGCCGCTGCTCGGCGCGGCCACCGTCGGCAGGTTCGATGTGGTCCCAGTCGCGCTGTCGGTCGCTGCCCTGTGCGTGACCGGCCGTGGCGGCGTCCGCGGCGCCCTGATCGGAGCCGGGGTGGCGGTCAAGGTATGGCCGGTAACGCTGCTGGCCGGGATGGCTCCGGGCCAGTGGCGCCGCGGTGTTGCCGCTGCAGCGGCTGTGCTTGTCGTGGTCTGCGCCGTCTTCGCCGGCGGAACGGCGAGCTTCCTAGCGCACCAGAACGCCCGCGGCGTCGAGATCGAAGCGGTCGCGGCGATGCCGTTCATGATCTGGCGGCAAGCTGGCTGGCATGGGACGGTGGTGTACCGGTTCGGCGCGTGGCAGCTCAGCGGGGGGCATGTCGCGCTCGCCCAGGACGCGTCCCGCCTGGGCCTCGTCCTCGCAGTGGCTGCGGTGATCGGCTGGCAGCTGCTGATCGCCTTCGGCCGCGCACGGTGGCGGCCGGAGTTCGCGGCTGACGCGCCGCTGGCCGCGACCTTACTGTTCCTCGTCGCCAGCCCGGTGCTCAGCCCGCAGTACCTGCTCTGGGTCATCGGCCTCGCCGCGGCGTGCCTGGCCACGGGACGGACAACGCAGCGCCCGGTCGCGCTAGCCGCGCTGGGCGCCGCGGGGCTCACGCAGGTGATCTTCCCGACCGGGTGGCGCAGCTTGCTCGACGGATCCGACGCGGTCACTGGCGTTCTGGCGGCACGCAACGTGCTCCTGGTCGTGGCCGCCGCGCTGTCCTGCTGGCGGATAGTCAGCGCGGCCTCACCCGGTTACGAAGACCCTTATCAAGGATTGCCGGCGTCTGGGCGCTCATTATCGCGCGGCGAATCCAGAAATGGTCAGACAGCCAGGTGACGACCGCGCACGGCGCGACTAAAAGGTCACCAGGACATTCAGGCGCTTCTCCCCCGCTGCGGCAGATGTCCCTTTATGAGCGCTGGGGCGCATTACACCGGAAAGTAAACGCGGCAAATCCGGACTTAATTGCCTTATTTATGCAGAAACGTCCTCGTGTAATGTTGGCGACGGTGACTTTCAGTATTCAAAAGAATACCCAGTGCGACGAAGGGACGGAGATGGAGATGGACGGTAAGAAGGGCAGGCTCTCGCGCCGACGCTTCATCCAGGGCGCGGGCGCCGCGGCCGCGACCGCGGGCATTGCCCAGGTCGAGCAGTCACACGCCGCGCCGGCGGCCGCCGCAAGTACACGGCCGTTCCGGCCGCGGGGCGGGCTGGGCCAGCCTCCCAACTTGCTCCTCATCATGTGCGATGAGTACCGCTTCCCCGTAGCCTACGAATCCAGCGAACTACAGCAGTTCCGGGCCAGGTACCTCACGGCTGAGGAGTCGCTGCGCGACCACGGGCTAGAGTTCACCAACCACTACATCATGACCTCGGCCTGCGTACCGAGCCGGACGTCGATCCTCACCGGCCAGTACCCGTCGCTGCACGGAGATAGCCAGACGCCGGGCGCGGCGAAGGCCAGCATCGAGATGGACATGTTCTGGCTCGACCAGAACACGGTCCCCACAATGGGTAACTATTTCCGGGCTGGCGGCTACGACACCTATTACAGGGGCAAGTGGCACGTCTCCGACGCCGACATACACATCCCGGGTACCTACAGCCCGCTCTTGACCTTCAACAGCAAAGGTGAGCCCGACCCGGAGGCGGAGAACACCTACCTGGCGGCCGACCGGCTCGGCCCCTACGGGTTCAGCGGCTGGATCGGCCCTGAGCCGCACGGAAGCAACCCGCTCAATTCCGGTTCCTCGGCGGCCGGCGCCATCGGCCGGGACGAAAAGTTCGCGACCCAGGCCGTGGACCTGCTGAACCAGCTCAGCGAACAAAGTGTCTGGGCGCCGCCATGGCTGCTGGTCAACTCCTACGTCAACCCGCACGATGTCACGGTATGGGGAGCTTTCACCCTGGATAACCCGAGCTGGAACCTGCGCGGCCAGCTGACGGACAGCACGGTGCCGTACCAACTGTTCGAGCGCGCCCGATATGCGGCCACCAGCGGGGAGAACCTTGCCGGGAAGCCGCAGTGCCAGCAGGACTTTGTAGACCTCTATCCGCAGGTGTTCCAGCCGCTGCCCAACACGGTGGAGTACCACAGGTTCTACTATCAGCTGCAGCAGAACGTGAACCAGCAGATCCAGCGGGTCCTCGACGCGCTCTACGCCCACCCGGACATGGCCGCGAACACCATCGTGATCTTCACCTCCGACCATGGGGACTTGCTAGGTGCCCATGGCGGCATGCACCAGAAGTGGCACCAAGCATACGAGGAGAGCACCCATGTGCCGTTCATCGTGCACAACCCGGTGCTGTTCGAAGGCCGGCAGACACTCGACGCGCTGACCAGCCATGCTGATCTGCTGCCCACCATGCTTGGCCTGGCCGGTCTTGACCCGTCCCCGCTTCAGCGCGAACTGGCCAAGAGCCACACCGAGGTCCATCCCCTGGTCGGGCGGGACCTCTCCGGCGTCATCCTCGGCGAGACCAGTCCCAGCCGGGTAACGGGGCCCGTGTACTTCATGACCGAGGATGAGGTCAGCCGGGGGTTCTACCAGACGTCTGCGCTCGGTTTTGAGTACCGGCCGGTGATGCAGCCCAACACCGTCGAGACGGTCATCGCCTACCTGGCCACCGGCGCCCACGGCAGCCGGGAGAAATGGAAGTACTCCCGGTACTCCGACAACCCTCAGTTCTGGAGCGCCCCGAACCCCTCTCCCGGCCCTCAGCAAGATGTGATGACCCAGGTATCCGGCAACATGAACCTGGCAGGTGGCAAACGAGCAGCCACCACAGTCAAGACGCAGCCGGTCCCCGACCAGGCCGAAGCCTACAACCTGTCCCAAGACCCGCTAGAGCTGGTCAACCTCGTCCACAGCACAAACCCCGCCGTCCAGGCCACGATCAGCGAACTGGAAACGATGCTGCATCAGCAGTGCGAAGCCAAGCTGCTCAAGCCGAGCAGCGGCACGGTCCCCGGGCAGCCAGCCTGCTGAGGCCTGGCCGTCAAATCGCGAACACCCACGCCGGATTGATCATCATTGGCCTGTACGCATGCCTGGCTGCGACACGAGCGGCTGTTTGCGGTTCAGCTGATGTGGCGGTGCACGTTTTCCGCCTCGGATGGCCCTGGCTCGGCGGGAGCGACCCATGGTCCGGGTATCGACGGGTCGATAATGCCGTCCTCAAGCCACGAGTAGCGGCCGGCCAGCACGCGACGTGCCAGTGCCGAGTCGGCGGCGTCTGTGTTGCTCCACAGCTGGCCGAACAGCTCCTCGGCACGCAGCTTCGCCTGAGCGCAGAACAGGTCGGCGAGCTCGACCGCCACCGAACCCCGCTCGGTCCCGCTGGCAGCGGTCACATCGAGCTGTGCACGGACGCATGCGGCGCTCATGGCGAACAGCTCCGCGCCGATGTCGACGATCCGGCCGAGGAAGCCTTGCTTGTGCTCAAGCCGCCCCTGCCACCGTGCCATCCCGTAGAAGGTGGCCCGGGCCAGCTTCCGGCTTGCTCGTTCCACGTAGCGCAGGTGCGCCGCCAGCGGGCCGAACTCGCCGTAAGCGCGCGGCCGCTGCCCCTCGCCCGTCACCAGCGTGGGCAGCCACCTGGCGTAGAACCCGCCCGCATGGGCAGCCGCACGAGCGCGGCGGGCTGGCGGCAGCTGGGGATCGATAAGCTCGCCGGCCACGGACAGGTGCGCATCCACCGCCTCGCGCGCGATGAACAGCCGCATGATCTCCGAGGATCCCTCGAAGATCCGGTTGATGCGCATATCCCGCAGCAGCTGTTCGGCGGGCACACCACGCTCGCCGCGCGCCGCGAGGGACGCGGCCGTCTCATAACCGCGGCCACCGCGGATCTGCACCAGCTCATCCGCGATCTTGCTGGCCATTTCCGAACAGTACAGCTTGGCCAGCGACGCCTCGATGCGGATATCGTTGCGATGATCATCCGCGAGCTGGCTGGACAGCTCGAGCACCGCTTCCATCGCATAAGTGGTGGCGGCGATAAACGAGACCTTCTTGGCCACCGCCTCGTGCTCGCCAACCGGCCGCCCCCACTGCACCCGTTCCCGGGACCACTCCCTGGCGATCTTCAACGCCAGCTTCCCGGCCGCGGCACAGCTAGCGGGGATCGCCAGCCTGCCCGTGTTCAGCGTCGTCAAGGCGATCTTCAGTCCCTGGCCCTCCCCGCCGACGCGGCTCGCGGCCGGAACCCGGACCTCGTGGAACCTAGTCACCCCGTTTTCCAGGCCGCGCAGGCCCATAAACGCATTCCGCCGCTCGACGGTGATTCCGGGCGCGGCGGCCTCCACGACGAACGCGGTGATCCCGCCGCGGTGACCGTCACCCGGCGGCACCCGGGCCATCACCACCAGCAGGTCAGCGACCACTCCGTTCGTCGTCCAGAGCTTGACCCCGTTCAGCACATACTCCGAGCCGTCAGCCGACGGTGCCGCCGTCGTGTTCAGCCGGGCTGGATCGGAGCCGACATCGGGCTCGGTGAGCAAGAATGCGCTGATCTCGCCTCGCGCGCAGCGTGGCAGGTAACGCTGCTTCTGCTCATCGGTCCCGAACATTGCGATCGGCTGCGGCACACCAATCGACTGGTGCGCCGACAAGAGCGCGGCCAGCACCGGGGAGGCGGAGCCGACGATCACTAGCGCCCGGTTGTAGTACAGATTGCTGAGGCCAAGCCCCCCGAATTCCGGCGCGATTTTCATCCCGAACGCGCCCACGGCAGCCAGGCCCTTGACCACCTCATCGGGTATCCGGGCATCGCGCTCGATGAGCGCGCCGTTCACCGAGGCCTCGCAGAACTCCCGCAACCGAGCGCAGAACTCCTCGCCACGGTGGCTGGACTCCTCGCTGGGGCGCGGATGCGGATGGATCAGGTCCAGCCGGAAGTCGCCCAGGAACAGCTGCTTACCGAAGCTGGGCTGAAGCCACCCGGCCTCCCGGGCTTCCTCCGCTACCTGGCGTGCCTCACGCTCGCCGACCTGTCGGCCACGTTCTTCCTGATGCGCACTCATCGGAGATCCTCTGGCGGCTGTCCTTCGCGGCGCAGGACCTTGCCTTCGCCGGCGCAGGACCTTGCCGGTGGGGCCAGCGTGGCAGCAGACCAGCGCGGTACGAGCCGCACACGTCCACGGGCTACTTCGTACGCGCGCCATCTGCTCCCTTTCCGCGAGCTGCGCTGCACACTTCATAATCTCCCGTCGGCGAGATGAACCGCCAGTAGCCGACACGGACGCCCCTTCGCCGCGAGTGTGATGATGTCGGTTCTTCTCTGTCCCTGGTCGTGCCGGCGTGGCCGGTCACGCCCGGCTTGAGCGCCACAGCGGCACGACCCTCCTCGCCGACTACTCGTTATGCGGGACACCGATCGTAGTGACCTCCTCGCGCCCGCCTGGGTGCTCGCACAGGACCTGGTGCCTCAACCACGCGCGGACAGGCATAACGGCCACCGCTAGCGTCACGGCGACGCGCATGGGCAGCCGGGCCTCGCGGCCGAACCGGGTCCGCACCAGCCCGGGGTGCGCGCAGTTGGCGGTCACTGCGCTGCCGTCGAGCCTGCGGGCCAGCTCGCTGATCAGATTTCCCTGCTTCCTGTCGACGATAGCCGCCAGAAATGCCAGCCATCCTCCAGCTCGTCAACCTCGCCCAGGCGGGAATGCGGTGCGCTCGATCATCCGGTCCCGGGAGGGTCAGCCGCGGCCAGCTTGCGCCATCCTCATCGCTCAGCGCGATCGGTGCCAGATGTTCACGGCGGAGACCTCGTCGAAGCCGTCCGCGGTGACCCGGCCCTGGACAGCCATCAACCCCGCGTTGTTGACCAGCACGCCGATCCGCTCCAGGGCGCCCAGGCGGCCCGCGAGCGCGCGCACCTGCCCCATCGAGGCCAGATCGGCGACCTCCAGCCGCGGCGCCGGCCCGCCCGCCGCGGCCAGTTCCGCGGCGGCCGCCTACCACGGCCACGGTCCCGGGCGACCAGAACCACCTGCGCGCCTCGCCCGGCCAGAGCAGCCGCCGTCGCCCTGCCGATCCCGGAGGTGGCGCCCGTCACCACGCAAACCTCGCCGCTCATCGCCTCAAGCTGCCCCGGCCCAGCCACGCTGGGCGGCCGGGCGCACGGCTTGCGGTCGCCGTCGCTGCATTGCGGTGGATCGCGTCGCAGCCGCCGGAGTTGCAGATAGCACCTGCGGCGGTGGCAATCGCAGGCGACAGCGCCGGCGGCACGATCGCCGCCCAGGCTGCGTGCGCCTGCGCGGTGAGCTCCAGACATGCTACCCCGCGCGCAGCTGCTGATCTGCGCGAACACCGATCTCAGAATTCGGGTGCCTCGATGCGCGAGAAGGGTCACGGCTTCGGACAGGACGTTGCTGATATCGAGTGGTTCAACAGTCAGTGGGTCGCCGAACCGGTGATGCGCACCGATCCGTCAGTGAGTCCTCTTTTCGCGCCCGACGCCGGGCTTGCTACCGCATTCATCATCACAGGCGAGCACGATCCACCACGCGACCAGGGCGAGGCCTACGCCGTGCGCCTCCAGGAAGCCGGCGTTCCCACGACCGTTCGCCGAGAGCAGGGCATGGTCCACAACTTCATGCTCGGGGACACGGTCTCGCCGGCCTGTGCCGCCGCCGCCGATCGCGTCGCGGCCGACCTCGCTGCATCGCACAGGTAACACGGCTCCTGATCACCTAGCCGAGCCCTGATGGCGTCGCGGTCGCGCCAGAACCAGGTCCCAGGCCCGGCCGCCGAGGTGACCCCAGCGTACTCGGCAAACAGGGCCCTCGCCTTCTCGGAGTGCCTCTGCAGTTGGGCACCGAAGTGATCGGCATGATCCGGGTAGCGAACAAGCGGAAAGGCTACGGGCGCGAGGACGGGCGTCTCCTGTGCACTTTCGCCAAACAAAGCCGAGTTCAGCTCAGCGAGAACACGGTGAAGTCACCCATCCAACAGTCCTGCGGAGGCTGGGGGCACGGAACCGGGTTCAGGCGGCAGTACGAGCTACGAAGGAACGAGGGTGTAATCGGTGCTCAGAGGAAGAGCGAATCCCCCTTGCCAGCCCAAAAGCCCGCCGCGTCGTCCAGGACCAGAGTGCCGTCCAGCCGAGCGCTGGGAGATGTGGGCTTTAGTCCCTGGCTCGCGGCTGTCATCCAGTAGAGGCTCCAGGTGCAGTACATCAATGCGTTCCAGCGGTCGGGGGCGATGGCGGCAACGATTGCCGCGTGGGTTGGCGGGCTGGCGGGATATATGCCGGGGGAACTGTATTCGAGCGTGCTGCGGCTGACACGCAATCCGCAGATGCGGAGGTTCTGATACAGGAAACGCCGCGTCGTGGACCGGTTGGTGACCGCGCCTACATATGAGCGGTCGTGAAAACAGGCCCGGCGGCAACGCAGATCTCCCGGGGAGGGCGGCGTGAGCACAGGGAGCGAGGCCAGTGCCTACGCCCTGCTGACCGACGGCACGACGATTGCGATACCGCGTTCGCAGCCGGGCGACTTCGACGCGGTGCGGGACATCCACGCCAAGTGTCGTCGGCCAACCTTTATCTGCGTTTCTTCGGCGCAGCGCGCTCGCGGCCGAGCAGGAGGCGCGCCGGATCAGCGCCAGCCCGCCCCGGACCACGGTGCGCTGCTGGCCGGCTGGCCGGCGAGGTAGTCGGCTGCGGCAGCTTCGAGGTGACCGATGATGGATCGCAGTCCGCAGGGTCAACGTGGCGTTCACGACGATGACATGCACAGCCGATCGCGTTGGGACGCAGGTGCCGGAGCACCTGATCTCGCTGGCCGCCGCCGGGTGCCGCGCGTTTACCGCGAGACGCTGGCCGAGAACGCGCTCATGCTGCAGGTGTTCGCCGACGCCGGGCTGCGGGAGCAGCGCGCCCTGGCGGACGGCGTGTACGACCTAACGTTTCCGCTGCCTGACGACGAGGCCGACGCCGCGCTCGGCACCTACCGTGATGCGGTCGCCGAACGGGAGCGGTCCTGCCGGCGTGGCGAGCCTGCGGCACGTGCTGACCCCAGCCTCGGGCGCGGTCATCGGCGCGAGCCATCGCCCCGGCTCCGTCGGGCGGGCCATCCTGCAGAATGTCACCGCCTGCAAACTTCCCGGGCCCGTCTACGCGGTCAACCAGGGCGGGCCGAGCTGGATGGCGTCCCGTGCGTGCCGTCGGCCGCCGCGCTGCCCGGGAAGTCGACCTGGCGGTCGTCGCCGCGCCGGCGGCTGCCGTGCCCGGCATCGTCGAGCAATGCGGGCGGCTGGGGGTCAGGGCCCTGGGGGTGATCACCTCGGGCCTGGACGGCGCGGCCCGCATGGAGCTGCAGGGGATCTGCCGCCGCCACGGCATGCGACTGGTCAGGCCCGCCTCCTTCGGCGTCGCCAACACCAGCACGTCCCTGGACGCGACGCTCGCGGCCCGCCATCCCATGCCGGGAAGCGCCGGACTGGCGCTGCAGTCCGGCGGCGTCGGCGTCGTGCTGCTGGAGCACCTGTCCCGGCTGGGCGTCGGCATCTCCTCGTTCGTCTCCCTCGGCGACAAGGACGACGTCTCCGGCAACGACATGCTGCTGTGGTGCGAGTCTGACCCGGCTACCAAGCTGGCCGTGCTGTACCTGGAGTCGTTCGGTAACCCGCGCAAGTTCGCCGCACCGCCCGCCGCGTCGGCCGCGCCAAGCCGATCCTGACGGTGAATGTGCACCGGTCCGCGGCGGGCCGGCGCCTCGCCGCAGCTCGCGCTGCGGCCGCGGAAGCAGAGCTGCTGACCAGGCAGGCTCTGCTCGAGCAGGCAGGGGTGATCGCTGCCGCTCACCTCGGCGAGCTCTCGACGCCGTGGCGTTGCGGCGTCGCAGCCGGCGCCCGCCGGAGGCCGGGTCGGCGTGGTGTCCAATACCCGCAGCGGCGGGATGCTCGCCGCCGACGGGTGCGGCGACGCAGGCCTGCAGGTCGCCGGCCTGGCCGGGGATACCAGGTGGGCGCTCCGGAGCATGATCCCGCCGGTGCCGCGGTGGCCGGGCCCGTCACTTTCACCGCCGAATGCACCCGGAATCTTCCGCCGGTGCCTTGAGATCGTCAGCGCCGACCCGGGCGTCGACGCGGTGCTCGCGCTGACGGCCACGACAGCTACGAGCGAGCTGGTTCCCGAGCAGCAGGATGCGCGGCTGCAGGTGCCGGTCGGCGCGGTCGTGATGGACCACGTTGAAGCGGTCCGGCTGCTGCGAAGCCCGAACCAGGATGGGCCGTGCCTCGCCGCGTCGCCTACCTCGATCCACCACCCGCGCTCTCGGCCATGCGCGCTCGACGGCAGATGGCCTGCGACCGCGTCTCGGATCGTGCCCGACCTTCGATGGCTCTGCACTCAGGACCTGGACCGCGAACTCATCGCGAGCTTCCTCGGCCGAAGCCCTCGACGACGGATGGCTGCCACCTCACTCCTGTCGCGGAGCTGAACGGCTGCATGGCGTGCCGCTAGTCGACTGTATGACCGTCACCACCGAAGAAACCGCGATTGCGGCGGCGGCACGATTCGGCGGCCTGGTGGTGCTCAAGGCGGATGTGCCGGGCCTGGTGCGCAGGAGAGATGCCCGTGCCGTCCTGCTCGATCTCCAAGGAAGCGGATGAGGTCCGGCGCGGATTCCGCTTGCTGCGGGACACCTTCGGCGACCGGCTGGCCGGCGTTATTGTCCAGCCGATGATCACCGGCGGCGTAAAGGTGATGATCAGCGTGCTGCAGGAGCAGGCGGTGGGCCCGCTGGTGCTGTTCGGACTTGGTGGCGCGGCCGCCTCCGCGCGGACTGACCGCGCTGCCCGGCTGGCTCCGCTCAACGACGCCGACGCCGACGACCTTATCCGCTCGATACGCGCCGCCCCGCTGCTGCTCGGGCGCCCGGGCGCCCCAGGCGCCGACATCGGCGCGCTGCGGGACATGCTGCTGCGGGTCTACCGGAACTGACCGGCGACCTGCCGAAAAGGTCGCGAGCTCCATCTAAGCCCCTTTTCGCCCGCCTCGAAGGCGTCAGGCCGTGGGCATCCGGTCCGCCGTCCGGTCCCCCGAAGCGGATAACTGAGGCCCGCACGCGGATCGCGCTGCGTGCGGATCGTCGCTGCGTGCGGACAGGAGGAGGCCGTGATAGGAAGCCTTCGTAGGGGTTAGCCCTCCGGGGGAGGAGCCGCCAGCGTGAGCGATCAACGGCCAGACATCAGTGACCTCCGGCGAAGCCTGGACGAGGTGGACAGCGGCATCGTCGGCCTCATCGCGCAGCGAGGGAGCCTCATCGCCGAGATAGGCCGCCTGAAAGAACATGGCACGTCGGCGATCCAGGATGCTGACCGCGAGCGGCAGGTGCTCGCAGGCGTCGAAGCCGTGGCCGCAGATCTCGGCGTATCTGCCAGCCTGGTGCGCAGGATCTTCCGCGAGCTGATCGGCGACTCGGTCGCCCAGCAGGCGAGGCAGCTGACTGGGGCAGCAACCGGTCGCCTGCGCGTGGCCTTTCAGGGCTCAGCGCACGCATACAGCGACGCGGCTGCGCGCAAGTACCTGGCCGCCCGGGGAGCAGAAGGCGACCTGGCTGGCTACGGCACATTCGGCCAGGCCATCGGCGCGCTGCTGGCGGGCGAGGTGGATCTCGCCGTCCTCCCCATCGAGAACACCTCCGCCGGCAGCATCAACGAGGTCTATACCGTGCTGCGCGAGCACGACCTGTTTATCTCCGGTGAGGAAACCTGGAAGGTCGACCACTGCCTGGCCGCGGTACAAGACGTTCCGCTGAGCTCGCTGAGCCGGATCCTGTCTCATCCCCAGGGCCTGGAGCAGTGCGCGCAGTTCCTGCAGTCGCTGCCGCATGCCATTCCGACGAGCTACTTCGGCACCGCCGGGGCCATGGCCGCGGTGGCCGCCACGGGCGATCCGAGCGCAGCTGCGATAGGCTCCGCCGAGGCCGCCGAAGCCCACGGCCTGGTGGTGCTCCGGCACGGCATCGCCGACTCCCGCGATAACTACACCCGCTTTGTGGTGCTATCGGCGGCGGCAACTCCGGTCGACGTGCGGATCGCCTGCAAGACGAGCCTGATCCTGATCACCCGGCACGAGGAGCGCGCGCTTCTGCGCTGCCTCGAGATCCTGTCGAGCAGCGGCCACTCGATGACCAAGCTAGAGTCCCGGCCTCGTCCGGGAAGGCCCTGGGAGTACCTGTTCTTCCTGGACTTCGAAGGAAACGTGGCCGAGCCACGGACCGCTGCGGCGCTGGACGAACTCCGGCTGGCAGCGCAATACGTCAAGGTCCTCGGCAGTTATCCGGCCAAGGCGCTGCGCCATCCCGCCCATCCGGGCAGCCTGCCGGACGCTCCGGCGGCGGAGGCACCGGCGGACACGCTGGAGGCTGTCGCCGCCGACCGGGCAACCGCGGGGCACCGCTCCCGGCAGTACCGGCTTGTCGACCGCGCAAGCCGGGCAGCTGACACCATGGTTCAGGTCGGAGACCTGCTTGTCGGCGGCAGCGGATTCGCGGTGATGGCGGGCCCCTGCTCGGTAGAGAGCGCCGAGCAGATCGCCGCCACAGCGAAATTCGTCCGCGATCATGGTGCGCATGTCCTGCGTGGCGGCGTGTTCAAGCCCCGGACGTCGCCCTACGCCTTCCAGGGCCTCGGCTGGAAGGGGCTGGAACTGCTGGTAGCGGCCGGGCGTGAGATCGGGCTTCCCGTTGTCACCGAAGTGATGGCCGTGGAACAGGCGCAGCGTATGGCGAAGGATGCCGACATCCTTCAGATCGGCGCGCGCAACATGCAGAATTTCGACCTGCTGCGCGAGGTCGGGAAGCTGGACCGGCCTGTGCTCCTCAAGCGGGGCCTGTCCAGCACGATCGAGGAATGGCTCGCGGCTGCCGAATACATCGTCGCGCAGGGCAATCAGCAGGTGATCCTGTGCGAGCGCGGCATCCGGACCTTCGAGAGCGCCACTCGGAACACTCTCGACCTGTCCGCTGTCGCGGTTGTCCGGGAGCGATCGCACCTGCCCGTTATCGTCGACCCGAGCCATAGCACCGGACAACGAGGCTACGTCGCGCCGATGGCATGGGCCGCGCGCGCCGCCGGAGCTCATGGCCTGCTGATAGAAGTCCACCCGGCGCCGGAGAAGGCGCTGTCCGATGCCGAGCAGAGCCTGTCTTTCGGTGAGTTCGCCGCGCTCATGAGCCAGTTGGCCGCCGTCCCCGGACCTAGCCAAGCGACCGTCAAATCGCAAAATTCCAGCTCGCCATGACCGGTACCGGATCCTCGCCCTCAACGTCAAAGACCTCGACCTCGAGCAGCGCCCGGGCACCCATCCGCTCCAAGGGCGGCGACACCGAGTTCGTCTACTGGGACACCGGGACCGCGCACCTGCTGCCCCGGCTGCTGCGCCGCAAACAGCCGAGGCATACTGCGCGAAAGCCGCCGGTGGCATCCCCGGCAGGATCGTCCTCCAGCCCTGACCCGGGGGCAGCTCTGCCAGTGCCGGAGATGCGTGCGGCCCCAAATCCCCGGGCTCTCACCGGGCGGTCTGGGGCCTCATCTCACGTCCTCCGGGTTTCCCCGCGGGCTTTCCTCCGGTTTCCCGGTTGCCCGCCGGGTTCTTCCCCTTCGTCCGCCTTCCTCTGGTTTCCCTTCGTCCGGCGTTCTCCGGTTCGTTCCCTTCGGCCGCTGCCCAGTTCCGGTTCCCCCTCGGTTTCCCTCCGGGTTCCCTTTCCCTTGGACAACCTTCACGTTAGCGCTGCCGCGGGGCGGTTCCGCAGGCGTAGGTCCCGGGCGGCCGGGACCAAGGTCACCAGCTCTGCCGCGACCACCTCGCCTGGATCGCGCGATCCGCCCGCACTCCAGCTGGGCAGCGGCCGGGCACGATGGGATGCCGCCGCAGAATCGCCTGTCTGCGGCCGGAGTCAGGGCGACTGCGGGTTGCGCGGCCTTACGGCTGGATCACGACCTTGCCGGTCGCCTGGTTCGCTTCCATGTAGCGATGCGCGTCGGCGATCCGGTAGAGCGTGAACACCCGGTCCACGTTGGAATGGTAAGTGCCTCGAAGGCCTCGTGGTCCACGCCACAGCCGAACTCGTGGCAGTCCCACATCGACTGGCACGCCCGGTTAGCGTCTGCTACGCCCGCGTAATCGGCTTCGGACATGCTGTAGGAACCTCGGGCGGCACGAAGGCCGTGACGGCCGTCGTGACCTCGCTCGCCCGGCCTGCTGCCGCCGCCGGTCGCGGAGCCACTGGCCGTACTCAGGCGTCAACTACGGGCGCGGACTCCGAGCGCTTCCTCAACGCCCTCGCCCAGGAAGTTGAACGCGGCGACGGTGATGACGATCGCCGCCCCCGCCGGGTAGACGAGCCACCACGCGCCAGCGGTCAGGTACTCAGTGCCGTCGCTGAGCATGCCACCCCAGTTGGCTGCCGGAGGCGGCGGCCCCAGGCCGAGGAAGCTCAGCGCGGCCAGCGCGAGGATGGCGTCGGCAACCTGGAACGTCGTGTTGACCACGATCGTGTCCAGGGCGTTGGGCACGATGTGCCGCACGACTATGCGTATGCTGCTGGCGCCCATCAGCTTGGCCGCCTGGACGTACTCCCGCGTCCGCAGCGTCAGTGTCTCGCCGCGGACGAGCCGCGCCGGGCCCAGCCAGGCGAACAGCGTCAGGATGATGATGAGCGCGGGAGTCGAGTTCGAGAATATGACGGCCGGCAGCAGCAAGAGCAGCAGGCCCGGGATGGCGAGCATCGTGTCGACGACGCGCATGAGCAGGGCATCCCAGAAGCCGCCGAGATATCCGGCGACGGCGCCGTACAGCGCCCCGAAGATAGACGCCAGGAACGCAGATGCCAGTCCGATCTCCAGGGCCGACTGGCCGCCTATCATCAGCTGCCCGAGTTCGTCGAAGCCGTTCCCGTCCGTGCCGAGCAGGTGCTGGCTGGACGGCGGGCCGGTGATGAGCAGCTGATCCGGCTGGGTCTGGTTGGTGCGGTACAGAAGCGGCCCGACGAAGCAGAACAGCACGACGAACACGATGATCGTCGTTCCGATCCTGGCGAGCCGCCCGCCCCAGAACATGTCGTTGAGGAGTTCGCCGCGGTGCAGGCCGACTCCGACTTCGCCGCCTTCGGCGATCTTTTCCTGAGCTGGCCGCAGCATCCCCTGCGACGCGGAGTTGATGCTCATGCCGCTCTGCCTCCGGACGGGAATGTCCCTGTGCTAGGCGCGTGGCGTGCCGCCGCCTTGCCGTGCCCGGTCATGCGAGCCGCACTCGCGGATCGGCGTAGGCATAGGCGATATCGGCGACGAGATTGCCCGCAATGGTGAGCGCCCCGAAGACGAGCGTGGTGCCGAGCAGGATCGGGTAATCCTTGACGAGCGCGGCGTTGTAGGTCGCGAGACCGATGCCGGGATAGTTGAAGACGACCTCCTCGAGGATCGCTCCGCTTAGCAGCCCTGGTCCAGCTCGGACTCGACGGCGCGATGGGCGGCAGCCAGAAGAGCCGCAACGCGAAGAGATCAATGAGCATCACAATGGCAAGTCGCTACCCCAGCTTGTGCATCCAAATCCGACGCATCATGAACACTCCCCCGATTCCCCCCGGATACGGAAGGCGTCGGTACGCCCCATTCCCCATTGGCTGCATATCATAACGTAGAAACCACAATTTGTTACGCTGCCTGATTGCCACCTATCCGGTCACGGTTACCATTCCGGCAGGCGCGGCGAAAGCTGCGCGAGTGCGCGCGTACCGCAACACGTATCGGCAAGGGACCCCCAAGCCCCGCCCACGGAGATGGTCGTCGACGACGACGAGGAATTTTTCGCCGCCTCCCGGCGGAGATCGAGCTGTACCGTGCCGCCCCGGCCCTGGCACGGGGCGATGTGCCCGGCACCGTGCGGCACGCCCGGCCTGATCACCTTCATCTCGATCCCCACACTCGCCCTCTACGGCCCCGTGAAGAACCACCGGGACTGGATCCTGTCCTCCGGCTCCCACACCGGCGTGCTCGTGGGCGGCTTCCTCGAGGTGATCGTCGCCCTGGCCGGCATCGGCACCGCCGTCACGCTGTACCCGGTGGTCAAGCGGCAGAACGACGGCGCCGCGCTCGGCTTTGTCACCGCCCGCGTCCTGGAAGCCGTCATGATCTTCACCGGCGTCGTCAGCCTGCTTTCGCTGGTGACCTTGCGGCAGGATCTGGGCGGAGCGGCCGGGGCGAATGCGGCCACGCTCGTCACCACCGGCGCGTCACACGTCGCGATCTACAACTGGACGTTCCTGCTCTCACAGACCCTCATGCCGGGCATCAACGCACTGCTGCTTGGCTCCTTTTGATGTACCGGTCCCGGCTCGTGCCCCGCATCATTCCCGTGATGGGACTCATCGGAGGCCCCCTGCTCATCGTCGCCGTCATCGCCACGCTGCTCGGCGGCTTGAAGCTGGGCTCCCCCGAGCTCGCCGCACTCCCGGTGGGTGCCTGGGAGCTGTCGCTGGGCGTCTGGCTGGTCGTCAAAGGCGTCAAGGGGAGCCCGGCCACGGGGTGGCGTGGCAACCAGGAAGCTGGCTGGCCAGGTTCTCCAAGTCGTCGTCCCTCGCCACAGGCTCTCGTAGCCGGGCGGTGATCCGGACGGCGAGGGGGTCGCAGCCGACACTGGCGAGGTGCTCGCGGAGCAGGTCAGATGCTCGCGTGACGTGGCCCGCGGCTGCGGCGGTGACGACTTCGATGTGATGGCGTTCCCAGTTCATCGGCCGGCGACCGGGATGGCGGCCTGGTGTGCCGGTGATGGCCTCGAGATCAGCGACGGCGATGGCGAAGTTTGGGTCGGCGGTGACGGCGAGGCGCAGGACCGTTGCGGCCCGGCGCGGGTCGGCGGCTCGCTGCGCCCGGCGGTACCACGCGGCCGCCTGAGGGTTGGTAGTGACCACCCGGCCGTGGTCCTCGACCGCGGGCCCGGTGGCGGGCAGATGATCATGGTGGCTGGGGCGCTGGCTTGGCAATGGCGGCATAACGGCCAGTTTGCCCAGGCGGCCTGAAGCGGCGCTGAGGTGAGGCTGAGGTCAGCCGAGGCGGGCGGCGAGCGCGGCCACGTCTGGCTCGTCGGTCAGAGAGCGATACGCCAGCCCGTGGGCACGTCGCCGCACGAGGGCGACGAAGGCCTCGACGTGGTGGCGGGTCGGGTCGGCGATCGCCCTGACCGCGGCCACGGCGGTCTCGGCCAGGAGCTGGGTGGCCGGGTCCCCGCTGGCCGAGGCGCCTTCGGCGGCGTCAGCGGCGAAGACGGACGCGTCCTGGAGATGGCCGGCGGCGAGCGCCCACCAGGTTAGGCCGACGAGCACACGAGGCGGACCGGCGGGAAGCTCGATAAACCGGTAGTGACCGGCCGCGGCGTCAAGCAGGGCCCGGGATCGCGGCAGGTCACCGCGGCGGCGGGCGACCGCCGCCTGACCGACCATGGCGTCGGCTGACACCCATGGGTTGAAGCTGCAGTCGATTGCCTCGGCGTAAAGGCCGTCGGCGGCGACGTTATCGCCTTGCCTGGCCCGCAGTGTGGCCAGGGCGAGCAGGCTGAACGGCACCTGAAGGGGTTGGCCGGTGGCCCGGCATCGCTCCACGAGCGCCTTGTAGGCCGCCGAGGCTGCCTCAAGATCTCCCCGGGCCTCGGCGATGCTGGCGAGGGCGTTCAACGGGGAGACGACGACCAAGACCTCTTCCTCGGCGTCGAAGCGTTCGAGACTCGAACGGGCGACTGGCTCGGCTTCTTCCAGCCGCCCCAGCGACAGCAGGTTCCAGGCCACGATCAAGTCGTGGGCAGCCAGGAGCCAGCCGTGGTCAGCCGGTTCCAGCAGGTCCCGCGCCTCACCCAGAGCGTCGAGTGATTGATCGAAATGATGCGCGAACCCCAGCACCGTCGCGTGTGCCACCAGCGCTTCCGCTAGGCGAACCCGGTCGTGGCTGGTCCGCAAGACGGCCACGGCCTGCTCGCATTCGATGACGCCCGCCGCCGGGTGAGTCGACATTCCCACGCAATAGCCATGCCAGACGCGGGCGGTCGCCTCCAATTCGGGACGGCGCGGCCCTTCGGCGCCCAGCGCATCACCAAGCCAGCGGGCTCCCTGGAGAAAGTCACCGGTGATGAACCACAGCCAGGCCATCCCCGACGCCAGCGACAGCGCCGCGTCAGCATCACCCGTGGTGATGTACCAGTCGAGCGCGGCCCGCAGGTTGCCCGACTCGGTGACGAGGCGGTCCCGCCACATCGGCCCAGCAGCGCCGCGCAGACCCTGGTGGGCCTGCTCGGCCAGCTGCCGGTAATACGCCCCGTGGCGGGCACGCATGGCGCCGGCTTCGCCGGCTTCGGTGAGCCGGTCCCTGCCGTACTGCCACAGCGTCTGCAGCTGGCTGAACCGAGCCTCGCCTCCGCCATCCGGGGCCACGACGAGGGACTTGTCGACCAGCCGGCTCAGTACATCCAGGATCTCGTCGGCAGGCACCTGCTCGTCCGCGCAGACGGCCTCCACCGCGGTGAGCCCGCAGCCACCGGTGAAGGTGGCCAGCTGGGAGAACAGGTGGCGTTCGTCCTCGAACAGCAGGTCATAGCTCCAGTCCACCACGGCGCGGAGTGTCTGCTGGCGGGGCAAGGCGGTACGGGCGCCGTGGCTGAGCAGCCGGAAGCGGTCGTCGAGGCGTTCCGCCAGGGTGGCTAGTGGCAGCACCCGAAGGCGAGCAGCGGCGAGCTCGACGGCTAGGGGCAGGCCGTCGAGCCGCCGGCAGATGTCCTCGATGACGTCGCCGGCAGGCCCGTCCGGGAGGAAGCCGGGCCGAACCGCCCGGGCGCGATCGACGAACAGCTCGACGGCGGCCGGCGGCGCCAGGCCGCCCATCGGCACCAGGACTTCGCCGGGGACGCCCAGCGGCTCGCGGCTGGTAGCAATCAGCTGGAGACCGGGCACCACTCCGGTCAGGGCGTTGGCCAGCGCAGCCGCCTCGCCGATGACGTGCTCGCAGTTGTCGAGGACGACGACCAGCGAGCGTCCGGCAAGGTAGCGCGCGATAAGGTCCGTGGCCGATCCCGCAGGCTGCGCCCCCGGGAAGGCGGTGGCGCCCGCCCCGAGCGCCGCAGCCGCGGCCGGCGCCACCCCGCCGGGCTCGGCCACGCCGGCGAGCTCGACCAGCCAGGCGCCGTCTGAGTGCTCTTCACGCAGGGCGGCGGCCGCCTCCACCGCCAGGCGGGTCTTGCCCGCGCCGCCCGGGCCGGTCAGCGTGACGAGCCGGCTGGAGCGGACCGCTTCACGCAGCTGGGTCAGCTCGGCGTCGCGGCCGACGAAGCGGCTCAGCCGGGCGCTCAGGTTCCCGGTTGACCTCGGCCGCCCGGCTACCGGGACCGGAGCCGGGCTGGCTGAGGCGCTGGCCGGGGCGAGCGAGGGGTCCTGGGCCAAGATGCGGGTCTGGAGTTTTCGTAGGGCCGGACCGGGGTCGAGGCCCAGCTCGTCGACCAGTCGATCACGGACGTCGGTGTAGGCGCGCAAGGCTTCGGCCTGCCGTCCGGCCCGGTACAGGGCCAGGATGTGCAGCTCCCACAGGCGCTCGCGCAGCGGATGCTGCCGGCACAACGCCTCCAGTTCGCCGGCCAGCTCCTCGTGACGGCCCAGTATCAGGTCAGCTCCGGCCCTGGCCTCGACCGCCACCAGGGTCAGCTCGTCCAGATACGCCCGCTCGGCGGCGGCGAAGCCGACGTCGGCGAACTCGGCCAGCGGCTCACCCCGCCGCAGGCCGAGCGCTTCGCCCAGTGCGGCTGACGCCAGCGCCGCTTCGCCGTCTCCCGCCAGCCGCCGCCCCTCAGCTACCAACTGCCCGAAGTGGACGACGTCGACATCATCGGAGCCGACGGCAAGGGCATAGCCGGCTTCGCTGGTGAGGATCGCCGCCGCCCCGAAGGTGCGGCGCAGCTGACCGATCTGGGCCTGCAGGGCGTTGGCCGGGTTGGACGCCTGCCCGTCGCCCCACAGTACGTCGATGAGCCGGTCAGCGCTGACCGGCCGCCCCCGCTGCAGCGCCAGCAGGGCCAGCAGGGCCCGCTGCTTGGCGCCGTGGACCGGCACCGGCACGCCCTCGGCTACCACTTCGAGCTCGCCGAACAGCCGCACCTGCATGACCTCACCCTAGGTCCCGCCTCAGCGCCACGACAGTGGCGCCTCAGGAGCCCGGCGCAGGCTGGCGACCAAGACCAAAACACATCCAGGGAAAGGACCAAGCAATGATCGAGGCGCAGCACCTCACCAAGCGGTACGGCACAACGGTCGCGGTCGACGAAGCCTCCTTCGCCGTCCGGCCTGGCCGGGTGACCGGCTTCCTCGGCCCCAACGGGGCGGGCAAGTCGACCACCATGCGCATGATCCTGGGCCTGGACACGCCGAGCTCCGGCTCCGTCCTGGTCAACGGCAAACCGTACCGCGAGCTGACCGACCCGCTCAGGTCGGTCGGGGCGCTGCTGGACGCCAAGGCCATCATCGGTGGCCGCAGCGCCGCCAGCCACCTGGCGTGGCTGGCCGATAGCAACGGCATCGCCCGCCGCCGCGTGATCGAGGTGCTCGACATCGTCGGCCTCAGCGACGTCGCGGGAAAGCGGGTCGGCACCTTCTCGCTCGGCATGAACCAGCGGCTCGGCATCGCCGCGGCCCTGCTCGGCGACCCCGAGACGGTGATGTTCGACGAACCGATAAACGGCCTGGACCCCGACGGGATCGTGTGGATCCGGAACCTGATGAAGTCGCTGGCCGCTCAGGGCCGCACGGTGTTCCTGTCCAGCCATCTCATGAGCGAGATGGCCCAGACCGCCGACCACCTGCTCGTCATCGCCCGGGGCCGCATCATCGCCGACACCAGCACCGACGAATTCATCAACCACAACTCAGCCCCGAGGGTCCGGGTCCGGGCCCTGCAGCCGACCGACCTGGCCGCCGCCCTGACTCGCCGCGGCGCTCTGGTGGAGCGCTGTCCGGACGGCGCCATGATCGTGACCGGCCTGGACTCCGCCGCGATCGGCAGTGCCGCGTCCGCCAACGACATCACCCTCCTCGAGCTAGCAGTGCACGGCGCGTCCCTCGAGGAGGCGTTCTTCGAGCTGACCCGAGACGAAACCGACTACCACGCCGGCCAGCTGACCAGCGCCAGCCAAGGAGCCTGACATGAGCGCCACGACCTACATCCGCACACCGGCACGGCCGGCGCGAGCTACCTCGATCAGCCGGACCCTCAAGGCGGAGTGGACGAAGCTTCGCACCCTGCCTTCCACCTGGCGGACTGCCGCCCTGACCCTGGCCGTGGGGATCGGCTTCGGCGTCGCCGTGGCCTTCTCCGAGATCAGCCAGTGGCACACCATGACGGCCCAGCAACGCCAGGTGTTCGACCCGACGAGCGCCTCGCTGAGCGGAGTCATGATCGCCGCGGTGGTCCTCGGGACGCTCGCCGTGCGGACGGTCACCGCGGAGTACGCGACCGGGATGATCCGGTCGACCTTCAGCGCCATGCCCACCAGACGGCTCGTGCTGGCGGCCAAGGCGGCCACCATGGCTGCGTTCGCGTTCCCCGTGACGCTGCTCGGCAACGTCGCGGGCTTCGAACTCGGCCAGCGGATATTCGCCGGCCAGCACGTCGCCGTGGCCATCGGACATCCCGGCGCGCTTCGGGCCATGTTCCTCGGAGCCGTCGCTGTGAGCCTCGTCGCCGTGATCGGTGTGGGTATCGGCGGCCTGATCCGGCACACCGCAGGAGCGGCCACCGTCCTGGCGCTGATCATCATCGGGGGGCTCACCGTCGGCCAGTTCCTGCCAGCCGGCTGGCGTCAGTACATGCCCGGTATCGCTACTCAGGCGGCCGTGACGGTCCACCGCTCGGCCGGCCTGCTGCGCCCGGGCACCGCCATCGTGGTCCTCGCCGTGTACGCCGCCATCACCCTGGGCGCGGCCTCCCTCCGGGTGGCGCACCGCGACGCCTGACCCGGCTCGGACCTTCGAGGTCGACTACATGCAGGGAAGGAAACTCTCATGAATACCTCTACCATGACGACCAGGCAGCGCACGACCGACGGGATGACCATGCAGGCGATCACCCAGAACCGCTACGGCGAGGCGGAGGATGTGCTGCGACTGGAGGAGATCGGACGGCCCGCGATCGGCGACGAGGAAGTACTGCTGAGCGTGCGCGCCGCCGGCGTGGACCGGGGCGTCTGGCACCTGATGACCGGTCTGCCCTACCCTGTGCGCCTCGCGGGCTACGGGATCCGCGCCCCCAAGACCCCGGTGCGGGGCAGGGAAGTCGCCGGGCGGATCGAGGCGACCGGTCCGGCCGTCACGACGCTGCACGTCGGCGACGAGGTGTTCGGCATCGCCGACGGCTCCTTCGCCGAGTACGCGAGCGCCCGGCCGGACAAGCTAGCGCCCAAGCCGGCGAACCTCACCTTCGCGCAGGCCGCGGCCGTCCCCGTCTCGGCGCTCACGGCACTGCAGGCGGTCCGCGACCGCGGGCACGTGCAGGCCGGAAACCGGGTGCTGGTCATCGGCGCGTCCGGCGGCGTGGGGACCTTCGCCGTGCAGATCGCCAAGGCAGCCGGCGCCGAGGTCACCGGCGTGTGCCGCACGGCGAAGACGGACACGGTCCGGTCCCTCGGCGCGGACCATGTCATCGACTACACCCATGAGGACATCGCGGCCGGAGGGCGCCGTTACGACGTGATCCTCGACATCGGGGGCAACCGCGCGCTGAAGCACCTTCGCTCTGTCCTCACTCCTCGCGGGACGCTGGTCATCGTCGGGGGCGAGACCGGCGGACGATGGCTCGCAGGCAGCGACCGTCAGCTCCGGGCGCTGCTCCTCTCCCCGTGCACCCGCCAGACGCTGACCACGCTGATCTGCTCGGAGAACACGCCGGACCTGCTCGCGCTTACCAGGCTCATCGAGTCCGGCCAGGTCAGGCCGGTCATCGACCGGACCTACCCGCTGAGCCAGACCCCCGCGGCCATCCAGTACATGCGGGACGGCCACGCCCGGGGCAAAGTCGTCATCAGCCTCTGAGCCACGGTGGGGAGCAAGCGGAACGGAGCGGTGCCACGGCCGCTCCGTTCCGCTTTCCGCGCCGACGGCAAGTTTCAGCCAGCCAACGCGCACTCAGGGTCGCCTGGTAGGGGAGGACTCCAGATTGGCGAGGCGGGCACCATGATCACGCCAGCAGAGATCAACCGGCCGGCCCAGGGCCGCAATCAGGTACCCGCGTGGATGGCGGGCACTGGCAGCGGCCGTGGCCCCCTGACATCCCTGCTGATCGCGTGTGACCGCACCGGCAGCGAACCCGGCGTTACCCCGAAGCAGGGCGGCCAGGACAGCCTCCGAGGTGACAGGCCGTTTTGCGAACGGCCGGGCTGTGTCCTGTCCCGTGCTCGGGCGTCTCGCCCTGTCCGGCTCGTCGCGTGGAGTCTCGTGCACAATCCCGTGCATAGATCAGGCCGACGGTCTGGCCGGCGGCGAAGTGAAACATGACTGGGAACTGGCTTGTTGATTCCGGCACGGGCACTACCTCAGCCAGATACGTTCGCTGGCGTACTCTAGAGCCATGGCGTACGAGCGGATCACGATCGATCCGAACAGGATGAGCGGTCTTGCCTGCATCCGGGACACCCGGGTGACGGTCAGCGCCGTCCTTGGCCAGCTTGCCGCCGGACGCAGCTTCGAAGAGGTCCTCGCTGACTATCCCTATCTGGAGCGGGCTGACGTTCTGGCCGCTCTGGAGTTCGCCGCCGCGGCCGTACAGGAACGAGAGCTGCCGCTGGCCCAGCCAGCGTAGGCGCCATGCCCCTGCTGATCGATGCGAACCTGTCGCCCCGGGTCGCAGCCCAGCTGGCTGATGTGGGATTTGATGCCATACACGTTGCCGACGTGGGCCTTCTCACCGCCGCCGATGAAGCGATCCTGGAGTACGCGAGCGCCAATCAATTGGTGATCGTCTCCGCTGACACTGATTTCGGTGAAATGCTGGCCGCATCGCCTGGCCCCGCCGGGGCCTGTTTCATCTCGGGCATGCGTCAACCAACTGCACCGGCGACGTATATCCCGGGATTCAGGCCCGGCCCCGGTCCAGGGGCCTGGTTTACCGCGCGAATGAAAGGCGCGTCATCGCCGGCAGCGCGGCCTGGCGCACGGCCCCGGCGGCCTGCCGTGCCGCCACGAGAATCGGATCCCACACCGGCGCGAACGGCGGAGCGTACGCGAGGTCCAGGGCGGTCATCTCTTCTACCGTCATCCGGTTCCATAGCGCTGTCGCAGCCGTGTCGATCCGCTTGGCCGATCCCTCCTGACCGACGATCTGCACTCCCAGCAGACGTCCGGTGCAGCGTTCGGCGGTCATCTTGACGTTCATCCGCTGGGTGCCCGGGAAGTAGCCGGCCTTCGTAGTGGACCGCACGGTTACGGTCACGTATTCGAACCCGGCGCGTGTGGCGTCGCGCTCGCGCAGCCCGGTCCGGGCGATCTCCAGATGGCACACCTTGCTCACCGCCGTGCCGACCACCCCGGGAAATGTGGCGTAGGAGCCGGCCAGGTTGTGCCCGATGACCCGGCCCTGCTTGTTGGCGTGGGTGCCGAGCGCCACATGCTGGTACTGACCAGAGACCAGGTTGAGGACCTCTACGCAGTCGCCGCCCGCCCAGATATTCTCGTGGCCGAGAACCTGCATCTGCATGTTCGTGCGCAGGCCGCCGTGATCCCCCAGCGCCAGGCCGGCATCTTGTGCGAGCGCGGTGTTCGGCCGTGCCCCGAGGCCGAGGACGACGACGTTGGCCGGGATTGAGCCGTCGGCGGTCAGCACCGAGCGGATCCTGTGGTTGCTGCCGGTCCCGAATCCGATAACGGCGGTGCCGGTGCGCACATCGATGCCGATGTCCTCCATGGCCCGGTCTACCGCCGCACCCATGTCCGGGTCGAGCGTGGTCATCGGCTGCGCGGCCTGATCGACGATGGTGACGGCGACCCCGCGTCGCACAAGTGCCTCGGCCATCTCCACGCCGATGTAGCCCCCGCCGACCACCACGGCCCGCCGCGGCTGCGCGCGGTGCAGATCCGCCAGGAGCGCGGCGCCGTCGTCGAGAGTCTGCACGCCGAACACGCCGACGGCGTCCACGCCGGGCAGCGGCGGTCGCACCGGGACCGCGCCGGTCGCGATGACGAGAGAGTCAAAGCCTTCCCGGAACGACCGCCCGGCGGCAAGGTCATGAGCGAGCACCCGTCCGGCCGCGAGGTCGATCTCCTCCACCTCGGTTCGCATCCGAAGATCGATGCCGTTGCGCCGGTGCGCGTCCGGCGAACGGGCGACCAGACACTCCGGCCCGTCGACATCACCGGCTACCCAGTACGGGATGCCACAGGCAGAGTAGGAGCTGTACGCTCCGCGCTCGAACGCGACGATCTCGATCGCGTCGCCTGCGATTCGCTTGGCCTGCGAGGCTGCGCTCATCCCGGCCGCGTCCGCCCCGATGACGACGATCCGCTCGGTCATGGGATCAGCACACCCCACTGCCTGGGCCGCTCGGTCGAGTGCGCCGCCACCGGTCAGGCCGCCCCGGTGGTGGTACGGATCTCGGTTCCCGCCCGCACCGCCCTGGTGACCGGGGTCTTCTCCGCGATCTCGGCCAGCTTCGCGCGCTGGTCCTCGTCGACGCCGTGCAGGGTGATCAGCCGGTCGATCCACCTGGTGTTCCGGTCTTTGACGACGTAGGTCAGCTCAACATCCACGCCAGCCAGCGGCCAGCTCTGATGTTCGGCGTACATTCGCAGCGTGATCGCGGTGCAGGCACCGAGCCCGGACATCAGCAGGCCGAACGGAGCCGGACCGGTGTCGCCGCCGCCGTGGTCGACCGGTTCGTCGCCGCGCACCGCATGGCCCCCCGTGTTGATGCGCACACCGTACGGTGTTTCCTCACTTGTCACCGTGGCGGTGGCGATGGTGTGGTCACGGTCGTCGCTCATCACGCCATCCTTAACCTATGCGCGTCCGCTGCGCCGCCGTGGAGCATGCCGGACGCCGAGCACAGCTTCATCGTCACGGTGGTGAAACCCGTCGTCTATGTTCCCTGGTATCAAGTCCTACCGCGGACATTGTCCGGTGGTGATCTGCCGTTGTCCTGACCGACCGACTGGCCCGTCGACCATCGCCTTCTCGCGGCCGGTGCGATCATCGCTGCACCCTGCGGAGAGTTGCGACCGCGTCCGGGGGCAAGGCCCAGCCCGGCATCGGCGGCGGGCCGGTCAAGGTGCTGGCCAGCCTGGCGGGGAAGCCATCCAGGATGGACCGGTCATCAAAACGGTCGCGCTGCTTGACGCAGGCACCGGCGCGGACCACCGACTCGGCCCCGACCACGCTGCCGTCGCACACGATCGCGCCGGGTTCGACGATGCTGCCGCGGCCGATGCGGCAGCCGTGGATCATCGCGCCCGGGCCGATCACCGCGTCGTCGTCGATGATCAGTTCGTTATCGGGCAGCAGATGCAGCACCGTGTTCTCCAGGATGGCCGAGTAGTTGCCGATGCTCACCGCTCCGCCGCGCGCCCGCGCCACCAGGCCCTGCGCCAGAATCGCGCCGGCGCCGACGTGGACCTCACCGAGGATCACCGCCGGACGGGCGATCTCCGGCTGAGGCTGGTCAACGAGCACCCGATTGAAGCTCACGGCGGTCTCACCGTCCTCTTTGCCATTCCGGCATCCAGCCGACCGGTACCGACTCTACGCGCGCACCACCCGCGCCCGGTCACTCCGTCCGGGCGGTTCTGGCTGAGGCGAGGTGCGCCGGTCCGGCAAAGGCCGCCGAGCTCATCGACCACAGTCCCGGGCTGCGCCAGCACTGACGGCTGGCGCTGCCAAGCTAGCCGTAGCCGCCGCCCCGCCGTACCCGCCGAGGCGGTTATGCGCGCAGCGACAAGGGTCTTCACTCGTCGGCGGCAGGGGTTTACGCAGGCCCCGATTGCATCATTGACCGGCTGCATATTTATGCATCGCAGCCGTGCGCGGAGTGACCTCGGCCTCATTATCGCCGGGGCCCAGCCGGATGGCGTCCAGCACCGCGGCCCAGGAGGTCCGGCCCGGCTCCAGCGCCGCCACGACCGAGTAGGGCCAGCCCGGGATCATCTGCGCCTGCCCCCTGCCGCGGCCATAGACATGGCAGAACAGCCGGTCCGGGCTGGTGGCCGCGCCGGGCCGCAGCCAGCTGCTCACGTCTACCGCCAGCATCAGCCGCCCGTCCGCCGCCCGCGGTAACGGGAGGCCGGCCAGGCACCGGCGCAGCCGCGTGATCTCGATCCGCCCGCTGTTTACCACGCGTCATTGAGCGCGTGGCAGAAGGCCCGCGAAACGCCCAGGTCTCAGCCGAGCAGGTTAAAGAACAAGCTAGGAACTTGTACTTGGGTTGCGTAGTTTGGGGCCTGGTTCGCAGGCTACCGGCATGACCACGCCATCGCAGGACAGCTTTCCATCATCGGCATGGACGCCGTGTTCTTCGCGGTCGGGAACGCGAGGCAGGCGGCGCACCACTACTTGACCGCGTTTATGAGCGCATCCTGGCTACCCGCCGCACCCACGCCAGTATGGCCCTCAGGTCACCGTCGTCGAGGAGGTACGCGACGACGCCGAACGCGATGATCGCGCCGCCGGCCGCAGGCACCGCTAGGGCGAAGGCCCACACTTTGTGATGCACGGGCACCGCCATGCTGATGGCCACGCCAACCGCGGCACCCGCCGCGCCGGCGGCCAGCCCGGCCAGCGCCGCGTGGCTGACACCCTGCACGGCGGCCTTGCCGCAGATCCTCTGGGTGAGGATCACCAGCGGGATCGCCACGACGGTCTGACCGATAGTGGTACCCAGGGCGAGCGCGGCGACCACCAGGCGGGACGGGACAAGCTCGGCCAGCACCACGTCGGCCACGATCACGAGCAGCCAGCTCCCGGCCAGCGCCGCCGCGGCGACCTTGAGCCGCCCGATGACGAACATCACCCGCGACAGGTTCGCGATCACGGCGGTTCCCGCGATGCCGGGACCGAACAGGGCAAAGGCCAGTATCAGCTGTGGTACCTGATCGGGCTGCTTGGCCAGGACGTGAGCGGCGGGAATGGCGATCGCCGCGATCACGGCCGTGCCGAGCCACGACATGAGCAAGACCGCTCGTGTTGATCCGGCGCTGGTCCGGTCGAATGCCGGCCCCTGACGCGCGGACAGGACAGGGAACGCGCTGATGACGATGGCCAGGGCCAGAACCGCGGATACGGAGGTGAACACCTGCCAGGCGTAGTTGAACAGGACGATCGCGCCGGTCTCCCCGCGACCGTTGGCCAGGGCGATGGCCACCACGCTGGCCAGCTCGATGGCGACGAGCTCGCCGAAGCCGACGAGCGCCAGGCCGCCCGCCCGGCGCGCCACCCCGGGCGGGAACCGCAGGACAGGCCGGAACCGCAGGTGCAGCCGCCACGTCGGCGGCACGCCCACGAGGACCAAGACGGCGATGCCAAGCGTGGTTCCCACCGATAGGACAAGCTCGGCCGTGATAGGCAACTCGGCCAGGGGACGTCCCTTGTTCAAGGGCACGAAGGCGAGATAGCAGGAAATGAGCACCAGGCTGGAGATCCCCGGGCCAATGGACGGCGCGGCGAACCGGCGATACGACTGCAGCAGTCCGTAGAAAACGACCGAGAGCCCGTACAACAGGGCCTGGGGGGCGAACACCACCAGCATGTTGCCGGTGGTAGCGACCACGTTGGCCCGGACGCAGTGCGCGTTCGGGTTGGCGGGGTTGAGTAGCGAGGCGATCGGCGCGGCCGCCGCCGCGACGACCACGACGAGCGGCACCAGGATGATAACGGACCAGGTCAGCAGCGCTGAGGTGATATCGCCGACCCGCGCCTTCTCCGCCGGGTCACTGGCCGCCCGCTCGGCTGAGCGGGCCAGAACCGGGACCATCGCGCTCGTCAGTGCACCGCCCAGGACCAGCTCATAGAGCAGGTTGGGGACCTGGTTCGCGGTGACGTACGCCGCGCCCAGGCAACTCGCGCCGACGGTCTGCGAGAACACCAGCGTGCGGACCAGGCCCAGCAGCCGGGACAGTAACGTAAGGCCGGCGATGACGGCGGCGCCGCGGGCAATTCCCGCACCGAGTCCCGGCGCCAGACCCGGGTCCGCCAGCTCTGCCAGACCGGCATTTTCACTTTCGTTGGTCCGCACATGCAACTCCTGATCCCCCGGTGAGGCCACCGTCCTGTCCCACCGCCGCTGGCAGGCAGAATCAGGAATCAGCAGGAAACCGGACACTACGTAGGCGAGACGCGCGGCGCCAGATCATAGGAGTACATAGCCGTGAAAAAGATACGCGTTACCGGTTAGTGCCCGGCGGCATCGCAGCGACAGTGCCATAACCAGCGAGCCTGCCATGGCATGTGACGGGTCCGCCGGGCGTGACCGGGGTGCTCACGGCGTAATGCTCACAGTCCGCCCAAACTTAGCCAAGATGGACGACCTGCCCTCACCCGCAGGTGGGTCCGCGCCCAGCTGCGCCGGACCACTCTGGCTACCGTCGTCTCAGCCATGGACGCCGTCTGCGAGTTCACCTCGGATAGCTGGATCAGCCAGGTCGATGTGCCCACCGCGGTGATCGTCACGGACCGGGACCGCGTGGTGCCGCCAGGCCGCCAGCTTGAGCTGGCCCGGGCGATCCCGGGCGCATCGGTCCACCACCTGGACGCCGATCACGGGGCCTGCGTCAACGCGCCGCACCTGTTCGCCCCCGCGCTGCTCGGGGCCTGCTGGTCGGTGGCGCCTGGCCGCGGCCGCACGCTGCGCACGCCAGCCTGACGCCGCCGGTCCGGGCTACCTAGCGCACCCTGACCGTCTGGGAGCCGGTCCGCCCGGGACCGGGCCCTTCGCTAGGACAGGGGCTGGGGCGCCTGGCCGGTCACGATATAACCGCTGCCGAGCGCTAGCTCGCGAACGTGGACGTCTTCGATCAGCCGCTCCAGATGACTCCATGGCCGGTCGAAACCCTCGAAGCTCCGCACAAAGGGAGCGTGCAGCATCCTGGCTTGCAGGTTCACGCCCACCATCCACCGCGCGGCCCACTTGCCGCCGCCCGCCGCCACCCATGCCCCCGGACGGAGCTTGGTCATGACGTTCCGCAGCGCGTCCGGGGACTGCAGGATGTCGTGGACGGCGCAGAAAAGAGCCGCATCCGCGGTCACCGGGATCTGCGCGTCCTCGGCCGGTGACTCCACGACCGTGACGTTACGCCAGCCCTCGCCGGCGATGCGTTCGCGCGCCACCGCCGCCATCTCGGATGACTCCTCGATGCCGACGACACCGCCCTGCGGGCCCACCTTCTCCCGGAGCAGGCCGCAGCACAGCCCCGTCCCGGACCCCACATCCAGGACCACCTGCCCCCGGCGGACCGGGAGCGCCTCGATGATCGCCCGGCGGTAGGACTGGAACGCGCCCGTCCTCTGGTCGTAGGAGCGGGCCTGCTCGCCATAGGCCGACTGCCGCGCGGCCCGCCGGTCCAGCCGATGCGCCGCCGGCGCGGAATTAGGTGATTTGCTCATGGCTCCTTGCTCCCTTTTCGGAGGAGCGATACCTCCTGACGCGTTCGCGCTTTAAGTTATCCAGCACTCGCGGGTCATCAGTGTCAGCAGCATGTGAACCTTGACCCAATGTCGGCCGATGCTCTCGTGCGGCGGGAAGCCGATCGGGATGCTGCGGTAACAGAACAGGTTTTGCATACCCATGCAGAAGGGCCTCGTAGTCTGCAGAGGGGCCTCGCAGTCGCGGTGCATTCCGCCCCAGGCAAGCGGGCCCGCGGCGGTGATGACGTGTGGCCTGCCAGCAGATCCGGGCCTGGCATCACGATCATCACCTCTGCCGCAGTAGTGGCCGACGGCCTGAAGCGGGTGCGGGTATCGGGGGTTAACCCGGATGCGTAGAAGTGCAGGGTAAGGCCCTCATGTCTCCGGATTGGGCACTGTCTGCCATGTCCCCGGACCGGGCACCGTCTGCGCAGGCGCGGACCTGACGCTTGCGACCGGGTGCCTAGCGTGACGAGTTCAAGGCAGCCAGATGGGCGCGGGCCTGACCGGAGCGGGCGTGCGTGCTATCGGGGCGGTGCCTGTCGCGGCCGTCCCCGGCGTGCCCCTGCTGCCGCGCTGGCGTGGTTGCGCCAACGCCGTCGGCGGCGGCCATCTCGCGGTATTCGGCCTTAAGCCGCCTGGCCTCGGCGGACAGCGGCGAGCTGGCGAGCTGCCGCAGTTCCCAGCCGGCCAGCTTCCCGGTCGCGGCTGCTGCGGCGGCGCCGGCCAGCACGGGGGTTGCGGCGGTTATGGCGGCTATCCGGACGGTACAAGCGGTGGCACGCGTGAGGATGCTCATGATTTTTGTCTCCTACAAGTTCTGGGCGGGTGAGCACGTGCTCGGCTGCCCGCTTAAATTAACTGGAATTGTCTTGCTCGGGGCCATGAACGCGGGTCAGCCCTCAAGGGGCGTTGCCGCGTCCATTTACCAGCCCTTACGCCAGGGAAAGCGAGGCGACCTGCAGCGGCTCCGCCGTAGTGCGGTGATCAGTGCGGCTGAACCGCACGATAACCAGATCGCGATCGCCGAGGTCCGTCAGCTGACTGGCCGGCGCGACAAATCTCATCGGCTTCTGGCCAGTGTGCTTTGCGTAAGCAGACTGCAAGCCGAATATTATCTTGCCGTCGATCTCCGGGCCGAGCCCGGTTATCCGACCAGCTTCAGCCAATATCTCGGCCATTTTGATCTTCCTTCCTTGGTGACGGGCCTGGTAATATGTCCCCATCTCCAGGTCACGCAGCCGGGCCTGCAAGATCTCTGACCGGCTCAGCCAGGATTTTCCTGGTCCGAGGTTCCCGCATTTCCACCGTAGCTCGGGTCAGCATATTCTGCAATTCGGCTGCAGTCCCACCAGCCACTCAAATTTCTCAGGCCTGGCGAGTGCGTATTGTTTCGTAAATTGCTAGTACTTTTTAAGTTATATCGCTGCGCTCCCCGTGTTGCCGACCGTTTACGAACCGGTTCATTTGTGGTCCATACGACCAGGCGCTCGCGTTTCCGCAGCTCATGATGCTGACAACCCACCCGCCCACGCATATCAGGAAGGTTATGCAAAACACCCGTTGCCTCAAGCGCCTGACCTGCTACGACGCCTGCGACAAGCCTAGTTTCGCATGAGCCTCGAGAGGCCCCGGCTGGCCGCATTTTGGCCGCACAACAGCGCGCTCGAAGCAGCCGTTAACTGCCAATTGATGATCGGCAATCCAGCAGGTCAAACTGGCATACGGGCCGGTGACGTATACTCCGCAAATTTCTGCGGATCAGAAGGTTGAGCGACGGCCGGAGTGCCCTACGGGAGGAGCGGCGCGCTCCATCTGCCAGCCAGCACCGGCTAGCGGCGCTCTTGCCGTTGGTGCATCTGCTCAAGTTGCTGAATAATCTGGTGGCACAGCTCGTCCATTTGAGATGGTGCCATTTGCCAGACGATGGTGATAGGCGGTGATGTCCAGCCCACCAGGGTCGTTTACCTTATGCTCCACTGAGCCTTTTTCATCCAGCGTTTGCTTCGTGGATCTGCAATACGTGAATGGCCTTGGCGAGCTGGCCGGCGCGCCAGGGGCAGCGTAAATATTCGAAAATCATGTGGTCGCCCGGATCATCTGCCCAGGTCAGCCTATGGATACCGGGCCGGGAACCACAGTACTTCCGAATAGTTACGGGGCAGCAGCGGAGCTTGCGGAGGATTGTGCCAGTTCTTGAGCTGGGCGTTCGCGCGCTCGCCGGGTGAGCGGAGTTTCGCGTGAGCGCCGTTGGCTTCTTTCTGTGATTCGGGCTTGTTCTTGCCCCTGTACGGGATCTTCGCGTGCGCGGCGCCCTGGTGTTACCGGCTGCACTATCTGAGGATCGGACGGCAGCGTTCCATGACGATGGATCGGCAACCCTCGTTGGTGATCGTTTGCGTGGGTCGCCCTCCGCGCAGCGGGTGGGGCGGGACGTTTTCCTCTGGTGAGGGCTCCTCTGCGGCCGGAGAGTGGAAGAGGACTGCTTCACGTAGTCCGGTGGTGTTCGCGGGTTGACTCCACGAGCGGAGGTTGATGTGCAATCCGAGGCCGAAGCGATGCTCCTGGACCGTTACCTTCCCCAGTACGACGTCACAGAGACGCACGCCGTCGTAGTCGACGCAGACACCGACCTCACATGGCAGGCGGTCCGACGGAGCGACCTGTCCCGGTCCGCAATGATACGGGTGCTCCTCGAGCTGCGCAGCCTCCCCAATCGGCTGCAGCGGGTCCTCAAGAGGCGGCCATCGGGACCTGCCCGCCCGCCGTTGACCCTCGACGACATGGCGCGCGCGGCTTCCTGCTCCTGGGCGAATCGCCCGGCCACGAGATCGTGTTCGGCACTGTCGTGCAACCGTGGAAGGCGGTCACCGACGACGAGCCCGCGCCGCAGGTCGAACCCGGCCGATTCGCCGCGTTCGACACCCCTGGTTACGTCAAGGTCGCCTTCAACATCCGGGTGGAGCCCTACGGCAGCGGGCGCGCCCTCATCACGACTGAGACACGGACGGCGGCCACGGACCCCACCAGCCTCCGCCGCTTCGCCCGCTACTGGTTGCTCGTTGGCCCGTTCAGCGCGCTGATCCGCCGCCTGTTGCTGCGGATCGTGAAATCCGATGCCGAGCGACGACCTGGCCTCACGAGCAACACGCCCACCCGACGCGTGAGCCTGGCGGCTCGCCGGGGGTCGGTCAGGTGACGACCTGACGCCCGAGACTGCCGATCACTGCCCACACAGAACGCCGGCACCGAACGTCGGGCTTTCTGGAGAAGCGGCGACGCAGAACGACGGATATTACGGTGCTTTCCCGAATAGAACGGGCGGTCCGCGGCGACCCGGTCAATGGGGATCAGCGTCCCGTCCAGGACCACGTACGCGTAGCCGGCCTTCTTCGCGTCCCGGACCGCCTTGCGAAGCTTCGGCGCCCCGGCGGCCAGCAGCGCGACAGCCTCTTTCACGTACCGCCAGGCGGTCGCCGTGCCGACCCCGAAACCGGCCGCGACCTGTGCGAACGTCTCGCCTTTCCGCAGGTGAACCAGGACGAGCAGGGCCTGCTGCCCCGGGTTCAGCTTCCGCCAGCACGAGCCGATCGATGCCCGGTGGCGGCGGATGATCCCGGACACATACGTGAGGGTCCGAGACGACAACGGCAGCGCGGCACGGTAGAACAGCATGGAAGCCCCTGGTGGCGATGAAGGTCGTTTTGGTCGACTGCCTCATCTACCAGGGGCTTCTTCTTTCCCGGCGGCGACACGCCGCGACGTCACCAGACCGTGACGAACCCACCACTATCGGGATGAAAAAGGCTCACTGCAACGCCGATCAGGCTCGCGATAATCGTCACGACGCGCCATTTAGCTCCTGCGCGTGCAGGTGGGCCCACTTTGCCATCCTGGTCGTTGTCTCGACCTTGGCTGCCAGGATGTCGGTATCGGTAGTATCGCCCGCCTTTGCGCCCGCGAATAGCCCGGCCAGCAGGCGTCTCAGTTTCCTCAAGGCTGGAATCACGCAACTGCTGGACCGCATCCCGAATGTCACCACCGCGAGCGTGCCGGACAGCCGCATGGCTGGCAAAGTGATGCCGCCGACGGCGGCGATCAGGCTGCTCTCACCGCCACTCATGCTGTCGATTCGACTGGCGGAGCCTCGGGCTCATCTGGCGCGCGGCTGAGGATACCCGTGCTTCCTGCTACAGCAAGGTAGGCGTCCATCGCACCTGATCAGCGCACTCCTGGCCGGGACAAGGACTGCGTTTGCGGTGCTGGCAGGCTTCGCAACATCGTCTTCCCCTGACCAGATAGTCCTGATGACGGTCGCTGCGTTGAGTGCGTCGCGGCGACCGCACGGTGGTGCGGCTGACGGACCGGGAGTCCGGGCTATCGGCGCAGACGATCGCCAGGCGCCCGTCTTTGGTGTCGGGCTTATATGCGTACCTGGTCGCCCGTGGTGACACGCCGGTGCAGGTCAACCCGGTGCCCCGCGCCCTGTCGACCCGGCGGCAGGGCGGCTCCAAGCGGCCGCGGGACCCTGCCGCTGGTGCGGTGCCGCGCACTGTGCCGAGGGTCTTGTCGCCGCAGGAGGCAGATCGGCTGCTCGCCCGCTGCACACGCAACAGGCAGCAGGCGCTTGGCTGCAGGAGTCGACACCGCGCGGCCGCGAGCACATCCGCAGTCGCGCTCTTGCCTGGCGCCGGACTCAGGCGGACCATAGCCACGTGCCGTCGGCGCTCGTGAGGGTCGCGGCACCGACGGAAGGATTTCTCCGGTGATCAAGTATGTCTACGAGATCGATTATCCGCCTGGAGGCAAGGACAAGTACCTGGCGTGGGTCCGATCGATCGCGGATGCTCTTCAGGCTCCTGCTGAGCTGCGGGGGGTGGCGTCGTACGACAATGTTTACTCGGCGACACCCCATCGGGTCGTCGAGTTCACCTTCGACTCGCCGGAGGACGCGGCCAGGTACTTCGACCGAAAGGAGATCGGGCTGATAGTGCGGAGCGAGCTGCCGGCGCATAGCGCCAACATCCGTATCAAGGTCCTGGCGCTGCGTGACGATTACAGCAGGGACACCATGGCTGGTGGGGCTGCGCAGCAGGATCAGTCCTGAGTTCCTGTTCGCCGGGCCTCGTTAAGCCGTCCTGGCCGGGCTTGCTCCGCTTGCCGGACCGTCGGCGGCGCGCAGCACCATGACCGAACGGCCGGTCACGTCGACCGCCGCGCCGCCGGGCAGCATCGCCGGCCGGTCACCGGTGCTGGTGCCGGGCCGGTTCGGTGGCGCCGTCGTATCGACAACAACATGCCAGCCGTCTGCGTGATCGGCGCCGGGCAGGACGAACCGAATGGCGTCGCTGTGCGCGTTGAATAGCAGCAGGAACTTGTTGTCGCGGACGGTCTTGCCGCGGGTGCCGGGCTCGGTAATGGCCTCACCGTTCAGGAATACCGCCAGCGACCTGGGGTAGCCGGCGTGCCAGTCCGCATCGGTCATTTCCTGGCCGGACGGGGTCAGCCAGATGATGTCCCGCAGGCCGCCCGGGCCGGCCTGGGCGGGCCGCCCGCTGAAGAACCGGCGCCGCCGGAAGACCGGGTGCGCCCGGCGCAGCGCGGACAGCGCGCAGGTGAAGTCAACCAGGTCCGCGTATTCGGCGGCGTTCTCCCAGTCCACCCACGACAACGGCGAGTCCTGGCAGTAGGCGTTGTTGCTGCCCCGCTGGGTGCGGCCCATCTCATCACCCGCCAGCAGCATCGGAACGCCTTGTGAGCAGAACAGCGTGGTCAGGAAATTGCGGACCTGCCGGGCGCGCAGCTCGCTGATGGCCGGATCGCCGGACGGGCCTTCCGCGCCGCAGTTCCAGGACCGGTTGTCATCGGTGCCGTCCTGGTTGTCCTCGCCGTTGGCCTCGTTGTGCTTGCGGTTGTAGCTGACCAGGTTGGCGAGGGTGAATCCGTCGTGGCAGGTGACGAAGTTGACCGACGCGACCGGCCGCCGCCCGCTGGTCTCGTACAGGTCGCTGGAGCCGGTCAGCCGCTGGGCGAGCTCTGGCAGGGCAGCGGGTTCGCCGCGCCACAGGTCCCGTATGCAGTCGCGGTACTTGCCGTTCCATTCCAGCCACAGCGGCGGGAACCTGCCGACCTGGTAGCCGCCTTCCCCGACGTCCCACGGTTCGGCGATCAGCTTGACCTGCGAGATGACCGGATCCTGCTGGACCAGGTTGAAAAAGGCGGCGAGCCGGTCCACGTCATGCAGCTGCCGGGCCAGCGCTGAGGCCAGGTCGAACCGGAACCCATCCACATGCATGTCCAGGATCCAGTACCGCAGCGAGTCCATGATCAGCTGCAGCGCGTGCGGATTGCGGGCATTGAGGCTGTTGCCGCAGCCGGTGTAATCCAGGTACACCCCTGGGTCGCCGTCGGCGAGCCGGTAGTACGCAGCGTTGTCGATGCCGCGGAAAGACAGCGTGGGACCCAAGGCGTCCGCTTCGGCGGTGTGGTTGTAGACGACGTTGAGGATTACCTCGATGCCCGCCGCGTGCAGCGTCTTGACCATCGACTTGAACTCGCTGACCTGGCCATGTGGCTCGGTGGATGAGGAGTAGCCGTTGTGCGGCGCGAGGAACGCGACCGTGTTGTAACCCCAGTAGTTGGACCGGCCGCCCGCCGCCAGCCGCCGCTCGGAGATGAACTGATGCACCGGCATCAGCTCGACGGCGGTCACGCCCAGCCGGGTCAGGTGGTCGATAATGACCGGGGAGGCCAGGCCCGCATATGTGCCGCGCTGCCCAGGCGGGACCTCAGGATGGCGCAGGGTCAGGCCGCGGACATGCGCCTCGTAGATCACCGTCTCGTGATACGGCGTTCGGGGCGGCCGGTCATCCGCCCAGTCGAAATACGGGTTTATAACGACATTGCGCGGCATGAAAGGGGCGCTGTTGCGCGTGCTGATCGCCTCCAGCGCGCCGGATCGCTGGGAGAACAGGGCATCGTGCCAGTGCACCTGGCCCTCGACAGCCTTGCCGTACGGGTCGAGCAGCAGCTTCGCCGGGTTGCACCGGTGACCGCGGCCCGGCGCGTACGGGCCGTGCACGCGATACCCATAGTGCCGGCCCGGGCCGACGCCCGGCAGGTAGCAGTGCCAGACGAAGCCATCCACCTCGGTGAGCTCGACCCGCGTCTCCCTGCGGTTGCCCGGACCGAACAGGCACAGCTCGACCCGGTTGGCCACTTCAGAGAACAGGGCAAAATTAGTCCCTGACCCGTCCCAGGTAGCACCGAGCGGATAAGCAGTGCCGGGCCAGACGCGCATTCACTGACTTTACGGCAAGGAACGCCAGAACAGGCAGGCCGAGCACGGCCGGGGTGTGCGACAGAAACGTATGTGACGCGGGAAGGCAGAGGGTGCGCTCGTCGTGATGGATGCTCGGGGCGACCTTCAGCCGTGCTCAGACCCGATTCCGCGAGTAGTGCTCAGGGGTTATTCCTCGCGGCTGTTGCTGGTCTTAGTGGCGGGTGATTTGCGCGCACGGGCATGCTTAGGACCCGGGTGTCGCGCCGGGTTCGCGGTTTCCGGTTCCGGGTAAGGGGCGTGGGGCCGGTGGTCAGGTGCTCGCGAGGGTGAGTGCTCGCCAGTGTGATAGCGGCGGCCACCCCACTGCCGCCACGAGGAGTCGTAGCCGTCCTCCTCCTCGGGTCGATGGGATGGCACAGCCGGTCATCAACATCCGGCTCCCGGTGCCCTCGCAAAGATGACACGCGCCCTGCAATATGGGCAGCGGCAGGGGCGGATCTGGCGCTCTTGGCAGCCGGATGCCACGACTAGCCGCTGGCGGCACTGGCCTAACCCCCGGCCCAACCCGGGCTTCGCATGTTCCGGGTAGTCCAGCACGAACGGGAAGAGGCCGGGATGCACGAGATTTAAAGTCGAAAAGCGGCAACGACAAGCAGGTTCGTGCGCGGCTGCGTCGGAGACATCGTTTCAGATAACGTGTCCACGACGGAACAGATGCCCCTCGTCAGCTACATCGGAGACAGAGACACGCCAAAGCGGGCTGGAGATAACAGGCGGTGCGCAGACTGTGGGCAAGCCGACCACACTGTGCAATGCGCGTGCGACGAATACACGCCGCATTGGCAGCACTGTGTCCGCGATGCCGTCAGTGAGCTCGGGCAAGGGCCTGGACCTCGCGCTTCTGCCGGCCCGTCACCGTTTCCGTTCGGCGGCGGAGACGGTGACGGCTCGGGCCACGGCCCGCTGGCGTCGTCGGTCGAGAGGTCGGCGGTGGAGAAGTCGGCGGTGGAAGAGCCGCCGGATCGCAGGGGGATGACGATGGCGTGGGCGGCGAAGGGGTCCTCGTCGAGGTCACCCTCGCCGGCAGCCTCGGCGACCGCGGCGAGCACCTCGGTCGCTTCGTCGGCGCGCAGCCCGAACAGCTGAGTGCCGAGCAGCGCTCCGACGCGGTCGACCGGCGTGGCGTCGAGCACTCGGCGGCCGGCGTCGATGCTGAGCTGTCCGGTGGCGATCGGCGACGGCGCGAGGGACACGACGCAGATGGCCAGGCGGGGCGCGTCGGCGACGAGGGCGGCCCAGCGACCGAGTGACTCGACGGGCAGCGCGTCGAGGAGCACGAGCAGCAACGGCAGCGGGTTCTCGGGGTTCTCGGCCCGGAACTGGGCGGCGTCGGCCGCCCCGGCCGCCTCGAAGCGCCGGCTGCGGGCGACACGCTCGGACTCGACGGCCCGGGCGGCCTGGTCGGTCGTTGCCACCCGACGGATGGCGCGGTCCGGAGCGAGGCCGGGCAGCAGCCGCTCGGCGAGGTCGTCGGTGAGGAGCACCTCGGCCGCGCCCGGCTCGGCGCGGACCAAGAGCGCGGTCACCAGGGCGCGGGTGACGTCGTCGACACCCGGGCCGTCGAGAGCGATGCCGGAGAGGTCGGTGAGCTCGATGGTCACGATCTCGTCGCCTCGCGACGCCACGTCGAGGCGGCCCGGCTCCGCGATGCGCCGGAGACCGATCCCGAGGGACTGGGCTCGGGTGTGATCGTCGTGGGCAGGACGAGCCTCCAGCCGGGGTCGATCCAATGCGGGTCGGTGAGCGTGACCCCGCCGGGCTGAGGTCGACCCTCGTTGAGCTGGAAGATCTCCGACCAGCGCAACGGGTTGCCCAGCTCCCGCTCGGCGATGCCCCACAGGGTGTCGCCGCGCCGGACGAGGTAAGTGGCTGGGGCGGCCGTCGGGGCGGGTGCCATGGACGACATGCCGGCGCCGGGCGGCGCGACGGTGGTGGCCGCCCGTGCGAGGGCAGGCGGAGCGGGGGCCGGTGGAGCGGGGCGGTTTGCGGCGCTGAGGACGGTGTCGGTGAAGGTGGCGTCGTTGACGACGAGCGCCGCGACCGGCCGCCGGAGGCTGGTGGCGGCCATCCCGCGTCCGAGGGTGCCGGTATGCGCGGGCCGCGGCGCCAGGGTGAGGCAGGCCACGACGACCGCGGCGACGAGCCGCCCGGTGACGGGTTGGAAGATCCCGGCGACCGGGAGGTGGGGGGCGTGACGTCCGGCGAGCGCGGCGGGGATCTCGACCGCGAGGGAGGCGACGAGGGTGGCCCAGGTGGCCCAGACCACGACGGCGAGCGCGTCGATGAGGGTCTGGGTGGGGATGCCCTGGCGGTTGAGGGCCCGGCCGACCTTGCCGGCGGTGGGAAGGTTGTGCGGCAGCGGCCAGCCGATGAAGTGCCACAGCGCCCACGGCACGCCGGCGACCAGGCCGACGAGCACGGCGAGAGCGGCGAGCCCTTTGACGAGATGGGCGAGGCGGGTCATGTCAGCCTTGCTCGGCCGTGGCGCTGCCGGCCCCGGTGACGGTGATGTGGCCGATGCCGGCCAGGGACAGCAGCTGGGTCGGTTGGCTGATGGTGACGGTGACGCTCACCTGGTCGCCGGTCACGGTCACGGTGCCGGTATGGCCGGACTGGGCGAGGTACTTCTCGGCCTCCGCGGTGGCCTGGGTGGGATCGAGGGTGATCTGGCCGGTGGATCGGTAGAGGGGGACGTCGATGGCCTGGGCGCCGGCGCGGGCCGCGGCCTGGGCGTCGTCGATGGCCTGGACCTTGGCGGAGAGGGCGAGGCCGCCGTCGAGGACGAGGCCGGCCATCACGAGCAGGGCGAGGGTGAACACGACGACGAAGGCGGTCACCATGCCCGACTCGGGCGCGCCGAGCCGCTCGCGCAGCCGGGCGACGGGGACGGTCATGTCGTCGCTCGGTAGAGGTCGATCACGGCCGTCGAAGTCGAGCTGATCGACTGTGACGCGGGGAGGCGCAGCCCGACCAGGTCGGCCAGGTCGACGGTGCAGGTAACGGTGACCGCGACCTGGCCGCCGGGGGCGAAGTCGGCGGTGTCGGTGGTGACGGCGAGGTTTGCGCAGGTGACGTGGTCCGAGCCGAGGGCGGTGGTGGCGGCCTGTTGGGCCATGGCGGTGGCCGTGGCGGGATCGCGGGCGATGGACGCGGCGCGAGCTGCCTGGGCGGCTGCGCCGTCGACCTCGATACGGGCCGAGACGGTGCGGCCGAGCGCGACGACGAAAAGCAGCATCAAGATGAGCAGCGGGGTGAGCAGCACGAGCTCGGTCGCGACGCTGCCCTCTTCGGCTGTGCGCAACCGGCGACGAACCGGGCTGCCGCTCATGGTGCCTGCCCCGGGACCGTGAAGATCTCCGTCGCGCCGGCCGCTGTTGCCTTCACTGGCAAGGTGAACAGGCCGATGATGCTCTCGACGTGGCCGGTCACCGTCACCGTCGTCATGGCGTCGGTTCGCGTCGCGGTGATGGTGGTCCCGGTGAGCACCGACGGGCCCAGCTGGTCAAGCACGCTCTGCGCTTGTTGCTGGCCGGCTGCCGCGGTCTCGTTCTGGAGCCGGCCGACGGCGACGCCTTGCTGGGCGACGGCGGTGGCGACGTGCTCGGCGTGCTCCCACAGGGCGAACTGGATCACCCCCATGATCAGCAGCAGCAGCAGTGGGGTGGCGATGACCAGCTCGGCCGAGACCGCGCCGCGCTCGTCGCGGACCAGAGCGCGCGGTAGTAGACGCCGCCGTCCAGGCGGGACGTGGTCCGAGGGTCGCCGGGCGGTCACGGCCGCGGTTCAGCCTCCTCCACCGGTGGTGGAGATGTTGTTGGCGGCAGACACGACCTTGGCGACGATGATCCCCACCGCAGTCAGCGCCAACGCCGCCAGAAGGGCGGTGACGATCACCGCCTCGGTCGAGTAGCCCGCCTGAGGGTCGGCCCGCATTGCCTCCCATCGGCCGTGGAGGACGGTGAAGAGGTGACGGAGGATGATCAGCTCGGGGAACACTGCACTTGTCCTTTCATCGGTGGGGCTTTCATTTGTGGGCCTTCCTTTCTGTCGGTCCGGTGATCGGTGCTTCGCAATTCGTGAACCCACGGCTTTCTCACAGCCCAGTCAGCACTTTCTGGACAGCCGGGTAGCCCAAGAAGAGGAGGAACCCGGCGAAGAGCAGCACGACGGGGAGGCTCATGCGTTCGGTGGCGGCCTGGTCGGCGGTCTCGGCCTCGGCCAGCTCGTGGGTCCGCAGCGAGGCGGCCTTTGCGGCGAGGCTGGCTCGGACCCTGGCTCCCTCGGTGCCGGCCAGGGCCACCGACGCGGCCAGCTCGGACAGCTCGCCGACGCCGAGCTCTTGGCCGAGCCGACCGAGGGCGGCCCACGGGGTCTGGCGGGCGAGGCGGGCCTGGTCGAGCGCCCGTCGCAGTAGGGCGAACGCCCACCCCGAGCCGACCGAGGCAGCATCCGCGAGGGCCGTCTCGACGCCGCCGCCACCGGCCAGGGCGACCACGACGAGGTCCAAGAAGCTTGACAGGGCGTGGCGGAAGTCCCTGCGGCGGCGGTTGGCGTCGGCCCGGATGCCGAGATCGGGGGCGAGGAACCCGGCGACGGCGAAGAGCAGCGACGCCCACAGCGGCACGACGAGCGGCGGGTGGGCGCCGCCGAGCAGCAACAGCGCGGCGATCGCCGGGGTGAAGAGCAGGCCGACGAGGCCGAGCGTGACCTGTTCGGCGAGGTGGCGCTCGGGGCTGCGGCCGAGCACGGCGAGGTCGCGACGGACCGAAGTGGGAACGAGCCAGCCGGCCCCGGCCCGGGTGAGGGCATCCGCCGCGGGCCGGCCGAGGCGGGCGGCGAACCCGCCGTCGCTTTCGGCGGTGAGGACGGGAGCGGGTTCGGGCAGCCGCTTCAGCTGGGCGAGGGCCTGGGCGAGGGAGGGGCGGGGCGGGTACAGGCCGCGGGCGACGAGCCACAGGCCGGCGCCGACCCCGACACCGCAGGCCAGTGCCACGATCATCGGAACACCCCCGAGGTCGATCGGGGAGCCGTGAACCCGGCGTCCTCGGTGAGGAACCGGTCGACCTGGGCCGGGCGGGTCATACGGGCCAGCCAGACGAACGCCGTCGCGAACACCGCGCCCACCAGGACGAGGACGAGCTGGCCCGTGGCGCTGTCGTAGGGGGCGAGGTAGCCGCGGTTGAACAGGGCCAGGCTGGCCACGAGGGCGCCGGTGGCGCCGACGATGACCGTGACCGAGGTGCGGGTCCGGGCCCGGCCGGCCTCGACGCGCAGGCGCATGGTGGCTTGGTCCCGGGACGCTGCGGCGAGCGAGCCGAGCGGCTCCCCGAGACGCTGGGCTTGGTGCTCGGCCGCGAGCACCAGGGCGGCGACGACCAGGTCACAGGTCGGGTCGGCCACCTCGGCGAAGGCCCGCAGCGCGGGGGCGAGGCGTTCGCCTTCGAGGCGCACGGCGAGGGTGGGGACCTCGGCCCGGATCCCCAGCGGGGCGAGGGTGGCAGTGGCGACGATGGCCTGCTCCAGGCGGCCGAGCCGGCCATGGTGTCGCGCAGCATCTCCGCCCACCCCGCTATCGCCTCCCGGCAGGGACCGGCCCGGCAGGGACCGGCCCGGCAGGGACCGGCGGGGTCGCCGTCCCCCCGGGAAGCTCCTGGCAGTGCTCCCACACCAGCTCGGGGTCGCCGCCCCGGCAGGCAGCCGCGGCGAGCGACACCAGGCTCGGCTCCTGCGGCCTGCCCGACGACCCGGCCAGCGTCCCGCCCGCCGGGTCGGCCTCGATCAACAGCACCCGGCGCCCACCTGAGTCAGCTCGGCTCGGCCAGGTGGCAGCCAGGGCGAGGGCCACAGTGGTCACCGCGCAGGAGCGGACCGAACCGAAGGTGACGACGCCCACCTCAGCCCCCGCTCCGACCTCGATCAGGCTGGCCTCGCCGGCCGCGGCCAAGGAAGCCACCTCGTCGGCGTCGGCTCTTCCGACCTGGAGGGAGAACACCGTCGGGCTGCCCGAACCTGGCGGGGCGGCGTCCACCGCGAGCACCGTCGCATCGACCGGGCTCCCGCTCGTGAGGGTCCCGGTGCCCCCGCCCGAGGCGGAGGCGACGGGGACGACCTGCACCCGATCGCCGGGCGCCAGGTCCGGCGGGAAGGCGCCCGCCTTCAACCCGACGGCCACCTCGTCCGAGCCCGAGCCGACCGGCGGGGCGGCACCCACCTCCGTCGCGCTCAGCAGCGATCCGGCCACGAGCGGCACCGCCGCCCGCCGACCGATCACGCTCGACTCCCCTCCCACCAGGACCACGCTGGGCGACCACCAGCACCTCCTCCCGGCTCCCGAGGTGCACCGAGGCGTCGGCGAAGGCCAGCGCGCAGCCGAGCACCAGCAGCACGCCCACCACCACGAGGGGCAGCTGGCGGTGGCGACCAGGGCCACGCGCGCCCCCAGGGCGCGCACCCGCACCTGCCCGCTGCCCGTTCGTCCTCGGTGCCGCAGCCGTCGTCGCCAATCGAGTGCCCTTCTCCTAGCCGCTCCCCCCGGTCGGGGTGTTGATCGCCTGCGACTCGGTCACCGCCACCGGCACCTGGGCCGGCGGCCCGGCCTGGACGCCGAGGCTCCCGCCCCCCGGCGCACCGCTCGCCGTCCAGGTCACCGACCAGTACACGGTCGCGGTCACGGTGAAGCTGCCCGGGCCGGGCCAGGTGTAGGAGCAGCCCGTCGTGGCGTTCGGGGCAGAAGGGCTGTAGGGGGTGCCGGGGCCGTCACAGGTCACGCTCTGGCCGTCGCCCATGTCCCACACCACCTTGGAAGGCGTCGCCGTCGCCGTCGTCGTCACCGGCCCTGCCGTGGCCGACGCGGTGAGCGTCCGCCAGGCGCCCGGGGCGATCCACAACCACGTCGCCACCCCCACGAGTTGCGGGCTCCCAGACGGCGGGGCCATCTCGATCGCCGGCGACGCGAAGCCGAGCTGGCGCACCGCCTGCTGGGCCACGACCACCGGGTTCACCTGGATCACGCCTGCGGCCGGCGGCTGGGCGCCGGTCACCCACACCGGCGGCATCGGGTTCAGCACCCCCGGGCCGGCACAGACCGGGAACACCCACTGCCCGGGCTGCGGGCCGCCGACCCCGAGGCTGGCGGTGACCGACGGGCCGCCCGCGGTGTAGGTGCAGCCGTAGGGCTGGTTCGGGTTCGGCCTGCCCTGCGGCGGGTCGCTGCTTCCCGGCGTCGCCCACGACGAGGTGCTCGGCGGCGTCCAGTAGGTGTGGCCGGCCTGCACCGTCAGCGTGCCACCCGACGCCTGCGCGTTCGCGGTGTTCTCCCCGCCGGTGTCCGCCGCCCAGGCAGGGCTGGCGCCGGCCAGCACGAAGCCGACGGCGGCCATCGAGGCAACCAGGGTCAGGAGCCGGGAGCGCATTTCCCGTCCGTCACCGTCTGCTTGTAGACCTTCCACGCGCCGCCGGTCAGGATCAGCTCGGAGCTGACCCCGTCGTTCTCGGGGGGCGTGATTGGTGGTACCGGCTTCCCGGTCTTCGCGTACACGAGCACCGAGGTGCTGTAGGCGCAATCCACGACCCTCGCCGTCGTTGCGGACAGCGAGACGACCTTCGGGTGAAGCGCGAACAAGCCTCTTCCCACCATGCCCTGCTGGCGGTCCGCGGTCAGGTTCGCCCGGACCCCTGTCAGCTGCGGTGGAACCATCGTCGCTACAAGCTCGGGGTCTTCGGAGTTGGCATCGGCGAGCGCCTGCTCGAAGGCCGCCCAGCCCGCCCGATAGGCGGCGAGCACCGCCGCCGTTGCCGGGTCGGCGGTCGACGTCGAAGTCGCTACCGAGGTCGAGGACGCCGAAGTCGGCCGGTTCGTCGTCGCTGAACCGCCGCCCCCACACGCCGCAAGGAGGGCGCCACAGGCAGCCAGGCTCGCGGCAGGAACGACCAGACGGCGGCGGCACTTGGTGCCGTCACAGCCCCCTGCTCCCCCTCTTCGTCCGGCCCGGCGTATGGTCACTAGGGCACCATCCTTAGCAGGGGCACCGATATGGTGCTCTTTGTAGGGACTCGGCGGGAGCCGGGGTGACGGTCTCGTGTGGTCGCCCGGCCGACCCGAGCCCCGACGTGATCGACGCCATCGCCCGGGTTCTTGGTCTCGATCCCGAGTCCCACCGCCACCTCCGGCGCCTCGCAGCCCTCGCCGTCCTCGAGATCGATCCGATGACCACCGGCATCCGCCCCCAGCTCACCCGGCTCCTCGAGACCTTGGAGCCCGCGCCCGCCTGTTTGATCGACCTGCACTTCGACTTCACTGCGTGGAACGGCCCCTTCGCCACGATCTGGCAGCCAGACACTCTCCCTGTCGGCAGGTGCAACCTCATGTGGCTCTACTTCGCCAAGGGCACCGCAGCGAGCATGGGCGTCGGATGGGAGGAGCGTGGCCGCCACCTCCTCAATCAGTTCCGCGCTGCCGCCGCCGAGCACCCCGTGGACCCGCGCTTCGCCGAGCTCGTCGAGGCGTTGAGGATCGAGAGCGAGCAGTTCACTAATTGGTGGGCCGACAACCGTGTCGAGAGGGCACTCACCGGCCAGATCGCCATTCGGCGTCCTCCGGCCGGCATCATCCACCTCGACGTCACCGAACTCACCGTCGCGGCCGAACCGGCACTCACGCTCTGCGTCCAGGTACCACACCGTGAGTCGGACAACGAGAAGCTGCACCAACTCGTCGGATCCAGCTGACGGCTGACGCGTCCCAGTGCGAACACGTAGTACGACCATGACGCCCGCAGGTCATTTCACGTTGGACACCTGAACTCCGAGCCCGCATGCGTGTCCGCAGTTCGCTGCACGGCCCGAAGAAGACTCTGGCCTACCCTGGCGACGTTCGTAGTAGCGGCGAACCTCGTCCCCGACCCGGAGCCGTCGAGGACCCGAGGTACGAGATCGTCCGGGTGGGCGGCGACATTCCACTCAATTCGTTGCAGATCGGTCGAGGTGCCATGGGCTCACATGCTCCACAGCGCTTGGGTGGGTGACATCCGCGCGGCACGCAGGGCGGGCATGAGCCCGGCGACCGCGCCGATGATCAGGGAAGCGGCGAAGCCGCCGAGCCAGGCTTCTGGTGGCACGACGGTGGCCCAGCCTTTGGTGTGGGCGTACACAGACGTGGACGCGACGCCGAGCGCAACGCCGACGACGCCGCCAAGGAGGCCGAGAAGGACGGCTTCGGAGAGAAACTGGGTGCGGATGTGGCCTTTGGTGGCGCCGAGCGCGCGACGTAGGCCGATCTCGGAGCGGCGTTCGAGGACGGAGATGATCATGATGTTGGCGACGCCGACCGCGCCGACGAGGAGGGCGACGGCGCCGAGGCCGAGGAACAGGCCGTTGAGGGCGCTCTTCGCGTCGGCCTGGGCGACCAGGGCGGAGGAGGGTTGGCTGACGTTGACCTGGTTGGGGTTTTCGGGGTTGGCGGTGGCGGCGAGAAGGTTGTCGACGGCGTTCACTCGGTCGTTTTGGGCGCGGAGGTAGACAGTGGAGGGATGGCCGTCGAAGCCCAGGTACCTCTCTGCCGCGGGGTAGCCGACCAGGATGGAGGAGTCGATGGCAGGGGCGAGCACGGCCGGTTTGAGGGTGCCGGCCACGTAGAACCACTGGCCGCCGACCCAGATCCGCTCGCCGGCGTAGACGCGGTCGATCCCGAGCCGTTGCGCGGCAGCGGCGCCGAGCACGGCGACGGGTTCTTGGGCGGTTGCCGCGTTGAGGTAGCGGCCCTGGGCGACGCTGGTGGCGACGACCGGGAGGAGGTCGAGGGATGCGGCTTGGACGGTCAAGGCGTTGGTGTCGATTGAGGGGACGTAGGGGTTGCGGTAGGCGTTGGCGTCGCCGATCGCCCCGGTGGCCTGCACCTGCTGCACACCGCTGATACGGCCGATCATGGCCGGGGCCGTGGTGGGCAGCTCGGCTGGGCCGCCGGTGAGAGTTTGGCCGTTGCCGACCGTGAGCAGGTTGGTACCGAGTTGGTTGATCTCGTTGAGCAGGCCGGCCTGGGACGAGGCGGACAGGCCGAGGACGGCGACGATGGCGGCCACGCCGATGGCGATGCCGAGAGCGGACAGCCCTGCCCGAAGCTTGCGGGTTCGCAGTCCGACGGTGGAGAGTCGGGTCAGGTCGGAGAGCTGCAACCGCCTCCGAGCCAGGGTGGCGGTGGCGGTCACGACGGCTCCTCGCCGACGGGCGCGTCGGACGCAGTTTGCGGTGCATGGGTGGGGGGTGGAGCGAGGCGAGCGCGAGGGCCGTGTGGGTCGGTGCCCGCGGCGCCGGTGTCGGCCACGACGTGGCCGTCGAGGATCTCGACTTTGCGGAGCATGCGCTCGGCAATGGTGTGGTCGTGGGTGATGACCACGATGGTCGAACCACCGTGGTGGAGCTGGTCGATCAGGGCAAGGATGGACTGTCCGGTCGCCTGGTCGAGGTTCCCGGTCGGCTCGTCGGCCAGAACGATGGCGGGCTGGCCGACCAGGGCTCGGGCAATGGCGACCCGTTGTCGTTGCCCCCCGGAGAGCTGGGTCGGCCGCGCGCTTGGCCGATTTCCAAGGCCGACCAGATCGAGGGCTTCGATGGCCCTTTGGCGGCGCTGTTCGAGAGGGATGCCGGCGTAGAGGAGCCCGTCGGCCACGTTGTCCAACACGGTCGCGTGCTCGGCCAGGAAGAACTGCTGGAAGATGAACCCGATCCGAGTGGCCCGCAGGTAGGCCACGTCGTCGTCGACCATGGTGGCGACGTCAAGCCCCGTGATCCGCACACGGCCGCTGGTGGGCCGGTCGAGGGTCCCCATCAGTTGGAGCAGCGTGGTCTTGCCCGACCCCGACGGACCGACGATCCCGACCAGCTCTCCCTGGCCGATGGTGAGGTTCACCCCGCACAGGGCCTGGACAGGTGGCTCGCCGGGATAGCTCTTGGTCACGTTGTCGACTTCGAGCACGGGAACCTCTGCGGCGTCCGGCACGGAGCCATTGCTGGCGACGACCAAGGGGTGGTCGAGCGGGTGCAGCGAGGTGTGGGTCATATGGTCGGGACCACCACTGCTTGGCCGGCGGCCAGCCCTGCGCCGGTGACCTGCACCAGCCCGTCGGCATCGTCGAACAGTCCGAGCGAGACCGACATGAGATGGTGGGTCCCCCCTGGGTCGACGACCTCGACGGCGTAGCCACCGCCGGACCGGGCCAACAACGCGGTCACCGGCACCACCAGGGCGTTGGGCACGCTGGCGGTGGTGACGGTCACTTGCACCGGGGCCTGATCCCAGGTGCCCGTGGCGGCCGGGTCGGAGGGGGTGACGTCCACGATGATGGTCGGTGTGGTGCTGCTTCCCGAGCTGCCCGGCGAGCAGGTGTCGGTTCCCGGTGTAGCGGAGCTGGAACTGGACCCGCTGGACCCGGCGTTCGATGGACAGGTGGCCACCGTCCCCACCGAGGAGACGACACCTGGGGTGGTCTGGTTGTTGGGCAGGGTGATGGTCACCTTGTCCCCCACTGCCATGTCGGACTGCTGCGAGGCGCCCACCGCCACCTGCACCTGGCGAGTCGTCGAGCTGCCCTGCATCACCGTCTGGCCGCTCTGGGTGCTGCCTCCGAGCTGGGCTGACAGGGTCGTGACCCGCACTGCGGTGGGTTCGAACACGGCCTGGCCAAGAGCCAGCGTGCCGTTCTGGGTCATCCCCAGGGCGGCTTGGAGCTTCTCCACAGCCGTGGTGGTGGCCGACCCGAAGAATGAGGAAGTTGCGCTCAACTGAGCTGTCGTGGCGGAACCGAGCGCAATCAGGTCGGCGTTGAGCTCGGCCACGTCCGCGCCGCTCGCCCCTGCCGACAGGGTCCGATAGGCAGGTGTCGAGCCATACAGCAACACCACCGGGCTGTCGTTGACCCGGTAGAGCACCTGGCCCTGAGAGATCACCTGGCCGGGCACGGGCAACTCGGTGTAGGTCCCTTGGGCCTGGTTGATCACGGAATACGGCGAACCGTCCGGGGCCGCCTGATAGGTCAGGGTCCCACTCAGGGAGACCATGGCCGAGAGCTCCCGCTTTTCCACCTTCATCGTCTTCGGCGGCGGCGCCTGTGCGGCTGAGGTCGCTGGCTTCCCAGCGGACATGACGACCACGCCACCGGTGGCGAGAGCGACAGCCAGGACGGCCGCTCCGGCCAGCACCCACGTCTTCCGCGTCATTGGACCCGCAGCCCCAGCTCGCCGGAGTCGATAGCGGTGTACTCATTCGCCGCGGCCGCGAACCCCGCAATGCTCCGAGCATCCCTCCCTGTCGCGGATGGGATTCGACTCGTGTCGACGAGGGGCCCATTGGAGATGGGGTCTGGGACGTCCGTCATGCCGTTGTCGCGCCCACACGGGGCGAACCTCACTGCCTTCTCGAGATCGGTGGTGGTGTTGTTGCCCCGGCTCCCTCCGGTGCCACCGGAGAGCTCGAGCCTGCGAGCTGGGTGGCAGCGACCTTCGTCGCGCTCTGGGGTGGATGTCGCCTTCTCTGCGCCCTCAGCGGAGGCGACGAGCTGCTCAGACTCTGGCCTGCAGTTGCCGGTCATCCGCCGAGGCCACCGACGGCCGGCCTCTGCGACTTGCAGGCGTCCATCGCCGACTGCAGCTGCGGCGAGCTCGACCCGACACCCGCGTCGTGCACTTCCATGCCTGAGAACGTCGGGTCGGGGAAGTCCGGCACCCCGTGGGCGCGGATGCACTGGGCCCAGGTCAACCACGCCTGCTGTTGGGCGGGGGAGAGCTGCTGGCCGGTGGTGTTCCACGGCGACGGCAGGGCCTTGCACGCCTGGAGGGCCCCTTGGAACGCAGCCGAGTTCGGGTCAATTCCGTTGGTTCTGTACCCGTAGTGCCCGCTGGGGGTCTGCACCGGGTCGGGGAAGTTCGGGACGCCGTGGCTGCGTATGCACTGGGAATAGGCCACAGCTTGGGCGAGCGTCGACGCCCCCGACGAACCTGATCCTCCCGCCGAGCCGGCGGTCGGGACCGTCGCCCCGCCCGAGCAGCCGGCGAGGGTGACTCCCAGGGCCACAGCCGCGGCCGCCCACAGGTGGGATGGACGCATGATTCCTCGTTTCGACACCATCCGGCCCTCAGGGTGTCGTTTCCGAAGGACTGTCACCTGGTAGCTGTGTCGCTGTAGGTCATGCCTCCAGTCAAGCCAGCGTGATGTTGCCAGCACGTATGTGTTTTTCGATACGCCGACGATATGCCCCGGCGCGTAGGATGACCCGAATGTGCGTGTGTTGATCGTCGAGGACGAGCCCTACATGGCAGAAGCCATCCGCGACGGCCTACGCCTGGAGGCGATCGCGGCCGACATCGCCGGTGACGGTGACACCGCCCTCGAACTGCTGAGCATCAACGCCTACGACATCGCCGTCCTCGACCGCGATATCCCTGGGCCGTCCGGCGACGAGATCGCTGAACGCATCGTCGCTTCCGGCAGCGGTATGCCCATCCTCATGCTCACCGCCGCCGACCGGCTCGACGACAAGGCCTCGGGGTTCGGACTCGGCGCCGACGACTACCTCACCAAGCCCTTCGAGCTCAAAGAGCTCGTGCTCCGGCTGAGAGCGCTCGATCGCCGGCGCGCCCACCACAGGCCACCGGTGCGAGAGCTCGCGGGTCTCCGGCTCGATCCGTTCCGCCGCGAGGTCTACCGCGACGGTCGCTACGTCGCGCTCACCCGCAAGCAGTTCGCCGTGCTGGAAGTCCTCGTCGCTGCCGAAGGCGGTGTCGTCAGTGCCGAAGAGCTACTGGAACGGGCGTGGGACGAGAACGCAGACCCCTTCACCAACGCCGTGCGCATCACCGTCTCGGCACTGCGCAAGCGCCTCGGAGAACCCGGGCTGATCGCCACGGTGGCCGGCGTCGGCTACCGCATCTACACCTAACCAGGCACCCGCCATGAGGGAGGAAACGTGGATAGAGCCCCTGGATTGAGTGTTCGCCTCAAACTCAGCCTCAGCTACGCCGGCTTCCTAATGTTCGCAGGTGCCTTGCTGCTCGCCGCTGTGTGGGTGTTCCTCCTGCGCGACTTGCCCGAAACTGCGGTCAGCCCCGGCGGAGTCGTGGCCATCCGTTCCATCACTCTGCACGACTTCGCCCCGGCGGCAGCCATCCTGCTGGCGGTCCTGCTGGTTTTCGGTCTCCTTGGAGGGTGGCTTCTCGCCGACCGGATGCTCGCCCCTCTTACTCGCATCACCCACGCCTCACGCATGGCCACGACCGGGTCACTGTCCCACCGAATCGGGCTACCGGGCCGCGGAGACGAGTTCCGCGAACTCGCCGACAGCTTCGACGCAATGCTCGCCCGGCTCGAAGCACAGGTCGCCGAACAGCAGAGATTCGCAGCCAACGTCTCGCACGAACTGCGCACTCCGCTGGCGATCACCCAGACCCTGCTCGAGGTGGCCCGCAACGATCCGAACCGTGCCAGCAACGAGCTCGACGAACGTCTACGCGCCGTCAACACCCGAGCAATTGACCTCACTGAAGCGTTGCTTGTACTGAGCCGCGCCGACCAGCGTTCCTTCACTCCAGAACCCGTCGACCTGTCCCTCATCGCCGAAGAAGCCACTGAAACACTTCTTCCTCTCGCAGAAAGACATGGCGTCACCATCGAAACCTCCGGTGAGCTGACCCCCACCATCGGCTCAGAGGCGCTCCTGCTCCAGTTGACGACGAACCTCGTGCACAACGCGATCGTCCACAACCTGCCCGAGCAGGGCTCCGTATGGATCACGACCAGCGTTCACCCAAGGCATGTGGTGCTCACTGTCGAGAACACCGGCGAGAAGCTCACCTCGCAGACGGTCTCCACCCTTGTCGAGCCGTTTCAGCGCGGCACCCAACGCATACGCACCGACCACGCAGGTGTCGGCCTCGGCCTCGCCATCGTCAAAAGCATCACCGAGGCACACGACGGAGCCCTCACCCTCACCCCCGGGTCGCTGGCGGGCTCTGCGTCACAGTGCAACTGCCCGCCGCACCAATGCGCAATGTCATGACCACCACAGAACTGCCGCACGGCCCGGCCCCGACTTGAACCGACGACCACTCCGCATCGCCGCAGGTGGTAGGTATGGGCTGAAGGGGTCCGTAGCTGATCGGACATCCGCAGTCAGGCCGGTTTCGTCACACTTGCAGACGCGTGATCTCCACATCCCGGCGCGCAAGCCAGGGAGCAGCCGAACACGTACCGTAATGCCGAATCTGGATGATGTGTCGTCCGGTTCTCCGAAATCGGGATGCAGTCCCGCTCGCCGTACTCCCGGTCCGTCGGCGGCTCCAGCACCCGGGCCCCCCGAGCTCGGGCTCGCTCGAAGTGGGCGTCGACGTCCTCGACCCGCACTCTAAGCTCGTGCGTCACGACATCGGCGTGCGGTGGCCGGCGCTCGCCTGCGACGTCGGCCACGATCATCGCCGCGTCGGCGCCGATGGCCATCTGGGCGCGGTGTCTCTCGCCGATGCGGGTCCGCTCGCGAACACGTCTTGCTGTACATGCTCGGCATCCCAGCGCTCGTGCCATCCCTTGTCGCCGCCTACTCGATCGTCGGTGAACGCCAGCAAGGCACCCTCGAGCCGGTGCTCACCACCCCGATACGCCGCGAGGAACTGCTGCTCGGCAAAGCTCTGGCCGCCCTGGTGCCCTCGATCGCCGTCGCCTACCTGGTCTTCGGCCTCTTCCTCGCCTGTGTCGAGCTATTCGCTGCCCCGCACGTGGCATCCGCAGTCATCCGGGTTCCAGACCTGCTCGCCCAGCTCGTCTTCACCCCTCTCCTCGCCGGATGGTCGATCTGGACCGCCATGTTGATCTCCACCCGGGCGAACGACGTCCGCGTCGCACAACAGCTCGCCATGCTGGCGAGCCTTCCGTCCGTCGCTGTGATCGTGCTCGTCGCGCTCAACGACATCCCGGCGTCGCTCGTCACCGCCGCGGTCGCTGCGGCGGCACTCCTCCTCCTCAACATGATCGGCTTGCGGCTCGTGTCAGCCACCTTCGACCGCGAACGGCTCATCACCGGAACCAGGTGAAGGATCGACTGGATGATCCGCTCGCCTGTCGACCCCGGTTCGCGGTGGCGCCAGCGGGCGAGGACCCGATCGCGTGGGCGACCGCATCCACGAGTACCGGAGCTCGCCTGAGCTAGGCGGACGGGTTCTCGGCACCCACACGTCGATCGCTTCTACGTGGTCTCGACGATCCCCGCAGGCGCCTCGTCGAGGTGGGCGGGGGTCGAGACCGCACGAGGCGAGGCGCCGGCCTGGTTGCGCAGCGAGAGATAGCGAGCGCCGACGATCAACTGCCGAGAGGCGACCTCCACGAGCACCATGAGCAACAGGCAAGCGACGATGGCCTTGGAGGTGGTGATGTCCCAGGTATGCATGAGGCGCCCGATGTTCCGATCGGCTGAGGCGCCGCCGTCGGTGGCGTAGACGCTGAAGGCGGTGCGCAGCACGACTCCGAGCGTCCAGAACGTTGCGGCGATCAGCCCGGCCTTCGCGTAAATGCCCCTGTCGCGCGGATAGACCTGGGTAAAGAATCCCGCCCCGAGGCCGAACACCAAGCCCAGGGCGACGCCGCCTCCAATCAAGTACAGGTCGCCGCCGGTGGTCGGGACGCCCTTGAGGTAGGCGAACAAGAAGTACACGACGATCGCTATCGGCAACAGAAGGTTGCGCGGCGTGAGGCGCCGACCCCGGAACTGCAGGAAGATCGTCGCCACGAGGACGGCGTCGAGGATGTAGTCCAGCGCGTTCATGTTCGGCTCACCGCCTCCGCGCTTCGCTGTGCGGCTCGGTCGCCACCCATCAGCGCCGAGGGTGGACGCCCGCTCCCACCGTGCATCGAGCACCACCGAACGCAGGCCGTCATGGTTGACCGTCGACCACGACACCACCCACGTCGCCTCCCCTGGTCCAGGAAATGGATGTGCGGGTACTCTATCAGTCGAATCGACCTATCGGAAGGCCCTTTGCCACCAACGCGACGACTGACCGACTTCGAGCAGATCCTCATCGGCCTGATCGTGGCGGGCCGTAGCTCCGGGTACGACCTCAAGCGGTTCTTCACCTCGACGCCTGCGGTGGTCTACGAGCCGAGCTCCGGCGCCATCTACCCCGCCCTGCGTCGCCTCGAGCACCGCGGACTGCTTCGCTCCGAGCTTGCCGTGTCAGCTGGCAAGCGGGAGCAGCGCCGCTACCACGCCACCGAAGCCGGTCGCGAGGCCCACGGCCGCTGGCTACGCGCACCGTTGGACCCAGCAACCGTGGGGCGGGACCTCGGGCTGCACCTGATGCGGTTCGCGATGGCCGAGCGAGAGCTGAGCGCCGACGAAGTGCTCACGTTCCTCGACGGCCTCGCCGAAGCCCTCGAGGCCTTCGTCTCCGACATGGAAGCATTCGTCCGGGACACCGAGCTGCCGGGCCGGCACCCCGCTCTTGCCGTCGAGCACGGCCTGGCGGTGCACCGAGCGAGCCTGTCCTGGGCACGTTCCGCCCGCAACCGTTTGGCCGGAGACTCAGACCTCCCGGGGTAGGGGGTTGCGTGGCCGTTCAAGTGCCGTGGGCAAGCTCGACGCTCGCGCATCCGCCCTCATGTCCTAAAGGTCCCGATCGTGGCCTCCCGAAGCGGGGCAAGCTCAACGGATTCGCGGCCCCGGGGTTTGACGAAAGTCCTGGTCAGCACCCTGGCCGAGGGCGACCCCGGGAGGTCTGAGGCTCTACGTCCTCGTGTTCATCCACCACGACACGCGTCGCGCGGATCGCCGGCGTGACCGCCAACCCGGTCACTGGTTGGGTGACCCAGCAGGCCCGCAATCTCTCGATGGACCTCGCCGACCAGGCAAACACTGTCAAGTTCCTCTTCCGCGATCGCGACTCCAAGTTCACGGCTTCCTTCGACGCCGTCTTCGCCGCCGAGGGCACCAGGATCATCAAGAGCCCGGTCCGGGCACCCGGGCCAACGCCATCTGTGAGCGCGTGATCGGCCCCTTCCGCCACGAGTGCCTCGACCCCTTCAAGCCAGCTCACCCGGAGCAGTCGTCGACCTGGCTGCCCGCGGCCTGGGCATCGCAATCCTCACCGAGTCCATGGCCGCCAACCACGCCGATCGACTGAAAGCTCTGCCCATCCACGACTCGACAGCTCTTGCTGTCCTGGCCTTCATCTGGACGACCACAGACACCCCGGCTCTTCGAGAACTCCTTCGACACGCGCGCCACATCCTGCCCGTACCCCCCGCCCACGCCCGACGCTCCGCGACCCACTCAACAGGCATCCAGATAGAAGCCTGACCGGGACCGCGGCGCGCTCCGACCAAGTACTCAACCAAGGCCGACCCACCTGCTGGGCCAGCAACTCTCAACGAGCCCCGTTGTAGCGGTGGCTCTGGTGATTCCACTTTGTAGCCGAGCTCACGGATAACCCTGGCTGCCTCTTCAGGCATGTCCCGGGTGACAGCCGCGGCCTGGCGGCGCCGCCAGCGTCTGCGGCCCTCCCGGACACAGTGCTGCCAGTCCGGCAGGGAGTCGAATCTGCACTCGGCGATCAGGAACTGGATGAAGTCTTCGAGGCACGGCCGGAACCGCGCGCCGCCGATGGGGATGTGCAGCGCCGACATGTCGTGCGGGAAGGGATGCTCGGCCTGAGACAGCAGATGGGAAAGCGCTCCGCGGTGTGCGTGGACCTGGATGTGGGCTGCGGGGGCCGCGTACATGTCGCGCCGGTAGTCGACCCGCAGAACGGGCGCTCTGTCGAGGGTTGCCAGAAGGCCCAATGTTGACTGCTCCACTGCCAGGTAACGCCCACGCGAGTCGAGCCGACAGGCGAAGCTGATGTCGAACGTGCCTAGCTGCTTGCCCTTGACGTACAGCGGCAGCCCCTTGCTGTTGCCGCTGGCGCTAGCCCGGACGATGTACCTGTCGTCCCGCCCGAGAATTTCGACCGACGGGACCGGCAGTCCGGGCAGCGCTGCAGAAAGGAGCCCGGCCGTCTCCTGGCCGAACTCCTCTGCCTGCGCGTGTAGGCCCCCCCGGTGATTCGTTCATTTCTTCAAGAGGAAGTCGATCTCCCGGATCTCCTCCCATGCAGTCCATTCGTCGCCGATAAGCGATCGGTTCCCGGCCTTGGCGGCCAGCTCCTCGTACGTCATCCCCAGCTCGTCGAGGATCTCCGCGCGGCGTGCCTCCAGCTCCTCGAGACTCATGTCCTGTACATGCGGCATAGGGCCCAGCCTCTCCCTGCGTTGCCCGATGTAAGCCCACAGTAGGACAGGGCACTCTCATTTCTGAGGAGGCGCCGGTTACGTGGGGTGCGCGTCAATCTTGTAGGTGACTGGCGGGTAACTTGCGGCTGGCAGTGTGCCCTGGCCGGTCAAGGCAGGGTCAGGCGGTGGCCGTCTGGTTGCGGGACCGCGGCCAGATCTGTTACTCCGGGCGGCGGTCGGCCAGGCCGACCCAGGGCGCGGCGGCTTCCCCCGCGCCGACGTTGGCGGCTAGGTGGCCGAGCAGGGTACTGAGCGTCGCCAGGTCTGCGTCGGCGAGGCCCGCTTGCAGCTTGGCGTCGAAGGCGATCGCGGTGTCCCGCAGGCGCGCGAACGCCGCTTCGCCCGCTTCGGTCAGCGCGACCACCTGGACTCGCCGGTTGGCGGCGTGGCGGGTCCGGGTGACCAGCCCGCGGGCGTCCATGGCGTTCAGGTGGTGCGTCAGCGTGGCCTCGCGCACTCCTACCGCCTCGGCGAGTTCCCGTTGGTTGGCGGGCTTGCGGATCTTCAGGTTGAGCAGGATCAGCCAGACCGGCAGGGTGCCGCCCGCTTCGCCGAGAGCCTCGTCGAACGCGCGCTCTACGGCGCGGGCCGCCTGGCTCAAGAGGAGCCCGATCGGGAGGGGAAACGGTGCTGGCACGTCAGCCAGCATATCACTAAGCATCGATATCTAATTGATTGACATCTAATCCTTAGATATCTAATATTCTGTGGTAGCGGCGGCCACACGCTCGGGCCGCCGCGGCAAAGCGGGAAGGGACTTGCGTGATGAGCAAACCCGCAGTTGAGGCCCACGGCCTGCGGAAGGCCTTCGGCGAGGTGCAGGCGCTGGACGGGCTGAGCCTGGCGGTGCCCGCCGCAAGCATCACTGGCCGACGCGCACCCCCTCAAACGGCTCGGCACACCGCAGGACGTCGCGACCACCGCCGCGTTCCTCGCCTCCGGCCAAACCGCCTCGATCACCGGCGTGATCGTCGACGTCGCCGGCGGCGCCGTACTTGTCTAACCATCCTCAGCAAAAGGAGTCCGATCATGGCAGTCAACCAAGCCGCGATGCGGCGGCGCGCCCGGATCATGCGCGCGGTCAACGTGCCCATGCGGGCAGCGCTTACCCTGCCGTTCGCGACGCCGCTCAGCGGGAACCTGATGCTCATCTCCTACACCGGCCGCAAGAGCGGGAAGGCCTACCGGCAGCCGGTCAGCTACGTGCGCGACGGCGACGTGCTGCTCACCCCGGGCGGCGGCCGCTGGACGCTCAACCTGGCCGACGGGGAGCCGGCCCGGATCCGGTTGCGCGGCCGCGACGCGCCCGCCCGGCCGGAACTGGTCACCGACCCCGCCGAGCTCGAGCGGCTGCTCGGCGTGATCGCCGAAAAGAACCCGCGGGCGGCCAGGTTCATCCCCATCCCGCACCGCCCCGACGGGCGTCTCGACCCCGGCGCCCTCGACGCCGCGCTGCGGCACGGCTTCTGCATCGTGCGCTGGCACCTCGCGGAGCAGGGGTGACGCTGAAGAGCCCTTCAGGGCCCTGCGGGTAACGTGGTCGGCGCAGGCGCGGTCACGGGTGCGCGTCAGTTTCGCAGGTAACCGAGTTTGTTTGGCGGGTTCGGCTGGTCAGGCGGCTGGCGTCTGGTTGCGCGCTGCGAGCCAGATCTGGTCTTGGGGTCGGCTGGCTTGCTGGCAGCGGAGCGTGGTGATGGCGCTGGCGCCGCCGACGGTCCAGTGCATGCCTGACAGTTTGAGGCGCTGCCCGATGACCGCTTTGCAGCCGGACTCGACGGCTCCGGAGCCGACGAACAGGCCGCAGGACCGGAACCACTGGTAGCGAATGCGGGGCGCGTTGTTCTTGAAGTAGCCCAGGGCGGTGTCCAGTTCGTCTTTCTTGACGCCGGCGAGGGGGTAGACGCGAGCCGCGTCGCAGATGCCGTCGATGTCGCCGTAGTCGAGGTCCTCCAGGCGGCCGGCAAGCCATTCCTGTTTCTGGTCGCCGAGCATGAATTCCAGGAGCCGGGCGAGGTCGTGCAGGTGCTCGCGGGCGTGGAACAGGTCGACGATCTGGGTGGCCTCGGGGAACTTGGCAGTGGCTATGTTCCAGATCCAGGCGGCGCCGTCGCCGAGGATGGTGAGCTGCCGGACGTGGCCGGCGCCGCGGCGGATGCCCTCGGCCTCCACCAGGCCGGCGAACACGCGGGCGGGCCCGAAGGTGGCTACGTAGCTGGAGGAATCCTGGTCACGGACGGGGTATCCCCCGTCATCGACCTCGTTCTGGGTGAAGAACACGCCGAGCTTGACCTCGCGGGTGCGGGCGCGGCCGTCTTCTCCCTTGCCGTCCCGGCCCGCGGTCTCCTTCGCGGTCACCGGGACGCCGGTGCCGTCGATCGCGGCATACAGCTTGTCCGGCAGCGGGGACGGCGGGAACGGCACGAGCTTGCGGGCGGTGATGAGGGCGGCCCGGTCCCGGACGGCGGCGGCCGCCGCGGTGCCGCTGGCCTCGGCGGCCCGCTCGACGCGCTTGACGGTCAGGTGCACTCCGGCCAGGTTCTCCAGCAGCCGGGCGGCCTTCGCGAACGGCCCGGCGGCAGCGGCCTGGTCGTTCATCGCCCGCAGTCCCGGTGACATGGACGCGCCTGCCACGCCGAGTTCGCCATCGCGCGGGGCGAGCCCGTGCCCGCAGGCCGCGCAGTGATACCACGCGCGCGTCAGGGTGACCGGCCCGAGCACCGTGTCCATCACCTTGTCCCGGTAGGAGACGAACCCTGCCTCATGCCCGCGGCCGCACGGCACCCGCAGGCCGCGGTAGCCGGGATCGGCGGCCAGCAGTTTCTCCAGCATGCCGCAGCCCGCCTGCAGCATCCCGGCGCGGATCACCGCCTCGGCCGCCTCCAGGCCCGCGTCACCGCAGCCCAGCGACCGGGCCGCTTCCGCCGCCAGCCGTCCTATCTCGGCGGTCTTCTCCTTCGCGATCGCGTCGCAGAGCCCCCTTTTCCGCCCGCCGGCGCGGGTCCCGCATCCATGCCGACTGCGGGCCTGGCCTCGCAGATCTTCTCGCTCACCTCCGCGATCCGCTCGCTGACCGCCGCGAACTCCCCATGGCGGGCGACCTCAGAATAACCTGCCCAGATGCGGGACCCCTACATATGTGTCGCGCACCCGGTTACGTGCCGGCGTCACACACCGAGGCCCGATGTGCCACGGGAGCCGCAGGTTTCGAAGACGCGGGCTGACGGAACTGCTGTGTCGTTGGCTAGGGTTCGTTCCACCGAACTTGACACTTCGCATAGCTCGTATATATCTTCAAGTTATGCGAAGCGCCGCGCCGGCGTTGCTGCCAGTGTTTCGATCTCAGCTGCAAGCTGACATCCTCGCCGCACTGCTTCTCAATCCTGAGCGAGAGTACAGCCTGACCGATCTCGCCCACCGCTTTGATTCTCCGCTCAGCACAGTCCACGGCGAGGTGAAGCGACTGACGGATGCGGGGCTGTTGCATCGACGTAATGTTGGGCGCTCGACGATGGTTCGAGCAAACCAGAACAACCGTCTTGTCGAGCCGCTGGCCAAGTTGTTGTTCCTGTCATGGGGACCACTGCAAGTCGTTGCTGATGAGTTCTCCGAACTTGATGGGGCAGAACGAGTGCTGATCTTTGGCTCATGGGCTGCGCGCTATCTTCAATGGCCTGGCCCACCCCCTCACGACCTAGATGTGCTCGTGGTTGGGCGCCCCACTCGTGAGGCCGTTTATGACGCGGCTGATCGTGCTCAGCAGCGGCTTGCAATGCCCGTAAATCCTGTAATCCGGACGGGAGACGCGTGGCGTGAGGCTGCCGACCCCCTCGTTCAGCAGATTCAGTCCGGTCCTTTCGTGGTTGTTCTAATGCCGGATGATGCCAACGAACCGTCTGCGGTTGAGAAGGGGCCGGGCGATGCCTAAGTGGCAAATGGGCGAGGCCGAAGTAGAGGCCCTTGTCGATCGAAGGGATCTAGAACTCGTTACTGGCGCAGCGGCCGACGGGGCTCCGTTGCTCGCGCAAGCACAAAGAACCGCAGCCACTGCTGCAGGCCTAGTTCAATCGGACCCTTACAGCGCTTACGTATTGGCGTATGATGCTGCGCGGTTCGCCTGCAATTCTCTGTTGGCACAGCAAGGTATGCGTGCTACTACCCAAGGGGGCCACTATGCGGTGGAACTTGCGGTCAGGGCGCAATTCGGTCAAGGTTTCCGGCCATTTGCAGACCTTCGGCGTCGACGGAACGAGTTGGAGTATCCCCGCTTGCCAGCAGACACGGCCAGCACGGAAGAGGCCCAGGAGGCTGTTGAGGTTACACAAAGGCTTATCGCCGCTGCTGGTCAGCTACTAGATCAGCTTACTTTCTTTTCTTAACAGGATTCGAGATCAACCCTGTTAGGGCTCAGTACCTCGTCATCTGGTGCGTGCTGAACCGGGCGTGGGCTGGGTGGGCTCTTACCGGGCTCGGACTGCTCGGCTAGCCAACCTGGGATCGAACTCATAGCCATCGAGGTCCAGGAGGTTCTGCACGCTGTCGAGGCCGGCGGCTGCGTCGAGTTCCTCGGCGTAATGGAGGTCATCCCACGGGTACTCGATGATGGGCTGGACCGGCTGGTACTTCTCTAGGGTTTTGGAGACCTTGGCGTGCAGGTAGGTCAGGCAGTCCATCGGGTCGACGCGGGCCAGATCCAGCGGGTCGAAGTCCGCATGCGAGACCTGGACGCTGACCAGGCACCAGTGCGCGTCCTGGCCGGTTGCGGCATTGACGGTGTCGACGTAGCCATTGCAGGCGGCTTCGAGGATCAGGCCTTCCCGGTCAGCGGCGAAAACGCAGTGGAGAGTCCGTAGCGCCATCTGGGCGACAACCTGCTGGTAGAGCTCGTTCCGGCCCGCCGCGGCGAGCTTCTTGTACTTGAGTTCCTTCTTGGCGACCAGGTACTCCGCCGATTCGAGCTCGGGGATCGCCGTCATCAGCGGCAAGTCGATGTCGATCCGCAGCTCGCGGTCGGGTGGCAGGTAAGCGACCTTCACGCCGGTCGGGAAGTCGCTGGGGTACCGCTGTACGGTCAGCACCCCGCTGAAGTAGTCGGCCACCGCCGTCGCCGCCATGCGGTCCAGTATGTCGTCATGCTCTCCGGCCATGGCGAGGGCGTCGCGATAGTGCTGCTCGGCCCTGGTCGTCTCGCCGGACTCCAGGTACAGAGCCGCGAGGTTGATATGGATCTTCCGCCGGCCGTGCGGGTACGCGCCGGCTACAGCGCTCGCATTTCGCAGCGCGTTGTCGAATGCCTGCTGTGCCTTTCCGAAGTTTCCGCGCGACAGGTAGATGCAGCCGAGAGCGTTGTAGTTCACCATCTCCCGGTAGCTCCCCCCGAGTTTGCCTGCAATGGTTTCGCGGTCCTTGAGCAGCAGCCCGGCCGCGTTCCAGCGCTGCATCTGCTTCTCCATCGTGTCTATCAGTTCGTAGGACGATCCCCATAGCTGCCTACGGATCAGTATCTCCAGTTCGGCGAAGTGCGCGTCCAAGTCCTCGGGCTGCCGGATCTGCTCCTTGCGGCTACCGGACAGCAGATCCGTGGCTCGGCGCCACAGGTGCGCGGGTCCGTCTGGGTCGGGCAATCGCATGAGTGCATCCTGGATCCCCAAGGCCGGCCCGTAGTACCGATCCGACGTCTTGTCAATCACGGGGATGCCGGTCAATTCCTTCAGTAGCTCCGGCACCCGGCCCGGGGAGAGCTGATCTTCGAGCAGGTCTTTTAGCTGCTGAATGGTGCCCGGCGTGCCATACGCGGCGAGGCCCACGATGACGCACCGCTGCTCATCGCTCTGGGCCAGGCACCCAGCGACGCTGGCAGGACCGTCTCAGGAGTCCCACACAGTCTCAGATCATGGCGGGATGTCTTGTGCGCGATCTCCCGTGCACAAGCCACAGCAAGAAGGCCCCTTCCGGATCCGGAAGAGGCCTCTGCCCTGCGGAATTGGTAGCGGGGGCAGGATTTGAACCTGCGACCTCTGGGTTATGAGCCCAGCGAGCTACCGAACTGCTCCACCCCGCGTCGCGTGTTCCTACTTTATGAACTTCCGGTGTACTAAGCAAATCGGCGGCTCAGGCGGCGCGGGCGGGAACACGAGCCCGGACAAACGTCGGTAACACAGGAACGCTCAGTGGCCGGGGGCACCGCGGTGCCGGACCGTGCCGGACCACCAGGGCGACGGCCACGATGATCAGGGCGCCGCCGATCAGCATGCTGGGCGTGAGCCTCTCGTTCAGCAGGGTTGCGCCGAGAATGACGGCGGTAACCGGGTTCACGTACGGGTCCGTGGCCACGGTCGACGTCGGGAGCCTGCGGACCGCGACGCTGTAAGCGGACAGCGCGAGGATCGAGCCGGGCCCGATCAGGTAGGCCAGGCCAGCCACGAGCCCGTCGACACGTGGGACGGATGGAACCACCAGCCACAGCGGCACCGTGGTCACGAGCAGGGACGCCAAGCCGGACGGCACGCTGCGCTCGCCCACGGACACCAGGCCGTTGCCGCCGAGCAGCAGCAGGATACCGACGACCGCGCAGGCCAGTTCCGTTGCGTCAGGGGAGGTGGACGGGTCCCTCATTGAGTCCAGCCTGCCCGCTGACAGCGCGCGCGACGAGTGACCTGAACGCCAGTGAGCACACAATTCCTGCCATCCTCAGCCCGCATGCTGCACCGTGGCGGATACGCTGGCCGCGTGCTGCGCCGACTCAGCGCGAGCCCGTGGCTGCGGGCCGGGCTTCTCGCCATCGCGCTCGGCTTCGCCTGCTACGGGCTGGTCTCACAGTGGCCGCAGGTGCGAGCCGCGCTGGGGCGGCTGGCCGTGTACGACGTGGTCCTCGCGGTCCTCGCGGTCCTCGCGGCCCTGGGCTGCATGATGCTGGCCTGGCGAGCGCTGCTCACCGACCTGGGCTCGCCGCTCCCGCAGCCGGCCGCGATCCGGGTGATGTTCCTCGGGCAGCTGGGCAAGTACGTCCCGGGGGCCGTGTGGGCCGTCGCGGCACAGATCAGCCTGGCCCAGGACTATCAGGTCCCAAAGAAGCGGAGCGGCGCGGCGAGCCTCATCAGCATGGCGATCACGCTGGTGGTCGGGCTCATCGTGGCCGGGGTCACGCTCCCGCTGGCTTCCGCTGGCGCGCTGCGCCAGTACTGGTGGGTGCTGCTGTGCATCCCGGTGCTCCTCGTCGGGCTGTACCCGCCGGTGACGACCTTCGGCCTGGACCTCGCGCTCAAGGCTCTCCGGCGACCGGCGCTGGGGACACCGGTCAGCCTGGGCGGGATGGCCCGCGCGGTCGGCTGGACCACCCTGGGCTGGGTCTGCTACGGCTTGCACGCCTGGCTGCTGATCGGCGCCATCGCGGGCAAGAGCCTGCACATCCTGCTGCTGTCGTTCGGGGGCTACGCGCTGGCCTGGGCGGTGGGCTTCCTGCTCATCCCATTCCCCGGCGGGATCGGCCCCCGCGAGGTCGCGCTGATCGCCGTCCTCTCGCCGGTCATGCCGCGGGGGTCGGCACTGGCGGTCGCGCTGGCCTCGAGGGTGGTCCTGACCGTCGGTGACCTGGCCTGGGCGGGCCTGGCGGTGGTGATCGGCCGCCGTGGGACGCCCCCGCCGGGCGCGCGGCCGCTGGACCACACGGGAACGTCGGAGATCGCGGGCACCGGGGCGCTGGCCGTGACCATCACCCCGATGGCCGAGACCGTCCCTACCGGCCCATCGGCGCATGGCCCTACCAGGCCTACCGCGCCATCGGCTCCAGGCCGGGAGGTTCCAGGCCGGGAGGTTCCCGCTCCGGCTGGGCGGCCAGACTCAGCAGAGCCTCCAGATAGGCGTCCCAGTAACCGCCCGGATCGGCCGCCCGAACCGCCGAACGCAGTCGGCCGGACTCCCCCGGCGCGCTGATCCGCACCAGCGCGTGGAGCAGATCGTCCTCGTCCCCCGGCTCGCACACCACCCCGTCGACGCCATCCCGTACCGCGTCGGCGAGGGTCCCCGCGCGCGTCACGACGACCGGCACGCCGAACTCGAACGCGAGCCAGGCGTTCTGCGACGACGTTGCGGATCGGTACGGCAGGACGAGCGCGTCGGTCCCGGCGAACAGTCCCGGGATCTGGTCGGCGGGCACGTAGCCAGGGCGCAGCGTGACCCGGCCGGTCAGCCCGAGCTCGTCGATCAGCGCCCTGGTCTCGGCCTCCGCCTTGCCCCAGAACTCCCCGGCCACGGTCAGCACGACGTGCCGGGGCGCCCGCGCCAGGGCCCGCAGCAGGACGTCGAGGCCCTTATAGGGGCGGACGATCCCGAAGAAGAGCAGCCGGCACGTGGGGGGACCCGGCACCGTCGCCCGTTCGGCGGCCTGGTCGCCCGCATGACCGCATCGGTGCGCGGCGGGTGCGGCGGCCGGCAGGTGCGGTGGCATCCGGGCCGCGGCGACCAGCGCCTCCGGGGCCAGGGCACGGACCCGCTCGGCTTCGGCGGCCGAATGCGTCAGCGCCGCCCCGGCCCGCCGCAGAAGCAGCCTGGTCAGCTGCTCATCGGCCGGCCGTTCTCGTGCGGCAGCACGTTGTGGCAGACGACCACGGTCCGCGGGCCCGCCCCGCCGTCGCGGCGACGCGGACCCCGGCCACCTGGGCCGCGCAGGGCCGCCAGGATGGCCAGGTACGGGATGGCCTGCGGCGGGATCAGCAGCGCGAACACCACGAGATCCCGGTCGCGGAGCCGGCGGCCCACGCTCACCCAGCCGGCCGGATGGCGCCAGGACAGGTCACGGCGGGTGCCAGGGAACGGCTCCCCCTCGGGTACGTCGACCGTCTGCCGGCCGCCCGGGTAGAGCCCGGCCGGGTACTGCCTGCTCCACGACTCGATGATGACGTCGTGCCCGGCGGCGGCGAGCCAGCGGGCGAGTTCGGTGGTGTGCCGTGCGCCGCCGCCCTTGTAGGGGTGCGCCGGGCCGATCAGCGCGATCCGCACGGCTCCCGCCCGTCGCACAGTTCCCGCCCGTCGCCCGGGTCCGGCCGGCCCGCACCGCCCGGGGTCATGTGTCGCCCCGGGAGCGCACGATCAGGTCGGCGAGCAGGGCCAGCGACGCGATGATCAGCCCGCTGACGAAGATCAGGACGGTGTTGATCGCGAAGTACAGGGGGTGCACCACCATGTCGAAGACGCCCTTGAGAATGCCCAGGCCGAGCAGGAAGAGCGCCGGCGGCATCAGTACCTTCAGCGGGTTGAAGTACATCACCATGCGCAGGACCTGGAGGATGTACCGGTAGGCGTCGGAGACGAAGCGGAACTTCGACACGCCGGCCCGCTTGGCGTAGTCGATCGGCACGTACACCACGCCGTGCTCGTTGGACAGGAACGCCAGTGTGATCGTGGTGACGCAGGAGAATCCCGGCGGGAGGAGCCGCAGGTACGGCAGGGCGACGTCCCGGCGGAACGCGCGCAGCCCGGAGTTCAGGTCCGGGATCTCCGAATTGGTGAGCTTCTCGGCCAGCTTGCGGATGAACCACTTGGCCGGGACCCGGACTGCCTTGTGCGTGCCCGCCTCGCTGGTGCGCGCGCCGACGACCTGGTCGATCGACGGATCGACGTCCAGCATGGCGACGAACTCGGGAATGCGATCGTTCGGATAGGTCATGTCGGCGTCGGTCCAGACGACGATCTCACCCTTGGCCTGCTGCGTCCCGATCCGGCGCACCGTCCCGGCGCCGCCGTTGCGCGGGAAGTGCACGATCCGCATCCGCGGGAGGTTCGGTTCCGCGGCCCGGAGCCGCTCCAGCGTGGCGTCGGTCGAGGCGTCGTCCACGGCGATCAGCTCGTACGGCAGCCCGCTGGCGTCCATGACCCGGCTGATCCGCTCGACCTCGCGCAGGACGTGATCCTGCTCGTTGAAGCACGGGAGCACGATCGACACGTGCGGCTCGCGGCCGTCCGCCGGCGCCCCGTGGTACTGCGGTTCCAGCTGGGCCGGCGGTTCCGGGGTGTCCTGCGCCTCCGGCTGGGCCGGCTGACCCGGCGTGCTCCGCGTCCCCGGCGGACGCTGCGTCTCCGGCATGGTCTCGAAGGGGGCCGGCGACGGATAGGCCGCTGGCTCATCCCCGAACGCTCCGGGGGCGGGCCGGGTACCGTACGCCGGGCGGGTGTCGGATGTGGCTGAGGTCCCGTAGGCCGGCGCGGCGTCATACGAGGACGGGCTGTCGTACGCCGGCGCGGCGCCGCAGGGAGGCGCGGCGCCGTACGAGCGCGTGGCGTCGTGGGGGGAAGGGGCGTCGTAGGAGGGCGTGGCCTCATACGGTGACGGCTGGTACGAATAGGACGGCCCAGCCGGATGGGCCTGCTCCCCCGGATGCGACGGCCCGTCGCCCGAATACGCTGGCTCAGCGGGCGCGGTCTGGTCCGGGGCATACGGCTGCTCCGGCGGGAACAACGACTCCAGCGGCACCGTGCCATCGGGCGGAGCATGCCGTCCGTTCGCGGGCGGTTCCGGGTCGGGGCGCCCGTCTTCGGGCCATCCGAAGGCCCCTGGTTCCTGTGGAGTGCTCACGCCCGGCGAGAATACTCCGCTGTACGGCCTGTCACGGCCCCTCCGGTCACCCCGGCTGCCTTGCCCGTCACGGCCCCTCCGGTCACCCCGCTGGGCCGCGTCATCCAGATGACGAAGTGAATCAGCCATGTTCTGGTCGGCGGCTGGGTCAGCTCATGGGCGTCCTGGGTCGTCAGCAGGTTGAGCACCTGCTGCGCGCTGCCACCGTACTCCGCGAGCTGAGATTGCTGCCCCGCCAGGAGAACCGGGCGCCGCCCGGTCCCCTCGATACCTGCCACCACGGACGCCACCGAGGCGGGCGCCGGGGCATCCATGCGCGCCGTCGGGGTCGCACACATGCTCCGGATGACCTGGCTGAACCGGTCCGCGGTCAGCGGGTCGAGGATGACGACCGATGCGTTCGGCCCGATGCTGGCGCACAACTGGCGGACGGCCCTGTCTTCGCCCGCCCCGGTCCGCTTGAACGCCAGGCCGTCCGCGGTCAGCCGGGCCGAGCCGGTCGCGGTCTTCGTCGTCCCGGCGCCGAAGGTGGTCACGGCCGCGGGAACCAGCAGGGCGAGCACGCAGCAAACCGCGACAACCGACTCGGCGAGCCGGCCGGCCCCCAGCGCGCGTCCGCGTTCCTTGATCCAAGCCGACGCCCAGATCGCGGCGAGGATCAGCCCCGGCAGGACCACCGGCACCAGCCGCCGGCTGGCCCAGGGCTGGTCGGGGATGATGCCGGGACGCCACAAGACGGTCACCGTCACCCACGAGATGATCATCAGGGGCAGCGCCCAGATCCGTGCGGCTTCGCTGTCCCGCCTGGTCAGCAGCGCCCTGAGGCACCGCCGGGCGAGCAGCGCGAGGCCGATGGCGCCGAGGATCACCGCCGGGACGCCGATGTACCAGATCACCCAGTACAGGCTGTCCTCGGAGTACTGCCGGGTCGGGTCGACGGCCAGGTGCGCCAGCCGCTGCAGTTCGGCGACGTAGCTGATGGTCGCGGGGTCGGTCTCGCCCCGGACCGTCTGGAAGTAGGGGCGCACGGCGAAGCCGACGACCGCGAGCACGGTCAGCGCCGCGGCGGCCTCCGGCAGCCATCGCAGCGGGGGCGCGCCGAACAAGAACCGCAGCCAGGAGCGCGGCCGGCGGGCGCTCAACACACCCATGCCGAGGACGGTGAGAGCGACCGCCCCCAGCGCGATCATGGCCAGCGGCCGCAGCGACGGGCCGATCGAATCCAGATAGGGCCGGGACAGCAAGTAACCATCCGCGAAGCCGTACGCCGCGCCGATAAACAGCCCGATACCGAACGGAATGCCCTGCGGGCGCCTCCTGACGAGGAGAATCCCAAGGAAGGGAATGGCCGGCAGGAGATCGCTGAGCCCGTCGATCCTGATCAGCAGGGTGAGGCCGAGGCTAAGGCCGGCGAAGAAAGCCAGCGTGACATTCGGCGCAGGGCCGTCCCGCCACGATGGCGGCCCGGCGGAGGCCGCCGCGTGACGCCCGCCGGGCAGAACGAAGGAATCGGCCAGCATGCACAGGCCGCCGTACAGCATGACCTGGGCCAGCGTCTCGCTGAACGTCGTCCGGCTGGTGTACTGCTGCGGCAGGCTGACCGCGAGGACCAGGGCCGCGGCCGGCGCCCAGCGCGCCCCGGCCAGCCGGCCGACCAGGCCGGCGAAGGCGAGCACCGCGCACCCCCCGAGGACGGGGGCCATGGCCGCGGCTCCCAGCGGGCCACCCGCCCACACGCCGATCGCCAGCGCCATCGGCAGCCCCGCCATGAACTGCGGCACCACCGTTGTCCCGACCTGGAAGAATCCGAGGCTGCTGAATGTGAGGCCCTGGTGCGCACCGCCGAAGGCCGCCAGCGACTGGGGGATGCGGGTCGAGCCGTGCCCGGCGATCCAGTCGGCGAACTGCAAGTAGGTGGCGGGATCGCGGAGCACGATGATCTGCTGGGAGTTCTCGGCGTACTGCCACACGGCGAACCCTGCCGCCACCAGGATGGTCGCGGCCAGCGCCCACCACGGCACGTCCGGTCGCCAGCGCGGGTTCCGGGTGTCCGGCCGGACGACCACCTGGTTCGGCGGTGATTCGGCCGGCGGTTCGTCGTCCCGGATGTCGTGGATCCCGTGCGGCCAGGCCGAGGGGAGTTCGCGCAGGACCATGACGACCAGCGCGACCGCCAGCGGGACGGAGATGACGAGCATGGGGATGCCGGCGAACCCGCCGGCCAGCAGCAGCGGCAGGCCGGGGATGAGCCAGGCCATCACCAGTACCGCCGGCAAGACCGTCACCGCGGCGAACAGCACGCCCGGGACTCGCTGCCAGTTGGCCCGGCGCCGCGCTGCCGGCGGGCGGAGCGCGAGCCGGGCGGCGCTGCGCAGCGCGCCGGTGCGGGTCGCGCTGATCGTAGCGACCGCTCCCGGCGGCGGCGGCCACGCGTCAGCGGCTCCGCCCGATCCGCCCGCACCGAACGCGTCCCGGCCGGGGGAGCCAGAGAGCTCGTCGGCTTCACCGTCCGGGGTCCCGTCCGCAGCAACCGGCACCTCGGTAACCGCGGTGTCAGCCGGATCTTCGGGCTCGGCAGGCTCGGCGGGATCAGCCATCTCGGCGGGCTCGGCCGAGTCAGCACGCCGCTGGGGGTCACCTGGCTCGGCCAGATCAGCAACCCCGGCCGGGTCAGCCGGCTCGTCCGGATCAGCCGGCCCGGCCCGATTGGCCGTGCCGGCACGTTTGCCCGCGTCACCGCCTTTGTCAGACGCGCGGAGTCCTCGGCGCACGGACCCACTTTAGAGGGGACGGCAAATGGCCGCGACGCTCGGCCATGGCATTCGCCTCACCCATTCGCTTCCGCACGCGACGGCGGCAGCGGCGCCGGGCAAGGCCACCGGTAAGTCCCTGGACGACATCGGTTCGTAAGTACCTTTGAACGCGCTTTGCGCCACTGGCGGCGGCCGCTGCCCCGTCCAGTTCGCCGAGCGCGCCGTCGTCGAGGGTAAGTAACGTTACCAAGACCTTCGGCGGCATCACCGGGAACACCAACATCTGCAGCGACTCCGGCGCGTTCGCCGGGCCCGGATGTGCCCACGGACTTCGCGCCCTGACCGATCACCGGCGCGCGACCGGCGCGGATTACCGGTTCGCGGCCGCGGCGCGGATTACCGGTTCGCGGCCGCGGCGCTGGCCTGCCCGGCCGGGGGACTGGCGTCCTCGTCTCCGGTGGGCGCACGCTGACCGGCGTAGGACACGATGAGCCACGCGAGGATGCCGCCCGGGTAGATGAAATAGCCGAAGCGCGTCGCCGGCGCCAGCACGAACATCAGTGACAGCGCGATGGCGAGCCGGATGACGGCTGACGGGACGCTCCGGGGTGGCCGCACCACCAGGGACGCGAGCACGGCGACGCCCGACAGGGCGAGCATCGCGATGACGAACAGGCGGCCGGCGTGCCCGGTCTGCGCGATCAGGTGCCCCGGAAGCGGGCTGACGGCCTGTGACGTCACGCTGGCCAGCCCGAGCGGGAACAAGATGGTGTTCTTCACCAGCGAGTCCGGTCGCAGCACGGCGAACGGGCCCACCAGGACCGCGACGACACCGAGTGAGACGGCGGTCACGACGGCGGCCGCGCGTTTCCCGTCCCTGGCCAGGGCCAGGGCGACGGCCACGACGATGGCCGGCCAAGCGGTCGCCTTCATCGAGGCGGCCCCGCCGAAGGCCAGGCCGGCCAGCACCGGGCGCGGGTGCCGCCACAGCAGCGCGAAGCCGAGGCAGATAAGTGCGATGATCGGCACGTCCGTCCCGCCGACCGCCAGCTCGAACGCGATGATCGGGGTCGCGGTGACGAACACGGTCCAGCGCGTGACGTCCTTGGCCTTCGCCACCCGCAGGGCCAGCGCGAAGAAGACCACGAACGCCACCCCGAACCACACCCGCGGGTCGGCTGGCGGAGTTGGGCCGACCGCCGCCCAGAGCAGGCCGAACGCCGTCATGGCGGGCAGGTAGGGATCGTAGGCGTTCGGGTCGCGCGTGTGGCTGAGCATGGCGGGCGCCTGGTACGGCGTGCCGTGGTGGATCAGCAACTGCGCGGACCGCGCGATGACGCTGACCTCCGGCTGCCCCTGCCCGGTCCACGCCATCCAGACCAGCGGCACGATCAGGGCCCCGCACAGGCTCACGGCGAGCGCGAGGTCCACGCCCCGAGCCCGCCAGGCCAGCGCGGACACGGCCGCGGCCGCGTAGCCGCAGGCCGCCATGATGCCCCACATGCGGTGCAGATGATCCGTGGAGACCAGGGACACCCCGCCAGCGAACGTGGCACAGGCCACGAATGCGGCGACGATCCAGGATCGGCCGACGCTGCTCAGTGACGGCCACGCCCAGGTAACGCCAGGCGCCCACCCGACCCCGCGCACTGGGTTCCGCGTCAGCAAGGACTCATCCGATCCTCTCCGCGCGATCTTGTCCATCGCCCCTCTCGACACTACCCTCGCCCTGCACCGCTGAGGTCCCGTTTGTTACCGCAGCTTTACGCCGGTCGCGCGGAGGCACTCCTCCGCGTGGCCCGCTGCTGTGGGCTGCTCACGGTCCGTGGAACCGCGCCGGCCTGAGGGCCGTGTTCCGTCACGCCGTGTCCCGGCCGTCGGTGCCCGCAGGTCAACCTCACCGAGCCGGCCGGGCCGATCGGATTAGCCGGTTGCTCAGGCGGTTTCGCCCGGATGCCCGGCCAGCCGGCTCAGGCGGCTTCGCCCCGGACGCCCAGCCAGCCGGTGAGGAAGTCACGGATGACCAGGGCCCACAAATACCCGGCGAGCAGGACGCAGGCGAACGGGACGATACCCAGCGCCGCGCCGACGCCGAGCGCCAGCATCCTTACCTCCCAGCCGAGGCCGGTGACGTCGGCGGGCCGCCCGTCCGGGGCCATCGGCGGCCAGGCCAGGCCGTGGCTCGCGGCCAGTCCCCGGCGCGCGGCGGGACGCCGGTCCGCAGCCTCTCCGGCCCGTTCGCCGTCGTCCGGCCGAGCGCCGCGGTCGCCGGCGCGCCGGCAGCGGCCGGCCGGTTCCGCCCGGGCCTGCTTGCGCGCCCGGTGATCGGCCGGCCGGGCCGCGGGCCACCGTATTCGGTGGCGCGCCCGGTAGGCGACGTCCAGGTGGCGCAGAACCACGGCCGCGATGAGCGCGAAAACCAGCGGCGGCGACACCGCCCGGCTGAACGCCAGCGCGGCCAGGAACAGATACTCCCCCACCTGCAGCAATGGCGGAACCAGCCAGTCCAGCCGCCCGTCATGCGGATGGCACGAACCCAGCCCGGCCAGCAGCATCGCTTCGACGGGGGTCAGCACGAGCACGCCCGACAGGTTGCCCATGCCCAGCAGGGCCAGCGCCACCGTCACGAAGACCCCGACGAGGACGGGCGGCACCGGCGGAATGCGCCCCTCAACCAGGCGGCCCAGCCACAGCGAGATCGGGCCGTCGTCACGGTAGGCGGCGATCTGGCCGCCTGCCACGCTCTCCCGGGCCGCGGCCCGGGGACGCGGCGAACGCCGGGCGGCGGGCTCGCGGGCCGTCCCGGTCGGCCGCAACCCGACCGCGGAGAACGCATTCTCGCCGGTGCCTGCCTCGTCGGCATCATCCACGTCACCTTCGCCGTCTTGACGGTCACCGGAACGGGCACCATCGCCGGAACGGGCGCCGTCGCCCGATCGGGCCCCATCACCGGAACGGGTGCCGTCAGCCAGGGCGCCCCGGACCCCGAACGGGGCCGCCGCCGCGTCGAGGCTGATCGATCCCTCGTCCGCGGGCGCGAGCGCGGTGGACGGTGCCCGGCCGCCGTGGGCCGCCGAGTCGCGCAGGCCCACGATCCGCGCGGTGAGAACGTACCCGGCGGCGGCGACACCCCATCCGATCAGCGCGAGAAAAGCCACGCGCGGGCCCCAGATCCCGCCGGCCACGATGACCAGCACGACACGCTCCCCGGCGGGCAGGGCCAGGGCCCGTTCGATCCGCCGCCGCGCAGCCGAACGCGGCAGCCGGATCCGGCCGCCCGTGGTTTCCGTCGCGCGCTCGTAGCACAGGTCGGTCATCCGGCGGACGGCCAGCACCGCCAGGGCCGCCACGGCCAGATGCCACACGCCGCCGGGGCCGCGCCCGATCGCCGATATGCCGAAACCGGCGCCGGGGTTGGCCCGGCCGAGGCCGGCGCTGGCTGCGAGGCCCGCGTAGACGGCGCACTCGGTGATCGCCCACCCGGCGGCCGACAGCCAGTCCCCGGCGGGCGGGATGACGCTGGTCGGTGAGCCCGCTCGGCCGCCGGGGGACCCGATCGCCGCCAGCAGCGGTCCCGGCGCCGCGGCCAGCACCCGGCCCGCGCGGCTGGACACGAAGGCCGCGAGCAGGGTCACCGCCGCGACGGCCTTCGCGATCGCGGTCGGCTCGGAGAACCAGATGGCGGCCACGAGCCCCAGACCCAGGCTGATGCCCATCAGCGCGGCCGGCGCGAGCGCCCGTTCTGACGCCCACCGGGCCACGTCCCGGGCGATCGGGTCGGCGAAGAACCCCGCGACGAGCCCGTCTTCGTCCCGGTCGGCGTCCCCGTCCGGCCTGGCCTCGACGAATTTCACCGCGACACCCCGGCGCGCCAGTTCCCCCAGCAGCGCGCCGACCTGGTCTGGCTCATCCGGCCGGGACGCGAGGTATTCCGCCGCCTCGGCCAGCGCCCGCAGGTCCGACGGGTCGACGAGCATGGCCCGGTAGCCGGGGCGTTCCTCGGCGTAGCCCGCTGTCCGCTCGGCGCCTAGCAGCCGGGCCAGGGCCTGCCGGGGGACGGCGAGGTCGCCGCCGCAGATCAGCATCTGCTCGCCGGTGGCACGCGCGGCGGCGGCGACGGTCAGCAGCCCGCCGCCCGGGCTGGCGTCCTCGGTCGCATCCACCCGCCGCACGCCCAGTGACGTCAGCTGGCCGCAGAGCCCGGCAGCCGGCTCAACCGCGAGGACCAGCGCAATGGTCATCTGACGTCCTTCCAGCGGCCCATCGCCCCGATCCTCCTACCGACCAGCCGCCCACCGCGTTTCTGAGCCATGCCCTGAGTTCCTGAACCGGGCCCGGAGCCCTCGACGACTCGGAGGCGCTGCTCAGGCGCACAAGGTTTCCAGAAGCCTACCGAGCTAACCCGCTGAATGCCGGCACGGACACACGTTGTAGCCATCGTTTCACGTAACCGGTTCACGGGCCGCGCCGCTGGCGCGTACTGACGGGCCAGCGCGGGGCATCCAGTAAAGTCCGGCTCATGCGGATGGTGGCGGTCGTGCTGGCGGGCGGATACGGTCTGCGGTTCGGCGCCGACGTGCCGAAACAGCTGCTGCGCCTGGACGGAAGGACGCTGATCGAGCACTGCGTGGCGGCCTTCGACGAGGCGCCGGGCGTGGACGAGGTACTGGTCGTGATGCCGGCCGCTCATATCGGCGAGGCGGCGAAACTGCTGGATGGCGGCGGCTTCAGCAAGCTGGCCGGGATCATCGAAGGCGGCACCACGCGTCCCGGCTCGACCCGCCAGGCGATCGCGGCCATCGGCGCGCGCCTGCGCGCGATGCGCATCGGGGACTGCGGTGTCCTGCTGCACGACGCGGCCCGCCCGCTCGTCGGCCAGCGGATCATCGCGGACTGCGTCGCGGCGCTGTCAGGGGCGGACGCGGTCGGGGTGGCCGTGCCGACCTCGGACACGATCGTCGTGGTCGCCGACGGCGTGATGACCCGGATGCCGCGCCGGGACAGCCTGCTCCGCTGCCAGACCCCGCAGGGCTTCCGGTGGTCGGTGCTCGCCCGGGCCCACGACCTGGCCCTGGCCGACCCGGACTTCACGCCGACGGATGACTGCGGGGTGGTGCTGCGCTACCTGCCGGATGTGCCGGTCCGGGTGGTGGCGGGCAGCGAGCACAACCTGAAGATCACCTACCCGCGTGATCTGGCCATCGCTGAGACCCTGCTGCAGGCCACCGACCGCGGCGGAGTCAGTTCCTGATCGCCTGCTTGACCAGGGTCCGGCCAAAGTCCCAGATGAGCCCGCTGCCGCGGCTGGCGTCGTCCATGATCTCGATGAAGGCCTCACGGAACAGCTTGACCTCGGTGTCACCGATCGTCAGCGGCGGGATCAGCTTAATGATCTCCACGAAGTCGCCGGACACCTGGGTGAGGATGCGGTGCCGCTGGAACAGGGCGACGACCACCATCTGGGCGAACAGCCCGCGCCGGGCCACCTGAAGCATGTTCCAGCTGGTCCGCAGCTTCAGCGACTTCGGCTTGCTGAACTCGATGCCGATCATCAGGCCACGCCCGCGGACCTCGCCGAGCAGCTCGTACCGGTCGACCATCTCCTGAAGGGCGCCGCGCAGCGCGTCGCCGGTCCGCGCGGCGTTCTCGACCAGGCCCTCTTCCTCGATCACGGACAGCGTCGCGAGGCCGGCGGCCATGGCGGCGGCCCCGGAGCCGAAGGTCGAGTCGTGCACCAGGACGCGGTTGATCGACGAGTACACCTTGTCGAAGATCCACCCCTTGGCCATCGTCCCGCCCACCGGCACGATCCCGCCGGACAGCGCTTTCGCGACGGTGATGATGTCCGGCTCGACGTCCTCGTGCTGGTAGGCGAAGAACTTCCCGGTGCGCCCGAAGCCGCTCTGTACCTCGTCGCAGATGAGCAGCGCCCCGTGCCGGTGCAACAGGCCGGCCGCGGCGCTGAGGAACCCGGGCGGCACGATGTGCACGCCCTTGCCCTGAACCGGCTCCACGATGAGCCCGGCCACGTCGCCCTTGCGCAGCTCGCGTTCGAGCGCATCCAGGTCGCCCAGCGGAACGCACGCGTCGGGCAGCAACGGGTTGAACCCCTTGCGGAACTCGGCCGAGCCGTTGACCGACAGCGACCCGGTGGTCAGCCCGTGGAAGGCGTGGTCGCAGTACAGCACGCGCTGCTTGCCGGTGGCGTACCGGGCGAATTTCAGCGACGCCTCGACCGCCTCGGTCCCGCTATTGCAGAAGTAGACCCGTTCCATCCCGGGCGCCTTGGCCAGCAGCCGCTCGGCTAGCAGTCCGGGCAGCAGCGGGGTGTCGAACTGCACCCAGTCGGCCAGCTCGGCGTCGAGGACGTCGTGCACCGCCTTGCGGATGACGGGATGGTTGCGCCCGGCGGCGAACACCCCGAACCCGGCCAGGAAGTCGGTGTACCGGCTGCCCTGGGCGTCATAGAGGTAGGCGCCCTCGGCCCGCTCGTAGGCGTGATCGAAACCGATGGCGTGCAGCATCCGCGGCAGCTGCGGGTTGAGGTAGCGACCAGTCAGCTCATATCCCTGCCCGCGGTGCGCGTCCAGGAGGCTGGGCAGATCAAAAGTCATGATTCATTCTCTCCCGCCCGCGCGCATAACCGGGCGAAATACCCGGTCAATACGCGCCGCCGATAGCTCGCGATCCGGTAACGGCGCCATCGCCGCGATTGGCCGCCGCCTGCTGGTCCGCGCGGGGCTGGCCCTGGTTACTGGCTGACCGACCGCGGCGCTGCGGGCTCGGGGGCGGCCGGACGGGCCCGGGCGCTGCCGTTCCGGCTGTGCAGGAGGGTACGCCGGCTGGTCAGGAACCCGGCCCCCCAGCACAGGTGCATCGTAGCCAGGGCGAGCGGCACCCGGGTACGCACGCTGAGCGCCAGGCCACGGCCGAACGCGGCAGCGACCGCGATGATCCCGGCCAGGTAGGTGGCGGGGATCACGAGCCCGAGGGCCAGCCAGCCCACCGCGGCCGGCGCGCCCGCGGCGAGCCCGGCCAGTCCCGCGACGCCCGCGGCGGTCCCCGCGGCGATCACCGACACGGCGGCCGGCGGCGCCAGGTAGCGCAGGTTGATCGTGCCGGTGTGCTGGCGGGCCACCACGCGCCGCCACCGGCCGTAGTGGAAGTACTGAGCGCCCAGCGCCCGGGGGCTGGAGCGCGGCCGGTAGGTGACCCGCAGCTCCGGCGCGAACCAGATGATGCCGCCGGACAGCCGGATGCGGTGGTTGAGTTCCCAGTCCTCCGCGCGCAGGTAATGCTCGTCGTAGCCGCCGGCCTTCTCGATGGCCACCCGCCGGTACACGCCGAGGTAGACGCTGTCCACCGGGCCGGCCTGGCCGCCGGTGTGGAAGTTCGCCCCGCCGACACCGGCCTTCGAGGTCATGGCCCACGCCACGGCCTGCTCGAAGGGGGTCACGCCCTCGGCGGCCATGACCCCGCCAACGTCGGCGGCGCCGGTTTCCTGCAGGGTCCGGACCGCGGTGCGCAGGTAGCCGGGCGGCAGCATGGCGTGCCCGTCAACGCGGGTGATGATCCCGAACCGGGCCGCCTTGATCGCGGAGTTCACCCCGGAAGGGATCTTGCCGGCCGGGTTGGGCACCACGATGATGCGCGGGTTGTCCGCGGCGAGCTGGCCGGCGATGGCCAGCGTGCGGTCCCGTGACGGCCCCACCGCGAGCACCAGCTCGATCTCGCCCGGGTAGTCCTGCTGCAGGATGTGGCGGACCGATTCGGCCAGGTGCCGGGCCTCGTTACGGACCGGCATGACCACCGACACCGGCGGCCAGCCGGCATCCGGTGATGGCACGTCCGCAGGAACAGGAGATGTATGCACCATGACGAGCGTCACGCTACTGCACGCGACGGCGTTTTCGCCGCGCGGATCCCCGATCAGCATCTTACCGGCTGGGGATCCGCCCGGGGGTGACAGCACGGTGGCGGCCCGGCGCCCTTCCGGGCGCGCGGGCCGCCACGTCACGTCTCATGACTGCACCTGACTACTGGACGGAGTCCTCCAGCCCGGAGTCCTCCAGCATTTCGGTGACGAGCGCGGCGATCTGCGAACGCTCGGACCGCACCAGGGTCACGTGCGCGAACAGCGGGTGGCCCTTGAGTTTCTCGATGACCGCGACCACGCCGTCGTGCCGGCCGACCCGCAGGTTGTCCCGCTGCGCGATGTCGTGGGTGAGCACGACGCGGGAGCCGGAGCCGATCCGGGAGAGCACCGTGAGCAGCACGCCCCGTTCCAGCGACTGCGCCTCGTCGACGATCACGAACGCGTCGTGCAGCGAGCGGCCGCGGATGTGGGTAAGCGGGAGCACCTCGATCATGTCCCGGGCGAGGACCTCGTTGATGACATCCTGCGTGGTGACCGCGGACAGGGTGTCGAAGACCGCCTGGGCCCACGGGTTCATCTTGTCCGCCTCGGACCCGGGCAGGTAGCCCAGCTCCTGGCCGCCCACCGCATACAGCGGCCGGAACACGATCACCTTGCGGTGCTGGCGGCGCTCCATGACCGCCTCGAGGCCCGCGCACAGCGCCAGCGCAGACTTGCCGGTCCCGGCGCGGCCACCGAGGGAGACGATGCCCACCTCGGGATCGAGCAGCAGATCCAGGGCTACCCGCTGTTCGGCACTGCGGCCGCGCAAGCCGAAGACCTCCCGGTCGCCGCGGACCAGCTGGATGGACTTGTCCGGCTTGACCCGGGCCAGCGCGCTGCATCCCGCGGAGACGAGCACGAGGCCGGTGTGGCAGGGCAGGTCGCGCGCGGCTTCGCAGTCAAGCGTGCCGTTGGCGTACAGCTCGTCGATGTCGGCCCGCGGGACGGTCAGCTCCGACATGCCCATCCAGCCGGAATCGGCCGGTAGCCCGGCCCGGTATTCCTGCGCCGCGAGCCCCACCGAGGCCGCCTTGACCCGCAGCGGCAGATCCTTGCTGACCAGGACCACGTCGTGCCCCTCGGCCGCGAGGTTGCACGCGACGGAAAGGATGCGGGTGTCGTTGTCGCCGAGCCGGAACCCGGCCGGCAGGACCCCGGTGTCCGTGTGATTCAGTTCCACTTTGACCGTGCCGCCCACGTCGTTGACCGGCAGCTCGGCGTCCAGCCTGCCGTGCTCTATGCGGAGGTCGTCCAGAAAGCGAAGCGCCTGGCGGGCGAAGTACCCCAGTTCAGGATGATGACGCTTGGCCTCCAGCTCGGTGACGACGACGACCGGCAGGACCACGAGGTGCTCGTCGAACCGGCTGAAGGCGCCCGGGTCGGAGAGCAGGACGCTGGTGTCGAGCACGTAGGTTCGGACCTTGCTGCGGGACCGCCCAGCAGCCGAGCCGGTACGTCGCCTGGGCTGGGTGCCCGACGCGGGGACTGGCTGGCTGCTGGTCTGCCGCGGACCGCGGCGAATCGAGGAACTGGCCACGCGATCTCCCCTGGGTGCCTGGAGCGGCACCCCGCTAGGAGCCTGTGCCCGGAGAGGCTCGCGTTACTCGGACCCGTGCGGTGACCATCACCGCCACGGATGGCGTTGACGCGTGCGGGCCCGCGGGCCCGCCGCCAGCCGCTTGGCGAGTAACGCTCACAGGCGTCTCGGACGGACCGGGGTAGGCCCACGAAGGGCCACGTTCCGGCCCTTCCTTCATCACGCCTGCGTCCGGAAACGCGAACGCTTCGCAAATCCAAGGGCCTTCCCGCGGACGGCGCTCGCCGTCCGCCACTTCGAAGGTACCTGGATACCCGCCGGTCTGGAAATACCCGCACACGCGAAGACCTGGGAAATTCCAGGTGAGCACCCCACTCCGGCCATTTCCGCGGCCCACCGGCGTGTCCCGATTCCCGCGCCCGCCCGATAAAGCCCACAAAGTCCTATTGCGGAGAACTGGTCCCAGGAACGAGTTACGGCGAGACGCTCATACCGGCTAGCGAACCGGGCCCCTCGGGCCCGGTGAGCGGCCGGTGTATCGGCGAAGTACCACCGCGCGGGCGCGGAGCGCAGCGGGGGTCCGGGGGGGCGTCCCCCCGGGCCAGCACAGCTACGCGCCGAAGCGGCGTTTTCTGGCCGCGTAGGAGCGCAGGGCGCGGAGGAAGTCGACCTTGCGGAAGGCCGGCCAGTAGGCGTCGCAGAAGTAGAACTCCGAGTGGATGGTCTGCCACAGCAGGAATCCGCCGATGCGCTGTTCGCCTGAGGTGCGGATGACGAGGTCGGGGTCGGGCTGGCCGGCCGTGTAGAGGTGCTCGGCGATGTGGTCCACGTCGAGGACCTCCGCGAGCTCCTCGATCGAGGTGCCGCGGGTGGCGTGCTCGTGCAGCAGCGAGCGCATCGCGTCGGCGATCTCCCGCCGTCCGCCGTACCCGACCGCGACGTTGACCAGCAGGCCCGGATTGTCGGCGGTGGCCTCCGCCGCATCCTTGAGCACCCGGGCGGTGCCGCCGGGCAGCAGGTCCAGCGCGCCCATGGGGTTCACGTGCCAGCGGCCGGCGACGAGCCGGCGGACGGTGTCCTCGATGATCCGCAGCAGCGGCTCGAGCTCGGCGGCGGGCCGCATCAGGTTGTCCGTGGACAGCAGCCAGAGGGTGACGACCTCAACGCCGGCTTCCCGGCACCACTCGAGCAGCTCGAAGATCTTGTCGGCGCCCTTCTGGTGGCCGCTGGCCACATCGAGCAGGCCGGCGGACCTGGCCCACCGGCGGTTACCGTCGCACATCACGCCGACGTGCCGGGGAATCGCCCCCGGCGACAGGGAACTTTCGAGCCTGCGCGCGTAAAGCCGGTACACCAGGCCACGAAATCCCATCTAGCGACCTTCCTGTCACCTGCTCAGCCATAGAAAAGGTATCCAACGATCCTGAGCTATCGGCAAAGGTCGAGTGAAAGGGAAGGCCGCAGGGCCCGGCCCTGGTCCGGATCAGCGCGGGCCGGGACGGCCGGGGGGTCCCCGGCGAGGGAATCCCGGCGGCGGTCCCGGCCCGCATGGTGTCCGGCTGGGTCAGGCGATCGACTTGAGGATCGAGGGGTCCAGTCCGTCGAACGACGCGAGGTACTCGCTGCGCTCCCGCTTCATCTTCGCGACCATGGCGGCGTAGTCGCCGTCGCGGCCGGTGCGCTCGTACAGCCGGCGGGGCTGCAGGATCTCGATGTCGTCGACGCCGGGCACGGAGCTGGCGACCTCGTAGCCGAAGTCAGGATCCTCGGTCCACTCGATGGTCCCCTCAACGATGGCCTGCACGATCGCGGAGGAGTAGGGAATCGTGACCTTCTTCGAATCCGGGTTGCTGTCGCCGCCGCCGACGCGCCCGGTGTTCAGCACGAAAGCCTGCAGCCCATGCTGGTCGAGCAGCTCCAGCATCCGGTTGCCCATGTCGGCCATGTCGCGCGGGAAGAACGGGTTGGTGCCGGGGATCCGGAGGAACTTGCCCTCCTCGTCCTTGCCGCCGGCTGAGGTGCCGGTCGTCTCGCCGAGCATGAAGTACGCGGCGGTCTGGGCCCGGTCGAGGCGGGCCACGCCCGGGACGATGTTCTCGTTCCGGTTGAGGATGAGCAGGAACTCGGCCGGCTCCAGCTGGTCCGCGGGCCACGGGTCCACGTAGGAGAACGGCCAGGTGGTGCGGCCGTTCTTGGTGTAGGAGGTGTCGAAGAAGTCGACCTTGCCGACGGCGTTCACGGACACGTTCTCGAGGTAGGCGTCCGGCTTGATCGTGGCGTAGTAGATGGCGGGCTCGTAGTCCGGATTGAGCCCGAACGTCTTGGCGAAGCATCCGTTCTCGGTCGCGTGCACGACGCCGTCCGGCATCAGGGCGATGAAGTCGTCCTGGGCGGGCCTGCTGCCCAGCTGCGAGGTGAACGTCGTCGTCGTCTTGCCGGTGCCGGAGAGCCCGACGATCAGGACCGTACGGTTGCGGCCGCCGACCGGGATCACCTTGCACCCGGCGTGCAGCGACAGGCCGCCGCGGTTATAGACGATGTTGTTCCACATCCGCAGGCCGCCCTTCTTGGACTCACCGAAGTAGTCCGAGTTGAGCACGCGCGTGATGTTGTCGTTGAGGTCCACCGCGATGACCCGGTCGCTGGGGTATCCGGGGGCGGGGAGGTTCGGCGTGTAGATGACCGTGGTGTCCGGCACCCAGGTGGCGGGATCGTAGTCCTCCCCCGCCGGGTAGTAGAGCTGCTTCTGCATGCCGGCGACGTTGGCGTTCGCCGCCTCGATGATCAGGCGCGCCTTCGTGCGGAAGCCGGGATCGGGGCCGATATAGCCGTCGACGACGACCATGTCCTGCCCCGCGATATACGCATCCTGCTGCGCGGCCACACGATCGTATTCATCCCGGCTGATCGTTTGCTTGGTGGCGTTAGTCGAGTCGTCGACTATGTAGGTGGACCCGGCACTGCGCGAATCGACGCGCGCCTTGACCACTACGTTTCCGAATTCGGTGATCGATGCGTTCGGCATTTTTTCCGTCAGCTCGCGCAGCCGTGCCCCCGGCGGGTTCCATTCCACCGACGCTGCGTTCACCTGGTATGCCACTATTGCTCCTCCTCCACGGGACACCTGCCGCGCATCCGCGCCGGGCCCAAATATGAAGGGCCGGAAACGCTGCGGGGTTTTGGTGAGTGTACCCCGGAAGCAGGAGATGAATAGCGCGGTGTAATCAGCGTCACAATGCCGCGGCGAAGCGCACCGTGAGCCCGATTGTCACCACTGCTAAACGAACATGACCAGGGAGTCAACTTTGGTATAGACCTTCAGCGGACGCTTGGTTTAGACCCTTTAACCGCTTTTGGTATAGACCATCTCCCTCACGTCAATTACGCACTGGTGCAAACCATAATTCGCGGGCCGTGCCGGCCGGGCACCCTCACGTGCGCGGGCCCTCCGAGCGGACTTCCTCGACCCGGCGCAGGGCGGACCGCAACTCGGCCAGCCAGGAATCCTCATGCTGGCCGACCAGTCGCACGCACCAGGCCAGCGCGTCGCTCCGGCTGCGCGCGACGCCAGCCTCGACGAGGGTGTCGAGGACGCGGCGCTCCGGCTGGCGCAGCCGGGTCATCACCGGCACCGACAGGGTGGTGAACATCTCGGTCCGGTCCGCGCAGGTGACGCCCCATGACACCTTGCGCCGGAAGTTGTGCTCGGCTTCCCGGGCGATCTCGACCCGCCGGGCCCTGGTCTCCTCGCGGAACCTGCGGATCCGGCCCTCGGCGGCTGCGGCACGCTCGGCGCCGGACGCATCCGCGGCGGTTTCCGGGTCGGGCAGCGTCCCGATGACGGTGATCTCCTCGCGATCCGCCTCGATCGCCGGGACGGTGATGAACCATCCGGCCGGGAGCCTGCCGGTGAACCAGCCGCGCAGCCGTTCGCGCGGGGACGTCCCGGCATCCTGCCCCGTGTCCTCGTCCTGCCCCGTGTCCTCGTCCTGGCCCGTGTCCTCGTCCTGCGCTGCGCCCCCGCCGGCGCCCCCATCGTCCTGACCGGCCGCGCTGGTGCTGTCGCCCCCGCGGGCCGGCTCGGCCGGCCCGCCTTGTTGCGTACTCATGTAATCATGATTACGTCATCGTCTCAATGCGTCAAGGCGGAGAACCGGTCGCCGACCGCCACGGCCACGAGGACCAGCACCACCACGATGCTCAAGGCCAGCGCCGTGATGTGCGGGGCCAGCAGCAGCAGCAGGAGCAGCACGGCGATGGCCATGACGCGGGGCCAGGAGATCACGCCCCAGATGACCCGCTTGAACAGGACGTGCCCGGCGAGGAACAAGGCCGCCCCGCCTACCACCATCCAGCTCGTGCCCACGCGGCCGACCGCCGCGGGATGCGCCAGCACCTCCTGATCGGCGGAGGCCGCCACAATGATCCCGGCCACCATCACCGGATGGATGAGGTGGTACGCGGAGTTGGCCAGCCGCCCGGGGTCGGGCGACGCGGCGATCACCCGTGCGCCGTCCTCCGCGCTGCGGTCGAAGTAGATCCACCACAGGGCGACACTGCCGGCGAAGGCGGTGATGAACGCCGCGACCACCGGGCCACTGACGTCCGGCCGCACCGACAGGGCCTGCCCGATGACGACGATCGACTCACCGAGGGCGATGATGATGAACGCCTGGCATCGCTCGGCGAAGTGCCCGCCCGCGATCGTCCACTCCTCGCTGGTGGTCCGGCCCATCCCGGGGATATAGAAGCCGACCCGGTCGCCAAGCAGGTCGACCCCGAGGGCCGCGAGCCACACCAGTTCCCGGGCGTGGCCGCCCACGAAGGCTCCGGCGACCCACAGGCAGCCGCTGGCCACCGACCACAGCGTGACCCGCACGAAGATCCGGTCAACCCGCTGCCCGCGCCCCGCGATCGCCACGAACGCGGACCGGCCGACCTGCATCAGCACGTAGGCGCCGGCGACGATCAGCCCGCGGGATCCGAATGCCCCGGGCAGCGCCGCCGACAGCACCAGGCTCACGAGCATCAGCGCGATCAGCATGAGCCGGACCGGTATCCGGCGGGCATCCAGCCAGTTGGTCGCCCAGGTCGTGTAGACCCACGCCCACCACACCAGCGCGAGCAGCAGCGCGGTCTGCAGCGCTCCGTCCACGGTCGGCAGGGCGACCAAGTGGTGCGACATCTGGGTCACGGCGAACACGTACACCAGGTCGAAGAACAACTCGATGTTGGTGACCCGCTGCTCGCCGGAATGGTCCTGCAGCAGGCTCGGTGCGGAGGGGCGCCGCGTCAGGCCGGCTCGCTGGCTCCGCCACATCGCACGTACCCCCTGCTGATGGCTCACGGCCTGCACGCCGGAGAAACCTCAGTGACCCCGCCCGCCAGTGTCCCGCGCTCAACGGCGCAGCACGCGGCCGCCCCGGCCGGGCCCCGGCCGGGCCCCGGCGACACAGGCTGCACGACATAGCCGATACATGGCCATTTATTCTAATATGAAAACCACTCGCTCGGAAATAGCAGTACCAGCTACCGGAATACGGCCAGGCTGACACTATTCAGGCAGCGAGGCCGCGACAGACAGCCCGCGCGAGTATTCACCGATCCAGCCGGAAGCAGGACAACCTGTGCGAATGACCGATCATCACACCCGGTTACCCTGCCGACACTTTACAATCATCTTTTTTCTCTGCCTCTTTCGGGCCGATATCCGGCCGGCTGACTCTTGGGGTGCCGCAGCTGACCTGCGGCGCCGCTGGGGCGGCACGACGACACAAAGAACGGCCAAGGCCGGGTCGGGCAATAGGGGAAAATGAGCCGCAAGACCAAGTCACTGAAAGCTGGCCAGCGGATCACTGAAGATCTTCGCGAAGAACAAAGCCCGGGCCGCCCCGGCACGCCAGGCGAGAGCGGAAAGAACTCTTCTGCGGGATCGGCACGAAGCCGCCACTATCTGCCGAAAAGGCGGCCCCTTGTTGTCGGCCTGCTCTCGTCAATCTCGATCGCGGCCCTCACCGGCAGCACCGCAGCGAGCATGATGCCCAATGCGACGGCGGGGTCCCGGAAGACCACGGCCAGCGCCACCGCCAGCAGCTTCAAATGCTCCGCCACGGGATCCACCGCCACGGCCGAGGTGCCGGTGCAGGGGGCGGCCGCCAACGGGTCCGCCGACGACACGGCGGCCATCCAGAATGCCATCAATATCGCTGGGCAGCGTGGCGGCGGGATCGTCACGCTGCCAGCTGGGACCTTCATGATCAACGGACATCTGGTGATGAGAAACAACGTCGACCTGACGGGTGCCGGCCCGTCGACGGTCATCAGGGCCGGACCCAGCTTCCTCAGCACCGAGGGTACGGGAGGCGGGTATCCCATCATCAGCACCGCGGGAGCCTCGAACACAACGATCTCCAATCTGACCGCCGACCAAAGCGGTGACACACTTGACGCGAATGTACCGGCCCGGCTATACAGCTACGTTGTCGAGGCCCGGAGCTCCAGTAATGTCATGGTCAACAACGTCTATGTGCGTAATCCATTTACTTACTCAATCGCCATGGTAGGAAGTACTGATTTCTGCGTCGAGAACAGCAATGTTCAAGTCAGCACCGGCGCAAAGTACGATCAGCTGGATGGCATTCATATTCTCGACTCGAATTCGGGTCAGGTCATCAATAATTTCGTACAGTCCGGCGATGACGGGCTAGCGGCCCACACCATGGGCGCGCCCGTTCATGACGTCCTGTTCGCCAATAACAAAGTACACGGCGGACCCGGAGCCGGCGGCCTTCAGCTGGCCGTGGGCGGAGCTTCCATCTACAACATCACCGTGGCGGACAACGAGTTCTACGGCTCGCTATTCGGTGTCCATACGGGTTACTACGGCGATGGCGTCGGGAACGTGCAGAACGTCGCGATCAGCGGTAACTACATCCACGATCTGCTCAACGGCAGCCAGCGCCCCGCAATCCAGATCGGCGACGCCGGCCAGTCCGGCTCCATCCAAAGCGTCACCGCGACCAACAACCGCATCTGCAACACGGGGCCGATCGAAATTCAGGCTGGTCCCGGCAATGCCGTGCAGGGGACGACGGCGTTCTGACAGCTTCAGCACCCGCACCGGTACGACGTGCCAGCGGCCGGCTACAGGGCCCAGGAAACGTTCTCCCGCACGACTCTGGCCGGCACCCCCGCGACCATGCTCCTGGGTGGCACGTCGGATGCCACGACCGCGCCGGCCGCGACGACGGTCCCGTCACCCAGATACGTGCCCTTGAGGACGAGAGAGTCCGCCCCGATCCAGCAGTCGCAGCCGATCCGTACCGGAGCGTGCGGGCTCCCGGCGCCCGCCCCCGCCGTGTGGATGTCCGTATCGAGGATGCGTACCCCCCAGGCAATTGCGCAGCCACTGCCGATGCTGGTCGAACTGCAGCACATCACGGAGGATCCCTCGTTGAGAAATGTGTCGGCGCCGATGGTGAGCGTGGCGCCATACCCGACCTCGACGTGACAAGCGCGCATGATCTGCACCCGCCCGCCGATCCGCAACGAGGACCCCGGGCGCATCCGCAGCACGGCCCCCACTGCCCGGTCGTGGGCGATGCCTATCGCGACCAGAGACCGCGGGGCCAGGATCAGGCGGGCACTGCGATGCACCCGGATCCTGCTGCCGCGGCCGACCACCACGAGCCCACGGAAACGAGCCGAATACCAGGCAGTCTTGAGCACGGAGCAGTTGCGCGCCATCTCCCCGTAAAGCGAAAGGGGCGCTGGGGAACGAAACCTCAGCTGCGGGAATCTCGCCGCGATGCGGTTCGGTATATCGGTCATGGCCAGCTCTTCGGGTAGGTCTCCCGGTCAGTAGTTGCCGGGAAGGTCGAGGAAGATGTTGTGCCGCAGGAGGCGCTCCTGGTCGGCGGGACGTGATTCTCCGTGCCCGGCGGCGGCCAGGGCGACGGCGGACGGAACGAAAACCGCCGTGCCGAGAGCCCGTGCCGCTGCGCGCCGGCCACGATGCGGAACGGCCCGCGGCAGGACGGGCACCGCAGCGCGGGAAGCGTGGCCGATCCCGGGCCCATGGTCACTACCCTCCGGTGCGCGGAGCCGGGGCGGCAGGCAGCTTGTAAAGCGCCACCCTGCCGTAGGAACGTCCCGATGCGGAGAACAGCGGGCGTCCCAGGCGGGCCAGCCCCTGGGCCTGGCCGACGCTGAGGTCCGCGTAGTCGTCCGCGACAGATCCCCACTCGATGACCAGATAGCGGGCCCCGGCCTGATGCAGGGCAGCGGGTGTCACCCAGAAGCCCACCTGGTACCTGGCCCCGAGCGCGTACTCCGAGTCGATATCACCCTGCAGGGCCGCGATCCTTGCGCCGGCCGGGATATGAGCGGCCGCATAGTTGTACAGCTGCACGAATGCGTCATCAGGCGACGACAGCCACTGCCCGAAGGTGACGAGGTTGAGCACGATCGCCAGCGCTGGAAGTCCGGCCATCGCGATGGCCAGCGGCTTCGGGCGGGGCATCGCCGCACCGGAAGCTGACCGGCGTCGCCGGGCCGGCAAGGATGCGGCGATGGGAATGACCAGCAGGCTCGGCACAACCAGCAGATACAGTTCCTGCTCCTCCAGCGTGCCGAGGAAAACGGCGTAGGCCTGGGTGACGGCCGCCGCGCAGTAGAGCAGGCCCAGCAGCCGCTGGACCGGGCCGCCCCGGCGCCACAGGATGACCAGCGACGGCACGGCCAGCGCCAGGATGGCGTAGGTCGTGGCGAACGAGCCAGCCTCAGCGCCCAGCCGCGCGGTCAGGTCCCCCCCGCCGTGGGTGTGGAAACCGGTGACCTGGATGAGACCTAGCATGCGCTGGATGCCAAAGGTCTTGACCCCCCACAGGTTGCTGAACTGCCCGTTGGCGGCGACGACCACCAGGTAGACCGCATACGCGGCGATCGTGGTGCCCACGGTGATCAGCGTCAGCCGACGACGGGGACCGAGCCGGAGGGCCGCGGCGACCAGCAAGGGAAGGACCGTGAGCAGGGCTGCCTCGTCCTTGGTCAGGACCGCGCAGCCGAACAGCAGTCCGGCGCCTGCCGCCCGGGGCCAGCTGCGGCCCGACGGCAGCCGACCGACCAGCGGGATGAACACCAGGTAACCCAGCATCACCCAGAGCATCAGCGAGGTCTCCAGCAGGACCCGGTCGTTCTGCCTGATGCAGAAGGGCTCGACCGCGAACAGCAGTCCCACCACCACGCCCGTGCGAAGTGAGCCGGCTCGCACCGCCAGCAGGACAAGGACCGCGGCGGTGACTCCAGTCAGCAGCCCGTTCAGCATACGGACGTCGTACACCCAGGCCATCAGCCCGGGCGGCGGGCCGGTGAGCCGGGCCCAGCCCGCCTGGAGGTAGAAGAAAGCCGGCCCGTGCAGGAAGAACGCTGACCCCTGGTAACGCGGGAAACCCCCCGAAAAGACACTGCGGCCGAGCTCGGTGTACACGACCTCGTCGCCGTACAGATCAAAGGAGCGGCCGTGCAGCACTAGCCGGATGAGCAGGGTCAGGACCCCGGCACCGGCCGAGGTCACCGCGATTGACCGCCCACGTGGCGCAGGCCGCACGCCCACCATGGGGACCTGTCTGGTATCGGTCTGTATCACTTGTTCCTTACCTTCATGAGCTGCCGGTGCGCCGGGACGAACGGCGTTACGGCCGGGAAAAGAAGACCTCGGGCGCACGCGGGATGTGGCCGCTGTGGAACAGCGCCCCGATCTGTGTCCGGTACATCCGGATCAGGTCGGTCTTGATCTCTGCGGATTCCGGCCATGACGCCTCGGACAGGTGGTTCTGCCGCAGGAACGCGTCGTCGGGCCCGTGCTGCCGGTTATACGGAAAGTCGCTGTAGTAGACCACTGGCGCATCGCTTCGCTCGGCTGCGTCGCGGACCAGCACGTGGTCGACGTGCCCGCCGACACCGAGCGGAGCCAAAACGAGGCTGGGCCCGGAGCCGGTCAGCTGCCGGATGATGCCGCAGACATCGTGCAGGGTGCCGGCGTCCGCGGCCGCGATACGGCCCGAGGTGATGTGCTTCCGGTAGACGGGATAGACATGATCAGCCTCAGCGAGCCAGCGGGCCAGCAGCGACCGGCCAGCCCGGACCGTGCGGCGGCGGAAGAGCGCCTCCGTGAGCCCGGCATGGACGTACCGGGCGCCAATGGATGCGAGAGCCTCCTCGTCCTCGGCTCGCCGCTGCTGGTAGAGCAACCTGGCATTCGCCGCGCCGACCTGGTGCAGATAACGCCGGGCCGACAATGTGTGCGGTACCCGGCCCGCTTCGGTGAAGATGGTCGCGACCGTGACCGTCGTGGAACTGACCGCATACATCATCAGGGCCCCGCAGGAGAGGACCGCGTCATCGAGGTGCGGGGACAGCATGACGAGCGGAACCTGCTGCTTGATCGCGTCAGTAAGCATGCTCAGCGGCATGGCACACCGGCCGATTTCCGCGCCCGGCGGGCCGGTGCGGAGAGAAGTTCCCGGGCCAGGGCGAGATGGCGGTCGGCCATCTCGTCCAGCCCCTGCCGCTGAGCGGCCGCGTGCGCCACTCGCCCGAGTTCGCGCCGGGCCGCTTCGTCACCGGCCAGGTCGCGCATCGCGCGAGCGAACGCGCCGACGTCGAAGGCGGGAACGCGCACATCACCATCCATCCAGCCCAGCGCGGGGAGATCGAAGTGCAGGACCGGTTTCCCGTACGCCATGCCTTCCAGCGCCGCCAGGCCGAACGTCTCACGACGGGACGGCAGGACGACGAAGGCACTGCGCCTGAGCAGGTCCTCTTTCGCGGCCCCGGTGACGTGGCCGACCCAGCGGACCCCCCCGCCGGCAGCAGCGACGAGCGTTTCGAATTTCCGCGCCGCGCGGTCCGTACCGCCGCCCGCGATCAGCAGGGGCATGGCCAGCCCGCTCCGCTGATACGAGGTGAGCAGCAGGTCCAGCCCCTTGTGCCAGATGTCGATGCGGCCCAGATACAAAATGTGTTCACCGCGGCCGAGTAGCTGCTCGTCAAGGGGCCGCGGGGGGGTGCCATTTGGGATGACACGCACGGCGGCCGACGGGCTGTGCCGGCGGATGAGCGCCTCGTCGGCGGCGGTGAGCACCACAATGTCCCGGTAGAAGCGCAGGCCCAGCCGCTCAACGAGAAAGAAGGGGAGCCGGTACACGCGCCACATTTGCTCACCGCTCAGGCTCTGGACGAATCCCATGACCCGGGCCCGCGAAAAGAGCGGGAGAAAGCTGGTGGAAAAGGGCGGGGTGAAACTCTCGATCCACAGGTCGTGCGGGATCCGCCGGGCGGCCCACGGCAGCAGGGCGTGAAACGCCAGCTGCCCGCCACGAGGCCCGGCCCAGCAGACCGGGAGGGTGCGGTAGCGAACGTGGTCCCGGACCACGGTCCCACCCCGGCGCGCCGTCGTCACGATCGTGACGTCGAAATCGTCCGCCATGCGGCGGGCGATCGTATCCACCACGGCCTGGCCGCCCCCGTTGTACTGCGGGTGGTCATAGATGGAAATCACCACCCGCTGACGGCTGCGCTCCGGTGCCGGGCCGGCCGGACGGGCGGGCTCCCGGATAGCGGTGTGCTGGCTCACCGGGCAATCACTCCTGACTCAGGGGCAGCCACGACAGGTGCGCGGCGCGTCTGGGGAAGGCCGTGGCGCGTCGTCCTCATCGCCCCGGGCGGATGGGTCCGGTCCGCCGGTCCGGCCGGTTTCCTCCCGTCCGGCGCCAGCCCGGACACCGGGCTCGGCGGGGTGCCCGGCCGCTGGTGGTCCGACGGGCTCTCGGCAACCCGGCGTACGGGGGCCGCCCAGCGCGGCCCGCGGGCGTGCCGCGCTCCGGGCCGGGTAAAGCGCGCTGCGGCCCGCAGCCCGGCCACCGCCGCAGCCGCGAGCCACACCAGCGGCCAGGGCCGGAGCGCGGTCAGAATCACGGCCACGGCCAGCGGCTCGGCCAGCGGGACTAGCGCGAGCACGCCGCGCCCCTCTCTGCGTACCAGGCAGACGGTGAACAGCACCAGCGCAGCCCCGGACCCGAGCGCTCCGCCCGCGGCGAGCCCGGGGATCCCGCCCAGCTGCCACCCCGTCAGCAGCGCACACACGTATCCGGCCAGCCCCGTAAGTAGCCATCGAACGCAGGAGGAATCGTCGGCCGCCTGGAAGAACGCGGTGATGAGACTGATTCCGCCCGCTGCGAGGCCAGTGACCGCTGTGTACTTGAGCAGAGTGGCCACGGCACCGTACTGGTGCGGGAACAGGCCGGCCAGCACCGGTGCCGGAGTCGTCGCCGTGACGACCGCGACCGGCAGAGCAACCACGGCGTACATGCGGACGGCCCGGGCGGCGATCACGCCTCCGTTGGCCCGCCGCGACAGCGAGGGAAAGAAGGCCATCGCCACCGCACCCGCGATGTAGAAGGGCACCCGGGCCAGGGTCGCACTGGCCTGGTAGCTGGCGGCCAGGGCGCGATCACCGGGCAGCATCGCGACCAGCACGACATCGATCGCGACGAACAGGGAGACCAGCCCCTGGCCGCCGGCGATGACCATGGCCCGGCGCCACAGATCCCGGTTGACGAGCACGGCCCGCCAGCGCCGTCCGTCGCCGCCAGGCGTGCGCGGCCAGGGGGCCAGGAAGACCAGCGCTCCGACCCCGAAGGCGCCGGTAGCTCCGAGCGCCCCGTACCGGGCAGCCACGACCATGAGCAGCCCGGCGGTGTTCTTCACCAGGTTGTCCACGATGTACAGGCCGGAGAGGGTCCGCATCCGCTCCTGGCCCTGCAGCCAGCCGATGGTCGTCGTGCCCAGGAATATGACGAAGGTGCTGCCGGCTACGACAAGGGTGATCGCCGGGCTCGCGAACCGGATAGCGATGCCCCCCACGACGACCGCCGCGACGGCACCGCCGCCGGCGCTGGCCATTTTCGCGAACCGGATCGCCGAGGTCCGCTCCTCTCTGGACCGGGCCCGCACCAGTGCCTGGGCCAGCACCCAGGGAACGGACACGGTGGCCACGGTCGACGCCCACAGGATGAGGCCCTGACTGCCCGCGAAGCTGGCGTAACCGGCCACATCCAGCAGACGGGTGAGCAGCAGCGCGTACCCGTAGTTGAGAAGTCCGACCACCACCATGGCGATGGTGATCCAGCGGGCTCCGCGAGCTGCGGTCGTCTCCTCACGCCTGACCGCGCGCGTCACTGCGTGCCGTCCATGCTGATGCCGCCCAGGACCTCGGCGGTGGTCGCCAGGCGGAGCCCGGCTGGCACGATCGGGACCCTGCGCAGCACCGAAGCCGCTTCGACCTCATCGCAGCCCGTCAGCAGGATGCTGAGCCCCTGCTCACTCCTGCTGATCAGATCCGTCACCCGCACGGCCTTCCGCAGACGGCGTTCCACGTCGTCGTCCAGCTGACCGGGCGGCCAGGAAGCGATGGTCGTGAGATCGGCGGTCCCGCGCCGGGACGGTCGCGGCTGACCCCTGCGGGCCAGCTCCGACAGCACGACACGAGCCAGCCGATCGGTCGTAGAGTCCCAGGAGAAATGGCGGGCCCAGCGCTGGCACTCATCGGCCATGGCCTGCTGCCGCTCCGGATCGCTGACCTCTTCCAGGGCCGCGATGAGTGCGCTCGCGAGCTCCTGACCAGGCGGTACGAGCCAGCCGGTCACCTTGTCGCGGACGGAATCCCGGAGCCCGGGGACGTCGTACGCTAGCGCCGGAGTCCCGACCGCGTTGGCTTCGAGAACGGTCAGCCCCCAGCCCTCGGCCAGCGACGGGGCCACGGTGAGCCACGCCCGGCTCAGCAGATCGCTCTTCATCTGCTCCGGGACACGGCCGGGCAGCCGCACGGTTTCCTCCAGGCCGAGCCTGCGCACCTCAGCGTCGAGCGCCGCGCGGCCAGGACCATCACCCGCGATATCAACCTGAAGGCTTGGCCAGCGTTCCAGGAGTGCCGGGACCGCCCGGACGAGAAGGTGCAGCTGCTTGTGCGGGACGAGCCGGGTGACGACGGCGATGGCCGGGGCCTCGGCCCGTGATCCGCGGCCCGGCACCGGTGGATCGATCCCATTAGGGACGATGTACACCGGGCCACGCAGCCGGAGCTGGCGGCGCATTTCCGCCCGGGTCGACGGAGAGACCGCGATAAGCGGGCAGTCCCGGTAAGCCCGGCGGCTGGCCCGGCCCTCCAGCAGCCGCCCAATGACGCTCAGTGGCCAGCGGAAATACATATTGAACTGGTCCTGGTGCACGTGATGCACGACGCACAGCACTGGTGTGCCTACGGGTGCCCACCAGGGCGCGAAGAACGGGATGCCGTTCTGAAAATCGACCACCGCGTCATAGTGGCGGCCATATCGCCTCAGATGGCGCGCCACCGCGGCGTACACCCCGAACCGGCCGCCCCGCCGTACCACCAGATACTGATCCATCCAGTCGTAGGGCGGCGCATCCTCATAGGCTGAGGTGAACAGGGTGAGGTGGCACCCTGCGGCCGAGAGCCGCCGGGCGATCTGCTCGGCGTAGGCCTCGGCGCCGCCCGCGGCGGGATTCGCCAGATCCCGCCAGTTCAGAAACAGGATGCGGCGGCCGGTGAGCTGGTCAATGGCCGCCATCACGATGCCATCCGGCGAGAGAGCCGGAACACGTCCGCAATGGCCCGTGCCCCATCGGTCCCTGGCCGCAGCGACGAGCCCTCCCGGTCCGCCCACACGACAGGGATCTCGGTGACCGTGGCGCCCCGCTGCACGACAGCCAAGAGCAATTCAACGTCGAAGGCAAAGCCGTCGATGCTCAGCTGACCGGCGACGGCGCGGGCCAGGTCGCCCGAGAAGAACTTGAACCCGCACTGGGTATCGGCGATCCCGCGAAGCACCCGGCTGGCCATCACCCGGAACGCGATACCGCCGGCCAGCCGCAGAAGGGGCTGCCGCTGGGCGAAGACCGCACCGTCAACCCGGCGAGAGCCGACCACGGCCTGGGAACCGGACGTGAGCAGCGGAACCACGGCGTCCAGAGTTTCGATCGGAGTCGCCAGATCGGCATCCATGTAGCCAACGAACCGGGCCCGCGAGGTCTGGATGCCGCGCCGTACCGCTGCGCCCTTTCCTGGCCGGGCGCAGCCGATCACGCTGACCGGCACACGGCCAGGACGCATCTGGGCGACCAGGTCGACGGTCTGGTCGATGCTGCCGTTGTCGATCACCACGACCGACGATGAATACCGCTGCGCCGCGAGGTATTCGACCGTTCGGTCCAGTGTGCCGGGGAGCCGCCCGGCCTCGTTAAGGCTGGGGATCAGGATTTCAAGGTCACGCGTCTCGCGCATGAGTCCGGATGGGAACCTGTCCGGTGACCTGGTACCGGGCGGGTGAGCCAGCCGTACCGACCGCGCGGACGGGTGCCCTGCCGGAACGGGCCGCCCACCGGTCCCAGCCCGGTTTCCCGGTGGAGACAGATGAACATCGTGGTCCGCGTCCGTGGAGCTCAGCGCGACGGCGCCGACCGGCAGCGATCTTTTCCCGCCCCCGTCCGGCATTAACCCCAGCTCAGCCCCCGAAGATAGCTCAGCATCGGCGGTAGGCGCGCAGGCCTGCCAAAGGAATGCCCCCACGAATTGCCTCCACTTTCGATTAGCTAGCTGAGAGCGCCAAATCAAACGATGACCACAGCGGCACCGGACAGTCAGGCGCCATTCTGCCGCGGGCAGTGCTTAGCCGCGGCATTCACATATGAGACGCCCGGAGCAGATAAGAGGATTACGCAAGAAACAAGATTTTTCTTTCATTACTTTCCCGGAAAATGGCATGCCAAGGTGAGCACGCCATTAAATTGGACGGCTTTAGAGCGACCTCTTATCGAGTGCTGCCAATTCTGGATCATGGAGTTACGCCAGGAAATCCGAAGCGGCTCCAGCTTCTCCTTGGTGTTCAGCACCATCGGTTGCGACCTGGCTTCCTCGCCAGCGGTCACGGGCCGGTGGAATGCGCTGGTTCCGTATCAATAGTTCTGCTTCGCACTTGCGCGTGCAAGCCGGATGCACTAGTCGGGTGCTCAGTTCCCTGAGCGGTCCGCGTCAATGCTCCCCGCAGCCTGGCCATCCCGTGGTCACCAGGACGGTCAGCCGCCCGAGCCGCGCCGGAACAATTCAGCGGCTGCGGCCCGGTCCGGGACTTCGAGTTTGCGCACGATGGAGGCGACGTGCACGCGGACCGCACTGCAGGAGATGACCAGGCTGTCGGCGATCTCACCGGTTGACCGCCCCTGGGCCAGCAGGTCGAGCACTTCCCATTCCCGGCTGGTCATGCGCCAGCGTGCGGATTCGCCCCCGGCCGGCCGCCGCCAGCGCGGATCCCGCTGCCGGAAATACCCGAGGAGTCGCGCGACGTGCGTGCGCTGCATGGCCGCCTCGCCACGGCACACGCCCCGGAGCGTGTTCGGCAGCCGGTCCAGGTTCATCGTCTTCAGCAGGTAACCGTCCACCCCGGACCGGAGCGCGGCGAACAGGTCGCTGTCCTCGTCAGAGACGGTCAGTATCACGATCTTGGCCTCCGGCAAGCGGGCCCGGATCTCCCAGACCGTGGCCAGCCCGCTCCCCGGCATCCGGAGGTCGAGCAGGCAGATGTCCGGCTTCTCGCGGAGAGCCGCACCGATCGCCGCGGGGGCATCCGCCACCTCGGCGCATATCTCGAACCCGGGGTCACTGGCCAGCGCCCGGCGGACATCATCCCTGGTCGGGGCGTGGTCGTCGGCGACCAGTATGCGCAGCGGCTCCCGCCGGGGTGCTGTCACAGCGTGGCCTCCACCAGCGTGCCCTGCCCGGGCACGGAAGAGATCCGCAGATCACCGCCGACCAAGGTGGCGTGCTCGCGCATCGAGATGAGACCGAAGCCGTCCGCCGGGACCGCGAGGTCGAAGCCGGAGCCGGCGTCGCTGACCCGCATCTGGGTCCGCGCCCCCCGCCGCTCGACGCTCAGGCTCACCCGCCGGCTACCGCTGTGCCGGGCGGCGTTGGTGACCGCCTCACTGGCGATCCGGACCAGCGCGACCAAATGCGCCGCAGGAAGGCGGGCGCCCGGGCGGAGATCAAGATCCAGATCGACACCCAGCCGTTCGGCCACCACGCTCACCGAACCCGCAAACGCGTCGGCCAGGGCCGGCTGATGGGTGACCGCCAGATTGCTCACCGCCAGCCGGGAGGCCATCCGAGCCCGGTCGGCGGCACGACGCAAGCGGTCCAGGGCCTCTTCGTCGGCTGACCCGGTCAGTGCGTCGAGGTTCCGGGTGAGGCAGGCCAGTTCCTGGGCCAGACCGTCATGCAGGTCACGGGCGATCCGGCGGCGCTCCCTGGTCACCATGACCTGGGAGAGCGCCTGCCAGTACGACCAGATTTCCCGCATTGAGCCAGCCAGCAGGACGATGAAGAAGCAGAGCCGGAACGTGTCGCCGACAGAAACTGCCCGGGCGTACGGCGACGGGTAGAGGAAGTAGTTGAGGTGGGCCGCCGCGGCGAACACAGCCGCGGCCGACAGCCAGCCGAAAAGGCCGCCATCAGGCCGCTGGGACCGGCCCAGGTAACCGGCCGAAGCGGCAACATCGACCGCCGCCGTGGCCATCTGCAGGGCAAGCAGCCCTGGATCGGTGTGCAGGACCGGCGCAGCGGGCGCGCGGGCCGGGGAGTAGGCAGTGATGGCCGTCGGCAGGTACCTGTAGAGCGCCCGGTCCACGAGGACGGTCAGCACGAGGCCGGCGCCCACGCACGCCACGACGGTCAGCTGAGCGCGGCCGATCCACCGCAGCTGCCGGTCCGGTAGGAAGGCCGTGATACCGAAGAGCAGGCTGCCCAGCGAGCTGCTGATGATCGCCAGCCAGGCGGCGAAGTTGCTTGACGCGTCACCGATCAGCGCGGGAACCAGGACAAAGCCCAAGTTGGAGAGCGCGATCACCCCGAGCGCGCACGCCAGCGTCAGGTCGGTCAGGCGGCCCAGCCGCCGGAGCCGACCAAACGCGAGAAATCCGCCGAGTAGCGCGATGAGCGATGCGGCCGTCTCGAGGGCCGCCTGCAACTCCGGCTGGCCTAAGGCAAAACGCAGGCCCGGGTGAAAGGCGACAAGAGCTGAGATGACAGCCGATACTGCCCACACCGAAATGAGTACCGCTTTCCTAACCCCCACCGGTCGCAGCATAAGAGCAGACCGGCAGCCGGACAACCGGTAATAGCTTATTTACACTTTCCGGCCTCTTACCGGTACCATAACCACCTAACAGAAACGCCCGGAGCGGCCGGAATAAGATGGTTTTTCCGGGATAGCCGGTTATCTTGGGCATCAAATAGAAAGTGCCGTTAACGCATTATAAGCGTATTAAATGACACAAGCCTCCCCCTTGCGCCCTTCGCCCGAGTAGGAGGCCATGAGCTCAGCGAGGGCCGACTACCGCGGCGGCCAGCGCCGGGTCCACCCAGCCCGTGACACCGGGCATGCGGGCCACGCACTTCGCGTCCTGGCCGACGGAGGGCACGCTCCGGCTCATCACCCTGCTGCTGTGCGCCTGCTCCGCCGCCATGCTGCGCTCCCTGCCGGGCCCGGAGGGGCGGCCAGGTCAGCACGGCCCAGCCGACGGCCGGTGGCGCCTAGATGGAGCTGGCCACCGCGGCGGCCAGGGCCGGATCGACCCGGACCGCGCCGGCGAACTCGTTGCCGGTGTCAGCCGGGACGACCTCGACGTGCTGGCCGGGCTGCGGTGCCTGGATCATCTTGCCGTTGCCGAGATAAATGGCGACGTGTGAGATGTAGCCCGGGTCGGTCGGATCCGTGTGGTAAAAGAGCAGGTCACCGGGCTGAAGCTGGCCGACGGGCACGGCCGGCCCGGTGCGGGCCTGGTCCGCGGCCACCCGCGGTATACGCATCCCGGCCTGCGCGAACGACCATTGCACCAGGCCCGAGCAGTCGAACGAGTCCGGGCCCGCCGCGCCCCAGACGTACGGCAGCCCCTGCCGGCTGAGGGCGGCGTTGAGCATCGTGACGAGCTCGGTCGAGCCGGCCGCCGCGCTGCTGCTGGAAACGCCGGACACGCCGGCCGCCGTGGCCTCGGTCGTGGTGACGCCCGCGCTGACCTGTGTCATAAGCGGCTCGGCCGCGGCGCCGCGCGGGATGACCCGTCGCACCGCGGTAGCCAGCGAGGCCAGGTTGGCGTGCGGCGCGCTGATCACGATGGCGTTGGCGGCCGGCATGCCCAGCGACCGCGCGACGGTGTGGGAGACCACCGCGTCGACGCCCTCGATGCCCACCGTGCCGAACCCGCCGACCGCCAGGTTCTCCCGCTTGGCCCCGTTCACGTGGACCATGCCGCCGAGCGGCAGCTTGTCCAGCCGCCCCATGGTGTAGGAAACGGTCATCGCCCCGTCGGCCACGCTCTGCCAGAGCTGATCCGAGGCGGCCGTCTTCTGCGCCGCGTAACCGCGGAACGTGGACGGGTCCACGCCGAGGACCGCGGTGTACTTGCCGTTCACCTGGATTTTGGCCGCCTCCACCGACTGGGCGCCGGTGACCCCCGGGAGCCGCCGGATCGCGGCCAGGGTCCCGGACGGGAGCGAGGACGGCGCGACGACGATCATGGCCGCCTGGAGCAGCCCGTGCAGCGGGGCGACGGTCGGGGTGCGGCTGCCGGTCAGCCGCGCGACCGGCAGCGTGAACGACGTCAGGCGCGGGGTGCCGAGGATGGGGACCGGCGATCGCGAGACGTCAGCGCCGGGCAGGCCGGACGCTGCCTTGGCCACCGCCGCCGGGCGCGGCCCGGTGGACGGCCACAGAGCCGGAGCACCCAGTCCGGCTCCCGCTGCGAGCAGGCCGATCGCGGCAGCCAGGGCCGGCAGCGACAGCGCCTTGTCCCGCACAGGCTCTTCCCCTTCGTCGCGGACATCCCGGCCCGGTCGGCGGCACGGCAATCTCAGCGTCCTCGCGCTGCCCGGCGTGCCGTCCTCACCTCTGACGGTGGGAACCCTTGTGCCGGTTCCGTCCGCTCTGGCGGTTCCGCACAGCGCCCCTTGGCCAAGATGCCCCATGTGTGCCCCGAGCGTCTAGACCCTAGTCGTTTGAGATCTAAGGACCCGATTCGCGCAGTCAGTCGTCGGCGTTACCGTTTACCCTATTTATTCCTGTTCAGGCGTTTCGGCGAGGCGGCGTGACACCCGTTACGAGTATTGGACGCCCCACTCACCTGGCTGGAGTACGCAGCGTAAGCAGATTATCCGATGAGTTGCACGCTCGGTCACATCGCCTGACGTCCGAATCCGGTCAGTTTTGTGGTTAGGGGTACCGAATCTGATCAAAAATGCACCGTCGTGATGGCGGCCTCAGGACGGGGCGTGATGGCGGCCTCAGGACGGGGACAGCCGGGCGCGGAGCGCGGCCGGGTCGGTGACGGGCAGCTGGCAGGCGAAGTTACGGCAGACGTAGGCAGCGGGCCCGCCGTCCACCAGCCCACGGCCGGCCAGCAACGGGACCGCGGCGTCCGTCCCGTCGCCGAGGGCGAGGACGGCCCCGGGCGGCGCGGCCAGCATCGCGGCCCGGTGCAGATCGCGGGTCGGCTGACTGCCGGGCGGCCCGACCACGGCGATCTCAGCCGGGCCGGCGAGCGCGGCCTCGGCCACCGCCAGGCCCCAGCCGGCCGCGCGCGGGTACCGCCCGGCCAGCGCCGGGAGCACCTGCAGTGCGGCGAGCGCCGCGTCCCGATGACGCGCGGAACCGGTGAGCGCCGAGTAGCTCAGCAGGGCACCGGCCGCGGCGAACGTGCCGGAGGGCGAGGCGTTGTCGGCCGGGTCGGCGGGGCGGTAGATGAGCCGCTCGGCGCCCGCCGCGGTGTCGTAGAAGCCACCCTCCCCGTCGCCAAAGGAGTCCAGCACCGACTCCAGCAGCTCCCCGGCGAGCGCCAGCCAGCGGGCTTCGCCGGTGACGCCGGACAGGACGGCGAAGCCCTCGGCCACGCAGGCGTAGTCCTCCAGTACGCCGGCGCTGGGGCCGGCCGTCCCGTCCCGGGAGCTGCGCGCGAGGCGGCCGCCGGACAGGTGGACGCCGGCCAGCAGGCGGGCACTGTCCTGTGCGGCCGACACCAGGTCGCCGCGGTCCAGGATCAGGCCGGTCTCGGCCAGCGCCGCGATCGCCAGGCCGTTCCACGCCGCGACGACCTTGTCGTCGCGGCCCGGGCGGACCCGGCGGTCCCGCACCGTCAGCAGGGCCGCGCGGATGGCCTCGAAACGCCCGGGGTCCGCAGGCTCCGCACGCCGCTGCAGGACCGACCGGCCCCGCTCGAAGGAGCCCGTCCCGGTCACGCCGAAGACACCGGCCGCGAACGCCGCGTCCCGCGGGCCGAGCGCCTCCTCCAGCTCACCGGGCGTCCAGACGTAGAACCGCCCCTCCTCGCCTTCGCTGTCCGCGTCAAGCGAGGAGGCCAGGCCACCCTGAGGCGTCCGCAGCTCGCGGAGCATCCAGTCACAGGTCTCCTCCGCGACGCGCCGCGCGAGGGACGACCCGGTCCGGCGCCAGGCGTGGGCGTAGACCCGGGCGAGGAGGGCGTTGTCGTACAGCATCTTCTCGAAGTGCGGGACCACCCAGCCCGCGTCGACGGAATAGCGGGCGAACCCGCCCCCGAGCTGGTCGTACATTCCGCCCCGGGCCATCGCCTCCAGCGTCAGCTCGGTCATCCGCCGGGCATCGTCGCTGGCGGTACGCTCCTCGTGACGCAGCAGGAACTCCAGCACCATCGACGGCGGGAACTTCGGCGCCCGGCCGAAGCCGCCGCGCTCCTCGTCGAAGTCACCCGTCAGGGCCGTGACGGCCGCGGCCACCAGACCGGCCGGGGCCGGGCTGGCCTCGCCGGGCCCGCCGCGGGCGCCGGCCTCGTCCAGTTCGCTGAGAAAGCCGGAGCCCGCGCCCTCGCGCAGGGCCCGCGCCGTGGCGGACGCGTTGCCCGCCAGCGCTTCCGCGACGTGCGCGGCCTGTTGCTGCACGCCGCCCCGGTCGCCCCGCCAGGCGTTCGAGACGCCGAGGATGAGCTGCCGGAAGTTCTGCCGGGGAAAATAGGTGCCGCAGTAGAACGGCTCCCCCCCGTGGGTCATGAACACCGTCATGGGCCAGCCGCCCTGACCGGTCATGGCCTGGGTCGCGGTCATGTACACCGCGTCCACGTCGGGACGCTCTTCCCGGTCCACCTTGATCGCCACCAGATGCTCGTTCATCAGCGCGGCGGTCTCCGGGTCCTCGAACGATTCGTGGGCCATCACGTGGCACCAGTGGCAGGCGGCGTAGCCGACGGACAGCAGGACCGGCACGTCGCGCCGCTTGGCCTCGGCGAACGCCTCGTCCGACCATTGCCACCAGTCGACCGGGTTCTCCGCGTGCTGCAACAGGTACGGGCTGGTCGCGTCCTTGAGCTGATTCGCCATAGGTCCATACTGGCCCGCGGCCGGGGGTGCACGGGCCACAGCGTCCGGGCTTTCCCCGGTAAGGCCCGGGGCTGGCCGGCCACAGCCGCCGGGAAGGCCCAGGGCGGCGGGGCGGCCTCAGCCTCCCAGCAGCACGCCGCGATGCTGCCAGGCCAGGCGGAGCAGCGCCGCGCCGGCCGGCTGCATGGCCTCGGCGCTGGTGAAGCGCGCCACGTTCGCGGCGCTGAATTCGATGCCGACGTCGCGGCCCTCGGCACCGGGCCCGGTCAGGATGTGGCCCTCATCGTTGGCCGCGACCAGGCCGGCGAACTCGGTGTCGAAGAAGGACGCGTCGAAGACGAGGACGGTCAGCAGATCGACGTCCAGGGTCAGCGGATCGGCACCGACGGCGAGCCAGTAGCCGCGCAGCGTCCCGGCCCGGCGCGCCGCAGTCAGGGCGGCGAAGAAGGGCCACCGCGGATAGTCGATCGGCGCGGACCCGCTGCCGTAGTCTTCACCGGTGCCGAGGAGTTCCTCGGACACTTCCCGGGAGATGGCTTCCCACAGGCCGAGATCGTTGGCCAGGTTCCATTCGGCCTCGTGTGACGGCTGGAACATGCCGGCCGGGGCGACCTGGTAGAGCCCCCCGTTGACGGCGACGCTGGCCGGGTCGCGCCAGTGCAGGAACATCTGCGCGTTCCCCACCTCGCGGTCCAGGCGCAGGATCAGCGTGGCGATTCCCGTGGTTACGGAGCGCCGCGCCAGGTCGAGCGGATCGCCAACGGACGAGCGCAGCGGAAGCGCGCTCAGCGCCAGCGGGGCTTCCGGGCGGCTGAGCACCCGGCCAGCCGTCTCGTGGGCGACCGCCTCGCTTACGTTGATCAGGTCGAAATAGTGGTTGAGGCCGAACGTAAGCTCCGTCTTCGCCGTGGCGGTGGCCGCCAGCAAGCGGTAGCACGTGCGGTTCTCGAGTAGTCGCGGCCTGCTCAGCGCGGCCAGCGCGTCGGCGTAGGAAGCGAACCGGGTCCCGTCGTCGCACAGCGGTCGCACGCCTTCCGACCCGGCCGGCTGGACGGCATCGATGACGGTGCCAGCCTCGCCCGCGTGCCAGGACAGCCTGACCTGCTCCAGCGGGACGGGCCGGGCCGGCCCCCATTCCGGGCGGGCCAGCAGGGACGTACCGGCGACCCGCCAGGACAGTGGGTAGAGGTCCTGCGCCACCTGGGATAGGTCGTGGCGGTGCGCGTTCAGGTACTCCCGCTCGCGTAGCCACCGTTGCTGACTGTGCCGGGGCGCCGCGTCCGGCTCCCCGGGTCCCGCAGCGCCGGGTCCCCGGCCGGCTGGCTTACGCATCATGCTCAGGACGCCTCCGGTTCGGAAGCGCCCATTGTCCCGCAGGCTGCGTCCCTCCCGCACCTGACCCGGGAGGGACGCAGCCGGGCCGTACCCGTCAGCAGTTGCGCAGCTCGGGTGACTGATTGAGCAGCTGAGCGCGCACTGACGTGAAGAGCTGGTAGGCGGCGGGGTCGGCGCCGGGCGGGAAGACCGCGACGCGGTGGCAGTTCTGGAAGGCGAGCCGCACACCGAAGTGACGCTCCAGGCTCACGCGGATGGCGTCGCTGGCGAGGGCGCGCAGCAGCTGGCCCCGTTCGGCTTCGGTCGCCGGCGGGACCTGGTTGTCCGCGAAGGGGATGCCGCCCTCGCGCAGTCTCGCGCTGAGGCCGGCGATCAGGTCATAGGCGTAAGGCAGCGAGGTCCGGACCGTGGCCACGAACGCGGCCTCGTCCACGTCACCGCGCATGGCCTGGTCGAGCAGGCCGGGTGCGACATCAAGGGACATGTTTTCTCCTTCGTCGTTGGGACGGGTACGGGCTCCTGACCATTAGGCCAGGGCCGGGAACGCTGGGGATGGCCCTGCACCGGGCATCCCCAGCGTTGTTCGGGGCCGGGCAGGCCGGACGCTGACCGTGGCGGCCGCCCGTAGATATCATTGTAAACGAAATTGGTTTTCGTTTTCATTTAATGATGACAGTGCGCCGGAGAGGCGTCAGGGTGGCAGCGCCAGGCGCAGTGATCAAGGCGCAGTGATCAAGGGGGAACGGTCGCTATGCCGTGGCGGCGGCCCGGACGCGGCCGACGCGGACCGTCCGGGTCCGGCGGACCGTGACCCAGGCCCGTCCGGCAAGGTAGAACACGGCGCCCAGGACGCCGACGAAGAACCCGAGCGGCCAGTTGGTCTCGTACGACACCGCGATCCCCGTCCAGACCGTGGCCACGCCGAACGCGACCGACAAGGCGATCGCGAGGCCGGGCCTGCTGGTGAACGAGCGCGCCGCGGCGGCGGGCCCGATCATGAGGCTGAACATCAGCAGCGCTCCCACCACCGGCACGGTCATGCTGGTGGTGAGGGCCATGATGAGCAGGAAAAGGATCTCCATCCGCTGGGTGCTCACGCCTCGCGCCTCGGCGACGTCCGGCATCGCCGAGGAGAGCATCAGCGGCCGGAAGATGACGACGATGGCGGCGATGCTCACCACGCCCAGGCACGCGATCGGCAGGATTTCGCTGGTACTGACGCCGAACACCTCGCCGAACAGCAGTGAGTAGGTCTCCTGCGCGTACTCGGTGCTCACACCCACGAACAGCGCGCCGAGGGCGAGCATCATCACCAGCACCAGCGCCGTGGCGACGTCGTGCCGGGCCCGGCGGCCGAACGCCGCGATCCCCAGCGCCCCGGCGACTGAGAAGACCGCCAGCCCGATGAGGGTGCTGATACCGAGCAGGCTCGCCCCCGCCGCGCCGGCGAAGGCGCCGTTCGGGATCGCGTGCGCCGCGAATGTCGAGCCGCGGAGCACGGCGAAGAAGCCGACCACGCCCGCGATGACCGCCACGATGGTCGCCGCGATCCACGTGTTCATCATCAAGCCGCTGAACATGCTCTCTCCCCGGAATGGGCCTCGGTGGCCCGAGCCCGCCGTGACCGGGACGGCCGGCGCAGGTAGGTGAGCAGGTAGAAAGCGACGACCAGGGCGACGATGAAGAAGCTCACCGGCCAGCCGTGCCCGTGCGGCGGCCAGTAGTAGCTGTCGTAGGCGAGCAGGATCCCAAGCCAGGTGGCGACCACGCCGATCAGCGCGGACATAGCCATCGCGCGGGCCGGTCCCTTGGCGATGCGCAGCGCGGTCGCGGCCGGGCCGACCAGCAGTGCCGTGCTGAGCACCGCGCCGATCGCCACCGCGGACAGCGAGACCGAAATCGCCAAAGCGATCAGGTAAGCCGCTCCCACTCTGCGCACGGGGACGCCCCGGGCCGCGGCGATGTCCGGGCTCAGCGAGCTCAGCAGCAGCACCCGGGACAGCAGCACCACGATAAGCAGCGCGATCACGCCGGACGCGATGAGCGCCGGGACGGTCGACGAGTCGATGACGAAGATGGACCCGAACAGGACCGTGAACGATGCGCCTGTGGTGCTGGTGGTGGCCGAGGAGAGATAGAGGAACAGGGCGGCCACGCCGAGGGCGGCTCCGAGCACGACTCCGGTCGCGACGTCCCGGCCACGACGGCGCTGGACGCCGATGATCTCCAGGAACGCGGCCGCGCCGATCCCGAAGACCAGGAAACCCCAGAACTGGTTGAGCCCGATCAGGAAGGCACCGGCGCCGCCGGTGGTGGCCACGTCGGCGAGCGCGTGGCCGGCGAAGGACTGCCCGCGGGTCACGGTGAACACCCCGACGACGCCCGAGGTGACCGCGACCACGGTACCGACGAGCACGGCGACGCGCACCGGACCGCTGGACAGCAGCCCGGGCTCGAACAGGTAGCTGAAGAAATGACCCATGCCGGTCACGCGGCTCCGCTGCCGTACACGGTGCCCGGCCGCCTGGTCAGCGCATCCGGGCGGCCGGCGTCCTCGCCCGCCACGATCACGACGCGGCCGTGCACGTGCAGCACATCGACGTGCTGACCGTAAAGCCTGCTGAGCACCTCGGTCTGCAGGACCTCATCAGCGCGGCCGACCGCGGCCCGCCCGGCCGCGACATAGACGATGCGGTCCATCACCGGCGCCAGCGGGTTCATGTCGTGCGCGGAGATCAGCACCGCGATCCGCTGCTCGTGGGCCAGCCGCGCCAGCACGGCCACGATGCCCTGGGCACTGCGGATGTCGAGGTTGGCCAGCGGCTCGTCGAGCAGGAGCAGCCTCGGCCGGCTGATCAGCGCGTGCGCAATCATGACCCGCTGCTGCTCACCACCGGACAGTTCTCCCACCCGGGCGTCGGCGTAACCGTCCGCGCCGACGGCGCGCAGCGTCTCCGCCACCAGGTCGCGGCGCGCACGTGAGGGGAACGGGACGCCAAGCCGGTTCCCGTCGATGCCGAGGGCCACCACGTCCCGGACGCGCAACGGCATATCCGGCTCGATCAGCAGTTTCTGCGGGACGTAGCCGATCAGCGAGCCACCGTGTCCCCGGCCCCGCCTGCCGTGCGGCTGCCCGGCCACCGTGACCGTTCCCGAGGTCGGCGGCAAGAGCCCGAGGATGACCCGCAGGATCGTCGTCTTGCCGGCGCCGTTCGGCCCGATCAGGCCGGTGAACTGGCCCGGCCGGACCGTGAAGCCAACGTCGTGCAGGATCTCGCGGCCGGACAGCCGGACGCTGATCCCGTCCAGCCGTAGCAGCTCATCGGAGCCGGTATCGGGCACGCTTTCGGCCGTCACAGTTTCTCTGTCGATTTCTTGGTGGCCACGGCTTGCTGGAGATCGTGGATCTCGGCCAGCATCCAGGACTGATAGTCATAACCCGGCACCGGCATCGTCTCGTAGACGCCCACGACGGGAACGCCGTTCTCCTTCGCCAGTGAGATGAACGACTCTGTCAGGCTATCGGTCACCTGCTGGTTGTAGAGAAAGACCTTCACTTTGTGCTGCGTGAACAGGCTCCGCTCCAGTGTGGTGTCCTGCGCCGACGGATCGACGCCGTTCATGATGTCCGCCTGGAACGGGAAGGGAGTCATGATGTCGGTACCCGCGGCCTGGAGCATGTAGTCGGCCACGGGTTCGGTGACCGCCACCGGCGTGTTCGGGTATTTCGCCCTGAACGACGCGATGGCCTGGTTCCACGCGGCGAGAGAGTTAAAGAAGGTATGCGCATTGGCCCGGAAGTACGACGCATGGGCCGGCTGGATGGCGGCCAGATCGGCGGCGATGGCGTTGGCCACGGCGGGCATCGTCGACGGCTTGTACCACAGGTGAGGATTCGGCGTGCTGTCCGGCAGGCCGAGAAGATTCTGCACGTCGATGATCTTGCGGCCGGAGTCTGGCACCGCCTTCTCGATCGTGTTCATGAACGTGTCGTAGCCGACGCCGTTCTGGACCACGAGCTGCGCGCTGCCGACCTCGCGGGCGACGCTGCTGCTGGCCTCAAAGGTGTGCGGGTCGGTGTTCGGGTTGCTCATGATGGCGGACGCCTGCACGTACTTCCCGCCGACCTGCTGGATGACGTTGGCGTACTCGTTTTCCGCGCCGACGGCAACGATCTTGCTGCCCGAGCCGGTGGAAGGGCCGGCTGCTGCCGACGAGCACGCGCTGGCCAGCAGGGCGGCGCCCAGGGGAACGACCGCGGCCAGCATTCTGGGACGGACACGCATGGCAGGAACTCCTGCGGGAGGGGGGGACGCTCAGGCCGGATACCCGGCGGGCCGCGACCATGCGCCCGCCGACATACCTGTAATGATAATCATTTCTATTTGGAGTGGTCAAAACGAGGCTGTAACGTGCGGATGTGACAACCTCGCAGTCCGATCGCTCCACAGGACAGCCGCCCACCGGCGATGCTGGCCCGGGAGAACGTCCCACGGCAGCTCCCCGGGGGACGAAGGTACGCGGGACGAGGCAGGCGGCGGCGCTCGTCGCAGCACTGGACAATCTTCCCGGTTTCTGCAGCGCCCAGCAGATCCACGCCGAGCTCAGGCGGCGCGGCGAGCACATCGGGCTCACCACCGTGTACCGGCACCTCCAGGTGCTCAGCGAGGAAGGCAGCGTCGACGCCATCCGCGACGACAGCGGCGAGACGCTGTACCGGCAATGCGGCACCAGCGCTCACCATCACCACCTGACCTGCCGGAACTGCGGGAAGAGCGTCGAGGTCGAGGGCCGCGCGGTCGAGCAGTGGGCCGAACGGGTGGCCCGCGACGCCGGATTCACCGACGTGGGTCACACCGTGGAACTCTTCGGCCTGTGCCCGGACTGTGCTGGCCCAGGGGGACGACCCCCTGGAACCCCCGCTGCGCTCCGCGCCCCGCTGCGGTAACTCGCCGGCACACCGGCCACTCACCGGGCCTGGCGGCCCGGACTCGCGGTGCTGGCCCGGGGGGACGACCCCCCGGAACCCCCCCGCTGCGCTCCGCGCCCCGCTGCGGTAACTCGCCGGCACACCGGCCACTCACCGGGCCTGGCGGCCCGGACTCGCGGTGCTGGCCCGGGGGGACGACCCCCCGGAACCCCCCCGCTGCGCTCCGCGCCCCGCTGCGGTAACTCGCCGGCACACCGGCCACTCACCGGGCCTGGCGGCCCGGACTCGCTGGGCCGGTATGAGCGCCTCGCCGTAGAAACCCCGGCCCCCGGACCCGTGAGGGTCCGGGGGCCAGCTTGTCTGCCGGGCGAGGTGCCCTAGGCGGCGATCGCCTGTTCCGCCGCCGACGCGGGCTCCAGGGCCAGCCGGAGCACGTCCCGCACATCCGTCATCGGGTGCACGGTCAGCTTCTCCAGCACCTCGGCGGGCACATCGTCGAGGTCCGGCTCGTTCCGCTTGGGGATCAGCACCGTCGTGATGCCGGCCTGGTGGGCCGCAAGCAGCTTCTGCTTGACCCCGCCGATCGGCAGGACCCGCCCGGTGAGGGAGACCTCGCCGGTCATGGCCACGTCGTCACGGACCGGGCGGCCTGACAGTAGCGACGCCAAGGCCGTGGTCATCGTGACACCGGCGCTCGGGCCGTCCTTGGGGACCGCACCCGCGGGCACGTGGATGTGCACGCCACGGTCCTTCAGGTCGCCCACCGGGAGCTCCAGCTCCGCGCCGTGTGAGCGCAGGAACGACAGGGCGATCCGGGCCGACTCCTTCATCACGTCACCGAGCTGGCCGGTGAGGGTGACGCCGGTCTCGCCCGTTTCCGGGTCGGCCAGCGACGCCTCGATGAAGAGCACGTCACCGCCGGCGCCAGTAACCGCCAGCCCGGTGGCCACGCCCGGGACCGAGGTGCGGCGCTCGGACTCGCGCAGGCTCGTCTCCGGCGTGAAGCGCGGGCGGCCCAGGTAATCCCGCAGGCCTTCCTTGGTCACCGTCACCGGGAGCGTCGCCTGCTCCAGGGCCACCTTCGCGGCGATCTTCCGCAGCACCCGCGCGATGGCACGCTCCAGCGAGCGGACGCCGGCCTCACGGGTGTACTCCGCGGCGAGCATGTGCAGCGCATCCGCGTCAAAGGTCACCTCGTCCGGCTCGAGGCCGGACTTCGACAGCTGCCGGGGCAGCAGGTGGTCACGGGCGATGACGACCTTCTCGTTCTCGGTGTAGCCGTCCAGCTGCACCAGGTCCATCCGGTCGAGCAGCGGGCCCGGCACCGTCTCCAGCACGTTCGCCGTCGCGATGAACACGACGTCCGACAGGTCCAGCTCGACTTCGAGGTAGTGATCGCGGAACGTGTGGTTCTGCGCGGGGTCGAGAACCTCGAGCAGCGCGGCTGCCGGGTCACCCCGGTAGTCCGCTCCCACCTTGTCGATCTCGTCCAGCAGCACGACCGGGTTCATCGAGCCCGCCTCGCGGATGGCCCGGACGATGCGGCCCGGCAGCGCGCCGACGTAGGTACGCCGGTGACCGCGGATCTCCGCCTCGTCCCGGACGCCGCCGAGCGACACCCGGACGAACTTACGGCCCATGGCCCGCGCCACGGACTCGCCCAGCGACGTCTTGCCGACGCCGGGCGGGCCGACCAGCGCGAGGACAGCGCCGCTGCGGCGCCCGCCGATCACGCCCAGGCCACGGTCGGACCGGCGCTGGCGCACGGCCAGGTACTCGACGATGCGCTCCTTGACGTCATCCAGGCCGGTGTGGTCCTCGTCGAGGATGCGCCGGGCCCCGGCGATGTCGTAGGAGTCCTCGGTCCGGTCGTTCCACGGGATGTCGAGCACGGTGTCCAGCCAGGTCCGGATCCAGCCGACCTCGGGCGACTGCTCGGCGGTGCGCTCCAGCTTGGCGACTTCCTTCATCGCCGCGTTGTGCACATCCTCCGGCAGGTTGGCCGCCTCGACCCGGGCCCGGTAGTCGTCCTCCTCGGTGGAGGGGTCACCGGACAGGTCGGCGAGTTCCTTGCGCACCGCGGCCAGCTGCTGGCGCAGCAGGAATTCCTTCTGCTGCTTCTCCATGCCCTCCTGAACGTCCTTGCGGATCGATTCCGCGACGTTCAGCTCGGCCAGGTGCTCCTTGGTCCAACCGATGATCAGATCGAGCCGCTCCACCAAGTCCGCGGTCTCCAGGATCTGGAGCTTCTGCGCGGCGGTGAGGTACGCGGAGTAGCCGGACCGGTCGGCGATCACCGACGGGTCGTCCAGCTGCTGGATCGAGTCAATGACCTGCCACGCCCCACGGTTCTGGAGCATGCCGATCACCAGCGACTTGTATTCCTTCGCCAGTTCATCGGCGCGGGGCCCGCGGCCGGTCTCTTCCACGACGGCGCCCTGGACCCAGAGCGCGGCACCGGAGCCGGTCGTGCCGGCGCCGATCCGCACCCGGGAGATACCGCGCAGGACCGCTCCCGGCTCCCCGCCAGGCAGGCGTCCCTCCTGGTCGACCACGGCCAGCGTGCCCACCCCGGCCAGCCCGCGGTCAGCCAGCCTGGGAACCAGCAGGACCCGCGGCTTGGCCTCGGACCGGATACCCGGAACCCGGGCGGCCGCCGGCACGCGCGCCGCGTCGATCGCGGCCCGCACCTCCTGCTGGGAAGTCTCAAGCGGCACTACCATCCCGGGCAGGACAACCTCGTCGTCCAGGGGCAGCACCGGCAGTGTGAGCTGTTCGCTCATCTGACCTCCAAAAGTTGAGTCAACTACACTCAATAAAGAAGAGGTCAAAATAATTTCCTGTGCATGTTCTCCCACAGCGAAGCGCCAGCCGGGATGGACCACACCCATTCTGAGCTGGGAGAACAGCCAACCGGGCACGTCGGCGAAGCCGGGCACGTCGGCGAAGAGGGAAGCGACCGCTGCGTACTACGATCCTGCTGGCTCGCTCCCGCGCCCGGCGGGCCAGGTGAATCAGCCGGCCAGCAGGACGTCCAGGGTGCGCGGGCCGTGCACAGCAGGTCTGCCCTTCGGGGAACTCCACCTGGTGGCCGAGCCGACGATCCGGGCGCCGTCCGGCCTGGACGCACCCGCCGTCGCTGCGCTATACATCGGATGCATTTTCTGAGGTGGGCTGGGCAGCGAACGGGAGGACACGGATGAGCGAGCCGGACACCGGGGAGGGCACGGGACCAGGCCACGAATCGGGCCCGGCCGCGCCGGATGCCGAGTTCGCCGGACTGTCCGCGCTGGTGACCGGGGGTGCCTCCGGCATTGGGCTGGCCACCGCCCGGCTGCTCGCCCGCCGGGGCGCCCGGGTCGCGGTCCTGGACCGCGAGATGGCCGATTCCGGCCACGGCGTCGTCAGTGTGGTCGCGGACGTCACTGACGACGAAGGGGTGCGCCGGGCGGTCGGCGAGGCGGTCACCGCGCTCGGCGACCGCCTCGACATCCTGGTGAACAACGCCGGGATCGGGGCCGCGGGCACGGTGGCGGACAACTCCGACGAGGAGTGGCGCCACGTCCTGGACGTCAACGTGCTCGGCATGGTGCGCACCACGCGCGCCGCACTATGGCATCTGCGCCGTGCCGCCGCCGACAGGGGCCAGGCGGCGATCGTGAACACCTGCTCGGTGGCGGGCCTGGCCGGGCTACCGCAACGGGCGCTGTACTCGGCCAGCAAGGGCGCGGTCTACGCGCTGACGCTCGCGATGGCCGCCGACCACGTGCGCGAGGGCATCAGGGTGAACTGCGTGACGCCCGGGACCGCGGACACCCCGTGGATCGGCCGCCTGCTCGACGCCGCGCCCGACCCTGCCGCCGAACGGATGGCGCTGAACGCCCGCCAGCCGATGGGGCGCCTGGTCTCGGCGGACGAGGTGGCCGCCGCGATCGCCTACCTCGCGAGCCCGCTGGCCGGGGCGACGACAGGCACCGCCCTCGCCGTGGACGGCGGCATGTCCGGATTGCGGCTGCGCCCGCCGTCAGCCTCCTGAGCAGTTACCGCGGTGACCGCGAGGCTGGGCCGGCGTCCCAGCTGACCAGGGAGGCAGGTAGAACGGGTGGGTGCCGGAGCTTCCCGAGGTCGAGACCGCCCGTAGCCTGATCGCCGAACAGGCCCTGGGGCGCCGCATCGTGGGCGTCGACGACGCCGACACGTTCGTCACCCGCCCGCACAGCCCTGGGCAACTGCGTGACGCCCTGACCGGGCGCACGCTCACCTCAGCGCAGCGCCGCGGCAAGACGATGTGGATCGCCGACGAGGCGTATGGAAGGCAAGTCCGACGCGACTGGTGAGTTCGGAACCTCAGGGACGCCGACCGGCTGTACCGTGCCCTGCAGTCCGCGCTGGCGTCGGCTATCGCCAGGGGCGGCGTGCACACCGGCGATGTCATCTCGGCCCGGCACCGCGGCGGCACCTGCCCGCGCTGCGGCGCCGAGATGGTGCACGGAACGGTGGGTGGCCGGTCGACCTGGTGGTGCTCGCACGAACAGGCCCCGTGGCCGAAGCCGGACGGGCCAGCGCGGTTATCCCGGGATGCGTTTTCCCTGGAGCGGTTATCCCTTCATTTGGGCGAGCGCCATGTCGGCGGTCAGGCAGCCCGCCGTGGTGAGCTGCAGGTTGGCGAGTGAGGCTTCCTGCGTCCGGTCGTCGGCCGCGGTCACGCAGTCACTCACGACGTAGACCGTGAATCCGAGGTCGGTGCCGTGCCGGGCCGTCTGCTCGACGGTCAGGTTGGTGGCCACCCCGGTGACGTACACCGTGCTGAGCGACCGGTCCAGCAGCCACCGGACGACGTTGTTGCCCGCCAGCCCGGACAGCTTCTGGTTGTCGGCCACATGCGCCCCGATGGCCAGCTCCGACATTTCCGGGATCAGCTGAGCGCCGGGCGCATCCGGCCGGAACGCCGCCTGCGCGTCGCCGACGGCCCGCATGAAGCCGGTGTTCCGGACGAGGGAACTTCCTTTTTCAGGCACGGTGAACCGGGTGAACACCAGCTGCGCACCGGCCGAACGGGCCGCCCAGTGGAACTGCACCGCACGGCCGACCACGCCACTTCGAGCGACCGGCTCACCGAGCATCCCGCCGAAGAAACCCTCCGGTTTGATCACATTGACCTGCCAGTGCAGCGCGAGTACAGCGGCACCCCGTGGACCTGTCATGAATCGATCTTCCCCGCCCGAGCCCCCGAGAACTGGCGTTTTGGCTGCACACGCCGCGGGGATGCGGCGTTTCCGCCCGCATGGGGCATTAGCCGACCGGCGCCGGCCACCGCCCGGCCCCGGGACAGCGGCCCGCGAAATGACGGCGCCGCCTGATACCAATGAGGGCATGGCCGACACCGCCGCGCCCAGCCCGCCCGCCGCCACCGTCCCCGGCCTCCGGGACGAGGCCGGCGCGCCCGTCCCCGGCCTCCGGGACGAGGCCGAACGGAGCCTGCGGTCCCTGGCCGGCGATGATGCCCGGCTGCGGGAGGACCAGTGGAGGGCGATCAGCGCCCTGCTGGACGGCCGTCGCGCCCTGGTGGTCCAGCGCACCGGGTGGGGCAAGTCGGCGGTCTATTTCGTCGCCACCGCCCTGCTGCGCGCCCGGGGCGCGGGACCGACGGTCATCGTGTCGCCCCTGCTGGCCCTGATGCGCAACCAGATCGACGCCGCCGGGCGCGCCGGGATCCGGGCCCGGACCATCAACTCCGCCAACGCCGAGGACTGGGAGCAGACCTACGGCGAGATCGCCGCGGGCGACGTGGACGTGCTGCTGGTCAGCCCGGAACGGCTGAACAATCCCGGCTTCCGCGACCGGGTACTGCCCCGGCTGGCCGGGACCGCCGGGATGCTGGTGATCGACGAGGCGCACTGCATCTCGGACTGGGGCCACGACTTCCGCCCCGACTACCGGCGGCTGCGCACCCTGCTGGGGTCGCTGCCGGCGGCCGTTCCGGTGCTGGCGACGACCGCAACCGCGAACGCCCGCGTCACCCGTGACGTCGCCGAGCAGCTCGGCGCGGGCAGCCAGGACGAGGCGGTCGTCCTGCGCGGGCCGCTGGACCGGGAGAGCCTGCACCTGTCGGTCGTGTCCCTGCCGGGCGCGCACCAGCGCCTGGCGTGGCTGGCCGAGCACATCGGCGACCTGCCCGGCTCCGGGATCATCTACACGCTGACGGTCGCCGCCGCGCACGAGACCGCGGCGTTCCTGCGTGATCAGGGGCTGGCGGTCACCGCCTACAGCGGCCGCGACGACCCGGACCAGCGGATCGCCGCCGAGGAGGACCTGCTGGCCAACCGGCTCAAGGCCATCGTCGCAACCAGCGCGCTGGGCATGGGCTTCGACAAGCCCGACCTGGGATTCGTCGTCCATCTGGGTGCCCCGCCGTCGCCGGTCGCCTACTACCAGCAGATCGGCCGGGCTGGCCGCGGCGTACCCCGCGCCGAGGTCATCCTGCTGCCCGGACGGGAAGACCGGGACATCTGGGCGTACTTCGCGTCGCTGGCGTTCCCGCCGGAAGCCGTCGTCCGGCACACCCTCGCCACGCTGGATGAGGCTGGCCGCGCGCTGTCGTCGAACGCACTGGAGACCCGCGTCGACCTGAGCCGCGCCCGCCTGGAGACCATGCTGAAGGTCCTGGACGTGGACGGCGCCGTGCACCGGGTCAGCGGCGGCTGGGAGCCGACCGGCCAGCCGTGGTCCTACGACGCGGAACGTTACGCGCGGGTGGCCGGGGAGCGCTCCCGCGAGCAGCAGGCGATGCTCGAGTACGCCGCCTCCCGCGACTGCCGGATGGAGTACCTGCGCCGTGAGCTGGACGACCCGGCTGCAGGCCCGTGCGGGCGCTGCGACAACTGCACCGGACGGCGCTGGCCGGCTGACGTTTCGGGCACTGGGGCCGCCACCGCTCGGGAACGGCTGCTGCGTCCCGGCGTCGACGTCGCGCCGCGGCGGATGTGGCCGACCGGGATGAACGACCTCGGGATCGGCGCCTCCGGCAAGATTCCCGCCGATCTGTCCGCCGGCCCCGGCCGGGCCCTCGGCCGTCTGACCGACGTGGGCTGGGGCACCCGGCTGCGCACGCTGCTGTCCGAGGAAGCGCCAGACGAGCCGGTCAGCGCGGACCTCATCGGCGCGCTCGTCACCGTGCTGGCCGCCTGGGACTGGGAGGATCGCCCGGCGGCGGTGGCGATCCTGCCGTCGCGGACCCGGCCGCTGCTGATCGAGAGCCTGGGCCAGCGGATCGCCGGCATCGGGCGGCTGCCGTACCTCGGCGCGCTCGCGTACGCGGATGGCGGCCCCGGGCCGCGGCGGCACAACAGTGCGCAGCGGCTGCGGTCGGTGTGGAACGCACTCACGGTGCCTGAGGCACTCGCCGCAGCGCTGGCGGCCCTGGATGGGCCGGTCCTGCTCATCGACGACCGGATCGAGACGGGCTGGACGATCACCGTCGCCGCCAAGCTGCTCCGCGAGGCCGGGGCCCCGGCCGTGCTGCCTCTCGTGCTGGCCGCGAACGCAGGCTAGCGGCGCGAGTAAACGGTGGTGGCGCGGCGAGCAGCGGCGCCGGGAGCAGCGGCCGTCCCGGATCGGGCCGGCCGCTCCATAACGATCGAATGCAGCGACCGGCCACCGAGGAAGTCGGCTCATAGTCACCGGGCCCACGACCTGCCGGTCGGCTTTGTGGTCAAGAACTGTTGCGGGCGCAGCAGAAAACGCCCACATTTTCGGAGCACAGAGGACCTGAGGAGCCCCCGGAGGAAGACCCGGAGCCCCGGGAACTAGGGGCCGCGGTGAGCGTGGCTAGCTAGGCCACGAAGGGGGGCGTGCCTGACTCGCTGACCATCGGCCGGCCCGCCGATTCCCAGCCGAGCATGCCATCGGCCACATTGACGACGTTCCAGCCGGCCGCGCCGAGGGCCTGCGCCGCGTAGGCGGACCGTGACCCGGACCGGCAGATCACATAGACCTCCTGGTCGCGGGGCACCTGCTCGGTCCGGCCGCCGAGTTCGCCGAGCGGAATGTGCGCCGCATCGGGCGCGTGGCCAGCCACCCACTCGTCGTCCTCGCGGACGTCCAGCAGATACGCCCCCTTGGGCAGCCCGGCCGCAGGCATCTCGGGCACGATAGGTCCAAAGTTCATCATCGCTTCCCCTGCAACCCGATCAGCCGCCACCAGAGCGGCGTGATCATTACTTCTGGTTACCAAACACTGCGCTCAGCCGACCGCGGCGCTATCCCAGCCACCAGGCACTTGCGCTGGCGGCGCCGTCAGTCGTCACCAGGCTCTTACATAAGGCGGTGACGCGAGATCTTATCCGGCCAGACCCCATACGAAAGGATAGGCACTCAGGTCGGGGACGGCGAATTCGGCTGCCATCCCCGATCCGCTTGGAGGACCCGATGCGCCGCATTGTGTATGCCGTCGGCGGCACGGCCGCCGGGCTCGCCATGCTCCTCACGTTCAAGTCGTACACCGGCGCCTCGGCCGTCTCCACCACGGGCGGAACGGGAGCGAAGGGCGCAGCGGCATCCCGGTCGGTCAGCGGCCGGGAGCGGCGAACCAGGGGTTGTCCGGGCCCATCAGGTACCGGTCCGTGACGTGGTTAAGCACGCGCCTCGCCTGCCGGAACCGGTCCGCGACCTCGGCGACGACGGCCAGCCGGCTGGTCCGTACCGGGGCCAGAGCCAGCGCCGAACGGTACCACTGGGCGCCGAGATGCTCCAGCAGTTCGATGTCGGGCGTAGCCGCCAGCCGTTCCCGCTCCGCGGCGGGCACGCGCGCGGCCCGCAGCAGGCGCGCCGCGCTGACCGGGCCGAACGCGCGGCCTGCGACGTAGTCCGGGAACACCCCGGACAGGAACAGGGACACGTCCCCGAGCCGGCGGTAGACACCCGGCCGCGACTCTTCGGGCACGGCGTCCAGCAGCCCGGCGAGGCGAACGGGGTCGAGCTCGCTGAACCGCATGGTCCGGGTCCGGCCGCCGACGCTGACCCGGTACTGGCCGCTGGCCACCCGGGTAAAGGACGTGAGCAGCTCGGTGAGGAAGAGCCGGCGGGCGGCTGAGCCGAGGAAATCCCGCAGATCGGGGGCGTCGAAGACCGGCACGTGCTGCCGCGCCGGGGACCGTTCGGTGACATATCCCATAGTGGCGAGGTCGGCGGCGGTCCGGTGCACGGCCACGGCGAAAGCCAGGAACGGTGAGGCGAGAACGGCCTCGCGGGAGGCGATCGCCTCGGGGCCGAAGACGGCGTCGAACACCCGCGGGTCGGCCAGCATCTGCGGCAGGCTCTCCGGGACGGGGGGGTTCCCGGTGACCGCGGCCAGCAGCCGCAGGTCCACGTCGGTGATGTGCTCTGCGTACTCACTGCCCACCGAGATGCCGTCCATGGCGATAACGCTACGTCGCGCCTCCGGTCCGGCATAGCCTCCACCTGCGCCGGACGCGACGACGCTGGACGACGGGTGCGGAGATTTCGCCGATGAATGCACGCGCCGGATCGCCGGTATCATTCTTCGACTTGTTCTCCGAGCTGAGGCAGATCTCGCCGTTGCCCGTCCGAGGACGCCGCGATGAGGTGGTCCTGGCCACCGGCGCACGGGAGCAGTTACGACTCTCAACGCGGGCGGCAACTCCCGCTGGGCGCGCGCGGCTGACGTTCCCGGCCGAGCAGACCTCGACGAGAGTACCACCGCGCGGGCCGACGAAGCGCACTCGGAGGGTCCCGGGGGGTGGGCCAGCCCCCCCCGGATTAACGCCCCCTGGAAAAGCGTTGTACCAAGCCGGGCTCATTCAGTCATCAGGATTGTGTGTGTGTGCCGCGTGATGGAGACCGCCGCCGTGCCTACCTCGCTCGCTGACCTGCGAGCACGCCTGCCTGAGCTGACGCACCGCGATCAGCTCAGGCTGAGCCGTCGTGCCGACAACGCCGCCGCGCTGCGTGACAGTGCGGCGCGCGAGCGTGCATTCGGCCGGCTTTCCGGGGAACTGGATGAGGCCGCGGCGGTCGTCGAGAAGCGGCGAGAGTCCGTGCCGGTGATCTCCTATCCGCCCGAGCTGCCGGTCAGCCAGAAGAAAGACGAGATCGCGGCGGCCATTCGCGACCACCAGGTCGTCATCGTCGCGGGCGAGACCGGCTCGGGGAAGACGACCCAGCTGCCGAAAATCTGCCTCGAGCTCGGCCGCGGGGTCACCGGCCAGATCGGTCACACCCAGCCCCGCCGGATCGCCGCGCGGACCGTGGCCGCGCGGATCGCGCAGGAACTGGACACCGAGCTCGGCACGACCGTCGGCTACAAGGTGCGGTTCAACGACAACTCCAGCGATGAGACGCTGGTCAAGCTGATGACCGACGGCATCCTGCTGACCGAGATGCGGCGGGACCGGCGGCTGCTGCGCTACGACACGCTGATCATCGACGAGGCGCACGAGCGCAGCCTCAACATCGACTTCATCCTGGGCTACCTGAAGCGCCTGCTGCCAAGCCGCCCCGACCTCAAAGTCATCATCACCTCCGCCACCATCGACCCCCAGCGTTTCAGTAAGCATTTCGAGGAAGCCGGATCCGGCGACATGCCGACAGGCGGTCATACCGGCCCAGCGAGTCCGGGCCTCCGGCCCGGCGAGCGGCCGGTGTCCCGGCGAAGTACCACCGCGGGGGCGCGAAGCGCAGCGGGGGGTTCCGGGGGGTCGCTCCCCCGGGCCAGCACAGCGAGTCCGGGCCTCCGGCCCGGCGAGCGGCCGGTGTCCCGGCGAAGTACCGCGGCGGGGCGCGAAGCGCAGCGGGGGGATCCCGGGGGGTCGCCCCCCGGGCCAGCACTGGGGCTCCGGGGGGTCGTCCCCCCGGGCCAGCGCAGTGCGCCCGTGGTCGAGGTGTCCGGCCGGACCTATCCGGTCGAGGTGCGGTACCGGCCGATCGCCGACCCGGACCGCTCCGACGAGGAGCCCCGCGATCAGGCCCAGGCCATCTGCGACGCCGTGGACGAGCTGTGCGCCGCCGGGCCCGGCGGCATCCTGGTCTTCCTCAGCGGTGAGCGGGAGATCCGGGACACCGCCGACGCCCTGAAAGATCGCATGGGGCCGCCGGATCGCCCGGGCGGCCTGGAGGTCCTGCCGCTGTACGCCCGGCTGCCGGTGGCCGAGCAGTACCGCGTGTTCCAGCCGCACCGCGGGCGGCGTGTGGTCCTGGCCACCAACGTCGCGGAGACCTCGCTGACCGTGCCCGGCATCAAGTACGTGGTTGACCCGGGCACGGCGCGGATCTCCCGGTACAGCTACCGGACCAAGGTGCAGCGGCTGCCGATCGAGCCCATCTCGCAGGCGTCGGCCAATCAGCGCAAGGGCCGGTGCGGGCGCACGTCCGACGGAATCTGCATTCGCCTCTACAGCGAGGAAGACTTCAGCTCGCGGCCCGAGTTCACCGATCCGGAGATCCTGCGTACCAACCTCGCGTCCGTCATCCTGCGAATGGCCGCGCTCGACCTCGGCGAGATGGCCGACTTCCCGTTCGTCGACCCGCCGGAGAAGCGCAACGTCGCGGACGGCGTCCGCCTGCTGGAAGAGCTGGGCGCCTTCGCCTCGGTGCCGGCCGGGCGCGGGACGGCTCCAGCCGGGCGCCCGGGGAACGAGCACGGCCCGGCAAACGAGCGCCCGGCAAACGAGCGCCGTGGGGGCGGGCGGCGGCTGAGCGACGTGGGCCGCAAGCTGGCCGAGCTGCCGGTCGACCCGCGGATCGGGCGGATGATCATCGAGGCGGCGCGCAACGGATGCGCCCGCGAGGTGCTGATCATCGCCTCGGCCCTGTCGATCCAGGACCCGCGGGAGCGGCCGGCCGACGCGCGGGAGGCGGCGGACGCCATGCACGCGCGCTTCGCCGAACCGGGATCGGACTTCCTGGCTTTCCTGCACCTGTGGGACTACCTGCGCACGCAGCAGCGCGAACTGTCCTCGTCGGCGTTCCGCCGGATGTGCCGCCGCGAATACCTGCATTACCTGCGGGTCCGCGAATGGCAGGACCTGCACGGCCAGCTGCGGCAGGCCGCGGCGGACCTCGGCATCACCCTCGGCACCGGCCGCGGCGACCAGCCCCCGGCAGGTGAGCAGAGCCAGGAGCGGAAACTGATCCCGGCCGGCCTGGCCCAGCAGATCCACATCTCGCTGCTGTCTGGGCTCCTGTCGCACATCGGCATGCGGGACACCGACCAGAAGACGCGCGGGAAGCGCCGCCCGCTTAGCGAGTTCGCCGGGGCGCGGGGTGCCCGGTTCGCCATCTTCCCCGACTCGTCGCTGGCGCGGAAGCCACCGCCCTGGGTCATCGTCACCGAGCTCGTCGAGACCTCGCGGCTGTGGGGACGCACCGCGGCCCGGATTGAGCCGGAATGGGCCGAGCCACTGGCCGCGCACCTGGTGCGGCACTCCTACAGTGAGCCGCACTGGGACGCCGGCCGCGGTGCGGCGATGGCCCTGGAGAAGGTCACCCTTTACGGCCTGCCGATCGTGACCGCGCGCAAGGTCGGATACGCGCGGGCCGACCCCGCCGCGGCCCGGGACCTGTTTATCCGCCATGCGCTGGTGGAGGGGGACTGGCATACCCGGCACCGTTTCTTCCACCACAACCGGGAACTGCTTGCCGACGCCGAGGAACTGGAGCGCCGGACCCGGCGGCGCGGCATCGTCGTGGACGATCAGGTGCTCTACGACTTCTACGACCAGCGGATCCCCGCGCAGGTGACTTCGGCGCGTCATTTCGACAGCTGGTGGAAGAAGGCGCGGGCCGCCACGCCCGACCTGCTCACGTTCACAGCGGGCCAGCTGACCGGCCCCGGAGCGTCCGGGGTGCGCCCGTCGGACTATCCCGACGAGTGGGGGCCTTTCCCGCTGTCATACGAGTTCGCGCCGGGTGACCCGCGCGACGGCGTGACCGTGGATGTCCCGCTGGCGACGCTGAACCAGGTGCGGGGCGAGAGGTTCGCCTGGCAGGTACCGGGCCTGCGGGAGGAACTGGTGACCGAGCTGATCCGGTCGCTGCCCAAGCAGCTCCGGGTGAACTTCGTGCCGGCGCCCGACGTCGCGCGCTCGGTGCTGGCCCGGCTCGACCCCGCCGACGGCGACCTACTGGACGTGCTCGGAGCTGAGCTGACCCGGCTGCGGGGGGTACCGGTGCCGCGCGACGCGTTCGATCCGGGCAAGCTTCCGGCCTACCTGCGGGTCACCTACCGGGTGCTGGACGGCGGGCGGGTCCTGGCCGAGGGCAAGGACCTGGACGTGCTCCGCCGGCGGCTGCGCCCCCAGATGCAGGCCACGCTGGCCGAGGCCGCCGGTGACCTGACCCGTTCGGGCCTGCGCGGCTGGGACATCGGCACGCTGCCCCGGGAATTCAGCAACGGCTGCGTCCGCGCCTATCCGGCGCTCGCGGACGCGGGCGACGCCGTGGACGTCCGCCTGTTCGACACCGGAGCCGAGGCGGCGCGGAGCATGGTCCGCGGAACGCGCCGGCTGCTGCTGCTGCAGGTTCCCTCGGGGGCCCGGTCCACCGCGTCAAATCTTCCCGTTCAGGACAAACTGGCGCTGAGCCGCAGCCCGTACCCCGGAGCCGCTGCGCTCCTCGATGACTGCGCCGCCGCCGCGGCCGACGAGATCATCGCGCGGGCAGGCGGCCCGGCCCGGGATGAGCATGGTTTCGCCCGGCTCGCCGAGGCCGCGCGCTCCGAGCTGAGCACGCTGACCGCACAGGTCATCACCGGCGTGGCCCGGGTCCTGGCCGAGGCCCACGAGGTCGAGGTGGTGCTGGCCCGGGCCGCGGCGCACGCGGACGAGCCGGCCTTCGCCGACATCCGCACGCAGTTCGCCTCGCTTATCCACCCCGGTTTTACCGGCGACACCGGGGCGCGAAGGCTCGCTGACCTGACCCGTTACCTGCGGGCCATCCGGCAGCGGGTGGACAAGATGGGTGCGGACCCGGTTCGCGACGGCGAGCGGATGGCCGCGGTGCACCGCGTAGCCGGCGCCTACGCCGAGACCGTCCGCGCCCTGCCTCCCGCGCGCCGCGACGGCCAGGACGTCCAGGCCATCCGGTGGATGATCGAGGAACTGCGGGTCAGCCTCTTCGCTCAGACCCTCGGGACCCCGGCGCCGGTGTCGGAGAAGCGCATCCGCACCGCCCTCGCCCGCCTCAGCGACCGCTGACGCGGTGCTTGGCACCGGCGCGCAGCAGCATCAGCGCGGAGGCGGCGAAGACCCCGGCCGAGACGGCCTCGACCGGGAACCGGCGCCGCGCCTCATTCTGAATGCGGCCGTGGAAGCGGATTACCGCCATCGGGAAAGGGGGGAAACCGAACAACAGCCAGAAGGGCTTGTCGATATCGGGCAGGGCGGCGCCGGCCATGCCCGCGGCCACCGCGACCCGGCGGCCGGGCGGCGCGACCGCGGTGAAAACTGCCATCCCGGTCAGTCCGGTCAGCCCATCGGCCACGGCCACCCGCAGGAACTGGTCCAGGCTGGACCACTTGCCCCAGTGCGGGATCGAGTCGAGCGCGAAGTGGGAGGCGACGCCGAACAGGAAGGCCGGCACGGGCAGGCGCACCGCCGCACCGCCGCACCGCCGCACCGCCGCACCGCCGCACCGCCGCACCGATCGTGGCACCCGACAGAACGTGGTTCGTCACCAGCATCGTCGCTCTCCTCTTTCGCGTCAGCATCACCGTACGCGACACCGTGCATCGGCCGGCGCCGGTCAGGGCCCACGGCCAGAGGCGTCCGGCTGGTAGCGTTTCAGCGTGCGTTATCAGTTTCCGGCGGGGAGCCGTTCCGGCTCAGGCCGGGCGGAGTAACAACGCGCCAGGCACCGTTCGTGTGACCCCAGGATCAGGCAAGGGCTGACGCTCACTCATGCTCGACAGGCGATTCATCAGAAACAATCCGGATGCCGTCAAGGCGGCCGCCCGCGCCAAGGGCATCGACCTTGACGTCGACGAGCTTCTCCAGGTCGACCAGACCGTCCGCAAGCTTCAGCACGAGCTGGACGACGCGCAGGCCCAGCGGAAGAGCTCAGCCAAGGAGTTTGCCCGGGCTGATGAGGCCCGCCGCGCGGAGCTCAGGGCCGGGCAGGCGGAGCTGGACAGCAGGCTGCGGCAGCTGCGTGACGAGCTCGCCGAGGCAAGCGTCCAGCTCCAGGAACTGATGCTGCGCACGCCCGCCATCCCGTGGGAAGGTGCGCCGGTAGGGCCGGACGAATCCGCGAACGTGACGATCCGGACGTGGGGCGAGCGGCCTGGCTTCGATTTCGAGCCGCTCGACCACGTGGAACTGCTGGAAAAGCGGGGCTGGGCGGAGTTCGCGCGGGCCCGTAAGGTCTCCGGGGAGCGCGCCTACGCACTGCGGGACGACGCCGTGCTGCTGGAGCGCGCCCTGCACTCCTACGCGATCGACACCCTCCTGAACAGGGACTTCACCGTGATCTCGGTTCCGGCCCTGGTCAAGGAGGAGGCACTGATCGGGACCGGCCAGTTCCCCGCTCACCGCGAGGAGACCTACGCGATTCCGGCCGACGATCTCTATCTGGCCGGCACGGCCGAGGTGGCTCTGGTCGGCCTGCATTCGGGCGAGATCCTGGACAAGAAGCAGCTGCCGGTGCGCTACGCGGGAATCTCGCCGTGTTTCCGGCGGGAGATCGGCAGCGCGGGGCGGGACGTCCGTGGCCTGCTGCGGGTGCACCAGTTCGAGAAGGTCGAGCAGTTCGTCATCTGCGAGGCGGACGCGGCGGAGTCCGATCGTTGGCACGCGGAGCTGCTGTCCACCGCCGAGCGCCTGCTGCAGGGGCTACGCCTGCACTACGAGGTGATGGAAACCTCCACCGGCGACATGGGCGTCGGCAAGTTCCGGATGAACGACATCAACACCTGGTTCCCGTCGCTGAACCGGTTCCGCGAGACACATAGCTGCTCGTCACTGCACGACTGGCAGGCCCGCCGGGCCAACCTGCGGTACCGCGACACGGACGGCACAGTCCGGTTCGCGCACACGCTCAACAACACCGCGATCGCCACCCCGCGGCTGCTGGCCGCGCTGGTCGAGAACCACCAGACCGCCATCGGCGAGATTCGCGTCCCCGAGGTGCTGCGGCCCTACCTGGGGCAGCGCGGGCTTCTCTGACGCGGCCCAGCGGCACGCCACCGACGCCGGGAACTCTTTGACGCGGCCACCGGCAGCCATCCCGCGGGCGGCCGCGGGCCGCTGAGCTGAGGGCGCGGCGGAGGCCGGGAAGCTGGGACCGGTCCACGGCCAGCCTGCCGTCGTCGTACGCTGCCAACCGTGGAACTCGAAGCCGACCGCATCGCGGAGCTCGCCGGACGCCCGGTCAGCGCCCTCACACGGCGGGATGTGGCGCTCGGCCTGCTCAGCGTGGGGCCCGACGATGCGCTCGCCTCACTGCCGGTGCTGCGCCGCCGGCTGCTCGCCGCGGGCAACCCGTTGTCCGCGGAGTACTGGGCGTCTACGGAACGAATCCTCGGCGCCCTGCACGACGGGACGGCCCGGGGCGGCGACGTCCGGGCGTGGCTGGAGGCGACCGGGACCGAGCCGAGCAGCATTATCGGGCTGCACGTGTGGGACGAGCCATCGGAGCGCAGCCGGCTGCAGGCGGAGATGCATGCCCTGCTGGTCCGGCACCTGGAGGAGAAGCTGAACGCGGGAGCGGTCGACCCCGACCGGCTGGTGACCGGGGACGCCGCGGCCCGGCAGGCTTACACCGCGCTGCAGGAGCAGTGGATGGCGGCACCGCTGCCCGACGGACGGGCGCCGATGCACGCGCTGCTGGACGAGCAGGACGCCGAATTCCTCGCGGAATGGGCCGCCGCCGATTCCGAGGCGCTGACCGCACTGCAGGAGGTGCTCGACGAGGTTGGCGAGCGGCCGCTGCCGGAGGACGAGGTCGCCGCGGCGTGCGTCGCCGCCCGGGCCGCCATCTCGCGGCCCGGGTTTGCCGGCCGCCTGCTGACCGCGTGCGGCGGTGCGGGTGAACGGGCACTGCCCGGCAGCGACGTGGAGCTGTGGCTGATCCTCGCCGCGGGGGTGGTGTCACCGGCCGGCGAGGCTTGGAGACCGGCCGCGGGCGGGCTGCCGGAGCCAGGGGACGAGGCCGGGTGGGCGGAATCACCCGGGCCGGCGGAACCGCCTGCCCGGACGGGAGGGCTCGCGCCGGGAGCTGATGAGCTTGATGACGACGCCGCGGACGAGGTGCCCCGGGTGACAGCGGCGCTGTGTGCGCTGGAGCACGTCGACTGGCTCGCGGCCGTCTCCGCGCTGGTCCGGGGCGGTCCCGGCACGCCAGCGTCGGCTACCGCAATGGCCCGTTACGTACGGGAGTACTGCGAGGCCGAGCCGCAGACCGGGCCGAAGGCCGTCCTGACGGAAGTGCCCGAAGTACCCGACGAACCCGATGACCCCGACTGGCCCGGGGATTTCGCTGATTTTGCGGATTTCGGCGGCTCCGTGGGCGAGGACTTTGACGAGGAGGCCGTCGCGGAGCTGTTCTCGCACGTCGCGAGCCTGTGGGAGCTGCTCGGCGCGACCGACGCGGAGCAGCGCCTGACGTCGCTGGGCTGGTGGGGGCTGCCGGAGGCGATGCGCAAGGTGTGGGCCCCCTCCAGCTGACCGGCGCGCGATCACGCGGCGGCGCAGGACATGTCGGCCGCGCATCACCGGTACGAAACGGAATGCTTTACGCGCGCGCCCCGACCTGGGCTGGCCGCCCGTTTCCGGGTAGACGCTGCTGGTATAGGAGATTCAGGTCACCTGGGCGATGCGGGGTCACTCGGCCCGGTCAGCTGGCGGGGCCGGGAACGCGTTGACCCGGGACGCGGCCGGGTCATCCCCGGCGTCCTCCGGGGGCGCCGGGGGTATCTTCCGCAGTTGCCGGTTCATCGACCGGAGCAGGAAGTACAGGATGATTCCCATTCCCGCGACGACAAGAAAGCCGAGCACGCCCGGCGCTACGTTGTCGACCGGCACGTTGCCCGCGGCCAGGACCGCGCCGTGGGCCAGCGCCGCGACAGCAGTGACCGTCACAGACATACCCTCTCCCGCACCCCGGCGAACAAGTCGTCCTCCGGCAGGTCGGTATCGACGAGCGACCTAGCCAGATGATAGTCCTCGGTCGGCCACGCGGCGCGCTGCACGTCCAGCGGGCAGGCGAACCAGAAGCTCTTCGGGTCGATCTGGGTCGCGTGCGCCAGCAGCGCCTGGTCCCTGACCTCGAAGAAGTCACCGCAGGAAACGCGCGTCGTGATCTCGAGCTCCGGCCTCTGGTCCCCGTTCGCGGCCCACTGCTCGAACATCTTGCCGTACGGGGATTCCAGGCCGCGGCGCACCATCTCCTCATGCAGGGCCATGAACCTGCCGCGGTGGAACGAGGCGAAGTAGTAGAGCTTGAGCGGCTGCCACGGCTCACCCGTGCCCGGGTGGCGATCCGGGTCGGCGGCGGCCTCGAACGCCTCCACCGCGACCTTGTGCGACATGACGTGATCGGGATGAGGGTAGCCACCGGACTCGTCGTAGGCCAGCATCACGTGCGGCCGGAACTCGCGCACCGCGCGCACCAGCGGCCGGGCCGCCTCGTCCAGGGGGGTCAATGCGAAGCAGCCTCCTGGCAGCGGCGGCTTCGGGTCACCCTCGGGCAGGCCGGAGTCGATGAAGCCCAGGAAACGCTGGTCGACGCCGAGAATTTCGCGGGCGCGGACCATCTCTTCCTGCCGGAGACGGGACAGGTTCTCCCGCACTTCCGGCCGGTCCATCGCCGGATTAAGGACATCGCCGCGCTCGCCGCCCGTTAGCGTGCACACGAGCACGTCGGCGCCTTCCCTGACGTAGCGCGCCATCGTCGCGGCGCCCTTGCTGGATTCATCGTCCGGATGCGCGTGCACGGCCAACAGCCGCAGCGGCTCGGCCCCCTCAGCCGCACCCGCGCCGCCGGCCTCGCTGGGCGCGCAGGTACGCGGGCAGGAACGGGGGTGGTCTCCGGCGCGCGGTGGCCCAGCGGTCTCGGCGGACAAGTGATCTCCCTGATTGCCTTCGGTAATGAGTAAAGCGGACCGGTTACGGGCACGCGGGCACAGGCCCGCAATTGGGTCAGCTGTCCCCGCGGCGGTGCCGGTAGCCCGGCAGTCACCGGGAAACACGCGCGGGTTCCAGCGACATTCCCGGCCTGCGCCATTTGACTACTGCGGCTTAGTCGTTAACGCTTGTTAGCCTCAAAAGATTACCCTCATGGGGGCCGGCCACGGTCCCCGCGACATGGCAAGACCGCGCAGTGCTGAGGAGTGCCCGTGACCGAGACCCGCGAAGGAAGCGTCACCTGGCTGACCCAGGAGGCGTACGACCGGCTCAAGGCCGAACTGGATGATCGCTCGGGACCACTGCGGGTCGAGATCGCGAAGAGAATTGAAGCAGCCCGCGAAGAGGGTGATCTCCGCGAAAACGGCGGATACCACGCGGCCAAGGAAGAACAGGGCAAGAACGAGGGCCGGGTGCTGCAGATTCAGTCGATCCTGGAGAACGCCCGGGTCGGTGAGCCGCCACGGACCGACGGCGTGGTCGGGCCGGGCATGACCGTGACGGTCCGGTTCGCCGGCGACGAGGAAGAGGTCACGTTCCTGCTCGCCTCGCGGGAGGAGAGCGGCGCCCCCATCGACGTGTACTCACCGCGTTCGCCGCTGGGCAGCGCCATCTCCGGCAAGAAGGTCGGCGACAACGCCACCTACTCGCTGCCGAACGGCCGTTCCGCGACGGTCGAGATCCTGGAGGCCGTTCCCTACCAGGGCGCCTGAGTAGACCGCACCGCTGCGGACGGCCAGTAACATCGGCCGTCCGCAGCGGCTCACGGACCGTCCCAGCGACCCCGGGCCAACGGCCCGGGCGAGCGGCCGGTGCCATCGGCGGGCACCCGCGCGGGTTACGGCGAGGCGCTCATACCGGCCCAGCGACCCCGGGCCAACGGCCCGGGTGAGCGGCCGGTGTGTCGGCGAAGTACCACCGCGCGGGCGCGAAGCGCATCCGGGGGGTTCCGGGGGGTCGCCCCCCCGGGCTAACGGGGTCGCCCCCCCGGGCTAACGGGGTCGCCCCCCCGGGCTAACACGGTGTCCCTTCAGCTGAAGACCAGTGTGTACCCGGCCTGGCGGAGCTCGGTGATCATTTCCTCGCAGTGCTCCGGGCCCCGCGTTTCCACCTGCAGCAGCACCTCCACCTCGCCGACCTGCAGGCGGGGAGTGACGCGTTCGTGCCAGACGTCCAGGACGTTGGCCCCGAGGCCGGCCAGCCCGTGCAGCAGCGTGGCCAGCGCACCCGGCCTGTCCGGCAGGCGGCACCGGAAGGCGAGGTAACGCCCGGCGGCCCGAAGACCGTGCCGGAGCAGCTTCGACAGCAGCAGCGGATCGATGTTGCCGCCGGACAGCACCACCACAACGGGCGGCTGCATCTCCGCGGCATGCTCGAGCAGAGCGGCCACCCCGGCGGCACCGGCCGGCTCGACAACCTGCTTGGCGCGCTCCAGGCAGAGCAGCAGCCCGCGGGACAGGCTCTCTTCCGTCACCGTCACCACGCGCGCGCCGTGCTGCTCCAGGAGCCTGTAGGTCAGCTCGCCGGGGCGGCTCACCGCGATGCCGTCGGCCATCGTGGGACCGCCCTTGACCGGGATCGGGCGTCCCGCGGCGAGCGAGGCCGGGAACGGCGCGACGGCGGCGGCCTGGACGCCGACGATCTGCACGGCCGGATCGAGGCTCTTGACCGCCACGGCGACGCCGGCCGCGAGGCCGCCCCCGCCCACCGGGACCACGACCGTCCGGACCTGGGGGCACTGCTCGATGATCTCGAACCCGAGCGTCCCCTGACCGGTCACGATGTCCGGGTGCTCGAAGGGATGAATCAGGACGCTGCCGGTCCGGGCCGCGTGCTCCTCCGCGCCGGCCAGGGCGTCTTCCACCGACGACCCGTGCAGGACCACGTCCGCCCCGTAGTCGCGGGTCGCCTGGATTTTCGGCAGCGGCGCGCCCTCGGGCATGAACACCGTGGTCTTGGTGTCGAGCAGGCCCGCGGCGAAGGCCACCCCCTGGGCGTGGTTGCCCGCGCTCGCCGCCACGACCCCGCGGGCGCGCTCCTCGTCGGTCAGCCGCGCGATCCGCAGGTAGGCCCCGCGGACCTTGAACGAACCGGTGCGCTGGAGGTTCTCGCATTTGAGGAAGACCGGGCCGCCCACCAGCTCGGACAGCGCCCGGGACGCCAGGACCGGCGTGGGTGAGATCACGTCGCGGATCAGTTCCCGCGCGGCCACCACATCGTCGGCCTGTACCTGGCTAGACACCGTTGCCACCTGAGCAGTGTGCCACGACGGCCGGGCCAGGCGGGGCCGGGCACGCACACCGGGCCATCCGGGCCAACACGCACACCCGGGCCCTACGCGGTAAAGCGCGGCGCAGATGCGAACACCCACGAGAGGGACATAGTGTCGAATGGTGCAGCCAAACAGCCAGCATCGTCATCCCGCCGCGCGGCACGGAGGGCCTCCGGCCCCCGCCACGCTGGGCGAACTGCGCGCGGACGGCCACGTCTACCGGAGCGTCAGGGAGGAGATCAGGCAGAACCTGCTCGCCCGGATGCGCGCGGGCCAGGACCGGTTCCCGGGCATCATCGGCTTCGGTAACACGGTGCTCCCGCACCTGGAGCGAGCCCTCCTAGCCGGTCACGACGTGATCCTGCTCGGCGAGCGCGGGCAGGGCAAGACCCGGCTCATCCGGACGCTGGCCGGCCTGCTCGACGAATGGGCGCCCGCCGTCGCCGGATGTGAGATCAACGATCATCCCTACGTCCCGGTATGTGCCCGCTGCCGTCGCCTCGCCGAGGAACTGGGCGAGGACCTGCCGGTCGTTTGGCGTAACGCGCGGGACCGGTACGGCGAGAAGCTCGCCACGCCTGATACCAGCGTGGGCGACCTCATCGGTGACATCGACCCGGTGAAAGTCGCCGAAGGCCGTACGCTCGGCGACCCCGAGACCGTCCACTTCGGCCTGGTGCCGCGGACCAACCGGGGGATCTTCTGCCTCAACGAGCTACCCGACCTGGCCGAACGGATCCAGGTGGCACTGCTCAACGTGCTGGAGGAGCGGGACATCGGGGTTCGCGGGTATGCGCTGCGGCTCCCCCTTGACATGGTCCTGGTGGCCAGCGCCAACCCGGAGGACTACACCAACCGCGGCCGCATCATCACGCCGCTGAAGGACCGGTTCGGAGCCGAGATCCGCACGCACTACCCGCTGACCCTCGACGACGAGCTGGGCCTGATCCGCCAGGAGGCCGTCGTCGGCTGGGACGGGGCGGTCCCGGGGGCGGAACTGCCCGAGCATCTGGTGGAGGTCATCGCGCGCTTCACCCGCCTGGTCCGTGAGTCGCCGGCCGTGGACTCGCGGTCCGGCGTCTCGGCCCGGTTCGCGATCGCGGCGGCTGAGGGGGCAGCCGCCTCCGCTGTCCGCCGCGCCGCCCTGGCCGAAAGTTCCGCCGCCCGGCCTGCTCCGCGCCGCGCCGAGGCCTCCCGGGCCGCGCACCGCGCGGGCACGGGCACGTCCGCCGCGGCCCCGGCTGAGCAGCCGGTCGCCCGGGTCTGCGATCTGCCCGCGATCGTCGGGACGCTGCGGGGCAAGGTCGAGTTCGAGGTCAGCGAGGAGGGCCGGGAGGAAGAGGTGCTCGCGCACCTGCTCCGCCGGGCCATGGCGGAGACCTTCCGGGCGCGGCTGGGCAGCGCCGACCTGTCCCCGCTGCTGGCCAAGTTCGACGGCGGCCAGACGGTGGAGTCCGGTGAACTCATCCCGGCGTCCGACCTGCTCCAGCGGATTGGGGAGGTGCCTGGGCTGGCCAAGATCATGCAGCGGCTGGGCATGGACGGCGGGGAGTCCTTCGGCCATGCGGCCGCGGCGATCGAGTTCGCGCTGGAGGGGCTGTACCTGATGCGGCGGCTGTCCAAGGACACCATGGACGGCACGTCGGTCTACCGGACGTGACGAGGGCCGCCAGGGCCGCACGGCCAGACTAGGGACGGCTGATGGGAACTTACCGATACGGGCCGTATACCGACGGTCCCGACCCGCTGGCGCCACCGTACGACGTCCGCGGGGCGCTGGACGCACTGGGCGATTCGGTGCTGGACGGCTCGACGCCCGGGGACGCGCTGCGCGAGCTCCAGCGCCGGGGGGTCCCCGGCCGGCGCGGCCTGGACGACCTGCTGCGGCGGGTGCGCGACCGGCAGCGGGAGATCCGCAGCAGCGGGCGGCTCAACGGCACGCTGGACCAGGTCCGCTCGCTGCTCGACACCGCCATCGGTCAGGAGCGCGCGGAGCTCTTCCCCGATCCCAGCGACGAAGCACGGATGCGCGAGGCCGACCTCGACGCGCTGCCGCCCGACACCGCCCAGGCCGTCCGGCAGCTAGCTGACTACCGGTGGCGGTCAGCCGCCGCCCGGGAAACGTTCGACCGGCTCAAGGACCTGCTGCGCCGTGAGGTGCTGGACAGCCAGTTCCGTGGCATGAAGCAGGTGCTGGAGAACCCGGACCCGGAGGCGATGCAGCGGGTCAAGGACATGCTCGCGGAGCTGAACTCCATGCTGGAGGCGGACGCGCGCGGGGACCACACGCCCGAGGACTTCGAGCGCTTCATGGAGGAATACGGCGAGCTGTTCCCGGACAACCCGGAGAACCTCGAGGAACTCGTCGACTCGCTGGTCCGCCGGATGGCCGCCGCCGAGCGGCTGATGGCCTCGCTCAGCCGGGAGCAGCGCGAGGAGCTCGCGGGCCTGATGGCGCAGGCGCTCGACGACGCGGGCCTGGCCGTGGAGATGTCCCGCCTGTCCGACATGCTGCGGTCCCGCCGACCCGACGCCGATAGCGGGCAGGGCGAGAGGATGATGGGCGAGGAACCGCTCGGGCTCGGCGACGCCACGACCGCGCTGGCCGAGCTGGCTGACCTGGCCGAGCTGGAGAACGCGCTCAGCCAGGACTACCCGGGGGCCCGCCTCGACGACGTCGACGAGGACGCGGTCCGCCGCGCGTTCGGCCGCCAGGCGGTGGACGACGTCGAGGCCCTGCGCCGGGTGGAGCGGGAACTGGAGGAACAGGGATACCTGAACCGCAACGGCGGCCGCCTCGAGCTGACCCCGCGCGCGGTACGCCGGCTGGGCGAAACCGCGCTGCGCCGGGTCTTCCCGGGCCTGAACACGGGGCGCCGGGGCGACCACGACCGCCGCGACGCCGGACAGGCGGGCGAACTGACCGGCAGCAGCCGGTCCTGGGAGTTCGGCGACGAACAGCCAATCGACACGGCCGCCACCGTCCGGAGGGCGCTGCTCCGCCAGGCGCGCACCGAGCCGGACGCCCGCCGCCGCGAGGTGTCCCGGGTACGGCTGGACCCCGGCGACTTCGAGGTGGCGGAGACCGAGCAGCGCGGCGGGGCCGCGGTGAGCCTGCTCGTCGACCTCTCCTACTCCATGGCGCTGCGCGGCACGTGGGCGGCGGCCAAGCAGACCGCGCTCGCCCTGCACGCGCTCATGCGCATGCGTTTCCCCCAGGACGCGCTGCAGGTGGTCGGATTCTCCAACTACGCGCGCGAACTGCGGGAGACCGAACTCGCGGGGCTCGGCTGGGACATGGTGCAGGGCACCAACCTGCACCACGCGCTGGTGCTCGCGGGACGGCACCTGGACCGTCACCCGGAGCAGGAGCCGGTGGTGCTGATCGTGACCGACGGTGAGCCCACGGCCCACCTGCAGCGGGACGGGCGGTCCTGGTTCGACTGGCCGCCGGCCCCGGAGACGCTTCAGCTCACGCTGGCCGAGGTGGACAAGATGACGCGGCGCGGGGCGGCGCTGAACATCTTCATGCTCGCCGAAGACGACCGGCTGACCGCATTCGTGGACAACGTGGCCCGGCGCAACGGCGGCCGGGTACTCCGGGCTCAGCCCGAGCGCCTCGGCGAATATGTTGTAAGCGACTTCCTCCGTGCCCGGAGGGCCGAACGGCGATAGGTTTTTCTCTTCTGGCACCGTCTGTTCAGGAGGAAAATTGGCTTCTGTCAGTGAATCGCCCGGGCGCCCGGCGGCCCGGGTCGTCACCGCCGTGATTCTGGCGCTCATCGCCATCGTGCTCGTCATCGTGGGCATCATCTATTTCGCCGAGCCATCCAAATCGCTGCCCAGCGTGTTTCCCGGGCACCTGACGGCCACCGCGGCGGGCTCGGGCAAGAATCACCCGCTGAAGGGCGCGGGCTGCCTGGTGCTTGGCGTCATTTTCTTCGGCGCGGCCTGGTTCGCGCTCTCGTTCCAGCCCAAGGCAAGCGCCTCCGCCGCCTCCCGGCCGAACTCACCCGCCGGTCGTCACTGACGGGGGCGACGGCCAGGCGATCGTACCGGCCCAGCGAACCGGGCCCTGTGCCCGGTGAGCGGCCGGTGCCCGACGGCCACCCCGGCGGGCTACGGCGAGACGCTCGTGACCGGCCCAGCGAACCGGGCCCTGTGCCCGGTGAGCGGCCGGTGTGTCGGCGAGTTACCGCAGCGGGGCGCGGAGCGCAGCGGGGGTTCCGGGGGGTCGTCCCCCGGGCTAACACAGCGCAGCGGGGGTTCCGGGGGGTCGTCCCCCGGGCTAACACAGCGCCTGGTTCAGGTCGCCGAGCAGGTCACCGACGTCTTCGAGGCCGACCGACAGCCGGACCAGATCCGCCGGGACCTCCAGCGGGGAACCGGCGGCCGACGCATGCGTCATCCGGCCCGGATGCTCGATCAGCGACTCCACTCCCCCCAGGGACTCGCCGAGTGTGAAGAGCCGGGTGCGCCCGCAGAGGGCCACCGCGGCATCTTCGCCACCCCGCACGCGGAAGGACACCATCCCGCCGAACCCGCTCATTTGCTTGACCGCAACCGCATGACCCGGATGTGAGGGCAGGCCCGGATACAGCACCTGCGTCACGGCCGGGTGGCGGCCAAGCATCTCGGCGACCCGTGCGGCGCTGTCGCAGTGCCGGTCCATCCGCACCGCCAGGGTCCGGATGCCGCGCAGCGTCAGCCACGAGTCGAACGGCCCCGGCACCCCGCCCGTCGCATTCCGCAGGTACGCCGCGCGCTCCGCGACATCAGCGTCCGCGGTGACCAGGGCGCCGCCGACCACATCGGAATGGCCGCCCAGGTATTTGGTGGTCGAGTGCACCACCACGTCCGCGCCGAGAGCCAGCGGGCGCTGCAGGCGCGGTGAGGCGAACGTGTTGTCCACGACCAGCATCGCGCCCGCCTCGTGCGCGGCCCCGGACAGCGCCGCGATGTCGGCGATGCCCAGCAGCGGGTTGGTCGGTGTCTCCACCCAGAGGACGCGGGCCGGGCGCTCGGCCAAGCAGCGGCGGACCGCGGTCACGTCGGGCAGGTGCACCGGGACGTGATCCAGCCCCCAGCGCGCGAGGACCGCGGCGAACAGCCGGTAGGTGCCTCCGTACGCGTCATCGGGGATGATGACCCGGTCCCCGGGCGAGCAGACGGCCCGGATCAGGCAATCCTCCGCGGCCATGCCGGAGGCGAAGGCGAGGGCGCGCGTACCTGCCCGCGTACCTGCCTCGAGGGCGGCCAGGCATTCCTCCAGGGCCGTCCGGGTCGGATTGGCGGTGCGCGAGTACTCGAACCCGCCGCGCAGGCCGCCCACGCCATCCTGCTTGAACGTCGAGGTCTGGTAGATCGGCGGTACGACGGCCCCGGTGGCCGGGTCCGGGTCCTGCCCGGCGTGGATGGCCAGGGTTTCGAAACCAGGTGCGGATGCCCCCCCGCGGGGCCCGTTCGGCATGGTCATGTCACCCACCGCCGGCCAGGAAGGTCAGCAGATCCTGCCGCGTCAGCAGGCCCGCCGGCTTGCCGTCCACGTGCACGATGGCCGCGCCCGCCCGTTCCAGCGCAGCGACCGCGCTGCCCACCGGCTCACCCGAACCGACCGTGGGCAACGGCGCCGACATGTGCCCGCTCAGCGGGTCCCCGGGCCGGGCGCGCCCGGTCACCAGCGCGTCCAGCAGGTCACGCTCGACGATGGAGCCCACCACTTCGGCCGCCATCACCGGCGGCTCCTCGTTGACCACCGGGAGCTGGGAGACGTCGTACTCGCGCAGCAGCGCAATGGCCTGGGCGACCGTCTCACCCGGGTGCGCGTGCACGAACTCAGGGATCTCGCGCTCCTTCTTCGCCAGCACGTCACTGATGAGCGGTTCCCCGGTCTGCGCGGAAAGGAAGCCGTAGTCGGCCATCCACTCGTCGTTGAAGATCTTCGAGAGGTAGCCGCGGCCCCCGTCAGGGAGCAGCACCACGACGACGTCACCGGGCCCGGCGCCCTTGGCGGCGCGGATCGCCGCCGCGACGGCCAGGCCACTGGACCCGCCGACCAGGAGGGCCTCCTCGCGGGCCAGCCGGCGGGTCATCAGAAACGAGTCCGCGTCGGACACGGCGATGACCTCATCACAGATCGCCCGGTCGTAGGTGTCCGGCCAGATGTCCTCGCCGACCCCCTCGACCAGGTATGGGCGCCCCGAGCCACCCGAATACACCGAGCCCTCCGGGTCGGCGCCGATCACCTTGACCCGGCCGCCGGACACGTCCTTCAGATACCGGCCCGCGCCGCTGATCGTCCCGCCGGTGCCGATCCCGGCCACGAAATGGGTGACCCGCCCTTCGGTCTGGGACCAGATCTCCGGGCCGGTCGAGGCGTAGTGCGACGCGGGATTTTCCGGATTGGCGTACTGGTCAGGCTGCCAGGCGCCAGGAAGTTCGGCGGCCATCCGGCCGGCCACGCTGTAGTAGGAGTCCGGATGGGCGGGCGGAACCGAGCTCGGGCAGACGAGGACATCGGCCCCGTAGGCGCGCAGCACGCTGAGCTTGTCCTGGGCGACCTTGTCCGGGCAGACGAACACGCATTTGTAGCCGCGCTCCGCCGCCACGATGGCCAGCCCGACGCCGGTATTGCCCGACGTCGGCTCGACGATCGTGCCCCCCGGGCTAAGCTGCCCCGCGGCCTCGGCGGCCTGGATCATGCGCAGGGCGATCCGGTCCTTGACCGAGCCGCCGGGATTGAAGTACTCCACCTTCGCCAGGACGTCGGGCCCGGCGCCGGACAGGCGCAGGTCACGCGTGACCTCGCGCAGCCTGACCAGCGGCGTGTTACCCACCGTCTCGGTCAGGGAATCATGTACTTGCATGCTCGTCGCGATTCCTTCATGGCCAGGGCCAACGGCCCGTCCGGGCCGGGCCCCTGGGTCTCCTGGCTGCTCTGACGTTATCCGACCACCGGGCTTGTCCGCTTGGGCCCGCAGCGACGGCATACCCTACTAACCAGGAGTTGACTGCCCGCACGAAGGAGGCCGATGCCATGCCGGAGGCAGTTGTCGTCGCAACGGCGCGATCCCCGATTGGCCGCGCGTTCAAGGGATCCCTCGCCAGTATCAGGCCGGACGACCTGGCCGCTCAGATCATCACGGCCGCGCTGGCCAAGGTGCCTCAGCTCGATCCGGAGGACATCGACGACCTGCTGCTGGGCTGCGGCCTGCCCGGCGGGGAGCAGGGATTCAACCTGGGGCGCGTGGTCGCCGTGCTGCTCGGACACGACAACCTGCCCGGAACCACGGTGACGCGCTACTGCTCGTCGTCGCTGCAGACCACCCGGATGGCCTTCCACGCCATCAAGGCCGGCGAGGGGGACGTCTTTATCTCGGCGGGCGTCGAATGCGTGAGCCGCTTCGCGAACGGGAGCAGCGACAGCTGGCCGAACACGCACAACCCGGCGTTCGCGGATGCCGAAGGCCGGACCGAGCGGACTCGCGAGGGCGGCGCGGGCACCTGGCATGACCCCCGTGAGGACGAGGAGATCCCCGACGTCTACATCGCGATGGGCGAGACCGCCGAGAACTTGGCCGGCCTGCGCGGCATCACCCGAGCGGAACAGGACGAATTCGGCGTCCGGTCGCAGAACCTGGCCGAGAAGGCCATCGCCGACGGGTTCTGGCCGCGCGAGATCACGCCAGTGACGCTGCCGGACGGCAGCACCGTGGCCGCGGACGACGGCCCCCGCGCCGGGACGACGCTGGAGAAGATCGCGACCCTCAAGCCGGTGTTCCGGCCGGACGGGACCGTGACCGCAGGCAACTGCTGCGCGCTGAACGACGGCGCGGCCGCGGTCATCATCATGAGCGACACGAAGGCCGCGGAGCTGGGCATCACCCCGCTCGCACGGATCGTCTCCACCGGGGTGTCGGCCCTGTCACCGGAGATCATGGGCCTCGGCCCGGTCGGGGCATCCCGTCGCGCCCTGTCACTGGCGGGCATGGCCATCAGCGACATCGACCTGGTGGAGATGAACGAGGCGTTCGCGGCTCAGGTGATCCCTTCCTACCGCGACCTCGGCATCGACCTCGATAAGCTGAACGTCAACGGGGGCGCGATCGCCGTCGGGCATCCGTTCGGCATGACCGGGGCGCGCATCACCACGACGCTGCTGAACGGCCTCCAGTTCCGCAACAAGACGCTCGGGCTGGAGACGATGTGCGTGGGCGGCGGCCAGGGCATGGCCATGATCATGGAGCGGCTGTCCTAGGACGCCGTTTTCCCGGGCGGCCTGCCCCACCGCGGTGGGGCAGGCCGTCTGATCTGCGCAGCAGCCGGGCAGTTGCCCCAGTGAGCGCAAAGCGCCACTGGGGTGACAGCCATCAGACAGAGCGGATTTACCTGTCATTAAGGAAAGGTGGCCACCGGGTCTTGCCAGGCGCGAGGCGGTGAGGCAGGCTCACAGCAGAGGCTTCGCCCCCATGGAGGTGCCAATTGCCGCTGACCCGCTCTCTGAACACGCACAAGAATCTCATTGCACGTATACCCCGCGTCACAGGCAGTGACCTCCGTGAATGGTTCATGCGCCTTGAATCCGGTCCGGCGTTCCTTCGCTGCGAAGAGCGCGCTCACTGGCTCGCCGACGAGCACGGCATCTCACAGGGCTACGCTAACGCCATCGTCCACGAGTACGAGGTGCGCAGGCGCATCAGGCTGTACAGCGTCTGATCCCTGACGCATCGTTCATGAGCGCGGCGCACGCCCAACTGTTCCTGCGTGCCCATCACCGGGCCATCCTGGCCACGACGCGGGCCGATGGCCGCCCCCAGATGTCTCCCGTGGTCTGCGCCGTCGACGACGACGGCCGGGTGCTGATCAGCACCCGGGAGACTGCTGTCAAGACCCGCAACCTAAGACGTGACCCATTCGCTTCCGTGTGCGCGTTCACCGACGGATTCTTCGGCGAATGGGTCCAGGCCGAGGGGACGGCAGAGGTGATCCCGCTCCCCGATGCCATGGAACTGCTGGTCGAGTACTACCGCATGATCTCCGGTGAGCATCCTGACTGGAGTGACTATCGAGCAGCTATGGTGCGGGATCGACGGGTCATCATTCGTGTGACTCTTTCCCGCGCGGGGCCCTCCGTCAGCGGGTGAAATAGCGCTTTGCTTCCCGCGTCCCCTCTGGCGTTACGCCCGCGTTCTCGGTCAGCCCAAGACATGGCATCTAGCGGCCTGACAGGACACCTTTGACGGGACATCTTGAGTGCACGTGCATCTGCGCGCGAATTAGCACTGGAATTAATCGTCCTGCCTGCACAAACCAGTCTGGACGCCGCGATTGAATGCCCGGCGCTCCGCACGGCCTGCCATTAGTCGCGCGCGAACTATGACCGCCGGACAACGTTGACGATCCCGGGCACATTCAGGGAAATGGGTTGCCCTAAGGTGCGCTGTGCCCCCGGTCGGACTCGAACCGACACTGGCGACCCTTTTAGGGGGGCGGCCTCTGCCCTTGGGCTACGGGGGCTGGCCAATGATACCCCGCAAATTTACATAATCGAAAGGCCCATATATTCGGACCCGTAAGTAAGGCTGAGTACGTTTATATGATTAGCCATTAACGGGCAATGAGTGCGCAGGGTAACCACTGCCCCCGGATAACTTAAACGCTGCGTAACCAAAGTCGTGCATTAGTGGCGTCCATGGCCGCCGGGATCTCATTTGCTATCAAATTGCTCACGCGGCGGGCAGCCCCGTTACCAGGGACAATGCATTCTGCTTGTGCATCTGCAAGGTTGAACCGTGAAATATAGATATAAATCGGTCGCCGTCCAGATCACAACTGTGCTGGCCCGGGGGCCGACCCCCGGAACCCCCGCTGTCTACACGCCCCGACGCGGTACTTCGCCGACAACCGGCCGCCGACCGGGCCGGAAGCCCGGGTCGCTGCCATTCAGCGCCGGCCGAAACCCCTCCAGCCCGGGGGCCGACCCCCGGAACCCCCGCTGTCTTCACCCGCGCCCGAAAACCCGCAGGCGCGGGTGAAGACGGCATCCAGCATGTCCGGGGTGACGCGACCGGTGAAGGTGTTCTGCTGGCTGGGGTGGTAGCAGCCCAGGAGCAGGACGGGCGGGGCGTCCGGATCAGGCGGCCGGATCTCGGCCTCGGCCCCGTGGCCGAACGGCGGCCGCCGGGACGGCAGCGCGAAACCGGCCGCGCGCAGCACCGGCCACAGCGCCTGCCAGGCAAAGCCGCCCAGGCAGACGATGGCCCGGACCGACGGGGCCACCTGCGCGACTTCCGCCACGAGCCAGGGCGCACAGGTGTCACGTTCGTCCGTGGTGGGCTTGTTGGCCGGGGGCGCGCACCGGACCGCCGCGACCATCCTGGCGTCCCGCAGCCGCTGACCGTCCCCGGCCGTGACGCTGACCGGGCTGTCGGCCAGGCCGCACCGGTACAGGGACGCGAAGAGGAAGTCCCCGCTGCGGTCTCCGGTGAAGATCCGCCCGGTGCGGTTCCCGCCGTGCGCGGCGGGAGCGAGGCCGACGATCAGGACGCGCGGGGCCTGTGCGCCCCAGCCGGGGATGGGACGGCCCCAGTAGCGCTCGGCCTGAAAGGAACGTCGGCGAACGGCCGCGACCTCCTCCCGCCAGCTCACCAGGCGCGGGCAGGCCCGGCACACCGACTGCCGCGCGGTCAGCTCGGCCAGCGTCGGCGCGCTCGCGGCCAGGTCCCGAACTTCTGCGGGCCCGTGCGCCACCGGGGTGGCGGGCGTCGCGAGATCGTGCGGCCAGCCGGTCCCCGGCGGCACCGGGCCGGCCGGCACTGGGCCAGACGGGCCAGCCAGGTCATCTCCTGGGCTCACCAGCACAGGCGCGCATGCGGCGCTCACCGGCCCGGGGCCGTCAGTGCCGCTCACCGGCCCGGGGCCGTCAGTGCCGCTCACCGGCACTCACCGGCCCGGGGCCGTCTGCGGCGCCGCCAGGGACCAGGCGATGCCGTCCAGGATGTCGTGCTCGCTAACCAGGACTTCGGCCAGGCCGATCAGGCTCATGATGCGGTCGAGGATGAGCGCCCCCGCTCCGATGACGTCCACCCGGCCCGGGTGCATCACCGCGATCCGGGCCCGCTCTGCCCGGGTGAGGGAGAGCAGTCGCGTGGCCACGGCGTGCACCTCGGCGGCCGCGACGCGCGCGTGGTGCAGGCGGCCGGAATCGTACGCGGGCAGGTCCATGGCGATGCCGGCCACGGTGGTGACGGATCCGGCCAGGCCGACGAGGGTGGGCGCCTGGCCGCCGTCGACCATGGCCGCCGCCCGCCCGACGGCAGCGTCGATATCGGCCGTAGCCGCGGCGATCTGTTCCGGCGACGGCGGGTCGGAACGCAGGTGCCGCTCGGTCATCCGGACACACCCGATGTCGATGCTGGCGGCCGCCGACACCGTGCCCGCCGCGCCGAGGACGAACTCGGTAGAGCCGCCACCGATGTCCACGACCAGATATGGGGGCTCCGGCGACGGGACGCCGTCCAGTTCCGCCGTCGCGCCGGTAAAGGACAGCCGGGCCTCCTCGTCGCCGCTGAGAACTTCCGGCGCGGCGCCCAGCACGGCCGTGACCCGGCGGACGAACTCCCCGGCGTTCGCGGCGTCACGGGTCGCGCTCGTCGCCACCATCCGGATGTCGCTGGCACCGAGCCGCATGATGCTCGCCGCGTAGTCGCTCAGCGCGTGCATGGTCCGGTCCAGCGCCTCGGGGGCGAGCCGGCCGCTGGTATCGACGCCCTGGCCCAGCCGGACGATCTCCATTCGCCGGTCCACGTCGGTGAGCGCCCCGCACTCCGGGTCGACGTCGGCGACGAGGAGCCGGATGGAATTGGTCCCGCAGTCAATCGCCGCCACGCGCCGGGTCATCGGCCGCCTTTCGTCTCACCGGGGGAAGTCTCACGCGGGGAAGGCGCGCCGGGACCGTTCGGCATGGATGTTACGCACGGCCCATCCGCCCACCACGGTCCGGCGGCAGCGGCCGCTTCCCGGCCGAGCCGGCTCGCACCCGGCACGGCGAGCTCGTGGGCGACGATCGCGTGCAGGCACTTCACCCGTTCCGGCATGCCGCCCGCGCTCTGCGTGCCCGGCGGCAGCGGCTCGATCCCGGACTCTAGCGCCGCCTGCCGACGCCGGGCCAGGTAGTCCTGGTGGGCCACCTCGTACGACCGCCGGAGTTCCTCGTCGTGCGCCAGCCGGACCGTCATGGCGCGCATCGTGCCCGCCGCTTCCAGCTTGCTGACCGCGGCGGCGGCGCGCGGGCAGGTAAGGTAGTACAGCGTCGGGAAGGGTGTGCCGTCCGGCAGCCGCGGCGCGGTCTCCACCACGTCGGGCAGGCCGCACGGGCACATGTGCGCGACCGCCCGCAGGCCCCGTGGCGCGCGGCCGAGCTGGGCGGCGATCACCGCCTCGGTCGAAGGATCCATCAGCGCGCCGGGGCCTGATCCGCCTTCTTCACCGACTGCCACAGCCTGGTGTACCAGGGAGCGGCGGCGTGGGCCTGCTGCGGCGTGGCGTCCGGCGCCGCGGAGTTGCTGATGATCACGTAGCACTTCTCGGTGGGGAAGCACATGTGCAGCTGATCCCGGGCCTGCTGTTCGATGTACGCGGGGTCGGCGAACCGCTGCTGCTGCGCCTGCAGGCTCTTCACCTGGACCGAGCTGGACTGCTGGGTCGCCAGCAGCTGATCGATCTGCCGTCGCTGCGCGATGTACTCCCGGACCGGATACGCCAGGCTGAGCGCGATCGCGCAGATCACCACCGCGAGCAGCGCGGCCCGGCCCGTCAGCCGAGTCTGATGTGGCTGACGGGCCGGGCGGCGGGCGGCGGGCTCGGTCATCAGGCCCGTTCCGCGAACCTCGGGTAGGCACGGGCGCCCGCGTATTCGGCCGCGTCGCCCAGCAATTCCTCGATTCTCAGCAGCTGGTTGTACTTCGCCACACGTTCGCCGCGGGCCGGCGCCCCCGTCTTGATCTGGCCGCAGTTGGTCGCCACGGCCAGGTCGGAGATGGTGGTGTCGTCGGTCTCACCGGACCGGTGGCTGATGATGCAGCTGAAGCTGGCCCGCTGCGCGGCCGACACCGCGTCCAGGGTTTCGGTCACCGTGCCGATCTGGTTCAGCTTGACCAGGAGCGCGTTGGCGGCCTGCTCGGCGATGCCCCGGCGAAGCCGCTCCGGGTTGGTCACGAACAGGTCGTCGCCCACGATCTGCACCTGGCGGCCGACCGCCGCGGTCAGGTCGCGCCACCCGGCCCAGTCTTCCTCGGCGAGCGGGTCTTCCAGCGAGACGATGGGGTAGGTGTCCAGCCATTCGCGGTAGATGTTGACCATCTCGCCGGAGGTCCGGGAGGCGCCCTCGAAGGTGTAGCCCTCGTCGCCATGGAATTCGGTGGCGGCGGCGTCGATGGCCAGGGCGATATCGCGTCCGGGGGTGAAGCCGGCCTTGCCGATCGCCTCGACGATAAGGTCCAGCGCGGCCCGGTTGTGCCCCAGGTCGGGAGCGAACCCGCCCTCGTCGCCGACCCCGGTGGACAGGCCGTACTGCTTCAGGACCGACTTCAGGGCGTGGTAGGTCTCCGCCCCCCAGCGCAGCGCCTCGTTGTACGTCGGCGCGCCGATCGGCGTGATCATGAACTCCTGGATGTCGACACTGTTGTCCGCGTGCGCGCCACCGTTCATGATGTTCATCATCGGCACCGGCAGCACATGAGCGTTCGGGCCGCCCAGGTAGCGGAACAGCGGCAGGCTGGCCGAATCCGCCGCCGCGCGGGCCACCGCGACGCTGACCCCGACGATCGCGTTCGCGCCGAGCCGGGACTTGTCCGGGGTCCGGTCCAGGTCGATCATGGCCTGGTCGATCAGCCGCTGATCGTCGGCCTCGTGCCCGAGGAGCCCGGGCTGGATCTCGTCGTTGACGTTGGCGACGGCGCGGGCGACGGCCTTGCCGCCGTACTCATCGCCGCCATCCCTCAGTTCCACCGCTTCGAAGGCGCCGGTCGAGGCGCCGCTGGGCACTCCGGCGCGCCCTATCGTCCCGTCGTCCAGGGCGAGCTCGACCTCCAGGGTCGGGTTGCCGCGGGAGTCCAGGATCTGCCTGGCATGGATTGCTTCGATGGAGGCCACCGTCGGCTCCTCATGTTCTGTTCACGATCTTGCTCATATCCTGCCGGCCCACGGCGGTTGCTGCGGGGACCGCACGCGCGGGGGGCCGGTCACGTCGTCCGCGTTCGAGCCTAGTGGAGCCCGACCGCCCGTTCGCACCGGCCACGCCGGCCTCCGGCCCACCGCGGTCATCGGCCCTGTCGCGCGCGCTCCCACGCCCGGACGCGTTCGGCGTACCGGCGTGCGGCGGCGCGCAGCTCCATCTCCGGGTCGAGGCCCTCCGCGCCCGCCGCGGCGACCAGGCCGAGGAGGCGGTCCCCGAGACCGGCCCCGGCATCGTCCGTCTCCCGGGTGGCCCGGGCCAGTTCCGGCGGGACATCCGCCCGTGCCGCCCGGCGCTGGAGCTGGGCGGCCAGGGCCAGGGCGGGCTGCCCGAACGGAACTCCGTCCAGCGCCGAGGAGGGCGCGTCACCGGGCGAGGCCTTCTCGGCCCGCTCGGCCCGCTTTATCGCGTCCCAGTTCTGCTTTACCTCGTCGGCGCCGGACACGGTGACGTCGGCGAACACGTGCGGATGCCGCCGCACGAGCTTGGTGACGATGCCGTCCGCGACGTCGTCGACGGAGTACCCGGTGCCGTCATCGCGCTCCGACGCCACCTTGGCGTGGAAGATGACCTGCATCAGGACGTCCCCGAGTTCCTCCCGCAGGGCGCGGTGATCGCCGTTCTCCAGCGCCTCCAGCGCCTCGTAGGGCTCTTCCAGCAGGTGCGGGGCGAGAGACTCGTGGGTCTGCTTAGCGTCCCAGGGGCATTCGGCCCGGAGGATCTCCATGGTGGCCACGAGGTCCAGCAGGCGGCCACCGGGCAGGTCGGCGGAGCCGCGCAGCACCACCGTGGCCGGTCCCCGGGGGCCCAGCTCGTGCAGGGAGCTGAGCAGGGCGCCCGCGTCCTGGCCCGCGTCCTCGCTGGTCCCAGTCGCGGTCGTCCGAGCCCCGTTCGCGGTCCCAGGGCCGGTGCCGGTGCCGAGTCCGAGCCCCAAGCCGAGGCGGGCCGGGCCGGCCGCCAGCCAGACCACGGGACCGTCTGCCTGCGCCGCCGCGTCCGCGAGGGTCTGCGCGAGTGCCGCGCCGGGGAGCGGCCCGCCGACGATCTCGCAGGTGATCCCGGCCTCCGCGAGCGCGGGCAGCTGGGGGTGGCCGGGGCGGCCGCAGAGCACCCGCGCCGCGCCGCGCAGCGCGTCCCACGCCTGCAGGGTCAGCAGGCCCGGCGCGACCCTCGGGCTCGTCACCAGCACGATCAGCTGGCCGGCCCCATGTAGCGGGCCGGGCACGGGGCCGGACGCGGCCCCGTCGGGCTCACCTGGCCCGCCAGGGCCGGTCAGCACGACGGCGACTGCCCGGAGGTGGCGGCCTGGGACGCCGGCCCCTCGGCGCGCGACAGCGTGTCGGGGGCGATCACCACCGAATCCTGGGTGTAGTTCATCGTGCCGAACTGCGGGCTGACGTGCACCGGCTCGCTCTTGTACGTGCGGCACTCGGCCAGGTCGAACTGCTGGGTGATAGCCGTGACCGCCGCGTTGCTGGTCGGCAGTGTGCCGCCGTTGCGCTGCTCGGCGTAGCTGATCTCAATGGCCTGGTAACGGCCCAGCTCGGCGAGCAGGTCCGGCGGCAGGCCGTTGGCCACGGCGAGCTCATCGAGGGTCACGTTGCTGACCCCCTGCTGCTGCGCCTGCGCGGCCGCCTGCTGGTAGATGTCCACGAGCGCCTGCTGGGTCGCGGCGCGGCTCACCGTGATGTGCTCGCGGCTGGCCAGGTCTTCCCGGATCTGGAACCTGATCAGCCAGCTCAGCACGTCCTTGGGCATCTGCGCCGCGGTGAGCTGCACCGTACCGGAATACGGCTTGGCCGCTGCGGCCAGCGTCGAGACCTCGCTGTCAAGCTGCCCGGCGGAGATCCGCTGGCTGCCCACGGTCGCCGCGGCACCCATCTGGACCGGGCCGCATCCGGCGATCAGCCCGCCGAAGGCAGCGGCGGCAACGGCAGCCTTGACCGCGGTCGCGGCCCTGATCGGTGTGCGGCGCACAGCGATGTCCCTTCTCACGCCTTGTGGTCGTTCACCCGGGCCGGCTCATCGAACACGGCGTCGATGAGCTCGGTACACCAGGCGAGCATGTCCCGGTCCCGCAGCGGCTGGCCACCGATGGCGGTCTGCGACCCACTGGCCACGGACCGGCCCCGCGACGCTCCCGGCGCGGCCGCGGACGCCGACGACCCGGGTACCGCCTTCGGGACCGGCACCAGCATCGTACGCACTGCCGCCTTGATGAGCGTCCGCGGGTACAGGCGCTGGACCCTTACCTGCCGGGACTCGGGCAGCTCCACCGGCGCGAACCGGACGTGGTTGCCCTGGAGCGTTATGTCGGTCAGCCCGGCCCGGCGGGCCCGGGACCGCAGCCGCGCGACCTCCAGCAGGATGAGGACGGGCTCTGGCAGCTGGCCGTACCGGTCCGTCAGCTCGTCCCGGACCGCGGTGACGTCCCCATCGGAATCGATCACGGCGATCCGCGTGTACGCCTCCAGCCGGAGCCGCTCACCGGGCAGGTAGTCGTGCGGAATGTGCGCGTTGACCGGCAGTTCGACCCGGACCTCGGGCCGGTCCGCCGGGCCCTCCCCGCTGAGTTCGCTGACGGCTTCGCCGATCATCCGGACGTACAGGTCGAAGCCGACGCCCGCGATGTGGCCGGACTGCTCGCCGCCGAGCAGGTTGCCCGCGCCGCGGATCTCCAGGTCCTTCAGGGCCACGTACATGCCGGCGCCGATCTCCGTATGCTGCGCCACGGTCGCCAACCGCTCGTGGGCGGTCTCGGTCAGCGTCCGCTCGGGGGGGTAGAGGAAGTAGGCGTAGGCACGCTCCCGGCCGCGCCCGACCCGCCCCCGCAGCTGATGGAGCTGGGACAGGCCGTAGGTGTCGGCCCGGTCCACGATGAGGGTGTTCGCGTTCGGAATGTCCAGGCCGGATTCGACGATCGTCGTCGCCACCAGGACGTCGTACTTGCCGTCCCAGAAATCCACCATGATGCCCTCGAGCGTGTGCTCGTTCATCTGGCCGTGCGCGACGGCGACCCTGGCCTCCGGGATCAGCTCGGCGATGCGCGCGGCCACCTTGCCGATCGAGGACACCCGGTTGTGCACGAAGAAGACCTGACCATCCCGGAGCAGTTCCCGCCGGACCGCGGCGGCGATCTGCCGCTCGTCGTACGGGCCGACGAACGTCAGCACCGGGTGCCGCTCCTCCGGCGGGGTCAGGATCGTCGACATCTGGCGGATCCCCGCCACCCCCATCTCCAGGGTGCGCGGGATCGGTGTGGCCGACATGGCCAGCACGTCCACCTCCGTCCGCAGCCGCTTCAGGTACTCCTTGTGCTCGACCCCGAACCGCTGCTCCTCGTCGACGATCACGAGGCCAAGGCGGTTGAACCGGGTTTCCGGCGACAGCAGCTTGTGCGTGCCGATGACCACGTCGACGGTCCCGTCGGCCAGGCCGCGCAGGGTCTCCGTCGTCTCCGCCGCACTCTGGAACCGGGACAGCGCCCGGACCTGCACCGGGAAGGGCGCGTACCGCTCGCTGAACGTCGAGAAGTGCTGCTGGACGAGCAGCGTGGTGGGCACCAGCACGGCGACCTGCATGCCGTCCTGAACGGCCTTGAACGCAGCCCGCACCGCGATCTCGGTCTTCCCGTAGCCGACGTCGCCGCAGATCAGCCGGTCCATCGGTACCGATCGCTCCATGTCGCCCTTGACCTCGTCGATGGCCGCGAGCTGGTCGCCCGTCTCCACGTAGGGGAAGGCGTCCTCCAGCTCGCGCTGCCACGGCGTGTCAGGCGCGAAGGCGTGCCCCGGGGTGGCGGTCCGCGCCGAGTAGAGCCGGATCAGCTCCGCGGCGATCTGCCGCACCGCCTTGCGCGCCCGCCCCTTGGCCCTGGCCCAGTCCGCGCCGCCCAGCCGGTGCAGGCTCGGCGCCTCACCGCCGGTGTACCTGGTGACCTCGTCGAGCTGGTCGGTCGGAACGTACAGCCGGTCCGGCGGCTGCCCGCGCTTGCCCGGCGCGTACTCGATGACGAGGTACTCGCGGGTCGCGCCCGCCGCGGTCCGGCTGGTCATCTCCACGTACCGGCCGACTCCGTGCTGCTCGTGCACCACGTAGTCGCCCGGTGTGAGCTGCAGCGGGTCGACGCCACCGCGCCGCCTGCTCGGCATCCGGCGCATGTCCTTGGTGCTGGACCTGCTGCCGGCCTGGCTGGCCAGGTCGCTCTCGGTGAGTACCGCGAGCTTGATCGCCGGCCAGGTGAAGCCGTGGTCCAGTAGGCCGCACGCCACGTACGGCACGGCCGGCTCCGGCGGGACCTGAAGTTCCTCCATGCGGGCCCCGAGACCCTCGCCCCGGAGCATTTCGGTCAGCCGGTGCGCCGGCCCGTGCCCCTCGGTGACGAGGACGACCCGCCAGCCGCCGGAAAGCCAGCCGCGTACGTCCGAGATCATGCTGTCCGAAGCGCCGCGGTAGCTCGGCGCGGGCACGGCTTCGACGCCGAACGAGGCGCGCCCGGTGTCGTCATCGGGCCCCGCGTCGTCCTCGGTGGCGCCGAAGGGCTCGATCGTCCACCACGGCAGCCGGCGCGCCCGGGCCGCCTCGCGGACCTGCGCAATCGGCTGGAAGGCCGCGGCACCCAGATCGATCGGCGCCTCGCCGCCGGCGGCCGCGTTCACCCACGACGCGTCCAGGAATTCTCGGCTGGTACTGACCAGTTCCCCGGCCCGGGTGCGGATGCGCTCGGGGTCACAGGCGACCAGGACGCCACCCGCCGGCACGTAGTCGGTCAGCAGGTCCATCCGGTCGGCCAGGACCGGCGCGAACGCCTCCATGCCCTCGACGGGGATCCCATCCGCCAGCTTGCCGAGGACCTCCGACAGGCCCGGGTGCTGAGCGGCCAGTTCCTTGGCCCGGTCCCGCACCGCCGGGGTCAGCAGCAGCTCCCGGCACGGCGGCGCCCACAGGCCTTGCGGCGCCTCACCGAGGCTGCGCTGGTCGGCGACCTTGAAGTAGCGGATTTCCTCGACCGTGTCGCCGAAGAACTCGATCCGGACCGGATGCTCGTCGGTGGGCGAGAAAACGTCGATGATGCCGCCGCGGACCGCGACGTCACCCCGCCGGCCGACCAGGTCCTCGCGCGCATAGCCGATCTCCACCAGCCTGATGAGCAGCTCATCAGGGTCACAGGTGTCGCCGGCCCGCAACCGGACCGGCTCCAGGTCCCCGAGACCGCCGACGATCGGCTGCAGCAGGCACCTGACCGGCGCGACGACGACCGAGAGCGGTCCGGCTGCGCTGTCGTCCGCGTCCGGGTGGGCCAGCCGGCGTAGCACCGCGATCCGCTGCCCGACGGTGTCGGAGCGGGGCGAGAGGCGCTCGTGCGGCAGCGTCTCCCAGCCGGGGAAGAAGGCGACGCTGCCCTCGGGCAGGAAGGAGCCGAGCGACGCGGTCAGGTCTTCGGCCTCGCGGGCGGTCGCGGTGACGGCGAGCACGAACTGCCCGAGCTGGGACGCGATGGCCGCGGTGAGCACGGGCCGTAGCGCAGGCGGGGCGACAAGATCGACACCGTTCTGGGCGGTCCCTTCAAAGGCACGGCGCAGGCGCGGATCGTCCGCGACGATGCTGAGGATTCCGGCAAGACTCATGGTGTCCCTGTAGTAAAAGCACGGGTAATGACGGCCCGGGTCGGTGACGGCCCCGGCGCCTGGCCGCGAAGAGAAAAGGCGGCGTTCAGGTAACAGCGATGGCGGCCCGGTATTCCGGTACGTGCCCGGGTCCTACCCTGGGCAGGCGGGAAGCTCCCGCACGGGGATGAAGCGGGGGGCCCATACTCCGTCACGACTTTGCCAGTCTACGTCCCGCCCGTTTCGTTCTGTCCGCTGGTCCCGCCTTTTGCCCGCTCATCCGGTGCCGCCACCGGACCCGGAGCGGCACCGAATTCGGCCCCGGCGATCCGCGACTTATAGTGTTCAAAAGGCTACTCTTTGTTTCATGTCACCAGCCGCCAGAAGTCACGCCGCCGGGAGCAGGGGCCCGGATGCGGGCCAGGGGGACGCTACGGCGCGGGCCGGCGCGGCCGCGCGGGCCGCGCGGCAGGCGGTCGCGCGGGCCCGGCATGCGGCCAGTAAGGCCCGCCTGGCGGCGGATAGCGAAGCACAGCAAGGCCGGCTGGTACGGGAAATGTTCGCCCAGCCGATTCGCGATTATCTGCACCAGGTGCTCGGCCGTCCGATCGCCGTGCTGCGGGCCGGGCGCCAGACGCCCATCGAGGAGCTTGGCCTGGAGAAGCTGCGGGCCAGCGGATACGAGATCGGCATCACCACCGTGGATCAGGACAGCCCGGCCGCCCGGGCGGCGGCGAGCGGGGACCCAGCAGGTACGGCGGCCCCCGCAAGCGCGGCGGGCGCGGGGGCCATACTCGGCGACCTGCGGATGATCTCCCTGCCGCCCCGGTCGTTCGACATCGTCCACTGCGCCTTCCTGCTCGAGAGGATCCCGCACGCCGCGCTGGTCCTCGACCGTTTCGTCGCCGCGCTCCGGCCCGGCGGCCTGCTCCTGCTGCGCGTCCGGGACCGCGATTGCGCGGCCGCGGCGCTGGACCGCATCACCCCCGAACCGGTGCGAAGGACCGTCTGGGCCCGGCTGCACGCGGGTGAGCCGGGGCCGCTCCCGGCGATCTACGACCCCGTGACGTCCGCCCGCGGCCTGCAGGCGTACGCCCTCTCCCACGGCCTGGTGGTCGTCCGGCGCGAGACGGCCCGCACGGTACCTGAGCCGCCCGGCCGGCTGACCGGTGCGATCGGCGTGGCCCGGGCCCTGATCGCATGGCTGAGCCGTGGCCGCCTGACCGACGCTCACGACGAGCTGCTGTACGTCATCCGCAAACCGGAGGATCGGTTCGCCCGGCTTGTCTGAGCCGCCCGGTTGCCGGCGCTGGCCGGGCCGGCCACCATGAAGACGGAGACGGCCAGCCGCCGTCGGAACCAGCACACAGCGTGGCACAGACGGGTGATCACGCCACGACACTGACATTACGGCCACGGACACAACCTGATCCTCCGTATGGTTATACCGCAAAGGACGTGCGGGGGCGGCAGCATGAGCCGCAGGCCGGTGGCCGGGCGGCCCAAGACGGGGTACCGCATGCGTGCGGCCCGGTGGATCCCCGCACATAGATGTCAACCCGGCGGGAGTGAGGCAGACGTGAACGCGGAAGCGTTGGCGGGACTTCCCGGTGAACTAGCGGACTGGCCCGCGTGGACGCCTGGTGAGGCGCAGCTCGCGGATCTGGAGCTGCTGATCTCCGGGGCATTTGCGCCGCTGCGCGGTTTCATGACCGCGGCTGACCTGGCGGCCGTCGCTGAACGCGGCACCCTGGCGGACGGGACGCCGTGGCCCGTTCCGGTGACCCTCGAAGTCCCGGTCGAGGTGGTCCCGCCCGGCGAGCGCCATCTGGTGCTCCAGGACCACGAGGGGACCCCGCTCGCGGCGCTTGAGATCAGCGAGCGGCTGCCCTTCTTCAGCGCCGGTGAGCAGACGGGATGGCGCCTGGGCGGACCGGTCACGGCGCTGCGCGACCCCGAGCATGGTCCGTTCCGGAGATTGCGACGCCGGCCCGGCGAGGTTCGCGCCGAGCTCGGCGAAGGCCCCGTGCTGGCCTGGGCGACGCGCGGTGCCCTGCACCGGCGCCAGATCGGGCAGCTTCGCCATCTGGCCGATCAGATGAAGGCCCGGCTGCTGCTGCTTCCGCTGATCGCAGGGCCGTCCAACGTGGTGGTCCGCCCGGATGCGCTGGTCCGCGCGGTGCTCGCCGCCTGCCAGCACCTGCCCGCGGGCACGTGCGTGGTCCCGGTGCCGCTCGCGCCGCGGGACGGCGGGATCGGCGCCGAACTGCGCGCCCGCGCCGTTGTCGCCGCCGCGTACGGTGCGACACACCTGCTCGTCGACCCGGCCGACGCCCCCGACGTCGCGACCGGCGCGCGGAGCGGCAACGGCCGGAACGAGCCGCTTCAGCTTCCCGGTCTGCCGATACCGATCGTCTCGGCCGGCGACTGGGCCTATGACCCGCGATCAGAAGTCTGGCGCCCGCTGTCGTTGATCGAGGCCGGGGCCGAGCGTAACGAGCTGACCCACGACGAGCTGACGGACCTGCTCGACCGCGGCGATCCGCTGCCGGCCTGGTTCACGCCCGAAGGCGTCGCCCGCCAACTGCAGCTCGCCCGGCCACCGCGCGGGCAGCGGGGCCTGGTGATCTTTTTTACCGGGCTGTCCGGCTCGGGCAAGTCCACGGTCGCGCGTGATCTGCGCGATGCGCTGGCCGAACGCGGCGACCGTACGGTGTCACTGCTCGACGGCGACCGGGTCCGGCGGCTGCTGTCCGCCGGGCTGACGTTTTCCCGCGCCGACCGCGACCTGAACATCGAGCGCATCGGCTACGTCGCCGCCGAGGTCGCCCGGCATGGCGGGATCGCGATCTGCGCGCCGATCGCACCATACGCGTCGGCACGCGCGGCGGTCCGGGAGATGGCTACCGCGGCCGGTGACTTCCTGCTCGTGCACGTGGCCACGCCGCTGGAGGCCTGCGAGGCGCGGGACCGGAAGGGGCTCTACGCCAAGGCCCGAGCCGGGCTGATCGGCAACTTCACCGGCATTTCGGATCCCTACGAGGAGCCACGGGACGCCGACCTGGTCCTCGATACCTCGGCGATGAGCCGCCAGGACGCGGTGGAGGCCGTCATCGGCCTGCTCACCTCCGGCGGGTGGCTTCCCCTGGCGCAGGACGCGGCCGCGACGGCCGCGGGCCGCTGGAGCCGATAGCGGTCAGTCCCGGTCTTCGGCGCGCGTGCCTTCGTTGAGCCGGGCCCTGAATTCACCGGCCCGGTGGCGCACGCCGCGCAGCCGGGTCGTCAGGGCCCCGGACATGACGTCCCGCTGCCGGGACAGCAGCACGAAGCTGGCGATCCCGCTGACCAGCAGGGCCAAGGCGGCCAGCAGCAGCCCGCGGGCGCCCGCGAAGTACAGCAGCAAGAGCGCGACGAGGAAGAGCGCGATCCGTGCGGACGTATAAGCCAGGGCAGTACGCATGACACTGCCAGGTTAGTGCGCCCCCGGCCCGGCTGTCGCCCGGCCCTCGCTAATGACGCGCGCGAGCAGGGCCGGGTCGATGTTCCCGCCGGAGAGGACCGCGACCGGCTGGCGCGCGGGCGGCAGCTCATCCCGGCGGAACAGGCAGGCGGCCACGGCAGCCGCGCCACCCGGCTCGGCCACGAGGTGCGCCTCGATGGCCAGGCGGCGCACCGCGGCGAGGAGTTCGGTGTCGGTGACGGTCACGATGCCGGCCACATCCTTCTGCATGTGGGCGAACGGCAGCGCGCCGACCTGCTCCACCCGGAGCGCATCGGCGATCGTGCGGCCTACCGAGGCGGCGGGCCAGGCGACCCGCTCACCCTTACGGAGCGAGTCCCGGGCGTCGGCGGCGAATTCGGGCTCCACACCGACGATGGTCACGTCCGGATTGACGGCCCGGGCCGCGACAGCGATGCCGGCGATCAGGCCGCCGCCACTGACCGGGACGACGATGAGGTCCGTGTCCGGGCGGTCAGCCATGATCTCCAGCCCGATGGTTCCCTGGCCGGCGATCACGCGGCGATCGTCGAAGGGCGGGATCAGCGCGTAGCCGTGCCTGGCCACCAGGTCATCGGCTGCGGCCAGGCGAGCCGCCATCGTGGGCGCCACCGTCACCAGTTCCCCGCCGCAGGCGGTAATGGCGTCCGTCTTGGTCGCGGGCGCCGTCTCGGGGACCACGATCACAGCGGGCGCACCCAGCAGGGCCGCCGCGTAAGCCACCGCGTACCCGTGATTTCCGCTGGAATGGGCCACCACCCCGCGGTCCCGGTCCGCGGGCGGCAGCGCGCTGATAGCCGCGTAGGCGCCGCGCAGCTTGAACGAGCCCACCGGCTGCAACGACTCGGCCTTGATCAGAAGCAGGGGCGACGACCGGGGGAAGGGCGCCAGCGGCGTGCGGACGGCGACACCATCCAGGCGCGTCCCGGCTTCCCTGATCTCTGCAACAGATACAAGTTTGGCCATGCCGTCACAGTAAGGTAGTGGCCACACAGAATAATCAAGTCACGCTAATTTTCCGAAATCTAGGCAGAAAGCACTCGTTTGTCGCCAAACTTAGGTCAGGCTCAGGTTCATGAGCCTGCGGGGCATAACTGGGAGGGGACTAAGTTGGACGGCAATAATGAGCGGCTACTAACTCCGGGAGAAGTGGCGGCTCTCTTCCGGGTCGACCCGAAGACCGTCACGCGCTGGGCCGCATCGGGCCGCATCACGAGCATCCGCACGCCCGGCGGGCACCGGCGCTTCCGGGAGTCAGAAGTACGCGCATTGCTTCGCGGTGAGGGCGAGCCCTCGGCTGAGGGCCATCCGGTTTTGTGACGCCTGGACGGCCGGCACGGCGACCGTCCCGCTTCCCGTGCCGGCCGCGAGGTCGTGCCACGGCCGCCTGTCGGCCGTTGCCTGCTCCGCGTCCTTGACCGCCTCCGCATGCCTCTGTGGTTTACCGCCTCTGTGGTTCAGCCCCGGTGGCCGGTCTCTACGCGGGGTCGGCGTCCTCGCCCGGCTCGGCCCAGCGGTAGTCGGAGTTCCGCCGGGCGAATTCCTGGAACTCGCGCTCCAGCGCCTCGTCGCCGTCCCGCCACTGGGCGCGGCGCATGGCCGCTTCGTCTTCGGTCATCGCCTGCCCGGCCAGCCGCGCGTATTCCACATCCTGCGGCCCGATTTCCACGTAAGCGTCGCCGATCATCCGCCCGTCGTTGCCGATGGCGGTCTGCGGAACCCTCAGGTTCCCGTTCGGTAGCCGTATGACGAACATCCCACGCTCACCTAGATGGCATAACGCCGGTTGAAGTAAAGCATCACATTCAGCGCCGTCCGCGTATTGCCACCGAGCATGTCCACCAGCGCAGGCCGCTGCCTGGACGCGATGGCGGCAAAGGCGTCCGCGAAGAACTCCTTACGGCCCAGGCCGCCGCGCTGCCGGTGAAAGTCGCTCGCGAGATGCGGCTGGCATTGATCGTAAAGCATCCGGAACTCGGCTGAGTCTGACTGCCAGCGCCCGGCCGGCGCGTCGATGTCGTCCAGCGCGTGCCCCACCTCGTGGCACATCACGTCCGGGGTGGGCGACGGCCGGGTGCCGACCACGATCTTGCGTTCGCCGTAGGCGCCCGCACAGGCATCCCAGGTCGCCCGGCCGGACGGCAGGGGCACCCCGCGCAGCGCGGTCATGTCGTCCAGTTGCGGAACGCCGCCCGGCCCGATGAAGATACCGTCGAGACCCGCGGCGAGCTTGTCCTTGATCTGCTGCGGCAGGTCGGCGAGCCGGTCGATCGCCGCCGCCGCCGCGGCGGGCGGGATCGTCGTGGGATGCCACTGGCGCCACAGCACGGCCTCGAGCGTGCCGCAGTTCCTCCGGCCGTCACCGTGACTGGGCTCTCCCGGGTTATGCGCGTGCGCGAAGGGCAGCCGGGGCTGGGCCGCACCGGCACCGGCACCGGCCGGCCGCTGGACCGCGCTCGCTGACCGCTGGGCGGGAAGATAGCCGCGCTGGGCCTCGGGCCACTGCTGCCTCGCGTCCGCTCCCGGAGCGCTCGCGCCGCTGTGGCCGCGCCTGTTCTCGTGCCGCGCCGCCGGGGCCACCGCGGGCGGTGCGACCGGGGCCGTGCCAAAAGGGCCGGGCCGCACCCGGGCCCGAGCGCCGCCGACGGACGCCGCGGGCGCCTCACCACCGGTCCGGGCCGCTGTTTCCCCGCTGGTGCCGGGAGATACGTTCAGTGGGCGCCCATCCGGGGGGCCGCTGTCGGGGGGGCCGCCCGTGCTTCCCGGCCAGGCTGCCGGGGGCACCGCGCCGCGGCGCTCGTCTGGCCACGGCGGCCTGGCCTCGTCCGGCCGCGGCGGTCGGGCCTCATCCGCCCGCGGCGGCCCGGTCTCGTCCGCCCAGGGCGACCCGGGCCTGCTCACGGTCCCGTCGCGCGCGGTGAGCCCGGCCGCCTCCTGGCTATTCCGGCGATGCCGGCCGGCTGCCTCATCGCTGACGGAGGGGGCCTGACTACGGTCACGGGCGAAACGGCCACGAGAGCGTGCCTCCGATGGCCGGTCGTGACCCGCCGTCTCCCCGGCCCGGTGGCGCCGCGGCATCAGCCGGCCCGCACGCGGATGGGCGAGTCGGCGGACACGCTCGAAGAGCCGTAGCCGCATATCTCGCACTCCCTGTTTGCACCCGGCCGCCAGCGTACGACGAAATAACGCACAAGTCACTTCGGAGTGACCTACAGTGACACATGGGGCATATATGCCGCGCGCAAAGTCAATGAATACAGATACGGGTTGTCGGCACCCGAGGTTAGGCTTCGTGCATGTTGCTGCTCGGCGCCCTCTTTGCCCTCTTCATGGCAGGCATTTGGCTTTATTGCCTGGTCGATGTGGCACTCACTCCCGGCGACGAATGCCCTGGCCTGCCGAAGGCTGCCTGGATCGCCCTCGTCGGGGGAACGTTCATCATCGGCGCGGCGATGTGGCTGGCTGTCCGCCGCCCGGCCCGGCCCACCGTGTCGCCCGGGCCGCCGGGACACCCGGGATATCCGTCGCTGCCGCGCGCGCCGCAAAGCCGTGGCGGGGCTGCGCCCCGCCACTTCCCTCCCGGCCCGCGCGCCAGTCAGCCCGGGGACACCACTGCGGCTGGCGTCAGCCCAGGCCCGCGTAGGAGTGCAGGCCGGTGACGAAGGTCTGCACGACCAGCACGTTGAACAGCAGGCAGCCGAAACCGATCAGCTGAATGTACGCGGCCCGCTTGCCCCGCCAGCCCGCCGTGGCCCGGGCGTGCAGGAAGCACGCGTAGACGACCCAGGTGATGAAGGCCCACGTCTCGACCGGGTCCCAGCCCCAGTAACGGCCCCAGGCCTGGTCAGCCCAGATCGCGCCGGCGATGATGCCGAACGTCCAGATCGGGAAGCCGAAGACCACCGTGCGGTAGGTCAGCCGGTCCAGTTCCTCGGCGCCGGGGAGCCGGCGCATGATGCCGTGGTTCGCGGAACTGCGGCCCGCCGCCACCCGCCGGGTGTACCGCTCGGCGAAGAGGTAGACCACGCCCAGCACGGCGGCAACGAAGAAGATCCCGACCGACAGCGTCATGGCGGCCACGTGGATCGCGAGCCAGTACGACTTCAGCGCGGGGACGAGCGGCCCGGCGGGCGTGTAGATAACCGTCTGCGCCAGGCCGAGCGCGACCACGACCGCGCCCATCACGAACACCCCGAGGTGCCAGGCCCGGTAGCGCATCATCAGGGCGACGAAGAAGATGACCGTCACGCAGGTCAGGGCCGTGACGAACTCGTACATGTCCCCCCAGGGGACCCGGTGCACCGCTATGCCGCGCGTGATGACGCCCGTCAGGTGCACCGCCATGCCGAGGAAGGTCAGGCCAATGGCCCCGCGGATCAGCGGTCCGAGGCGCTCCCGGCCACCCGCGCCCGAATCCCCGGCCGCGGGGGGCACCACCGCCGGCGTCTCCGGCGTCTCCCGCGTGGCCGGTGTCTCCGGAGTGGCCGGCGTCTCCGGCGTTCCGGCTCCGCTGCCCGCCCCCACCCCGGCCAGCTCGGGAACCGGCCGCGAGGCCTTCCCCGCCGCGCTGGCCGCCTTCACCCGCCGCCCGTAGGCGAAGTCGCCGGCGTAGGCGAGCATGGCGAGCGAGTAGATCACCACCGCGACGATCAGTAGGTGGTCGCTGAGCTGCGCCAGCCCGAGGTTATCGGACACGGGCCTCACTCCGTTTCTTCGCTGCGTGGAGATGAATCATGATCGCTGCCGTCGGGCGTGGTCACGGTGACCGGTCCTGGCTGGGTGCTTTCCGGGCCGCTGGGCGCGGCGGCCTGGGGACCGGCTTCGCCGACTGCTGCTGAGCCCGTCGGCTCACCCGCGCCGGTGTCCGTGCCATGGTGGACCGACGTGAGGTCGGCGGCCAGCTCCGCGAATTCGGCTTCGAAGCCGCCGCCCACGTCGGACCGGGCCAGGCCGCCCACGTCGACCACGGTGCGGCCGCGGTCGCCGCGGTAGGCCCGGACGAAGATCCGCCGCCGCCGGACGAGGAAGGACAGCACCAGGCCGACCAGGGCGACGATCGCGGATATCAGCGCCGGTCCCTGGCCCGGGTCGTAGGTCACCTGGAGGCTGGCCCATTGCTTGTAGCCGGTGAACGTGAGCGTGCCGGCACCGTCGGGCAGCTTCATCGACTGGCCGACCGTCAGGACCTGCGCCGGTGCGGCGATCCGGCGCATGCCGGTGGTATTGAGCTGGTACAGCGACTGCGGCACGCCGGAGTTCAGGCCCAGGTTGCCGCTATAGGGGATCATGCTCACCGCTGGCTCGTACGGCGCCGGGAACGCCGACTCCAGCTGGCCGTTCACATCCACAGCGGTCGGCAGGAACACCCCGGCGAAGCCGAGCTGCTGCGGCTTCGCGTCGGGGGCCTTCACCACGCCCTCGGAAAGGTAGGTGGACTGGTCAGCCGGAAGGAACGGGGTCGCCTGGTCGTACACGACCTTGCCGCGGCCGTCGGTCACGCGGAAGACCGGAGCGTAGCCGTGCCCGATCAGGTAGACCTTCGTCGAGTCCACGTTCAGCGGGTGGTTCACCTGGAGGTCGTAGGCGCGGGCCGCGCCCCCCGGCTGGGCCGTGTAGGACAGGTGCGCGTCGAAGCTGGCCGGCTGGTTCCGGTCCAGCCCGGACGCGATGTAGCTCGCGGAGAACTTGTCCAGGGTGAGGCTGAACGGGGCCAGATCGGCCGGCGACACGAGATGCCCCGGATGATACGCGTCGAGATCGGTCACGGTATCCGCGAAGCTGCTCCCCTCGACCAGCAGCCGGTCGGCCTTGTAGCCGAACAGGCCACCGACGCCGACGGAGACGAGTACCCCCATCAGGGCGATGTGGAACAGCAGGTTGCCGACTTCCCGGCGGTAGCCCTTCTCCGCCGACAGCCAGCCTTGTCCCCGGTTCAGCCGGAAACGCCGCCGGGCGAGGAAGGCGGCGGCGGCTGCGGACGCCTCCTCCGGGGTCATCGCGGTCTCGTAACGGACGGAGTTCGGCAGCCGGGACAGGTTCCGCGGCGCCTGCGGCGGCAGCGCCCGCGCCATCCGGGCCAGCCGGAACGTCCGCGGCAGCACGCACCCCGCCAGCGAGGTGAACAGCAGCAGGTAGATCGCGGCGAACCAGGGGGCGGCGAACACGTTGAAGAGGCCGAGCGCGTTGAGGAACGGCGCCAGGGCCGGATGAGCGGTGTAGTACTGCTGCACGGCGGCGGGGTCAATGCCCTGCTGCGGCAGCAGCGACCCGGGCACGCTGCCGAGCGCGAGCAGGAACAGCAGAATCAGCGCGATGCGCATCGAGGTGAGCTGCCGCCAGCCCCACCGGGCCCACGCCGTCACGCCGAACGTTCCGGGCTGCGGGCGCACCGGCGGGGTGTCGGTCTCCGCGGCCGGCTGCCCGGGCACTTCCCCGGGGATGCCGGCCGGGGCGGTGCCGTTGCCTGCTTCAGGCGCGCGCACGTCGGTCATCGGCTCATGCCCCAGCAGTCACTTTGGCGAGGATGTTCCGGAGGCTCGCGTAGTTCGCCTGGCCGATGACCCGCCCGGCGATGTGGCCATTGCGGTCGATTACGAGCGTGCTCGGGATCGCCGCCGGCGGCACGGTGCCGCGGAAGGCGAGGGCGATCTCGTCGCCCTGGTCGTTCAGGCTCGGATAGCTGATGCCGAAATTCTGCATGAAGGCCTGCGCGCTCGCGGGCGAGTCCCTGATATCGACCCCGACGAACTGAACACCCTCGGGCTGGTACTGCTCCGACAGAACGGCCAGGGTGGGGGCCTCCGAGCGGCATGGCGCGCACCAGGAGCCCCAGAAGTTGATGACGACCACCTTGCCGCGGTAGGAACTCAGGCTGAACCGGGCGCCGGACAGCGTGCTGCCGGAGATGGCCGGTGCCGCCAGCCGGCTGCCGGCCTTGAAGTAGGTGCTGTTCCCGTTGCCTGACACGAAGTTGACGCCGTTGCTGGCCGGGGTGTTCGCCGCTATCTGGCCGCCGCATGCCGCAACGCTCAGGACGCCAACGGCGGCCGTCACGGCCGTGGTGACGGCGCGGCGAACGGCAGTGGACGAGGGGAACACCCGCACTTCCAGGACTCAGAAACTCCTACAGTGAGTAGTACCGGGACCTATTGTGCCGCACCGCCCAGGTTGGCCTGACGCCGGGCCGGCTCGGCGTAGGTCACGCTGGTGATCTGGTCTCCCGTGTACGTGAAGCTGGTGACGCTGGCCAGCGCGCACTCACGCTTATTGGGGTGGTGCCAGAGCCTGCGGCCCTCCGCGCTCCTGCGGCTGACCCAGATCGGGAGCTGGTGGCTGACGCACACGACCTCGTGACCCCGGGCGGCGTCCCTGGCGTCGGCCATCGCGGCGCTCACCCGCTGGGCGACCGACTTGTAATGCTCACCCCAGGACGGCGAGAACGGATCCCGCAGGTACCACCAGTGCTCCAGCCGCCGCAGCGAGCCGTCCCCGATACCGAAGACCAGGCCCTCGAAATGATTCCACGGCTCAATCAGCCGCTGGTCGACCACCGGCTCGAGGCTGAATCGCTCCGCGACCGGCTCGGCCGTCTCCCGGGCCCGCTCGAGCGGCGAGGTGAAGATCGCCACGACGTCCCGTTCGGCCAGGTAATCCGCGGCGGCCTTGGCCATCATGCGGCCATCTTCGGACAGGTGGAATCCCGGCAGGCGCCCGTAGATCAGCCCGCGCGGGTTCTCGACTTCCCCGTGCCTGAGCAGGTGCACAACGGTTTTATCGACGGGCCGCCCCGGCGCGGCAGCTTTCGGCGAATGGTCACTCATGGCCGGGCCAGCTTACCGGCCCGGCGTTATGGCGCGACGGGAGACGGTCTGCCGGGGAAGGTCAGGCGAGGGCGGTGGCGGCGGCGCGGGCGGCGGTGGGGAGGGCGGCGGCGATGCGCGCGATCGCGGCGGCGTCGTGTGACGCGGACAGGAACCACGCCTCGAACGGGGACGGCGGCAGGTATACCCCGCCGTCGAGCATAGCGTGAAAGAACGCCGCGTACGCGGAGGCCGACTGGGCTCGGGCGTCGTCGAAGTTCCGCACCGGCTCGGTGCGCCCCAGGTAGATGGAGAACAGGCTCCCGGCCGCCTGCAGGCGGTGCGGCACCCCGGCCGCGGTCAGCGCCTCGGTGGCGAGCTTCGCGACCAGGGCCGCGGTCTCGTCCACCCGCGCGTACACGTCGGGCGTGCAGGCCCGGAGCGTGGCCAGCCCGGCGGCGGTGGCGAGCGGATTACCGGACAGCGTCCCGGCCTGGTAGACGGGGCCGCTGGGGGCGAGGCGCGCCATGATCTCGGCGCGGCCGCCGAACGCCGCCGCGGGCAGCCCGCCCCCCATGACCTTGCCGAACGTCATCAGGTCCCCGGCGACGCCGTCACGCCCGTACCACCCGGAGCGGGTGACACGGAAGCCGGTCAGCACCTCGTCCATGATGAGCAGCGCGCCATATTCGTGACACAGCGACAAGAGCATCTCGTTGAACCCCGGGCCCGGGGGCACCACCCCCATGTTGGCGGGGCACGCCTCGGTGACCACGCAGGCGATCTGGTCGCCGCGGGTGGCGAACGCCTCGCGGACCGCCGCGTCTTCGTTGTACGGGAGTACGATGGTGTCCCTGGCCGACGCGCCGGTGACGCCGGGCGAGTCGGGCAGGCCGAACGTCGCCACCCCCGAGCCGGCCGAGGCGAGCAGAGCGTCCACGTGGCCGTGGTAGCACCCGGCGAACTTCACCACCGCGGGCCGACCGGTGAACCCGCGGGCCAGGCGCAGCGCGGACATCGTGGCCTCGGTCCCTGAGTTGACCAGCCGGATCTGCTCGGCCGGCGTGCGCGCGGTGATCTCCGCCGCGAGCTCGACCTCGCCCGGCGTGGCCGCCCCGAAGGACGTCCCCCGGACGGCCGCCGCGTGCAGCGCCTGCACCACCTCCGGAAACGCGTGCCCGAGGATCATCGGCCCCCAGGAGCACACCAGGTCGACGTATTCGCGCCCGTCGACGTCGGTCAGGTACGGGCCGGAACCGGAGGCGATGAAGCGGGGCACGCCGCCGACGGAGCCGAACGCCCGCACCGGCGAGTTGACGCCCCCGGGGGTCACCGCGCAGGCCCGCTCGAAGAGCTCGACCGAGCGCGGGCCCGCCGGGAGGCCTTCGGCGGGCGCGCTCATGACAGGGCCGCCTGCTCGCACGCGTCGACGAGGAACTCCAGCAGCCGCAGCGCGTCCGGTAGCGGGTGATCGCTGGGATCGCGGATCCATCGGGCGGGCCCGGTGGCCCCGGCCCCGGCCGACGGCGGGGCCAGGACGTAGCTGTCGCGGCAGTGCCAGCGCAGGCTGCCCCGGGTGGTGAGGTTTTCCGGTTCGCAGTCCAGCCGGCAGGACCACCACTCGTCCTCGTCGACGGGGGCGCCGCGGGTGGTCACGAAGAACAGCATGCGCGTGCCCGCCGCCGCGACGGGACCCGCCGTTATCCTCGCCTGCTCGATCATGGCCAGTGCGCTGGCGCCGACGTCGACCGGGACGTCGAGAACGTCGAACACCCGCCCGGTGACCAGGATCACGCCGGCTCCGGGCCTGGTGGCCCACCATTGCCGGATCGTGGCGGTGTCCACGGTGGCCTGCATCTGCCAGGTCGGGGAGACCGGGTGCGCTCCCGGCGCCGGGCAGCCGACCCGGTCGCACGAGCAGGCCCGGCCGGCCTTCAGCCCATCGAGCGGGAGATGCGCCCCCACGCACACCGGCCAGCCCAGTGCCGCGTAGTTCTCAGCCGCCTGCCCGAGTGGATCGCGCCGGTCGCTCCGGTCCGCCGCCTTCCGGCGGCTGCGGCGCCGCACCACATCGACCATCGGCTCGCTCCTACCCGGACTCCGACCGCACCGCCGGCGTCCCGCATCGATGTTGCCGACCCGCCGGCTCCCGGAGCTCCCGAGAAGGGGCTCCGGCACCGGGCGGGCCAGAGAGGTGCCGAACGGGACCGCCGAGGGGCGATCCCGGAGCCGGCGTCACCCATCGTAGAGGACGCCCCACAGCCCGTCCGACGCAATCGCCTAGGAGTGCCCGCATCTCACCCAACCGGGTGGGTCATGGCGCTGGCACCGTAAACGGGGCCAGCTGGCAGAGCCACCAGTCCGCATCCGGACTCCGGAGCCGGTGAGGACCAGCGCTAGCGGAGCCTGCGGGCCACTTCGGCGGCCCAGTAGGTGAGGATGACGCCGGCCCCGGCGCGCTTGATCCCGGTAAGCGTTTCGGTGACGATCCGGTCGCGGTCCAGCCATCCGTTGGCCGCGGCCGCCTCCACCATGGCGTATTCCCCGCTCACCTGGTAGGCGGCGACGGGAACGTGCACGATGGCGGCGACCCGCGCGATGATGTCCAGGTAGGCCAGGGCAGGCTTCACCATGACCATGTCCGCGCCCTCGTCGATGTCGAGCAGCACCTCGCGGAGCGCCTCGGCCGAACCGGGCGGGTCCTGCTGGTAGGAGGCGCGGTCGCCGAACTGCGGCGCGCACTCGGCGGCGTCGCGGAAGGGCCCGTAGAAGCCGGAGGCGTACTTGGCGGAGTAGGCGCAGATGGCGACGTCCGCGAAGCCCGCTCCGTCCAGCGCCGACCGGATCGCGCCCACCTGGCCGTCCATCATCCCGCTGGGCGCGACGACGTGCACGCCGGCGGCCGCCTGCGCCACCGCGATCGCCGCGTAGCGTTCCAGCGTGGCGTCGTTGTCGACCTCGCCGGCCGCCGTCAGCAGGCCGCAGTGGCCGTGGTCGGTGTACTCGTCCAGGCACAGGTCCGCCATGAGCACGGTGGCGTCACCCACCTCGGCCGCCAGATCGCCGAGCGCGAGCTGGACGATGCCGGCCGGGTCGTCGGCGGCGGAGCCCCGGCCGTCCTTGATGGCGGGAATGCCGAACAGGATGAGCCCGCCGACCCCGGCGTCGACCGCCTCGACGGCGGCCTTGCGCGCGCTGTCCCGGGTGTGCTGAACGACGCCGGGCATGGAGCCGATCGGCTGGGGCCCGGCGATGCCCTCCTTGACGAACATCGGCAGCACCAGGTCGGCCGGCCGCAGGGCGGTCTCCGCCACCAGGTTGCGCAATGCCGTCGTGCGCCGGAGGCGGCGGGGCCGGACCACCGGGAATCCTGCGTTCACGTTGAAATGCCTCCCTGATGCGGTAACCGCATCTGCTGTGCTGGCTTACCTGGGCCGCTGGGTCACCTCGGGCCGGCTCACCTGGGGCGCTTGCGGGCCCCGCGCCGGCGCTCGCTGGGCAGGCGGACCGGCTCGCCCGCCTCCAGGGCCGCGGCCCGCTGGCCCGCGCCGAATTTGGCGAGGGCCTCGACAAGTGAGGCCATCGACGGCTTCGGCGCCGTGACGTCAACGCGCAGCCCGAACTCGGCGGCCGTCTTAGCCGTCTGCGGGCCAATCACCGCGATGACCGTGACCGCGTGCGGTTTGCCGGCGATGCCGACCAGGTTGCGGACGGTCGAGGACGAGGTGAACAGCACCGCGTCGTAGCCACCGCCCTTGATGGCCTCACGGATCGGGGCGGGCGGCGGAGCGGCCCGGACGGTGCGGTAGGCGGTGACATCCTCCGCCTCCCAGCCGAGCTCGGTGAGCCGCGCGACGAGGTGCTCGGTGGCGATGTCGGCGCGGGGCAGCAGCACCCGGTTGATCGGGTCCAGCACGTCGTCGTAGGGCGGCCAGGCCGCGGCGAGGCCCTGGCCGGACTGCTCGCCGTCGGGGATGAGGTCGGGAGAGATTCCGAAGTCCGTAAGCGCGGCGGCCGTCTGCTCCCCGACGGCGGCCACCTTGACCCCGGCGAACGCCCGCGCGTCGAGGCCGTACTCCTCGAACTTCTCCCGGATGGCGCGGACCGCGTTGACGGAGGTGAAGGCGACCCACTGATAACGGCCGGTGACCAGCCCGCGGACCGCCCGGTCCATCTGCTGCGGTGTCCGGGGCGGCTCCACCGCGATGGTGGGGACCTCCTCCGGGATGGCGCCCTGCTCGCGCAGGCGCTCGGACACCGCCGCCGCGTCCGCCTTGGTACGCGGCACGAGGACCCGCCAGCCGAACAGCGGCTTTGTTTCGTACCAGGACAGGCGCGACTGGGCCTGCACCGCGTCGCCGACTACCGCCACTGCCTGGCCCGAGCTGAGCGGGCTCACCCCGGCGACCTTCAGGTCGGCGGCAATGCGCCCGAGCGCGGACACGACCGTCCGCTGGGATGTGTTCGTCCCGTCCCAGGTGACGGCGAACGGCGTCGTCTCCGGCCAGCCGGCCGCGATGAGCATCTTGCCCAGGTCGGCCGGGCCGGCCTCGGCGCCCAGTACCACCAGCGTGCCGGGGGTGAACGCGACACGGCTCGCCTCCGCGGCGTGGATGATACGCACCTCGCCCCCGTCGGCGCCGAGCGGGATACCCGCGTACGCGGGGACGGCGGTCGCGGCGGGAACGCCCGGCACGATCTCGAGCTCCGCGCCGGCTTCCGCGTACGCACGCGCGTCAAGGGCGCCGCCGTCCAGCAGGGGGTCACCGTCGTAAAGCCGGACCGCCAGCTGGCCGGCCTGGGCGGCCGCGACCAGGTCGGGCTCCTTGCCGCCTGCGTCGTCCGCGGCCACAAAGAGCTCGGCGCCGGGGCGCAGCAGCTGGCGGATGCTCGTCCCGGGCTCGCGGGGCGCGACCACGACGCTGGCCTGGCTGATGAGCTGGGCGCCGCGCAGGGTCAGCAGGCCCTCGTCGCCGGGCCCCGCGCCCACCAGCGCGACGCGGCCAGCCGTGGCCGGCGGTGGCTGCTCGTCGGCGGGCGGCGTGGAAGAAACTGGGATGGCGTTCACAAGGCATCTTTCTCGTTGATCGTCCGTACTGGGGGCACGGTCATGAGACTGCCCGCGCCGCCGCGCAGCAACCGTGCCGCGACGTCAAAGCCCAGCTGGCCGGCAGCGCTCGGTGCGGCGTCGCCGCGTTCGCGCAGCGCCTGACGGCCATCGGGCGCGATAACCGCCGCCTCGAGGTGCAAGTGCTCCGCCGTGCCGGCCGCGTACGCGCCGATGGGGGCGCTGCAGCCGGCCTCGAGACTCGCCAGCACGGCCCGTTCGGCGGTCACGGCCGCGCGGCTCAGTGCATCGTCGATGGTGCTGAGAAGTTCGGCCAGGTGCGGGTCACTGGCGCGGCACTCGACCGCCAGTGCACCCTGCCCCGGCGCGGGCAGCATGTCGTCGGTCTCGAAGACCTGGCTGGCGGCGTCCAGGCGTCCGATCCTGGCCAGTCCCGCGGCGGCCAGCACGACCGCGTCGAGCTCACCCATCCCGACCTTGCCCAGCCGGGTGTCCGCGTTGCCGCGGATGGGGACGCAGTGAATGTCCTTCCGGGCCAGCATCAGCTGAGCGGCCCGGCGCGGGGAGCCGGTGCCGATGACCGCGCCGGCGGGCAGGTCGGCGAGCTTGGCGCCCTCCCGGGTGACGAGCGCGTCCCGCGGGTCGTCGCGCCGGGGCACGGCGGCCAGCACGATCCCCCCCGGCTGGGCGGTCGGCAGGTCCTTGAGCGAGTGCACCGCCAGGTCGACCTCACCGTCCAGCAGCCGCTCCCGCAGCGCGCCGACGAACACGCCCGTCCCGCCCATCTGGGCGAGGTGGGCCTGGCTCACGTCGCCGTGGGTGGTGACGCCGACCAGCTCCACCCGGTGCCCGGTGCGCGCGGTGATCGCCTCCGCGACCAGGCCGGACTGCGCCATGGCCATCGGGCTCTTGCGGGTGCCGAGCCGCAGCACGGCGGGCACGCTCATTCCGCGCTCCCCTCCCCGGCCGACGGCGACATCAGCTGGGCACTGTCAGCATCTGCTTGCTCTGTATCCGCACAGGTGACCGCTTCGACCGTCCGCGGATCGAGGTCGAAGAGAACCCGCAGCGCCTCGTCGTACCCGTCTCCCCGCGGCGAGCCGGCGAGCTCCTTGACGCGCACCGTCGGTGCGTGCAAAAGCTTGTCTACCACTCGGCGAACCGTCCGGGCTATTTCCTCCAGCGAACGGCCGTCGAGTCCGTCGGCGCCATGCAGCCGCCCGGCGAGCCGGGCGAGCTCCGCGTCAACCACCTCGGCTGCCTTGGCCCGCAGGGCCACAACGGTCGGCGTCACCTGAATGGCGTGCGCCGCGGCCCGGTAGGCGCTGAACTCCTCCTCGACGATCGCCCGGACGGCGGCCACCTCATCGGCCACGCCCGCCAGCGCGATCGCGGAACGCCCGGCGTCAGCCAGGTCCTCCATCCCGATGACCGTGACGCCCGGCCGCCCGGCCAGTTGCGTGTCGACGTCGCGGGGCATGGCCAGGTCGAGGAACACCAGCGGGCGGCCCGTTGCGGTTCCGGCGTCGCCGCCGCTCCGGCGCCCGCGTGCTTGCCCGCGTGTTTCCCCGCGCCGCGACAGCGCGGCCTCGGCGATGTCGGCAGTGATGACGAGCCCGGCCGCGCCTGTGCAGGAGATGACCAGGTCAGAGCCGGCGATCGCGCGCGGCAGGGCCGCCATGTCGGCGGTGCCGCCACCGACCGACGCCGCGAGCCGCTCAGCGTGCCGCCGGGTGCGGTTCGCGACGGTGACGCGGCCCGCGCCGGCCCGGCTCGCGATCGTCGCGGCGAGCGCGCTCATCGAGCCGGCCCCGACGACGAGGACGTCACGGCCGCTCAGCGACGGGATGCCCAGTGCGTCGGTGGCGGCGTCGATCCCCACGCTGACCAGGCTGGCACCGGTCCGGTCGATCCCGGTTTCCGAATGGGCCCGCTTGCCCGTGCGCAGGGCGGCGGCGCCGACCTCGCCGAGCACCCGGCCCAGCGTCCCGTTCTCCCGCGCCACCTTGAGCGCGCTGCGCACCTGGCCGAGGATCTGGCCTTCGCCTACGACCATGGAATCGAGCCCGGCCGCGACCGCGAGCAGGTGCTTGACGGCACCCTCTTCGTAGTGGACGTACAGATGTCCGGTCAGCTCGTGGGTGACGATGCCCGAATACCGGGACAGCAGCTCGCAGACGGCGGCCACGCTCCCGTGGAACCGGTTCACGTCCGCGTAGATCTCCACCCGGTTGCACGTGGAGATGACGAAGGTTCCCGCCACGTCGCCGGTGTGGAACAGGTCCCGAAGCAGCTTGGGGAGCGCGTCCGCGCTGAGCGTGGCACGCTCGAGAACCGGAACCGGCGCGCTCTTGTGGCTCATCCCGACCACGAGCACACTCACGTGACTACCGCCTACGCTTCTACCGCTGATTGGGCCGCGGCCGCCGCGGGAAACCGCCCGGCTCCCTTAGCCACGGTACGCAGCGCACCCTGGGGGGCGCGCCCGTTTCGCTCCACCGACCGCCGCTGCGCGTGGAACGCGAGGATTTGCAGTTCTATCGACAGATCAACCTTACGCACGTCGACCCCGTCTGCCACATTGAGAACCAGTGGCGCGAAGTTGAGGATGCTGGTGACACCGGCCGCGACGAGCCGGTCGCACACCCCCTGGGCGGAGCCCGCCGGGGTAGCGATCGCACCGATCGCGACCTTGTGCTGCGCCACGACGTCTTCGAGATCGTCGGAGTGGCGGACCGTGAGGCGCCCGACCTGAGTGCCGACGAGGACCGGATCGCAGTCCAGCAGGGCCGCGATCCGGAAGCCGCGGGTGGCAAAGCCACCGTAGTTGGCCAGCGCGCGGCCGAGGTTACCGGCGCCGACGATCACGACGGGCCAGTCCTGGGTCAGCCCGAGCGCGCGTGACACCTGGTAGATCAGGTAATCGACGTCGTACCCGACGCCCCGGATGCCGTATGAGCCCAGATGGGACAGATCCTTGCGGAGTTTGGCCGAGTTCACGCCCGCCCCGGTCGCCAGCTGATCGCTCGAGACGGTGACCACGCCACGCTCGGCCATGCCGGTCAGGACGCGGAGATAGACCGGGAGGCGGGAGACGGTCGCCTCGGGCAGCCGGTCACCGGACGGGGGGGCGTCGGGATAACGATCGCCGGGGGTTCCGGGACCATCGGGGCCGAAGTCGGACAGGTGATCGTGAGACATGCGCCGGCGCTCCTCGGGGGATCGACGCGAGGAAGGCTGGGACGGCGGTCACCGGCCCTGGCCCGCCAGGTGGGTTCCGAAGGCGCCGGCCGGCCGCTTCAACGGGTATAGCGGTCAGCCACCAGCGCCTCGCTCCACAAGGTACGCCTTTGTGAACAGATGCACAAAGTTGTGCCTGCGCAGGTCAGTGCCGCAGGGCAGCGCGCAGCCGGTCCTCGCTCACCCGCCAGAAGTCGTGCTGCACCCCATCGACCAGCGTCACCGGGATCTTGTCCCAGTACTCGGCCATGTCCTGGCTGGACGCCGTGATGTCACGTTCCTCCCACCCGACCCCGAGATCCGCGGCGACCCGGGCTATCACCGTCCGCGCCTCCTCGCACAGGTGGCAGCCCGGCTTGCCGAGGAGCGTGATCCGGGGGGCGCGGCCCGGCGCCTCGTGTTCCGCCGCGGCGGCTACTTCTTGTTGCGCCGCTGGATGCGGGTCTTCTTCAGCAACTTGCGGTGCTTCTTCTTGGCCATTCTCTTACGGCGCTTCTTGATGACTGAGCCCACGAAACCACCCTCACTCGACTGTTACGGAAGACGGCCACGCCACCGTGCCCGCCCCGATGAGGGCGGCTGGGCATAGACCCGGTGTAGAAGGTTACCGCGCCGGCCACACCATCCCGTGACGGTCCCGCAAAGGTCCGCGCTCAGCCGGTGCCGACGAAGGCCTCCCGTAGGTACTGGTTGACCGCCTGCTCGGGAACCCGGAACGAGCGCCCGACCCGGATTGCCTCCAGTTCGCCGGAGTGCACCAGGCGATACACGGTCATCTTGGAGACGCGCATAATCGTGGCCACTTCGGCAACCGTGAGAAATCTGACGTCGCTCAGGGGAGTTTCAGTTGCAGTCATCCCTGCCCCACTTCCGCACGGAGCCGTGCACGCTTGACCGATCGGCGCACCAGTCACGTACGTCTCCAGGGTAAGTCGCGCACGAAAAAGAGCAAGCCAGGATCGCGGCCGATCACGCCTTGTGCACATCACACCGCAAAACGATTTCGGGAAAAACGCAGGCCAGAGGCGGCCCGCGTTCCTGAAGGGGCCACTGGTGCACGCTAATAATTCATTGCCTTAACGCGGCTCACTGGCGGCGGGGAAATGAATAGCCCGGAGGCGGGCACGTCGCGGCCGTCACGGGCCACCATCCGTTCCGCGTTTCCGGGGCCGCCTGAACGCCGTCTCGGCCGGCCATCCGCGCCCGTTCCCGGGGTCACCTGAGCGCGGTCAATGACCGTCAGGCGACGGCTCACGGACACCGACACGTCACCACGGGCCGGCCAGCAGCCCGTGCGCCGGAAACACGGCCCTCATCGTGGCCGCGATCGCACGGTCGACCGGATCGTGCGGATTCGAGCCGGTTTCGTAGCGGATAAAATCGGCCGCCGCGCCGTCCGTCATAAGCTCGGGCGGCTGGTTGCCGGTCCGGTCGCGCACGAGTTCACGCCAGGCCGCGGGCGTGGGCTCGGCCGGGTCGATGGGGCGGTCGCTGGCGATAGCCAGCAGATGGGTCCAGGACCGGGGCACCACCGCCGCGAGCGCATATCCCCCGCCTCCGGTGCAGATCCACCGGCCGCCGGCCGTCTCGTGCGCGAGCCGGTGGAGCATGGACTGGGCCTTGCGCTGCCCGTCGATGCTCACATCGAGGTGGGCCAGCGGGTCGAGCCGGTGACTGTCGCAGCCATGCTGGCTCACCAGCACCTGCGGCCGGAACTCCCGCAGCAGCGGCGGGACGATCGCCTCCAGGGCGCGCAGCCAGCCGGCGTCGCCGGTCCTGGCGGGCAGCGCGACGTTGACGGCGTAGCCTTTCCCGGGCCCGGTCCCGGTCTCGGACGGCAGGCCAGTGCCCGGGAACAGCGTGGCCGGGTGCTCGTGGAGGCTGATCGTCAGAACCCGCGGGTCGTCGTAGAAGGCCGCTTGCACCCCATCGCCGTGATGGACGTCGACGTCGACGTAGGCGATCCGGTCCGCTCCCTGCTTCAGCAGCCAGGCGATCGCGATCGCCGGGTCGTTGTAGACGCAGAACCCGCTGGCCGAACGGCGCATCGCGTGGTGCAGGCCGCCTGCGATGCTGGCGCCGTGCGCGGCAGCCGAGGCCCACACGGCCCGGGCCGCGCCGAGAGTGGCCCCGGCCACCAGCGACGACGCCTCGTGCATGTACGGGAAGACCGGGTTGTCGGTCGTGCCGAGACCGAAGAGAACGGACCGCGGGTCCAGGGCCTCGCCCCGGGCGGCACGCTCGCCCGCGTGCCGGACGGCCTCGATGTAGGCGGCGTCGTGCACCAGCTCCAGTTCCTCCTGGGTGGCCGGCCCGGGGGCCGTCACCGTCACGCCGGACGCGTCGAGCACGCCGAAATCACGCGCCAGAGCCATCGTCAGCTCCACCCGTACCGGTGCCAGCGGATGACCCGGGCCGAAGTCGTATTCCGTGAGCCGGTCATCCCAGCTCACCGCCAGTGAGCACGTCAAGGTTGCCTCCGAGTGCCTCGTCTGCGGCCGGCCGCCGCACACGCCCGGTTACCAGGCCCGGCTTTCCGGCCTGCCATCAGCCGCCCGCGAGATCCCGGCCCCGGTCACGCGCGGACTCTATCGCGGCGAGAAAAGCCGCCCGCACCCCGTGCTTCTCCAGCTCCCGGATGGCGGAGATGGTGGTGCCGCCCGGCGAGGTCACCGCTTCGCGGAGGATCACCGGATGCTCACCCGACTCGCGCAGCATCGTGGCCGCCCCGAATACCGCCTGGGTGACCATCTCCATCGCCGCGCCGCGTGGCACCCCGAGCAGGATCCCGGCATCCACCATCGCTTCCACCAGGAAGTACACGTAGGCCGGTCCGCTGCCAGACAGCGCGGTGGCGGCGTCCTGCTGCGATTCCGGGATGCGCAGCACCTTGCCCACCGGCCGGAGCAGCTTCTCCGTCCGGCGCAGGTGCGCCTCACCCGCGTGCTGGCCCGCGGAGATCACGCTCATCGCCTCGTCCACGAGGACCGGCGTATTGGACATGACCCGGACGACAGGGACGTCACCGGTAAGGCGGCGCCCGATGAAGGCAGTGGTGATGCCCGCCGCCACGGAGATCACCAGCCGGTCAGATGAGGCGGGAATGAAGGCGGCGATCTCGTCCAGTAGCGCGCCCATGTCCTGTGGCTTAACCGCCAGCACGAGCGTCTCCGCGGTCTTGGCCGCCTCCGCCGCGCTGGGCGTCTGCACACCGTAGCGTTCCCGCAGCTCGGCGGCGCGGTCGGCACGCCGCGCGACCGCGAGCACCTCGGCCGGCGGGTGACCGGCCCGCAGCAACCCGGACAGCAGCGCCTCGCCCATTTTGCCGGTCCCAAGGATCGCGATCATCGGATACCTCCTGTGCTAGCCGGTGCGAGCGAGCGCAGGAAGAAAGCGAGGTTACCCGGGCGCTCCGCCAGCCGGCGGACAAGATAGCCGTACCAGTCGTGGCCGTAGGGCACGTACACGCGGACCTGGGCCCCTGTGCCGGCCAGGCGCTGCTGCTCCGCGGGCCGGATGCCGTACAGCATCTGGTACTCGAATCGGCCCGCGGGCCGCCCCGACATCAGGGCCAGGGTCGTGGCGATGTCGATCAGCCGCGGGTCGTGGGTGGCGACCATCGGATAACCCGTCCCGGCCATCAGCCGCCGCAGGCAGCGGGCGTACGACAGGTCGACGTCCTGCCGCCTGCCGAAGGCGACCCGCTCAGGCTCGTCGTACGCGCCCTTGCACAGCCGGACCCGGGCACCCGTACCGGCCAGCTGCTCACAGTCGGCCTGGCTGCGCCGCAGCCGGGCCTGGATGACACAGCCGAGATCGGCGAAATCGGACCGCAGTTCGGCGGCGATGCGCAGAGTGGCACCGACGGCCGTGTGGTCTTCCGCATCAAGCGTGACCGTGGTGCCAGCGTCGCGGGCGGCGGCGCAGATACGCGCGATGTTCTCCGTCGCGGTCTTCTCCCCGTGCGCGGGGAGGAACAAGCCCACCGCCGTCGCCTTCACGGAAACCTCACAGTCGCCGCAGGCGGTGAGCCCGGCCGCCGACAACTCGCTCAGCAGCCGGACATAGGTGCGGGCGACCTTCGCGGCCTGGCCCGCGTCCGTGGTGTCCTCGCCGAGATAGTCGAGCGAAACCAGGAGGCCAGCGGCGCGCAGCGCGCGGGCCACGCTCACCGCGCCGGCCGTCGTCTCCCCGGCCACGTACCGGTCGACGATGGCGCGGGTCTGCGGAGCCGTGGTGATGACCTGGCGCAACCGCTCGCTGGACGCTGCGGCCAGCAGGGTTCGGCGCAGCAAGAAGGAACCTCCGTCGCAGGGTCTATTCCGTCACGGCCGGCCCAGGAGCGAGCGCCGGCCGAACGATGCCTTGTCGATCGTGACGTTCGCCCCGGCGTCCGGCGGCACGATCACCTCCTGGGCGGCGGCGACGCCCCCGGCCAGGAGCGTCGCGTCCACCGGCACGGTCCGGCGCACTACGGCCAGCGCGATCGGGCCCAGCTCCCAATGGCGGGCGGCGGACCCGACGAAACCGACCGCCTTGCCGTCCAGCTCAACCGGGTCCCCCTGCGCGGGCAGCCGTTCCGCACTCCCGTCCAGGTGCAGGAACACCAGGCGCCGGGGCGGATGACCGAGATTGTGCACCCGGGCGACCGTCTCCTGGCCCCGGTAACACCCCTTGGACAGGTGCACGGCGGAGGAGATCCAGCCGACCTCGTGCGGGATCGTCTTGTGGTCGGTATCCAGGCCGAACCGGGGCTCGTGCGCGGCGATCCGGAGCGCCTCGTGCGCCCACATCCCGGCCAGCCGGGCGCCGCGGCCGCGCACCTGGTCGGCGATGGCGGCCAGCTCGGCCCGTGGGACCAGGTAATCGGTGCCGACCGGGCCGTCGGTCACGGCTACCGCCGCTTCGGCCGCGGGCCCGGCGACCTCGGCGCTGCCCGGGCCGGCCACCGTCAGCACTGCGTAATCGCCGGTCACGTCGGCCGTCTCGACCCGGAGCATGAACCGCATGGAGTCGAGGAACTCCACCAGCGGCGCGGCGGTCCCCGGCTCGACGTGGATCCAGGTGGCCGCGCCGTCGTCGGTCAGGGTGAGGGCGTGCTGCACGTGCCCGGTCGGGCTCAGGATGAGCGCGCGGGTGGTGGTCCCGGACGGCAGCGCCTCCAGGTGCTGCGTGGTCAGGCTGTGCAGCCAGCTCAGCCGGTCCGGGCCGGAAATCCGGACCACGCCGCGCTGCGAGCGGTCCACCAGCCCGGCGCCGCGGGTCATCGCGCGCTGCTCGCGCACAGGGTCTCCGTAGTGCGCAGCGACACCGGCGTCCGGTCCTTCAGCGGGAACGGCGCCGGGCGCGGCGAGAAGCGGGCTGTTCATGGTCCTAGATTACGCATGGCTGCCCGGGGTATTACGCATGGCTGCCCGGGGTTCAGCGCCGTCGCGCCGCCCTCAGCCGGTCGCCGGCTCAGGCGGTCACCGGACGGCATTGCCCACAGCGGCCGAACACCGTCAGGTGCCCGACGTCGGTCTCGAAGTCCTGCCCGGCGTCGAGCGCCGTGACCAGCGGCCGCACCGCCTCCGGGCTGACCTCGGTGATCTTCCCGCAGCTCCGGCAGACGAGGTGAACGTGGTCAGCGTCCGCGGCGAGGTGGTACGTGGGCGCGCCGTGCCCGAGATGCGCATGCGTCACCATGCCGAGCTGCTCGAGCAGTTCCAGCGTGCGGTAGATGGTGGAGATGTTGACGCCGCGGGCGGCCTGGCGGACCTCGGCCCCGACCTCCTCCGGAGTGGCGTGCCCGAGCCGGGCCACCGCCTCGAGCACGAGCTGGCGCTGCGGCGTGACCCGGTACCCGCGGGCCCGCAGCTGCTCATCCCAGGCCTGCGGGGCGCGTTCGGTATCCCCGGCTGGCGCCATGCCCGCAGTTTAGTAGCGCCGGGGCCAGGCGCCGCCCGGAACGGCCTGCGGGCCGCGCGTTCCGCATAACCGCGGGACGGGCACGGGGACGCCTGCGGAAATTCGTCTTGCTTCGGCGCCCCGGCGTGACATAGCGTGCGTTTAACGCGGGAGAGGAGGTGGTCCAAAGCATGCATAGATGTTGGACTCGCGAGGTGGCTGTCCGCTAGCCGCTAACCCGCCGGCGCGCGCACCACGGCATATGCCGTAACGCGCGGGCCACGCCCTTTCCGCCTCCTTTCCTGAGGTGCAGATGGTCGTAGCCCTGACGTCCCGTGGGACGGCGGTCGGCAATCCCGGACAGACACCGGCCCCCCGGGCTGACCGGCCGTGTCCAGCCGGTCCCCGCCCGCAGCGCTCATCGTGCGCGCCGTGGCGGGAGGCGCCCGGGGGTTTTATTTTGCCCAGCGCCGCCCGGCACTTCCTCAGCCGACCCGTTTGAGCTGCGCGGAGATGTGCGACTGCAGCGGCTGGCCGACCGCGGCCATGTCGTACGCCCAGCCCAGGTCCTCGCCGATCAGGCCGTACAGCCGGCGCCCGGCGGTCACCTCCTTGGCCGAGGACGTGCGCGCCACGACGTCGGTGGCCAGGTCGACGCGGTGGCCGGACACCTCACCGAGATAAATCTCCGTGATGCCGGTCGGGTGGGCCAGCAGCAGTTCCACCTTGCCCCCCGGCTGCGGGCGCCAGAATCCGGCTTCGGTCGACAGGGGCGGCCCGATCCGCCCCTCGGCGTCGAGCCGCCACGTCCGGCTCGTGTAAATGAGGAAGGGCTTCCCGTTATGGCTGAATGACACCTCCTGGCCGAACTGGAAGCTTTCGATGGTCGGATAGCCGCCGACCCCTGCACCTTCCCACCGGCCGAGGAGGAATGCGAGGGGCGCGAGGTCCGGATGCAGCTCGGCGTCCTGGTTCCCGGCGGTCCCGTAGTGATCGTCCATGCCGGCCAGGTTAGACGGGCGGGGCCCGGCGGCGGCGCGACCCCCCAGATAAGCGCCCCGCACCGGGCAGGGCCTGGTGGCTCAGCGTCCGGCGCGGCGCGATTCGTCCAGGACGTACACCCGGGCCCCCTCCGGGCGCCCGGCCGGTCCGGTCTCCTCCGCGTCGTCCGGCTCGCCGCTGGCTCCGGCTTCCGTCTCGCCAGCCGCTCCGGCTTCCGTCTCGTTCCCGGCCTGCTGCGGGCCCGGCCCGGGGGGCGAGCTGTCCATGACCGGCCAGCCCCGTGAGTACAGCGACTTGGCCGTGCCGGGCCAGGCTCGCGGGCCTGGCGAGCTCCGTCCGGGCCTGTCGTACCCGCCGCGGGAGTCCTCCGCGGCGGCCCGGTCTTCTACGTCGTAGACGTCGTAGACGTCGTAGACGCCGCGGGCGGCCTGCCGCCCGGCGGGGTCACCGGGACCACCGGGGCCGTCAAGCTCCGCGGCCCCGGCCGGCTGACCGAGCGCGGCCAGGACCGCTCCCGGCCGGGACCGTTCGGCATATTCCGCGTCCGTCCCGCCGGTTGCCCTGTCCGCGTCCCCGTCGGCGTCCCTGCCCGCGTCCTTGTCCGGCTCGCCGGGTGCGTCGGGAGCCGGACCGGTGGCGGCGCCGGGCATCCCGGTCGTCGGCGCGGACCGTGATCGCCGTGGCGCGACGCCCGCGGCATGGAAAATCCACGCCGCAGACGCGCCGCTGAGCAGCGCGATCACGGCGAATGCGGCCAGTATCACTGCCGCGCTCAGCATGCCGTGCATGGACCGGAGTGTATGGTCCGCACGGCTCCGTAGCCGGGTGCCGCGCCGGCGGTTAGAGTGCTGGGGTGGCAGTACGGTCTCTGATCATCAAGGTCACCGCGGGCAAGGACGATCCGGAACGCTGCAACCAGGCGTTCACGGTGGCCGCGGCGGCGGTGGCCAGCGGAGTGAAGCTGTCCCTGTGGCTCACCGGCGAATCCGCCTGGTTCGCACTCCCCGGCCGGGCCGACGATTTCAGCCTCCCGCACGCTGCCCCCCTGGCCGACCTGCTCGCGGCGGTGCTCGCCGCCGGACCGGTAACGGTGTGCACGCAGTGCGCGGCGCGCCGGGACATCGCTGAACAGGACCTCATCGAGGGCATCCGGATCGCCGGGGCAGCCACCTTCGTCGCCGAGGTGACCGCCGACGGGGCGCAGGCCCTGGTGTATTGACGCAGCGCACTGACGGGCCGGCTATGGCGCGACCGCAGCCAGGCGCTCGCGGCGGAGCGTCAGAGCGAGCTCATCACTTTCGGCCGGCAGCGGCGGCAGCGGGCCCGCGACCCAGCCGAGCAGCAGGTCGGCAAGACCGGGGTTGCGCACCAGGGCCGGGCCATGCAAGTACGTGCCGACCACCCGGCCGGCGTGCGCGCCCTCGGTGCCATCGCCGTTACCGGTGCCGAGCGACACCTCCGCGAGCGGGATGGCATTCGGCCCCAGCCGGGTGACGCCCTGGTGGTTCTCGAAGCCGGTCAGCGCGGGCACCCCCAGCACCGGGTCGACGTTCGCGACGATCTCCCCGACGGCACGGTGGTCGCCGCGCCCGCTGCGGATGTCGAGGATCCCGAGGCCCGCGGTGGGCTCACCGTCCGCGCCGCCGAACTCGTGGCCGAGCAGCTGGTAACCGGCGCACACCGCGAACACGACGGCACCGCGCTCCGCCGCGCCGGCCAGGCCGCCATCCGCGCGCAGCCGCCGGGCCGCGAGCACCTGCGGGAGGTCCTCGCCCCCGCCGAGCAGGTAGATGTCGCCGTCCCGGGGCACCGGCTGGTCCGAATTGACGAAGACCGGCTCCACGCCGATGTCGCGCAGCCGGGCGCGGCGTTCCAGCACGAGAAGGTTGCCGCGGTCCCCGTACGTGCTCAGCAGGTCCGGGTACACCCACACCAGGCGCAGGTCACTGGTCACGCGGCCCTCCCCAGCACCGTTCGGACCTGCTGGAACGCGGTGTAGTTGCCGATCACCTCGAGGGTGCCGTGCCCGACCCGGTCCACTGCCTCCTCGACGCCCGTCACGATCTCGAACGTGACGTCGTCGGCTTCCAGCCGGACGGCGAGGTCGGTCCGGCGCTCCCCTCCGACGAACACCTGCCGCCCGCGCAGCCTGCGGTAATCCACATCCCACAGCCAGGACGTGTCCCGGCCGTCCGGCACCTGGGCGTTGACCGCGAGCATCACCGGCTCGGGCGGCGGGCGCAGCACGTCGAGCGCCTCCAGCCAGCCGGCCGGGTTCTTGGCGAGCAGCAGCCGGATGGCCACGCCGCGCCGTTCGACGGTCGTGTACCGGCCCGCCACGGAGGTCACGTCGCGCAGCCCGCGCAGGGCGCGCACCACGTCGACCCCGAAGACTTCGGCGACAGCCAGCGCGACCACGGCGTTGGACCGGTTCGCCCGGCCGGGCAGGGCGAGGCCGAGCGGCCGGGCGCGCCCAGCCGGGTCGATGACGTCCTCACCGGACAGCGCCCAGCGGACCGGAGGCCGGGAGAACGAGCACTCGTGGCACTTCCACTCGTCGCCGGTCCGGCGCAGGTGCGAACCACAGCGCGGGCAGCACCAAGAGTCGTCGTGCCAGCGCTGCCCGGCCGCCACCCAGGTGACATTCGGCGCCTCGCGGGCGGCCCAGGCGATCAGCGGATCGTCGGCGTTGGCGACGATGTGGCAGCCAGGAGCGGCGGCGATGGCCTCCCGCCAGTGCCGGGCCAGCAGCCAGATCTCGGCGGCCCGGTCCATCTGGTCCCGGCTGAGGTTCAGCAGCACCAGCACGCGCGCGTGGGTGACCCTGAGGATGTACGGTATGTACTTCTCATCACACTCGAGCGCCGCGATGGTCGCATCGGGTGCCTGGCCGAGCGCGGACGCCATGCCGGCTTCCATGTTGGCGCCGAACGCGTTCGAGGCGATCTGCTCACCGAGCGGTGCGAGCGCCGCCGTGACCAGGCGCGTCGTGGTCGTCTTCCCGTTGGTCCCGGTGACCAGGACGACCTGCCGGTCCTGCGCCAGCATAGCCAGCAGCCCGGGCTCGAGCCGGAGCCCGATGACACCGCCGATCACCGAGCCATCACCCCGGCCCGCCAGCCGGGAAACTCGGCTGGCGGCTCCGCCGACGCTGGTCGCCAGCCTGGCTCGCAAGGGAAGCTTGTTCATCCCGGCCGATGCTATCGTCACCCGGACGGCCAGTCAGCAGCATCATCCGGCAGGCGCTGGCCGCCAGAAAACGCGACAAACCGGCGCGGCCAGGAAAGGACCGTCTCGAGCCAGCCCGGACCGGCGCTGACGCGGCCCGACACCTGCATGAGCGCCGCAGCGTGGCGCAGCGCCTGCGCATGGTCCAGGCCGGGCATCACCTGCGCGAGGTCGGCGGCGAGCGGCCCGGGTCCGTCCTCGCCGGCCAGGGCGGTCCAGGCCAGCCGGCGGTTGGCGGCGTGTTCCATCGACAGCGGGTGCCGGCGCAGGGCCCGGATCCGCTGGCCGGCCCGGATGCCCGGCCAGTCCGGCAGGGCGTTCAGATCGAAGTCAAGGGGCGGGGCGAGGTCGGCGGGTGCCAGACCGGTGCCGCTGAGCGGGCAGAGCCGTTCGATCTCGTGCAGCCAGCGAAGCTGCGGGATCACCCAGGCCGGACCGGGCCGGGTGGCGGAGGGGGCTCCGCCGGCCGGACCGGCCGCAGGTCCGCCGCCGGCGCCGGCGCCGGCGGCGCGATCCAGCCTGATCGCCGCCGCGGACGCCACCATCTGGCCGAACCGGGACGGGTCGTAGCTCGTGCGCAAGGCCGCGGCGCGGACACCGACCCGGTGGTCGAGGATCCGGGCCAGCAGGCATTCGCGCGCCCGGGCACCCGGGCCCCGCCACCGGCGGCACAGCGGCGGGGGAACGGCCGGCAGCAGATTGTCGGTGAGGAAGGCCAGCAGGAACGCCTCGGTCCACACTCGCAGCCAGGCGTGTTCGGGTGAGGTGGCGAGCAGTTCGGCTTCGCGGAGCTCCGCCAGATGGCACGCGCGGCCTTCCCGGCAGGCTCGTCCGCAGGCCACGGAGCGGCGCCCGCTCAACAGCGGCGTGACATCGCCGGGTTCGACGGCGCCGGGCGCCGTTGTGGTCAGATCGGCTATCCGTCCGTAGCGCGGCGGCCCGGCATCGCCGGCCAGCAGGACCGCCACCTCGGGGGTGAGGAGCGGCACCTGGTCCGCCCACTCGGTCGCCTCCTTATCCGCGTTCCTGTCCGCGTTCTTGTCCGCATTCTTGTCCGCGTCCCCAGACTCGGCGGCTGGCATCCGGCGCACGGTTCTTACGGCCGCGTTCCGCGACGCATCCGGCACGAGGCGGGCCGGGCGCGGCTCGGTGAGCACGGCACCTTCGCCGTGCGCCCCGAACTCCGCCAGCATGGCCGCGAGCCATTCGGCCGCATGGGTCGCCGGGCGATCCTCGCCCTGGCCACGCAGGATGGCCCGTGCCTCCCCCAGCACGAGGACGTGCCGGAGCGGCGACCCCAGCGGGCTCGGCGCCTCCTGTTGCCGCGCACGGAGCCGCAGGTATTCGGCGAGCCGGATCAGCAGGGCCCCGGTGACGAACGCCCGGTCTTCGGCGGCGCCGATGTCGCGCAGGGCCAGTACGGCGGGGCGGCGCAGAAGCACGCCCAGATCGGCGGGATGACCGCCGTCGAGGAAACGGCCGGCCGACCCGGTCCGCAGCGAACCGAACCGGGCGTCAGCCAGGCCGTTAAGCCGGGCCCGGGTCCTCCGGTCGTAGCCGGCCTCGCGGATCACGCCGGCGACCGCGGCGTGCAACTGGCCGAGACCCGGGACGGCCGGGACGGCCGGCGCACGGCCCACGGCCCAGTACGCGGGCCGGTACGCGGGCCGGCCGGTGTGCAGGTCCCAGCCGGCGGCCTGGTAAACGCGGGGCAGCGCCAGCGATACGGCCAGGGAGAACAGCTCGTCAGCGCCGAAGGCAACGTCCAGCAGCCGGCGCACCAGGGCGATGTGCGCCTGCAGCGGGTAGCCCGGCTCCAGGGCCAGCGGGCTGATGGTCAGCGGTACGGCATCGGGATCACAGGGATTGATGACCGTGACCGGGGGGCCATCCCAGCCGGCGGTGACGGTCTCGTATCCGGAGCCGGCCGGGTCGACAGCCAGCCACGGCAGCCCGAGCCGCGTGAGCTGCGCGAGGATGTGCCGGACCGTTCGCGACGGGCCTGCGCCTGCGCTGCCGTGCCACCACGGCGCGGCCAGACGGATGCTTGTCGCTACAAGTGACTGTTCACTCACAGAACGTGCTTAGCAGGCCGGCCCGCACACGCGCTACCGCATCGGCCATAGTCACCTCGCCGCAACGGGTCCGGCCACCCGGGGATCACCTGTCCGGGCGGCGGCGCCAGTCCAGCCGTTCCGGTGGGGGACCGAGATTGGGGGGCAGCTGTTCCGCTCTGTCCCGCCAGCTCAGCGACCTCCGCCCGGCGGGCGGCGGGTCAGCCCCGGCCCGGGGCCGCGGCGGCCCATCGGAGTGCTGAGCCGAGCGTCCCACCCGCTCCGGGCCCGGCTGGGACAGGTCCGGCTGGGACGGCACCGGCCCGGCATCGCGGCCGGGAGCCTGCCCGATGCTCTCCTGCGTGATCCGGCGCGCCTCCTCCAGAGAGGCTAGCGTCGCGGAGGGCAGGCTCATGATGGCCGGATTGGCGTCCACCGCCACAACCTGCCGGCCGCCGGGGGCGGAATACGTGACAAGCATCGCGCTGGGCGGGAGCTGCTGCAGCTCGTGCTGCTCGACGACGAGCTCGCGGGACCGCTGCACGGTCCGGGCCTGCGATTCACTGTCGCCGACCGCGCTCGACGTGCTGACTCCCCACGCCGTGCTCTCGCTGATGCCCTCGGTGATCGCCTCGGATTCGGTGTAGCCGGTCGAATGGCTGGAGTCGCTGCTGCGGGAACTGGTTTCGTGACTGAGCGGGAGGAAACTGCTGTCCCGGCTGGCGCCCCGGCCACGGCTGCGCCCCGAGGTGTCCGTGACCGAACTGGTCTGGGCCAGGGAATCGGACGTGCCGACGGTACTGGTGTAGGAGTCGCCCCTGGTGTCCGTGATCGAGGTGCCGACCGTGTTGGTGAGCTGCGAAACGACGAAACGGTGCTCCGTGCCGATCTGCTCGCTGGCCGCCTTGGCGTCGGCCGCGTTCCCCAGGCGCATGAACGCGACGGCCGCGTTCCCGCGCCCCAGCCGCTCCCGGACGCTGGCCGGGATCGACCGGTAGCCGACCACCAGCCCGGTCCGGGAGGCCTCGCAGGCATCGGCCAGCCGGTCCAGCACGTCGCCGCGCAGTTTCTCCCCCCCGAGCAGGAAAAGCGTGTGCTGCCAGGGCACCCCGGCGGCAGCGCGGCGGATGACCGCAGTGAGCGCCGCGACCACGTAGGTACTCAGGACCGCATGGCCGGCCATGCCGGCCTCCCGGTCCATCGCCACCACGCGCAGCCGGGACCGCGGCGTGGACGCGAGGGCAGCGCCGACCCCCTCCAGCTTGCGCAGCCGTGACTCCATGGCCCAGGCGCGCTCGACCACCACCTGCCCGGCGCCGCGGCCGAACATCACGGCCAGCTGGTCGATCTGCGCCCCGGTAAGCAGCCCCCGGCGGGCATCCTCGCGGGGGTCGCCGATCTGACCGAGCACCCGCAGTGCGGCGGTGACCTGCGCCACCGTCGGGTCGCCGTCCAGCAGGCTGATGACGCGCTCGAGAATGGCGTTGTCACGGGACATCCCCGGGGCGGAACCCTGCTCGTCTCCCGCACTGGCGGCCAGCGACAGCAGGTCCGCGAGCGCCGCCGGGGCCAGCCCGGTGCCCAGGTCCATCCGGGGCAGGTCGTCGGGCAGCACCCAGACCAGCGGGTCGATCCCGGCGCGGCGGGAGACGGCGAGGAGGTCGCGGGCCACGGCGCCGTCGGTGAGGTCGACGACGGTCAGCTCGCCGCCGGCTTTCAGCCGGGGCATCCCGATCATCGTGAGCATGGCGGACCAGCCGGACAGCGTGCCCCCGGCCACGTCGACACGATCGATGTCGCAGGCCAGCGACATCGCATACCAGTGCTTCTGCCCCTCGTAGGCGGCCTGGCGCGCCCGCCAGGCCCTGGTGTGGTCGGCGTGCTGGGCCTGCCACTCGAAGAGCCGCGCTTCCTGGAGGCGCCGGATGGTGCTGACCCGGCGCTCCTCCCCGGCGACCCGGGCCCGCATGGCCTGCTCACTGCGCCGGATCTGGCGGGCCGCGAGGACGGCCCCGGCCAGGCCCAGCAAGGCCCCCAGCCCGGACAGCGACGGATTGAGCCATCCCAGCACCCCAAGGGTGATCATTCCGGCCGCCAGGACAATCGCACCGCCGAACGATGCTCTGAGCGGGCGGTCCAGCCGTATCTGCTCGCGGCGCTGAGCCGCCACCCAGCCCTGATTCAGCTGCTCCCACGGCGGCGGAGTGGGCCGGCGCGGCGACGGTCCGGGATGAGGATGGAGGAGGGCGTACTGCCAGCCGAGGTAGAGCCGGTCAGGCCGCAGCGCCGGCGGCTGCCGGCTGGGCGGGCGGTGGCCGGAGGGGTTCGCCGCCGTCATGCCGTCTCCCGCGCGGGTAGGCCGGCCGGGCTGACCGGCGCGGGCGGGACGCCGACGGCGGGCGATGGTTCGGGAACGCTGGCGGGCACGGTCCGCGCCGTGGCCACCAGGCGCGCGGCGGGGCGCCTGACCACCAGGGTGAATTCGCCGCGGCCGAGTTGCTGCAGCTGGGCCGCCGGCACCCGGGGCCGACGGGTGAACGAGGGCGGCGCCGCCCTGGGTGCCCTCGCCTCCGTCGCCGTGGCGGCGTGTTTCGCGGAACCGGGCGGCGGACTGGCCAGGCTCGCGGGGTCCATGGGGAGCAACGGGTTCGCCCGGCCCGACGGACCCGGCAGGCTCGCTGGGCCAGCGGTGCCAGGCCTGCGGCCGAGCCGGCCGGCGGGCGGCTCAGGGGGCGGTCCGGCCCAGGGTTCCGGGATGAGCTGCTCCCCGGTGTGGCCGGCGAAGCCCTCGGCGCTGTCGGCGTCGGGCATCCGGTGGATGACCAGCGCGTTCACCTGCCCGGCTACGCCCGCACCGGCCCGCGCGGATGTGGTGGTCAGCACGACCGGCAGCCCGGCCTCGGCCCCGCGGCTGATCAGGTCCCGGAGCATGGGCTGCGGAAGGCCCTCACAGTGGTCGAACCAGGCGATGCCGTCCCCGTCGACGCCGATGTCACGCAGATCCTCGTCGGCGGCCAGGATGTCCTGGCCGACCAGCCACGCAAGGCGGGCCGCCGCGCTGGCGTGCCCGGCTGAGCCCAGCGAGAAGAGCACGACGGACCGCTCACGGACAACCCGGCCGATATCGATGTGGGCGCGGGCGGCGGAACCGGCGGGCCGGAGCCAGCGCCCGAGCGGGGAAGCCCGCAGCTGGGCCAGCTGGCTGGCCGCGGTCATCAGCGGCGCTGGATCGGTCCGGGCCCCGCTGACCGATACGCGGGCCCGTTCGGCGATCTGCGGCCGCCGCGGGTGGTGAGCAGGCACTTGTTCCAGCCGCGCCTCCAGCGCGAGCGGATCGAGCAGGTGCGCGACATCATCGAGGACGGGGATGCGCGGGTCGGCCGGGGCCGCCTCGATGAGCTCGAACACGTCCGTCAGGTAGGCCGCGAAACTCCGCCGGTGATGGTCGACCGTGCCGGACCAGTTGAGCATGGCCGTGACGAGCGAGGCGCGCCGGGCCGGGCTCCCATAGCGGAACGGCTCGTACGACGCCGGGCCGGCCGCACTGAACTCGTAGAACGGCGCGCCGGCCACGGCACAGACTGCCGACAGCCGCGCGGAAAGGTCGGTGCCGCCCCCCAGGTTGACCACGATGACCGGCTTGCGCAGCCGTATCGCAGCGTACACGAGCTGGAAACTGCTGGTCGTGGTGCCGGACCGTGCCGCGCCGGTGACGAGCACGCTACCCGCCATCTCGGGCCAGGCCAGTGCCGCGGGCCCGCCGGAAAGCTCGTCCACCCCCAGGCAGGCGCCGCTCCTGGTGACGACCCCGCCAGACCGCACCGCACGGGTCACCGCGGCGCGCCGGAGGGCGGCGATCAGGCCGGGGCGCGGCGGGTGGACATCCCACTCGTCCGTGTGCAGCCAGTCCAGCCAGGCGGCGAGCGCAGCTTCCGCCGCGGCCGCCATCAGCGCGATCGGGAGCTGCCGGAGCAACCAGTGCCCCATGTCCGCGTAGGCCACGCCGAGGTGCAGCAGCCGGGCGGAGTGACCGAAGATCCCGCCCAGGTAGGAGGCCACCCGCGCGGGCCCCGCCGTGAACCCCGAGACGGCCGCCGCGGGCCCGATCGCCAGCGTCCACACCAGCCCGGCGGCGGCCGGGGCAGCCAGCCAGGCTGGGCGCCACCGGCTCACCCTGGTCACGCCGACGAAGACGAGCGCCAGCACCAGCGTCAGCTGGGCGAAGATCACGTGCAGGACCACCAGCGCGATACCGATCGCAGCCAGGAACTCACCACGGCGGGGCGTATCTCTGGGTATCACGTAGCGCGCGTGCCGTGGCGCGCGCTCCGCCGCTGATAGGGGCTCGGCTGGCATCGGCATTAGGTTCGCAGTAATCGACAGGGTGTGTCCACAAGCCTGGCATATCCGGGCCACGGGCGCCGTGAGCGGTGTTCCGCGGGCCGTAAGGTGGTCGGCGGGGACGCCGTCTCGACCGATACCTTGAAGAAGTCGGGACGCAGCATCACCACGGTCAGGGCCACCGGGATCGACGACTCGTCGAACCTTATGGTCACCGTGATCGCCGACTGCCCGGGGGCAAGGCGCAGGCCGCGGGCGATCGATGGCTGCGGCGCGCACAGCTCCACGTTCAGCGCGGCCGGGCGGCCCGCCGGGACATTGGCAGGCGCACCATCCTGACCATCCTCCCCGGCGGGCCCGGCAGGCCCGCCGGGGGGCGTCGACAGCACCTCGTCGAACGCGGGAACCCAGCCGGATTCGCCGTCCTCGTCCCGCGCCGCGCTCACCTGGCTGGCCGCTGGTTCGCGGCAGCCGGGAGCTTGCGGCAGGTAGGCGGTGGACATCGCCACCGGGGAGCCGCCCGACGTCCACAGGCAGCGGATGACCCGGACCTGCGTACCCGGTGCGAGCCCCAGGGCCCAGCAGATGTCCTGCGGCCCTGGGCGCCGCGACACGTGCTTGGCCTGGCAGACGATGGCGCTGCCCATCGGGTCGACGCTCGTGCTGAGCCCGGCCACGCCCTCGATGGCGATCTGGTACTCGGCCGGGCTGGCCCGGTACAGCTGCCCGTCCGGCAGCTTGCGCAGCAATGACCGCCGGGAAAGCTCCTCAACGGCGACGTCGATCTCCGCCACGCTCACGTTGAAACGCCGCGCCAGCGCACTGCGCCGGGGCAGCTTCCAGCCTGGCTCGCGGTGCACGAGAGCCGCCGCCATCCGGTCGGCCACAACCCCGGCGGCCGACCCCTGGGCACCGGGACCTTCCCCGTCCGGCGCCCCATAACCGTTCCCCGCGGCCTGATCGCCCTTGGCTGTCCCGCCCCCGCGCTCCAGCCCGGCGGTCATTCCACATTTCGCCGGGAGACCGCCACGACCATCCGGCCGGGGACGATCATCAGGCCCACCTCGGCCCTCCCGGGAGCGGGCTCTGCCGACTCTGCGAAAACCACTGTCCTGCGCCTCACCTGGTGTCGGGCTGTGAAAGGGGGACGGGACGGTGCCTCGCTGCCAGCACAAGGCGCGTCCAGGTCCATTGATAGCCAGTCGCGGTGAAGCCACGTTGAACGCTGCCGTGAGAAAAAGCGACCAGCGGGCAACACGTAGGTGAACTCAGCACGCGAAAGCCCCGCCGCCCTGACGGGTGCCAGGGCGGCGGGGCCATTTTCCGCTGAGCCGGGTGACGGCTCAGACGGTCACCTCGACCTTGGTGACCTTTCCGTATTCGGCGGAAACGCTGCGGTCGGCGCGCGCTCCCCCGGGCGCGAGCACCCGGAGCTTCCACGTGCCCGGGGCGGCGAAGAAGCGGAACCCACCGTCCTCGCCGAGCGGGACCTCGGCCACGAATTCGTCACCGGTGCCGAGCAGCCGGGCGTACCCGGTCGACAACGGGGCGTCGCCGCGCACGACGCGCCCTTCCACCACGGCCTGGTTGCCCGCGTCGGTAGCGGCGGCCGCCGGCACGCCGCCGGCCGGCGCGCCGCAGCCGTCGCCCGGGGTCTGGTTCGGACTTGTCATCGGGCATCTCCCAGCTCGATCGGAACGCCCACGAGCGAGCCATACTCGGTCCATGAGCCGTCGTAGTTCTTGACATTCGGCTGCTCAAGCAGCTCGTGCAGGACGAACCAGGTGTGCGCGGAGCGCTCACCGATCCGGCAGTAGGCGATGGTGTCCTTGCCGAAGTCCAGGCCGGCCTCGTCGCCGTAGAGGGTGCTCAGCTCCTCGTCGGGGCGGAAGGTGCCGTCCTCATTGGCCGCCTTGGACCACGGGACGTTGCGCGCCGTGGGGATGTGGCCGCCGCGCTGCGCCTGCTCCTGCGGGAGATGCGCCGGCGCGAGCAGCCGACCGGCGAACTCGTCCGGGGAGCGGACGTCGACCAGGTTGCGCTTGCCGATGGCGTCGAGCACCTCGTCCCGCTTGGCCCGCAGTGCGGCGTCCTGCTCGGACGCCTGGTAGGTCGTGGCCGGGCGCTTCGGCACGTCGGTGGTCAGCTCGCGCGAGTCGAGCTCCCACCTCTTGCGCCCGCCGTCGAGGAGCTTCACGTCGTGGTGGCCGTACAGCTTGAAGTACCAGTAGGCGTAGGCGGCGAACCAGTTGTTGTTGCCGCCGTAAAGCACGACCGTGTTGTCGTTGGAGATGCCGCGCTCAGAGAGCAGCTTCCCGAAGCCGATCCGGTCGACGAAGTCCCGGCGTACCGGGTCCTGCAGGTCCTTCTTCCAGTCAATCTTGATCGCGTTGGGGATGTGCCCCTTGTCGTAGGCGCTGGTGTCCTCGTCGACCTCGACGAGGACGACCCCGGGATCACCGGCGTGCGCTTCCACCCACTCTGCGTCCACGAGGGCTTCGGAGCGGCTCATAACGTAAAAACCTCCTGATGTGGATCAGGCCGCCGCACTTCGCTGAGACGGCCGGATCCGGCGAATGAACAGATACATCTGGCAGCCCAGGCAGAAATCGAACACCGCATTGAGGAACGCGGCCGCCAGGGCCATGGCCGTAAAGGCGATCCCGACGCCGGTGAGGCCGGCCGCATAACCGATCACGCCGATCGCGGCGATGACCAGCCCTACGCCCTGCGAGAACCGCGGCGGTGCCGACGGCTCAAAACGCGTCGGCGGCCGGAGGCGCGGGCGGACCAGGAAGCGGTAGATGAGGCCGTACGGCGCGTACCGCATCCCGGCGATCGCGCCGACCGCGAACACCAGCGTCTGGGCGAGCAGCAACCAGACGCTGGCGGTGGCCAGGGAGAGGGCCAGCACGATCGTCGTGATGACCGCGCCGAATCTGGGCCCCCGGGCGTCAATGTCCATGGTTGCGCTCCTTCATGCTGACGGGAATAGCCGATTGGCTCGCTGCCGCCGTGTCCCGGTGCAGGCACACGCCTGCCCGCATGACCGCTGGCCAGCAGCACTGTGCGGGAGTCAGCAGCCCATACGACGTGGGTGCGACGGCCCAGCCGTCGATTCGGTGCCTCGTGCGCAGGCTGCTAACGGGTGGACGGCCGACACAGCGCGGTCGCCACCCGGCAAAAGTCCACGGCGCGCCGCTTCGTCAGCCGCTGCGCTGTCCCGGAAAGCACGTACACGATCGTATGCGGGGTCAGCGCGGCTGTCACTCCCTGGCCGGGCACAGTATGTATCAATATCGACCGTTTTAGTAGCTTAAACGCCCGGACGGGCATGACTCAGTCCCCGGCCGGGGCCGCGGCCGATTCGCCGCCGGTTCCCGCAGGCCGGCGGCCGGCGGCCGGCAGCTGGCCCAGCGCGGCGATGACGTCGGCCTTGCGCGGCAGGCCGCTCGCCTTGCGCGCGATCGCGCCGTCCGGGCCGAGCACCAGCACGGTGGGCGTGGACAGGATGTTCAGCCGTCGCACCAGGTCCAGCCGCGACTCGGCATCGATTTCCACGTGCTGCACGCCGTCCACCAGGCCGGCCACGTCACCGAGGATCTGCCGCGTGGCCCGGCACGGAGCGCAGAAGGCGCTGGAGAACTGGACCAAGGTCGCCCGCGGCCCGAGATCGTGCCGCAGATCAGCCGCGGTCAGGGCGTTTCGCCCGGCGGGCGCCCGGCCGGGGGGCGGCACGACGCGCAGCCGTCCCTGCCTCCGGCGCCAGGCCAGGCCGAACGGGGTCACCACGGCCAGCACCACGACCAGCGCTATCACTCCTGCGGTCATACCTGTTAGAAAGCGCGGAAGCGGCGCGGGCATTCCGCGCGGCCGCCCCAGCACCGCAGCAGGGCCCCCGGCCGGCCCGTTCAGCTGGGCAGGAAGGTCGCGAGCTGCCGGTTGCCGGCCGTCACGTCGAACCCCTGCACCTGCGAAACCGGGACCCACGAGGAGCCCGGGTACCAGGCCGTCGCGTCACCGTGGGCCACCGTCCAGCCGGCCGCGGCCAGGTGCACGCCCTGGGAGTCGGTGACCCATAGCTGGCAGGTCGTGCCGTCCGGCACACCGGATACCTGGATGTCCATCGCCGTGCCCCACGGCTCCTGGTTGTACCGGACCGTCGCCGTGATGCCGCGCAGCGCGCTGGTCGTCCGCGCCGTCTGCCAGCTCGCGGGCGGGACGGCCGCCGTCGCGGACGGACGGCCCGGGGCCGGGCTGGATGCGAGGCGCAGGCCGGCCCGGCGCCGGCCACGGCGATCACCACCGCGGCGGCGGCCGCGACGGCCTGCCAGCGCCGGTTCCGGCGGCGCCGGGCCGCGGTCAGGCTCACGAGGGACTCGACGAAATCGTCCGCGGAAGTCTCGTCGGCGGGCAGGGGCTCGGCGTCCTCGCGCGAGATGCGGCCGATTTCCTCCGCGCTGACCCGGGACAGCAGGGCCGGGAGCCCGGCCAGGCCGGCCATTTCGTCCCGGCATTCACGGCACCCGGTGACGTGCTTGTCCACCTGGGACCGTTCGGCGGGATCGATCGCACCGAGCACGTAGACACCGAGTGCCTGCCGGGTGTCTGTGCAATCCCAAGCCGGCGTCATGGCGCCAGTCCTCTCTCCTCCAGGGCAAGCTTGAGCGCCTTGAGCGCGTAAAAGGTGCGGGACTTCACCGTGCCCGACGGAATCCCGAGGGTGGCCGCCGCCTCCGCGACGGAGCAGCCACGGTAATAGGTCTCGATGATGACCCGGCGGTGGTCGGGCCGCAGCGCGGCGAGCGCCTCCGCGACCGCCCACGACTCCAGGGCGCGGTCGGCGTCGTCGGCGGCCGGGACCAGTTCCAGCGCGCCCTGGCCGACCTCGGGTGGCCGGGACTGCCGGGCCCGGTAGGCGTCGACGGCCAGATTCCGGGCGACCGCGAACAGCCAGGGCCGGGCCGGCCGGGCCGCTAGCGCCTCCGGGTGCCGCCAGGCCCGCACGACCGTTTCCTGCACAAGGTCCTCCGCGCGCTGCCGGTCACCTCCGGTCAGGTGGAGCGCATAACGGAGGAGAGCGCCGCCGTGTTCGGCGTAGAGCGCCCTTATGTATGCCTCATCGGCTACCGCGCCCGGCTGGGCGGCGGATCCCGAGCCTGCCACGTTATGGACTACGCCTGCGGGCCCGGATCGGTTCACGACACGCCGGCAAATTTCCGGCCCGCGCCACCGCCGGGCCACCGGGCCGGCCGCAGCGCGGGCAGTAGCGCCGGACCGCCGGGGACCGCCTGGTCGCGAATGGCTGGTGAACGCCACGTTCGCCGCAGACGCGCTCACCCGCACCCCGCCGGGCACGACGGTGACCCCGTTGACCCGGCCCCGGTCGGCAGGTCATCCTAGCCGCCCGCGAAAGGCGGCAGCACCTCGATCACGGCCGTGTCGGCCAGGGTGATCTCCCGATGCGGCCGGACACCCGCGGGCTGGCCGTCGATGAGGAACGAAGACCGGGCCAGTACGCCGCGCAGGCGCTCGCCCCCGTCGTGGTCCCGGCTCCCCAGGGCAGCGGACAGCGCGTCAGCGAGCGTGCCGGCGTCGAGCGACTCGGCGGCGACGCCGGCGGCTTCCTTGGCCGCCGCCCAGTAGCGGATAGTCACCATGGCCATATCGGCTATCCTCACCCACAATGGGATCCGGGCGGCGCTGCCCCAGGGTCCCTCTGTGCTTTAACAGGTTAGTGCCGGTGCGCTTGGCGCCGCGAAGGGGAGGTGGAACCGCTTGAGCGATCTGCTCCTGCTGACCGGGACGCTGGAACCGTCCACGGAAGTGCTACCCGCCCTCGGTTTGCTGCTGCATTCGGTGCGCGTCATGCCGCCGGAGGCCTCAGCGCTGATCGATGCTCCGCCAGGAGAAGTGGTCCTGGTCGACGCACGGCGTGACCTGGCCCATGGTAAGAGCATCTGCAAGCTGCTGCTCACCACCGGCCTGGACTGCCCCCTGCTGATCATCGTGACCGAGGGGGGCCTCGCGGCGGTGAGCGCCGACTGGGGCGCCGACGATGTGATCTTGAACACGGCTGGACCGGCCGAGGTGGAGACGCGGCTGCGGCTGGCGCTGGGCCGCCGGGCCCGGAACGCGGCCGCGGAGGCGCCCGACGAGATCAGGTCGGGCGACCTCACCATTGATGAGGCCACCTACTCCGCGCGGTTGCGCGGGCGGGCGCTGGACCTGACGTTCAAGGAGTTCGAGCTGCTGAAGTTCCTCGCCCAGCATCCGGGCCGCGTCTTCACCCGGGCGCATCTGCTCCAGGAGGTCTGGGGGTACGACTACTTCGGCGGCACCCGGACGGTTGACGTGCACGTCCGCCGCCTGCGCGCCAAACTCGGGACCGAGCATGAGGCGCTGATCGGCACCGTCCGGAATGTCGGCTACCGCTTCGTGCCGTTCAAGGGCGCCAGCGACGACCAGCGGGACAGTCAGCCGCTTGCGGGAGACGATGAACACGACACCGGACCCGAGGACGAATCCCGGCTCGGTGACGCGGCCGGCCTCGACGCCGCCCGCCCAGCGGCCCGCGCCAGCGAATCGGGGCTCGGCGCCTCCGCCGGACACTGATCAGGCTCTCCCGGCGGTCTCCGCTGGCGCGCTGAGCCCCGCCCAGCGGGACGAGGTGCTCCAGCTGGCCGCCGCGGCCACGGCCGGCGACGGGGTAGCGCCGCTGTCGGAGCACGTGATGCTGCACCTGCGTTACGGCGGCGGGGACGGCCTCGACCTGACGTCGGGGCTGGCCGGGCACGTCACCGGCTACGCCCATCTGGAAGTAGCCGAGTCCGGCGTGGCCGACGGCGAACTGGCGGTCGACCCGGCTCATCGGCGGCGCGGAGCCGGCCGGGCCCTGCTCGCCGCGATGACCACCCGCGCCGGAGAGCACCCCTTGCGCGTCTGGGCGCACGGCGACCTCCCGGCTGCGGCGCCCCTGGCGCAGGCCGCCGGGCTGCACCGCGTCCGCGCCCTGTGGCAGATGCGGCGGTCGCTGCGGGATGCGCTGCCGGAACCGTCGGTGCCCGCGGATACCCGGCTGCGGACGTTCGTTCCGGGGCGCGATGAGGACGGGTGGCTGCGGCTCAACGCCGTGGCGTTTGCTCACCATCCCGAGCAGGGCGCGTGGACCCGCGCCGATCTGGACGTGCGTGAGCAGGAAGCCTGGTTCGATCCGGCGGGGTTCTTCCTGGCTGAGCGCGGCGGGCGGCTCGTCGGCTTCCACTGGACCAAGGTGCACGACGCAGCGACGGGCGAGGTGTATGTGGTGGGCGTCGACCCCGCGGCGCACGGTGGCGGCCTCGGCCGCGCCCTGACACTGACCGGGCTGCGCTACCTACGGGACGCGAGGGGATTGACTGAGGTCATGCTCTACGCCGACGAGTCCAACCGCGCCGCGGTCCGGATGTACGAGGCGCTGGGCTTCACCCGGACGGCCACGGACGTCATGTACGGGACTGCCTGACACAGGTGCGGCTGACATCACGTCAGGGACCGGCGACCGCTGGCCGACGGGACAGGCTCCCCCGGTCAGGCGATCCGGCCGAGCACCTTGACCGCCGGACGCACGCCGAGCACCGCGTCCAGTTCCTCACTGGTCAGCGGTCCGTCGCTGGCGGCCACCGCACCGAGAACCTCGGCGTACAGTTCGATCTCGTCGAGAGCTACCCGGTCGTGAAGACGAAGATCGACGTGCTCTGGCACCGCGTTCACCTCCGTCGCCGCCGACACCCTACGCTTACGCCCCCAGGTTACGCCGTGCCGCGTCGCCCGCGCATGACCCATCAGGGCCATTCTGGGACTACCCTCCCGCGCGGTTCAACTCAGATCAAGGGTGACAATTGCGCGAAGCGGCGGATATTGCGACCACTGATCCGGTCGAGAACGTACATAGGGGACTTCCGTGACCTTGTGCAGGCGCGGGTGACGGTGCGCACGCGCCGGCCACGACGTGCCCCGTTGTGTCATGCACTTCTCCCGGCATCGCCACGGGGAGCGACCGGTCATGATGGACCAGGCACGGAACTCGCTACTTTTCGCCGCCGGACCGATGCGCATCGTATATCGGAGACGGCATTGACGACCCTCAAGCAGGCGCATAGCGGGGCACTTAGACGTTTCGGTTGCGCCAGAGGGTCTTCGGGACAAGAGTCATGCCCATATCGATCCCAGCGCACCCTGCAAGGTCCCGTAGCTGTCCCGCGCCCGATCAGCTGGCCCGCGATAACGTGCCCCACAGGTTTACTTTCCAGCACGCTCCCCGGATATAAGGTCTTCGTGAAGCCATGAACGAAAATAGCGATCTCCTTCCCAATCTCGCCACCCAAGAAGACGCTTTCGAGGTGCAACTACGCGGTTACAGCCGCAGGCAGGTCGACGAGTTCGTCGCCCGCTGCCGTAGCCAGGCCCGCGAGCTAGAGGAACGGCTGGGCCGTTCTCTTGACGATGGCGAGCAGCTCCGTCAGGAGGTCAAGGCACTCCGCCAGCAGGCCCTGGGCAACAGGCCGGCCCACGAGGAGGTCAGCGAGCGGATCTCCCAGATCCTGAAGCTTGCCGACGACGAGGCCAGGGCGCAGAAGACCCGTGCCGACGACGACATCAGGAAGCAGTTGCAGGACGCGCAGCGGGAAGCCGACCGGACAAAGAAGGAAGCCCGGGATCAGGCCGAGCACATGCTCACCGCCGCACAGGAACAGGCCGAGCGGGCCATGTCCACGGCACGTTCGGATGCGGAGAAGACGAGGAACGCGGCCCGCGCCGAAGCCGATCACGCTACGGCGGAAGCGCGCAAGAAGGCCGACACCGTGCTCTCCAACGCCAAGTCCCAGGCCAGGCAGAGCCTCGACGAGGCCACGGCGCGGGCCACGGCCATTCACGACGGCGCAGAGCGCAGGCTCAACCTGCTGAGCACGCGGCACGCGGAGACGATCCGGCGGCTCACCGAGATCCTGGACGGCGTATCGGGCCTGGTCGCGGCGGAGACAGCGCATCTTTCGCTCGAGGACGAGGTGGCTCAGAACGTCGCGAAGGCCATCGCGCAGAAGGCCGCCGAAGGTTCGGCGGCCGACTCGCCCGGTCCGAACGGCGGGCCCGGCGCCCCCGGCGGGCCGGCCAGGAACACCGGCCCCGGGGCCCCGGTGGGCGATGGGACCGGAAATCAGCGCGGCGTCCCCGGGAATCCGATGGCGGCGCCCCGGGGCGGCCCGCGGCCAGCCAACGGATCCCGCGGGGCGAACCCTCCCGCCGGGCCGGGGCGCCCCGCACCCGAGATGCCCTCCGCGGCGGCCCACTCCGGCGCCGCGAACCCGCCAGGCCAGCCGGTGCCCGGCAAGCCGGACCCGCTTCCCTCCGGCCGGGGCGCGCACGAGGCGCCCCGGGGCGGCGCCCACGTGGCCCCGCGGGCCGTGCGGCCGCCCGCTCCGCCGGGTGGCCCGGGCGCGTCAGCCGGCGACCGGCCGTCTGACGCAGCCCCGGCGGCGGGCCCGGGTCCGCTTCCCGAGACCGAGGGACCGGGCGGTCGGCGGACAGCCCCCGAGGATCTCGCCGGGAACCGGCGGCCAGGCGGCGCGGGGAGCCACGGCGCGACCCAGGCGGACGGCAGCCTGACCGGGAGCATCGACTCGGACGAGGTGACGGAAGGCGTCCGCATCATCCGGGAGCAGCGGCAGCATTAGAACGCACTCGGCCGGGGCCTGGCCAGGGAATACCCGGCCAGGCCCCGGTCGCATGACCGGGCCCGTTACGTGAGCGTGTCGAGGCGGCGGAGAATCACGCCCTCCCGCAGCGCCCATGGGCAGATCACCAGTTCGGGGACGCCGAACAGGTCCACCACGGCGTCGGCCACGATGGCCCCGGCCGACAGCTGCGGGGCCCGGTTCGCCGATACACCCTGCAGCTTGGTCCGTTCCGCCAGCGTCATCGTGGGCAGCCGGGCCGCCCACGCGGCCGCGTCCGTGCTGCTCAGGACCCGCCGCACGTAAAACCCCTCACTGGACGGCGCGGCGCCCGCGATCCTGGCCAGCTGCCGGAACGTCTTCGACGTGGCGACGGCACGATCAGGCCGGCCGTAGCGCATGATGCCGCCGACCGTCCGGGCTATTTCGGCACGCACGTGCTTACGCAGGTCCCGCGTCTGCGCGGCGGTCGGCGGGTCCGCCCGGAGCCAGTCGCGGGTCAGCCGCCCCGCACCGAGCGGCAGGGACACCGCGACATCGGGATCCTCATCGACACCGGACGCGACCTCCAGTGATCCGCCGCCGATGTCCAGGACCAGCAACCGCCCCGACGACCAGCCGAACCAGCGGCGCGCGGCGAGGAACGTCAGGCGGGCCTCGTCCTCCCCGGCCAGCGCCGTGATCCGCACGCCCGTCTGCTTGGTGATGCGGTTGAGCACGGCGTCCCCGTTGACTGCGTCTCGCACCGCGGAGGTCGCGAATCCGATGAAGTCCTCGACGCCCTTGTCCTCCGCGATCCGGATGGCCTCGGCCACGAAAGCGCCCAGCAGGTCTTCGCCCTTGGCGGAGAGCCGGCCGCCGTCTTCGAGACGGTCGGCGAGGTGAAGGTCGGCCCTGTGCGAGAACGCCGGAAGAGGGCGCGCGCCCGGATGTGCATCGACGACAAGTAGGTGAACCGTATTGGAACCCACGTCGAGCACCCCAAGTCGCATACGTCGACGCTACTAATCCCGGGGCCCCTCGGCCTAGCCGGTCCGGCCAAAGACCCCGAAGTCGCCCCGGAAGCGCACCTTTCCCCGTTGTGCCCGTGAATGACCCGCTCCTGTCCGAGCTGCCGCCGGCACCGGTGCAGTCCGAGCTGGGCGTGGGCTAAGTTGTACTGGCCATGGACGTAGGTGACGGTGCCACGAAAGATCTGACGGCGGAACGCAACGGCGATGTGTCCTACTGGTGGCGGGCCGGGGGTGGCTTCCCGCCGCGACGGCCGTCTCTGCCGGGACCGGCCAGCGCCGACGTGTGCATCGTCGGCGCCGGGTTTACCGGGCTGTGGACCGCCTACTACCTGAAGCAGGCGGAGCCATCACTGCGGATCGTCGTCCTGGAGGCGGCATTCGCCGGTTTCGGCGCGTCCGGCCGGAATGGCGGCTGGCTGACGAGCGCGCTGCCCGGCTCGCGCGAACGTTACGCGCGCGGCCCGGGCGGCCGGGACGCCGTGCTCGACCTGCAGCGCCAGCTCCGCGAGACGGTGGACGAGGTTGCGCGGGTCTGCGACGCGGAGGGCATCGACGCCGATCTGGTCAAGGGCGGCGAACTGGCGGTAGCGACCACGCCCGCCCAGCAGGAGCGGCTGCGCGCCGAGCTGGCGGCCGACCGGGAATGGGGCCTGGGTGAGGAAGACGTCCGCTACCTCGGGCCGGCCGGGCTAGCCGGACGCGTCCGCATCGGCGGCGGCCTCGGCGCGCTCTACTCCCCGCACTGTGCGCGCATCCAGCCCGCCAAGCTGGTCACGGGCCTCGCCCAGGCGGTCGAGCGGGGCGGCGTCGAGATCTACGAGGCGACCCCGGTGACCCGGATCGTCCCGCGCCCCGCCGCGGGAGGGGCATCGGCTGGGACGGCCCGTGCACGTCCGGCCCTGGCCCGGGCGTGCACGGTATTCGGCGACGTCACGGCGCGGTTTGTGCTGCGGGCTACGGAGGGCTTTACCGCCCGCCTGCCCGGCCAGCGCCGCACACTGCTGCCGATGAACAGCTCCATGATCGTGACCGAGCCACTGGATGACGACGCGTGGCGGGAGATCGGCTGGGCCGGGTATGAGACCATCGGCGACAGCGCGCACGTGTACATGTACGCCCAGCGGACCGCCGACGGCCGGATCGCGATCGGCGGGCGCGGCGTCCCCTACCGGTTCGCGTCCGGCGTCGACCACCGGGGCGTGACCCAGCCCGCGGCCATCGGCACCCTGGGGCGGGCCCTGCGGGCGCTGTTCCCCGCCGCCGCCCGGGCCCGCATCGATCACGCCTGGTGCGGCGTGCTCGGCGTGCCCCGCGACTGGTGCGCGACGGTCACGGCGGAATCCGGCATCCGGGCTGGGCTGGGCCGGGGGGTACACCGGCCACGGGGTCGCGGCCTCCAACCTGGCCGGCCACACGCTGGCCGACCTGGTCGCAGGACGTACCACCGACCGGACCGCGCTGCCCTGGGTGGGCCACCGCACCCACCGCTGGGAACCGGAACCGCTGCGCTGGGCCGGCGTCCACAGCCTCTACGCGCTGTACCGGGCGGCTGACCACGCCGAGGGAGGCGGCTCCGCGCGGACGTCCCCGCTGGCGCGGATCGGAGACCGGATCTCGGGTATCCCCTGACGGCGGCGCCCCCTTACCCGGCCCGGCTCACGGCCAGCCCAGGCTCACCTCGGCCGCTCTCATCTCGCGATCCAGCTCCGCTGGATCCGCGGCCCCGACATAGTGCCCGGGAAGCACGGTGAACAGCGGGAAAGCCCAGAACATCTGGCTGTACGCGCCGTACATGATCATCCAGTCGGGGTGCCGCCGCCGGAGGTTTTCGACCATCTGCCGGTACCGCTGGGCGGCGTCACCATGGTCCCCATCGGTCACGGCCATTCGCCCTCTCTGCCCGCAGATCTGGCGGTGCCCGCCGTGGCCGCGATCATGCTATGGCTTTACTCTGGGGATTTGCAGTGTTGTTGTGGGATGAGTCGACAAACGGCCATCGCGGCCGACGGCTCACGGCGGGCGAGGCTGAACTCGGATGCCGCCGCCTTCTGGTGCAGCACGCCCCGGCCCAGCGCGGTATCCGCCGTCGCTTTCGCCGGACCGGCCGCGCCACCTGCCATCCGACCAGCATAGTTGTCGCATTTGTTCAAGACGGGCCGCTCCGGCCGCCGTAGCTTCGCCGGGTGCCCGGCGAGAAGGTGCCCGGCGAGAAGGCAGGCACCGACAGGAGGAGAAATGGTGAATCTGCACCAAGAGATGGCGGCGGCCGTGGACGCCAACGCGGAGCTGTTCCGGCAGTACGGCGGGTTCGCCGCGCCGGTGCCGCTGGCCGAACCGGTCTCGGCCCTGGACCCCGTGCTGGCCGCATCCGGCCGGGATCCACGGTGGACGCCCGTGGCCTGACGGAGCCAGCCGGTCACATCTGGGTTCCGTCCGTGGGCGGACGGTCCCCGACCGCGTCCGCGATCGCCCGGAGTCCCGGATGGGTGACAAGGTCTTCGAGGAACACCGGCTTGCCGTCTTCGTCGGATAGCGGGATCCGCCAGTTCGGGTATTCGTCCATCGTCCCGGGGACGTTCTGCGGTTGCCGCTGACCCACCGCGTCGGGCAGCGATACCCCGATCAGAACGGACGGCGTCCGGGCCAGATAGGCGTACAGGGCGACCACCTGATCGGTGAGAGAGGGATCTCCGTCCAGCGGGAGCAGCCCCTCCTCCGCCAGGGCGGCCCGCCACGCCAACCGTGCCGCTTCGGCGTCGGCCCGCTCGTCTTCCACCGAACGGGCCAGCACCCCCAGATCGGCCCGGAGCCCAACATGCTCGCCGGTCAGGAAGGCAGCGGCCGGCGGCATATCGTGCGTGCCGATGGTCGCCAGGCTGTTGCGACGCCAGTCCCCCGGCGGCAGCGGCGTCCCGTCGCCGCGGCGCTCGAACCAGAGCATGGACGTGCCGAGAACGCCATGGGCGGCCAGGTAATCCCGGATCCACGGGTCGACGGTGCCGAGGTCCTCGCCGATCGCCAGCACGCGGGCCGCAGTCGCCGCGCGCACCAGGACTCCCACCGTCCCCACGTGGTCGTAACGGACGTAGGTACCCCGGTCCGGGGTCATGCCCGGGGGCACCCACCACAGCCGGCACAGGCCCATCACATGATCTATCCGGAGTGCCCCGCCGTGGCGCACCGCGGCCATGAGCAGGTCGGCGAGCGGCTGGTACCGCTGTTGGGCCAGCCGCTCGGGATGCCACGGCTGCGACCCCCAGTCCTGGCCATGCTGGTTGAACTCGTCGGGCGGCGCGCCGACGGTCACACCCGGGACGAACAGATCCTGATCGGACCAGGCGTCCGCACCGCCTGGGTGCGCACCGACCGCCAGATCCTGGATGAGCCCGATACGCATGCCGGCTTCTCGCGCGGCATGCTGCGCCGCGGCCAGCTGACCGTCGGCGAGCCATTGCAGCCAGGCGTGAAAGTCAGCCTCCCGGGCCAGCCGGCCGCGTTCCATGGCGACCGCATCCGAGGCGGGCCGGGCCAGCGCGGCGGGCCACGCCCGCCAGTCCGCGCCGTAAATCTCGGCCAGCACGCACCACGTGGCCCATTCCGTCAGCGCCCGGCCCTCACGCTCACGGTAGGCGTCGTACTCGGTGGCTCGCTGGGGGCTCATCGGTGCCTGGTGCAGGATCTTCAGCGCGGCCCGCTTCGCAGCCCAGACCGCGTCCCGGTCCAGCAGGGATCCGGTTTCGCTCGCGGCCCTCAGCGGTCTGGCGAGCGCAGCGACATGACCGCGCTCCCGGTCGTCGAGGGCGGAATACTCCGGAATGTCCTCGATCCTCAGATAGAGCGGGCTGATGAACCGCCTGCTCATCGGCAGGTACGGGGATGTGCTCACCGGGGGCACCGGCTCGGCGGCGTGCAGCGGGTTGATCAGGATGAACCCGGCGCCCAGCTCACGTGCGCTCCAGGACGCCAGGTCAGCCAGGTCGCGGAAGTCACCGTGCCCCCAGGACGCACGGGAACGGACCGCGTAGAGCTGCATGGCCAGGCCCCAGGACCGGCCCTCCGGGACCGGCGCGGCCAGGTCGGCCAGGCCCGGGCCGGCCGCCGGCCAGGGCGCCGCCGGGGGATCACCGAGAGCGGCGAGGATCGCCTCGATCGTTTCGGCCGACACGGTGACCTCGTGGCCCGGCGACGAATAGTAGGACGTCGCCACTCCCCTGGCCTCTGCGGCGCGCATCAGTTCCGGCGAATTCATGGCACCCATCGTTCCAGGTATCTTCGGGAGGTACATGGTGGTCACCCCGGCAGCGGGCCGGAAGGGCCGTAACGGCAAAAACGCGGGCCAGAACGCGGGCCAGTCGCCCAGGGCTGGCAGATGTACACGTCGGCGACACCGTCCGTCGGCACCAGGCGTCCTCCGGGACCGTCTTCGGTCCCGTGCACTGACGCTGCTAACCGGCGAGGAGGTCCACCTCCGCCTGGTAGAGCAGGGCCGGGTCGATCCCGGTGGCGGTGAGGTGGCCGTGCAGTTCCAGGCTGAGCACGCCATGCAGGCGAGTCCAGGCCTGCAGGGCGCGCAGGAGAGTGGCCGGCGGCAGCGCGGACGTACCCGAGCGGGCGTGCCATGCTTCCAGTTGCGCACTCAGCCCGGGCAGCCGCACCGTAGGCGATTGGCGCGCCAGAGAGGGCCGCCCTGCGTGTCGGTTATTTCGAACACGGGCAAGGCCTGTGATACTTTACGGCGGACTCTTGGATCTGATCACCAGCGCGGGCCCCGAGGGGGCCCCGCAGTGATCGGATCAGCGTGTCCTGACTCAGAAGTTCCGGAAGGCCTGCCATGAACTCTGCGTGCGTCGTCAGTGACTGACCTACATCGGCCCGCGCCCGCCCCCCGGATGACCTGGCTGGACCAACTGCTGCAGCGGTGGCGGGTCCGGATGGCGCTGGGCGAGCTGCCGCAGGCCCCCCGGCTGCTGGACATCGGGACACACGACGGGACGGTCTTCCGTCTCACCGGGGCGACCGGGGTCGGCATCGACCCGGAGCTGATCGAGGCGTCCGCACTGCCCGGAGTGACGCTGGTGAAGGGGTTCTTCCCCGTCGACCTGCCCACGCTCGCGGACGGGACCTTCGACGCGGCCACCGCGCTGGCCGTTGTCGAGCACGTTCCTGAGCCCGACCTGGCGACCTGGGCCAAGGTGCTGGCTCAGCTGATGGCCCCGAAGGGCCGCGTGATCATCACGGTACCGGCGCCGACGGTGGACATGATCCTGCATGTTCTCATGCGGCTGCGCCTGATCGCCGGCATCGAGGCGCACCAGCACCACGGGTTCCGGCCAGCCGACCTGGACAATATCTTCACCGCGCCGTCGTGGCGCCGGCACAAGCACCGCACATTTCAGCTCGGCCTGAATCACCTTTACGTCTTCGAGCGCATGCCCAACTGAGGTCAGATCCCCCGCCGGCTCGACGAGCGACGCCGAGGGATCAAGCTGTACCGTCGCCGCGCGCAGCAGGGTGACCAGCGGCGTGTGGTCGCGCGGGTTATAGAGCGGGCCCGCCGCGCACCGGCGGGCACGACCCCGGCGGCTCACGAGAGGTGACCCTGGCTGGCCTTCTCCGCCCTGGCCCGTCCAATCGCCCGCCGTTGCGCGGCACCCGATACTTCTCGATGCCCCTTTTCCCGGGAATGACGCAATCGGGGGATTAGCCGGGAGGTCTTGCCGGGACGTCCGTTACGGCACCGTCTTTACGCACGCGGCCATCACGAGAAGCGGCAGCCAGGTGAAACAAATTAACGACTTTCCGCACCCGCATTTCGTGACTTTCGGCCCCTTTTCTGACGATCCGTTGCCAGCCCGGCGGGCGGCCTTATACCTTGCACGGGAACAGAGGTACCAAGAGGGGAAGCCTTCGCGCGCGGGCGACGCTGGACGGCGCCCCGGTCCCGATACGGCGCGGCCCGCGTGCCCCGGGTGGCGCGGATTCCGCCGGATCAGTTACCGGAAAGGTCTCCGGTCCGGCCATCGCGACGGCCGGCGATGCCGCGGCGCCCAGCGGCCATGATCTTGGTGCACGATGTCCGGGGGGGATACGGTGCGGGAACGGAGCGCGCGCGAACGCGCTCACGGCGCGAAAGGCGATGTACGGCATGACCTCGGACAGTCCGGCCGCAGAGCTGACGGCTCCGCCACGTGCCGAGGTTCATTGGCCGGTCCGGGTGGGGGCGATGCCCGCCCGGGCCAACGAGTTCAGCCCCCGCCCCGAGTCCGCGCCCGGCCTGGGGACGGCGCTGGTTCCGGGCGCGACGGTCGCGCTGGTGCCCGGCGGGCGTGACGGCCCCGCCGACCCTGCCCTCCCGGACTGGCTGAGAGTGTCCGGTAAGACACAGCTCGCCGTCGCCGCCGCCGAGTCGCTGCGGCAGTCCCGGAGCGTCGAGTTGCTGGTCTGGGCGGTCGCCACGAGCCGGACGTCGGTGCTGGCCGCCTACAGCGAGGCGGCCGCCGCTACTTCCGGGACCATTCCCGCCGGGAACGCCGAATCGGTCGCGGCCCGCTTTGTCGGCTGGCTCAACGAGACCGGCAGGCCCTGGCTCCTCGTCCTCGACGATCTGTCCGGCACGGCGGATCTGCGCGGGCTCTGGCCGAACGGCCCAGCGGGCCGGGTCCTGGTCACCACCGCTGACTCGGCGGCCATGCCGGGCGGGACGCAGACTCTGCCGGTCGGGCTGTTCAGCCACCGGGAGGCCCTCAACTACCTGATGGGCCGTCTCAGCGCTGACCCCGACCGGCGTCTCGGCGCGATCGACCTGGTCAAGGACCTGTGCTGCGAGCCGATGGCACTGGCCCAGGCCTGCGCGGTGATCACGAGCTCGGCATGGACGTGCCGCGATTACCAGGATGCGTTCGTCCGCAGGCGGGGGCAGATGACGGACCCGTCCACCGGTCCGCTGCCGGCCGCCGCCGTCACCTGGACATTCTGTTTCGAGCAGGCCGACTGGCTGTCACCGGAGGTGGCCGCTCAGTCCCTGCTGGCGCTGATCGCGCTCCTGGACGGCCATGGCATTCCCGCCGTGGTTCTGTCGGCCCCCGCGGCCTGTGGCTACCTGGCGGGTCACCGCCCCGGCAGCCGGCCGGACCGGGAGAGTGCCGGCCGGGCCCTGCTCGTGCTGGAACGGGCCGGACTGCTGACCATCGACCGGACGACGGCGCCCCCGATGGTCCGGATGAGCCCGGTGCTGCAGTCCGCGCTGCGGACGATGATGCCGGAGGGGATGCTGGAGCATGCCGCACGATCAGCCGCCGACGCGCTGGCCGAGGCATGGCCGGAGGAAGAGCAGCCCGGGTGGCTCACGGAGAGTTTCCGCTCCTGCACCGCCAGCCTCTCGCAGGCCGCCGGGGACCTGCTGTGGGCGGGCGGCTGCCATCCGGTCCTCCAGCGGGCCGGGCAGAGCCTGGATAACGCGCGGCTGACCGGCCCGGCCGCCGATTACTGGCACCACCTCGCCTCGGTCAGTGAACGGCTCCTCGGCGCCGACCATCCGCACACCATGGCCGCTGTCCAGCGGCTGACCGGCGCCTACCTGGCGGCGGGGCGCACCGCCGACGCCGTCCGGTGGGTCCAGTGGGTGGTGGACCGCCGGGCCCGTACCCTCGGTTCTGATCACCGCGACGTGCTCACGGCCCGGCGGGACCTCGGGCACGCCCTCGTCGCCGCGGGCCAGCTCCCGGAGGCGGTCACCGTGCTGGACCAGGTGGCCAACGACTACGAGCGCCTGTACGGGCCGGACCATATTGACACCCTCGGCGCGCGTGATGAGCTCGCCGCCGCCTACCTGGCCGTGGGCCGTCCGGCGGAGGCGGCCGGCCTGTACCGGCGCACCCTGGCCGGCCGCGAGCGGGTACAGGGCCCCCGGCATCCGGAGGCCCTGACGACACGCCAGGGCCTGGGCGACGCCTCGCAGGCCGACGGCCGCTCGAAGGACGCGATATCGGCCTATAAGAAGGTCCTGGCCGGGCGTCAACGTGCCCTCGGGCCCGATCACCTGGATACCCTCGCCATCCACGGCAAGCTGGGCTCGAGTTATCACACGGCCGGCAAGATGGCCGCCGCGGTGCACTCCTACGAGCAGGCCCGGTCCGGCTATGAGCGGGTGCTGGGCGCTGATCACCCGGATACCCTGAACATCCGCGTGCGCCTGGCCCTGGCCTACTACGACGTAGGCCGGCTGGGCGACGCGAGAACGCTGCTGCGCGACACCGCGGAGCGCTGCGAGCGGGTGCTGCCGCCGGGCGACCGGCTGACCAGCCAGGCCCAGGCCAGCCTGGCCGACATCGGCGCCGAATTAAAGCCGGCCCGGGCTCGTTTCCCGCGGTACGGGACTGCAACCCGGCCAGCCCTGTCCCACCGCCTGAGCCCACTGCCCTAAGCGGAGGAAGCGAATGCCGACGGTCACCAGGAACGACACGGGCGGCGTCACGGCCGCTGTCACGCGCCGCTGGCGGGCGATTGACCCTCTTCTGCCGGCGCCCAGCGCCCCGTCCGGGGGATGCGGCGCCGAGCTGTCCGTCACGGGCCCGGACGGCCAGCCGGCCGCCATCGGCTTCTGCGAGCACTGGCACGAGGGCCCCGGCTCGATGGAGCTGACCTGGGGTGCGGCCAGCAGGTTCCGCCTGACCGCGCACACGGCCGGCCCCGCGGTCGTTGGCCTGGGCATGGCGACGATCCGGTTCGACGCCCATTTCGGCACCGTGATCGAGCGGCCGTGGTCGGCGGAAGCCCTGCGGGGGGGCGCTTCGGCGCTGCTCGCCCAGCCGGGCGCGTGGACGTGGCTCGCCGAAGACGAAGGCCACCCGGTCGCGATGCTGCACGCCGAGCCGCCGGCGGCCGCCAGCTGGATCGCATCGATGACCGGCGTCTCTCCCGTGGCCTACCTGGAACTGATGTACGTCCAGCCGGATGACCGCGGTCAGGGCGCAGGGCCGACCCTGGTCGGGCAGCTGCACCAGAAGGCCGACGCGGCCGGCGTCGCGGTCACGCTGCTGCATTATGAGCAGGTCAACCCGCTGTCCGGGCCGTTCTGGAGCCGGCAGGGCTACCGGCCCCTGTGGACCTCATGGGAGGCCAGGCCGGCCCGGACGCTCCGCTGACGGCTGCCGCCGCGCCGGGTCACCCCGGCCGGAAGCTCCCGCTGCGGGCCAGCCGTCTTCGTGCCGCTGGCTGGCCCGCTGCGGGCGAGACGCCTCAGTGCCGCTGGCTGGCCCGCTGCGGGCGAGACGCCTCAGTGCCGCTGGCCGGGCGCGCTCTCGCGCTGAATCTGGAAGAACGACGACCGGAGCACCGTGCGCGCGATCACCATCAGGATCAGGCCGGCGATGATGATGCCGGCCAGCGACCACAGCTCCGCCGCGGGCGCGGCCAGCAGCGACTTGACCAGAATCCAGCCGAGGAAGCCGGCCGCAGCGAGCGGGAGCACCCCCAGTGCCACGGCGTCCCACACGTTCGCGGTCAGGCGCCGCCGGTAGTAGACGATGAGGGTGACCGCGGTGAGGATGTAGAAGATCGAGAACAGCAGGCCGGTCACGTTGATCACGTCGGTGAACGCGTTCTGGACCGTGGTGGCCAGGAAGTAGATCGTGCTCAGCACCGCGATGAGCACGCCCACGATGATGCTGGCCGAGACGGGGGTGGAAAACCGGCGGGACACATTGGCGAGGAACTGGGGCAGGACCCGGTAACTGGCCATCCCGTAGACGATCCGCGAGGTGAGCACGATACCGGTGCCGGTAGTGGCGATGACCGACAGTGCGATGGACAGGGCCATGACCTTGGCCCAGAATCCGCCGCCCAGCGCGTTGGCGACATCAACGAGTGCGGTGCCGTTCTGCGCGGCGGCCGCGAGCTTGGCCGGCGACAGCACCCCCTGGAAGCCCACCTGGGCCAGCGTGTACATGATCGCCAGCAGGCCGACGGCCCACATGGCGGCCCGGCCGGGGTTCACGCGCCGGTGCTTCACCTCTTCGTTGACGTACAGGGTGCCGTCCCAGCCACCGTAGATGAAGACGGCGACCAGGAAGCCCGCGACCGCGCTGCCCTTACCGCCGATGCCGCTGGGGCTCAGCCATGCGGCGGAAAAATGGACGACGCCGGGATGGCCGCTCGCCACATAGACGATCCCCGCGATGGCCAGCCCGATCAGGATCAGGTACTCGACCGCCGCCATGCTGACCTGGACTCGCGCGGTCATCCGGATGCCGACGACGGCGATTACCAGCATGATGAGGACCATGAGGACGCCGATCAGAACGTAGGCCGTGGTACTGGTCGAACTGGAGCCGAAGACGGCCAGGACCGAGGGACCAAGCAGCAGGACCTCGGCGACCGTACCGATGATGTACGCGGCCACCATCAGCCAGCCGGTCAGGAAGCCGAGATACGGGTTGATCGCCCGGCCCACCCACTCGAAGGACGCACCGCAGTTGGCGTTCCACAGATTCAGCCGGCGGTACGAGTTGGCGATGATCAGCATGGGGATCGCGGTCAGGATGAGGACCGGACCACTGCCGTACGCGGTCGCCACGGCCAGGGCGGCGAGTGACAGCCCGACCGTGGCGGCCGGCGCGGACGACGCCATGCCGATGACCGTGTCCTGCGCGACACCGATCGCGTCAGGCTCGAGCCGGGCTGCGTGCGACCGTGGCGGGTCGGTCACAGCGGCCGAAGAGAGATCCGCCATCTGTTCTCCTATCAGGTCGGCCCGATTGCCGCCCGCCGGTCGGGCGAAGACCTCAGTTAATCCAGGAAGAGGCCTGCGGGCATACGGACATGAGCAGCGGCCCGCTTGCGCACCGCGGAACCAGCCAGGCCGGCTCCGTGCGTACCGCGGCCCTCGCCGGCCGCCACAGGTCGCTGATCACTCGCGAGATCATAGCGGTCATATGGCGTCAGATAGCGCTTTGGCCGAAAATTCCCGACTTGTTTGCAGGGGTCACCAAGCCCAATTCATGACAACGATGTATTCGCGGTCGGTATTGATTCGCGTCCCCGGCTCCCGGCGGGCGCCCCCGGCAGATAGGCGACATTACGGCCCCGCCGTGATAGGTGTGAAGTCCCGGTAAAGACGATGCTCCAGGAGACAGCGCGGCTCTTTTGTTTGGCACTGGGACCGCGCGTACGGCGGAACGGTCAATGACGCCGTGCTGGCCGCGATCGCGGGCGGGGCCCGGGCTCCTCAGCGCCCGCGGGGAGCTCAGGCCCGGACTGGTGCTGCGTCTTCGCAAGGGGACGTCGGGCGCGCTCAGCCAGCTGGACGCCCTGCCCGTCCGGACCTTTGGCCCTGTTTGACCATCCGCGCGTCGGTCAGGCTGACGGCATCGATGATAAGGAGGGAAGAGATGCGCGCAGAAGTGGGAGACAAGATCGTGGTCAGGGGCCGTCACACGGGCGACGGAGACCGGGAAGGTGTCGTCACCGAGGTTCATGGCGCCGATGGCGCGCCCCCTTATCTGGTGCGGTGGATAGACGGCCACGAGACCATATTCATGCCGGCCTCCGGCACCCTGGTCGAGCACCGCCCTGCTCCACAGGCAGGCTGACCCAGCCGCGGATCAGGCTGGCGCAGCGCCCGGGTACCCGGCGCGGGCGGGCACCAGCCCTTCCGCGGTCCAGCGGACGAGCACGGTCTGGTGCCCGACCTGGACGCCGACGCCCGGCCGGATCCGGAAACCGCCGAACAGCGTCTGCGTATCGAGCGCCAGAGCGGCATCCCCGATCAGATCAGGCGCGCTCCCGCCCGCCTGGCGGGCGCAGTGCACGGCCAGCGACAGGCAGGCACCGACCCGCCGACGGCGGCGCCCCAGGGCGGTCTGGCTGGCTCGCACGTCCCTATGGTCCCAGCGGTCCCGGAGGGACGGGACCTTGGCCGCAGCCATCGGGTGCCATAGTCCCTCCTGGCCGGCTCACGGCCAATGGATCCTTGACGGATGGCCTACGGACATCCAGCGGGCACCGCCCGCCAGCGCGGCGAGAGCGAGGGCAGCTCATCGCCGTCCCCGCCGGCGAGCCAGACCACTCCAGGCCGGGCGTGCTGCTGCCCGGCGAAACCGAGGTTCAGGGTGACGATCCCGCCGAGGGACGGCCAGACGCGCCCGGTGGATCTGTGGCTGTGCGGGCACCACTATCGCGCTTCCCGGGTCACGCTGGTGCTCGCCAATGCGCACGTCGAGGATCACGAGCGGCCGGCGTCACCGTCACGGTTACCGTCCGGGGTGCGGCTCAGAGCTTGTAGCCCAGTTCCCGCAGCAAACGGTGCCGCGCGGCCGCGTCGGCATCCGTCTCCACGCCGACCGGGGGCAGGCCATCAATTACTCCGGCGACACCGCGGCCAGCACCGGCGGTGGCGACCAGGATTTCTACCGGGTTGGCCGTGGCACAGAACACCGCGCACACCTCCGGCACGGCCTTGACCTGGTTCATGACGCTGACCGGGAAGCCTCCCCGCAGCACGATCACGAAGGCATGACCGGCCCCGATCGCCTGCGCGTTCCGCACGGCGAGGCTGACCAGATCGGGCTCGTTGCCCGACCGGCGGACCAGCCGGGCTCCCGAGGCCTCGCAGAAGGCGATGCCGAACCGCAGATGCGTGCTCACCCCGGCCAGCGTTTCGTGCAGGTCCTCCACCGTCTTGATGAAGTGAGCCTGGCCGACGATCACGTTCACATCGTCGGGCTTCTCTATCGGGACCGTTTCGAACGAGATCGCCGTCGCTGCCATTGCCCACCTCATCGTGTCCGACCGGACCACGGGAACGGCAAAACACTAACCCCCGGACCGGTCGTGTTCCTGGTCGCGCTCGGTATCGACGACAACATCTTCCTGATGACCCGGGTCCGCGAGGAAGCGACCCGTCGCGACGCCCGGCACGGCGCGCTGACCGGGCCGCCACCGCGGCACAGGCTCATCAGCCGGTGCGCCCGCGCGGAGCCTGCCCGCCCGTTCACCCATATGCGCCGCTCAGGCTTTTGCGTAGTTGCTGGCCCCCCACCAGTCGACGATGACGACAGGCTCGTCGCCGACGACCCAGGCGTCGTGACCGGACGGCAGCGCCGTCACCTGGCCGGGAGTGGCGTCGAAGCTGTTGCCGTCCGCTGTCTCGATCCGCAGCGTCCCGCTGACGTGGTACTGGAAGTGCGGCGCCTCGCACAGTTCCGTGCCCGCGAGCGGCTTGACGTCCTCGGACCAGCGCCAGCCCGGCTCGAGGACCAGCCGACCGATGTCGCTGCCGCCGATGCGCAGGAGTTCGAGCCTGCCCCGGGTAAATTCGCGGACCTCATCCGCCTTGGCGTCCCAGGCCTGCACCCCGGACTGGCGGGTGATCAGGCCGTCCTTCAGGTCCAGCACGGCGATGCACCGCACCTGAGCACCGCTCGGGTACCGGCACGCCTGCACGAACGCGGCCCCGTCATCGCCGACCACTAGCCGCTCGATCGTGTGCGTCATGTCCCGGCCGCACACATCGGCGAAGTACTCGCCGATCGCGTCCCGGCCGCGAACGATCCTGGGGTGGCCAGGCTGGTCATTACGGTCGACGACCTGCAGTTCGGCGTCTTCGGCGTACAGGGCGAGCAGCGTCGCCGCGTCGCGCTCCTCGATACCGTGGCGCAGCGCCCCGGCATCGAACCTCTGGCTGGTCATCTGGCTGGAAACTGCTCTATGACCCGGCCCGCTTCCCCGAATGGTGGGCCGGCGTCGGCTCGGTCGAGACCGACGACAGCAACCGCGGCTACACGATGTTCCCGGCGGGCTACCCGGACTTCCCGATGCCGCAGACGCTGGAGACCAGCCGGGACAACGGCAGTGTGAAGATCTCGTGCCTCGTTTCCGACCTGCGCTTCGACTGGCGGCTGAGCCCGTCCGGAACCGGCACGCAGATATCGGTTCATGTCAGGATTCCCGAACGGGAGGCCCATCGCGTCGACGCCCAGCGCGAGGTCATCCGCCAGTCCCTCACCCGCCTCGCCGGCATCGCCGCGAAGGAACAGGCGGCCGGAAACCCCTAGCGGTGCGTGCTACCCCTGCTGCAGCGCCATCACACCGTCACCAAGTGCCGCCTGGCCGCCATCTGCCCTCCGAACTGCCGACCGTTGGTGCCGATGAGATCGCGCGGTCCTGACGATGTTGCGCGGGGCTATGGTCCTCGGGCGGCATCTGGGCCCGGGTCAGCGGTCGTTCGGTGACGACTCGCCGGAAGGAACTATCCGTACCCCCAGCGGTATGAGAGACACAGGGATGATCTTGAAGTTGGCGAGCCCCAGCGGGATGCCGATGATCGTCAGGCACAGCAGGATCCCGGCCACCAAGTGGCCGATCGCCAGCTCCCAGCCAAACAGGATGACCCAGATGATGTTGCCGATCAGGGCGCCGACGCCCATCCCTCCCCTGCGCGGGGCGATGTCGCGGCCGAATGGCCACAGCACATAGTTGGCGATCCGGAACGCGGCAATCCCAAACGGGATCGTGACGACCAGGAAGAACAGGAGGAAGCAGAGCAGTCCGGCCACCGCATAGGCGATAGACATCCAGATCCCGCAGAGCACGAGCCAGATCAGGTTAAGAATAATTCTCATCGCGCCGCCGCCCCCGGGCTGTCCCGTTCGTGTGATGTCCCTCTGGCCCACGGTGCTGAACGTGATGACCGTGAAGTACAGCGAATCGGCGCGGGTGAAGGGTGGCTGATCTTCAGGCTGCCAGTCTGAGCCGACCGAGGCAGCCGGACATCACCCACCACGGATGAATGTGGCGATGCAATCCTGTTGGTCAGCGTTCGCGCCCACTCGCCCGCACCGTCCGCGGTTCGGCCCGTTGGCGCAAAGCCTCGGCTCCGGTATAGGCGGTGCGAGCGTTGCCGACACCATCCCGACCATCGCCAGTCCCCTGGTGCGCTACGAGAAACCAGGAGGCGGGCCGCGTAGGTGGGCCCTCATGCGCTCGACACGAGCCGGCCGGTTCGGCCAAACACCGTGACGGCGCGCCAAGTTCGACCGCTCGAACACCGGGAGTGCGGCATCGACATCAGCCCGCTTCGCCGAAGCGGGCCCGCACCGCCACGGTGCAACGCTATCGGCCGTTCATGCGGCCGACCGGCCCGGGCTCAGCGACGTGACCTCGGCGTGCGATCCGGGGAGCCTGCGATCATCTCGGACGACTAATTCGACGAGCGCATCCTCGAAACAAGGACCCAGGGCCAGCATGAGAGCTTGCTCCTATCACGCCGACCCTGGGCCTGGCCAGGTTAACGTCCTGTGGATAGGCCTGTGGATGGTTTAGGTAAACACGCTGGTCGACTCCTCCACAGCTGTGGACGAGCGTTGCTGTGGAAAAGTGGATAGCCGGCGGGACACAGGGTCATGCCAGGTCGCGGACCTTCCGTGATCCACAGGGCGATACGCAGTTATCCACAGGCGAGCCCGTATTCGGTGAGGCCATGGACAAAGCGAACCGGATTCGCACCTGCGCTGGCTGGAGGCCTGCGAACGGAACTGGCCCCCCCGGAAGGACCGGTCATGAACGACTCCGGCGCATTGGTGCTGCGCGCTCGCGGGCTGCGCAAAGAGTAACGGCACACGGTGGCACGGCCGCTAAGTGGCGCGGCGCGGCCCGGCGGCCGACCGCCGGGCCGGGCGCGGCTACGGTGCTTGCTGCTGCGGCTGCCCGGGCACTGGTTGCCGGCCTGTGCGCAGGTCGGCAATGACATGGCCGGCGGAGACGTTGTCGCCTACGGCGACCCGGACGGCGGCGACGGTTCCGGCCACGGGCGCCGGGATGTCCAACGTGGCCTTGTCGGACTCCAGGGTGATCAGCGGGTCCTTGCCGTTTACCACGTCACCGGCGGCCACATGTACCTCGATCACTGGCACGTCGATGAAATGGCCGATATCGGGGACTGCGACCTCGATGACCTCGTAAATCCCGCTAGGCGAGCCGTAGCCCGGTGGCTCCGTCGGCGCGGAGGCCGCGTCCTCGGTGACGCGCTCCTTTACCGGCGCGGCCGCTGGGCCGCCGGACCCCGGCTCGGCGTCGAGCCGCAGGATGAGGTCCCCTGCGGATACCCGGTCACCGACCCGGGTGGCGACTTCGCCGACTGTTCCCGCGACCGGCGCGGGAACGTCCAGCGTGGCCTTGTCGGACTCCAGCGTGATGAGCGGATCCTCGGCGGCTACGACGTCGCCGGCGGTCACATGCACCTCGATGACCAGCACGTCGACGAAGTGGCCGATGTTGGGAACTGTGATATCCACGTCAGGCTCCAAGGAAAAAGAAGCGGCGCCGGGAATGGGCTGGGCGGTAGTCAGGGCACGAGCCCGGCGCATTGAGGTTTTCTCACCAAGGTCGATCCGATCACCCCCGGGACATGACAGGGACGGCCGGGCGCACACGCAGACTACTTACTCTCATGGCCGGGTACCTCACCCAAGCCTGCGCCGACCCGGGCAGTCTGAAAAGACGTAAGTAATCTGGGCTTGACCCAGGGGTGATCGACCTCGACGCCAGTGATCGTACGATCATCCTTCACGCTGACGGATCCCGGTCAAGCAACCCGCAGACGGGCGGGACCTCGATATCGGCAACCGTACCCGCAACGCCATGCTCCGGTCCCTGCGCTGCCTCGGCGAACGCGGATTCGCCCTCGTCACCCAGCGCTGGCGCACCCTCCAGGACATCACCGCCAGCCCGGGCAAGATCGGCGACATCGCCCGCGCCGCGCTCATCCTTACCCATTTCGAGCACGGCTATATCAGTTGAAAATCGCTGCGATCACCTCAGTGCGTCACCCGCACCCGCCACCTGCCCATTCCACTGCTGAACTGCCTAAACGGTACTGACTGGTGCGCAGGAGGCGGCGACGTTGAGCGTCGTTGTGCGGCCAAAAAGCGGCCACGGTAGCCGGGCGACGACGCCAGCTCGATCACCCCTTGACCGTCAAGTCCATCTTGACGTCGGACTATCAGCTTGCTCGGCAGCGACCGGGCCCGCCTTAGCCAGCCGCGACAAGCGAGGTTTGCAGCCGACGCAGGGTGCGGGCACTGCGCGCGGCCCGCCGTGCCCACCAGTGCCGGGGATCGTGTCCTCCGACGGGCTGCTGGGCGGAGTGCAGCGCCGCCCAGCGGTCGGCGTGGCTGCCCAGCCAGCCCAGCGTCGCGCCGGCGTCCTGGTCGAGCATCGCCCGCAGCGTGTAACGCCGCTCGCCCACGCGGTACCCCAGGCTCGCCGCCACGGCGGCCTCGCGCAGGTCGGCACCGGTGAGCAGGACGCCGGACCGCACCGGTGCGACCAGCGCGTCGAGCAACTGGTCGCGGCTGTCCGCGGCCGTCATCGGAACTGGGGCCATGCGCAGCGCGAGGGGAAGGGCGCGCGGGGGCGCCGCCCGCCTCGCTTCCCGGCCGAGGGCGGAGATCGTGAGCTGCGCCCACGCGGCCAGCGACGGCGCGCCCAGGCTGGTGACTGCCGTGAGATAGCCGGGCGCCCACGACCACAGGTGCTCGAAAAGCAGCGCCTCGCGGGCATGCCGCAGCTGGTCACAGGTCGCGTCGCGGCGCGCCGCCGTCTCCGCGTCGCTGAGTTCCGCGTACAGCATGAGCAGTGCGCCGAGATGATCCGCGTCCTGCGGCGGGTGCAGGCCGATGGCCCGCCAGTACCCGGCCACCCGGTCCAGGCCCTCGCCGCCGAGCTTGCCGTGCTCGCCGAGGTGGATGGCGGCGTGCGGGGGCGCGGCGAGGACGAATACGCCGGTGTGCTCGGCCGAGGTCGGCGCGGCCAGCCCGAGGCTCTCTGTTACGGGGTGGCAAAAGGGTGGCGGGCTGGTAGCCACGGACCCAAGCGCGCGAAGCAGTTCCGGGGCGGAACTCCCGGGGCTGGCGCCTGTTGGGCCGGCGGCCATTCGGCTGGTGGTCACGAGGCTGGCACGCGGTACGTGCTGGCACTGGGCCTGAGCGGGCGCATCAGCCAGGGCGGCCGGCGCAGCGCGCCTGGCGACCCGTGCCCGGCGGGGCGGGTGAGCCGCAGCCATTCCCGGTAGACGGCGCGTGCCTTGCCGGTGTCGACCGCGATGTCTCCGTGGCGATCACGCGGGCCGGCTGGCCGCACCGTGACCGCCTGGTGCCAGCAGTGCATGCCGGAGATCGGGTCGGGATGGACCGGGAAGGTGAGGTTCTGGTGGACGCCGGTGTCGCTCCACCAGATCCGCTGGCTGTCCGGGTCACTGGATGCGTAGGGCGCCACGGATGCCCGGCGCTGCATGGCCCATCCGTCGTCGCCGCGGCGCAGGTCGACGGTGGCCATCATGGCACGCTGGCCGGGCTGGCCGTCGAGCCGCCAGCGTCCCATGTGATGGCTGCAGGCGACCACCCCGGGCCGGATCCCCTCGGTGATCCATGCTTTGGCGACGAAGTAGCCGATAGCGGTCTCGACCCGGACCAGGTCGCCGGTGCGCGCGATGCCGAGCCGCCCAGCGTCACTGGGATGGATCCAGACCGGGTTGGTGTGCGCGAGCTCGTCCAGCCACTTGGCGTTGGCGGACCGGGTGTGGATCTGGGTGGGCAGCCGGAACGTGGACAGCAGGACCACCTGGTCAGCCGCCAGGTTGTCCGGATGGACGTGGCTCTTGATGTAGCCGGGCAGGGCGTGCTCGGGCCAGCCCCAGTCGGCGAGCGTGGTTGAGTAGAACTCCAGTCGCCCGGACGGGGTGGGGAAACCCCGGCGCACCGTCCCGTCCACCTGCACCCCCACCGGGCGCCGCCCCTCGCCGTCCGGTTCCGGCGTGCCCATGGGCACGATATTTTGGCTGAACGGTTTCGCTGTGCCGGTGTAGACGCGCCCTGCCGGGGTCACATGCAGGTCAGCCAGCTCCCCCGGTGGGACCGGCTGCTCATACAGCGCGCCCTGGCCGGAGGTGATCTCGAAGGCGCCGTAGCGGCGCATCCACTGCAGCGGGGTCAGGCCCTCGGCCGCGGCGCGCTCGGGCAGGCCGGGCACGGAGTTCTCGAACATCCAGCCGTAGTACTCGTCGACGGTGAGCTTCTCGCCGGGGCGGGCGCGTGACTCGTGGTGCTGGCGGATGCCGAGCGAGCCGTCCGGGTCGATCCGCCAGGACAGCTCGATCCAGAACTCGTTCTCCTCCCACACCTCGCCGGGGTTTACCTGCCGGCTGTCGGTGATGGTCTCGCCGAGGCGCTCCCGGGCCGCGCGAAGCACGGGCTGCCGGAACCCGATCCACTGGCCGTCGTACTGCTCGTAGGAATGTGTGTCGTGCCGTTCCGGGCCGTGCCCCATGGGCAGCACATAGTCGGCGAAGTAGGCCGATTCGTTCCAGGTCGGGGTGAGCGCCACGAAGCAGCCGATCTTGCTCTGGTCGGTCAGCACCTCCATCCAGGACAGGCCGTCCGGGTTGGTCCACACCGGGTTGTAGACCCGGATGAAGTAGGTGTCGAGCTTGCCGCGGCCCTCGTTCAGGAAGTGCGGGAGCAGGAACGACATCTCGTTCTGCGCCAGCGGGTACTCTAGCGGCCAGGTCAGGTCCTGCCAGAGGCCCGGGTGCGGGGGAGTGTGAATCGGCTTGGGCACGAACTTGTTCAGCCCGTTCGGGAACGTGCCGCCCTCGGTGGCGACCGCCCCGAGCAGCGCCGAGATGAGGAACAGGGTCCGCGCCACCTGCCACCCGCCGAGGTTCCCGGCGGCCGCCGACCGCCAGACGTGCGCGGAGAACCGGGTGCCCGCGCCCGCGACGGTCTCGGCCACCTCGGCCAGCACGGCCGCGTCGATGCCCGACTCGGCGGCCGCGTACTCGAAGGTGAACTCCGCGTAGAGCGTGCCGAGCACGTCCTCGAACGCCTCGAAAGTCACCGGCACGTGCGGGTGGCACGCCTGCAGGTACTCGGCCCAGTTCCACCACCGGCGGACGAACTCCCGGTTGTATCTGCCGGCGGCGATCAGGTGCTGGGCCACCGCCAGGTTGATGGCCGCCTCGCTGCCCGGCACCGGGGACAGCCAGTGATCGGCATGGGTGGCGGTGTTGGACAGCCGGGTGTCGAGCACGATCACCTTCGCACCACGGGACCGGGCGGTGGTTATCCGTTGCGCATGGGGATTGAAGTAGTGCCCGGCTTCCAGGTGCGCGCTGATGAGGTAGATGACTTTCGCGTTGGCGTGGTCCGGGCTTGGCCGATCAGCGCCCATCCAGAACTGGTAGCCGGTGCGCCCGCCGCTTGAGCACACGTTGGTGTGCGAGTTGTGCCCGTCCACCCCCCAGCTGGCCAGCACCCGCTCGGTGAAGCCGTCTTCGCCGGGCCGCCCGAGGTGGATCATGATCTCGTTCTGCCGCTCCTCGATGATCGCGGCGCGGATCCGGGCGGCGAGCGCGTCCAGCGCCTCGTCCCAGCTGACCCGCTCCCAGCCGCCGCTGCCGCGTGGGCCGGACCGGCGCAGCGGGTACAGGATGCGGTCGGGGTCGGTCACCTGGTTGATGGTGGCCGGTCCCTTGGCGCAGTTGCGGCCGCGTGAGCCCGGGTGCTCGGGGTTGCCCTCGAACTTGCGGACCTGGCCGCTGTCGCGGTCCACGTAGGCGAGCAGCCCGCACGCGGATTCGCAGTTGAAGCAGGTGGTGGGTACCAGCATGTAACGGCGCTCCTTGCGGGCAGGCCAGGCCTTTGAGTCGAGTTCGGCCCAGTCGTCCCAGCGCTCCTTGGGCGGGAACGCGGCCAGGTGCACGCCGCTGGGCCCCTGGTAGAACGTCTCGCCGCGGGCCTGCGTCGCCGCCCGCGCGGCGGACACCCGCGCTCCCAGGGCGTCCAGGTCATTTTCGTCATCGCCGCGACGCGGCATGGCTGCAACCCCCTCCTCAGGCCAGTGGGACGGACTGGCCGGCCTGCACGTAGGCATGCTCGCAGGCGAGCAGCCCGGCCAGCGCGAGCGGGGCCGCGGCCACTCCGATCCGCGGCGCTGCCACAGCTACGGCCACCAGCACCAGACCGGGCCAGAAGAACCAGGCGAACCGGCCGCGCACCATCTCCATGGTGGCCAGGTGCGCGTGCGCGGTCACATGCGGCAGCGTCGTCTCGCCCGCCACCATCAGCACGTGCGTGGCCGCGGCGACAGCCAGCACCACTTCCACGGCGGTGATCGCCCGCCCGGGCGACAGCCAGACCGCGAAGGGGAGGACCACCGCGGCGCCGGCCAGTACGGCCTGCACGGCCAGGTGCGGCGCCAGCAGCGGGCTCTGCCACAGGTCACGGGCTTTCGCCTGGGCGAACAGGTACGCGGTGTAGCAGGCGGTGGCCAGCGCCAGCGGGGCGCCGAGCCCGGCCAGGGCCTGCCTGGCCCCGGTCCAGCCACCGATGGCGGCCAGGAAGTACAGCGCTGCCACGCCCCCGTAGGCGCCGATGATGAAGGACCCCCGGACCAGCCAGCTGCGCCAGTGGTGCCGGGTGAAGATCAGATAAAAGCGCAGCGGGTGCTTGAGATCCCAGATCAGCAGCCCGCCGGTGACCGCGAGGAAGCCCAGGGCCACCGACGGCGCCGCCCACCGGGTCACCGGGTCACCCCACCGCAGAAACCCGGTCGCCGCGAGCAACACCGGCACGAGGAAGGCGCCGGCGGCGACGCTCTTGGTCCAGGTATAAAAACTGACCCGCCAGCCCCACGGCGCGCGGTGCGGCACGTCGTAGGACAGCAGCGCGGCGGCCGAGGAAGTAGGCCGGCCCGGGTGGCCGGAAACGACGAGCTGCGGGTCCGGCGCTCCCTGGGTGGCCCAGGCGAACAGTCCGCCGTCAGGGCGGCGCGCTGCGAGCGGGTCCAGCGTGGCCTGGTGCGCGCCCTTGTAGTACACGCCCGGCCGGGTCTCCTTCTCCGGACGGCGCACCTGTACGGGCTCGCGGGCCACGATGCGCGCGATCGGCGAGGCAGGGTCGTCGGCGTCACCGACCAGGATCGCCTCGGTCGGGCAGACTGTGACGCAGGCCGGTTCCAGGCCCATGTCCAGGCGGTGCGCGCACATGTTGCACTTCTCGGCCGAGTGGTCCTCCGGGTTGATGAAGATGGCGTCGTAGGGGCACGCGGCCATGCACGCCTTGCAGCCGATGCAGATCGACTTGTCGAAATCGACGATGCCGTCATCCCGCCGGAACATCGCCTCGGTCGGGCAGGCCGCCACGCACGGCGCATCGGCGCACTGGTTGCAGCGCGTCACCTGGAAGGCGCGGCGGGCCTGCGGGAACACCCCGACGTCCACCGACTTGACGTAGGTCCGGGTCACCCCGATGGGCACCTCGTTCTCGCTCTTGCACGCCGTCGTGCACGCATGGCATCCGATGCACTTGTCCTGGTCGAGCACCTTCAGCCACCGCACGGACGGCGGGCTGCCCGGCGTGGTCAAGCGAGGCCTTTCAGCATGAGGTTCCAGTACAGGCTGGGCAGGCCGTACCGTTTGAGCTTGTCCACCCGCACGTAGCCGAACGGGCTGGCTGGGTCGGCCAGCGGTGTCGCGGCGACGCCTTCCAGTACCTTCGCCCAGTCGGGCGGGCTGAGCATGGCCGCGGTGGGCAGCACCAGGATGACCCGGGTGCGGTCCAGGACGTCCTGTGTGCGCAGGTCAACGACCCACTCGCCGGCCTGGATCGCCCGGCGGACCTCGGCCGCGTCGGCCCGGCGGGGTGGCGACAGGTCCGGGCCGGCCGGCCCGGCGGTATTGGCGGGGCCATCGTGGGCTAGATAGCTGCGGTCGCCGAGTGTCGGCGTCTCGACGGGGAGCACTTCAACCATGATCGTGATCCTCCCGGGCCCAGGGCGCCGACCCGGGCGTTCTCAGGTTTGCCAAATGTACGATCATTCGTACCGAACCACAAGGCCCGCGCGGTCCCGGGAGTGGTCCCGTCCGCGCGAAACAGGGCCGCTGCTGGTACGTTCCGTGCTGGCCGGACATTACGGCTGCTCCCCCTCCAGGACAGGAGGCTCCGTGGCTGGACAGGGCGCCCGCCGCGGCGCAGCGCCGCGCGCGCTGGATCGCGGAAGCCCGCTGCCGTTGTGGGCGCAGGTGCGCGCCGACCTGCAACGGCGCCTGGCGGCCGGTGCCTTCACCAACACGTTCCCCGGTGAACTGGCGCTGGTCAGCGAGTACGAGGTCAGCCGGCAGACCGTCCGCACCGCCCTGCGGGAGTTGCGGGCCGACGGCATCGTGGTAGCCGAGCGCGGCCGCCGTCCCCGGCTGGCCGGGCCTGCCACGATCACCCAGCCGCTGGGCGCGCTGTACTCGCTCTTCGCCTCGGTCGAGTCGGCGGGCCTGCGCCAGGCCAGCATCGTGCGGGCCCGCGACCTGTGCGCCGACGGCGTCATCGCCGACCGGCTCGGCCTGGAGGCGTCCACGCCCCTGTTCCACCTGGAACGGCTCCGCCTGGCCGGCGGGGAGCCGCTCGCCCTGGACACGGTTTGGCTGCCAGCCGAGATCGCCGCGCCGCTGCTGGAGGCGGACTTCACGCACACCGCTCTGTATGACGAACTGGCCGCCCGCACCGGCATCCGGCTGGAGGGCGGCCGCGAACACATCCGGGCCGTCGTGCCCACCCGTGCCCAGCAGCGACTGCTTGGGATCCCGCACTCCACCGGCGTGCTGGCGATCGACCGGCTCGGCTACGCCGGCGGCAGGCCCGTGGAATGGCGGCACACCCTGATCCGGGGCGACCGGTTCTCCCTGATCGCCGAATTCTCTCCGCGCACCGGCTACCAGCTCACCCTCGGCGCTGCGCGCCCGGTCACCAGCGCGGTGGCCAGCTTCCCCGCAGCAGCCTCATAGCAGCGGTCAGCGCCGCTGCTATCCGGCATTCCCGGGCGGCCTGGCCGCTACCCGCCGTCATGCGGTCAGGGCCTCAGGCAGGCAGGCTCCGGGCCGAGCAGGGTTATCGCCAGCGCAGCGATCGACACGCCGGTGATGCCACGGTGATCAGCAGCGGGTGCCAGAGCCGCGAACCCCCCGTACCCGGTATGGCCACCGTAGCGGGTCGGGGCCCGTCATGGTGACGGGCTGTACCTGCACCACAATTTCGTCGTCGCGCTGCTGAATGACCTGTTCGGCATCCAGGCCCGCGGCGGATGCTCGCGCGCGGGGCCCTACGGTCGGCCAGTCCGCCGCGCGCCACTCCATCCCGGCGGCGGCCAGTTCGCGCAGGCCGCCGCGGACCCGGTACACCGGCGGCCCGTGACGCCCCCGGCGGCCTCCCCGCCGGCGCGGGGCGCGGCGCCGCCTCGAGGATCGCCCGGCCGAAGGTCGTGAGGTACCCCCGCAGGCCAGAGCGTCGACCGCGGGCAGGGAATGCCCCTCACCCGGGGGAAGTTATACCCATAGGGGTATACTGGGCAAGCAGCTAGCCGAAGGAGCGAAGATGAGTACCGTCGCACTGACCGAGGACACGTTCGAGGACACGGTCACCGGGCCGGGGATCACGCTCATCGACTGGTGGGCATCCTGGTGCGGCCCGTGCCGGATGTTCGCGCCGCTATTCCAGGCCGCCAGCGGGCAGCACCCGGACATCACGTTCGGCAAGGTCGACACCGAGGACCAGCCCGGCCTGTCCGGCGCCGCGGGAATCCGCTCGATCCCGACCCTGATGGCCTTCCGGGACGGCATCCTGGTGTTCTCCCAGCCCGGCGCGCTGCCCGCGGCCTCACTTGAGAGGGTCATCCAGGCGGTCCAGGAGCTGGACATGGACGAGATCCGCAGCAAGATCGCCGCGCAGGAAGGAGCGGGCCGGTGAGCTACGGCACCAGCCTCACGGTGCACGCGCCGTTCGCGGACACGGTCGCCCGGGTCCGCGCGGCCCTCGCGGGGCAGGGGTTCGGCGTGCTCACCGAGATCGACGTCACCGCCACCCTGCGGGCGAAGCTAGGCGAGCAGATGGAGGACTATGTGATCCTCGGTGCCTGCAGCCCGCCGTTCGCGCACCAGGCACTCGGCATCGACCGCAGCATCGGGCTGCTGCTGCCGTGCAACGTCGTCGTCCGCGCCGCTGTGGACGGCACGATCGTGGAGGCGCTCGACCCGCAGGTCATGGTCACGCTGACCGGCCGGCCGGAGCTGAAGCCGGTAGCCGACGAGGTCGCGCGCAGGCTCGCGAGCGCGCTCGCCGAGCTCACATCGGGAGGCGCCGCGCGCTGACCAGCGCGGAACGTCATCATCACCGGCTCCTGGCACGCGGTATGCGCCGTGGTGCACCCCGCGCGGGCCGGGCTCGAGCCGAACGGCACCGGCCCAGCCGGACAGAGGACCATGCTGACGCTCCGCGGTCCAGGGCAGCGCCCGGCGCGGGCAGCGCCCGGCGCGGGCCGCGCCGGGCGCCCGTAACCCATCGCCTTTCCTCGCGGGTAACAGCGGATGCAGTCACAGCGTCGCCCGGCGGACGCGGGCCGCACGGTGCCTGCCGCCCATCATCGGTCCGGCCCGCGGAACTTGATACCCCGTCGGGTATAGTGGGACGATACAGAGAACGTGCAGCACCCGGATTCACGCGCCGGGTGCGCGACCCCCGAGGGAGCCGGCATGGACGTGGACAGCGAGACGATGGCCAGCGTGCTCAGGCGGCTCCGGCGGGCGCAGGGCCAGATCGGCGGCGTCATCAAGATGATCGAGGACGGGCGCGACTGCGCGGACGTGGTGACGCAGCTCGCCGCGGCGTCCCGGGCGCTCGACCGCGCCGGCTTCAAGATCATCACGACCGGCCTGCAGCAGTGCGCGCTCAACAGCGACGAGGCGAGCCACGCCGAGCGCGCGCAACTCGAGCGGCTGTTCCTGTCGCTCGCCTGAGACATGGCCGTAAGGGGAATAGTGGAAACCACAGAACATGCGGTCTGGGACCAGCGTTACTCCGGCCCGGACCTGGTCTGGGGCGCCGGCCCGAACCGCTTCGTCACCGAGGAAGTGGCCGCGCTGCCAGCCGGGCGGGCGGTCGACCTGGGCACCGGCGAGGGGCGCAACGCGATCTGGCTCGCCGAGCGCGGCTGGCAGGTCACCGCGGTGGACTTCTCCGCCGCCGGCCTCGCCCGGGCGGCCCGGCTGGCCGCGGAACGCGCGGTGAGCGTGGACTGGGTGCAGGCCGACCTGCTGGACTACCAGCCCGCGCCCGGCAGCTACGACCTCGTCCTCATCGCCTACATTCACCTGCCGGCCGCCAGCCTTGCGCGCGTATTCCGCGCCGCGGCCGCGCCGGTCGCGCCGGGCGGCACGCTGCTGGTGATCGGCCACGACCGCGACAACATCACCCGCGGGCACGGCGGCCCGCAGGACCCCGACCGGCTGTACACCCCCGCGGAAGTCACCGCGGCAATGGACGGGCTGGCCGTCCGGCGCGCGGAACAGGTCATGCGGCCCGTGCGGACGCCTGAGGGCGAGCGGACCGCGATCGACACCCTGGTCCGGGCTGAGCGCCCGGCATAGCCCCGCGCGGCCGGGACACCGGGATCACGCCCGACGGGTGCGCCGGCAACCTGCGCCGCCTGGGTACGGATCCGGCAGACATCGAGGCGATCGTCTGCAGCCACGGCCACTTCGACCACGCAACCGGGCTGTCCGGGCTCATCACCCGGCTGGGCCGGGCGAACCTGCCGGTGCTGATCCACCCCGAGTTCTGGGCCCGGCGGCGCCTGGCCGTTCCCGGCGGTCTTCAGCGAGATCCACCCGAAGCTGCGGCCGGTCGGGACCGTCGTGGAGGGGGTCACGATCGCCGGCGCCTGCCAGGGCGCCCGAAGACGGCCGAATCCGCGGCTTCCGGGCTTGCCGCGACCGCTGGCGACGTCGGACTCGTACCGGTGCCGGCGTGCCATGGCTCACCTCCGCCTGCTCGCCGTCGGCTCTGTGCACGAGGCCGCGAGCCAGCCTGCGCTCATCGCGTGGTTCCGGCTGGCATGACCGTGTCATGCCCGGCGGGGCGGAACCGGCGCAGCCGCAGGCTGTTGGTGACGACGAACACGGAGCTGAACGCCATCGCGGCGGCGGCGATCAGCGGGTTGAGAAACCCCAGCGCGGCCAGCGGGATGGCGGCGGTGTTGTACCCGAACGCCCAGAACAGGTTGCCCTTGATCGTGGCCAGCGTCCGGCGGGACAGCAGGATCGCGTCGGGGACGGCGAGCAGGTCGCCGCGGACCAGGGTCAGGTCGCTGGCCTGGATCGCGGCGTCGGTGCCGGTGCCCATGGCCAGGCCCAGGTCGGCCTGGGCCAGGGCGGCGGCGTCGTTAACCCCGTCGCCGGCCATCGCCACCACCCGGCCCGCGTCTTGCAGCCGCCTGACCGCCTCGACCTTGCCCGCAGGAAGAACCCCGGCGATCACCTCGCGGACGCCGACAGCATCGGCCACGAACCGGGCGGCACGGTCGTTGTCGCCGGTGAGCAGGACGGGCCGCAGGCCCAGGCCGCGCAGCCGCCGGATCGCCGCCGCCGAGGTGGGCTTTATCGTGTCGGCGACCATCAGCACGCCGCGGACCTGCCCTTCCCAGGCGGCGAACACCACGGTCTGGCCCGCGGCCTCCGCGTCGGCCGCGCGGGCGGCGAGCCCAGCCGGGACCGCGAGCGCCCACTGCGATTCCAGCCAGTCTTTCCGGCCCAGCGCCACGGCGTGCCCGCCGGCGACGCCCGAGACGCCGAGCCCCTGGGTGCTGGCGAAGCTCTCCACGGCGGGCAGCTCCCGGCCGCGCGGGTCTTCCCGCAGCCGTTCCCTGGCACCGGCCGCGATGGCCGCGCCGATGGGATGTTCGGAGGCGTCCTCCACCGCTCCGGCCAGCCGTAGCAGCTCGCCGGGATCCACACCGGGTACGGCGGCCATGTCTGCCAGGCTCATCTTGCCGGTGGTGATGGTGCCGGTCTTGTCCAGCACGATGGTGTCGGCAGCCCGGGTGGACTCCAGCACCTCCGGTCCGGAGATCAGGATGCCGAGCTGCGCGCCGCGGCCGGTGCCGACCAGGATCGCGGTCGGGGTGGCCAGGCCCATCGCGCACGGGCAGGCGACGATCAGCACGGCCACCGCGGCGGTGAACGCGGCCCCGGCGGGCTGCCCGGCCGCCAGCCACGCGGCCAGCGTCACGACCGCGACGGCGATGACGACGGGGACGAACACGGCGGAAACGCGGTCCGCCAGCCGCTGCACCGGCGCCTTGCCGGCCTGCGCCTCGGTCACCAGCCTGGTCATCTGGGCGAGCTGGGTGCCGGCACCCACCGCGGTGGCACGGACCACCAGCCGCCCGCCGACGTTGACGCACCCGCCGGCCACCCCGTCGCCCGGGCTCACCTCGGCCGGGACCGGCTCACCGGTGAGCATCGAGGTGTCCACCGCCGAACTGCCCGACGTGACGACGCCGTTGGTCGCGATCTTCTCCCCTGGCCGGACCACGAACTCCTCCCCCGCGGCGAGCTGCCCCACCGGGACCCGCACCTCACGGCCGTCGCGCAGCACGGCGGCGTCCCTGGCGCCCAGCGACAGCAGCGCCCGCAGCGCCGCGCCCGCGCGCCGCTTCGCCCGGGCCTCCAGATAGCGGCCGAGCACGATGAGTACCGTCACCCCGGCGGCGACGTCCAGGTAGATGGCTCCCGTCCCGCTGCCGCGCGCCAGCCAGGCGACGCTCATATGCGCGCCCGCCCGGCCCGCGGTGACGAAGAACAGCACGTACAGCGACCACAGGTACGCCGCTGTGACCCCAGCCGACACCAGCGTGTCCATGGTCGCGGCGCCGTGCCGGGCGTTGACGACCGCGGCGCGGTGGAACGGCCACGCTCCCCACACGGCCACCGGGGAAGCCAGCGCCAGGCAGGCCCACTGCCAGTTCCGGAACTGCAGGGGCGGGATCATCGCCAATGCCACCACCGGGATGGCCAGCGCCAGTGACACCAGCAGCCGCTGCCGCAACGCGGATGCCTCCCCGGCGCCGTCCTCTTCTGCCGCACCCCCGGCTGACTCGCCGGGTGGCGCGGGCAGGGCCGCAGTGTAGCCGGCCTGCTCGACCACCGAGATCAGGTCGGTAGCGGGCAGCGCGGCCGGGAAACTCACCCGGGCGGTCCCGGTGGCGACGTTGACCGTCGCGCTGACGCCGTTGAGCTTGTTGAGCTTCTTCTCCACCCTGGCCGCGCACGAGGCGCAGGTCATCCCGCCGATCGCCAGCTCCACGGCCCGCACCGCACCGCCCGGCGCGGCGGCCGGGCTCACACCCGTGACCATGCTCATCCGCACATCGCCCCTTCCTCCGCTGTCACGTGCACCACGGCCGCTCGGGAAAAAGATCTTCAGGCCGAACGGACCGGGTATCACGTCCGGCCCGAGGCTTGACCTGGTGGCCCGGCATGGCCGCCCGGCGGCCTGCTCAGCTCCCGGCGAGCTGGTAGTCGCCGGCTTCGTCGAGGGCGACCGCGACGGCCGGCCGTGCCAGCGGCCGGTCGCTGGTGACCGTCACCGCGGAGGCTCCGCCGGGAACCAGGATCACCGTCACGTCGCTGACTCCGTCCAGGGCCCTGAGTTCACCGGACACCGCACGCACGCAGTGCTCGCAGGTCATCCCGGTGACCCGGTACGTCACCGATGTCATGAGCCACCTTCTTCCCGCACCCCTGCCAGACAGCTTTCCATACCCCGGCACGGTATCCATCAGGCCGGACGGCCCCCATGACCAGGACCTTCGTAAGTACTGCCAGCCGTGCTTCAACCCCGGCTGGAAGCAGAGTGCGCAGGCCACCCGGCTCCAGCTGCGCCAGGCGGACGCACGAGCCAGCGCAGATGCTCGATGTCTCCTTGCAGCTCCTCCAGCTGCCGCCAGAGCGGCGCTCCGGGCGAGACCTGGCTGGCATGCAGCTGATGGACGGGTTGCTGCGGCACCTGGTGGGTCCGGACCGGCTGGCGGGGTTTGGGGAGTCACCGGAAGATCGCGGCGGGGCTGGGGCGACGGGTGTCGACGGTCCGCGATGGCTGGCCCGGTTCGCCTCGCGTGTCGGCCTGATCCGCGCGGTGTACACGAGGTGGCTGTGCGCTGGACGCCGCTGACCCGGGCTACCGGGCGGTTCATGCGCGGCGCTGGGACAGGGCCGCGCGCCGGACGGCCCTGTCCCGCCGTGAAGTCGTCCTTACCGGCCCGAGATGGTGGCGAGGTAGGTATGGGGGGCAGTGGTGCCGGTGGGGATGAAGAGCCCCATGACCTGGTTCCGGTAAACGGTATTTCCGGTCACGATGCTGCAGCCATGCGGGCATAGCGAGCTAGTCGCGACATTGGCGGGATACCACCTGGCCGCCCCAAAGAAGCCGGAGCGGATGCTAGCGGGAACGAAGGCCATCGATGCCTCCTGGGCTGAACTGATGGCCACCAGGTGAAAGCCACCGGGCACGGCGGTGATTCCCTCGAAGTGCGTGACCAGCGCCGGAGCGTTGCCGTAGCTGAAGTACTTCGGCTTTCCGAACGTCTGAGTTCGTTCGTTATAGTTCATGAGGAAGGCCCGCTGGACTCCGCTGGCCTTTGAGCCGCCGGCCAGGGTGTAGATCGGGCTCCTGCCGCCGCCGTCCTGCCAGATGCCATAGAGCGTGGTCCGGCTCGACCGGCTCCCGCCGAGGTCGAGCAGCGTCCACCGATTCCGGGACATGTTGTAGATGAAGGCATTGGCCGAGATCACCCCACCCGGCACGCTGGGGTTGAGATCGTAGTCGCCCACCACCAGATCGCCCATCGTGCTGTGCGGAATGGTATCCATGACGAAGCACTTGAGCTGGACACTCGGGCAGGCCCGCACGTGTCCGACCGTATCTGCCCCATCGGCGGGCACGTCAATGGATGTCCAGGATCCGCCCGATCCGCTCACCGGCCCGAGGTAGATCATGCCCTGGTTGATCACGCCAGCGGGCGCCGACGACGACTGGTAGCTCCCAACGGCGCGAACCTGGCCGCTCGGGATGGTCGTGTTGAAGAAGTGCGTATCAGGACCGTAGAACGTCGCTGACGTCACGCCGGGGAACGAGGGCGTGAGCTCCGATACCGCCGCTCCTGCCGCGGCGCTCGTGAGGCGGCCCCGGTAGAGAAACGGATTAGTCTGCGTGCCGCTCCCGGTCGCCGCCGAACCCGTCAGTATGACGTTTCCGTTGGTCGTACCCCGCACGCCGGTGACGATATCCCCGGTTTGCAGAATCGAGGAGACGGAACCGTCACCTTTCGCATTTCTACCGCCAGCCGTGCTAGCAAGAGCCGGCACGACGGCCGTCACCAGGAGTGCTGCGGTAGCTCCCCCGATAATCAGATTACGTCTCACGACTCTCATTTGCAGCCCCCGTTGCCCCATGGCGGCCCGAGCGATCCCGCCCTGAGTTGTTATTAACGAAATCCTCGGAAATTTTCATTTCAATCGTCAGACTAGCAGGCCCTGCCAGCACTTTCATCGCACAGAATAGCTATATCGTGATAAAGAAGCCTTACCCGCCTGATGGCGATATGCGTATTAATCACCAGGTAACGCGGGGCCGGTGTGACGAATTGTCGGATGGCTAAATGAGATGGGGCCGCCGCGCCACCACCTACCGTTACTCCGGCCCGCGCCGGCGCCGACGAATGGGCCCGCTACCTCGAGAACAAGCAGGACTACCTCGGCTACGCCACCGCGCTGAAGAAAGGCTGGCCCATCGCCACCGGGATCATCGAGGGTGCCTGCAGGCGCATCGTAAGAGGCAGAATGGACATCACAGGCGCGAGATGGAGGCTTGAAGGCGCCGAGGCCGTCCTGAAGCTCCGTGCCCTCATCGCCACCGGCGACGTCGAGGACTACCGGCGCTTCCACCTCCGCCGCGAGCACGAACACATCCACCGCCCCGCCCGCCGCACATCCCCCCGCTGAGTGCCGTTCGGCTGCCCCTGATCAGGTTCGTGACCTGGACCGCTACACGGCAACGGCACTCAGGCAGGAGAGTGAGCGGGTCCGCGCAGCCGCCGAAGGCGGCCGGTACGCGCGCAGTGTCATCAGCGCCGGAATCGCGGCAGGCAAGCGCAAGCCCCGCCCGCTGACCACACCCGGGGCCGCCGCGTGAACCCCGCCAGCCGGCGACGGGGCCGCCGCCCTGGACGACGTGCGCGCGTTCATCGGGCCGATTCTGCGCCCTGCCCACCGAGTACGCCTACACCGCAACCGCGCTGTGGGCCGCGCACGCCCACGTGCTGGACGCCTTCGACTCCACCCCCCGGCTCGCGTTCCTGTCCCCCGAGCCGGGCTCGGGGAACCCGGGCGCTACACACCGACTCCCGGACGGCCTCGGCCGATCCCTCGCTTGTAAGTTCGGGATGACCTCGGTGTCGTTGGGCCTGACCTGCCCGTCCTGCTGACCTCACGGGACCGTGGTTGACCGCCCGACACCTTGACGAATGGCACGTTAATGGCACGATGACCTTTGGAGTGCCTGTAACCGTCGGTTAGCCGGACTAGACGGAACTGTGACCAGGACCTGGCATTCTTAGTGAGGACTCCCCTTATACCTGGAGGAACCTGATGGCTGCGATCGGCGACCTTATCGCGTTCGTCGTCGTCGCCTTCGTCATAGTCGCGGGCCTGTCGCTGCTGACCATCGGGGCGCCCGCGACGCCTCCCTTCGCTCGCCGAGCAGCCACATCCGCCACCGTGCAGCTGCGGCAGGACCCGAACGCGGGATTCATCATTGACCGCGGGTTCTTTTTCCGGCGCCGCTTCTGGTTCGTCGGAACCTGCTGCGCGCCAGTCCGCATCGAAGCGGGGCAGTACCGCCAGCTCGACGCCGCGCAACACGGGCAACCGGTACCGGTCGCCCGATCCGGGGGCCGTGCCTGGTGGTGGTTCGAGGACGCGTTCTACTGGGAGTCAGGCCGGTATGGCGAGCGAGATGTACTGGCTCTGATCAGAGATCGTCAACGACGATCGGCGCAGCGGCTAGAGCGGGCTCACATGCTGCTCAACGTCGAGGAAGGCCAAGCTCCCAGGGTGCGGGGCAAGCGTGAGACCATCCCGCGCGAGATGCGCCGGGCGGTCTTCGAGCGCGACGGCGGGAAGTGCGCGCAATGCGGAAGCAACTTTGACCTTCAGTACGACCATGTGCTCCCGGTGGCCCTGGGCGGGGCCACCACCATAGATAACCTCCAGCTGCTATGCGGCGACTGCAACCGCGAGAAGGGTGCCGATGTGTAGCCGACCTATTGCTTAGAAGGCTGCGACTGTCATGTCGCCGTGCAGCCGAGACCCAGCCCGGCATGGCTGCCGATGGCCCGTGAGTGACCGTCAGGACCGTTCGATCGGGCACGCAGCGGGCACGGGTGGAAGGGAAGCCTGCACTCGGCTGGGCCGGAACCGCGGGCCGCGGTGACGTGGCTATTGTCTGCTGACGCGCTGGCTGCGGTTGAAGTACTTCCGGCGTTCCGGGCTAGCAGGTAGATGGAGTTTGGTATGTCTGGCGGCAAGGACATGAGCCGCGATAAGGAAATCTTTCAATAGAAGCTGACAAGGAGGCTAAGACGATGGCTAGCACCTCCGGCCAGGAAGAGTTCCTGGCCGTCATCCGTAAGAGCCAGGAAGCCGTGATCGCCGTGGTCAGGAACTTGGCCGAAACCGTAAGGACAGCCAGTCCGAGGCTGGCGTCCGTTTATGCGCCGCTCACGGACAATCTCCCCAAGCCGCCGTCCCTCAGTGTGCCCTTCGGGGACAAGCTGCCCGGGCCAGAGGACGCCGTGGCCCGCGCCTACGAATTCGGCGAGCAACTGCTTGCCAGCCAGCGGAAGTTCGCCGAGGACCTGCTGAAGGCGAAGCCAGAGGGCGCCGTGGCCAGCACCTACGACTTCGCCGAGCAGCTGCTTGCCAGCCAGCGGAAGTTCGCCGAGGACCTGCTGAAGGCGGCGGCGCCGCTGATACCTGGCCACGCCGAAAGCGCGTCAGCGACCGAGACCTACAAGCCAGGCCAGGTCGTTCCTCGCGACGGGACAGTCGAATGCGCGCGGCACCACGATGTCCAAGACCACGTCAAAGCCGGTACCCGATTCCCACCGTGCTCTCATCACCATGAGCATAGTGAGGGCTGTACCTGGCAATACGTCTAGAGCACCTTCGGTTCCACGTCAAAGACGTTAAACCGAAGGTGCTCTAGGGGCGTGACAGGACTCGATGCAGGGCACCGTCCCCGGCGACCTTCGCGACGGCACGGGTCTACCCATGGGGCGATCGAAGTGAGCCCTTGTCGTCCCGGGAGGTTCTGCGCGTTCGGAGTGACCCGAATCCCCAGCCTTCTGACCCGAGAGATCTGCGGCCACATTGGCTATCTGCTCATTCGGTGGCTGACCTGCTAAAATGCTACTCACTAATGCGCGTTGGGTGTCCGCGTTCAGCGTCGTCGTGCGCCCAAAAAGCGGCCAGAGTAGGGCAGGTAGCCACGCCAGGGATGACATGAGGCTGAGAAGAGGTCGTTTCGCGCAGGGGGTCAACCTGCGCATGCCCAGACGCCGTTCGCGGTGTCCGTAGGTGACCGCTGGTTACCGGAGCTTTCCCCCTGTCGTAAGCATTCCATACGTATATATTCCGGATCTTGCGGGACCAAGCCGTGCCTGGGATCGGCTCGATCTTGTCATGGCTTGGCGTTCGCGCCTGAGCGGGTCTCCTGTCGATCCCGCCCATGGGGCGTGCCACCCGGTGGCCCTGTTTTCAGGATTTTGACTGGCGGTGCCCGCAGATCCCAGTACGATCATGACGGCCGGTTTACCACCGCCCTACGCGCCGCACGGCATTGGCCGGGCGCCTGCGTGCCAAGGAGACGCCATGCCGCTGCTCGCCTCAAGTTCCTACTCCTATCCCCTGCTGGGCGCATTCTGGACGATCTTCGAGATCTTCTTGTGGGTGATCTGGTTCTGGATCCTCATAACGGTCTTCATCGACATCTTCCGCAGCCGTGACCTGTCCGGCTGGGGCAAGGCGCTGTGGTTCTTGTTCGTGCTGTTCATCCCGCTGATCGGTGTCCTGGTGTACCTGATCGCCCGCGGCGGGAGCATGCATGAGCGGGCGGTGCAGCAGGCTCAGCAGCAGGACGAGGCATTCCGCGGTTATGTCCAGCAGGCCGCGGGCTCGGGGAGTTCGGCGGACCAGCTGGCCAAGCTCGCTGACCTGCGCGACCGGGGTGTCATCACGGCGGAGGAGTTCGAGCGCGAGAAGGCCAAGATCCTGGCCTGAGCGGCTGCGCGATCGGCTCGTCCAAGAGCGCGGCTCCCGCCGCGCGGGCCGGTAGCAGTTTCGTTGAACTGCCACGGCGACTCGGACGCGGGCGAGGTCGTCGAAGGCGACACCCACCAGCCATCCACGCTCGGCCCGGTCGCTGCCGACTGGGACGTGCGGGCTACTTGACCGCGTATTTGCCCACAACTGGCCGCACACAACCGCATCGCAAATAGCAAGCCCCTGACCGGCATACACGCTGGTCAGGGGCTATTTTTGTCGTGGTGACAGGTGATGGATTCGAACCATCGAAGGCGAAGCCGACGATCTTACAGACGGTTACCGCTCGCTTTCCGCCGTTGACCTGCAGCCAGCTAGGACTCGTCTGTCGTGGCGGCCGTCTGGGCTTCCTCGACGGCCTCGTCGGAGACAGAATGAGTCTCCGCGGTGCCGCCCAGATCGGTGAGCTTGTCGGCCACGAAAGTGGCTTCGGAAACGGGAGTCAGCACGCCGACAGCCGCTTTGCCCCCTTGCAGCTCGCTGCCGATCCGGTCGCGATCGGCCTCGGTTGCCGGTCCCAGTGCGTCTTCCCCCTCTCAACCTCCCGGCCGTGGCGCGTTCGTCGTCCCGCATGCCGTCCCCAAGGTCCCGGCATAAGCTCGGCTGCCCGGGGAGACCCGGCAACTGCGGCGGCGGAAACCTCCCAAGGCCGCTACTGCCACGACGGGCCGGACAGAGACTCGCCGTGTTGGCGCCGACCAGAAGACAAAGCGTCCCGCCCTGGTTATCGTGATGCTCCTGGCCATGTCGCCGGGGAAGGCCAGGGCGCCGACACGAACCAGACGCAGGGTACATGCGCGGGACGTCCGTCCCTCGCGCTGCCACAGCAGGCAAGGCAGCGTCGGATCGTACACGCTGGGCCGTGTCCGGTGCGCGGGCACTTTGGTTACCTGCGGGTCCGCGGGGCGGAGGGTGCCGCCACAGCTACGACTGGAGGCAGGTACGAATGGCTCAGATTGGTGCCGCGGAACGACCGTCGAGCGCGTTGCGGGTATCTTTCCGGCTTCCCGCTACGCCGGGGTCGAGGAATGTCGAATCAAGGAGATCTTATGAAGTCACGACTGGTAGTCGGCCTTCTGCTTGGCTGCGCTTTGGCAGCCGCGGGTTGTTCCAGCAGCAGCTCATCAACGGCCAGTCCGGCCACGACTGGGGCCAGTCCAACCGCGACCAGCACAGCCAAGAACTTCCAGGTCTCCACTCCCAACGGCCAGGTATCCCTTTCCCTTGACGGCCAGTTGCCCCCGAACTGGCCCAGTCAGTTCCCGGTCCCCGCAGGGGCCAAGGCTGCTGGCTCGGGCTCTCTGGGTGGTTCGAGTTCGGCGACGCTCGTCGCCGCGTACACCACCTCCGAGTCGGCCTCGGACGCGTTCGCGTTCTATAAGGACAACTCGAAGCTCACCACCTCAGGCCAGAAATCGGTGGGTGCCGGGGCGAGCTACGTCGGACGGGCGAAGATCACCGCGCCCTACACGGGCTCCGTCTCTGTGGTCTCCCACAGCGGCGCCACCTACATCGTCATCGTACTGACGAGCTCTCCTCGTTCTTCTTCTCCTTCCGCTTCCCCTACCGCCAGTTAGCGCATGATTAAGCCGACTTCCGCGTTATGCCGACCTCCGGGAGAAGGTCCTCTCAGCGGGGTGAGCCATCGGGTGATGTCGGCATAACGAGGTGGCGTCCGGCCATCGTCTCCTTCTCGATGAGGGAAGGAGTCAAGATGGCCGGAGCGACGAGCAGGGTCAGCAGAGTTTTGATGACGGGGCCGTTGGCCCCGTTCGCGGAGGCTTATCGCCATGAGCTGAGGGAGCGCGGCTATACGGAGCGGTCGGCGGTCAACCAGCTACGTCAGGTGGCCCGGTTCAGCTTCTGGCTCCAGGCGAGCCAGCTGAGCGTCCCGGAGCTGAGCGCCGACCGGGTCGAGGAGTTCCTTGGCTGGCAGCGCGCCTGCGGGCGTCACCGGTCTCAGTGGTCACGGCCGGGGCTGGTGCGCCTGCCCGACGTGCTGCGCAAGCTGGGGGTGCTGGCGGCTAGCGAGGCGGCGCAGGCGGACTCGCCAGCGGAGGTGCTGCCGGCCGGGTTCGGGCACACCTGGCGGCGGAGCGGGGCCTGGCGGCGGGTACCGTCCGCGGCAGGTCCACCACGCCGATGTGACGCCGTAGATCAGTCAACGCATAAGCACTGGCCTGCCGTCAAGACTGGCACCCAGCGTCCCGCTGCCCCAGGGCTTTGGTCACTTCCTATCCGTACCGGCCAGGTGCCCTACCGGGCCGCTGAACTGCGGTCAGTAGCTGCACGGCAGGACCGAGGTCCCCAACTCTCCGGTAGCTAGTGAGGTAGACCGGGAGTGTCAGGGAGGTGAGACCGACGGACATGGACATCATTGAGTACCTGACCAGCGACATCGTTGAGATCACGCGGCGGGAGCTGAAGACTTACCGCAGCGGCGGGGACGCGGAACGCATCCTCGCCCGCTACAGCGGGGAGCTGCGGGAGCTGCTAGACGGCGCGATGCTCGGAGCTGGCGACCTTGCCAAGATCGAGGATGACCTGGCGATCTGGTAATAGGGGAACCCCGGCCACGGGCGATTGGGAGCTAGGTGGGCCGGGGTTCCGCCTTGTCTGCGTATGGCCGGCACCAGCTCTTCAGGACTTATCGGCGCAGGCGGGTGTGCTGCCCGCTGACCTGGCGGGTCGGGACTGCATCGAGCTGGGCTGCGGCACCGGGTATGTGTCGGCGTGGCTGGCCCGGCGCGCAGCCTCTCCACCGGGCCGCTAGGCGTACGGGTTACAACGGTGCAGCCACTCCCGCAAGTGGCTAGCAACATGATGGGACTTATGCGGATGATGGGCGGACATCTTGATCACTTCCTCGCCAGATGCATCCCTATGTCACACCTCCAGCGTGTTTCGCCTGATCCCTGATGCTAGAGGCGAACGTCCCGCCGGGCGGTAACGAAGGTCCGGCTACGTCCCCGCAGGCATCAGGAATCACGCCCTCGCGTACCAGCTGCCCGTTGGCGGCCTGCCCGATGATGTCCCGCCCATCAGGGTCCGGAGCATGCTGCCGGAAAGCTCAGACCTCCGGCGGGCTGACCACAAAGATCCAGAACGGGTGTCCGCGAGGTCGGAGTAGACGCGCACGGCTCGGCGGGATCGCCGGACAGGTCATAGAAGACCTCCGGACGTCGACCACGGCCGGTGTCACCGGCCCAGCTAAACACACTATTTCGGCATGCGAGGTTCACTCCGACCGCCCGCATCGGCGGGACGGACGCCAGTACGCATATCCCACCATCCCGTCATCACTGGCACGTCACGCATAAAATGCCCAGATCCGGACGGTCAGCTCTCTGACCCTGGGCTGACGGCAGTACTGCGGCTTCTGGGCGGCCAGGCCCTGGCTGAGGCGGGTGCCGCCACGTTCCCGTGGCGCACGGGGGCGCTGCCGCGACCGGAGTCGGTCGCGTCCCGGCCGGTCGGGGACTGGTCCACGGAACGGCAGGCTAGCCCTCGCTGTGCCGCCGGTCGCGGGGCGCAACGGCCCTGATCGGTTGCGGGCACAATGACGCCATGGCGATGGGCATCTCAACCCGGTGGAACCGGGCCTCGAGAAACCTCCGGCTGGGGCTCATCGGCCTGCTTCTGGTCCTGGTGGGCGGCACCATCGGCTACGTGGCGTTTGGCTACGGGCTGCTCGACGCCGTCTTCCAGACGGTGATCACGGTGTCCACCGTCGGCTTCGGCGAGGTGCATCAGTTCAGCGCGGGCCAGAAGGTGTTCACTATCGTCCTCATCCTGACCGGGGTGGGGACCGCGGCCTATACCTTCAGCATGCTGGTCGAGATGCTCGTCGAGGGCTACCTCGCTGATGAGTTCGGGAGGCGCAGGATGCAACGGCAGATCAGCGGGATGCATGGCCACGTCGTGGTGTGCGGCTGGGGGCGGGTCGGCCGGGCCATCGCCCGCTCCCTGCGCACCAGCCACGCCGAGGTCGTGGTCGTCGACTCGTCGGCCGTGCGGATCGCCACCGTGGACGGCCCCTCGGTGTGCGGGGACGCCACGGACGAGGAGGTCCTGCGGGCGGCGGGAATCGAGCGGGCCCGTGTGCTCATCACCGCTCTCAACGGCGACGCCGAGAACCTGTACGTGGCCCTGACGGGCCGTTCGATGCGCCGCGACCTGTTCATCGTCGCCCGGACGGCGTCCGGCGCCGCCGTCCCCAAACTGCTCCAGGCCGGCGCCGACCGGGTCGTCAACCCGCAGGACCTCGGCGGCGCCCGCATGGCGGCGCTGGCCGTGCAGCCGCACGTGGCCGAGTTCCTCGACGTGGTCATGCACGACGGCAGCCTGGAGTTCCGCCTCCAGGAGATCGACGTCCCCTCCGGCTCGCCGCTCGTGGGCCAGACGCTGCGCAGCGCCCGGGTCCACGCCCGCACCGGTGTGCTGGTCCTCGCCGTCCGCCACCCGAGCCAGGATTTCCGCACCAACCCGGCGCCGGAGGAGCAGATCAAGGACGGGGACGTCCTGGTGGTCATCGGCAACACCGAGCAGGTCGTCTCCTTGAGGGCGCTTGCCCATGCCACCAAGGGCTGACCCGGGCAGGAGGCTCCTTGCCGAATCGGTGCGTGATCCGTCATCTCCGAGACCAATGACTACCTCGGCGAGGCGCTCATCGCGCTGGAGGTCATCCGGGGGCTCGGCTGCCCGCGATGGTGCGGCTGGCACCAGCGCACCCAGATCAAACGCGTGACGGATACGGCTACGCGGAGGCATGCCGCATCCTCGCCGACGATGCAGGCCTCCAGCCCGGGACCACGCAGCGGGGCCTTTCCTCTCGCGCTTGAGCCGTTCGGATGCACGCGCTTCGAGATGCGCAATTCTCGTTCCAAACGCGACCTCGGGATGGACCGTGTGGCCATCTGGCGCGGCGCCGGTCCGCATCATGTGCGGGCGATCGCGTCATACATCGCAGCCCCCTGCCGACTGGACCTGATGCAGAGATTAGGCCGAGCGGCACCGTCTGTCATCCCGCGAACCTTGTACCCCCAGCCTCGGCTGTAGTTAGGGAAACCATGCAGGCGACTCCCCGTTCCAGTAGGCCGAGCAGGAGCCGGCTGAGAGCTTCCCCAGCCACGCCGGGGCGCGGTGGTAGTCGCATATAACCCTAATGAGCGCCGCTGACGGCGTGCCGGCAGACCGCGGCCGACGTGCAGATCGAATCCTCTTTGTTCTTGGTGTCAAGAGGTTCGGAGTAAGGAGGCGACTTCGCCGCCGCTGTGTTTGCTGGCGTGCCGCGCAGGCTACGGGGTCGTTCCTCCGGTCTCAAGGGTGCTTTGCATCGCGCTGGCGCGCGACGGCCTGCGGCCGCCCGTTGACACCGGAGCCTCTACGGCCCCTGGGGGCAGGAAGAGCGGGCAGGCCAGGGGCCTGCCCCTGCGGCGCGCGGCCCACGGCCTTGGAGGTGCCGGGCCGGGATCGTAGGGTGGGACCAGGTCCGGGAGTGGCTTGTCCGAAGAGCCGGTGTTCGGGGTGCAATCCGGTCACGCTGGCGGAAGAGCCGTTCCCCGGGTGCCCTCCCGGGCCCTGGCTGCTGCTGGCGGCGCGGGCCGCGTCGGCCTTCAGGTGCCTGTAGATGGCGTCGCTGATCTTCCGCTTGAGCGCCCGGCACGCCTCCTTGGGCGTCTTGCCCTCGGCTATTTTCTTGTCGTAGTAAGCACGGCCAGGGCTGTGCCGGTGGCGGATCTGGGTGACCGCGGCCATGTGGACGGCGTGGTTGAGGCGCCGGTTCCCGCGCAGCGACAGCCGGTGGATGACGCGGTTGCCGGAGGACACCTCGACCGGCGCGGTGCCGTTATAGGCGGCGAAGTGATCTTTGCCGTGGAACCGGGAGATGTCGCGGACGTCGCCGATCACGGTGGCGGCGATGGCCGGGCCGACGCCGAAGACCTCGGTCACGGTGGTGCCGGAGGCCCGGACCGCGGCGGCCAGCTTCTTCCGGGTCTCGCGGAGCTGGGCGTCGATGCGGCACAGGTCGGCCAGGAACTGGGTGGCCAGCTCATGGCGGGCCTGCTGGACGGCACCGGACGGCCTGGCCTGCTCCAGGACGCGGGCCGCTGCGGCGGCGCGGATCTGCTTGCTGACGCCGCCGGGGATCAGGTCGCACAAGACCGCGTGCAGCCGGCACACGACCTGGTTGCGGGACCGGCTCAGGTCCCGGTGCCGCTTGGACCACACCTTCAGCACCGTGGCGTGGTCATCGGGCCTGACCAGCGTGCTGGCGGTAGAGCGCAGCGCGGCGATGGCCACCGACAGGGCGTCGTTGGGGTCGTTCTTGTTCGTCTTCCCCGTGGCCAGCAGCCGTACCCGCGCCCCGAGCTTGGGCTGCACATCCAGCACCAGCTCACCCGCGGCCACCAGCTGCTGGGCCAGCAGATACCCCATGCCGCGGGCGCCCTCGACCGCCCAGGTCCGCTCCGGCCAGGCCGCTGCCCACTCCACCAGCCGCTGCACCTGCGCCGCGCTGGCACGGACCCGCACCTGGCCCAGGACCACCTCAGCCTGGTCGATCACCACTGCGGTATGAGAGCCCTTATGCGGGTCGACTCCGATCGTCACTGCTGCCACGACCTGCCCCTTTCCTGCTCGCCAAGGCCAATGGGCCGTGACGGGCACGCCTAATTCCGGGGCTGATCAGCGCCGCACCTCTTTCGAGCCACGCCACGGCAAGGCCCGACAGGCCGGCACATCGATCTAAAGCCAGGCCACAACGACCGGCAGGCGGTTCGGGAGCCAGCCCATCGGACCCCTCAACGCTACGACCCACGCCGCAACGTATCCAGAAACAATTAGGCGGCTACGGCGCTTTAGCGAACTGAGTCGCCTGTGACCGCGTGTGACGCGCCACCGGGACGGGCCGACCGATGAGTTTTCCCGCTCGAATCGGTCGTAGGTGTAGCAACCACAACTGCAGGAGGTGCAGGATGACTAGCACAGCAACGACCGGGATCCGCCAGATCAGCCTGGTGTGTGTTCCGACGCCCGGCCAGGACAAGGCGATCGAGTTCTACGAGTCGATCGGCTTCGAAAAGCGCACCGACACGCCGTTTGGCGGTGGCTACCGCTGGGTGGAGGTCTACCCGCCGGAGGGGACGGCGGGGATCGCGCTGGCACCGCCGCGGCCCGGGACCGAGGTCAGGCCGGTGGAGACCGGGATCACGCTGACCACCGGCGACATCGATGCCACTCACGCCGCTTTGCAGTCCCGCGGGCTGGATGTTGACGCGGAGGTGTCGCGGATGGGCGACCCGGTGCCGCCGATGTTCTGGTTGCGGGATCCCACCGGCCACTCGCTGATGGTGGTCGAGCAGCGCTGAGCGCCGCGGCCCCCGCAGACCGCGATTGGGGGGGTTCTCGCCGCGCTGCACGAGACCGGATCAAAGCGGAGGCCAGGCACATGACCACCGTCATGCCGCCAGAGGTGCATGCCTACATCGACGGGATACCGCCAGGGCACCGGCCGCTGTTCGAGCGGCTGCACCGGCTGATCCTCACCGCGCATCCCGGCGCGCAGGTAACCCTGTCGTACAAGATGCCCGCCTACAAGGCCGGGAACCGGCGCCTGTACGTCGGCGCCTGGAACAAGGGATAGTGGTCCACGGCTGGCAGAAAGACCGCGACGGCGGCTTCACCTCCCGCCACCCCGAACTGGTCACCAGCAAGGGAACCTCCAGCTGCGGGACGGCGACGCGGCCGGCATCAGCAATGAGGACTTCCTCGGCCTGGCGCGCCGCCCTGGCCCCCTGACCCGAACCCGGCAGGCGTCCCTGCGAAGGCACGCCTGCCGGGTCACCGGCGGAAAGCCTGGGCAGCCGCCAGGCAACCCAGCTGCCTCAACGCCGGAGCTTTGCGCCCGACCGGGGTCAGCACCCGAATAATCGCTCGGGACGCAGTTGACGCCGGATTCGGGGGGACCGTCCGTTCTACGCCTATTTCCGGGGCATGGTACTCCCCGGTCCGATCAGGGCGTGGTCAATGCGTCACGTGATGACCGAGGTATGGCACAACTACTTCCTCGACCCTGGATCAGCCCCCGATCCTGACCCGGCGTGGCTTGCTGGCTGTTCCGCGGAAGCCATGATCAAGACAGACCGGGCGGTATTGCGGTGAAGCGCATGGTTCAGCTCGCCGAGGTCAAAATGTGCCAGGCCACCAGCATCGCTTATGGCCACTTCACAGAGGAGCGCCATGTCGTTCATGCACCCAGCACGCTGCGGTCCGCGGTCTTGGCCAAGATCAGCTCCTGCGAGCGCAGGTTGCCGAACGTTGCAGACGGCAGGCCCTCGCGGCCCCGCCGTTATGCTCTCCGCCAGTGGCTCACGCCTCCCGCGACATGGTCTTCTGGGAGCCGTCGGTGGCGCTTCCTCAAGCAGCATGGCCAGGAAGGTCGCCGACATTATGGCGCGCCGGGTACGTACCGATATCGGACGGCTAGCAGCGGCGATCGGTCGGGACCCCGAACTGCTGGTAACTTCCGCTCTGAGCGGTTGGGTCGCCCGTCCCAGACTGTGTGGTAGCGGGTCGAGGAGAAGACGTCGCCTCCGGATTCGTGGGGGAAGCGTCGAGCGCTGCGACCATGTTAGGGTGACCGCAGGCTGGGCGCAGTGCTGTGAACAAGGGGCGGGCCATGGAGCACTGGACGGATTTCGGGGTGGGCCAACTTCCCTCCTTTTCGGCCCGCAAGAGGGTTGAGTTCCCGCCGCCAATAGAGGCGCTTGTCGGTGAACTGGCCGGTGCCGTCCAGCGGCCGCTGCAGGGTCTCACCTCGGACGGCACCGTGCGAGCTGGGTTGTTCCCCCTTCGGTCGACCGGTGTGAGCACGGCGCCGATCACGGACGCCGCGAGCCGTTTCCTCGGTGCGCTCAGCGCTGAGCAGCGCCAGCGGGCTGTGTTTCCTCTCGAGGCTGAGGAGCGTCGGATGTGGTTGAACATCCACCCTTTCGTGTTCCGCCACGGCGTGATGCTGGAGGATCTGCCGCCCGCGACCCGTCAGCTCGGACTGGGGCTGCTCAAAGCCAGCCTGTCGGCTCGGGGCTTCGCTCAGGCCCGCGACATCATGCGACTGAACCGCCTCCTCGCCGAGGTGACAGGATTCCCCGACGACTTCGGCGAGTGGCCGTACTTCCTGTCCTTCTATGGTGAGCCCAGCGCCGAACGGCCGTGGGCCTGGCAGATCGACGGCCACCACCTTTGCCTCAATGGCACCGTTATCGGTGACCAGTTCCTGCTGACACCAGGTTTCATGGGCTCAGAACCGTGTCAGGTGTTCGACGGTCCACTGGCCGGCACGATGGTCTTCACCGCTGAGGAGCGGGCTGGCCTGGATCTCATCCGCTCGCTTGATGACCGGCAGGCGGCCCAGGCTGTCCTGCGGCCGTCGATCTATCCCGATGACCTCCCCCCGGAGTTGCAGGACCCCCTCGACGGCCGGATCCAGGCCGGTGCGTTCCGGGGGGACAACGCTGTGGTTGCTTATGCGGGTGTCTGCGCCGCTGACCTGACCGGTATCCAGCGCCGGTGCCTGCGGGCTCTGGTCGCCGCCTATGTCGGCTGGACGCGCGAGGGCCACTCCGGGGTGAAGATGTCCGAAGTGGATCAGCATTTGGATGAGACCTACTTCGCCTGGATGGGTGCGGTCGCCGATGATGGCCCCTTCTACTACCGGGTCCATAGCCCGGTCGTGCTCATCGAGTTCGATCACCATCCTGGCGTCGCGTTCGACAATGTCGTGCCATCACGCAATCACATTCACACCATCATCCGCACGCCAAACGGCGGCGACTACGGTCTCGATCTACTCCGCCAGCATCACGAGCGGTTCGACCACAGCACCGGGATCCACATCGCCCGGCCATAACACTTGGGGCTTCCGTTCTATTCACCTATACGAATAGGCGCACTGTCCAGACCACTACCCGCACAGTCGAAGATGTCAGCATCGATGCAGCATTCTTCGCTGAGATCTGACCGAAAGAGTGTCAAGTTCCAGGTTGGCGAGGTTCGCCGTGCGCTATCGGGCCTGGCCTCTGGCCGGTCGTGCCCCCGGTTCACAGGCCGCCGTTGTCTTCGACTTCGATGCGTACGTAACTGCCGGGGCTGACCGTGGCTCGGACGGTGAAGGTACCGCCTGGCAAGCGCGAGTGGCTGTGCAGGACGGCATTGGCCGCGAGTTCGGAGGCACACAGGATCACGTCGTCTGCCCTCGGGCAGCCGCGCAGTAATGCGTGCAGGTCGGCTCGGACAGCCCGAACGTGCTCGATGCCGCTTGGGTAGGTGACACCGCTGGTGCGTAGGGCGAGTGCTCTGGCTGCTGGCGTGTGCATGGGTCCTCGCTGGGCTGGTCCACGATTTCTGCCGACCTCAGAGCGTACTCTTGGTATCGTAGCCGTACAATAAGTACGTGTTACTCCGTGTACTGGCGCAGCACATTTGGTGCGAGCATGGCGTCACACGACCCGGAGGAGACAGATGTTCGGTCTGTGCGTGCGGTTCACGTGCAAGGACGAGGCCAGCGCCGAAGCTTACGACCGACTGGTCACCCAGACCGTCGAGGCCATCAAGGCCAACGAGCCTGGAACGCTCGTTTATGCCTCTCACCTGGTGGAGGGCCAGCCTTTGCAGCGGATCTTCTACGAGTTGTACCGGGACAAGGCGGCATTCGAGGCGCACGAAGCCGCACCGCACACCCGCCGCTATATGGACGAGCGGGACCAGTACCTCGCTAGCACTGAGGTCGACTGGCTGACCCTGCAGACGGGCAAGGGCACCAACGGGTGAGCAGTCCGGACTACCAGCAGGCCCTGGGTCGCAAGATTGCCGCCGAACGGCGCCGTCGGGGCCTGTCCCAGCCCGAGCTGGCCAGGATGATTGATCGCTCGGTGGCCTGGGTGTCGCAGGTGGAGCGCGGCGTCCGCAAAGTTGATCGGATGTCGGTGCTAGAGACCGTCGCCGCCGCCCTCGATATCCCGCTCGCCGAGCTGGCCGCAGAAGCACCCGTGGTCGCCGCGGTGAGCGAGGAGCCACCCGGCGCGAGTGGCCTGCGGCTGGTCCTGTCCGGTGCCCACGCTCTGCATGCCATGCTCGACGGCCGTCGCGCGCCTGCCGTCAGCGCACTACGGACAAAGAGCCGGAAGGCGTGGGAGCTGACGCACGCCGGGCGCTATACCGAGCTGACCGACCTACTGGGCGGCTTGGTCCCCGACCTGGAGACTGCCGCCCGGACAGTGCCGGAGAAACAGCGGGCCGAGGTTTTCGAGCTGCTGGCCACCACTTATCAGGCGTGTTCGGCGGCGCTCGCCAAGATCGGCGAGCCGGATGCCGCCTGGATCGCCGCTGACCGGGCGATGGCCGCCGGCGAGCGGGCGGGCAATCCGATGCTGGTCGCCGCCGGGGCGTTCCGGCTGGTGTTCGTGTTCATCACCGCCCGGCACTACGACCAGGCCGAGGAGACCGCCCGCACCGCAGCCGCCGCCCTGTGGCCGAAAGCCGACCAAGGCGACCCGCAGGCGATGTCCCTGTGGGGCGGCCTGACCTTGCAGCGCGCCGTCATCGCGGCCCGGACCAACGACGCGGACACCGCATACGGCGAGTTTGACCGGGCCGGTCGCATAGCCGAACGGCTCGGAGACGGGCACAACGAGTTCAACACCGAATTCGGGCCAGTCAACGTCCGGCTGTATGAGATCGCCGTCGCGATCGAGCTAGGCGACGCGGGCCGTGCCCTGCGCGCCGCCGCCACCGTGGACACCAGCGGGCTGTCCGCCGAGCGGCAGAGCCGGATGCTGGTTGACGTCGCCCGCGCGCACGCCCAGCGCCGCCAGATCGGTGAAGCGGTCGCCGCGCTCGTCCAGGCCGAGGACATCACGCCCGAACTGATCCAGGGGCACGATCTGGCCCGCCAAACCGTGTCTGACCTGCTCACCATGCAGGACCCGCCCAGCAGCGAGCTTCGCGGCCTCGCGGAACGCCTCACGACCAGATAATTGAGCTAGTATCGGTTTTATCAGGCACGTACTTTGGGTACGTGTTAGACATCGAGGCCGCGAGACCTCCCCTCATCGAGGGATGACCTGCAGAAGCCGGGCCGGTAAGCCACCGGGCACCCGGGTCACGGTGCACCAGCCACACATGAAGCCCTGAGCGGCAGGCAACCCGACAAACTGATCCACCGCTACACGACCGTGCACGAGCCCGGCGGGCTCTTGCCGGTCGCCTGCAAGACGCGCCGCGTCTCCCGCTGCGCGCCCTGCGCCGAGGTCTACCGGGCCGACACCTACCAGCTCATCCGGACCGGGCTGACCGGCGGCAAGGGCGTCCCCGCCGAGGTCGCCCACCATCCCTGCGTGTGCGTCAACACGGCGGCCATGATGGCGGCCCGTTGTCGGCATGGACGGTCGCCCACATCCACCGCACCTTGCGCAAGGCTCCCGCCGACGCCGTACACGTCGAGCAGCTGCTCGCTACCAACCTGGCCGAACGATCCAAACGCCCACGCGACCGTGGCCAGGAGCCAACCCGTGTCTGGACCGCCGGGCAACTGGATGCTTTCCTGACCGCTGCAAAATCTAACCGGCTGCACGCCTTCTACCGACTCGCGGCCTATACCGGAGCGCGTCGCGAGCTGCGCTACCTCCGCTGGCAGGCGGTCGGTTTCGACGCAGCCGAGGTCACCTTTAGCGGATCAACCGCCGTGGTGCGCGGCCAGCGGATCGAGGGGTCCACCAAGGGCGGCCGGTCCCGGGTCGTCAGCATCGACAGCGAGACCGTGGCTGTCCTGCGCGAGCACCAGCGACACCAAGACGATGAGCGGCTAGCTGCCGGGTCTGCCTGGAATGTCAACGGGCCTGGTCTTCACTAGCCGGTGGGGTGAACCGCTCTATCCCGACACCGTGACCGCGCTCATGAGCAAGCTGATCCGCGAACACAACAAGTCAATTTCCGTCCCCGGCGAGGCACTGCCTCACGCCCGCTTGCATGATCTTCGCCACCTGCACGCCACCACCCTTTCCTGGCCGGAGTTCCGGTACACGTGGTGGCAGCACGGCTCGGCCACGCTGACCCAGCGGTGACGCTTCGGGTCTTTTCCCACGTGCTGCGCGAGCATGCCCTCGGCATCGGGGATGTCTTCGCCCAGGCCGTGAAGGCTTCAGTTAGCAAATCAGTTAGCAAGCCTGGCCAGCAGAAGTGATCAAGTCAGCGTTTCCGCTGCTCAGAATGAGTGGTCAGGGGCGGGGTCGAACCGCCGACCTTCCGCTTTTCAGAAGGTCTGTCGCTGCCCGGACCACGGGAGCTGTCAACTGCGCCAGCCCCGCACTGCCTGCATAAAGGCTTTTCAGGGCTAATAAGGACATTGTAGCAACCGTGCCGCCGAATGCCGGGAAGTGCCGTATTGTCCGTGGGCTTCCTGCGGGGATCACCCCGGGGAGCCCGGACTTGTGGGAATTCTGTGGGGCCGGGGACACGCAGCTCAGGCCGGTCCCAGGCCGTCAGGAGCACCCGGGCGCCGCTACCGGCGTTCCATGCCGGGCCGGCCCTGGTCTAGGCACCCCGCGGCGCGAGGTTCAGCACTGCCCCGGGCTTTTCCCTGACGGACCGACAGGAAGCAGAACCGTGACCGGCCAGACTTCATTCTGGAGCGCCAGCGGCCTAGCTCAGTGCACCGGCACACGAACTCGCCCTGCGGCCTGGCGGGAGCTACTGCAGCGAACCCGCGCATAAGTACCCATCACCACGGCGGGCGACCACGCCATGGAGCAAGGCGCGCGGAACGCCGAATATTCCCGCCTGACGCTCGGGGCGGTTCCAGGCCGCATCTGAGCGCAGATGTTCCAGTTCTGGCTTAACGCTGACTCGATTTGCAGACCCACCACCGCGCCTATCGTCCGTCTTTGGCGCCGGCACCTATACTGGCCCGGATCGGCTCGGCCTACGCGGACATCGGCCCGATATCGGGGTCGCCGTGCGTGTGAGCGCCAACGGGCTCACGCGCGCTCCCCGCTTGATGCTTGACGCTCTTGCTCATGATCAGGAAGCTGGGTATATACCTGAACACCAGGCGGCCCGGGTTTCCGCTTCTCCGGAGGTTTCTCCGGAGGTGGCGACATCCACGGCGCGACAGTTCCCCGATCTTCTTCTTTCAGCGCAAAGAATTTGCCGTCGACCTCGAAGTCAACTGGGAGGTAGACGACCTGACGGAGGTTGTCTAGGAGGATTTCGATGATGAGGCCTGGACTTCCCCACGCCTCTTTCCACCGCAGGTTCTTTAGGTAGAAACCGGGCAGACGGCGCACCGAATTCGGGTGAATTGAATATCCCAGGCCGCCTTCCCATTCGATTGCGGTAATCCCGATAGTGTCGATGACGTCAAGGACGGCCCAGTCATCAAGGAACCCGCCGTCAGATTCGGCCGTAAAGGCCATCGCGTTGAGCCGGACGATTACCCTCGGCTCTCTTGCCGGATAGAAGCTGTCGTTCCATATCGCAATCCTCCCGGAAAGCTGCTTGAACTGCCTGACCTGAAATGTACCCTTTTCGGGCTGATCAGCCTGAAATACTGGGTTATTCGGTTTTGAACACTCGCACGCAAGTTGAAGCCGCAAACTAGGCGCGCCCGCTGTTACCATGAATGCAAGCAGCGCGACCAGCGCTGCGGCGAGACCCAGCAGAAGCGTGGCACCCACGAGCACGTCCCCCACGGCGGCCAGGCGGTCTGCGGTGTTCGCCTTGGAGGTCAGAGCCAAAGCGGTAAGGATCGCACTGACTGAGGCTTATGCAAAACCCGGCTTCTCTCACGCATCTTTGCAGGTCAGGGGCTTGAGGAGGGGGAGTTTTGCATAACGCTCACTGGCACTATAACAACGATGGCGGCTCCGCCGAGTCGGAGCAAGAAGCGCCATCGGGACACGGCATCGCTACGCCAGCGCCTAAGCCAGCGATTAAGGACAGTTGGTTTTAGTTGCTGTTCGCCGCCGGGATACGGATAGTCAGGGGGTTTAGGGGCTATTCGAAGTTAACCGGGGTGGTGTAGCGGTCTTCTGACGGTGCGTAGCGGCTGGCAGGGCCTGGCGTGTCGCTGCATAAGAGCGCCCGCGGCTTTCAAGATCATGGTTCTTTCCACGGAAGCATGATCACCAGAGAGCCACGGGCACGTGCGTCAGGATATGGCGTCGCGGCTGTTCGCGCTGGAAGGCGCGGAGGTCGCAGAGGTTGATGAGGAGCCCGGCGGCGGCCGGACGGTGTGGGTGATGACGGCCGACCCGGCCGCGCGAGTGTGCCCGCTGTGCGAGACGGCGTTGGAGCATGTCAGGGAGCAGGTGGTGACGCGTCCGGCCGATATCGGTTATGGCCGGGACCAGGTCAGTGTGGTGTGGGTGAAGCGGCGGTGGGAATGCCGGGTTGCGTCCTGCCCGCGCAAGACGTTCACTGAGTCGCTGCCGGCCGTTCCGCCGCGGTGCCGGGTGACGGAGCGGCTGCGTGATCACGCGGGGCGGCTGGTCACTGAGGGCGGGCGGACGGTGGCGCAGGCGGCGCGTGAGTGCGGGCTGTCGTGGCCGGTGGCGCATCAGGCATTCGCCAGGACCGCGGACCCGCTGCTGGAGCAGCCGCCCGCGCCGGTGGCGCACCTGGGGATCGATGAGCACCGCCGCGGCCGGCCCCGGTGGCGGGCCGACGCGGAGACCGGCGAGTACATTTTGCTCGCTGACCGCTGGCACACCTGTTTCTTTGACCTGTCCGGCGACCAGGGCCTATTAGGGCAGGTGGAGGGCCGCACCGCTGATGACGCCGCGTACTGGCTGGCCCGGGCGTCCCCGGCCTGGCGGGATGCCATCCAGGTCGTCGCCATCGACATGTGCTCCATCTACGCCTCGGCCGTGCGCCGGGCGCTGCCGCGCGCGCAGCTGGTGGTGGACCTGTTCCATGTCGTGCAGCTCGCGGTCAAGATGACCGGGGACGTGCGCCGCCGGGCGGTGCGGGAGAAGTACGGCCGCCGCGGCCGGTCCGGCGACCCGGAGTACGGGCTCAAGGGCCTGCTCGTGCGCAACCTGGAGCACCTGCGGCCCGATCAGTTCGCCAAGGTCATCGACACACTGAGTGCCGACCGGCACGGCCAGGAGATCGCCGCCGCCTGGATCGGCAAGGAAAAGCTCCGCGACGCGCTGAACCTGCGGGCCCGCATCACCAGATCCACGCCGTGCGAGCGCGACGTCCGCGGCCGGCTCGCCTCTTTCTATGACTGGTGCGCGCAAAACGACGACATCCCCGAGCTGCTCACGCTGGCCAGGACGATATCGAAGTGGGAGGACGAGATCGTCGCGGCGGTCCTGACCGGGGTCACGAACGCCCGGTCGGAGGCCCTGAACCGGCTCGCGAAACTGGAAGCCCGGATGGCCTATTCCTTCCGGAACCCAGCGAACCAGCGCCGCCGCGTCCGGATCGCCTGCACCCGCGCCGCCCGGCGATCCCCGATCGTCACACCCAGAGGATCACGTCAGGTAACCGGACGAAAACCCGACCCCGGTTAACTTCGAAAAGCCAGAAAAGCCAGATCACGGCCACCTGTAAGCCATGTGCTGGGACTGTGATGACAAGCATCTCCCGAGACAGCACAAGACTCCGGGCACGATGTGCACGATCACTGCCGAATTGAGCCGTACTGGATCAAGCGGCGCCGCTGCGCGGCGCCGGCCCGGCGCCAGCGCCCGGCCTCTGGCCTTGGCGGCCCCGGCCGGGCGCACGCCGGGCCAAACCGCGCAGACACCCCGCCGATCGATGAATCGCCAGCCCACCGCGAGGATGCAATACACCCGGCATGAGCTTGTGACTTCCTGGACGCAGCGGCACGGCGGCAGCGCCCCTGACCCTTCAACTCCGGTGTCCATCAAGCTCAGGGCGGACGTCATTGCGCGCATCATAGTCCGCTGTGGATGTGCTCCTGCGCGCCGCAGCGACCGCAGACGTGGAAGTCACACGGGCCATAGAGGTAGTTGTCCGTACCATAGAACCACGGACCCCAGCTATGCAGCACGCGTGACCCCATCTCGCCGCACCGGTCACATCGGCGCTCCTGCTCACACTGGCCGGTTGCGACGTACCCGAACGCGCCCCACATGTGCTCCTGCTTGCTGGTGACCTCACCGCAGCGCTTACACCTCCGGTAACGAACGCACCGCGCGTCGGGATACGTCCAGTCACCGGTGTGCCCGGCCACCCGGCAGGATGCCCTCGCCAGCCAGCCCGCGCCGACGCGTCGCTGTGGACCGGTCGGCGGCGAGTCGGCACCGCGCTGCTCGGCCTGCCTGCCCTTCACGATCATCGTCGCTCACCTCCTCGGGGCGTTTCTGGTCCTGCCCGATGGCTGGCGGGCCGGTAAAGAGGCGAAGGTCTGACCGGGCAAGGCCAGAAGACCCGACTTCGGGGCTGTGCCGGGTCCTGCGGCAATCGCCGCAGGTCGCGGTTTTCTCGCACCGCACCTGCTTTGCCGAGCGTCATCGGGAACTGGGGAGCCGATCAAGGCGGCGCCGCTGGCTCGGCGCCAGCGCCGCGCTCACGCCTCGGAAGGCCCGCGCGGCGCGCGCCGAGCCGTTGGCCGCGAGACTCCACCAGATCAGCACGACTCATCCGGCACGCAAGCCCAGATGCGTGCCTCGGGCCGATCCTTCCCGGTCGCTGTCAGCTCGCAGCAGCCAGACGCCAGGTCAATGCACTCCACGGCGCTGACGCGCACCCGGGGCCTCGCCAGGCAAACCGGGCCAGGGCGCGCACGCCCGGACGAACCGGCCCACAGGACCTTAGTCCCTATACGGATCGGGACCCTCAGGGTCACCGTCGATGTCGGGCCCCGCAGGAACATGTGTGAAACACCTCAGATGGCGTGATGGCAGGACACACCCAACGGGGCCTTCGCGCGGAGTCCGGGCAGGCGCGCCATCCGGCAATCAGCAGTAGCACACGCACAGTTATGGCCCATCTGGGAGGTCATCATGATCAGATTAAGGAACACACTGGCCACGCTCGGGATAGCCGCGCTCGGGATAGCCTCGCCGGTCCTCGTACCGGCCGCATCTGCGGTGTCTGCCGGTACCCACCACACCGCGATCGCCAGGCTGTTCAGCGGTACCGCCCAGGTCGAGTTGCACGAGCACTTCGCCGGGTTCGCGGTGCTCGCCGGGCTGGTCGGCACCAACGCCGCCAACCTGAAAGACGCCATCAGTGGCGAGACCAACGAGCACACGACGCTGTACCCGGGCTTCGCCACGCAGGCGACCAAGGATAACTGCCCCGCCGCGGCGAAGCTGTTCACCGAGGCCGCCGCGGACGAGGGCGGGCACGCGGCCGCGTTCACGACTGCCCTGCAGTCCCTCACCAACCCGAAGGTGAAAGTCCCGCCACCGCCAAAGGTCAGCCCCGTGGTGATCACCGCCAGCACCCCGGCCTGCCCCGGAACACCGACGCAGGACAACCTCCTCACCGCCATGCACGGCGAGGCCTTCGCCTACGCCAAGTACACGGCCTACGCCGCCCAGGCGGCCCGCACCCACCACACCGCGATCGCCAGGCTGTTCAGCGGTACCGCCCAGGTCGAGTTGCACGAGCACTTCGCCGGGTTCGCGGTGCTCGCCGGGCTGGTCGGCACCAACGCCGCCAACCTGAAAGACGCCATCAGTGGCGAGACCAACGAGCACACGACGCTGTACCCGGGCTTCGCCACGCAGGCGACCAAGGATAACTGCCCCGCCGCGGCGAAGCTGTTCACCGAGGCCGCCGCGGACGAGGGCGGGCACGCGGCCGCGTTCACGACTGCCCTGCAGTCCCTCACCAACCCGAAGGTGAAAGTCCCGCCACCGCCAAAGGTCAGCCCCGTGGTGATCACCGCCAGCACCCCGGCCTGCCCCGGAACACCGACGCAGGACAACCTCCTCACCGCCATGCACGGCGAGGCCTTCGCCTACGCCAAGTACACGGCCTACGCCGCCCAGGCGGCCCGCACCTGATCAGGGCGCCCTTGATGAGGCACACCCGGACTAGCAGGGAGGCTGGCGATATTGCCGCCTCCCTGCCGCCGGATTGTGATACGCCTCCGGTACGGCGTCGAGGGCCGATGTGACCCCAGGGCAACGAACACAGGTCAAAGTGACTGGTGAATGTACACGCGAAGCCGCCCCTTGACACCTTCCCTCCGGCGAATAGACCGGCAGCAGTCAGTCCGATGGGGGGAGGGGCGGCGCATACGGACCACAGCCGGGGAGATGGACGTGCCCGCTGCGTGCCCGATCGGCCAGCCATCCGAGGTGTCTCACGGTCAGCAACGGACAGCCCCGCCCCGCGCTGACCTGCGATCAAGCAGCTCACAACAGCGGCGCCCACGATCTTTGAGGTGCCCCGAAGCTTCCGGACAGTCCATCCATTAGGATGGGCGTCTGGAAAGGTGAAGTATTTTGCCCCGACCGAAGAAGAGCTTCTCACCGGAATTCAAGGATGAAGCCGTGAAGATGGTGATCGAGACGTCGCGCCCGATCGCCAGAGTGGCAAAGGAGCTCGGAATCAACGAAGGCACCCTCGGTAACTGGTTGCTTCCTATCGCCGTGAGCATGCCGGCGAGGAGCCGCCGCTGACCGTGAATGAGCGGGCGCGGCTGCGCGAGATTGAGCGGGAAACCCGGGAACTGAAGGCGGGGCGGTCACCTACCGCGCCAAGATTCAGCTCTCGTTCAAGTACGAACCCGAGCACTGACCCCTGGTCTGCTTCCCTCGCTGACGGGGGTTCGGTGCGCCAGTTCTCAGGCCAGCCCTGCCCTCCAACGCCTGGGCGGTCCTTGCCCACGCGTCGTGAAACGCCCAGGAATACCCGCGCGACCAGCGGCATGTGCGGTCATTGTCCGTGCAGGACTGCGGTGCATAAATATTCAGGCCGCGCGCGGCTGCATGTTGAGCCGACCCCGGCCTGCCGGGGGCACCGACGTCGCGAAGGTCCCTTGATAGCCGCTCGCGTATCCGCCGTTCGGTGCGGCTGCGGGGTCAGGCTCAGGCGGCGTGACCGCCGCGCAGATCAGGTCGATCTGGCGCGCTCGCCCGGCTCTACCGCTTTCCGCGCGATCCTGCTGATGAGCGCGGTGTGCGGGCAGCCTGGCCTGAGGTCATGAGCGGCGGCACACGACATTACCTGGGTTCTCGCCCAGGGTCGAAGGCATGCTCATCGCCGAGGACCTCCTTCTCCTCCTCACGAACGACGAGACGGGAAAGCTCGTCGCCAGCGCCAGCGAGGTCGACGTGGCGCTTGGCGGCGCGCTGCTCGTCGAGCTCACCTTGATGCAGCGCGTGGACCTTGCGGGTCCCTCGGAGCAGGTCCGAAAGGGCCGCCTGGTTGTCAGGGATGCGACCGCGACCTCGGACCCGCTGCTCGACGAGGCGCTCGCCATGGCCGGCGGGAAACAAGGCAAGAAGCCGCAGAATGTCGTGACGGCTCTCGGCAAGCGCGTACGCGTTCGCCTGTATAGCCGCCTGGCCGGCCGCGGCCTGCTGCGCGCGGAGAGCGGGAAGGTCCTTGGCATCTTCCCCCGCCACCACTGGCCGGCCCAGGACGCCACCCACGAGGACTCCGTCCGCGCAGATCTGCTGACCGCCTTGCGGAACGCCGTGGCGCCAGACCCGAGGACTGGCGCCCTCATCTCCCTTCTGCTCGCGTTGCACGCGGTACACAAGGCCGTCGACCCGGCCGCCGCCGGGCTTTCCAGGCGGGAAATGAACGCCAACGCCAAACGGATCGCCGAGGGTGACTGGGCCTCCGACGCTGTGCGTCATGCCATCGACAGCATGAACGCAGCCGTGATCGCGGCAACCTCCTCGACCGGGCGCTTTGGCGGCGGCTCGTGACGGCCGCTCGTCCGCCGCGGTGATCGTCCGGATCTGCCCTGATCACGGGGCCACGCCGAGGAGCGTGTCCGGTACCACCGTGGCGTGGAACTGCACTCACAGCTCTGCTATTAGAACTCCTAACAGAATGATCATGGAATAAGGGTGATCATCGGCTGGTTGAGGGCGCCCGTGAGGAAGGGCGAGCAGCCACCGTGGATCGTCTCTGACGAGCTATGGGCGCGGATCGAGCCGTTGTTACCCGTCGTCCCCCGCCGCGCTGATCACCCGGGGCGGAAGCGGCTGGATGACCGGAAGGTCCTGTGCGGCATCTTGTTCGTCCTGTACACGGGGATTCCGTGGGAGTTCTTGCCGCAGGAGCTGGGCTTCGGGTCGGGGATGACCTGCTGGCGGCGGCTGCGGGACTGGCATGAGGCCGGTGTCTGGCAGCGGCTGCATGAATCGCTGCTGGCTGAGCTGCACGCCGCGGGCGCGCTGGACTTCTCCAGGGCGGTGATCGACGGTTCGCATGTGCGGGCGATGAAGGGCGGCCCAAAACCGGCCCGAGCCCGGTCGATCGTGCCCGGCCCGGCTCCAAGCACCACCTGATCACCGAAGCGCACGGGATCCCGCTGGCGGTCTCGCTGACCGGCGGCAACCGCAACGACGTCACCCAGCTCATGCCCCTGATCGAGGCCATCCCGCCGGTGCGCGGCCGCCGCGGCCGGCCCCGTCAGCGCCCGGACCAGGTCTACGCTGACCGCGGCTACGACCACGACAAATACCGCAGGCAGGTCCGGGCGACGGGGATCAAGCCGGTGATCGCCCGCCGCGGCACAGAGCATGGCTCCGGGCTGGGCGTGCACCGCTGGGTGGTGGAGCAGAGTTCGCCCTGCTGCACTGGTTCCGCCGGCTGCGCGTCCGCTGGGAGATCCGCGACGACATCCACGAGGCCTTCCTCAGCCTCGCCTGCGGCATCATCTGCTGGCGGCGACTGGTCAGCATGCCACTATGTTAGGAGTTCTTAGCCCTGGAGGGGAATGCGGGCCACAAAGGCCTCTACCTTCTGCTGCCAGCCCTGCTCCAGCGGCCCCTTGAGCCCGGTCACCAGGACCTTGTCCTCCGCGACCTCGACAAGTCCCCGGTTCTCCTTGAGGCGCACGGCGGGGAACTTGACGGCTTTTTCCTGCTGCGCGGCGACCAGGACAAACTCGCGCGCATCCGCAGCAGCGAGGAGTTCGAGCGGCTGACCGTGCGAGCCCAGCTCATCGTCGAGAACCTCGGGATCGTGGGCGCGGCCCTGGGCGAGCGGCTCATATCCCAGATGTCAGTGTTCGGCGCGCAGGTGGAAGAACTTACCTAGCGGTCCAGAGTCACTGATTCACGCGGACCAGATATCCGCGGGTAACGTGGCTCGAGGTCGCCCAGTTCGCCGCGGCCGACCTCACCAGCCGGCAGATCGCCGGGCAGCTAGTGCTCGCGCGCCCGGGACAATCTCGGCACACATCCCCACGAAGCTGGATGCTGCACGCCGCGCAGAGATCACGGCATGGTGCGCGACCGTGCGGCCAGAACGCCCAGAATGGAGTTTCGGGGCCAGACACGCACAGGAGGCAGCACATGGGCACCAACGCCAGCCCGGACCCGGTTGCGGCTCCTGCTCTCAGAGAGGCACGGGTCCGCGAGTTCTTTGACCGGTACCTGCAAGCCTGGAACGACCATGACGGTCCGGCCGCCGCCGCTTACATGGCCGAAGACGCCGTGTACGAGGATGTCGCCGCGGCCCAGGTGCGCCGCGGCCGGGACGAAATCGCCAGCTGGGTGGCGGAAGGGGCCGGGTTCTCCTCTGACTTGCACCTCGAAACGGTGACGTTCTTCTACCTCGGGTCAGCCTTTGCGGTGGAGTGGGTGATGAGCGGCATGAACGACGGGCCGGTCGGCAGCCAGCCCGCGACCGGGCGCCCGTGGCGGGTACGCGGTGTGTCCGTCGGCACGCTCAACGCCGAGGGGCTGATCGCCCAGAACCGCGACTACTGGAACATGGCCGAGGTATTTGCCCAGATCGGCCTCACACCGCCATAGCCAGAACCAGCGGCCCTGCAATGGTGGTGAACCGAGGTGATCTGGGGTCTCACCACCAAGATGGAGTACTGTCACGCCTCCAAGTCCGAAACGGCGCCATCGTTGCCGAGCAGCCCAGGACGCTGATGGCAGCCAAAGATGTGACCGTCAACGTCCATCACATCCAGCAGACAACCCGAAGCAGCTACCGCTTGGGCCCAGTGGCTGGAGCCGGGTGCATCACCGCGGCCACAGCCTGGCTCGTCTTGGGCTGGCCCCGTCGAACGCGCCACGCAGGTGTCAGCTGACCGTCCCGACCGCTTTCACCAGCTCGTCTTCCTGGGTCCAGTTGATGGCGAAGTGCTTGTTCGGCTGCTGCATCTGGTTGTAGTACCACCAGAACAGGTAGATGCCGAAAGAGAAGATCCAGGCCAGGATCCGGCCGACGTAATTGTCTGGTCTTTTCACCCGGCCCTGGTCGGGAGAAGGCAAGTGCTGGCCGAGCCGGCCGTAGATCACCGACAGCTCGTACTCGACGCCGACTTCGGCCTGGTCGTGCTTGATGAGGTCTTGGTCGAGCAGGACGAACGCGACGATTTCGGCGACGCCGGCCACGATGGCCAGCAGCAGCCAGATGACGGGGTCTCGGAAGCAGCTAGCCTTGGCCGGGACCGCGGGACGTCGCAGGGCCGAAGGTCTGCCGGGCCCGGCAATGGTCACGTGGTCGGCAAGCATAGGCACTCGTGCGGCCGCCAGATTTGCGGGTATTCCCGGGCGCCGTAGCCGCCGCGGACGCGCCGGGTCCTGGGGTTCAGTCATCGGGCGCTTCCCGGTCTGGGGGTCCTGGCGGAGCGTGATGCCAGCGGCGAAGCCACGACCGCCGGCGGGTGCTGGCCTTCGCCGGCTTTTGCGGAGCCAGTGCGGGCACGATGGTCTTGTCATCCTCGACGACCTCGTAATAACGCCCGTAAGCCCGGACGGCCGCGAGTATCACTCCGGCCGCCGGCAGCGCGAGGAAGGCGAACAGGATCCCGCCGAGTGCGCCGCCGATCAGCGCAGCGGCGAACGCGACCGGGGCCGGCAGGTCCATGGTCTTCGCGGTCAGCCGCGGGCTCAGGATGTAGTTCTCGATCTGCTGATACAGCAGGATCCAGATGAGCACGATCAAGGCGTCGACCGGGTCGTACAAGAGCGCCACCAGCACGGGCACGGCCCCGGCGATATAGGTGCCGACGATCGGGATGAACTCGGAGACGACCCCTTCGAACAAGGCAAGGGGCGCCGCGAACGGGACACCCCGCCAGCGCAGCACCGCGTACATCAGGGCACCGTTGATCACCGCCAGCAGCAGCCGGGAGTAGAAGTAGCCGCCAGTCTGCTCGATCGCCTGTTCCCAGATGAACAAGATCCGCCGCTGCCGGTCGGGCCGGAACCGCGAACAGACCGTCCGCCGCATCTGCGGCCCTTGCGCGGCCATGTAGAAGGTGAACAAGGCGATCGCCAGCGCCTGGAAGACGCCGCTGACGATCCCGGTGGCGACCCGCACGATGCCGCCGAGCAGGGTCCCTGCGCCGGTCAGCAACTGGTTGCCGTACTTGCGCATCTGGTCTTCGATGTTTACCTGGTCGACCCGGATCCCCAGCGGCTTGAGATACCTAGCTAGGTTGTGCACCAGGTCGGGCAGTGCCGCGATCAGCTGGTGGGTACCGGTCACGATCGCCGGGATCAGCAGGGCGATCAGCCCCGCGATCATCATCAGCACCGCCAGGAACACCAGCCCGGTGGCGGCACCGCGGTGCCAGCCCCGTTTCGCCAGGTAGCCGACCGCAGGCTCGATCGCGAACGACAGGAACAGCGAGATCAGGATGATCTGGAGAAAACCGGCCAGCCGGTGCAGGAGCGAGTCCGCGATCCCGGCCAGCACCAGGCCCCCGGCGATGGCGGCCATGAGCCACAACGCGGCATGCCGCAGGAAGGCACGGCTCCAGGGTGCGAAGGCGTCACGAGAAGAGGACGCGGGCCCCGGCGCGGGCCGAATCTCCTGATCCTCACCAGCAGCCTGGGTTCCCCGATCACTCATAGCCGCTCCCCGATGCGGTCAGCGCCATTCGGCTTGTCGGCCCGCGGTGCCTGCTGGTGCCCGAGCGCGACGGCGCTCGCCACCAGGCACGCGAACGCCGCGACCTGCAAGACCGCCCGCATCCCCCGCGGAAGCGTCTCGCCGAACAGCACGAACCCGGCCGCGATCGGGACCGCGTTGGCCGCCATCGTCGCCATGCCGGCCGCCGTCAGCGCATCCCCCCGCTGGTACGCCAACTGCAGCACGCTGGTCCCGACGGCGTACGCGACGATAAGCGTCGCCAGCGCGACCAGCCACAGCCCGCCATAGCCGACCAGTTTGGCGGAAATGTCACCGTCGGCGAACAGCAGGCCAGCGGCCAGCCCGAGCGAGGCGGCGCGGGCAAATCGCGTCGGCGTGGCGATCAGCAGCGCCGCGCCGCCGCCGCACGCCGCAAGCCAGATTACGACGCCGATGGCCTGCGGATGCTGATCGGACTCGGTAGTGTCCACGAGTGACAGCGCGAGCAGCGCCAGCCCGGCAACCGCCAGGACCACGGCGAGTTGCTCGCGCCGCGCGAGCCGGGACGGGTGCCCGCGCGCGGTCGCGAACGCCAGGACCGCGACTCCGGACGCGGCCACCGCCTGCACCAGCGCAAGCGGCGCCAGGCGCAGGGCGGCCACATACATGAGCCAGCCTGCGGTCTCGGCCGCGAACGCGGCGAGCCAGCGCCGGTCGCGGAGCAGGAGCTCCGCTGACCGGAACGGGCGGCGCGGCGACAGCGGCGGCAGCGCCGCGGCCGCGTCGTGCTCGAGCGAATAGGCCGTGTTGGTGACCAGCGCCGAGCCGAACGCGAGCGTCAGTCCGACCCACATCGGCGGCACCCTGCGGACGGTACCACCAGATCAGGCCGGCCGGGCCGCCGGGCACGGCCGCCTCACCGTGAACGCGAGATATGGCGTTGATTAATGTGGCTATCTCGGTAGGCATTTGGAGAGATGGGCATGGCGCGCTACGTCCTTGGCATCGACCTGGGCACCTCGGCGCTGAAGGTTGCCCTGGTGTCCATGGCCGGCGAGGTGGTGGCGTCGGAGCGGGAGGCGTGCCAGGTGACCCTGCTGCCGGGCGGCGGCGCCGAGCAGGACCCGCGGCGGTGGTGGGAGCTGATCGCCAGGGCGTCGTCCCGCCTCATGGCGCGCGGTGCCGTCCCGGCGGAATCGGTGGCGGCCGTCGCGTGCACTGCCCAGTGGTCCGGGACCGTGCCCGTCGATGAGTTCGGCCGGCCCATCCGGGATGCGATCATCTGGATGGACTCCCGCGGCGCGCCGTACGTGCGGCGGATCACCGCCGGCGCCGTGACGGTACGCGGCTACGGGGTGGTCAAGCTGGCACGATGGCTGCGCATCACCGCCGGGATCCCCGCCCGGAGCGGCAAGGACCCCATTGCCCACATCCTGTGGCTCAAGCACCAGGAGCCGGAGACTTACCGCCGGGCGCATGTGTTCCTGGAACCCAAGGACTGGCTGAACGCTCGCCTCACCGGACGGCTGGCGGCGTCATTCGACTCGATCGCGCTGCACTGGGTAACCGACAACCGCCACCCCGACCGCGTGTGCTATGACCCGGCGCTGTTGCGGATGGCCGGGATCGAACAGTCGCGGCTGCCGGAACTGCTGGCCGCCACCGATATTCTCGGCCCGCTGGCACCCGGGCCGGCCAGCGAGCTTGGCGTCCCGGCCGGCATCCCCGTCGTGGCCGGCACGCCCGACCTGCAGTCGGCGGCGATCGGGGCGGGCGCGACCCGGGACTACCAGGCGCACCTGTACGTCGGCACGTCATCCTGGCTCTCTTGCCACGTGCCATTCAAGAAGACCGACCTGCTGCACAACATTGCCTCGCTGCCCTCACCGATACCGCGGCGGTACATCGTCGCCGGCGAGCAGGAGACAGCCGGCGCCGCCCTGACCTTCTTGCGCGACCGGGTTCTGTTCGGCAATGGCCCGCCCGCCTCCGCGTACCGCGAGTTCGACGAGATGGCCGGGCAAGCCGCGCCCGGCAGCGGCGGGGTGATCTTCACCCCGTGGCTGTACGGCGAGCGGACCCCGGTGGAGGACCGGTTCGTGCGCGGAGGATTTCACAACCTGTCGCTGTCGGCCAGCCGTGACGATCTGGTGCGGGCAGTCTTCGAAGGGGTGGCGCTCAACACACGCTGGCTGCTTGGGGCGGTGGAGCGGTTCACCCGCCACCGGCTGGAGCCTATCCGGTTCATCGGCGGCGGCGCACGCTCGGATGTGTGGTGCCAGATCTTCGCCGACGTGCTCGGCCGCACCATCGAGCAGGCGGCCGACCCGGTGAACGCGAACGCGCGCGGTGCTGGCTTGCTGGCGGCGGTCGCGCTCGGCGAGCTCACCTTCGGCCAGATACCCGACCGGGTCCGCGTGGTGAGGAGCTACGATCCGGACCCGGCACAAGAAGGGCTCTACGACAGGCTGTTCCGGGAGTTCGTCGGACTCTACCGGCGCAACCGCAAGGCCTACGCCCGCCTCAACCGCGAGGGCGCGACGGTATAGGAACCCTCCGGTATCAGGGGGGCCTGGCAGTAGCCGGCACACAAGACCAGTGAGCCGCTGGCTACCGCACACGGGGAAGAAGATGGCCATGACGGGCGGCGACGCTTCCAGCCGCGTGCTCTGCCCGGCCGGATCACCGGCCGTGTTCGCCGGCCGGCCCGGCTGACCGCGCACAGCCGACGTTCCGTCTGCTCGCGCACCGCGGCGGAGGCGACGATGAGCAGCCGATCACCGGTATGCAGCATGGTGGTGGGCCCGGGGACGAATCCTTCCGCGGCGCGGACGATCAGGGCGACGTTGGCCTGGGCGGGCAGCCGCAGCTCGAAGATCTCCACGCCGTTCAGCCGTGAGCCGGGCGGGATCTGGGCCTGCAGCAGGCCGGCTGCAGCGCCTCCAGCGGCGCCGTCTCGACATCCAGATCCAGCGGCTCGGCCGGGGCCGCCACTTTCAGCCGCCGCGCGGCCCACGGCAGCGTGGTGCCCTGCAGCAGGGTGTTCATCACGACGATAATGAACACGATGTCGAACAGGCGGGTGGCGCCGGGCACGCGGGCGTTTACCGGGATGGTGGCCAGCACGATCGGGACGGCGCCGCGCAGCCCGGCCCAGGACAAGAACGCCTGCTGGCGCCAGGGCACCCGCAGTGGCAGCGTGGAGGCGAGCACCGCGGCGGGCCGGGCCAGCAGCACCAGCGCCGACCCCACGGCAAGGGCCGGGAGGATCTGCGCGGGCAGCCGGGCCGGGGAGGCGAGGAGCCCGAGCATGACGAACAGGCCGATCTGCGCGAGCCAGGCTACCCCTTCGGCAAAGCCGCGGATGGCCGGGCCGTGTGGGAGCCGGGCGTTACCCAGGACCAGCGCGGACGCGTAAACCGCGAGCAGGCCGCTGGCATGGGCCAGCCTCGCCGCCCCGTAGCCGGCGACGATGAGCGCCAGGATGGCGATCGGGTACAGGCCTGAGGCCGGCAGCGCCACGCGCCGCAGGGTCAGCGCCCCGGCCGCTCCCGCGAGCAGCCCGATTGCGACTCCGGCGGCCAGCTGATAGACAATCTCGCCGACGATCAGCCGTGCACGTGCCATCTGGAACCGGGTGCAGCGCAGCGATAGTGGCGAGCCTTTCAGGTGTCGGGGAAGCCCGGGCTGACCATGACGCGCAGCGCGTTCGGTGCCAGGGTGATCCGCGTCGGGGTGTGGCCGCGGATCTCGCCGTCCACGTCGAGGGGCACGGGCGGGTCGGTGTCCAGCCACAGGTCGCTGACCGCCAGGAACGCGGGGTCGGCCATGGTGCGGCGGGCGCCGAAGACCGCGTGGCGGAGGGTTGCGCTGAGCAGCGCCGCGCGGCCGGACCCGCCGAGGCGGTAGACCAGCAGCAGCCGGTCGTCGGCGCTGGCATCGCCGGTGATCGGCCGCCCAGCGTGGAAGCTGCCATTGGCGATGTTGAGCTGGTGGGTGTCCAGGCTGTAATGCTGGTCACCGACGGTGATGCGGGCGTGCAGGGGCCGGTGGTGCGGGAGCCCGGCCAGCGCCGTGATCGGGTAGGCCGCCCGGCCGGCCAGGCGCTTGAGCTGGTGCGGGACGTTGGCGGCAACGTAGGCGGACAGGCCGACGCTCACCAGGTTGGCGAAGAAGACGTCGCCGGCCCGGCCGAGATCGACGTCGGCGACCTTGCCCGCGGTCAGCACATCGGTCGCTGCGGCCAGATTCACCGGGATGCCCAGGGTGCGGGCGAAATTGTTCGTGGTGCCGAGCGGCAGGACCCCCAGGGCCATGTCGAGGCAGGCGAGGCGCCGGGCGGCTTCGCTGATGCTGCCGTCACCACCGCCCACGATCAGCAGGTCGGGCCGCAGGTCTATCGCGGCGGTCAGGCTGGCGCCCAGCTCGCCAGGCTCGCCGACCGGGAAGGAGCCCAGGACGTCGAACCCGGCGGCATGCAGCCGGGCCGTGACAGCCTGGTAGAGACGTCGGCCCCGGCGGGACCGGGCGTTCACCACCAGCGCGGCGCGGCGGTGCTGGCGGATCGCGGTGGTCAGGCCGGCCTTACTGCGCATCCGGCCGCCAGCTTCCGCAGCACCGGCGGCGGCGTGGCTGTTGCCGGAAGCGCCGACGGCTCCGGGCCCGGCCAGCAGGCTGGTTCTCCTGGGAGTATTCCACCGGTTCCCCTCGGGAGGGTGCTTCGAGGGTACGCGAAACGGTTCGGACAAGGCGGCCCGCTAGCCGAGCTAGCCGAGCTAGCCGAGTAGGGCCGGCGAAGCCGGCAAGATTGAGTCAAGTTTGACCCCGGCTGGTCAGGCGGCTATTCCTGCTCGCTGGGTGAGGTTGTCGATGGCGGCCTGGTAGATGGTGGCGGCTTTGCGCAGGGGTGCTGGGTCCGGTCCGGTGAGTTCGGCGAGTCCTGTTTGCAGGATCCGGTCGTGGACGCGGGTGAGGAACATGGCGTGGCGCAGGCCGGTGCTGGTGACCTGGTAGCGGTGGGTGTGCGGGATGCGCTCGATGAGGCCGTGCGCGCGGAGCCGCCGCGGCGAAGCTGTTCACCGAGATCGCCGCGGACGAGGGCGGGCACGCGGCCGCGTTCATGACTGCTCTGCAGTCCCTCACCAACCCGAAGGTGAAAGTTCCACGACCGCCAAGGGTTGACCCCGTGGTGATCACCGCCAGCACCCCGGCCTGCCCCGGAACAAAGACGCAGGACAACCTCATCGCCGCCATGCACGGCGAGGCCTTCGCCTATGCCAAGTACACGGCCTACGCCGACCAGGCGGCCCGCCACTAACGCGGACTTCCGTTCCGGTAAATCAACCTCAGCCGGCTTGATTGGGACTGGTCGCTGACGTGCCGTGCTGTGCGGGCGGTGCCGGAAGATCGCGTTCTGATGGAGGTATGAGTAGCGGCTGATCTACGGCAGTGAAGATCGTTATCTATACGAGACATGACATGCTCGCGGGTGAAATGCCCGGTTCAGGATCGCCCATACGGCAGGAAACAGGTACGGGAAGGAAGCTACCGGGCGGGATACCGGCGGGACGGGCAGCCGCGGCACTGTGATAGATCACACGGCATGACCGCTATACCGGCCCCACGGCCGGGATGGGAGCTGCTGGCCGGCCAGGTGAACCAGCGGCGGTATGAGGCGCTGCGCGCCTACCTGTACGAGGGCCTGCCGCTGCAGCAGGCCGCCGATGCCGCCGGTTACACCCGCAGCGCGCTGGCGTCCATGGTCCGCGATCTGCGGGCCGGGAAGGTGACCGTGTTCGCGGCGCCGGGAACGCCGGGCCGCAAGGGCGCCCCGAAGAAGGACGCGGCCCGCGGCCGGGTCATCGGGCTGCGCTGCGAACGCCTGTCGGTCTATGAGATCAGCATGCGGGTCACCCGGGAGGGAACCCCGCTGGGCCGCAGCGCGGTCAGCGACATCCTGCGCGACGAAGGATTCGGCCGGCTGGTCCGCGGCCCGGCGCCTGAGGCCAGCACCAGCCCGGCCACCTCCGGCCGCGACACCCGGCTGCCGGCCGCCGCCGTCATCGACTTCGGTTCTATCCCCCCGCGCGCCCATACCGCCATGGCCGGGCTGCTGCTCGCGGTCCCGGACCTGGTCGCCCTGGACCTGCCCGCCCTGGCTGGCGCAGCCGGCTACCCCGGCACCCGGGTCATTCCCGGCCGCCTCCTGGCTGCTGTCCCTGCTCACGCTCAAGCTCACCGCCACCCGGCGCGTGTCCCGCGTCGATGACCTGCTCGCCGACCCCGCCCCAGCGCTGCTGGCCGGGCTGGCGGTCCTGCCGAAGAAGACCGCGCTCACCGATTACTCCTACCGGCTGTCCCATGACCACCAGCTGCGGTTCCTGGCCGCCCTGGACAAGCAGATGATCGGCGCCGGGCTGGCCACCGCCGGCGAGGCGATCTTCGACCTGGACTTCCACGCCGTCATGCACTGGGGCCACGACCCGGCCCTGGAAAAGCATTACGTGCCCACGCGCTCGCAGCGCGCCCGCTCGGTGCTGACCTTCTTCGCCCAGGACACTGGAACCCATAACCTCGTCTACGCCAACGCGGACCTGACGAAGGCCACCCAGAACCGGGAAGTCCTCGCGTTCTGCGATCACTGGAAGGCCGTGTCCGGATCAGACCCGCACATGCTGATCATGGACCAGAAAGTCACCACCCAGCCCATCCTCGGCGAACTGGACGGCTGCGGCGTCAAGTTCGCCACCTTGCGGATGCGCTCACCCAGCCTCCTCAAGCGCATCAGCGCCCTGACCGCAAGCGACTGCAAGACCATCGCCCTGAACCGGCCCGGCCCGCACAACCGGCCCAAGGTCCACGAGGACCCCGCCGTGAAACTGACCAGCTACCCCGGAACCGTCCGGCAGCTCATCGTCACCGGCCTGGGCCGCGATGCGCCCACCGTCATCATCACCAACGACGCACAGATCAAGACCTAGGCCCTGATCGAGCACTACGCCCGCCGGATGACCATCGAGCAGCGGCTCGCGGAGATCATCCAGGCATTCTGCGCCGACGCCTGTCCTCCGCAGTCAATCTCAACGTCGACCTCGACGTCGTGCTGTGCGTCCGGGCTCAGGCCCTCACCGCCGCCTTCCGGCTCCGCCTGCCCGACAACTACGCCCACGCCACCCCCGACACCCTGCAGCGCCGTTTCCTGGACACCCCCGGGGAGATCATCAGCGACCCCGCCGGCATCACCGTCAAGATCAACCGCCGCGCCTACTCACCCGTCCTCCGCGAAACCGACCTGCCCGGCGACACCACCGTTCCCTGGGGGGGCGGACGCCGGCTCCGCTTCCAGTTCGCCTGACCCCAAGGGCCGAAGTACCGGTGCGGAAACCCGCGCTAATCAGGACGCCGGCCGCCGGGGGCCGGCTCGGGGGCGGCTGCAGCCCCGGTAGCGGGCTGGCTGGTCGCGGCCCCGTTGGGCACGAGGCTGAAGGCGCTCTCTTCCTCTTGTGCGTTGTGCAGCCGGAGCACGGCGTACAGCCCGTAGAGCAGGCGCCGGAGTTCGATGACGTCCTCGGGCTGCACGGTCTCGTTGCCGAGGCCGGCCAGAAGCCGGTGCAGCTGGCTGACCTGGTGCTCGATCTCCGCATGGGTGCGGCTCATCGCCGCCGTCGCGTCCGTTCCGTCGAGCGCCCGGGCCACCAGGGGGACGAGCAGCGCCTCGTCGGCCCGCTCGTGCGGGAGCACTTTGCCCTCCAGCAGGTCCAGCAGTGTGCGCACCGGGGCGAGGTCGCAGTCGCGCGCCGGCAGCCCGTTCGCCACCGACCGGATCTGCTCGACCGCTGGCGCCACGGCGTCGTGCTCGGCCCGCAGCCGGAGCGCGGTGGCGACGTCGGCGGGCGGCATCGCGATCGTGTGGACCGCGCCGGGCAGCACGGCCCGCAGCGCGATACCGATCGCCAGCACGTCGATGACCTCTTGCAGGAGCGCGCCCGCCGCCGGCTGCAGGAGCCCGGCCGCCGCGGCGATCATCGCCACGAGCGACAGGCCCATGCCGATGAGGACGGCCTGCAGGGCGATCCGCTTCGAACGGCGCGCGATGAGGATCGCGTCGGCCAGGGCGTCGATCCGGTCGACGGTGAGAACGACGTCGGCCGCCTCGGACGACGCGGTGGCCCCGCGCGCGGCGAGGGCCACCCCGGCGCCGGCCGCCGCGAGCGCGGGAGCGTCGTTGACCCCGTCCCCGACCATGATCGTCGCACCGTGCGCCGACTCGCGTTCGATCGCCGCGAGCTTGTCGGCGGGGTCACAGCCGGCCAGCACGGTGTCGACGCCCACGACGCGCCCGACCATGTCCGCGATGTCCGCGCGGTCGCCGGTGACCAGGACGACACGCGTGACGCCGGCCTCGCGCAGCGCGCGCACCATCCGGGGCGCGTCGGGCCGGATCGGGTCCTGCAGGAGGAAGGCGCCGGCGGGCTCGTCGTCGACGGCGGCGAAGACCGTCAGCGAGCCGTCCAGGTCAGCGCGCCGCCGCACCTGGCGCACCCACCGCGGCGGCTCGCCGCCGACGATCCAGGTGGCCTTGCCGAGCCTGACCCGGTGAGTGCCGACGGTCCCCTCCAGGCCGTAGCCGTGCACCTCCCGGACGTCGGCCGGCATCTGCAGCGCAAGCCCCCGGCTGGTGGCGGCGGTGACGATGGCGCTCGCCAGGACATGCGCCGATACCTGGTCGAGCGAGGCGGCGAGCCGCAGCAGCTCATCCGCGCCCATCTCGCCGCCCGCCGTGACGACGTCGGCCAGCCCCGGCCGCCCCTGGGTCAGCGTGCCAGTCTTGTCAAAGAGCATCACCCGCCCCGCGGCCAGCCGTTCCAGGGCGCCGCCGCCCTTGACGACGACGCCGATGCGCGCGGCGCGGGACAGGCCGGACACGATCGCGATCGGGGCCGCGAGCAGCAGCGGGCACGGCGTCGCGACCACCAGCACCGCGACGGCGCGGACCGGGTCCGCGCTGAGCGCCCAGGCCGCTGCCGCGAGGACGAGCGTAAACGGGACAAACAGAACGGCGAACCGGTCGGCGGCGCGGACGAACGGCGCCGAGGCGGCCTGCGCCTGCTCAACCAGGCGCACCACCCCGGCGTAGGTGGACTCCGCGGCCGCCGCCGTCGCGACAAGCTCGATCGGCTGGCCCGCGTTGACCACGCCGCTGCGGACGTCCTCGCCGGCGATCCGCTCCGCCGGCCGCGACTCCCCCGTCAGCGCGGACTCATCCAGCACGGCCGGGCTGAGGAGCCGCCCGTCCACCGGGACGATCCCTCCCGCGCCCACCAGCAGCCGGTCACCGGGAACGACGTCGTCCACCGCGACCTCCACGACGCCGCCCTCGACGCGGCGCCGGGCCGTGCGCGGGGCCCGCTCGGCCAGCAGGCTCAGCTCGCGCCGCGCCCGCGCGGACGCCCGCGCCTCCAGCAGCTGCCCGCTGGCGAGCATCACCGTGATCACAGCGCCGGCGAACGGCTCCCCGACCGCCAGGGCACCGGCCAGCGCGAGCACCGCGATGACGTCGACGCTCGGCTGGTGGCGCCGGATCGCGCCGACTACCCAGGACACCGCAAAGACAAGGCCCAGCACGGTGCCGGCGATCCACAAGACCCTCGCGGGCGTCCCGGCAGCCAGCAACCACGCCACACCACCCGCCAGCAGCAGCACGCTGGACACGGCGAACAGCGCCATCTCCTTGCTCTCACGCAACCGGGCCATGCACTCATTCTGCGCTATGTCTGGCGCTGCGTTACACGAGCGCGTTCAGTTCGCCAGCATCGCCGGGGCGCCGAAGCGGGCGATTCTGCCGGTGCGCCGGGCAAGCCGGCGGAGCCGGGCTTGTCCCGGGCCAGGCAGGGCGGGCTTGGCGGATGGCCTCAGCTCGCACTTTGTGGTCGTCGCCGGCAGTGACATATTCCACGCCAGGCCGGGCCGCCGAGTTGCTCGATGTGCGCTCCGGTGAGCTTCGGCGTGGTCAGCGTAGTGGCAGCCCGGTCAGCCGGGCCGCGCAGGGCAGCCGCCCGGCTGCGACCGGCACCGGGTCACGTCATCATGGCCAATCTCTCCGGGGACGGCGGTCACCGTGCTCGCCGCGCCGGCCGCTGCGGGCCCGCCCGGCGCGGCCGCAGCGCCCGTCCTAGGTGCCGCACAGCGCGCACGGCTGCGGGCAGGCGTCCTCATAACAGCTATGGCAGGCCAGGCCACGGCCCGGGCCAGGACCGTCTGTCCGGCCCATCCCGCGCGTTGAGGCCGCCAGCGCCTGCGTGGCCTGCCCGGTCAGCACCGAGACGTACACCTCGGACTTCTCGCTCGGCGCCACCGGCCGCCAGCCTTCTTCCCGGCCGGGTTCGTGATCCGATTCGACGTGATCGGCGCCCAGTCCGGTCCGGCACGCGGGGCTGGTGGCCGGGTATGTCCGCCGGGAACTGGTTCACGACGTCAGACGCAAACCAATGTCATCGCTGCGGCGGCTTTGGGGACACGGCGGCGGTGGCGACCCGCGAATGCGCGACGATGGGCGTGAGGGCAGGAACTGAGCATGGGGCGGGCGTGGCCGGGACGGATCGTGTGTACCGCGCGGCTGCCGTCGTGGCGTTGGGATCCGCGGTGGCGGCGCTGGTGGTGATGTGCGCTGCGGTGCGCGTTCACCCGTGGTCGATGCTGGGCATCCTGGTAGCGCTGCCGGCTGCGGTGATCGCCGGGTGGCATGTGGTGACCCGGCGTGGGCTGGCCCGGGTGCTGGCCGGCCTGATCGTGCTGGTCGCGGTGGTGGCACCGGTGCTGCACGTGCTGGCGCACCGGCCGGCAGCGTTGCTGGCCGCGATGGTCTTGTTCGGGTTCTCGATGGCCTCGGCCCGGTTCGCGCTGCGACCGGCGGGGCGGCGTCCGCGGCGCGGCGGCCGCAGCCGCGGGGCTCAGGTGACCGGTGCTGGCCGCGCTGTCCTGCTGCTCAATCCCGGCTCCGGCAGCGGGAAGGCGGCCCGCCTCGGCCTCGCCGCCCTGGCCCGCCAGTCGGGGGCGGACGTCGTCCCGATGCGGCCGGGGGATGACCTGGGTGAGCTGGCCGAGGACCTGGTGGCCGGGGGTGCCGGTGTGCTCGGCGTCGCCGGCGGTGACGGATCGATGGCCCCGGTAGCGGCGGTGGCGGCCCGGCACGGGCTGCCCTTCGTGTGCGTGCCGGCCGGCACCCGCAACCACTTCGCTCTCGACCTCGGCCTGGACCCCAGCGACCTGGCATACGCGATGACGGCCTTCCGGCGCGGGGTGGAGGTCCGGGTAGACCTGGCCGAGGTCAACGGCCGGGCGTTCGTGAACAACGTCTCGCTCGGCATCTACGCGGCGATGGTCAGGTCACGGCATTACCGGCGCTCCAAGGTGCGGGCAGTCCTGGACGAATTGCCCGACCTGATCGGGCCCGGCGCTGCGCCGTTGCCGCTGCGCTTCCATGCGCCGGACGGCGCGGAACATGCCGGGGCCCACGCGCTGCTGGTGTCCAACAACCCCTACCGGCTCGGCGGCCTGGGGCACAGCGCCTGGCGTCCGCGGCTGGACTCGGGGTCGCTCGGTGTGCTGACCGTCCGGGTCGATGACGGCCCCGCCGCCGCGCGGCTGGCCTGGCTGGAGCTGTTCGGCCGCGGACACCTGTCGCCGGGATACTCCCGGTGGAGTGCCCCGGCACTGACCATAGACGCCAACGGCCCGATGCGAGCCGGCCTCGACGGCGAACCGGCGACCCTCGACACCACCGCTGCGGTTCGTCACCCGGCCAGGAGCGCTGGTCGTCCGCCTCCCGCTTGCGCCCCGCCGAAGCTCCGCCCGCCGGCTGGCCGAGGAGTCCCGGCACCTGGTCAGCGTCGCTACCGGCCGGGGCATGCGCGATCGAGCTACCCCAGAGCTGATTGAAGCGGCAGCCAAGGTAAGCACAAAGTCCGCCATGAGTTTCTGACCATTGGTTGAGGTTCCGCTGGCCGGTGAGAGTGTCAGGCTCTGGCGGGGGCGGTGGTGTCCGCGCGTTCGGGTTGCCGATAGCCTCCGGCGGGTCACGTTGGCGTAGTACTTCCTCCAGGATCGATTCGGGCGAGGGCACTGGTCGTGGATTATCCGCAAGGTTGGCTGATCCACAGGAACCCTCGCACAAGCTTGTCGCGGCCAGCGCGACCACCAGGAACGCCAGGGCGAGCCGCAGGCCGGGCGTGTCGCCGCGGGCCGACGGGCCCGGCATGCCCGGCGGGTCCGGCGGGTCCGGGGGGCTGGCCTGGTCAGTCATCGCGGGCCAGGCCCAGCCGGTAGCTGCCACCCAGGACGGTCTGCACGATCAGGGCGTGACCCGGATCGCTCTCGATCTTGCGGCGCAGGTTCTTCACATGCGAGTCGACGGTGCGCTCGTACCCCTCGAACTCATATCCACGGACCCGGTTGATCAGCTCGAACCGCGAATAGACCCGGCCCGGCACGGTCGCCAGCGCCACCAGGACACCCCATTCGGTCGGCGTGAGGCTGACGGTCCCGCCGCGCACCGTGACCAGGCGCTGCGCCTCGTCGATCACCAGCGCACCGCCTCCGTAACTGGTCACGCCCTGATCGGCGGCTGATCCGCCGCGGCGCAGGATCGCCTGGACCCGCAGGACCAGTTCGCGCGGGCTGAACGGCTTGGTCACGTAGTCATCGGCGCCCAGTTCCAGGCCCCGGATCCGGTCTTCCTGCGCGCTCTTGGCCGTCAGCATCAAGATCGGCGTGGCCGCGGCGCGGAGCTCGCGGGCCACGGTCTCGCCGGGCACGTCCGGCAGCCCGAGGTCCAGAACGACCAGGTCCGGTGCGGCCTCTGCCGCCATCGCGATCGCCTCGACACCGGACCCGGTCGGCAGCACGATGCATCCGGCCCGCTCGAGATTGGACCGGACGAAGTCCCGCAGCTTGCGCTCATCCTCCACGATCAGCACCGTCGCCACCGCCGTTCACCTGCCCTCGCGCGAGCGCCGCCCGGGCGTCTCCAGGGTCGCCGCCGCGTCCCCCGGCCGACCAGTAAGCGCCGCGGCCGTGTCGGCCCGGCCCGGCATCTCCACATCGCCACCATGTCAACTCCACCGGCCGGTCACCGGCACCGGGTGCACTGGCCAGGACAGCACACCGGCAGCAAGGACGGCGCAGATGACCGGCATCGACCTGATCGCGGCAGCACCGTGGGTCTTGTTCGGTGCGGTCCTGTTCGCCGTCTGCATCCGGCTGCTGCGCTCCCGCCGCGCCGCCTTGCGGCACGGACCGGCGGATCAGGAACCGGCCGTCCATCGCGACCCACAGGACACGCAATGCTCCGAGAAGAACTCATCAGCCCGGCGGTGGTAGCCACGGTACGGCCCGCCGCGACGGATGCCCCGCACTGGCGGGCGCTGCTTGAGGCCCGCTGGCGGGCCCGGCTGTATGAGGTCACCAGGCTGTCGCTGGCCTATCACGGGGCGGCCGCGGCCGCCCCGGCTGGCCGCGGCGCGGCGGGCCAGCGTGAGGTGGAGCGACTGCTCCGCAGCACCGTCGCGGCCCGCCGGAAACTGGCGGACACCGACGAGGCGCTGGCCCGGCTGGCCGCGGGGAGCTTCGGCCGCTGCGAGCAGTGCGTGGCGGTGATCCCGGCGGGGCTGCTGACCGTCCTGCCCGAGACCCGGTACTGCCCGCGCTGTGACGCCCCGGCCATCCCGCGGCCGGCCGCCGCCGCACGCCCGGATTCGCGGCGAGCTGGGCGTGGGCGGTAACGCTCAGCATCTTCGCCGTGCTCATAAGGGCAGCCTGTAGTGCCCAGCCCAAGAACAACGCTAAGCGGTTGATCTAGGGGTTGGGGTCCGCTTGGTCGGCCGCGTCGGCGCGGGGCGGTGTCGAGCAGTCCGGTGACCTCGGCGAGGGGCAACGGCGCCAGGCTTGACATAGCGCATGGCGGTACGCGGGTTGCGCCACCGACCCTTGGCCATGATCAGTTACAGTCCGGCGTTGGCCTCTCGGTGGTGGGTGGCGGCGGAAGTGGCGCAGCTGATGCAGGTCCCGTCCGGCGCGGTGGGCGTGCGGGTGTACTGGTCGGGCAGGATCCGGGCGCGGTCGTAGCTGAGGCGGGCCCGGCCGGTGTGGGGGCAGATGTTTTTGGCCGCGGCGCGGAGCGACGTGCGCGGCGGCGACCTCGATGACCTCGACGACGAGATCCGCATGTGGCGGCCGGAACCCGGCCGGGCAGGAGCGCGGACCGTGCGATCAGGGCACGTCCAGCGGCCCAGCCGGGTCAGTACCGGTAGCGGCCAGGCGCAGAGGGCGGTAGCCGTCAGCGTCGGGCTGGGCCAGCTCGCCGTCGATGTCGACGGAGTCCTGGCCGACCTCGCCGTCGACGGGTGCATCGCCAAGGCCGACCAGGCCGACGATGCGGTCATAGGACTCCCGCGCGATCGTCTTCAGCTCCGTGAAGATCCCGGCCTTGATCCACTCGTCGCGGCGATCCCGGATCGTGGTGGCACCGCAGGCGCGGTCGGCGATGGAGGCATACGAGCAGCCGAACCGCAGGACCTGGATGAGCTTTTCGAAGATGATCCGGTTGCCGATCCGCGGCTTGTGGCAGCCCAGCGAGTGCGAGGGGTCATAGACCGGGCGGTCGGGCAGCAGCGCGGCGAACTGGTCCCAGAGGGGCTCCAGCAGCCATGATGGGATCGCGGGCACAGGGACTCCCGTGATCACAGAGCGTAGAGAACTCCGATGATCACGGAACCTGTGCCTGTCCCGTCTCAGGACACGCCGAAGCCTTGCAGATCACACCAATCCGCGCGAGCTCTAAGCTTAAGCTCATGGTGCACGTGAATAATGTAGGGTCCTCAGCGTTTTGGCTGGTAGGACGCTTTCTGCAGTTGTGATTGTTGCACCAGACGCAAAAGCCCTGGTCAGGGCCGTCGGCGAACTGGCGGGGTCGACGCCGCCGACGGAACCGGAGCCCGTCACCAGCGGCGATGGCCCATGAGCCGACCGTCTGGGTGGTACTTGCATAACCAGACGAGCGTCGCCTGACCAGCCGCGTCGTGAAGATGATCTTGGTTACCTACAAATCTGACGCGCACCCTCGGCATCTCGGCATCTCGGCATCAAGCGGGCAGCGGAAATGTCGGACCCTCTTGCGATGCTCAGCTCAGGAGGAGGGAGCGGCGGCCAGACCGCCGGCGTGAGCGGGTCATCGCCGGCCGCTCCCGCGCAAGCGCGTCACCGGGCTCATAGACCATGTTCGCCGAACCACCCGGCGAGTTTGCCGGCGCGGCCGACCGCCCGTAGCCGCCGCTCGGTCTGGTCCCGGACCGTGGCCGACGCCACGATGAGCAGCCGGTCACCCGAGAGCAGCATCGTAGAGGGGCCGGGGACGAACCCTTGCCCGCCGCGGACGATCAGGGCCACGTTCGCCTGGGCCGGCAGCCGCAGTTCGAGGATTTCCACGCCATGCAGCCGCGACCCGGGCGGGATCTGGACCTGGAGCAGGTCGGCGTGCAGCGCCTCCAGCGGCGCCGCCTCGACATCCACATCGAGCGGTTCGGCCGGTGCGGTCACCCGCAGCCGCCGCGCGGCCCACGGCAGGGTGGTGCCCTGCAGCAGGATATTCATTACCACGACGATGAACACCACGTCGAACAGGCGGGTGGCCCCGGGCACGCGAGCGTTCACCGGGATCGTGGCCAGCACGATCGGGACCGCGCCGCGCAGCCCGGCCCAGGACAGAAACGCCTGCTGGCGCCGGGGCACCCGCAGCGGCAGCGTCGCGACGGCCACCGCGATCGGCCGGGCCAGCAGCACGAGCACCGACCCCGCGATCACCGCCGGCAGGATCTGCCCGGGCAGCCGTGACGGGGAGGCGAGCAGACCGAGCATCACAAACAGCCCGATCTGGGCCAGCCAGGCGACGCCTTCGGCAAAGCCGCGGATCGCCGGGCCGTGCGGCAGCCGGGCATTGCCCAGCACCAGCGCGGACACGTAGACGGCCAGGAGGCCACTCGCGTGTGCCAGCGACGCCACCCCGTAGCTGGCGACGATGAGCGCCAGGATCGCGATCGGGTACAGTCCAGAGGCCGGCAAGGCCACTCGCCGCAGCCCGGAGGCACCGGCCAGTCCTGCCAGCAGCCCGATCGCGGCGCCGGCGGCCAGCCCGTAAACCACCTCAGCAGCGATCAGCCCCGGCGAGGGCGCGTGCCAGGCCCAGGTTGCTGAGCAGGGTCACCGCGAGCACCGCCGGCGGATCGTTAAGCCCTGACTCTCCCTCCAGCATCCCGGACAGCCGGGGCGGCAGCGGCAGCTTGCGCAGCACCGAGAACACCGCCGCGGCGTCCGTGGGCGCGAGCACCGCGCCGAGCAGCAGCGCGTCCCGCCAGCCAAGGTGCAGCAGCCAGCGAGTGGCCACGGCGACCACCAGGATACTCACAGCCACCCCGGCCGTGGCCAGGCTTAGCGCGGCAGGAGCCGCGGTACGCGCGTGCGCCCAGCTGGTCGTCAGGCCGCCTTCGGCGAGGATCAGCACCAGCGCGCTGAGCCCCAGAGCCTGCGCCAGCCCGGCGTTATCAAACCGCACGCCAACCCCCGCCTCACCGAGGGCCAGGCCGAAACCGAGGAAGACGAGCAGGCCCGGCAGGCCGATTCCATGAGCGAGCCGGGCCGCCACGATCGCCGCGAGCACCACCCCGGATCCGGTGAGCAGGACAAGGCCGAGATCACTGGTCGTCACGGCCGTCTCCGCATCTGCCGCCCCAAACGCCCGCCGCTGGTGGCCACCAGTCTGCCCCATCAGCGACCAGCAGCAGATGACCAGCGCTGGGCGCCGCCGCACCGGGATCATAGTTTGGGGCTGCGCAGGGATCGCACAATGCAACAGTGCGGCCGGCTCTCCCCCGCACCGACGCCAAGGCCACAGGGTCCCGGGCGTGTGACCTTCCCTCATCGAAGGGAGGGTCGCACCCTCCGTGCTACAGCCTGTCTCACGAAACCTGGTCCGCTGGCCACCGATCGACGGTCAAAGAGGCCTTGACCCGGGCCACTCACCGCCCGTCCGGTCCTGCCGGTGCTGGCCCCGCCGGTGCTGATGGCGCTGCTTCCAGGTGCGTCTTCAGGCTTGTCCGCCCCCTGGACGCCACAGCCGAGCGGAACTGGGTTCCCTTCCCGACGGGCCCCGCGGTGATCTTCTCCGCCCGCACCACCTGCGGGTTGTACTGCGGCTCGTTGCTCTGGTCAGCGACGTAGTCGAACACCACATCTACGGGCCGGCCGATGACGATCTCGCCTTCAACCCTGGCCATGCCGCTCCCCGTCCGGACCTCCTACCATCAGAACGGGCTGTGGGCGCGACACATAGAGACCAAGATCCCAGACCCACCTCGCCCTGGGCCACCGGTTTCCTCGCCCGCAGGTCCACAGCTTCCCCTCAAAGTTGACTTCCGCGACCTGCGCATCAAGACGTAGCTGCGCGCCGCGCCGTCAGCCGCGGTCACCCCGGCGACCCCCGAGCTCGCCCGGCCTGAGCGGGATGGCCTGCCGGTCACGAGCCAGGCAGCTGGCCCAGGGTCACCGTGACGGTGGCGGTGCTGCCGTCCGGTTTGGTGATTTTCACCGGGACCTGCTGGCCGGGGCGCAGCCCGGCGAGCGCGGCGGCCAGCGTCTCGGTGTCACTGACCGGCGTTCCGTTGACCGCGGTGATCACGTCCCCGGGCTGCAAGCCCGCCTTCGCCGCCGCGCCGCCCGGGGTCACCGCGGCGATACCCGCGCCTGCGGGCTGGCTATCCGGCCCGGTAACCGTCTGCACGCGGACACCGAGGGCCGCGCGGTGGGAGCTCGTGACGTGGCCCGTGCTGATGATCTGCCCGGCGATATCGGTGACAATGCTGGAGGGGATGGCGAAGCCGATCCCGGGAGCGGCACCGCCAAGCTGCTGGTCGGTGGCCGCCAGCGTGGGAATGCCCACCACCTGCCCGGCCAGGTCGGCGAGCGCCCCGCCGCTGTTGCCCGGGTTGATCGCCGCCGACGTCTGGATCACATCCGGGAGCGTCGCACCCGGCGACCCGCCTTCCGCCGGCTCGGACACCGTCCGCCCGACCGCGGAGATGATCCCGTCGGTCGCGCTGCTGGCCAGGCCCAGGGGGTTGCCCATGGCAAGCACGATGTCACCCACCTGCAGCTTCGAAGAGTCAGCGAAGTGCGCTGGCACGAGATGCGCGGCCCCGGTGACCTGGATGACCGCCAGATCGTCCGGTGGATAGCTGCCCGTGAGCCGGGCGGCCAGTGGTGTCACCGAGCCGGCCAGGACGACCTGGAAGGAGGTGGCGGTGCCGACGACATGCGCATTCGTCACGATGTGACCGGCCGTGTCGTAGACCACGCCGGAGCCGAGGCCGGACGCCGTGGTGATCTCCACGACCGAGGGCCGCACCCGGCCGATCACGTTGACGTAGGCCTGCTGCAGCGCGACGCTGCCGCCAGCCGACGCGGCCGGTGTCGCGCTCGCCCCCGGCGCCGCCGTGGACCCGCCGGTGCATGCCGCGCACGCCGCCATCACGGCGAGCGCCAGCGTCCCCGCCGCGGCCCCGGCCCAGATTCCATGGGCGGGCCGGCCGCGTCGCCGGCTCAGCAGCCGGGCGCACTCATGTTCAGGCCATCGCGCCATGTCTGACCACTCCCCAAGGCATCGGCTCTGCTCACCGTCGCCCAGCCGGCCAGGCCATGGCATCACCCCGGGAGGATGAGCACACGGGTCCCTATATGCTGCCGCACCGGACCGGGCCCGGTTCTAGCCGAGCTAGGCCCGGCTCGCCGGCCCTGGGGCCTGTCCCGTGGATCCTGGGACCGGGTCTCGGAGCCAGCTCCTGATTGACGCGACGTCGATGGTGTCTTTGGTAGATGCGTTCCCGCTTGTCGTAGCGGGTGGCCATGGCCGGGTGTTGCTTGAGCTTGGTAAAGCACCGCTCGGCGCTGTTGCGGTCCTTGTACTGGGTGCGGTCGAAGGCGGGCGGGCGGCCGCCGGAGCGGCCGCCGCGGCGGCGGTGGGCTTTCTGGTCTTCCTTGACCGGGATGACCGCGTTGATGCCGCGCTTGCGCAGGCAGGCGCGGTTGGCCGCGGAGGAGTACGCCTTATCCGCGAGCGCCGCGCCGGGCCGGGTGCGAGGACGGCCCTGGCCTCGCCGGGCGATGTGGAGCCGGCCCATCAGCGGGATGAACTGCGGGCAGTCCCCGCGCTGGCCCTGCGTGGTGATCCGGGCCAGCGGGCGCCGGCCCGCCCCAAGTGGATCTTGGTGGAAAGCCCGCCGCGAGACCGGCCCAGCCCCTCCCGGCCTGCTCCACTGGCGGGATTCTTGTCATCCGGGGTCACCCCGAGTGGGGGTGGGTGGAGTGATGTCGCACCTGTACAACTTCGGGCTCTCGCAGGAGGATGAGCGTCCTCGACCACCTTCCCCCGGCTCCCAGACCTTCTGGCGGGCACACCGAGCGGAGGTGGGGCCCGGCGCGATCTGGGCGGGGCGCTTCGAGCAGTACCTCTTCAGGATCACCCGGCATGCCATCCCGCTGCTGGGCCCCAGGCGCGTCAGAGGAATCTTCGAGTGCCGCACCCTGGCCGAGCAGCAGGCGTACTTCGACTCGAGGCTGGACCTGCGAGCGATCCGCCTGCTGCTGCGGGTGGCCTTCAACCGCAAGGTCTACGCCAGCCGCGGCATGGACCCGAGGTCGCTGCAGTACCGGACCAGTCAGGACGAGCCGCTCGGGGTCCAGTTCTACCGGCAGTTCCGCAACGACCTGACCCGCACCCCGGCGCAGGAGAACTACCTAACGCAGCTGATCCTCCTGGGATCCGTGAGGTCCGACCAGTGCGTTCCGGCGTACCTCACGTGGTCCGGCTATGAGACCGTCATGTGGCGTGGCCGGCTCTTCGCCCCCGAGACGTCACCCCAGGCGCTGCAGAACTCGATCCGGCGTCCGGGCCTCGGGTGGGAGCGCACCTACCTGGCGCGACGCGACGAGGAGATCGTCGGCGTCCTCGGCGCCTGGGACACGGGCGCCTTCCACGCGACGCGGGTCGTCTCGTACTCGGCGGCAGCCACCATCGCCAGGGGCGTCCATGCGGCCGCGCGGACGGTCCTCCGGGAGGGGGCGCCGCTGCCGGAGCCCGGCGAGGCGTTCCGGTCGCTGCCGATCACCAACCGGGCGGTCAGGGGCGGCGACCCCCGCGTCCTTCGCGCGCTGCTCAGCGCCGTGAACAACGACCACCTCAGCCGGGGCTTCCACCTGATGCATCTGGGCGCGGCCGCCGGCGAGGACTGGGCGCCGGCACTCCGTGGCTGGCTGCGGCAGCGGTTCAGCTCGTCGCTCTACGCGCTCACCCGGACGGGCGGTCCCGGGCCACCCGAAGGATTGCTCTCGAACCTCTACCTCGACCTGTCCATCATCTGAGCCCGAGGGCGATGGAAATGTCCCCGATTTCCGGCGTCCGGCGTCCGGCGTCCTTTCATTCCGCACGGCGAGTCTTGCCGCAGCGTGCGGCCGGGGGGCCGATGACCGGCAGCGCGAGTGTGACGGTCAGGCTTCCGGTGCCGCGCTGCGGAATCAGTTCGTGCGGCTCCCTTCTTGCCTGCCGGTGTCCGCCACGGGCCTATCGGCCGTGGTCTGGCAGGACCATCTGCTCTGACGGCCTGTCCCGGCCACGCGGGGTACGGGCGGGCCTGTTTCTCGTGGTATGGATCGCTGTGCAGCTGCTGGTCCCCGCAGCGTTACTTCTTCCTCCAGCCCCTCATTGCATGCTTGGGCATTGCCGAGATCCTGCTCGCACGAACCTGGCAGCTTGCCGGCACGCCTAACCACGGCCGGAATGGCCGATGCCATGCCGCCCTGCAGGCCTGACCGGGATCGCCGGATACATGCGGCGCGGCAGGATCAATGACTTACGGATCGGCCGATGGGACGTTCGGCCCGGCCGCCACCGGTCCTGCCGCGCACCGTGACAGTAGGCCCGAGACCCGGACGAAGGGCAATCACGATGGCTGCCTCCCCGCAGCGGGTGAAATCTGGTGCCGTCCCACCGCGGCATGATCACCCCGCGGGAGCGGCCTGCTGGACGCCAGCCCGGATCATTGCCATGCTGGCCGGATCGATCCTTGCGCTGCTCTCGCTTGGCCTGCTGGCCGCCGGCGCAACCGCGCTGTGGGCTGACCACAGTCAGCGTCAGGACGGCTACCTGACCTCAGTGACCGCCACCTATTCGGCCAGCGGCCACGCGCTGGCCAGCGAGACGGTGGCGCTGCACGGATGGCAGGGCTGGCTCGCGTCTTTCGCCGGGCCGGTGCGGATCCGGGTGACGGCCACCGATCCGGGAAAACCCGTCTTCGCGGCCATAGCACCCGCTCCGGCGGCCAAAAGCTACCTGTCCGGTGTGGCCTATACGTCTGTTACCTCGCTGGGCAGCCGGGCCACCATGAGCGCCCACCTGGGCACCGCCCGTCCCCGGGCCGCCCGCCACGGCCGGGATCTGGACCGCGCAGGCCACCGGAACCGGTACCCGGGCACTGGTGTGGACGGTCCGCGATGACGGCGATGCGAGCTCCCTCACCGGCGAGCGTGGCCAGAAGCTCGGGGTGGTGCCCAAGCCGGAACGATGACAGGTACAGCCGCATGCGTGGACTATCTGATTGCGCCGCTGGCCGGCAAGGTGGCGGCCATGGTGGTGACGGGCAGGCCGGCTCACCGCCATTCCGGCAGGCCGTCCTGCAGCGGCCGGGCGTCGTAGCCGTGGTGGCGGAGGATACGCACGGCTTCCGGCGCCATCACGCAGTACCGGCCGCGGCAGTAGGCGACGATCTCGGTGCTGCCCGGCAGTTCGCTCAGGCGCGCGGAAAGCTCATCGTGCGGGATGCCCACGGCGCCGCTGATGTGCCCGGCGGCGTATTCGGCGGCCGGCCGCACGTCCAGAACGAGAATGCCGCCGGCCTGGATACGGCGGGCCAGCTCTTCCCGGCTGACCGGCTGCAGTGCGGCCACGTCACCGAGGTAGCCGCGGCCGCCCGCTCGGTGGGCGGGCCAACGCAGCCGTGGTCTGCGCCGTGGCGCGGTGGGTCGGCGTCGCGCCGTCGCAGGTGGCGATGGTCTCGGGCGCGGCCGCACGCCACAAGCTGGTCGAGATCGAGCGCGAGGGGGGCTCCCTCCACCGGCTGTGTGACTGGCCCAGCGCCGCTATCACGGTGAACGCACGCCGGGGTCGTGAGTCGCGAGCCGGAGGCCGCACCAGTCACCGCAGGTGACCAGCGGCGTGACACCCGGAGTCTAGCCGCTCACCGCTGGGCCGGCGTGGTGCATCCCGATGCGCACGCTGCCGCCCAGGCCGTGATGCGAACACGAGGTGACCTTGGGCTCTGGCCGCCCCGGCTCAGCGCTCGTTGGCTGACGTCATGACCGCCGGGGCTGGGGAGTTCGTGTCGCAGCGCCGACCGGTGATCGAGCGCGCGAGCCCATCGGACCGGGCGTTCCTGGCGATGGATTCCGGCGAGGTGCGCGAGGAGTTCGGCGTCATCCCGATGCTCGATGAGGGCGGCGAACTCGCCGACGGGGTCGGCGGGCTCGCGGTGCTAGCCCAGCTGATCGATGGAGCAGCTCGCACGCCCGAGGTGTGGTTCCCCCGGCCCGCGCCCACCCCCGCGAGGCGTTCGCGTCCAGCCTGCGGGCGCTGCGCCACACAGCGCAATCCTGGCATCTGCTGGGCGAGTCCATGGGCGCGGGTGGAGGTCTCCGGCCGCCACGGGCTGCGCGCTGCTCCCTGAACCAGCCGACCGGGCCGCGTCGGCAGCTGGCGGTGGTCCGTGCGGACCTCGCCGCCGTACGCACGGCCGTGCACCGGCACGGCGCGACAACCAACGACGCCGTCCTGGTCGCGGTGGCGGGCGCCCTGCACCAGGTGCTGCGCAGGCGGGGGGAATCCGTCGGCACGCTCGTGGTCACCGTGCCTGTATCCGGCCGCCGCCCGGACGACGGGCCGCCGCTGGGCAACATGGTCAGCCCCATGCTGGTGGCGGTCCCGGCCACCGGTCGCGTGCCGGACCGGCTGCGGCAGGTCGCTGCCCAGGTCCGCGCGCACAAGCAGGCCGCGACCGGGCCACCGCCGATCGCCCTGCTGGGGTGGCTGTTCCGGCCCCTGGCGGCGGCCGGCGGCTTCCGCTGGTACATGAACAACCAGCACCGGTTCCACACCCTGGTCCCGCACGTGCGCGGCCCTGCCGGACCGGTCACCTTCGGCGGATGCCGGATCATCTCGGCCATCCCGGCCGGCGTGGGCCCGGGCGGGAACATCCCCGTGTATTTCGAGGTGCTGTCCTACGCGGGCACGCTCACCATGACCGCGGTCGCCGACCCAGATCACTTCCTCGAGCTCGGCACCCTGAGCGATGCCCTGCGCACCGAATTCGACCTGATCATCCAACATCCGGCGGTTCGACGGTGAGCACCACCCGCCCCCAGAGGCGCCTGGCGACTTGCCGCTTCGCAACGGTCAGACACAGAGCTGCCACGGGACCGAGGACCCGAGGCCAGGCGACGTTCGCCCCTGGCAGCCGGCTCCGAACGGGACACCAATGAATTGCGGTGGGCAACGAGGCGCCGACGGAAGGTCTCGTCGAGGGGAGAGCAGAGATGCCGTAGATCGGCGGCGCGATCGGCAAGGAGGGATCGAGTGATGTTGGCTGAGGAGTTCCTGCCGGTCTACGACGTCTCGGATGAGGTCGCCACCGTGGTCGCTGCCGACCCGTCGGCGGTGTGGGCGGCGCTGCTCGGCGCCGACCTGATCGAGGTCGGCAAGCGCACCCCGCTGGCCGGGCTGCTCGGCGCCCTGCGGGTGCTCCCCGAGCTGGTGAGCCATCTGCTGCACGGCGAGCGGCCGCCGCACGCGCCGGCCACGCTGCGGCTGCGTGAGATCACTCAGCTCCCGCCCGATCAGGGCGGCTGGGTGCTGCTCGGCGAGCGGCCGGGCGAGGAACTCGCGCTGGGCCTGGTGGGCAAGTTCTGGCGGCCCGTCATCGAATACGCGCACGTGCCCGCCGAGCGCTTCCGCGACTTCGGTGAGCCGGGCTACGCCAAGACGGTCTACGCGCTCAGCGTCCGCCCGCTGGCAGACGGGCGCAGCCTGCTGGCCGGGCTGATGCGCACCTCGGCCACCGACGAGCACGCCCGCCGCTGGTTCCGCCGCTACTGGACCTTCGGGGTCGGGTCCGGCGCGCACATCCTGGTCCACGCGTTGCTGGAGATGGCCCGGGAGACCGCCGAACGGTCCCAGACCGCGACCCAGGAGCAGGCAGGATGAGAGCCGCCAGAGCCGCCGCGGTGGTCGCACTCGGCATCGTGCTGTACCGCTGGCTCGTCCGCGAGCGCCTGCTGAACTGGGGTGCGAACGAGGCGGAGGTCCACGCCCGGCTGCCGGCGAGGAACTGCTCGACGATGCGACGCGGTCGCGACCCAGGCGATCACGGTCGCCGGCTCCGCCGTCGGCGGTCTGGCCGTGGATCGCGCCGATGGGCCCGGCGCCGCGCGGTTCACCGTGGTGCGGTCGGAGCTGGTCGCGGGCATCAACCAGATCCTGCGCTACGTCACCTGGGCGCTCCCGCCGGTGGCGGTGCGTGGCGCTCAAGGTGATCTCCGGGGACAGCCCGCACACCGTCAGCGCCGTCGCGGCGCGCGCGGGCGTGCCCGCTGCCGGCGAACCCCTCGACGCCCGGGACCTGCCGGAGGATCCTGACGCGCTCGGCGCCCTGCTCGAGGAACGCTCCGTCATCGGCCGGGTAAGCCCGCACCAGAAAGAAGCCATGGTCAAGGCCCTGCAGGCGCGCGGGCACACGGTGGCGATGACCGGCGACGGGGTCAACGACGTGCTGGCGCTCAAGCTCGCCGACATCGGCGTTGCTATGGGCTCCGGGGCGCCCGCGACCAAGGCGGTCGCCGAACTGGTGCTGCTCGACAACCGGTTCGCCACGCTGCCCGGCGTGGTGGCCGAAGGCAGGCGGGTGACGGCGAACATCGAACGCGTCGCCAACCTGTTCATCACCAAGACGGTGTGGGCGACGCTCCTGGCCATCGCCGCCGGTGTCGCCCTCCTGCCGTACCCGTTCCTGCCCCGCCAGCTCACCGTCATCGACTCCCTGGCCATTGGCGTCCCCGCGTTCTTCCTCGCGCTCTCTCCCAACCGCCGCCGCTACGTGCCCGGGTTCGTCGAGCGGGTGCTGCGGTTCGCCATTCCGGCCGGGCTCATCGTCGCGGCCGCGACGTTCTCGGCGTATGCCCTCGCCGATGCGCGCGGTCTGCCCCTGACGCAGCAGCGCACGGCCGCGACCCTGGTCACGCTCATCCTCAGCCTGTGCGTGCTCGCCCTGCTGGCGATGCCGCTGACCTGGCGCCGGATCGCGCTGCTGGTCGCCGCGCTCGCCGCCTTCGTCCTGCTGTTCCCCGTGCGCGCCGTGCGCACGTTCTACAAGCTCGAGTTGCCGCAGGGCGCGATCTGGAGCACGCTGCTGATCGCCGCGCTGGGAATCGCCGCGCTCGCCGGCTTCTGGGTCCTGTCCCGCCGCTCAGGCCGCGGACCGGCCGAACTGACCCGCGAGTGACCTGCATCGGCCGGGCCTGTACGCGCCACCCGGCGTGCGCGCCGCTGTGGCCGTATGGCCCTGGTCACTGCGGCGCGATCTCCGCCCCCGTCATCCGCAAGATCAGATACGACTCCCGCCTGCTCCTGGCCATCCTCGGCATCCAAAACCCCTCATGACCGGCACAAAAGACTTTGCGGGTCACCCTGCACTCGGTTACCGGACACCGCAAGAAGTCCTGGACGAGTACAGCACAATGACGACAGCAGCATGAAATAGCACAAATTTAGGTGTCCGGAATGCGGGGGGCACGTCACGAACCTTAACTACGCGGCATTGGGCGCGACTGGCCGGGTGGGTCCGGGATGGTTGACGCGTAAGGGCCACTGGGCGGTTGCCGCCCTGCAGGCCGGCAAGCGTCCTTTGTTATCGCCTGATCCACGCAGGCGTCTTCTGCCCGCTCATCAGTGTGTTTCTGAGCGGGCAGCCTGGCCCCGAGCGCCTGGCCCGCCAGGCCGGCCAGCGTGACCGCCGTAAGACGTGCCTGCAGGGGCGGTCTGGCGTCCGGGTTCGGGGTCATCATGAACCGCCCGTAGTACTGGCCATTGCTGAACGCACGCAGCTCAGTCTCCTCGCCTTGCATCGCATGCCGCGCAGCCGCCCACAGGCCGTATTCCGCCCGGATAATGCCATCTTGTTCCAGCCGCGGCGGATGATCGACCGGCACCCCGTACTCAAAACGGCTATCCCGCAGATCGAGCAGGCCGATGAGCTGGTTCCTGACCTGCTCGATGACCACATGCGGAGCCGCTGCCCCCTGGGCGAGCGATGCGGTTTCCTGGATCTGCGCCAGGTATCCCGCATCGGTAATCGCAACCACCTTCAGGCGGCGGGCACGGGCGGCGAGCTGCGACACCGCTATGCCGACGATGAACAACACGGCGAACGTCATGACATCGGATGAAGTGCGGATGGTCAACCGGCCATACGGCACGGTGAAGAACAAGTCAAACCAGATCGCTGCCCCGATCGCCGCCAGGGCACCGGCCAGCCCGTTGCCGATCGCGGCCACCGCGACGACCACCACGACCAGGAGCAGCGCGACGTCCGTGTCCGCCCAGCTCGCCCGCCAGGGCACCAGGATGGCCGCTGCGGCCAGGGGAAATGCAAAAGCAGCGACGATCGCCACCCGATCCCTGGTCAGGTAGCCGGTCATCTTCCGGGACAGTCGATTGTCAGGGGTCACCATCGGTGAAGCCACCTCCTCGGCGAACGCCGACGGACACGCCGGAGGCCTGCAGGTTTACCCCTCTGACCTCTTCCAGCCAGCCCAACTGCCATCGAGCTGCGGCAAGCCGCGAAGCAGCTTCGCAGTGCCGGCTTCAAGGCCCGTATCGCAGCCAGTGTTCGGTCGGCATGCCCGTATGCCACGACCCACCTCCTGCAATTCCGCGGCTCCACGTGCCAGCTTGCCATTCTCTGACGAAACATTGCCATCGTCATCAATGTGCACCTCAGCATGGTCAGGCGGCCTGATCAGCACGTCCGGTCATGGAAGCTGGGTGGGTAGGCGTGCCTGCGGTCACGTCTGGCCGCGGCCGGGGTTGCGGTGCGCGAGAGGAGCGGATAATGGCTTCCCCCGCGCGTAGCAGCTCTTCGTTGACGTAGTCGAGGGCGCGGGATAGCCCGGCGCAGGGCGGGCATCCCTCCTCCCGGGGTGTGGGCGGCGCAGCCGCCGTGTCGCTGTCACTGCGATCAACCTCATTCGTGGTACACGGCAGCTGGGATGTTGGGCCGCGTCTGCGGGATGGACCGCCAGCGCGGGGCTGGCGGGTGCGATCGTCCACCGGGATTGCCGTGACCCCGGTTCCGCGGGGCGGCCTCGCTGCTGATGCTCCTCACGGATAGGCCACCCGAGACGCGGCCCATCTGCGAAGCAGCGCCCGCAGGGCACGCAGGGCACGCAGGGCACGCAGGTCGGGATAAGCGTGCTGGGCATGTCGTCCTCCTTGACCTAATAGAAGCCAGCCACGATGAAGGCCAGATGCATTAGCCGTGGTCGCCAGATGGAGATAGCCGGCCGCCAGCCTGTTGGGCTCGAATACAGGATCGTTGCGGTGACCTGCTTCTTCTCGCAGCAGCGTGGGGCTGTCAGGCGGCGATCTGGTACTCGCGGATGAGTCCACCGAGGACTTCTCGTCGGCGGATCCGGTGCTCGGCGAGGTTGATTTCCGGTGGCCGGGCGTGAGCTTGAGCCGGTGCGAGCTGGCCGAGCGCACGGTGTCTGCCGCCGGCCAGCGCACGCACCATCAGCGCCCTGCTCGCCCTCCGCGACCACGTCATCGCCCCGATCCTCGCCGGAGTGCGCAGCCCCCGCATGGGCCGCAAACCCAAAATCTGGACGCCGTCGACCGCGACTACGAGACCCTCCGCATCGGCATGCAGACCCTGTTCCAGCACGTCGGCATCGAAACGCAGTCAGCAGCCGTGTAGACACCATTTTATCGATCAGAGAATGCAAGCTCGCAGTGTGGCTGATGTCCTGATGTGAGGTGCGGATTGGCTCTACGGTCGGCAGATGGCTGATGAGTTCACTGAGCGTTACCGGGATCTGCTGACTGGCTGGTATGACTGCGTGGACCGGATCGTGCTGAATGCCTACTACCCGATGGGGAGCACGGCGGGCGGGTTCCGGACCTGGTGGCAGCGTATGATCGGGGGCAGTGACGCCGAGGCGGATGCGGTGCTGGACGACGCTCATCTGATGCGGCTGGCGGGCCGGTTCGCGCGGCGGGTACGGGCCTGGGCCGCTGACAACGCCGTCCCAGTGATCGACTGCACGGCGGGGGAACGCAAGCACCTGATCGCCGAGGAGTATCTGCGCGCGCATTCGGCGGGACCGGGCGTGTTCCTGATCCTGGCCGCCAGGGCCCCGGCGATGGTGTGGGATGTGCGCCGGTCCGCGGACGGCGCGGTGATCGGCGGCCTGGCCCGGAAGCGGACGTACGTGAATCATTACAGCTTCCACATCATGGACCCGGCCTTGGGGCACCTGGTGATCAAGATGGCCGGGCATGAGCCGTTCGCCGCGCAGGTGATCCTGAACGGCCATGAGTATGTGGCGGTCGCGGCCCGGGCGGCCGGGATCGGCTTCACCAAGGAGGGCAACTGCTTTACTGGTACCACGGATCCGGCAGGCCTGGCCCAGATCGCAGACACCTTGTCGCAGGATGCGGCTGCAGGGCGGCTGGGCCAGGTCATCGACCACTGGATCTACACCGCGTGCCTGATCTTCGGCTTGGACCTGGCCGACCAGCAGCGGACAGCGCGGGCGCGTCGTTGACGCCGTCGCCGGTCATGGCGACGGTCTCGCCCTTCCGCTTGAGCATGTCCACCAGGCGGACCTTGTGCTCGGGGGTGACGCGGGCGATCACGCCGACATCGGCGATCGCCTCCATCGCCTCGTCATCGGTCATCGCGCCGAACTCCGCCCCGCTGATGACCTTGCCATCGATGCCAAGCTGGCGGGCGATCGCGGCCGCGGTAACCGGGTGATCACCGGTGATCATGCGGACCTCGATCCCGGCGGACTTCGCCTGCCCGACCGATGCTTTGGCACCGGGCCGCGGCGGGTCGACGATTCCGACGAGAGCCAGCAGTTCCAGATCGGTCACGAGCGGGAGCAGGTCAGCCCCCGGATCGAAGGCCGCCGGGTCGAAATCCCTGCGTGCGGTTGCGATGACCCGCAGGCCCTCTTCCGCGAACCGGTGGTTATCGGCCAGGTACCGCTCGCGGAGACGGCCGTCGAGCGGAACCGGGCCGGCGTCCGGGTCCAGCACCGTGGCGGCCCGGGTCAGGAGCTGATCGGGCGCCCCCTTCACGAAGCAGCGGATCACCGCCTTCCCCGATACATCGGTCATGCGGTGGAACGTCGCCATGAGCTTGTACTCGGCGTCGAAGGGGAGCTCGGCGATTCTCGGATATACCTGCCTGGTCGAGACGGCGTCGATGCCGCCCTTCGCGGCCAGCGCGCCCAGGGCTCCCTCGGTCGGGTCGCCGATCAGCTCGCCGTCGCTGAGCACCGCGTCGGAGGCCAGGACCATCGGCATCAGGAACTGGTCCAGCGGGATCTCCGCCTGTCCGGCGACGCGGTTGATGCGCCCGTCGGTCGAGTAACCCTTGCCCTCGACCGCATAGCGGTGCCCGGCGATGACCATCTGGACCGCGGTCATCTGGTTCAGCGTGAGCGTCCCGGTCTTATCCGTATTGATCGCGGACGTAGACCCCAGGGTCTCGGTCGAGCGCAGCTGCTTCATGATGGCGCCGGCCTTGACCAGAGCCCGGGTGCCCCACGCCAGGATCGTCGTCACCACCATGGGCAACTGCACCGGGACCGCCGCGATGGCGAAGGCGACCGCGGCGGGCAACACCGCGTTGAAGGTATAGCCGCGAGACAGGTTCACGGCCATCGACGCGATCAGCGCGACACCCGCGACCAGCAGGAGCTGCTTTGAGAGCCGGTCGAGCTGGCGGGTGAGCGGGGTCTTGACCGTCGGCTGCGCCTGGAGCATTCCCGAGATGTGGCCGACTTCGGTCGCCATCCCGGTCGCGGTGACCACGAACTCGCCCGTCCCGCGGGTGACAGAGGTGTTCATGTACACCATGCCGGTCCGGTCGCCCAGCGGCATGTCGGCTTCCCCGACCGGGGCCGTGCCCTTCGAGACCGGCAGGCTCTCCCCGGTCAGCTCGGACTCGGCGACCTCCAGCGTGGCCACCCGGAGCAGCCTGCCGTCAGCCGGAACGACGTCACCCGCCTCGATCGAGACGACATCGCCGGAGACCAGCTGTGCAGCGGGGATCTCCGCCTCCTGGCCATCGCGCCGCACCCGGGCGGTCACGATCAACCTCCGCTGGAGCACGGCGACCGCGCTCCCGGCCTCGCCCTCCTGCTGCAGGCCGAGAACCGCGTTGCCCAGTGTCAGCAAGATCAGCAGAAGGCCGGTTCCCAGCTGCCTGAGGGGGAAGAGGCTGAGGACCCCGGCCGCGAGCAGGACGATCTGCATGGGGTCGGAGTACTGGCGGATGAACGCGCGCCAGCCAGGCTCTGCCCTGCCAGCGGCCAGCGTGTTGGGGCCGAACCGGTCGGCCCGCGCCGCCGCTTCCGTTGAGCTAAGGCCGCGCTGCGCGTCCACCCCTTCGGCCCGCAGAACCCGCTCAACGCTGAGCGTGTGCCACGCAAGCCCGCTGGCCTGCAGCTCCAATTCCGGCCCGGGCCCATCGGTCAGCCTGGCCTGCACGGGCCACTGCCTTCCCGGCGAGCCGCGATCCCGGCTTCCCGAGCCCCATGAACCCGGACGATGCTCCATGGTGATCACTTCGTTAATTGCCCTGACATTCGCCGCACCAGGGATGACCTCTTGACGGAAGCATCCAGCCAGACCGGACATCCATGCATCACCCTCGGTGGGCAAAAGCCGCATCACGCGCTCAAGCTGACCCCGCCGGCAAGCTGCCGCCTCAGCTTCTATCTCTACAACACCCTCGACGAGGTGGACCAGGCGGTGGCCGCTATCGCCGCCAATCGCAGCAGGCGGCCGCAAGCTCCGCGCTATCGGTTCCGCTCCCGGCAGGCCGGGCCGCGCCGGGCTCGGCCGCCGGTCCGCCCTAGCTAGCTAGGGCACCTAATGAGAGCTGCGCAGACTTTGACGGTTGTCCTGAGTTTTGGGGCGGCGTAAGGTCGCGAATGCCCGCTCGACAACTTTGCAGGCAGTGTCCTGACCAGCCACTTTGGAGTGGCACGACCGGCTCGTTCACGGGCCGGACTTTGGCGCAGCGGGTGGCGGCGGTCGGCCGGTCATGACCGCGGGTCCTCGCGGTAGCGCGCCCGAAATCAGCATCGGGTGAGGGAAGACCAAGGTGAGCGGGCAGCTCGGCGGCCCAAGGCGGAGCCTTTCTGGGGACCGCACTGAATAACCGCTAGCCTCGGCCCGGCATTTGGGCCGGTACGGTGTTCGATCATCTGGGATGATCTTGCCATGCAGGGGCACACCAGGCTGGACCGGGAGCTGCTGGACGCGGAGATGATCGCCGGGCACCTGGTGCCGCCGGGCAGCATGTTCGCGTTCCTGGCTGAGCACCGCCGCGAGCTGTTCCCCGATTCGTTCACCGCGGACCTGTTCACCTCGGGCACGGGGCGCCCGTCGCTGCCGGAGAACCTGGCCGGGTCGGTGCTGATGCTCAAGGAGCTGTATGACCTGTCGGACACCCAGACCGCGGACGCGCTGAAGTTCGACATCCGCTGGAAGGTGGCCTGCGGCCGGTCGCTGACGCAGATGTCGCGAGAATCAAGTACCGCGGTTCCTGCTCGGGGCGTCGCCGTCAGCTCGCCCGCCGCACCAAGCGGGGACAATGGATGTCGTGGCCGGTACTCGCCGTGACTGTGCCGACTGCCTGGCATGCTCGTCCCGCCGCTGAGACAGCCCGTGGGCTGGGCGTGGACCCGGGCGTTGGGCTGTCGTCAGCGGAGGCGGCGCGACGGCTGGGGCGATACGGCCCGAACCGGCTTGCGGAGACGCCGCGCGAACCGCGATGGCGGGTCTTCCTCCGCCAGTTCCAGAACCTGTTGATCTTGATCCTGCTGGTTGCGGCCGCGGTCAGCCTGGCGGTGACCCGGGCGTGGGAGACCCCGGTCGTGATCGTCCTGGTGGTGCTGCTCAACGCCACGACCGGCTTTGTGCAGGAGTCACGCGCGGAGGACTCGCTGGAGGCGCTGAAGCAGATGCTCGTCACCACGGCGACAGTGCGCCGCGACGGCGGCACGGTCCGCGTGGATGCAGCGGAGCTCGTGCCCGGCGATGTGGTCATGGTCGAGGCGGGTGACCGGATACCCGCGGACGGCCGCCTGTTTTTTTCGACCTCGCTGGAGGTGCAGGAATCCTCGCTCACCGGCGAAGCGCAGCCGGTCGGCAAGTCCGCCGCCGCGGAAGTAGACGAGCGGGCCCCGGTTGGGGACCGGATCACTGCGGTCTTCATGAACACCATGGTTACCCGTGGGCGCGCCGAGGCCCTGGTCACTGCCACCGGGATGGCAACCGAGACCGGCCGGATCGCCCACATGCTGGATGAGGCCGAGCCGGAGCCGACCCCGCTGCAACGCCAGACCGACCGCCTGGGCCGGACCCTCGCCCTGATCGCCGGCATTGTCATCATCGTCGTCTTCGTGCTCGGGCTGGTACGCGGATATGACCTGCACGAGCAGTTCGTCAGCGCGGTCTCGCTCGCGGTCGCCGCCATCCCGGAAGGGCTGCCGGCGGTCGTCGCCTTCACCCTGGCCATGGGTGCAAGCCGCCTCGCTAGGCAAGACGCCATCGTCAAACGGCTCGCGGCGGTGGAAACCCTCGGCAGTACCTCCCAGATCTGCACGGACAAGACCGGCACATTGACGCTCAACCAGATGACCGCGCGGGAGATAGTTCTGGCCAGGCGAAGGTTCACCGTCTCCGGCGAGGGCTACTCCACCGACGGGCGGATCCGCACCACCGACGGGTCACCGCTACCCGCCACGCTAGGAAACGCGCTGACCGCCATGGCCCTGTGCACCGACGCCGTGCTGCGCAACGGTGAGGTGGTCGGCGACCCGACCGAGGGTGCCCTGGTGGTCCTCGCCGAGAAGGGCGGCATCGACGTCACGGCCCTGCGCGAGGAACACCCCCGGCAGCTGGAGATCCCGTTCGACTCCGGCTACAAGTTCATGGCCACCTTCCACCGCTGGACCGGCGAGCGAGGCCGGGAGGTGGTCCGGTGCTTCCTGAAGGGCGCCCCCGACGTGCTGGCGCGGCGCGCCGACCGGTACCTCGGCGGCGAGGAGATCCTGCCGTTCGACGACACCGCCCGCCAGCGGTACGACCAGGCCAACGCCGCCCTCGCCGCACAGGGCATGCGGATGCTCGCAATCGGGGCGGAAGACTTCCCCGCAGACCGCTTCGACCCCACCGGCGACCCGAAGGACCTGCTCGACCACGTGGTCCTGCTCGCCCTGGTCGGCATCGCCGACCCGCCGCGTCCCGAGGCACGGCAGGCGATCTCCGAGTGCCGCGGCGCAGGCATCCGGGTCCGGATGATCACCGGGGACCATGCAGTTACCGCCGCAGCCATCGCGTCAGAGCTCGGCATCCCAGGACAGGCCGTGGACGGCACCGGCCTGGACCAGATCGATGACGGTGACCTCGCCGGCCTGCTCGACGGCATCGGTGTCGTCGCGCGGGTGTCGCCGGCGCACAAGATCCGGATCGTCCGGGCGCTGCAGGCACGGGGCGACGTGGTCGCGATGACCGGCGACGGGATCAACGACGCCCCCGCGCTGCGCCAGGCCGACATCGGCATCGCGATGGGCCGCACCGGGACCGAGGTGGCCAAGGAAGCGGCAACGATGATCCTCACCGACGACAACTTCGCGACCATCGTCCGCGCCGTCCGCGAGGGACGCGGCATCTACGACAACATCGTGAACTTCACCCGCTTCCAGGTATCGACAGCCTTCGGCTTCGTGCTCACCTTCCTGGTCGCGTCCATGACCGGCATCGCAGGCGGAGCACCCTTCGCAGCCGTGCAGATCCTGTTCGTCAACCTGGTCATGGACGGCCCACCCGCGATGTCCCTCGGCGTCGACCCGGTCAGCCACGACGCGATGCGCCGGCCACCGCGTCCCGCCGGGGAACACATCCTGACCCGGCAGCGGCTCCTGCGGATCCTGCTCGCCGCCACGGTAATGGCGGCCGGCACACTCGCGGTCCTCATGTGGGCGCCAGGTCCGGAACCTCAGCCGGGGCAAGCCACCGCCGCGGCCACCATGGCGTTCGTCACCTTCGTGTTCTTCCAGGTCTTCAGCCTGCTCAACGTGCGGCACCCCACCCGCAGCGTCTTCACCCGGGAAACCCTCGAGAACTCCTCAGCCTTCGTCGCCATCGCCGCCGTGGTCGTGATGCTGGTCCTCGTCGTCGAGCTGGAGGCCCTGCACACCTTTTTCACCACCACCGACCTCACCTCAGGCCAATGGCTGGCCTGCGCGGCGGTCAGCTCGACCATCTTGTGGGTCTTCGAGCTCGTGAAACTGGTGCTGCGTACCCACGCCCGGCGCCATGTGACCCGGCGAGAGCAGTGACCTCGGCACCATGGCCCGGGCTCACTTCATCACCGGCGCTGGGCGGCGCCGGGAAACACACCATCAACGTCCGCAACGCCAGCTGGCCGTCTCGCGCCGGTCGTCGTCAGGCCGGGCACCAGGCGCCAACCCGTGATGCGCTCAATCTCCACGCAGCCGATGACCTGCTGAAAAGCTACGGTCCGCGGCGAGACGAGGGAGTCGCGCCGTCGATGTCATCCGCGTGAGCCCTGCGCAGCTCGCCCTGCACCAGCGCGTTCCAGCCCTCCTCCGCGCGCGAAGTCCTGGCTGGCGCAGCCGATCGGAAACGCCGCCGCGCGTCCCCATCCTGAAACGATGTCGAGCGGTCCGCACTCCGGGAAGCGAAACATCACGCTGTTGCCGTCCAGCACGTGGTCCATGGGGCCTGACGTTAGGCCTGGGGACGCCGCTGCTGTCCAGTTTCGGGCCGCCGCAGGTTCCCGGGCGCCGGGTGCCTGGAACGCGGCTGGCAGGCGTGCCGTGACGGGTTACGCGTCCGGCTCGGGGCGGCCGCCTGCCCGGCGCCTGAGATACCAGCGCACAACCTCCACGCCTCCTGCCACCGCGAAGGCGATCCCGAACGCGAGCAGAAGCCCCTTCCAGGGTGCATCCTCGAACGCCCTCCCGCCGAAGTACCCGAGCAACGATGCGTAGAGGGCCCAGATGAGTGCCGCAACGGCATCGAACAGGGCAAAGCGGCGCCACGGGAAAAGCGCTGCCCCCGCGCTGAGCGTGACGGCGGTCCGCCCGCCCGGTATGAAACGGGCGACGGTGATCAGCTCTCCCCCGCGCACTGCGAGCTGGCGCTCGGCCCAGTCGATGGTCTTCCGCGCCTTATCGCCGTGAAAGAAGCGCTTCTTCGCGCGGGTGCCGAAGCGGCGGCCGACCAGGTACGCGGCGTTGTCGCCGAGAAAGGCGCCACCGGCAGCGGCGGCGATGATCAGCGGCAGGTAGAGGCCACCGGCAGCGGCCACCACGCCTGCAGTGATCACCGACGCCTCGCTCGGCACCACCGGCACGAGCGCGTCGAGGAAGGCGAAGAGGAAGACGATGCCGTATGCCCACCCCGACGCTTCGGAGACGAGCCGCGTGAATTGACCGAACACAGCTACCACCGCAACGACACGACGGCGGCCCGCAGCGAACCACCCAGCCCGGGGACAGGCTCGCGGCGGTGACCGCCAGCGCGATCATCCTCGGCCATCTAACAGACCATACGCTGCCAGGCAAGACTTCCCCGGCGCGCCGGGCGGCACAGGATGATGGAGAGCTACCCGGCCGGCGTCGCAGATTGGGGGCAGGCTCGTGCATGCAGGACTGGTGAGCCGGTGGAGCTGACCGTAATCATCGCCGGGCTCCTGCTCACCGCCGGCGGCCTCGTGGTGCTGGGAGGCCTGGTACTGCGCGTCGGGGTGGCCCACCACCGGGACCTGCTCCGGCCGGCCACCCAGCTGGCCGGCAGGCTGCCCCGGTGGCCCCGGCGGTTCGCCCGCTGGGGTCCCCGGTTCCGCAGGCTGGGACGGGTCCCTGCGGAGGGTGCACTCGTGCTGTCGCTCATCCTGGGACTGGCCGCCGTCGCGCTGGCCGCGGCCGGCGTGGGCAAGCTGGTGGATGATGTCACCGACGGTGACGGGGTCGCGGTGCTGGACCACCCGGTGGCCAGGTTCGTCGCGGCGCACCGGGCACCACCGCTCACCTCGGTGATGGAGCCGGTCAGCACTGCGGGCGGGCCCGCTGGGATGGCAGTCATCGCGCTAGCCGTCGGCCTGCTGCTCGCAATCGCCTGGCGGTCGTGGGCGCCGGTGCTGGTGCTGGCGGTGACCTGCGCCGGGGTCCTCGGACTAACGATCGTGTTCAAAGCCGCGCTGGGCCGCTCCCGCCCCCCGCTGGCCCAGGCCGTGGCCGCCGCCCACGGATTCGGATTCCCGTCCGGACATGCCGCGGCGGCCGCCGCGGTGTTCGGGGCCGCCGCCTGGCTGTGCAGTCTCCGGATGCGCTCATGGCGGAGCCGGATAGCGGTCTGGGCAGCGGCGGCGATGCTGGCCAGCCTCGTCGGCATCTCCCGCGTGTATCTCGGCGTGCACTGGACGACCGACGTGATCGGCGGCTGGATCTTCGGGATCTTGTGGATGGCGGTCGTGGTGAGCGGCTGGGCCACCTTCGGCCACCTCCCGCACCCGCGACGATAAGCGGACAGCTGTGGCTCCGCCGGCTGGGGACGTTGGCCCAGGCCGGAAAGGGACACCGGGCGCGAGGGTCCCGGGTGGACGCAGGACCCTCGCGAGGCGCACGGCGAGGGGGCAGGTATCAGACGGCGTCCACAGCTCATCAGCAGATAGGCGATCGCATGGGAAACCTGCGGGCTCGATTACCCGATCTGGCGTGGCCTACGGGCTGACACTATCGCTGAGGGATCTTCTCAGCGACCTACGCACACGTTCGCTGTCTGCTCAGCTGTGTGCTGGTGACGCCCCGGTGTGACGCGTCCAAGGACACCGAACTCCTGGTGCTCCGGCACGACAACGCCGTGCTCCGCCGCCAGATCAGCCGGGTCTGCTACCAGCCAGCCGACCGGCGGTGGCTAGGAGGGCGGGGCACTGAATAATCCTCTTTTCGATCAAGACCCAAGCCACTGAACTGCGGCTTTGCAAGGTTGATCATGGTGAAATGAGGTTTGTTCAGCAGGCTCCCAGAGGTTGGGTAGACCGCGCCGCGAGGTGCCCGCGTTGGCGGGTCCTTTTCGGCGCGGTCCCCCGCCGAACCGGACGTGCCCGGTTTCCAGGCATCCGGCTCTCTAGTGACCTATGTCGTGGTTGGGATAGCGGCTGATGGCTGCCCGGTGTGGATGTGGTCATGGCATGGTTCGCAGACCACGAGGGACTTGCGGCGCATCTTCGCCATGAGTCTCGCCCATGCGGGCTGGCCGGGGCCGGGTGGTGGCAGTTCGGCGAGTCTGGCGATGTGGTGCACTTGCACTTGGTCGCTGTTCCCGCACAGTTCGCACCGTCTCCGCAGGAGCCGGATGACCAGCTCTTTGTAGCGGTAGGGGTTCTGGCCCGGGATGCGGTCGCTGATGACCGCGTATTTTTGCCGTTTGAGAGGGATTCCGCCGAATCGTGCGACCAGGGGTTTACGGTTTCCCTCGCGCTGGCGGACAGCTTCGAAGCAGGTGCGCGGGCCGTGTGGTGTGCCGATGGTGGTCTTGTAGCGGGCCGCCATCGCCGACATCGACGATCCGTGCTTGGCTGCGAGCGTCTTGAGCAGCGAGCTCTCCATCACCCACCGCAGCCGGTTCAGTCGGTAGACGTCGCCGGCCAGCAGGTAGTACTGCACGATGCCCCGGTACTGAGCCCCGTAGGCCTCCACGATGTCGTGGTCGTCGAGGTTTTGCAGGGCGTTCAGCGCGGCGGGTCTGCCGTGCCGCAGGTAGGGCGCGCTTTTGGCGGTGATCACCGCCCGGGGCACGCGCAGGCCGATGACGCCATTGACGCTTTTCCGGCCGCTCGTGTTGTGCTGGGTGGTGATCTCGTAGCCGAGGAATTTCGCCGCGCTGGTGCGCGCGTGCGTGATCAGGGTTTTCTCGCCTGATAGTTCTAGGTGGAGGTCGTCCCGCATGAACTGTGTCAGGCGCTGTTTGATCTCCTCGGCTTCGGCTTTTGGTCCGGCGAACCCGAATAGCGTGTCGTCAGCGTAGCGTACGTATCGGAGTCGGCGGTAGCCAGGATCGTCGCAGTTCCCTATCGGCAGGCGTGCCTGCCTTCTTCTCAGGTCCCGCGCCTTCTCCCGGTCACCTTTCTTCCGCGCATAGGCATAGGCTGCCGTCACTCTCCCGTATTCCTTGTTCCGGGTTCGCGTTTCCCCTCTGGTGTATTCTGGGATGAGCGTGTTCTCGACGAACTCGTCCAGCTTGTGCAAATAAATGCTGGAGAGGATTGGTGAAACCACCCCGCCTTGCGGCGCGCCGCTGAGCGTGGCATTCCACCGCCAGTCTTCCAGGTATCCGGCTGTCAGCATGTTCCGCATCAGCCGCAGGAACCGGTTGTCGTGGATTTTCTCCGCCAATATGCTGATCATGATCTCTTGATCAAAAGACCCGAAGCAGTCGGCGACATCACCCTCGACGAACCAGGCCGTCCCGCTCCAGGTGTCGGCCACCTCGCGCAGTGCGGTGTGACAGCCCCGGCGGGGACGGAACCCGTGGGAACGGCCGGAGAACTGCGGCTCGTAGTAGGCCTCCAGCAGGAGGCGCACCACTTCGCCGACGAGTTTGTCCGACCAGGCAGGCAATCCTAGAGGACGGAGTTTCCCGTTCTTTTTCGGGATGTAGATCCGCCTGACCGGGCTGAAGCGGTAGCGCTCGTGACGCACCGCATCAATGATCGCCCGTATCTTGTCCAGTGACATGCCGTCCACGGTCTCTGGCGTGGTCCCGGGCGTCATCGCGCCGTCGTTGGCGTAGATCCGCCCGTAGGCCAGCAGATACAGTTGCGGGTTGAACAATTGCCGGTACAGCTCATCCAGCGGCAATCCCTTCTTGCCGCGCTCACGAAGGACACCCAGTACCGTTTCGGCGTTCTGCATTCCGCGTACCTCCCGGTCGTGAATATCCAGGTCACCTGTTCCCCTTTGCCCTGTGAACGGCTTTCCCGTTCTCTCTGGCAGGCCGTTACCCCTGCCGACTACTATGGGAACTCCGTCGCCATAGGACTCGCGTCCCTTAGGCGATCCCGCGTTCGTCTTCGTCATACGTCATAGCGCGACGTAGGTGGCCCACTCATCTCCTTGAATGTCCTCGCTGGACATCGCTCCGCATCCGGAGGATGTGCCTGGCAAGCCCCTGACTCGGCACAGGATGCGGCGTCGGCCCCGGGTATCTTTCCGACGGGCGGAGGCTTGCGCCTTCTGGAGATTAGGCTTCAGGCAATTCAGCTTTCACCATATCGCGCGGGTCCCCCGGTGCGCCGTCCCTGATACCTGGACCCGGCCACCGGTTTCCTGGCATGCTCTTGTCCCTGACAACCTTTCGGCATCGGGTAAGCCATTAGACCCAAGGACATTCCTCCAATCCTTCCCGGCTGAACCGGGGATATAACGAAGCGCCTCGCGGCGCACAGGCTCCGCCTCAGACCATCGAGCTACCCGCTGACCTGGTCTTTTCCGCTCGCCTTTACGATTTTGAGCGCGCTTACGCAGGTCAGGCCACTGCCTGCAGATATGCGCCGGGCCGGAGCGTCGGCGGGCTGGTAGCGACCGCTCATAGTCGCCGAGAGTAAATACGACGAATCGGCATGACTTCTCCAGTGGCGGATACACCGAGATCGGGATGGCCGCCAGCGGCCGGCGGGCTTGCGTGGCACACGCTCGGCGCCGACCAGGTCCTCCGCTCGGAAGGGGTGGACGGGCAGCGCGGTCTCAGCTCGGCCGAGGCGGCCGCGCGGGCCGGGCGGTTCGGCCCGAACGAGCTCGCCGCCGGCCAGGCCGAGTCCCGCTGGCACGCGTTCTTCCGCCAGTGCCGCGATCCGATGCAGATCGTGCTGCTCGCGGCCGGGATTGGCAGCCTGTACCCGCTCAAGCAGCTCGGCACCGGTCTCCTGCTGATCTTGCTGACACTGTTCAACGCCATCATGGGCCTGCAGCAGGAAGGCAAGGCCGCCGCGGCCGTCGCCGCGCTGCAGAAGATGGTGATCATCACGGCCAGGGTGCGGCGGGATGGGCAGCTGGCGGAGATCCCCGCCGGGCAGCTGGTTCCCGGCGACATCGTCGCGGTCGAGGCGGGCGATATCGTGCCCGCGGACGGGCGGCTGCTGAAGGCGGCCACGCTGGAGGTCGATGAGTCCGCGCTGACCGGGGAGAGCCTGCCGGTCGCCAAGGGCACCGCCGCGGTGGAAGACGCCGGCACGCCGCTCGGCGACCGTACCGGCATGGTGTTCATGAACACCAACGTCACGCGCGGTGCCGGCGAGTTCGTCGTCACGGCCATCGGGATGGCCACCGAGGTCGGCCACATCTCCGGGATGCTGCGGGGGGAGCAGGCGGTCAAGACCCCGCTCACCCGCCAGATGGACCGGCTGACGGGGCAGATCCTGGTGATCGGGGGCATCGCGCTGGTCGCGTCGATGGCGCTGAACCTGGCCCGCGGCGACACGTTCATCGCGACCTTTAACGCCGCCGTCGCTTTCGCCATCGCCGCGATCCCGGTGGCGCTGCCCATGGTGGTCACGACCATCCTGGCCTGGGGGACGGAGCGGCTCGCCAAGGCCGGCGCGATCATGAAGCGGCTGCCGTCGACCGAGACGCTCGGCTCCACCTCGGCGATCAACTCGGACAAGACCGGCACGCTGACGCTGAACCAGATGACCGCGGTCCAGATGGTGGCCGAGGGCCGGCGGTACGCGGTTGAGGGGAAGGGCTACTCGACCGCCGGGCGGATCACCCGGGTGGCCGGGCAGGCTGACATCGGCCTGGATGAGTTCCTGGTGCCGATGGTGCTGGCGTCGGACGCGGTGGTCAGGGACGGCGAGCTGATCGGCGACCCGACCGAGGGCGCGCTGGTCGTGCTGGCCGCCAAGGGCGGCATCGACGCGGTCTCCACCAGGGAGCGGTACCCGCGGATCGCCGAGCTGCCGTTTGACGCGGCCTACAAGCTGATGGCCACGTTCCACAAGATGACCAACGCGTCCGGCAAACAGGTGATCCGGTGCTTCGTCAAGGGCGCGCCCGATCAGCTACTGCCCCGGGCCGCCACGGTCATCGACGCCGACGCCGGGCCCGTGCCGGCTGACGGCGGATTCCGGTCGCGGTATCTGGCCGAGAACCAGCGGCTGGGCGAGCAGGGGCTGCGGGTCATGGCCATCGCGCGCAAGGACTTCGACCCGGCGGCCTTCGACCCCGGCGCCGACCTGCTCCCGCTGGTCACCGGGCTGGAGCTGCTCGCCCTGGTCGGCATCGTCGACCCGCCCCGCCCCACGGCCAAGGCATCGATCGCGACGGCGACGAAGGCCGGCATCCGGGTCCGGATGATCACCGGCGATTACGCGGTCACCGCGGCCGCGGTAGCCGGCCAGCTCGGCATCGACGGCACCGTGCTCACCGGCGCCGAGTTCGCCGCCATGAGCGACGAGCAGGCACTGAACAGGATCGATGACATCGGCGTGATCGCCCGCGTCAGCCCCGAGCACAAGGTCCGCCTGGTCGACGTCCTCAGGAAGGAAGGCCAGATCGTCGCGATGACCGGGGACGGCGTCAACGACGCGCCGGCGGTGAAGAAGGCCGACATCGGGATCGCGATGGGCACCGGCACCGAGGTGACCAAGGAAGCCGCGGTGATGATCCTGACCGACGACAACTTCTCCACCATCGTCAAGGCCGTGAAACTCGGCCGCGGGCTGTATGACAACCTCGCCCGGTACATCCGGTTCCAGGTCGGCGGCCTGTTCGGCTACATCATCACGTTCCTGTCCGCCAGCATCTTCAACATCGCCGGCGGCGAACCGCTGCTGCCGCTGCAGACGTTGTGGGTGAGCTTCACCATGCTGTCCATCCAGTCGGTCGGGCTCGGCTACAGCAAACCCGCCGCCGGGCTGATGGACCGCCCGCCGCTGCCGCCCGGCCGGCCGATCCTGACCCGCGCGCTCATCGTCTGGCTCGCCTTCGCCGGCCTGCTGATGGCGATCGGCACCCTCAGCGTGATCAGCTGGGCGGAGCAGGTGCACGGGCTCGCCATCGCCCGGACCATGGGCATGGTCACGTTCGCGCTGTTCCTCCTGTTCTTCTCAATCGAGTCCAAAGACGAACGGGACTCGGCGTTCTCCCTTGACACGTTCTCCGACAAGACGTTCGTCATCACCACCAGCGGGTCCTTCGTCCTGCTGGTCCTGTCCACCGTCCTGGGCATCTTCCAGACCGTGATGAAGACCGTCGGGCTCGACGTCCGGCAGTGGCTGATCTGCGCCGCCGTGGCCCTGTCGATCGTGGTGGCCGCCGAGATCCGCAAAGCCGTGCGGCGGCGGACCGCCACGACGTGATCCAGCCCGTCAGCGCGCCCGACCGGAGCTGCCACCTCCTCTGTACGTCCGTCGGGGCGCCTGATATGGCCGGGTATCGTCCGGCCCGGGCGGCGGCTTGCTACGGGAGCGCGCCCAGGCGAAACCCAGCGCCGCGACCGCTGCCATCACGGCGATCACGGTTACATTGATCCACCCGCCGCTGTGCCACGCGGAGAAACCAAGTTCCGGTCAGGAGCAGCAGCCCGGACACCACCACGGCAATCCTGCGGGAGAGCACCGAGGCGAGAACCAGCGCCGCGACCACCAAGGCCATGGCCACGGCCTGGCCGATCCACCGGCCGTTCATCAACGCGAAGACAAAGAAGACAAACGTGATGACGAGCGTGGCCAGGAGCAGCAGCCCGGACACTATCACAGCGATCTTGCCGGACCGGTGCCCGGCACGTGCCGTGTAGACGGCCAGGATGAACACGCTCGTGGGAGCGGCGGCGAACAGCACAAGCCCTCAGTCATCATGCCGACGTCCGTCACGTCGCCCAGGTGGCTGTACCCGAAGGGAAGAAAACCGTAGAACCACCCGACTGGCGTCAACGCCACGGCGGCCCACGCCAACGCGGCCAGAGTCTGGGCAAGGTCAGGCCGGGGCTTCAAGGTGGTTATGTCGACCTCCGGAGACAAATCCCCAGCATCAGGGTTGCGCGCCTAGGGGGTCTGGCCTACTAGAAGGCTAGAAGGCTAGAAGGCTAGGGCCCACAAAGTCGGTGTGATCGAGTCAAGTTTGGTGTTCATGGATCGTCTTCGGCAGCGTAGCGTGGAAGCCACTCGCTCCACAGCGCCATGACAGCGCACCTGACCTGCTCATACGCACTTCGCGTCACGGTCACCATCCATCGGCGAGCGGGCGGCGGCGGTCGGTCACTCTGACCGTGAGTCCCTGCGTGAGCTTGCCCCCAAACGGGTCCAAGGCATGCATGGCTCGTGGGGCTGGGGCGAAGCCCGTGCGCCGCGAGGCGCTTCGTTATATCCCCGGTTCAGCCGGGAAGGATTGGAGGAATGTCCTTGGGTCTAATGGCTTACCCGATGCCGAAAGGTTGTCAGGGACAAGAGCATGCCAGGAAACCGGTGGCCGGGTCCAGGTATCAGGGACGGCGCACCGGGGGACCCGCGCGATATGGTGAAAGCTGAATTGCCTGAAGCCTAATCTCCAGAAGGCGCAAGCCTCCGCCCGTCGGAAAGATACCCGGGGCCGACGCCGCATCCTGTGCCGAGTCAGGGGCTTGCCAGGCACATCCTCCGGATGCGGAGCGATGTCCAGCGAGGACATTCAAGGAGATGAGTGGGCCACCTACGTCGCGCTATGACGTATGACGAAGACGAACGCGGGATCGCCTAAGGGACGCGAGTCCTATGGCGACGGAGTTCCCATAGTAGTCGGCAGGGGTAACGGCCTGCCAGAGAGAACGGGAAAGCCGTTCACAGGGCAAAGGGGAACAGGTGACCTGGATATTCACGACCGGGAGGTACGCGGAATGCAGAACGCCGAAACGGTACTGGGTGTCCTTCGTGAGCGCGGCAAGAAGGGATTGCCGCTGGATGAGCTGTACCGGCAATTGTTCAACCCGCAACTGTATCTGCTGGCCTACGGGCGGATCTACGCCAACGACGGCGCGATGACGCCCGGGACCACGCCAGAGACCGTGGACGGCATGTCACTGGACAAGATACGGGCGATCATTGATGCGGTGCGTCACGAGCGCTACCGCTTCAGCCCGGTCAGGCGGATCTACATCCCGAAAAAGAACGGGAAACTCCGTCCTCTAGGATTGCCTGCCTGGTCGGACAAACTCGTCGGCGAAGTGGTGCGCCTCCTGCTGGAGGCCTACTACGAGCCGCAGTTCTCCGGCCGTTCCCACGGGTTCCGTCCCCGCCGGGGCTGTCACACCGCACTGCGCGAGGTGGCCGACACCTGGAGCGGGACGGCCTGGTTCGTCGAGGGTGATGTCGCCGACTGCTTCGGGTCTTTTGATCAAGAGATCATGATCAGCATATTGGCGGAGAAAATCCACGACAACCGGTTCCTGCGGCTGATGCGGAACATGCTGACAGCCGGATACCTGGAAGACTGGCGGTGGAATGCCACGCTCAGCGGCGCGCCGCAAGGCGGGGTGGTTTCACCAATCCTCTCCAGCATTTATTTGCACAAGCTGGACGAGTTCGTCGAGAACACGCTCATCCCAGAATACACCAGAGGGGAAACGCGAACCCGGAACAAGGAATACGGGAGAGTGACGGCAGCCTATGCCTATGCGCGGAAGAAAGGTGACCGGGAGAAGGCGCGGGACCTGAGAAGAAGGCAGGCACGCCTGCCGATAGGGAACTGCGACGATCCTGGCTACCGCCGACTCCGATACGTACGCTACGCTGACGACACGCTATTCGGGTTCGCCGGACCAAAAGCCGAAGCCGAGGAGATCAAACAGCGCCTGACACAGTTCATGCGGGACGACCTCCACCTAGAACTATCAGGCGAGAAAACCCTGATCACGCACGCGCGCACCAGCGCGGCGAAATTCCTCGGCTACGAGATCACCACCCAGCACAACACGAGCGGCCGGAAAAGCGTCAATGGCGTCATCGGCCTGCGCGTGCCCCAGATCTCCGGAAGGCATGCCTTTGACCTGCGGTTACTGTCCGCATTTCCTTGCATAATATGTTAGATCAAGATAAAATGCAGGCATGTCCGCCGCTGCCGCCGCCATCCTGGAGGGCATGCCCTGCCCGCGTGATCTGCACCGCTTGGACGCCGGCGGGGAGACGGTGATCTTCGCCGGGTCAGTGGAGCTGTCCCGGTTCAGCGAGGACGACGCGGCGATGCGCCACGTGGCGGCGGTGACGCTGCGGCAGCTGGGGTTCAGCGGGAAGGACGTGGCCGCGGTGCTGGGGCTGACCCCGAGTTACGTGGCCACGCTGCGGCAGCGGGCGCTGCGGGAAGGGACGGCCGCGCTGGTCCGCCCGGCGGGACGGCCCCGGGAGACAGATGATGCGTCGTGGGAGCAGGCACGGGCGTGGCGGGCCGAAGGGGCTCGGGACGCGGAGATCGCCCGGCGGCTCGGGGTGAACCAGTCCACGGTGCTGCGGCGGCTGGGCCGTGCGCACGTGCAGGACACGCTGCCGCAGGCGCCGCGACCGGAACCGGAGGCCGCTCACACGCAGGCCGCGGAGCCGGAGCCGGAGGAGCAGCCCGGTCCCGGAGGGCCCGTGCCGCCGCAGCCAGCGGCGGACGCGGAGCGGCCCGCGGGGCCGGTGACGGTCTCGTCCCGGTACGCAGGGGCGATGCTGCTGCACGCGTTCGGGACGCGGGCCGGGGCCGGGGAGATCCTGCAGGCCGCCGCGGGCGAGGACGCCCGGCCCGGTGACGTGGCGCTGCTGTCGGCGGTGAGCCTGTGCTTCGCGCTGGGCGCGGCGACGGCCGAGCAGTTCAAGCACCTGCCCGGCGCCGAGGCCGGGCCGCTGGCCGGGCTGTCCCGGCTCCCAGGCCTGCGGACGCTGCGCCCGCGGCTGGCCGCGATCGCGGATCGCACCGATCCGCTGCAGGTGCAGCGGATGTTCGCCTCGGCGATGCTGGCCGCCGACCCGGTCCTGTCCGGGGTGTATTACGTCGATGACCACTTCGTCCCCTACACCGGCGCCAAGCCGGCGCCGAAGGGGTGGAACAACAAGCGGGGCCGGGCGGAAAGGGGCCGCGCGGACACCCACGTCACCGCCCACGAC
>CAVSZI010000002.1:0-337329 GCA_963732345.1 uncultured Actinomycetes bacterium | reverse complement strand
GACTCGAACCTATAACCTGCCGGTTAACAGCCGGACGCTCTGCCGATTGAGCTACGCGGGATCGCACGGCACCGGGGGCCGGCAACCAGCCAGCGTGACCACCCTGCCGGGCAGCCCAGCGCGTCTACCGCCGTGCCGACGGCCCGCCCATCCGTGCCGGGACCTAAGAGTAGCGTACCCGCGGGATAGCCGTGCGCGGCGTCCCGCCGAAGGGCGCCGGCGCCTGGATTGCCCGCTTGCCTACCGGGCTTCGCACCGGGGACGCGCTGTCCGCGGCGACCGCCGGAGTGGCGGTATTGCCTGCGCGGCTGCTTTCGGGTGCGATAGGCGGAGGAGTACGAAGGCTGATAGCGGGGAAGTCAACTCTGCACCACCACATGGTTAAGAGAGGCACACAATGCGGTATCGAGTCACGTTCGTCGCCGGGTTCGCCGCCGGGTACGTCCTCGGCGCGCGGGCTGGCCGGGAACGGTATGAGCAGATGAAGAAGCTGAGCCAGCGCGCGGCGGGAAACCCGGTCGTGCAGAAGGCCGCGGGCACGGTCAGCGCCAAGGCGGCCGAGCTGGGCAAGACGGCAAAGGACAAGGCCACGGACAAGATGCCGGGCTTCGCCCAGACGGCGATGAGCAAGGCCGGTACGATCCCGGGCCTGCGCGGCCGGGTGAACGGGTCGACGGACTACGCCAACGACGGGGCGGACCTCTACAACCCGCCTCCGGCGGCGGGGACCGGAATGTACCCAGACGGCACCTGAGACCGACCGGAAGCCACTCCGCCCGGTGGCCGCGCGAACGGCTACCGGGCGGATGAGCTTTCGGCGGGACAGGCCGCACCGAGGGGACTTACCCCGCCGGGACAGCCGCACCGGGCGGCCGCCTCCGGCGGGTTAATCGAGGTACTCGCGCAGTAGGGCGCACTAGTTTGCTGTACGACCGCAGATCAGCGCACGTCGCGTCTCTCTGCTGTACGACCCGTTATCCTTCACTAGGATTACTCATCTGAGTAAGCTGGCGCGCGAGGGTATCCACTTCGCGGTCACCCGCTACGGCAAGGTGATCGCCTACCTCGTCTCGCGGCAGTGCCCAACTCCGCCGCCGTCCATTCCTCCGCCGTCGCCACCTGGCCGGGTACGACGCCACCTTGGCCGCCCTGCGTGAGCATGACAGGGCTAGCCGTGCCGCCCCGGCGCATGACGGGGCTCGTACGAGTGACGGCTCGTACGAGTGACCCCTTGCCGCTCACGGGTTGGGATCGGCCCTCGTCGGGTCCCGTTGTGGTCAACCAGGGTGGTCAGCAGTCGCGGACCTAGCCTCCTCGTGTCGAAGCGAAGTAAACGATGCGGACTGTCGGTGCCGCAGCATGTCTACCCGGAAGCACAGTCCTCGGCTGCCACGAGCCTCTGGAACTTTCTTCGCTCGTATGTTTGAATACAGGCATGGAACGGCGAAGATGCCGACCCCGGCCATGTGTCCGCGCCTGCGCCACGCCGCTGGCACCAACAGCTCGCCACGCCGGCAGTCCAGTGACCACGTGTGTGAAATTCATGGTGATAATATCACCGCCATGGCCACACCGGAGGACTGGGCGATCATCAAAGAAGCGGTGGGTCCGCTCTGCGGACCGTTGTACCGCTGTGCGGATCGGGCACATGAGCTTGCCGACGATCACTTCATCCAGCATGGCATGTATGACACGGAGCACCCAGGCGGCCGGGCTCACCTTGCCCGGCACCACCTTCGGAATGAGCTCAAAAAGGAAAAGAGCCTCGGTGACTGGAAGATCACTAGGCCACGCCCGAATGGGGAGGTAACTCTCAGGCTATCGACAATGACACTTCGCATGCTGAGACCTGGTCCGACGTTCTTCGAATCATTTCCGCCCCCACCCCCAGGCCGTAACCATGCGCGCATCTCCTACTATAGGAACCCCGCCCTTAACCTATTCGGTGGTAAGTACTCGGAAGTCCTGTGAAAGGGCACGCCGAAACCCGGCGTGGCGATCGCTGGCGGCCACGCCGGTGGCGGTGTTACTAGTCCGGGGTTTTGCCGTTCGGCGGTGGCTGGGCCAAGGTGCGGAGGTCCTCGGGGCTGGCGTTCCAGGGCAGGAACCGGGCGAGTGCCTCGCCGGACAGGGGCTTTCCGCCGTGGCGGCCGCATTCGTCGAGGTAGGCGGTCAGGTAGGTAACGGGGTTCAGCCCGGCCAGCTGGGCGGTCGCGATGATGGTCCAGATATCGGCGGCGGTCCCGGCGGTGCCCGGGTTCTGGGAGCCGCCGGCGTTCTTCCTGGTCACGACCGGGCCGCGGATCGTTCTCTCGGCCAGGTTGTTATCGAGCCCTGCCATCGGGTAGTCCCGGTGCGCGATTAGCCCGTCCCACTGGCGGTCCAGGGTCGCGAGGGCCTTCTTCGCGGGTTCTTGCAGGCCGGGGGGTTTCGCCTGCTCTTTGCGGGTCTCGCCGATCACCGTGATCGCGGCGTCCCAGGCCTCGTGCGCCTTCTCCAGCCGCCCGGCGGATGCCTGTTTCCCCCAGGCGGGCGGGGCCGCGGCCTCCTGCCAGGCCGCCATGAGCTCGTCATGGGCAGCGTAAAGGTCCCGGATCCGTGCCAGCCACGCATCGGACCAGCGGCGCAGCTGAGCGGGGTTCGCGTCTCCCGCCCGGACAAAGTAACGACGAAGATGCGACCAGCAAAACAGGTTGACCAGCCCGTCGGCCTTCCGCCCGGCGGACTGGTACACGGCGTAGAAATCGGAGGAGATCACCAGCCGCCGCGGTTCCCCGTCCGCGCCCGGGAGCAGCTGCCCGGTGTCCTCGTCGATGCCCGCGTGGCGGGCCAGGACCTTCCCCGCCCGGGACGGGTCCATCACGAAGCACACCGTGTCCGCCCCGATGAACACCCAGAGCCAGAACTTCGCCGGCCCGCCGCCGTCACCGGGGGCGAACACCCGCCATGTCGTCTCGTCCGCATGGATCAGCCAGGAGTCCCGGTTCCGCTCCGCGATCGCCCCCGACAGCGGGGCCAGCAGCCTCCCCGCCTGCGCGACCGTCCCCGCCAGCGTCGCCGGGGAGATCTCCGCCCCCTGCCGGGTCAGCCCTGTCACCAGGGAATTCATGCTCCGGCCCGAGCCGAACCGCTCCGTGAGCAGCATCGCGATGAACCCGTTCGTGAACAGGCCCTTCCCGACCGCCTTCGGCGGGCCCGGCGCCATCACCGTCTGCTGCCCCGGGCAGCGGCACTCTCTCTTATAGCGGCGCTGGCAGTTCGCGACCAGCCGGATGATGACCTGCCAGTCCAGCTGCTCCCCGGACCAGTGATCGCCCAGCAGCGTGAACGGCTCCCCGCAGTCCGGGCAGCAGTACCCGCCGCCCGGGAAATCCCAGAACACCTCGAACCGCGGCAGCCCCGAATAATCCCGCCGACCCGAACGCGCCCCCGGACCGCGTTTGACCTGCTTCTTCTTCCCGCTGCCCGGCTTCCCGCCATCACCGGCGCCGGCATCATCATCGTCACCGTCACCGTCCGGGGCAGGGCCGGACTTCTCCGACGACCTCCCGAACACGATCCGCTGCAGCACCGCGATCGTGGCGTTCGCCTCGGCCAGCTGAGCGGCCTGTCCGCCGACCAGCTCCCGCAGCTCCTCGCTGGCCCCGGCCAGCTGCGCGTTCTGCTCCCGCAGCTCCGCGTTCTGCCTGGCCAGGTCATCGATTCGTACCGACTGCTGCTCGATGACTTCCAGCGCCCGCGCCAGCAGCTCCTCAGCGGACGCTCCGCCGGCGAACGGCGTCCGGGCACCATCCGCGCCTGCCAGAACCCCGGCCGCCGCAGTCACGAACCACAGCAAACACTGTCGTCACCGGCAAATCATGCACCCCGCCCGGCGTGTCGCAGCCGTCGGCCACGCAAGACTTCGCACCCACCGTCACAGGAATTGCGAAGACTTACCACGAGGATGGTTAATGTCCGGCGGGGCGTCGTTGTACGCGCCGGGAGTAAGCGTGACCGGGCCGCACCACGGGCAGCCCATGTAGCTGGACACAGCCTGGATAGCGGCTAGAACCGACGAGGGAGTCACCACGGCCCCCGGTTAACCGGCCGGTGCGACTCAAGCCAGGCCCGCGCCTCTTCGTGCTCGTCCTGCTGAAACTGCCGCTTCTGATACTCGTACGCGGTGAGCTGGTCAACCACCTGACGGCCCAGGATGTCCACCGGATCGGTGCTGTCCTCGCCTAGCGCATCAGTCTGCTGGCAGCCGCACGGGCAGCGCAGGCCGGTAACACGGGACCAGTGGTGCGCGCCGTCGTCTGTCCCGCTGTGCCGGTAGCCGGGCTGAACCTGAGCGCTGAGATCCTGCCGCCAGCCCCGGGCGATTTCAGTCGCGTCGGCTGCTGCCCGCAGGTTCGCATGCCGCCGGTACTCATCATCCAGCCGGTTCTCCCAGCCATCCTCCGGGCCGCCGCATTCGAAACTCACGCGCGCCGCCAGGTGCTCGGCCGGAAGCTGCCGTCAGCGTCCCACTCGCCGTTTTGCTCCGCCGCCATCGCCCGGCGCGCCTCGCGGTCAGCTTCCGGGTCGCGCCCGCGGCCGTCCGCGTGCCTCTGCCAGCGGTCACCGTCTGGGTTGTGCTCAAGCGGCTCAGGCGGGTCAAGTGGTCCACCCGGCGGCTCAGACAGCTCCGGGGACTCACCCAGCTGTGATTCAGGCGGGTCAAGCGGTCCGGACGGGAAGGAGGACTCAGGCTCAGGCAGCTCAGAGGACTCAGTCATCAGCCCACCGACCATCTTGGGTCGTAGCAGTAGTGCGCATCCTGGTGTGCATCACAGGCCCCGGCCGGGCGCTGGCCCGCTACCGCGAAAGTCTTGCCCTCTTCGGTGGAGACCGCGACGTACATGCCGCCCTGGGAAGCTCTGCAATCCGGGCACCTGGGGTCGCCGGGGCTCTTGCGCGTCCTTAGCTTCGGCTCGCGCTGATCAGGCCGGTACGGCGACAGCACCGGCATGTCGTAGACACCGGCCTCAGGGACGAACGGCTGCGGCTGCCGTCCACCGCTCCAGACCGACTGCCAACGTTCCCAGAGGGACATGGGGTCAGCTACCGTCGTCGCCGTCGCTGCCGCCGTGCGCGGTGCCGCCCTGGCCCGCCTCCAGCTTGCCCAGGCGCGCGGCGTGGTCGTTGAGGTCGCTCCGGTGCCGGTCGAGACGGGCGTGGTGCGCGCCGAGCTGCGCGTCGTGGCCGTCAAGACGTCCCACGTGCTGTCCATGCAGGGCATCGCTCTTGTCGTGCTGGCCCGCCAGGTGGTCTTCCGTAGAGCTTGGCGCCAGCGGATTAACTGGCTTCGGCGGCGAGACGTCGGGCTCCGGGCCGGGCTTGCCGGACATCGCGGCCATGGACTTCGCCGCACCGGAGCCGGGAGTATAAACGGGAGCTGCCATTGCGGGTCCTCCGGGATAGCCGATTGTGAGGCTAATCCCGGCTCCACTGCTGGCCGCAGGCTAGACAACTTCTATGATACGCTCCCTGCCCTCGCTGAGGTGAGCATCCGCGCCTCACGGCGGGCGCGCATGCAATCGGTGAGATCCCCCAAAGGCCCCGACCAGTACATCCAAGACAGTCCCCCCGGGGTAGAACCCGCGTGCAGGATCTCTGGCTGGGCCGCGTTCCATTCCTCCCTTTCTTTTATCCAGTCACCGGGACCGCCGGGCCAGTCCGACGGCCGGTAATGCAGATACCTCGCCGGGATGTGCGGGTGCCGGGGTATCTTCGACCTCATTCCGCCGGCTGGTCTCAACCGGTGGAAGCAATTGAGCTGAGGCTATCCCCGGGATTATCAGCAAGGAGGAGCTCTGCGAACACTTCTGCTGGCGTCCTGAATCCGAGTATAGCACGGGGCCGGTCATTTATCTCATTGGCCACGGCCTGAAGATAATGACTGTCACCAGTGATTTCGGTGCCTTTCGGGAAATACTCCCGAACTATCCCGTTGGTGTTCTCGTTGGTTCCCCGCTCCCATGGAGAATGCGCGTGCGCGAAATACACCGGGATATCCGTTGCGAGGGTCAGCGCGGCGTGCTGGGCCATCTCGATGCCCTGGTCCCAGGTGATCGATTTGCGCAGATTCGCAGGCATGTCCCGCACAGACTCGATGACGCCCTCGCGGACCGCGCCGGCGTCCCGGCCGTCCGGCAGTGCGACCGGGACCAGGTAGCGGCTCTTGCGCTCCACCAGCGTGCCCATCGCGGTCTTCCCGGCCTTGCCGATCACCAGGTCACCTTCCCAGTGGCCAGGCACTTTGCGGCCTTCAGCCTCCTCAGGGCGCTGTGAGATCGAGACCATCCCGACGATCCTGGCTCCTTTGGAACGGGCCCGGCCGCGGGGCTGGCGGCGCGCCCGGCCGGTCCGCAGCGCGACCTCCATCGCCGCCAGCTCGCCCTTCGGCAATGCGTACAGCCAGGTGTAAATGGCCTCATGTGAGATGGACATATCCGTCTCCCCGCGGTTGCGCTCATAGCACAGCCTGCCCGAGATCTGCTGCGGCGACCGGGCTCTGCGCAAATCGCAGGCCACACGTTCCCTCAGCCGCGGATCCGCATCGATCTTCCGGCATTTCGGGCGCCCCCGCGACTTTCCCGCACCGGTATCGGCATGGTGCGCCCGGTATGCCCGCCGCCCGCCATGCCGGGCGATCTCCCGCGACACCACCGACGGGTTCCGGCCGATCGCGGCGGCTATGTCTTTTTGCTGCATATGCGCAGCCAGGCAACGGGAGATTTCCTCCCTGTCAGCCAATGTAATCATTTCCCGGCGCACGCTTCCCCCGATTCACTCGCGCGTTCGCCAGAGCCTCTCACTCAGGGGAAATCCTTCACACGGAGATCCCATACGTCCCGTACGAGAAAACCGCCCGTTACACCCCATTGCCAAGACCGGCTGCGATCAAGCCGCCCTGAGCGGGTAGACCCCGCGAACGCCACTACGATGCTGGGGCCGGGCCGGATCACGTCCACCGGCTGCCTCATCCCCGACAACCCGGATCGCGGCCATCAACCGGGCCAGCGTGATGCAGAGCAAACGATGCTGCTGGCTCGCTGGATTCGCCACCGGGCGCCCGTCTGCGTCTTTGATAAGCACCCCGCTCGCCCTGACCAAGTTCTCCAACTGGTCGAGTTCGTCGCGCACCAGCACCGCCTGCTCCAGCAGAACGAGATCCGCCCCGCTGAGCTGATACTCCTGCAACACCGTGCAACACCGTTCGCCACAACCGCTTTCCGGCTGGCCCAGCGTTGTCCGGCGGTTTCGGTGCGCGTGACGTGCTCATACTCTGAGAATAAGGCAGAGCCACGTTCCCGCCGGGGCCGCGCGGCTGTCATCGTTCCAGTGAACGGCGACAGCCATGACGAACATCCTGGCAAGCACGGTGGAACGTGTGCCGTGCAGCTCGCTCAGTTTCTATCCCGGCAATCCGCGACTGCATGACGTTCCCGCCATCGCAGAAAGCTTGCGCGTAAATGGCCAGTACCGGCCACTCGTTGTGCAGAAATCCACCCGGCATGTGCTGGCGGGAAACGGCACACTCGAAGCGGCGATTTCGGTCGGCTGGGAACAGATTGACGTGGTTTTCATCGACGTGGATGACCTGAGCGCGAAAACGCATCGTATTGGCTGACAATCGATTGAGCGATATCGCGGGATACAGCGCGGAAAGTCTGGCCGCACTTTTGACGTCAGTAGATGACTTGCGCGGCACTGGTTATTCTGCCGACGACTTGGCCCGGCTGAGTGCTGATCTGCCCGAAGGATTCGCAGAGTTGGATACCGATGCACCCGCCCCAGAACCAGCGCTGATCACCTGCCCCCAGTGCGGACACGAGTTCACGCCGTGAGCGACTACGCCATGTGGCCGGACGGGAACACCACATCGACGGGTCGAACAGGTGCTGCCAAGTGATTACGGAACGTAGTAGTACCGAGCATGTCTGACTACCCCGCGAGCCTGGACGCGCTGTGGGCCGCCCATCTCGCCCGCGCCGACGACGCGCCGACGTGCGTAAGCCTGTTCAGCGGATGCGGTGGCAGCTCCCTGGGCTACTCTGCGGCTGGGTATACCGAGCTGCTCGCCGCCGAATGGGACGCCGCCGCCGCCCACGTGTTCCGCGCCAACTTCCCCAATGTCCTGCTGCACGAGGGCGACATCGCCAAGCTAGACCCCGCCGCCCTGGAGCTGCCGCCCGGAGAGCTGGACCTACTAGATTCGTCTCCACCTTGCCAGGGCGCATCTTTGACCGGCTTGCGCCGCGCCGCCGATCCGCGTACCCAGCTCTGGCGTGAAGTCGTCAGGCTCGCAGAGGCATGGCAGCCGAAGACGATCGTGCTGGAAAACGTGAAGGGCCTCGTCGTCGGCCATCTCCGGGAGACGTTCACCGCGATCTGCAAGGCGCTGTCCGGAATCGGCTACGTGGTCAAGGCGCAGTTGATAGACGCGAGTCTGCTCGGTGTCCCGCAACATCGCGTCCGCGTTTTCATCGTCGGGGTGCGATCTGATCTCGGCGTGGCTCCAGCGTTCCCGGTACCAGCGACCCGGCCCATAAGCGTCCGGGAGGCGTGGGAAGGGCTGGCCAGTCCGGGAGAGTTCCTGGTGCCGACGGATAAGGGCCTGCTGGTCGCGCAGCTCACCGAGCCCGGCCGCAGCGGGTCGGAAGCGCTGTCGTCGCGGGGTGCCAAGGCCAAGCACTTCTCCTGCAAAAGGCTTTCCTGGTCCAAACCCGCCAACTGCCTGGTCAGGGATGTCCGCGTCGGCACCGGGAGCGGCTTCCTGCACCCCACCGAGAAGAGGTTCCTGGGCGTGCGGGAGCTGAGCCGTATCCAGAGCTTCCCCGACGAATTCGACTGGGCCGGGCTGCCCTACGCCGACGTGCATCATTTGGTCGGCAACAGCGTGGCGCCGATGGTGGCGCGGGCGGTGGGTGCGGCCCTGCTCCCGGTATGCAAGTCGAAAACTCGTTCGACTACGGACAGCCATGCCGAAGTGGCTCGGAGTTAGATCGAACAGACGTTCCAAAAGGCCGAACGGAACCGAACGACTCGGGCTTGTTCGGCCAGCTTGTTCGGCAAGATCATCCCGTTTTCGGGCTTGACCGGCCTGTTTTCGGTTTTACCGACGATCTCTCCTCAGACGTCTCTGACGTGCGGCAAGGCCGGTGGCACAGAGCCACACCCCAACTTTTTTCAGCTAACTACGGAGAGTAATCGGTGATGCCCGTGTCCGCCACCCTGCGTAGAGCCAAAAATGCGATGCATAGCTCTGTAGGCGCCTGCCGAACACACCACCGGGCACAGACGGTCACGGACGAGGGGCTCAGCGCCAGCCGAACACAGCTGCGGCGGCAGACGGTGACGACGGATGGCACTGAGCCAGGCCGAACGGATGTGCGGTTTATGTGCGCAGGTCGTTAGCGAGCCTCACCATTTTTGGTTAGCGAGCCTAACGGGTTTTGGTTAGCGAGCCTCACCATTTTTGGCAGCCGAGCACGAGGGAGCAGGCCGAGGGAGCAGGCCGAGGGAGCACGACAGTGTGCCTGTACGGCTCTGAGACGCACGCTCCGCGCTCCGTAGTACGTCCCGGCCGGTCCTCCTGGAGCTCGTCGTCCTGGAGCTCGTCGTCCTGGAGCTGGAGCACAGCGCCAGGACGGGCGCTAAGCGCAGAGCAGCACATCCCCCGTAGGCACATGTGGGCCAGCAATGTGAGCGCTCAGAACCGCTTACGGAGCCGCGCATTGAATGAGTGTTCGGCAGGGCATTGGCATTGTCTATGCAGGCCGTGGTCCTATTCGGCGCCGGAAAATTAGATCCAAATAATTCTGTATTTTGCCGTATTTCCTTTGACAGCATCGCGCCCACCGGCTAATACCGGAGATAGAAGGACAGCACGGCAAGGAAAGCGAAAGGCCCGGCACGCGGGCACACCCGAAAGGACCAAGATCATGGCACGCAAGGCGACCGCATCAGAACTCACCTCATTCACCGCCTCACAGGCTGGCTCAAATGGCCGGTACCCCTGGAGCGAATGGACCACCGTCGGCGACAACGGCACCGGAGACGTCTTCATCGTCAAGGCCGGCGAAGACTACAAAGGCAAGCCAGAGTCTTTCCGCTACGTCCTCCGCGCACAGGCCACCAAGCGCCAGCTCACCGTCAAGGTGCAGAACCTCGACGACGGTGAAATGGCCTTCCAGTTCAGCGCCAAGCCAGAGCAGGTCACCGAGACCGAGCCTGCCAAGAGCACCAAGTAATGCCCGCGAACCCGGCCCGCGCAAAGTGGGCCGGGGTTCGCTCAGGAATTACCCACCAGCAGGGTGAGCCGTTCCTGAGTGAAAAGGCAACGATCATGAACAGCTACCTGGTTACCATCACCGATGGCACGACCACTGTTATCACGACCGATGGGAACATCTTCGGCGTCGAAGTGGCCGCCTCTTTCATGGGTGACGTTGTTAGCGTTGACATCCGCGTAGCCTGACCGAAATAACACCCCATAGCATTACCCCGGCTGACGGTAAAACTATCGCCAGAGCCCCTAACCGAATTGGGGCAGACGTCCGAAAGGCAAGCCGGGGTTCGCTACGGGATTACAGACCAGAAGGGCCTCAGATCTCCGGTAGTAAGTGTGCCGCGCGTCGCTGACGTGTTGTTTTCTCCTGGCCTCTGGTCTGCAAAATTGTTTGATTTGCAGTAGGGTGGTGGCATGTCCGCCGCGGTCGCCCTCATGCTGGAGGGCATGCCCTCGCCGCGGGATCTGCATCTGCACCGGGCCGCCGGGCGGGTCGTGGTGCTGGCGGGCTCGACGGTGGTCGCCGAGTACGGCGAGACCGACCTGGCGATGCGGAACATGGCGATCGTGACGCTGCGGCGGGTGGGGTTTCCCGGCTGGCGGGTCGCGGAGGTGTTCGGCTTGACTCCGACGTATGTGGCCCGGCTGAAGTCCGCCGCGGCGCGGGGTGGCGCGGCGACACTGGCCGGCCAGGACGGCCCGGGTCGGCCGCGGGCGCTGGGGGAGGACAAGTGGGACCTGGCGCGGCAGTGGCGTGAGCAGGGAGAATCGGATCTGGAGATCGGCCGGCGGCTGGGCGTGGCGGGGACCACGGTGGCCCGCCGCCTGGCCGCGGGGCCGGCGCGGCCGGCGGCGGGGCCGGCCGCGGAGGCAGGCGCCGGGCCGCGCCAGGAGGAGCTTGAGCTCGCGCAGCCGGGACCGGCGCTGGCCCGGGAACAGCAGCCGGAGCCAGGGCCGGGGGAAGATCTAGGGCAGGAGCAGCAGGACCCTGCAGGCGGGGCCGGGCCGGCGGCTGAGCCGGCGGGCGCGGCGCGGCGCGGGGCGGGGGGCGCTCCGCCGTCACCGCCGCCGGGACCGAGCGGGCCGCCGGTCACCGGCGGGGTGTTCTGGTCGCGGTATGCCGGGGCGATGCTGCTGCACGCGTTCACGACCCGGGCCGGGGCGGGGCAGGTGCTGGAGTCCGCGGCCGGCGCCGGGCGCGGCGCAGGCGGGTACCGGTTCGCCGATGTGGCCTTGCTCTCGGCGACCAGCATGTGCTTCGCGCTGGGGGCTGCGACGGCAGAGCAGGTCAAGCACCTGACCGCATCGTGCGCGGGGCCGCTGGCCGGGCTGGCGGTGCTGCCGCACCTGCGGACCCTGCGGCCCCGGCTGGCCGCGGTCGCTGATGCGGCCGATCCGCTGGCGCTGCAGGAGATGGCCGCCCGCGCGATGCTGGCCGCCGACCCGGTCACGTCCGGGGTGTATTACGTGGATGACCACTTCGTCCCCTACGCCGGCGCCAAGCCGGTCGCCAAGGGCTGGAACAACAAGCGCGGCAAGGCCGAGCGGGGCCGCGCAGACACCCACGTCACCGCGCATGACGGGCGGGCGGTGTGCTTCGTGACCGGGGAGCCGTCCGGGCTGGCCGTCACATTGCCCAAGGCACTGGCGGAGCTGAAGAAGGCCGCGCCGCCGGGCGCGAAGATCATGCTCGGGTTCGACCGCGGCGGCGCGTATCCCCAGGTGTTCCGGCACTGCCGGGAGCAGGAGGTGCACTGGGTCAGCTACCGGCGGGCGCCGCTGGCCGTCCCGGCCATGCTCCCGGTCATCACCACGGTCACGACCGCCGGCCGGCGCAGGGAAATCGCCTGGGCCGAGGAGACCGTCCAGGTCAAGGACTACGGGCAGGCCCGGCAGCTCACGCTGTTCGAGCACGGGCAGGTCGTGCTGCAGATCCTCACCTCTGACTTCGATTCGTGTCCGGCGGACATCCTGGCCTGGCTGAAGTCCCGGTGGCGGGAGGAGAACTTCCTGAAGTACGCCAGCGAGAACTACGGCATCGACAAGATCTGCGACTACATCGCCGGCATCGAGACCAGCACCAAGATCGTGGACAACCGGGCCCGCAAGAAGGCCAACGCCGCCGTCCACACGGCAGCAAAGGAACTGGCCCAGGCCCGCGAGGACCTCGCTTGCCTGCTCGCTGATCCGGCCATCAGCCCGGCCGCCAAGAACACCCGGCTGATCCCCGCCGCGCAGGAAAAGATCGCCGCCGCGCACAAGAAACTGGCCGCCGCCGAGGCGGCCCGTGACCAGATCCCCGCCAAGCTGCCCGCAAACATCATCGATCCCGCAGCCCAGGTCGCGCTGCAGCGGACGTGCCGCCGCGGCCTGCAGATGGTGCTGCGGCTGCACGCGCACAACGCCGAGCACTGGCTGGCGAACCACCTCAACGCCTACCTGCACGATGACGACGAATACCGCGCCATCACCCGCCAGACCATCATCCGGGGCCTAGCCGGGACCATCATCTACACCCCGGACCGGATCACCGTCGAACTCCAAAGGCCCGGCGCCCCCCGCGTCGCCCGCGCCCTGGCCCTGCTCATCGACGAGATCAACCACACCCCGCCCGCCATGCCCGGCGACACCAGGCCCATCACCTACCAGCTCACCGCACACCAGCCCGGATCAAACAAATAACGCAGAACGATTACCGGAGATCTGGGCCTTTGAGATCTACTGTCCCGTGTGTTCAGAGCCAGCGCCCCGGCAGGAAGGGCGGCTTTGGCGCTTCCAGTGCGAGACGCCGAAGTGCAATACGCGCTTTACGCTCCAGGTGCCCAAAGACGCCGCGCTCGCCCTCGCGCACCGGGAAGCCCTGGCCGACGCGGCCCGCAAGAGGGAAGCCGCCCGGGTGCAGGCGGATATCCACGCGGCGGCGTGCACGGTGCGATTCGATAGCTTAGCTGACGGTGGCTGAACCCTACCGGAACGAGGGGCCGTTACCGGCGTCTGCTAATGCCTCCAGCTCGTCAATGAGCGGGCCCAAATTGTAATCGGTGACGTACCGGGCACATCCGTCCGCGTCGGCCCAGGATGCAGACCGTAAACATTCACCCCTGTCGCTGGGCAGCCTTGTTCCGGGCGCAGTCAGTGACATCGGCCCGGGGCGCGCATTCACGCAGAGCCGGCAGTCAGTTGCGAGTTGACTACTGCGAGCGGGCAGGCCAAGATCATCTCTTGTGTCCGAGATGCCGCCTCCTGCCCCGGGTTGCGCCCCGTGCGCTGCCCGCGATGAGGAGATCGCGCAGCTGCAAGAACAGCTGGCGGCGCGGGACACTGAGGTCACGGGCCTGCGAGAGCAGATCGCGGCGCAAGATGGTGACCTCGCGGAACTTAAGGACCGGCTCACCCGGCTGGAACGGGCCGTATCCCGTAACAGCGGCAACTCCTCGATGCCGCCCAGCGGGGATGACACGCCCGGCCGCAAGCCCCCGCGCAAGAAGCGGCGGGCCGCCGAACGCGATGCGGCGAAGAAACGCAAACGCGGCAAGCAGCCCGGCGCGCCCGGGTCGGCGATGACCTGGACCGTGCCCGATGACACCCGGGACTACTACCCCGAGGGCACCTGCGCGTGCGGCACGGACCTCGCCGAAGCCGCCGATCTCGGCGTATCGCGGTCGTACCAGCAGAAAGAGGTCCCCGAGCCGAAGGCCCAGACGATCCAGCACGACCTGCACGAGACACAGTGCCAGTGCGGGAAGACCCACGTGGCGCCCCGTCCGCCCGGCGTCCCGGATTCCGCGGTCTCGATCGGGCCGCGGCTGCGTGCCCTGGCCGTCTACCTGCTGGTGTTCCAGCACCTGCCCGTGGAGCGGTGCCGGCTGCTGCTGTCCGACGTGGCCGGCGCGGACGTCTCGGCAGGGTTCATTCACTCCTGCCTCGCGGCGGCCGCGTCGATGGCCGCCGGAGTCGTGAAGCTGATCAAGATGCTGATCATCGCCTCCAAGGTCGTCGGGTTTGATGAGACCACGCTGCGGTCCGGGGCGGCCGGGGAGAAGAAGTTCGTCCACGGCGCGTTCACCGGGAAATACTCGCTGTTCCACCTCGGCACCCGGTCTCTGGAGACCATGAAGGACTTCGGGATCCTCGCCGGCTTCGCCGGGATCGCGGTCACCGACCGGTACGGCAACTACTTCCACACGACGTGGAAGAACATCTCCGGCCACCAGGCCTGCGTCCAGCACCTGCTGCGTGACCTGCAAGACTGCGCGGAAACCTACCCCGGCACGATCTGGCCCGGGCAGGCGCAAGAAGCCCTCCGCGCGCTGATTCACGCCCGCAACCAGGCCAGCGGCGACGGCCTGGACGCGATCCCCGCCGCCATCCGCGAGCCGCTGCAGCGGCAGTTCCGCCGCGCGATCACCGTCGCGCTGGCCGGCGTGCCCCGCATCCCCGGCCCGAAGAACAGCACGAAGCAGCATCCCGGGCGGGACATGCTGGAGTTCTGCCGCGACCGCGAAGCCGACGTGCTGAGGTTCACCACCGACACCGACGTGTGGCCCACGAACAACATCAGCGAGTCCGGCCTACGACCGAATAAGACCCAGCAGAAGGTCTCCGGGCGGCTGACCAGCGATGACACCACCCAGGACCGCCTGGACATCCGCGGCTACATCGACACCGCCCGCAAGCACGGATGCCACGTCCTCGACGTCCTGCACGCCCTGTTCACCGGCAGCCCCTGGACGCCCCCGGTTCCCGCCCAGGCCTGACCCTGCGTATCTTCCTGCCCAGAACCCGTCACGCACAGCACCTCAAACATCACCCACGCCACACGGGTGAATGTTTACTGCAGACCAGTGCCACAGCGGCTCTGTGTGATGCTCGATGAGCACGCACGGATGATTACGCTCGTATGCCTCTTTCCGGAGTACGTGATCGATCACCGTTACCGGCCGTACCACCCTCATAACCGCCTCCCGGGATCACTCTCCGTAATCGCTCGTGGAGTCTCTTATTGTAGTTCACCGTAGAGAGCTATAGGTCTCTCTGCCTGTTTGCGCTGTTCAGGAGTCCTCTACGGTGATCATCGTGAGCGACAGCGACGACGACGAGACTCCGCGATTCGATCCGCGCGGCCCGGAGCTGGTGTACGTGCTGGTGGCCGACGACGTAGCGGCCCAGATAGCGCGCGGAGAGCTGACGCCCGGTGACCGGCTGCCCGGTGAGGCGGAGATGGCCCAGCACTACGGCGTCGCCAAGATGACGGCCCGGCGGGCGATGCGGGAGCTGCGGGAACGCGGGCTAGTCCGGACGGTCGTCGGTAAGGGAAGTTACGTCGAGAGCCGGCGGTAATTCAGCCGGGCCCGTCGCGATGAGTACCCGTATCCGGTCCTGTATCTGCTGCGCGCGAGGCTGCGCCTGGGCCGGGCGGTACCGGGTCCGGTAACCGCCGGCACCGGCCTTCGTACCGTGCCCGGTATTGGCCGGCCGGGTCCCGTACTGACCCGATACCGGCGGCCAGGCGCGGGCGGCGGCCTGATCGTCCGCACGGTATGCGACGTTGCTTCCAGGGCAGTCGCGAGCAATCAGGGGGAGGAGAGCGGCAGGGGTGACCGGCCATAGGCGGCTGAAGTTCAACCGGGGACGTGCCGTCGCGGGGCGGCAGCTTTCGTCGCGCCCTTCGGGCGGAAGCCCTACGTACGCGGCGGCTGCCGGGTACGGCTGCCCCGCCACCGGCCGCAGCCGTAACGCCTCCATGCCGCGCAGCGCGAGCTGGTCACGACCGTCAGCGTCGCGGCAGGTGCGCCGATCGCCGGGCGAAAGGTCACAGGGACCGGGCCGGAACGCCACGCATTATCCGGGTCGGCCCCTCCAGCGTCAAGGGCGCCCGACCTTGAGCGCCGGAGTCTCTGCCGACCCAGCGGGCCTGCCGGCAAGGGCCAGGCCGAAGGCCAGGCCCGATAGCCGCGCGGCTGACCTCGCAGACTGGCTCTTAGTCCGCGACAGGCAAAGGGAATGGGGGAGACCGGCGAAGCCGCCGGGCAGACGAGGCGGCGGTGGTGCCCGTGCCCGCTATGTGCCAGGTCAGCGCAGCCACCCTCGTCGGTTCGGATACTCTTCGGTCCGGCTCCGCGCCGAGCCAGCCTATCGAGGACAACATGGAGCGAGCAGACTTGCAGCATCAAGGCGGGAGGTGAGCGGTTCATATGACGAGAGCCGGTACATAATGATCCCGTTATGACACTCACCACCTCGGCCTCTACAACCGATTGGATCAGCGCCTTGGCAGCAGTCGGCGCAGCTGCCGGGACCGTATTCGCACTGGTAGTAGCGGTACGTACGCTTCGCCTACAGGTTCACGTCGGCTTGCGGCACCAGGCAGCTCGCATCGTAGTCGATGCGGAACGGCATCAAGAAAGCGCCGAACTGGTAGTCCGGAATATGAGTGACCTCCCAATAACTGAGCTGAAAGGAGTAGCTTACCAGAGTGCGTACAGGTTCATCATCTTCGTTAAGATGAAGGTTGATGATCTGGACCTAGGAAGGGACTACCTCGCACCCGGAACTGAAACGCGGATACCGTTTTCTTTGCTGGCTGATTACACTAATATCGGCGCGAATGTGATGTTCAGAGATTCGTCTGGCTTCACGTGGACCCGTCAGTGGCCTAGCGGACAACTAAGCCTACTCAGCCGGGGAACGCAAAGAGCGGGACATTATTTCGGTCTTTCAGTTTTCCTCATCGTGACGACTTTCGCTCTGACGGTCTTCACCCTCAGTAGAGCGATTGATTACGGCCCTGGTCATAGCTACATCAACTTTTATTACCTTTTCGTATCACTATTTGTCTTTATCGGTTCTCTCGCCCTGGCCGCCAACATTTTGCAATGGACCATTCGGACCTATCGGAAACCGATTAAAGAGTTCAAGCTGAATTCCGATAAGATAGTTAAGAATAAGAAAGATGTTGAATGATCGAGATCACACCCGAGCAGCCTTGACCGACACCTGGATCGGCCGATGCCGAGGTCAGCGACAGTATCGGACACGATCAGACGCAACGGCGGCCACGCAAGGGTCAGGTGCCGCAAGAATCAGCAGATACTCACGGTCAAACCACAGATCGTCAGACTTCCGTGACCAGGATATGTGTCCCAGCATGTCGCGCCAAGCAAACCGCTAACGATCATCCAAGCTAATAACAGATACAGTGCCGTAATTCGCTGATCTGAGCCCGCAAGAGATCAGGTATGCGCCACAACGTCTCATTGCTTTTCGGGAGGGAAGATATCGATAGCGCGGGCGGCAAGTTTCATGATCCCGGCAGCCAAGAGACCTAGCGATTGCGCAAACTCATTTATTTGGTTTTCAAACCCAAGATGTGTCGCTGCAACGCAATTAGAGGCAGAGAGAAGAGCCTGCCGGGCAACTGGTGATATGGATGAGTCTATAGGACCCATTACATACTGGCCCGGCCCGAAGAGAGAAATTGCTGTCACCCCGCCTGAGTCGGCGTGTGCCAGTCCATGAGCCGCCCTTATTTCCGGTTATGTCCCATTGCGGGAGATTCGACTTTGTGATGTCGATGGTGTAGGTGACTTCTTCGGTGTGCCGGGTGCGGCGTTCGGCGGTGGTCCTGCCGGATGTCCGCTGGCGTCCGGTCCGGTGCCTGGGGATGGCGAGGATGGCGGCGTTCAGGCTGGCCAGGGTGTCATCGGCAGTGGCGGGCCGGTGCCCGCAGTACCGGCAGCAGGTGTCCGCGGCGACGTGGGACCGGATGAGGCCGAGGACGGCGGTGAACGGGATGAGCCCGGGGTCGAGCCCGGCGGATCCGGCAGCCCGGGCGGCTGCGGTGGCGGTGATGTTGTGGATGAGCAGGAGTGCCCAGGCTTCCTGGCGGGCGAGTTCGGGGGACTGGCCGCGCAGCGGGCGGCGGGGACCGCGGACGGTCCGCTTCAGATGAAGGAACGCGATTTCGATTTGCCATCTCTCGGCATACAGGACGGCGATCTCCCAGGCCGGGTAGGCCTTGTCGTCCAGGAGCGTGGTCAGCACCCGCATCCGGGTGGTCTTCGTCCTGCCGCTTCGGGTCGTGGCGGTGACGGTGAAGGTGACGAGCCGGGCGGTGGTGTCTGGGAGCCGTTCCGCGCGCGGGTTCCCGGTGTCGCGCCTGCGCCGGGTGCGCATGCCGTCCGATTCGTGCAGCACGACCAGCTCAGAGCCGTCGGGCAGGGTCTTGAGGGTCTTGAGGGGGACGGACTTCGCGCGGTCCTTGACGCGCCAGGCCAGGTGGGCGCCGGTGCCGGAGAACCGCAGGAACCGGTCCATGGAGAAGAAGCCGCGGTCGGCGAGGTTCAGCATTCCGGGCCGGAAGCTGCCTTCGAGCTGGTCGGCCAGGGCGTTCTCGCCGTCGTGGTAGCCGCCGATCGCGGCGCCGATCCAGCGGAAGGTCGCGGTGCGGACGTGGGCGGTGACCCGCAGCAGCGGCCGGGCGCCGTCCGCGGGGGTGCCGAACTCGCCGTCGAGCACGCCGTTGCGGGCCAGCTCCATCGTGGTGCCGTCGATCGCGGTGACCTCCAGGCCCTTCCACAGCAGGCCGATCCCGAGGTCCGCGTCCGCGACGGCGGCGTCGAGCTCGAACAGGCGCTGCATTACCTGCTCGCCGAGCAGCTTCCTGGCCTGGGAGAATGCGCTGCCGGACGGGATATCCGCGCCCGGCCCGGACCGCAGGCCGGGCAGCCCGAACGCCGTCGCCAGCACCGCGTCGTAGCCGGCGCCGGGGAACAGGCACGCGACCAGGATGCAGACCACAGTCATCCTCGCGGTCAGCACCCGGTCATACTTATGGCCCGGCGGCGCCTCCCGCAGCGCGCGGGCGATCACGCCGTCGGCGAGCAGTCCTTCCAGCAGGCCCGGCCGGCCCAGCTCCGCCAGCCACTCCGTCCAGAACCCCGGCCCGGACGCGACCCGGGCGGCGATCTCCGCGACCCCATCGTTATCCCGGTGCGCCGCGGCCGGAGTGGACCCAGGCGCGATGACCATGGCAAACTTGGCAGGCAACAAAGCTCCAGGTGGACGGTAAGGGCCTCGACAACCCAGTTCCTACCAGGAGCTTTGTTCTATTTCAGGGACCACCGCATCCCGTCACGCCGCCGCGACCGACATGCAGCCAGACCGTGACCAGACCCAGGAAATCAGACATCAGACCCCATAAACCCGAAAACTTAAGGGCAGTCAAGCCGAGAGCACCAGTTCTCTATAATCATCAAGTCCCGCCTCTTTTTCGAGTCTCGGAAATATGGGATCCTGTCTCTTTCCTTTACTGTCGAAAGGCATTAGCGGCACCGCCCACCCGTAAGAGTTTTTGAATGATCCATGTTGATCCGGGAGGGTAAACTGATCGATCAGAGTTTTACTCTTAGCCTGGCGTCGTTTTAGCTCATCTGGCGAAAGCGGGCCACGGGCATGACGATCATAGAAGTCCGCGAAGCGCTTAGTCTGTACCACAAATCCATGATTGAGATATCGGCTTGCAATAGCACTCTCACCTCGCGCAACCAACACGGCCGTCACCGCTAGCTCATGCAGGGCTCTCCATCGTGCAGCAGCACCGGACCATAGTCCCTCCAACAGCAGCGTTCTAATCTCATAGAGGATGACGGTCGCACTTGAGTGGATCAGCGATAGAGCTGTTCGTACATCACTGTGATCATCCTCGCCTGCCTCGTCCATACGCTGCAACATCAGAAGCCCGTTTTGTTGCATAGAGAAAATTACTGCGTCGAAGCAGTCCCATGCTTCTACGTATCTCTCCTTGATGTCCCGGCGAAGCCGTTGATAGGTCTCCTGTTGCTTTGTATGATTCCTAGACGCAGCAAGGATATCGTCGGCGACGCCCATTGATTCTTGACTAAGCATGCGCTGAAATCGAGCAGCGCTCTAGTCGAGGTACTCGCGCAGCATCTGCGCGCGGCTCGGGTGACGGAGCTTGGCCAGCGTCTTGGACTCGATCTGGCGGATACGCTCCCTGGTCACGCCGAACTCCCGGCCCACTTCCTCCAGCGTCCGGGGATGACCGTCGGTCAGGCCGTACCGCAGCTGGATAATCCGCTGCTCACGCCGGGACAGTTCATCCAGGACACGCTCCAGCTGGTCCTGCAGCATGATGAACGCCGCGGCCTCGATCGGCACCACGGCGTCCGCGTCCTCGATGAAGTCGCCCAGGTCGGACTCTTCCTCCCCGATGGGCGACTGGAGCGATACGGGCTCCAGGGCGATTCGCTGAATGTCAGCCACCCGATCCGGCTCGATCCCCATCTCCGCGGCGATCTCCTCCGGCGTCGCTTCGCGCCCGAGGTCCTGATGCAGCTGGCGCTGGATACGGGCCAGCTTGTTGATCGTCTCCACCATGTGCACGGGCACCCGGATGGTGCGCGCCTGGTCGGCGATGGCCCGGGTGATGGCCTGCCGGATCCACCACGTCGCATAGGTGGAGAACTTGTAGCCCCGCGTGTAGTCGAACTTCTCGACCGCGCGGATAAGCCCCAGGTTTCCCTCCTGGATCAGGTCCAGAAAGACCAGACCGCGGCCGATGTAGCGCTTGGCGATGGACACCACCAGGCGCAGGTTGGCCTCGATCAGGCGCTGCTTGGACCGCTCCCCTTCGGCCACCAGGAGCCGCAGGTCCGCCACCTCGGCTCCCTGCAACGGGAAGCCACCGCGCATCTTCTCATCGGCGAACAGGCCCGCCTCAATCGACTTGGCCAGCTCCACCTCGCCTTCGGCGGTCAGCAGCGGGACGCGCCCGATTCCCCGGAGGTAGATCCGGACGAGGTCGCTGGTGGCAGCGGGCCGGCCCAGATCCGCCTCCCCCGCAGGTCTGGGCTCTTCCACCTCCTCGTGCGGAGCGTCGATAAGCTCGATGCCCTCATCACCCAGCAGCCGCGTGACGGCGGCGAGCGCATCGGGTGAGAGTTCGTGGCGGTCGAGACCGGTAGCGACATCCGCCATTGTGAGGGAACCCCGCTCCCTCCCAAGCGCCACGAGATGAGTCATCTGGTCGGCCAGCGAAGGCCCGCTTGTCAGTACGCTGAGGCTCACGTGAACCAGTGTGCGACACGAACCCCCGGTTACGGGGGACCTAATTTTGTCACCTTCCCGGTAGTTACGGTGAGTCCTAGCTGTCCGTAACCTGGTCCCGGCGGGTTAGTGAGCCACTACTGCGCGCCTGCGGCGCCGGTTGCTGAGCGCCTGCGGCGCCTGTTGCTGAGCGCCCGCGGCGCCTGCCACTAGGCGCCAGCGGCGCGGCCGAGCAGGGCCTTGCGGCGCTGCTCGAGTCCCACCAGGTCACCGAAGAGCTGGTTGTAGGGGGCCTGCTGCTGCACCGGGTTCATCCGCTGCAGCTTCGACTTGACCGACGCGATCTCCCGGCTCACCGCGAGCTCACCCACCCGGGCCAGGACCACATCCACGTAGCGGGCATCCGGTTCGCCGGTGAGCTGGGGCGGTTCCACGGCCAACCGGGTGATGAACGCGCGAGCACGGTCGTTCGGCGCATCGTCACGCAGCCGGGCCGCCCATTCGCGGCCGCTGCCGGCCACGCTCGTGCCGCCCGACTCGGCGATCAGCCGGAACACGGCCGCGTGCGCGGGAACGGTGAACGCCCCGTCCCCGAGGGCGTCGAACTCGGGCCCGCACAGTCCCGGTCGCTGCACGGCGAGCTTGAGCGCCTCCCGCTCGACCTGGACCACGGGATCGGTAGGGTCATAGCCCACCTCTCCCTGGGCGCCGGGAGCGCCGGACGGCTGCCGGCGGCCGTTCCCCTGCCCCTCGTAGCCGGACGCCCCGTTCCCGCCCGGTCCGGCGGCCCCAGGGCCCCCGTAAGACCCGTAGGGCCCGTGCGGCCCGGCGGGCCCTGCGGGACCGCGGCCCGCGGCGCCCGGGCGCGCCGCATCCCGCCGCCCGGAACGCGCCCCGCCCCGCCCTGAGTCGCCGCCCGGCCCGCCCGGTGAGTCGCCAGCGTGCGCTCTGACCCGGGCCAGCACGAAGCGCTCGTCCATCAGGCCGAGCCAGCGATCGAGGTTGACGGCGTAGCGCGCCCGCAGGCCAGTGTCCTTGATCCGGGCCACGATCGGGGCGGCCTCGTCCAGCGCGGCGATCTGGCCCTCGGTCGTGTCCAGGTCGTGCTTGGCCACCACGCTGCGGATGGCGAACTCGAACAGCGGTACGCGCCGCGCGATCAGGTCGCGGACCGCGGCGTCGCCGTGAGCCAGGCGGAGGTCGCACGGGTCGAGGCCGTCCGGCTGGACCGTCACGAACGTCTGCGTGACGAAGCGCTCCTCCATCCCGAACGCGCGCAGTGCCGCCTTCTGCCCGGCGGCGTCGCCGTCGAACGTGAAGATCACCTCGCCGGCGGCCCCGTCGGTGTCCATCACCAGCCGTCGCAGCACCTTGATGTGCTCGTCGCCGAACGACGTGCCGCAGGTGGCTACGGCGGTCGGGACCTCGGCCAGGTGACAGGCCATGACGTCGGTGTAGCCCTCCACGATGACCGCCTGGCGACGATGTGAGATCTCCCGCTTGGCCAGATCGGCGCCGTAGAGCACCGTGCTCTTGCGGAAGAGCGGCGTTTCCGGCGTATTGAGATATTTCGGTCCTTCATCATCCGGGTCGAGTTTGCGCGCTCCGAACGCGATGACGTCCCCGGATAGGTCGCGGATGGGCCACATGAGGCGGTTGTGGAACCGGTCCCGGGGGCCGCGGCGGCCCTCCAGGGCCAGGCCCCCGGCGATCAGCTCCGCGTCGGAAAACCCCCGTGTGCGCAAGTGCCGGGTCAGTTCCTCCCATCCGGCCGGCGCGTAGCCAACTCCGAACCGCTCCGCGTCGGCGCGCTCGAAGCCGCGCTCGGTCAGGAAGGCCCGCCCCGCCACGGCACCGGGGCCCTGAAGCTGCTCCTGGTAGAACTCGGCCGCAGCCTGGTGCGCGTCCACCAGCCGCCGGCGCTGGCTCTTGCTCCTGCCCGGGCACGTACCCGCCCTGCTCGTAGCGCAGGTCGATCCCGGCCCGTCCGGCCAGCCGCTCGACCGCCTCGATGAACGTGAGGCCGTCGATCTTCTGAACGAACTTGATGACGTCGCCGCCCTCGCTGCAGCTAAAGCAGTAGAACAGGCCGCGCGCGGGCGTGACGTTGAACGAGGGCGTCTTCTCGTCGTGGAACGGGCACAGCCCCTTAAGGGAGTCACCGCCGCCGCTGCGCAGCTGCAGGTACTCCCCGATCACCTCGTCGATCGGCGACCGGTCGCGGATCACCGCGATGTCCTCGTCGCGGATCCGGCCCGCCATTTTCCCCGCCTCCGCTCCGCGCCCACCCGGAGCAGCCCCCTCGTGGGGCATCTCCAGACAAATTATCACTCCCGGGCGCCCCGGCTTCACGCATTCCGCTGCTCGCGCGTCCGGTGTCCGCCGGGCCGCTTCGCTTGATCAGCGGGCTGAGTCTAGTGCACCTGCCCGTAGATACTGTGGCCTATTCCAGGCCCCTCGCGGTGGCGCGAGCGACCTCCCCCGGCCGTGTGCGCGGCGGGGCGGGCCGGTGCCGGCCAGGGAGCCGGGCACGCCATCAGGACCGAGCGGCGGTGCGGCAGAGACGGCGGTGCCAGGCGATGGCCGAGGTATCGGTGAGCGAGGCGATCTGGTCGATCACCACGCGGCGGCGCGCGGCGGAGGAGGACGCCGTCTCCCAGGCCGGGCGGAACACCGGATCGAGCGTCTGCGGCGCGCCGATCTGGACCGTGGCCGCGAGCTCGGCGATCAGCTCACGTTCCCGCGCCTGCGCGGCGGCCGCGCCTTCCCTCGTCATCACGTAGTGCGCCGCGACCGCCTTGAGCAGCGCGCACTCCAGCCGCTGGGTCCGCGGGACCACGAGGTCACACGCGTACCGCGTCAGCCTCCCGCCGCCGTTGAGCTCCCCGCAGGACGCGCGGGTCGCGTCCTGGGCCGCGACACAGAACCGGCCGACCAGCTCGCTGGTCAGGTTCTTCAGGGCGGCGAGGGAGTCCGGGCCGCCGTCGAAGCCTTTCGGCCAGCAGTCCAGGGCCATCAGGTCGTCGAACACCGCAGTCAGTTCGGCGACCGTGGCCGAGCCCGGTGCGCAGTAGAAACGCTGGGCAGCCAGGGCCACCAAGGCCCGTTCGGAATGATCATGAAGTTGCGCGAAGCTGACCAGCCCGGCGTGCAGGCCGTCCTCTACGTCGTGCACGGAATAGGCCACGTCGTCGGCCCAGTCCATGACCTGCGCCTCCAGGCAACGGCGCTGGTCGGGCGCACCCTGCCGGATCCAGCCGAAGACCTCGGCGTCGTCGGCGTAATAGTTGAACTTGGGCGGGGCGGGAGTTTCCCCGATCGAGGGTGCCGTGCCCACGCCGGGCCCGCCGGGCGCCCCGGGCCCGCCGGACGCGCCCGGGCCGTCCAGCGGCGCGGGCCACGGGTACTTCACGATGGCGTCCAGGGACGCCCGGGTGAGGTTCAGGCCCGCCCCCCGCACCTTGGTCTCCAGCCGGGTGAGCAGGCGCAGGGTCTGCGCGTTGCCCTCGAACCCGCCGCAGCCCGCGGCGAGGTCCGCGAGGGCCGTCTCGCCGTTGTGGCCGAACGGCGGATGGCCGATGTCGTGCGCCAGGCAGGCGGTCTCCACCAGGTCGGGATCGCACCCGATCACGGAGCCGATGCCCCGGCCGATCTGGGCGCACTCCAGCGAGTGGGTCAGCCGGGTCCGCGGGAAGTCCGCACCGACCGCCACCACCTGCGTCTTCGCCGCCAGCCGGCGCAGCGACGCACTGTGCAGGACACGCGCCCGGTCCCGCTCGAACGCGCTGCGCCCGGCCCGCTTGGGCGGCTCAGCCACCCAGCGGGCCGTGGCGCGCGCGTCGTAACCGGTCTCGCTAGATGTTCCGGACGTCAGCTCACCTGCTGTCGCTGCCGCCCGCGCTGCCCGCGGCGGCCCGCTCAGACTCGATCTGAGCGCGACCGGCCTCCAGCCGGGCGACGGGCACCCGGAACGGCGAGCAGGACACGTAGTCCAGGCCCGCGTCGTGGAAGAAGTGCACCGAATCCGGGTCGCCGCCGTGCTCGCCGCAGACGCCGACCTGCAGGTCGGGCCGGGTGGCCCGGCCCTCTTCGACCGAGAGGCGGACCAGCCGGCCCACCCCTTCCCGGTCGATCGTCTCGAACGGCGACACCCCGAAGATGCCGAGCTGGATGTAGCGGCTGAAGAACGCCCCTTCCACGTCGTCGCGGGAGAAGCCCCACGTCATCTGGGTCAGGTCGTTGGTGCCGAAGGAGAAGAACTCGGCCGCCTCCGCGATTTGCCCGGCGGTGAGCGCGGCCCGGGGCACCTCGATCATGGTGCCGATGAGCGTGTGCACGTCGGTGCCGGTCTCCTCGGCGACCTCGGCGAGGGCCTTCGCGGTCCGCTCGCGGGCGATCTCCAGCTCCTGCACCGCGCCGACCAGCGGGATCATCACCTCGGGACGCGGGTTCCCGCCGGCCTGCCTGCGGTCGGCCGCGGCGTGCGCGATCGCCCGCACCTGCATGTCGAGCAGGCCCGGGATGACCAGGCTGAGCCGGACCCCGCGCAGGCCGAGCATGGGGTTCTCCTCGTGCAGCCGGCGGACCGCCTCCAGCAGCTTCTTGTCCTTGTCGGTCACGTCGTCGCCGGCCAGGGCGATCCTGACCGACAGGTCGGTGAGGTCGGGCAGGAATTCGTGCAGCGGCGGGTCGATCAGCCGGATCGTCACCGGCAGGCCGTCCATCGCCGCCAGGATCTCCACGAAGTCCCCGCGCTGCAGCGGCTCCAGCGCGTCCAGGGCCGTCTGCTGCTCGGACTCGTTCTCGGCCAGGATGAGGTGCTCGACGAGCTCGCGGCGCTCGCCGAGGAACATGTGCTCGGTCCGCACCAGCCCAACACCGCCCGCGCCGAACCGGCGGGCCCGCTCGCAGTCGGGACCCGTGTCGGCGTTGGCCCAGACGCCGAGCCGGCGGCGGGTATCGGCGTGCGTCATCAGCGCGTGCACGGCCGCGACCAGCTCGTCGGACTCCGGGGTCAGGCCGCCCTCGAAGTACTGCACGACCGGTGACGGCACGACCGGCACCTCGCCGAGGTAGACGGCGCCGGATGTGCCGTCGATGGAGATCACATCGCCCTCGGCGACGCGGACGTCACCCGGGGCGGTGAAGTGGCCGCCGGCCGTGTCGACCTCCAGCTCGTCGGCGCCGCAGACGCAGGTCTTGCCCATGCCGCGGGCGACCACGGCGGCGTGGCTGGTCTTGCCGCCCCGGCTGGTCAGGATGCCGCGCGCGGCGATCATGCCGTGCAGGTCGTCGGGGTTGGTCTCGCGGCGGACGAGGATGACGTCCTCGCCCTGGTCGGCCAGCTCCACGGCGCGCCCGGAGTCGAAGACGACCTTGCCGACCGCGGCGCCGGGCGACGCGCTGATCCCCTGGGCGATCCTCTTGGCCCCGGTGCCGGTGTCGAAGCGGGGGAACATCAGCCGGACGAGCTCCTCGCCGCTGACCCGGGTGAGCGCCTCGTCCATGTCGATCAGGCCCTGCCCGACGAGCTGGGTCGCGATGCGGAACGCGGCGGCGGCGGTGCGCTTGCCGACGCGGGTCTGCAGCATCCAGAGCTTGCCGCGCTCGATCGTGAACTCGATGTCGCACAGGTCCTTGTAGTGGTTCTCCAGCGTCCGCATGATCTGCATGAGCTGGTCGAAGGAGGCCTTGTCGATTTGCTCCAGGTCCTGCAGCGGCACCGTGTTGCGGATACCGGCGACCACGTCCTCACCCTGGGCGTTCTGCAGGTAGTCGCCGTAGGTCCCCTGCTGGCCGGTGCCAGGGTCGCGGGTGAACGCGACGCCCGTGCCGGAGTCGTCGCTGATGTTGCCGAACACCATCGCGACGATGTTGACGGCCGTGCCGAGGTCGGTGGGGATCCGCTCCTGGCGGCGGTACAGGATGGCGCGGTCGGAGTTCCAGGAGTTGAACACCGCATTGATGGCCAGGTCCATCTGCTCGCGGGGCTCCTGGGGGAAGTCGCGCCCGGTGTGCTCGCGCACGATCTGCTTGAACGCGCTGACCAGCTGCTGCAGGTCAGCGGCGTCCAGGTCGAGGTCGTTCTTGATGCCCTTGGCCTTCTTGGCGTTGTCGATGGCCTGCTCGAACGCCTCACCCTCAATGTCCAGCACGGTCTTGCCGAACATCTGGATCAGCCGGCGGTAGGAGTCCCAGGCGAACCGCTCGTTGCCGGCCTGCTTGGCCAGCCCCTCCACCGCCCGGTCGGACAGGCCGATGTTGAGGATCGTGTCCATCATGCCCGGCATCGAGAACTTCGCGCCGGACCGCACGCTGACCAGCAGCGGGTCGGCCGGGTCGCCGAGCTTGCGTCCCATGGCCGACTCAAGCTGGGTGAGATGCCCGCTGACCTCGGCCTCCAGCTCGGGGGGGGTGGACCCGTCGCGCAGGTAGGCACGGCAGGCCTCGGTGGAGATAATGAACCCAGGGGGGACGGGGAGACCCAGGTTGGTCATTTCGGCCAGGTTGGCTCCCTTGCCACCCAGCAGGTCCTTCATGTCTTTGTTGCCTTCGGCAAAGTCGTAAACGAGCTTCGGCACTGAACGCTCCTCGTGCGGCGTAGCTGATTGCATCCTTATTTTGTCTCGGACTCTACCGGCCGGCAGCGAACGTGACACGGGGGCGAAGGTCCCCTCACGCTGGTGGTCTACTCCAACGTGACACAGTAGACACAGCAGAGAGCCCCCGTACCGGCGGGAATGGTCCGTCGTACAGATTAGGGCCCGCAGGCGCCGGGCCGCGACCTGCCTGGCGCGCCCCCGGCACGACCGCGCGGGCCCGCCAGGGCCGAAGCGGTGTCCCGGGCGCCGAGGACCGGCCGGCCAGGTCCACGTGCTCGCCGGGGGGAGGCGGGCCTCAGCAGGGCGGGAGCCGTTCCGCCAGGTACGCCTGGAGCTGGTCGATGCCGATCCGCTCCTGGCGCATCGAGTCGCGTTCCCGCACGGTGACGGCCTCATCGTTGAGCGTGTCGAAGTCCACCGTGACGCAGTACGGCGTGCCGATCTCGTCCTGGCGGCGGTACCGGCGGCCGATCGCGCTGGCGTCGTCGAAGTCGGTGTTCCAGCGCTTGCGCAGGGCGGCGGCCAGGTCGCGGGCCTTGGGCGAGAGGTCGGCGTTGCGGGACAGCGGGAGCACCGCCACCTTGACCGGCGCGACGCGGCGGTCAAGCCGCAAGACGGTCCGCTTCTCCAGCTTTCCCCTGGCGTCCGGCGCCTCGTCCTCGGTGTAGGCATCCAGGAGGAACACCAGCGCGGCGCGGTCCACGCCGGCGGCCGGCTCGATCACGTAGGGGACGAACCGCTCGCCGGTCTCCTGATCCAGGTAGGTCATGTCGACCCCGGACGCGCGGCCGTGCGTGGTCAGGTCGAAGTCGGTGCGGTTGGCGATCCCCTCCAGCTCACCCCATTCGGAGCCCTGGAAGCCGAACCGGTACTCCACGTCGACGGTGCGCTTGGAGTAGTGCGACAGCTTGTCCTTGGGGTGCTCGAAAAGCCGCAGGTTCTCCTCGCGGATGCCGAGGTCCTTGTACCAGTCGAACCGGGTGTCGATCCAGGTCTGGTGCCATTCCTCGTCGGTGCCGGGCCGGACGAAGAACTCCATCTCCATTTGCTCGAACTCGCGGGTGCGGAAGATGAAGTTGCCCGGGGTGATCTCGTTGCGGAACGACTTGCCGATCTGGCCGATGCCGAACGGGAGCTTCTTGCGCGAGCTCTGCAGGACGTTCTTGTAGTTGATGAAGATGCCCTGCGCCGTCTCCGGCCGCAGGTAGGCCAGCCCGGACTCGTCTTCGACCGGGCCGAGATAGGTCCGCAGCAGGCCGCTGAACATGCGCGGCTCGGTGAACGTGCCCTTGTTGCCGCAGTTCGGGCAGGTCAGGCCGGCCAGGCCGTGCTCGGGCGGGTGACCGTGCCTGGCCTCGTACGCCTCGATCAGGTGATCGGCGCGGAACCGCTTGTGGCAGGACATGCACTCGGTCAGCGGGTCGACGAACTCGGTGATGTGGCCGCTGGCCTCCCAGACCTCGCGGGCCAGGATGACGCTGGAGTCCAGGCCGGCGATGTCGTCCCGCTCCTGCACCATCGAACGCCACCACTGGCGCTTGATGTTGTTCTTCAGCTCGACGCCGAGGGGGCCGTAGTCCCAGGACGCCCGCAGTCCGCCGTAGATCTCACTGGAGGGGTAGACGAACCCCCGTCGCTTCGACAGGCTGACGATCGTATCCATGCGGTCACTGCGTGCTGCCATCAAGGTCTCCATCCGGCTGGCGGTCGGCGTCGTTGGTGTTTACGGCCCGGCCTCCGGATGGCCCTTCAGCCGATCACGAGACAGCGGCTGCAGGTCCCGTCCGAACGGCGCTGGGCAGCGGCCCAGCTAGCCGTGTAACGAACCATCACGGGTACCGGCGCCACTGGGGCGCCCCCGTTGACGCGCGGGCACGGGGTAAACACCGTGCGAGGGAGGCCGGTGGCCCAAGCCTAGGGCCACCGGCCTTCCAATGCGAATCCGATCCGGCGCGCTATCCCGGTCAGGGCCCCGATACGGCTCCGCCCACCCGGTCGGCGTCGATAGTGAGGGTGTAGCCCCCTATCTTCTGCGTTTTGTTGACCGCGTACTGCTTGACCCGGTCGGCGGCCCAGCGTCTGGCCGGCAGATAAGGCGCGCCGGTCAGATTGCCTCTGTTGTCCCACAGGGCGAACCACAGGGCGTCCGGCTGGGCCAGCGCGTGGCCGTTGATGGTTCTGGTCCGCACGAGGTCGCTCACCCCGGACGAGGCACTGGAGTAGACGCCGGACCTATAGCGGCGGGCGTGCAGTTCCCGGGTCCATGCGTCCAGGAAGGTAAGCACCGCGGAGCGGCAGCGGCCATTCGAATTTTTGTACGACTCCATGTCGAAGTAGATCGGCGTTCCCTTTCTCATGCCGAAATTGGCCGCGTCACCGACGGCGGTGTCCGCGGCGGACTTTCCCTGCGACGCCGCGGATCTCCTGTTGATCCTGCCCGGGACGGAGGCACAGGGCGCCTGAAGGCCGACGTACACAGGCAGCAGGGACCAGCCCATCGAATGGACCGACTTGACCCAGGAGGCGGACAGGTTGCCGTAGCCGCAGGCCATGTTCTGGCCGCCGATGTAGACCCCGATGGCGGAGTACCTGCGCTTCCACGCCTTCATCGCGCCGGCCGACGGCGCGGTGCAGGTATCAAAGCCGTTCACGGGCCGGGCAGGTATGCGCGGCTTCAGGCTGGCCGCCAGGGTGCCGGAGGGGAGGCGACGCCGACGTCGTGGGCTTCGGTGTGCCCATCGGTTTCGGTGTGCCCGCCGGTTTCGGTGTGCCCGCCGGTTTCGGTGTGCCGGTCGGCTTGGGTGTGCCGGCCGGCTCTGGGGTAGTTGCGGCTTCGCGATGGGCGTGGTCACGGACGTGAGTTTCACCGCTGGTTCCGGATATCCGCCGGCCTTGATAGGAAACGTCCGGGCCGAGGTGTCAGCGCCGGTCACGGCCTTGCGGGCCGTCCCGGCACGGGCGCCGGGCGGCTGGGCCGCTCGCTTGCGCATGCCCCAGATGATGCTCTCGGCCTGGCCCGCGTCACCGCCGTACGTGCCGGTGACGGACAGGTCCGAATCTGAGACCGCGGCCTGGAGCTCGCGCTGCTCGCCGTACCGGTCCAGCGCCCCCGCGCCGGTCACGTTGCTGCTGGCCTGGTTCTGGTCGGCGGCAATCGCCCTGACCGGGATCGTACCTGCCGTCGCGAACACCCCTATCGCGCACCCGAATCCAATGACGGCCACTGCTGTGCGACGCATCAACACCCCCATTGATGATTCACCCGGCCGTGGGCGCGCGGCCGGATTCCCCCGGCACAGCCAGTAATCCCCGTCGCGCAATTACAGGCGGCGCCCGACAACGTTGTGCCCAGCCATTTACGTAGCTAGTCCTGCCGTTTTGCGGCTGACCGGAATTTGAACCGGGGCAACTCCGGCAATGGCCTATACGGAGTGGTATCGCGGGCGCGCCTGGTGACATCCGGGGCAAGGCAGAGATAATTCGCGGGCTAAAACCGGATAAAGAGTTACTCTTTCCGGCTGGCTTGCGGACGCGAAATGCGATAAATAAATTTGCCGAAATTTGCCCTGCCTTCCGACACGGCGGCCACCCGGGGAGGACCCGGTTAAACGGCGCATTCCAGCGCAGATGAGGCCACTGGTGCCGAAGACAGCTTCGGCAGGGAGGGCGTCAGCGGGACTGGGCCGGAGCGGCCACGACGTTGGGAATGGCGCCGCCATAGCGGCGGTCCCGGCTGGCGTAGATTTCGCACGCCTGCCACAGGTGGCGGCGATCGAAATCGGGCCAGAGCGTGTCCAGGAAGACCATCTCGGCGTAATGGGATTGCCAGATCAGGAAATTCGAGGTCCGGTGCTCCCCTGACGATCGTACGAAGAGGTCGACATCGGGCATTTCCGGCTCGTCCAGATACCGCGAGAGAAGCTTCTCGTCCACCTTGTCCGGCCGGATCTTTCCCGCGGCCACGTCGGCGGCGATGGCGGCGGCCGCGTCCGCGATCTCGGCGCGGCCCCCGTAGTTCACGCAGAACTGGAGCGTGAGGACGGAGTTGCCGGCCGACATCCGCTCGGCCTCCTCCAACTCGCTGATGACGCTGCGCCACAGACGCCGACGCCGCCCCGCCCACCGGATCCGGACACCCATCTCGTTCAGCAGGTCGCGGCGCCGGTGGATCACGTCGCGGTTGAAGCCCATCAGGAAGCGGACCTCATCCGGGGAACGGCGCCAGTTCTCAGTGGAGAAGGCATAGGCGGACAGGTAAGGAATTTCCAGCTCGATCGCGCCCATGATCACATCGAGCAGCGAGGATTCGCCTTCCTTATGACCCTCGGTCCGCGGCAGCCCCCGCTGCTTGGCCCAGCGTCCGTCCCCGTCCATGACGATGGCCACGTGCCGGGGGACCAGATCGCGCGGGATAGCGGGCGGGCGGGCGCCACTCGGATGAGGATCGGGCGGCCGGACGGTCAAACACGCTCCACGTGACGCAGCGAACGGATTGAGTGCTCCAGGTGCCACTGCAGATAGGCGGCTACCAAGCCACTGCACTCTACCTGATGCCGCCGCTCGCTCTGATCCGCACTTTCCCAATCGCCCCGGAGCAGCGCGCTCATCAGGGTCACGGTCGCGGATGCGGGGGACGCCGCGCCGGGTGACCGGCACGACACGCACACCATGCCGCCTGAGGGAATCGCGAACGCGGGCAGCCGGCCGGACGTCCCGCACCGGGCACACGCCTCCAGCGCCGGCGCGTACCCCGCCACCGCCAGCGACCGCAGCAGGTAGGCGTCGAGTACCAGCCGGGGATCATGACTGGCCTCCCCCAGGGCCCGCAGCCCGCCGACGAGCAGCAGGAACTGGCGCAGCGACGGTTCCTTGTCCTCGGGGGTGAACCGCTCCGCCGTCTCCAGCATCGCGACGCCCGCCGTGTACCGCGGATAGTCCGCCGTCAGCGGCGCGCCGTACGACCGGATCACCTCCGCCTGGGTGATCACGTCGAGCGAGCGCCCGGGATACAGCAGCAGGTCGACATGCGTGAACGGCTCAAGCCGCCCGCCGAACCGGGACTTGGTGCGCCGCACGCCCTTGGCCACGGCGCGGACCCGGCCCGTCTTCCGCGCCAGTACCGTGATGATCCGGTCGGCCTCGCCCAGCTTCTGCGCGCGCAGCACGACCCCGTCATCCCGGTACAGCTCCATGTCCCTATCGTCCCGCACCGCACCGACAACCCGGGTCCAGCGCGCCGGAGCGCCTGACGAAAACGCTCACGGTGGGATCGCTCTGGTCACTGCAGCCTCCACCGTCGCGTCACCGCAGGCGCCGCATCACCCGTGGCGGCCGGTCAGGCACGGCGCGGGCGGTTAGCTACGGCGCGGGCGGTTGACGGCGGAGAGGACGGCGCGCATGGAGGCGCCGGTGGTGTCGGCGTCGACGCCGACACCCCACAGGGGGCGGCCGTCGATCTCGCATTCGACGTACGCGGCGGCCTGCGCGTCCGACCCGGCGGACAGGGCGTGCTCGGTGTAGTCGAGCACCCGGGTCTTGATGCCCACCGAGGTCAGCGCGTCGCAGAAGGCCGAGATCGGGCCGTTGCCGGACCCTTCGATCTGGCGGGATTCCCCGTCCGCGCGCACCTCGGCGGTCAGCACGTGCTTGGACTCGACCACCGAGGAGGCACGGTGCCCGAGCAGGGCGACCGGGCCGTCCGAGAGGTATTCGGCGGAGAAGAGCTCCCACATCTCGGCGGGCGTCACCTCACCGCCGCCGGCGTCGGTGCGCGCCTGGATGACCCGGGAGAACTCGATCTGCAGCCGCCGGGGCAGGTCCAGCTGATGCTCGGTCTTCATCACGTACGCGACGCCGCCCTTGCCGGACTGGGAATTCACCCGGATCACGGCCTCGTACGTGCGGCCCACGTCCCGCGGGTCGATGGCCAGGTACGGCACGGCCCACGGGTAGTCCGCGAACGGGACTCCCGCCGACGCGGCTTCGGCTTCGAGCGCCTCGAAGCCCTTCTTGATCGCGTCCTGGTGGGAGCCGGAGAACGCCGTGTAGACGAGATCACCGGCGTATGGGTGGCGCGGGTGCACGGGCAGCTGGTTGCAGTACTCGACCGTGCGGCGGATCTCGTCGATGTCGGAGAAGTCGATCATGGGGTCGATGCCCTGGCTGAACAGGTTCATGCCCAGCGTGACCAGGCAGACGTTTCCGGTCCGCTCACCGTTGCCGAACAGGCAGCCTTCGACCCGGTCCGCGCTGGCCATGATCGCGAGCTCGGCGTCGGCGACCGCGGTCCCCCGGTCGTTGTGCGTGTGCACCGACAGGCAGACGTGCTCGCGCCGGGAGAACTGGCGGCTCATCCACTCGATCTGGTCGGCGTAGACGTTCGGGGTGGACCGCTCGACGGTGCACGGCAGGTTGAAGATGACTTCCCGGCCCGCCTCGGGCTGCCAGACGCCGGAGACCGCTTCGCACACCTCGATGGCGAAGTCCAGCTCGGTGTCGACGAAGATTTCCGGGGAGTACTCGTAGCCGAAGTCGCAGTCCGGCAGCAGGCGTCCGGCGTGCCGGAGCACGGAGATGGTGCCATCGACGGCCAGCGCCTTGCACTGCTCGCGGTCCACGCCGAACACCACCCGGCGGAACAGCGGCGCGGTCGCGTTGTACAGGTGCACCGTGGCCCGCGGCGCCCCGACCAGCGATTCGACGGTCCGCTCGATAAGGTCGTCGCGGGCCTGGGTCAGCACCGAGATCTGCACGTCACCGGGGATGTGGCCGCCCTCGATCAGCTCACGCACGAAGTCGAAGTCGGTCTGGCTGGCCGACGGGAAGCCGACCTCGATCTCCTTGTAACCCATCCGGATCAGGAGGTCGAACATCTTGCGCTTACGGGCGGGGCTCATCGGGTCGATCAGCGCCTGGTTGCCGTCGCGCAGGTCGGTGGACAGCCAGCGCGGCGCTTTGGTCACCGCCCGGCCCGGCCAGGTGCGTTCGGGCAGGTCAACGGCCTTGAAAGGCGTGTAACGATGACAGGGCATGCCGCTCGGCCGCGGCTGGATGGCGCCGGCCCCGATGGACCGCTGCCGCGCGGAAGGTTTGGATGCCGGCTGCTGGCCGGGCGCAGGCGTCTGCTGCGGAATCATGATGGATGCTGCTCCTCGTCGAGGCTGCGGAGGATCTGGCCGGGTCCCCGGCCACGATCTGGCCAGCGGTCACGCGAATACTCCGCGGCGAGGGAGCGGGCCTTAACGGCCCCCGCCGCGGCTGCTAAGGAGGAGCAGCTCGCGCAGCATGATGAAACCCACCCTATCAGCCGAACGGAACCCCGGTAGCGCTTCAGTCGTAGAAGCCCAGGCGGCGGAGCTGCTTGGGGTTGCGCTGCCAGTCCTTGGCCACCTTGACGTGCAGGTCGAGGTAGACCCGGGTGCCCAGGAGCGCCTCGATCTGCTGGCGGGCGCGGCTGCCGACGTCTTTCAGCCGGCTCCCCCTGGCGCCGATGACGATGGCCTTCTGGCTGGGCCGCTCGACGTACATCTCGGCGTGCACGTCGGTGAGGTCTTCCTGACCGGGACGGGGGCCCATCTCCTCCACGACCACGGCGATCGAGTGCGGGAGCTCCTCGCGCACCCCCTCCAGGGCCGCCTCCCGGATCAGCTCGGCCACCATGTCCCGCTCGGGCTCGTCGGTCAGTTCGCCTTCCGGGTACAGCGGGGGACCTTCGGGCAGGTGCGACACCAGCACGCCGGCCAGCACGTCCAGGTTGTACCCGGTGACGGCGGACACCGGCACCACGTCCGCCCACTCCCCCAGTTCGGCCACCGCCGTGAGCTGCGCGACGAGCTGGTCCTGGGTAACCTGGTCGGTCTTGGTCACGATCGCGACAATCGGCGTTCCCCTGATCCCGGCCAGCTCGCGCGCGAGGTACCGGTCTCCCGGGCCGATCGGCTCGGAGGCCGGGACGCAGAAGCCGATCACGTCGACCTCGGTCAGCGTGGAGCGCACCAGGCTGTCCAGCCGCTCGCCCAGCAGCGTGCGCGGCTTGTGCAGGCCGGGCGTGTCCACCACGACCAGCTGGGCGTCCGGGCGGTGCACGATCCCGCGGATCACCCGGCGGGTGGTCTGGGGACGGCTGCTGGTGATCGCGACCTTGGCGCCGACCAGCGCGTTCATCAGGGTCGACTTCCCGACGTTCGGCCGGCCGGTGAAACAGGCGAAGCCCGATCGGAAACCCGCGTGCGGGCCGGCATCCGCGGCCTCCGGTGACAACATCACCCCCCGATTCTCCCGCATCCTGGCAAGCTGGGATGTCAGGTGTCCCCGGTACTGCTAGGTACCACGAAGTATGAGCCACCCACCGAGGGGACGCGCCGGCTGACCGGCTCCCACCGTGGCCCGTTCCCGGTGAGTCCGGGCACTCCAGTACGGCTCGCTTAACCTCCGCTGGCTTTGGTGCCGGGGTGGCGGGCCGGACGGGAGTTAGGGCTGGAGGATAGCGCGGAGGGTGCCGTCGGGGGCGGCGTGGAACACGGTGGCGTCGGGGCCGATGTCCCGGACGGCCGCGAGGTCGCCGGAGTCGGGCTCGTCCGCTTCGCTGACCAGGGCCGCCGCCTCCAGGCTGGCCGCGCCGCTGGACACGGCCATCGCAACGGCCAGGCGCAGCGCGGACAGCTGCAGCGACGGGAGCGCCACGGCGGCCGCCGCGTATGTGCGGCCGGTCTCGTCCCGGACGGCCGCCCCTTCGGCGGCCGCCACCCGGGCCCGGGTCGATCGGGCCAGGGTAATGATCTTCTTATCCTCGGGATCAAGTTGCGCGTCGCTCACGCGGTCGAGTGTAGGGGGCGGGCCCTGACCCGGAAGCGGTGTGCTCCGGGGGCAGGGGAAGTCAGGAGGGTGTTCGTTCGGATTGGCCGGATTGCTCGGCCTCCTGGGGAAGCCGTTCGACGAGGACGGAACCGATCCGGTTGCGGCGGCCCGACAGGTTCTCTGCGGTCAGCCGCAAACCGCCGACGGTCCCCTCCGAGCCCGCGATCGGGACCCGCCCCAGCGCGTGGGCCAGCAGCCCGCCGGCGGTCTCGACGTCCTCGGCCTCGATCGTGACGCCGAATATCTCCGCCAGCTCGGTTACCGGCAGCCGGGCGGTGACCCGGGCCATGTCCGGGGACAGCCACTCGACCGGCGGCTGTTCCTGGTCGTACTCGTCGGTGATCTCCCCGACGATCTCCTCGAGGATGTCCTCGATGGTCACCAGGCCGGCCGTGCCGCCGTACTCGTCGATCACGATCGCGACGTGGATCTGCAGGGCCTGCATCTGGCGGAGCAGCTCGTCGATGGGCTTGCTGTCCGGGACGTAGGTGGCCGGGCGCATCACCTGGTCGACCATGGTGGTGGATTCGGAGCCGGGATGCTCGTTACTGTAGGCCACGATGTCCTTGAGGTAGGCGATGCCTACCACGTCGTCCTCGTTCTCGCCCGCCACCGGGATGCGCGAGAACCCGCTGCGCAGGTGCAGCGACAGGGCCTGGCCAAGCGTCTTGTCCCGCTCGACGAACACCATCTCCGTCCGGGGCACCATCACCTCACGGACGATCGTGTCGCCCAGCTCGAAGACGGACCGGACCATCTCACGCTCGCCCGGCTCGATGACGCTGCGCTGCTCGAGGAAGTCGACCAGACCGCGCAGCTCGGCCTTACCGGCCAGCGGCCCCACCGTGGTGCCCTTGCCGCGGGTCAGCACGCTGCCCGCGGCAACGAGGAGCCTCGGTATCGGGCCCAGCAGCACGCCGAGCGGATAGAGCACGGTGGCCGCGCCGAGCGCGACACGCTCCGCGCTGCGGCGGCCGAGCGGGACCGGGCTGATGCCCATCACGACGTAACCGACCACGACCATGACGGCCAGCGCGATCAGGAAGCCCTTCCACGTGGCGCCGAACCAGTGCACGAACGCGGCCACCACCAGTACGGTCGCCGAGGTTTCACAAATGACGCGGAGCAGCAGCAAGATGCTGAGGTAGCGCGGCAGGTCCGCGAAGACAGCCTGGAGCCGGCGCGAGGCCGGGCGCGCTGACCCGGCCAGTTGCTCCCCGCCGACCGCGGACAGACGGGCCAGGGTTGCTTCCGCACTGGCCCACCAGCCGGCCATGAGGACGAGCACGATCGCGGCGGCTATCAGCCAGCCCTGGGGCGACATAACCCCGGACCTTCCTGCCTTCCGGGACTCTCGGAAGGCGCGCCGTCCGCGGCGCCTTCCGGCGCGCCGTCCGGGCTCCTGTCCGTGCCAGGGGCATCCGCTCCGGGGGCCGCCTGGCGGGCGCGCCACGAGCTCAGCAGGCGGTCCTGCAGGCCGAACATCTCCGTGCGCTCATCCGGTTCCGCGTGATCGTAACCGAGCAGGTGCAAGATGCCGTGCACGGCCAGCATTTCCAGCTCGTCCTGAGTGCTGTGACCCGCGTCCCGGGCCTGGACCGCCGCGACCTGGGGGCACAGCACCACGTCCCCCAGCAGGCCCGGATCGGGGCCCGGTTCCTCCGCGCCCGCGCGGCCCGTGTTGCCGCCGCCCAGGTGCGGCGGCCTCAACTCGTCCATCGGGAAGGCCAGGACGTCGGTCGGGCCCGGTTCCCCCATCCAGCGCTCGTGCAGCTCGGCTATGGCCTTCTCGTCCACCAGCAGCACGGAAAGCTCCGCGAGAGGATGGATGCGCATCTCGTCCAGGACGTAGCGGGCGATCGCGGCCAGGGCCACCTCGCCGACCCCCACGCCGGATTCGTTGGCGATGTCAATACTCACCAGGTACGCGCCGTCAGTGACCGCGCTTCCCCCCTCCGCGTGCCGCCCCGTGCTGGCCTGGCTGGCCTGCGGGCCGCCGCGCACCCTGGCCACCGGATGCGCCCGGGCCGGACAGGCCCTCCGCGTCACGCTGCCGGGCGGCGTCGTACCGTTCGTAGGCGTCGACGATATCGCCGACGAGCCGGTGCCGGACGACATCATGGCTGGTCAGACGGCTGAAGTAAATATCGGGTACGCCCTCCAGGATGTCCTGGACGACCCGCAGGCCGCTGACCTGCCCGCTCGGCAGGTCCACCTGCGTCACGTCCCCCGTCACCACGACCCGTGAGCCGAACCCGAGCCGGGTGAGGAACATCTTCATCTGCTCCGCCGAGGTGTTCTGGGCCTCGTCGAGAATGATGAACGAGTCGTTCAGCGTGCGGCCCCGCATATACGCGAGCGGCGCGACCTCGATGGTGCCGGCCGCGGTGAGGCGCGGGATCGAGTCCGGGTCGAGCATGTCGTGCAGCGCGTCGTAGAGCGGGCGCAGGTAGGGGTCGATCTTCTCGTACAGCGTCCCGGGCAGGAAGCCGAGCCGCTCCCCCGCCTCCACCGCGGGCCGGGTCAGGATGATCCGGTTGACCTCTTTGGCCTGCAGCGCCTTCACGGCCTTGGCCATGGCGAGGTAGGTCTTGCCGGTGCCCGCCGGGCCGATCGAGAACACGATCGTGTGCTTGTCGATCGCGTCCACGTAACGCTTCTGGTTGAGGGTCTTCGGCCGGATGGTGCGGCCCCGGGCGGAGAGAATGTCGAGGGTGAGCACTTCGGCGGGGCGGATGCCCCGCTCGCGGCGCAACATCGCGGCGGCCCGCTCCACGGCGTCCGCCGACAGCTCGGCCCCGTTCACCAGCAGCTCGATAAGCTCCTCGAACAGCCCGGACACGAGCGCCGTCTCTTCCGGCCGGCCGGTTACGGTGATCTCGTTACCGCGAACATGGATGTCGGCGGCGAACTCCCGCTCGATGACGCGCAGCAGCTCGTCGCGCGAGCCGAGCAGGGCGGCCATCGAGTGGTCAGCCGGAATCACGATCCTGACCTGGGACCGCCCGCCTTCTGGCTGCCCGTCGCCGCGAAGACTACGTGAGGTATCTGTCAACTGGTCGCTCTCGAAGGTCCAGCGGATCGCCCGCTGGACTGTTCTGACAGGCTCCGCCCATGGTATCCGCCCGGGGTAAGGCGCATGTCACGCCTCTCCGGGCGGCTGCGTCCGCTGCCCGTGGCTCTGCCCAGGGCGGCTGCGTCCGCTACCCGGGGCAGGGCCACGCCGGGCGTACCCGGCTGCTACCCGGGGGGCCACTCCAGGCGCCGGCCGCCGATCACGTGCGCGTGCGCGTGCGGCACCTCCTGCCCGGCGTCGGGGCCGCTATTGAAGACGACGCGGTAGCCGGAACCGCCAATACCCTCGTCCACCGCTATACTGTGCGCCAGGCGGGCCATCTCCTCGAGCAGGCCGCCACCAGCGGCGGCGACCGCCGCGACGTCGACATAATGTTCTTTTGGTATGACCAGCACATGTGTGGGTGCTTGCGGACTAATATCCCGGAACGCGATAGTCCGTGAGTCCTCTCGTACTGTTTTAGCTGGAATCTGGCCGGCAGCGATCCGGCAGAATAGGCAGTCAGGCACCCAGTGAGCTTACTGGGCGGTCACCTGGCGCCTGTCCGGCCGCCGCCCGTGCCCCGGTCGGCCGCCGTCTATGCAGGTCACAGCGTCGCCCGCCGGGACCGTCGGCTATTCTTGTCCGTTATGTCCGGTTTGGGACTAAGGTCCTGACTACCGTTAGAGCAGGTGCTTGACCTGTTCTCGCTGTGTCTTATCCCATGTCGCGCAGATAGGATTGTGTTCGGAATCCGGGGCGTTTCGTCCGAGAGTCCCAAGAATGCCAGCATCTGTGGCATGTTGGTCTGGCAGAATGCAACTGCGGATTCGGTCGTCCGGCGCCGGGGAGGCGCTGGGGGCCAACCAGCGTCGGGGAGGCGCTGGGGGCCGACCGTAGATCGCCAACTCGGGTGGGGTGGGCAAGTTGAGCAGTCACTGCTGTCTACGGATCGAGATGGGCGGGACTCCGGCAGTGAAGATCACATATGGCCGCGGGTGAACCGGCCGGGGGACATGTGCGTCCTACATCTGTGACCGAGACCCTTGTGGCCGGCGCCGGTATCGGGACGGCACCTGCGAAGCTGGAGATGACCGCCGAACAGGCAGTTACGCAGCTTTACACGGGCCACTACCGTTCGCTCGTACGGCTGGCGGTCCTGCTTGTGCGCGACGAGCCAACGGCGGAGGAAGTGGTCCAGGAGTGCTTCATCGCCATGCACGACGGCTGGCACCGGCTGCGGGAAGAGGACAAGGCGCTTTCGTATCTGAAGCAGGCGGTCGTGAACCGGTCCAAGTCGGTGCTGCGGCACCGCAGCGTGGTGGACCGGAACGCGCCCAAGCCCGCGCCGGATATGCCCAGCGCCGAACAGGGGGCTATGTCGCTGCTGGAGCGCAGCGCGGTCATCACCGCGCTGCGCGGACTGCCGGACCGGCAGCGGCAGGCGCTCGTCCTGCGGTACTACGCCGACATGTCGGAGGCGCAGATCGCTGAGATGATGGGGATCAGCAAGGGCGCGGTCAAGAGCCACACGGCGAGGGGGATGTCATCGCTCCGGGCGGTTCTGGAGCAGACAGCATGACCGGAGAACCATCAACATGACCTCGTTTGACGACGACCTCAGAAATCTGCTCGCTCGGGAACTGAAAGCCGAGGCAGCCAGGTTCACGCCTGCCGAAGACGGTCTGAGCCGGATTCGCGGGCGCCTGAGGTCCCGGCCGTCCTTCGCGCTATGGGGAGGGCTCCGCGTCGACGCGGAACGGTACGGCTACCGGCTCCGATACGTGGCCGCGGAGGCCCTAGCGTGGCTTTTTAGCCTCGCCCGGCGGGGCTGGCAGGTACCGTCGGGGCGATTCAAAACCACTCCTGCCACCCAGGTAACGTCCGCCCCGGATGCCCACGCAGCCAGTGGCGTTTCCGCCGGGGAGCGGCATTTTGGGGCTGGGGCCGTCGCCGGGCTGCGGGCCACATACCAGCGGGCCGGCACGGTCGGGCTGCGGCTCGTCGTGGCCTTCGCCGCCGTCTGCCTGTTCGCCGGGACCGCCTTCGCCGTCCCGGGCTTCCGGAATGCGATCGGGAGCATCGCCTCGTCCTCGTCCGGCGGCGGCGGGACGGGCGGCGGGACCGGCGGCGGGACCGGCGGCGCCAGCAGCAACGCCACGGGCCAGCCGCTCCCGGGCGTTGCAGGCGTCCCCACTGGCCCGCGGGGAACGGGAAAGTACACGGCCAGTCCGTCACCGACGTCGACGTGCGTGAATCCGCCGAAAACCGCCCCCCAGGCGAACCCGGCGACGCCAGGCATCCTCACGCCTGTTCCCCCGGTCACGCCGACCGCACCGACGACCGCGCCGAGCAGGACACGGACCACGACGCCGCCGACGCCGGCGCCGACCGGCTCGGCCAACCCGACGCCGACCGCCACGGCGCCGGCTTCCGGATCCGGCTCGGGCAGCCCGGCGACCCAGAGCTTGTACGTCACGTCCAAGCCGTGCACCGGGCCGACTCCGCCGGCGTCTGCCCCAGCGCAGCCGGCCTCCGCCTCAGCGACCAAGCTGCGGCCCGGGGCGTCTCCGTCGGCGCGCCCGGTGCGGTCACCCGTCCGGCCGAGCCCGGTCACGGGGACGGCGTCGCCCACGGGCACCTCCTCGGGTAAGAGCAATTCCGTGAAGGCCACGGCGCCGGGCACCACGGCGCCGGGCACCACGGGGCCGGGCACCACGGGGCCGGGCACCACGGGGCCGGGCACCACGGGGCCGGGCACCACGGCGCCGGGCACCACGGGGCCGGGCACCACGGCGCCGGGCACCACGGGGCCGGGCACCACGGGGCCGGGCACCACGGGGCCGGGCACCACGGGGCCGGGCACCACGGGGCCGGGCACTCCCGCTCCGAGCCCCGGGGGCACGGACACCACCAGCGGTACTCCGGGCCCCAGCACGAGCAACGCGGCGGGCGCGGCGGATCCGGCCGGCAGCTCCGCGGGCAACGCGGCGGATCCGGCCCCCAGCTCCGCGGGCAACGCGGCGGATCCGGCCCCCAGCTCCACGGGCAACGCGGCGGGCTGCGCGCGTCACCATCACCACCACGCGAACTGCTGACGGCTCGATAGCGGCGGCCAATGACGCGGGCCCGCGTGTGCTCCAGTCGATCAGCTCTGCGGCGTACGGCTTGCTACCAGCGACCGGTGGCGGTCATCAGGACGGCCGCGCCCACCGCCCCGGCGGTCGAGGTCCGCAGGACCGAATCCCCGAGCCGGGCCGGGATCGCGCCCGCAGCCGTGAACGCCGCCATCTCCGCCGGGCTAATGCCCCCCTCCGGCCCGACGACCAGGACGATGTCCCCGCTCACCGGGATGGGCAGCCGCGACAAGGGCTGCGTGGCCCCCGGCTCGAGCACGATCGCGCACGTCGCGTCCGCGAGCCTGGCGGCGACATCAGCTGAGGAAGCCGCGCCGGTTACCTCGGGCATCCGGGCCCGCCGGGCCTGCTTGGAGGCCTCACGAGCGGCCGAACGCCACCGGCCGAGCGATTTAGCCGCGCGGTCGGCCGGCCAGCGGGCCACGCAGCGTTCCGCTTCCCACGGCACGATGACGTCGACGCCGACCTCGGTCATCGTCTCCACGGCCAGTTCGGCCCGCTCGCCCTTCGCGATGGCCTGCACGGCGGCGATCCGCGGCTCCGGGGCGGGCACCTCACGCCGCGCCTGGACCCGCAGCTCCACCTGGCCGCCGGCCGCCGCCGTCACGACGCACTCGGCGAGCAGGCCGTTGCCGTCGGTTACGTCGGCGCGCTCCCCGGGGCGGATCCGGCGGACGGTGGCGGCGTGACGCCCTTCCGGGCCCGCCAGCACGATCACGTCCCCGCCCAGGTCCGCGCCGTCGGCCAGGAATACCGGCGCGGTCACCGCGTCACCGGCCCCACCGCCGGCCTCAGAACCGGCATCAGACTCGCCCTAGCGGCCGTTGAAGGCGTCGCGCAGGCGGGAGAAGAAGCCGTGCTGCCCCGGGGAGAACTTGCCGGGGGGCGCTTCCTCACCGCGCATCTTCGCCAGTTCGCGCAGCAGCTTTTCCTGCTCGGGATCGAGCCGGGCCGGCGTCTCCACCGTCACGTGGATGATCAGGTCGCCGCGACCCGAGCTGTTGAGGTGCTGCACCCCGTGGTTGTACAGCGGGATCACCTGACCGGACTGGGTGCCGGGCCGGATGTCGATGTCCACGGGACCGTCCAGGCTCTCCACCGACAGCGTGGCCCCGAGCGCGGCGGCCACCATCGGGATGGTCACCGTGCAGTGCAGGTCGTCGCCCTGCCGCTCGAAGATGGGGTGCGGGCGCTGCGCGATCTCCAGGAACAGGTCACCAGGCGGCCCCCCGCCGGGGCCGACCTCGCCCTCGCCCGCCAGCTGGATGTGCGTCCCGTCCTCCACGCCGGCCGGAATGCGCACCTTGATGGTCCGGCGGGTGCGGACCCGGCCGTCACCGTCACATTCGGGGCAGGGCCGGGGCAGCAGCGTGCCGAACCCACCGCAGCGCGGGCACGGCCGCGACGTCACGACCTGGCCCAGGAACGACCGCGCGACCTGGCTCACCTCACCGCGGCCGCCGCATACGTCGCAGGTCTCCGGGTGTGTGCCCGGCGCCGTGCCCTCGCCCGAGCAGGTCGGGCAGACCACGGCGGTATCGACGGTCAGCTCGCGGGTCGCGCCGAACGCGCACTCCGACAGGTCGAGCTCGACGCGGATCGTCGCGTTCCGGCCGCGGCGGGCGCGGCTGCGCGGGCCACGCGCCGTTCCCCCGCTCCCCGCCGCCCCGAAGAAGGCGTCCATGATGTCGCTGAACGGGAACCCCGGCCCGAATCCGCCCGCCCCGGCCGGCCCGGCGTCGGCCCGGCCGAACGGGTCCCCGCCCATGTCGTACATCTGGCGCTTTTCCGGGTCGGAGAGCACCTCGTAGGCCTGCGTGATCTCCTTGAACCGCTCCTGGGTCTGCGGATCGGGGTTGACGTCGGGGTGAAGCTCCCGGGCCAGGCGCCGGTACGCCCTCTTGATCTCCTCCGGCCCCGCGTCGCGGCGGACTCCGAGGACGGAGTAGTACTCGGTCGCCACTAGCTCTCCATCAGGATTTCGCCGACATACCGTGCCACCGCGCTTACCGCTCCCATCGTCCCGGGGTAATCCATTCGTGTCGGGCCGAGCACGGCCAGCCTGGCCAGCGTCTCCCCGCCCGAACCGTAACCACTGGTCACCAGGGACGTGGTCTGCAGCCCCTCGACCGGGTTCTCCGTGCCGATCATCACGGACAGCAGCGACTCGTCGCTCGCCTGGCCGAGCAGCCTCATCAGCACGACCTGTTCCTCCAGCGCCTCCAGGACCTCCCGGAGCCCCAGGGAGAAGTCCGGCGCGGCCAGGTTAGCCGTCCCGCCGAGGACGATCCGCTCCTCGTTCCGCTCCTCCAGGTTGGCCATGATGACCGCGAACACCGCCGCCGCGTTCGGCCGGCCTGCTGGCGGGACGTTCTCGGTGAGGCCGGCCACGATTCGCACGGCCTCGGTCAGCCTGCGACCGTCCAGGTTGGCGTTCAGCAGCGCGCGCAGGTGGGCGACGTCCTCGTCCTCGCAGCGGTCCGGCAGGTCCACCGTCCGCTGCTCCACCCGGCCGGTGTCGGTGATCAGCACGACCAGCAGCTTCTCCGGGGCCAGCCGGACCAGCTCGATATGCCGGACCACCGAGCGCGTCAGCGACGGGTACTGCACCACGGCTACCTGGCGGGTGAGTTGCGCGAGCAGCCGCACCGTCCGCACCACCACGTCGTCGAGGCCATAGGCCTGCGCGAGGTAGGTCTGGATGGCGCGCCGTTCGGCCGCGGACAGCGGCCTCATGTGGGACAGCCGGTCCACGAACAGGCGGTAGCCCTTGTCCGTCGGCACCCGGCCCGCGCTCGTATGCGGCTGGGTAATGTAACCCTGCTCCTCGAGCACGGCCATGTCGTTGCGGATGGTCGCCGGCGACACGTCGAGGTTGTGCCGGTCGACAAGCGACTTGGACCCCACCGGTTCATGGGTGGACACGTAGTCCTCCACGATGGCGCGGAGAACGGCAAGCTTCCGCTCGTCGAGCACGTGTTCACCTCCCTGGCACTCAAGCTTCCCGAGTGCTAAGTCTATTGTCCCACGAACGGGTTTGCGCCCTGCACGTGTACGGCCGACGGCCGGTGCGGCCCCTGGTTATGCCGAACGGCCCATGTCGCTCGTATTCCTGCGGCGTGGCGTTTCCCGCGGCCGGGGGACGATCCGGTACGGTCCGGGCGTAGCGGAGGTACTGAAGGAGGCGTGCCTTGCGGAGCCATGAGTACGGATCCGATGTTCTCGCCGCGGGCGGAAGGCGCCGACGGCGGACGGTCCCGCAGGTCGAAGCGGCGCGCGGGCTGGTGGTCGAGGACGCCGAGGGCAGGTTCTGCGGCGCGGTGGTGGGCTGCGACAAGGCCGCGGTGACGCTGGAGGACCGGCACGGGAGACGGCGGGTGTTCCCGCTCACACCCGCGGCTTTCCTGTTCGAGGGCAGGCCCGTGACCCTGATGCGGCCGGCATCGGCGGCCCCCGTGGTGCCGTCCGTCCCGGCCCGGACGGCTTCGGGGTCGGTGGCGGCGCCTTCGTCGCGCGCCCGCGTGGCCCGGGCCAGCCGCATCTACGTCGAGGGGCGGCACGACGCGGAGCTGGTCGAGAAGATCTGGGGCGACGACCTGCGCGGGGTCGGCGTGGTCGTCGAGTACCTGGAGGGCGTCGACCGTCTGCCGGAGATCATGGCCGACTTCGGCCCCGGGCCGGGACGGCGCCTGGGCGTACTCGTCGATCATCTCGTGCCCGGATCGAAGGAAAGCCGAATCGCCGACGGGCTGCGCTCACCCAGCGCGCTGATCGTCGGCCACCCGTTCGTGGACATCTGGCAGGCGGTCAAGCCGTCAGTGATCGGGATCGCCCGCTGGCCGGACGTTCCGCGCGGGACGCCGTGGAAAGAGGGGGTGCTGAACGCCATCGGCTGGGGCGGTAGCACCGCCGCCGCGTGGCAGCGGATCCTGCGCTCGGCGCGCACCTTCGCCGACCTGGAACCGGAGCTGCTCGGGCGGGTAGAGGAACTGATCGACTTCGTCACCGAGGCCGGGACGGGCTGATCGTGGCGGGGACCCGTTGGGAGCCCGCGGTGAGCCTGCCGTAAGCGCACCGTCAGCGTGCTGGCGGCCTGCGCCAGCCGACCGGCGGTGGCGGGTAGCGAGTAACGTGACAAGTGCACGGACACAACGCGAGGGACGATGACCGATCCAGCTCAGCCTTCGGCAGGGGGGACCGGGGTACCGGCGCGGGATCCGCAGGCCCCGCCCTGGGAGCCCGCGGATCCGCCCTGGGCACCGTGGGTGGCAGGTGATGCCGGTGAATCCGGTGCGTCCGGCGTGCCAGGGCCGCCGGACGAGGCCGGAACCGTGACCCACGGCTCTGGCCACGAGGACCGGTGGGCGATGGCCTGCTACCTGGGCGCGATCTTTTGCTGGCTGCTCGCCCCGCTGGCCATTTTCCTGGCCAAGCGGAACAGTTCGGTCTTCATCCGGTCCCACGCGGCCCAGGCGTTCAACCTGATCCTGACCGCGACACTGTTCACCGTCTCGGGCGCGATCGCCGGCGGGCTGCTCGCCCTGGAGAGCCAGAAGACCGCGCTCGTCATCATGGGCCCGGTGCTCGTGGTGTTCTGGATCCTGGTGCTCAGGTACCTCGTCCGCGCGGCCAGCTCGGCCAGCCGCGGTGACTTCTACGAAATCCCCAGCTGGCTCTGCGTGAGCGCGCTGCGGTAGATCCGGCTCCGGGCGCGAGAGCGCTCAGGGGGTCAGGTCGCGGATCACGGCGTCGGCCAGCAGGCGGCCGCGCAGGGTGAGCACGACGCGCCCGGCGGCCAGGGCGGACGCGTCGGCCAGGCCGCCCGCCACCGCCTTGGCCGCCGCCACCTGCCCGGCGGGCTCCAGCTCACTGACCGGGCATCCTCCGGCCAGCCGGGTCAGCAGCATGACCCGTTCCAGCTGGCGTTCGGGGGCGGTGAGCGTCTCGCGCGCGTGGCCGGGGCTGACGCCGGCGCTGAGCCGCCCGGCGTAGGCGGACGGATGCTTCACGTTCCACCACCGGGTGCCCCCGACGTGGCTGTGCGCGCCCGGGCCGACACCCCACCAGTCGCCGCCCGTCCAGTAGAGCATGTTGTGCGCGCACCGGGCGGCGCCGGACGCGGCCCAGTTGGACACCTCGTACCAGCTGAGCCCGCGCGCGGTGAGCACCTCCTCGGCGAGCAGGTAGCGGTCGGCCATCGCGTCGTCGTCCGGGGCCGGGAGCTCGCCGCGCCGGATCCGCGCCGCGAGCCGGGTGCCCTCCTCCACGATCAGCGCGTAGGCGGAGATATGGTCGGGGGCCGCCGCCAGCGCCGTTTCCAGCGACTGGCGCCAGTCCGCGTCGGTCTCCCCCGGCGTGCCGTAGATCAGATCCAGGCTCACGTGCTCGAACCCCGTGGCGCGGGCCCACCCGACGCACTGGGCGGGCCGGCCGGGCTCGTGCACGCGGTCGAGGACGGCCAGCACATGCGGGAGGGCTGATTGCATCCCGAACGAAACCCGGCTCACGCCATTCGCGCGGAGGAGCGCCAAGGTCCGTTCGGTAACTGTTTCCGGATTAGCCTCGACGGTCACCTCCGCCCCAGCCGCCAGCCCGAACTGGTCGTCGATGACCCGCAGCATCTCACCGAGCTGCTCCGGCGGCAGCACGGTCGGCGTGCCGCCCCCGATGAACACGCTGCCGACCGGGACGTCGGCGTCGCCGAGCACGCGGCGGGCCAGCCGGATCTCGGCGGCCGCCTGACCCGGGTAGGCGGCGCGTGAGGCGCCGCCGCCCAGCTCCGCGGCGGTGTAGGTGTTGAAGTCGCAGTAGCCGCACCGGGTGACGCAGAACGGGATATGCACGTAGAAGCCGAACGGCCGGCGGCCCACGCCGTGGCGGGACGCAGCGGTCAGGGTGCCGTCCGCCGGGACGGGGTCGCCGTCGGGAAGCGCGCCGGGCACGGTCAGCTAGCCGCCCGGCCCGTCCGGGTACCTGCCCCGGCACTACCCGTCCCGGCACCTGTCCCGGTAACGGCCCCGGCAGCCGGAGTGGCGACCGGCCCGGGTACGAGCTGACCCTGGGTGCCGCGGGCGATCGTGTCCCACTTCGCGCTGCGGCCGGGTACGGCCGACAGGCGGACCATCAGCTCGCGGTCACCGTAGTAGGCGCGCATCGACTCCGCGACCGTCACGCCGGCGGCGGGGCGGCCGAGCACGGTCACCGCATCGCCCGGCGTCACCGTGCCCTCCTCCAGAACGCGCGCGTATGCGCCCGGCCGGCCGGCGGCGGCGAACCGCTTCACCCAGCCCTTCTCGCCGGTCCACCGGCGGAATGTCCCGCAGGGAATGCGGCAGGACGTGATCTGCACGACGGCGGTGCCGATCCGCCAGCGCTCGCCGATCAGCGCGCCGGAGACGTCCAGGCCGCTGGTCACGACGTTCTCGCCGAACGCGCCATTCCGGACGGGTCGGCCCAGTTCCCCGGCCCACCAGTCCAGGTCCTCGCGGGCGTAGACGTAGATGGCCTGCTCCGGGCCGCCGTGGTTGGCCTTGTCGGCCTGCTCGTCGCCGTCGAGGCCGAGCCGGCCGACCCGCAACGGTCCCGCCACGGGGCGCTTGTCGATGGCGGTACGGCCGAGCTCGCCCGCCCAGTCCGCCTCGGCTATGCGGCCCGTGTTGACCGAGACGACCTGCCCGTTATCCACGTAGCGCAGGCTAACCGACCGGCAGAACCAGATCGAACGGATTTGGGCCCGATATTCCCCCAGCGGATAGGCCTCGTTGCGGCGGGGCGGGCACTCCCCCGGCGACTTATCCGTTACTACTGGCAATTGTTAGCTAGACTCAGAGGGTCGCATCTGGCGGGAGGTACTGGTGGCAGACCAACCGGCGTATCGTCCCCGGCCCCGGTTCTACGGGCCGCAAGGCCTAAGCCGTACGCAGGCGTCGCTGCGCGCGTCGGACGCCGACCGCGAGCAGCTGGTCGACGTGCTGAAGGGCGCTTTCGCCGAGGGCCGGCTGAGCCAGGACGAGTACACCGAGCGGATGGAGCGGGCCTACACCGCCAAGACCTACGGTGAGCTCGCGCTGCTGTCCGCCGACCTGCCCGCGCAGATGCCGCCCTCCCCCCCGGCCTACCGGTCGCCGGGGACCAACTCACTGGCGGTCGCGTCGCTGGTCTTCGGCGTCGCCGAGTTCTTCACCGCCGGGCTCACGGCGGTCCCCGCGGTCGTCCTGGGCCACAAGGCGCGCCGGCAGATCCGCATGACCGGGGAGCAGGGCAACGGGATGGCGACCGCCGGCCTCATCCTCGGCTGGACCGCGATCGGCCTGTTCGCGCTGCTCGTCGCGGTGGCGGTGCTGGCCGCGGTGGCCCTCAACGCGCACGGCGTGGGCCCGGCGTCCGGCGGGCTCAACGTCAACGGCGGGACCAACGCGACGCTGCTGCCCGTTTACACGCACACCGGGCCAAACGGGGTCCTGGGGCACTTCCGCCACCGCTAGCGGCCGGCGCGGCGCCGCTCACCACCAGCCCGGCTAGCGCTGTTTCTTCTCGCTGGTCGGCTGGGTGGACAGCGCCGCCACGAAGGCCTCCTGCGGGACCTCGACGCGGCCGATCGTCTTCATCCGGCGCTTGCCCTCCTTCTGCCGTTCGAGGAGCTTGCGCTTCCGGGTGATGTCACCGCCGTAGCACTTGGCCAGCACGTCCTTGCGCAGCGCCCGGATGTTCTCGCGGGCGATGATCCGGGCCCCGACGGCCGCCTGGATCGGCACCTCGAACTGCTGCCGCGGGATCAGTTCCTTCAGCTTCGACGTCATCGACAGCCCGTACTCACGCGCCTCGTCGGCGTGCACGATCTGGCTGAACGCGTCGACCGGCTGGCCTTGCAGCAGGATGTCCACCTTGACCAGGTCGGCTTCCTGCTCCCCGGCCGGCTCGTAGTCGAGCGACGCGAACCCGCGGGTCCGCGACTTGAGCTGGTCGAAGAAGTCGAAGATGATCTCGGCCAGCGGCATCGTGTACCGGATCTCCACCCGGTCGGACGACAGGTACTCCATGCCGCCGAGGACGCCGCGCCGGCCCTGGCACAGATCCATGATCGTGCCGATGTAGTCGCTCGGTGAGATGATCGTGGCCCGGACGATCGGCTCGTACACGCATCCGATCTTCCCGCCGACGGCCTTGCCGTCCGGGCCCGTCGCGTTGCCCGGCACGACGGCGCCGGGACCGCCTCCGCTGGGGAAGTCGCTCGGGTTGGTCACGATCAGCTCGGTTCCGGACTCCATCACGATGCGGTAGACGACGTTCGGCGCGGTGGAGATCAGCTCCAGGTCAAACTCGCGCTCCAGCCGCTCCCGGACGATCTCCATGTGCAGCAGGCCGAGAAAGCCGCACCGGAAGCCGAAACCCAGGGCCGTCGAGGTCTCCGGTTCATAGATCAGCGCGGCGTCGTTCAGCCGCAGCCGGTCGAGCGCCTCCCGCAGTTCCGGGTAGTCGTCACCGTCCACCGGGTAAAGGCCGGAGAACACCATCGCGCGCGGGTGGTCGTATCCGGGCAGCGGCCCGGTGGCCCCGTGGACGGCCGCGGTCACCGTGTCGCCGACCCGCGCCTGCCGGACGTCCTTCACGCCGGTGATGAGGTACCCGACCTCACCGGTGCCAAGTCCGTCGGACGGCTGCGGCTCCGGGGAGATCACGCCCACTTCGAGCGTCTCGTGGGTGGCCCCGGTCGACATCATCATGCTGCGCTCGCGCTTGGACAGCAGCCCGTCGACGACCCGGACGTAGGTGACGACGCCGCGGTAGGTGTCGTACACCGAGTCGAAGATCAGCGCGCGGGACGGCGCCGACGGGTCGCCGGCCGGCGCCGGGACCTGAGCGACGATCTCGTGCAGCAGTTCCCGCACGCCCTCCCCCGTCTTGGCCGAGACGCGCAGCACGTCATCGGGGTCGCAGCCGATGATGTTGGCGATCTCCTCCGCGTACCGCTCGGGCTGGGCGGCGGGCAGGTCGATCTTGTTGAGGACCGGGATGATGAGCAGGTCCGCTTCGAGCGCCATATAGAGGTTAGCCAGCGTCTGCGCCTCGATGCCCTGTGCCGCGTCGACGAGCAGCACCGCGCCCTCGCACGCCGCGAGCGAGCGCGACACCTCGTAGGAGAAGTCGACGTGCCCGGGGGTGTCGATGAGGTTCAGCACGTACCCGCGGCCGTCTTCGCCGGTCCACGGCAGCCGGACCGCCTGGCTCTTGATCGTGATGCCGCGTTCCCGCTCGATGTCCATCCGGTCCAGGTACTGGGCGCGCATGTTCCGGCCGGCTACCACGCCGGTGAGCTGGAGCATCCGGTCGGCAAGCGTCGACTTGCCGTGGTCGATGTGCGCGATGATGCAGAAGTTGCGGATCACCGCGGGGTCGGTCCGGCCCGGCTCGGTGCGTTCGGTCTCGGCCGAACCCGTGGTAGGTGACACTGGCATCCGTTTGGGTGAGAGTACGTTCTTTCGGTCTGGCTTTCATGGCCTGGGGGCGTCTTCGCCGCCCGGGCTTCCCGGGCCGCCGACGGCGGCCTGCGCGTCCCGGTCGTGGCCGGCCAGTACAACCCGTCCGCCGCTACCCTATGGCAGCGCGCCGGGGTCCTGGGCCGGCGCAGGCCTGTCCGGATCGTGCGGGCCGCCCGGATCGTGCGGGCCGCCCGGATCGTGCGGGCCGCCCGGATCGTGCGGGCCCTTCCATGGTCCCACCCCCGGGAGGGTAACTCGCTTGCGGTGCGCGGCAGCCCCCCTGAATCATGGCGGGATGGGCTGGATCGCACCTGAGGCGACCCGGATTGACGAGCCGCTCGCCGCGGACGAACGCCCCACACTCGAAGGCCTGCTGGACTGGCACCGCGCTACGCTGCTGGGCAAGTGCGCCGGGCTGACCGGCGGCCCGGTTTGAGAATCGGGCGCTAACTCGGATATCCTTCGTCGTCGCCTAGTCGCGCCTGGCCGCTCGCGGTCGCGCCGGACGCGGCGTTGTTTGATCCGACCTTAGGTACGACCTCAACAGAATCTGAGCGAGGCTTTCGCGTGGCGAATATTAAGAGCCAGATCAAGCGCAACCGGCAGAACGAGGAGCGCCGTCAGCGCAACAAGGCGGTCAAGTCGTCTCTCAAGACGTATGTCCGCAACTTCCGCGAGGCCGCGGACGCGGGCGACGTGGACAGCGCGACCGTGGCGATGCGCACCGCGTGCCGCCATCTCGACAAGGCGGCGAGCAAGGGCGTCATCCACAAGAAGCAGGCTGCCAACCGCAAGTCCGCGATCACCAGGCGCGCTGTCGAGCTCCAGCGCAGCTAACCTCCAGCCCAGCGCTCACCGGCGCTGAGCCGTCCCGGGTCTCAGCCGTCCCGGGTCTCAGCCGCGTCCCCACATCCAGCCGGGCGTCCTCCGCGCGGCGCGGCCGTAATTACGCGGCATGCGCGGCTTTCCGCGCACGATCGCGCCCGCAGTCGCCGGCGCCGGGCCCCCGGTCAGTTGCGGCAGGCGACGATGCGGCGGATGGCACGTTCCAGCGCGAAGCCGGGGCTGGCCGCTTCGCCCTTGATCTGCGCGTCGGCCTCGGCGACCACCTGCAGCGCCTGGCCGACGCCCTCCGGCGCCCAGCCCCGCAACTGCTGCCGCACCCGGTCGATCTTCCACGGCGGCGCGCCCACCTCGGCGGCCAGGGCGGCGCTGTTCTTGCCCCGCGGCGCGGCGCCCACTCTGCCGAGCAGCCGGACACCCTGGGCGAGCGCGCTGGTGATCAGGACCGGCGGGACCCCGGTGGCCAGCGCCCACCGGAGGTGCTCCAGCGCGTCGGCCAGCCGGCCTTCGACGGCGCGGTCGGACACCGTGAATCCGCTCGCCTCCGCCCGGCCGTGGTAGTAGCGGGACACGGCCTCCTCGCCGATGTGTCCCTCCACGTCCGCCGAGAGCTGGCTGCACGCGGCCGCGATCTCCCTGAGATCTGATCCGACGGCGTCGAGCAGGGCGCGCAGGCCCCCCTCGTCCGCCACTCGCCCCGCCCGGCGGAACTCACCGCGGACGAAATCGAGCCGGTCCGAAAACCGGGTGATCTTAGGGCATTCGATGACCGTCACGGCCCCGGCCGCTCTGCGGCCCTTGGCCAGCGACGTCAGGAGGGCCTTGCCCTTGGCCCCGCCGGCGTGCGTGACGACCAGGACCACGCCGGGGGCCGGATCGGCCGCGTACCGCACGATCTCGTCGGCGACCTCCTTGCCCGCGTCCTGGGCCGCGCGGATCACGACGACCCCTCCCCCGCCGAACAGTGACGGAGAGGTCAGCGCGGCCAGCTCCCCCACGGCGAGGTCCTTCGCGGCCACATCGTGGATGTCTGCTGGCGCGGTAGCCGGGTCGCCGGGGCCCGTTCGGCCATCTGGGGGGACCATGCCGGCTTCGGCGGCCAGGGCCAGCCGCGCGGCCGTGACCAGGGCGCTGACGGACCGCTCGACGAGCAATTCTTCTTCGCCGACGATGACGTTAACCGGCGCGGGGGCCGTTGCGGGAGCGCTCGCGGGGGCGTCTGAGCGTGCGGTCATGTCCCGCAGCATGCCATGAATTCAGCCGGCGGCGCACACCGCGGGCGGGCGCGACCCGTCATGAGTACGCCGGCCTGCGCGAGGACCCGGACCAGTACGCGGACCTGCGCACGGGCCCGGGCGGGGCCGGTCAGATGGTGGGCGTGACGGGCTCGCCGCCGCGCCAGATGCGGTACGGCTTGAGGCCGTAAGCCCAGACGAACGCGCCCTCGTGGTCGGCGTCCCACTGCACGATGTCCGCGTAGCGGCCGCGGGCCATGGCGCCGCGGTCGGGGGCCCGGAGCGCGTGGGCACCACCGATCGTCGCGGCCCGCAGCGCCTCCGTGACGCTCATCCCGAAGTGCCAGACGGCCAGCGAGATGATCAGGGACATCGACGTGATGCCGTTCCCGCCCGGCGTGTGGTCAGAGCCGAGCGCGACGGCCACGCCCTTGTCGAGCAGGGCCCGCACCGGCGGCGCGCCGTGGGTCTGCAGGGAAGTGGACGGGCAGACGACCGCCGCCACTCCGGCCCGCGCCAGCGCGGCCACGTCGTCATCGTCGGCGGCGTGCAGCATGTCCGCGGACGAGCAGCCAATCTCGGCCGCCAGCCTCGCGGCGCCGATGCTGGACTGGCCGCAGGCGTGAATACGCGGCAGCAGCCCGGACCTGCGGCCCGCGCTCAGGATCCACCGGGCCTCGGCCTCGGTGAAACGGCCGTCCTCGCAATGGACGTCCACGCTGTCCGCCCCGGCCGCCGCCGCGTCGGGACACCAGGAACTCACGGCGTCGATGTAGTCCGCGCGGCGCCCGAAGAACTCCGGCGGCACCGAATGGGCGGCGAGAAAGGTCACGTGTATCCGCGGCATCCCGGGCTCGCTTTCGAGCGAGCGGAGCATGCGGACGTCGGCCAGCTCGCCGTCCCGGGTCAGGTGATAGCCGGTCTTCGCCTCAACCGTCGTGGTGCCCGACATCAGCCAGGCGTTGAGGCGCTCGCGCACGCCGTTGCAGAGCGTCCAGGGATCGGTTCCGCGGGTCACGGTGACGGTGGAGGAGATGCCGCCCCCGGCCGAATTGATCTCGGCGGCGGTCGAGCCGCCCGCCAGCATGGTCAGCTCGGCCCAGCGGTTGCCCGCGTACACGGGATGACTGTGCGCGTCGATCAGGCCCGGCGTCACAAGGGCGCCGCCGAGGTTCTCGACGTGGTCGACATCAACGATGTCATCCACCACGCCGGGTATGCGCTGGGGCAGCTCGGCCGCAGGGCCCACCCAGGCCATCCGCTCATCCTTGGTCAGGATGGCCGCGTTGCTGAGGATCTCTGACCCCGTCCAGAGGCGACCGATGTTGGTCATCAAACGGACAGTCAACGGTAAACCCCTGCACATCGGGAACCGGGGGTGATGGTTCCGAACGTCATGCGCGGTCACCTGCCGTGAGTCGTACGGCCGGCGCAGATGCCGGAACGTACTACTGGAAGCGGATCGCGCGCGCCTACGTTACTAGGCTGCACGCGCGCATGCGCCAGCCAGCATATCGATTCAGTCACCGTATTGCACCTCAAGGACCTCGTACAAGGCTTTTGCCAAAACACAGCCCTTTCTTGGTGGACCGCGAGGTTCCTTACCTCAGTAACAGGCGGAGAGCCCCCGCCAGGGCGCTCGCCACCGTCTTCTGCATCTGCCTTCCGCATCGCTTGTGGGTCCAGGCCAGTGCACGTGCTGCCTGCATGCACTTGCAGGTGCACATGCAGGATGGGGTCTGAGGATCGCTCCGTCGCAGCGCACTCGCCCACCTCTCCGACGGCTGGCCTGTGCGTAGTTAGAACAATACGCTTCAGTGCGCCGGGAAAAGACGCAAACGCCGGATCCGGCGGGGTTTGTTGAAGATGGCCGCACGGACGCCAACAAGCACGCATACCGGCAATGTGTAAGAAAATCGACAAACCCGACCTTGAGGGCAATCGGTAGCAGCCCGCGCGCATCACGGAACGATATATCCCGTTATCTGCTCGTCAGGGCGGGCGAAAGTTTCTCACGGAGAGTGACGACGGACCGCGCCAGTGTCCCGTTACAGCGACGTTAAGCACGTAAACGAACCGTTAACACACGTTTGCCGAACGGGCCGACTGCGGACTGTCGCCGAATACGGGCGGTGATCCAGGATTGACAGGAAGTGCGCACCCTCACCGGACCAGCGCGCCGGGGCCGGGCGCGACCGCGAACCGCCCGAGTTCAGCGGCGAGCGCCGGGGGGACGCGGGCCCGCAGTTCCGTTCCGTCGGCGCCGTGGCCGACGTGCAGGACCTCACCTTCCTCGTGCACCCGGGCCACCAGGTCACCCCGGCTGTAGGGCACCAGGGCCTGGACCTCGCGGTCACGCCGGGGCAGCGCATCTTCCAGCGCGTCCCGCAGCTTCTCCAGCCCGGCGCCGGTCCGCGCGGACACCAGCACGCAGCCGCGCTCGCGCAGCCGGAGGCCTTCCACCACGATCGGGTCGGCCGCGTCGGACTTGTTGATCACAACGAGTTCCGGCACGTTACCCGCGCCGATCTCGGCGAGGACCCCGCGGACCGCGGCGATCTGCGCCTCCGGTTCCGGGTCGGACCCGTCGACCACATGCAGGATGAGGTCGGCGTCGGCCGTTTCCTCCAGCGTCGACCGGAACGCCTCCACCAGCTGGTGCGGCAGATGCCGGACGAACCCGACGGTGTCGGTGAGGGTGAGCGCCCGGCCGGACGGCGTCCGCGCCCGCCGCACGGCCGGGTCCAGCGTGGCGAACAGGGCGTCCTCGACCAGGACACCGGCTCCGGTGAGCCGGTTGAGCAGGCTCGACTTGCCGGCGTTGGTGTAGCCCGCGATGACGACCGACGGAACGTCACGGCGACGGCGCTGGCCGCGCTGGACCTCCCGCCCGGTGGCCATCCCGGAGATCTCCCGCCGGAGCTTGCCCATCCGCGCGCGGAGCCGGCGCCGGTCGGTCTCGATCTTGGTCTCGCCGGGGCCACGGGTCCCGATCCCGCCGCCGCCGCCGGCGACCCGGCCACCCGCCTGCCGGGACATCGACTCGCCCCAGCCACGGAGCCGGGGCAGCATGTACGCGAGCTGCGCCAGCTCGACCTGGGCCTTGCCCTCCCGGCTGCGGGCGTGCTGGGCGAAGATGTCGAGGATCAGCGCGGTGCGGTCGATGACCTTGACCTTGACGATGCTCTCCAGCCGCCGCAGCTGGCTGGGCGAGAGCTCGCCGTCGCAGATCACCGTGTCCGCGCCGACGGACGCCACGATGTCAGCCAGTTCGGCGGCCTTGCCCGCGCCGACGTAGGTCGCCGAGTCGGGGCGGCTTCGGCGCTGGATGAGGCCCTCGAGAACCTCCGAGCCCGCCGTTTCGGCGAGACGGCTCAGCTCCCGGAGGGAGTTCTCCGCACTGGCCAGGCTGCCCTCGGCCCATACGCCGATCAGGACCACCTGCTCCAGGCGAAGGGAGCGGTATTCAACCTCGGTGACATCCTGGAGCTCGGTCGACAGGCCCGCTACCCGGCGGAGTGCCTGACGTTCTTCCAGGTCGAATTCACCGGGGGCGGCGGCCGGCTCGTGTGACCCGTGCGATCGGGGTGACCCGTTCAGTTCGACTACGGGATCGGTGACGATCGGGTCCGGCCGCTCGCTGGAGAATGCGGTCATTGTCCTCCAAGGACAGGGCGCCGCTGGGGCGCCGACAAAGCTGGTTGTCCCGATAGTGCCACGGGCACTTCGGATTGTCGCTTACTTAAACAACGGCTGAGCCCCAGATGTGCCCGCCCCACCCCGGCGGGGGGGACCCCGCCTCGGGTGCGGGGCCCCCGGACGGGGGCGGTCCGACGCAGGCGGGGTCACGGGACCGGGTCAGGATCAGGTCAGGGGACCGGGTCAGGATCAGGTCAGGGGCCAGGTCAGGGGGCCAGGTCAGGGAACCGGGTCAGGGGAACGAGGTCAGGGGAACCAGGTCAGGGGAGGGAGGCGGGGGCGGAAAGGGTCAGGGCGGACAGCAGGGGCGGGAGTTCGCCCTCGTGGACGACAGTCAGGCGGTGCGTCGCCCGGGTGATCGCGACGTAGAGGTCGTGCCCTCCCTTGGGCGACTGGGCGATGATCCCGCCCGGATCGGCCAGCACAACGCGGTCAAACTCCAGGCCCTTGGCCTGCGCGACGGTCAGCAGAGCGACGGGTGACTCCAGCGCGTCCGCCCGGTCGCCGGTGACGGCGCTGGGGATTGCCGCGGCTAGTTCGGCCAGGCGGGCCGCGGGGGCGATGACGGCTAGGCGGCCCTCCACCGCGGCCGTGAGGCCGGCGAGATCCTCGTCCACGACCCGCCCGACGGTCGCGCCGAAATCGCCGGGGGCAAGCCCCGCAGGAGTGACCCCCACGGGGGCGTACTCCGCATCGCGGTGCTCCCGGGTGCCGTACCCATGCGGGCCGCACTCCGCACCGCCGTACTCCGCACCGCCGTACTCCTCGTCACCGGGCTCCCCCGGGTGGAACCCTCCGCCAGAACCGGCGCGGATCGCACGGGGGTAGGCTCCCTCTTCGCGGACCGACTCGGGCGGGTGCTCGCCCGGGGCGACGGCGGCGAGGACGTCGGTGGCCACGGTCATGATCTCGGCCGGAGTGCGGTAGTTGACGGTGAGCCGCTCCTCGCGCCAGCGGCCCCTGACGTAGCGGTCGAGCATCCCGCCCCACGAGCGGGCCCCGGCGGCGCTCCCCGTCTGGGCCAGGTCGCCGACGACGGTCAGCGAGCGGGTGGGAATCCGGCGCATGACCATTCGCCACGCCATCTCGGACAGCTCCTGGGCCTCATCCACGATGACGTGCCCGTAGGCCCACGACCGGTCCGCGGCGGCACGTTCGGCGGTGGTCAGGTCCGGGCCCTCGTCGCGGTTCCGGGCGGCGACGGTCGCGGCATCCAGCACGCCGTCGGCGGACAGGCCGGTGAGCTCCAGCACACCCTGGGCGTACTCCTCCTCCTCGCGCCGCTGACGTTCCGCGGCCCGGCGCATGGCCTTGTCCGCGGAGTCGTCGGCGCCGAGCAGTTCGGCGGCCTCGTCCAGCAGCGGAACGTCCCCCACGGTCCACTCGCCGTCGGCGTCCTGGGAACGCCGGACACCGGTCACGATCCCGCGCACGGCGTCCTGGGCCCTTCGGGCGTCCGCCGCGGACGGGTCCCCCGCCGGGGAACGGAACAGCAGGGCCCGTTCGGTGGCAGTAAAGCCCGGAGCGGCGCGGCGCAGGGCACCTTCCTCGCCAAACAGATCGGCCAGCAGCCGCTGCGGGGTGAGGAACGGCCACAGCTCGTCAAGCGCCTCGCGGATCGGCTCCTCCTCCCACAGCCGTGCCCGGGCGTAGGGCCGGTCCTCGTCATCGAGGCTGCGCCCGAGCACCACGGCCTCTTCGGCCGCGAGCGCGTCGAGCAGCTCGTTGACGAACAGCCTGCGCGCCACGTTGTGCGGCTTGCGCAGCGCGCGGGCCGCACTGCGGGCGCGCTCGACGACGGTGGCGGGCACCCGCAGCGTCACGCCGTCGGTGACGATCTCCAGGTCCTGGCGCGGCACCCGCTGCCGGTCCCGGACCGCGGCCCGAAGGACCTTGACCATGCGCAGGTCGCCCTTGACCACGGCGGCCTCAGGCGTGTCCGCACGCCCCGCGCGGACGCCGGGGAACAGCTCGCCGAGCGAGGACAGCACCACGTCGGTCTCGCCCAGGGACGGCAGCACCTGGCTGATGTAGCGGAGAAAGGTCGCGTTCGGGCCGATGATCAGCACGCCGCGCCGCTCCAGGGTCTTGCGGTGCGTATAGAGCAGGAACGCCGCGCGGTGCAGCGCCGCCACGGTCTTGCCCGTCCCCGGGCCGCCCTGGACGACCAGGACCCCGGCCAGCGCGGAACGGATCACCCGGTCCTGTTCGGCCTGGATGGTGGCGACCACGTCGCTCATCCGCCCGGTTCGGCCGCGCCCGACCGTCGCCAGCAGCATGGCCTCGCCGACCAGGTCGCGCCGGTCCGCCTCGCTCATCTTGTCGAGGTCGAATACCTCATCGTCGACCCCGACCACGGTGCGGCCGCGGGTATAGAGATGGCGCCTGCGGAGCAGGCCGACTGGATCATTCGGCGTGGCCGCGTAAAAAGGGCGCGCCGCCCGCGCGCGCCAGTCAATAAGGACCGGCTCATACTCATCATCGTGCAACCCGATACGGCCGATATAAAAGGTCTCGCCATCGGTGTCATCCATTCGCCCGAAGCAAAGGCCACGCTCCACGCCGTTCAGCTGGGAAAGCCTTCTGGCCTGCTCGGCGGCCGAGACTTCGCGCTCCACACGGGACGCGAAGGTGCCGCCTGCCGCGCCGCGCCCGTGCACTTCACGCAGGGCCGCCACGCTCCGCTCCCGCGCCGCGTCCAGCAGCCCGTACAGCATGGAAACGTAATCCTGCTCGTTCCTGATGGATTCGGAAAGGGCAGACTCAGTTTGACGATCGGGCATGTTATTTGCTATGCTTTCCTTTGGTCAAAGTAATTAACCTAATCCCTGAACCGGCCCGTTGCGCGGACATGCGAGCATAGCAGATCAGGGTTTTGACTCAGTTATCAGCGCTCTTCGGCCGTGGTGTATTCCATGAGAGGGCTCCCGCCCGGGCGAGCACGCGGCCCCGCGCACCCCGGCTCGGCCGGGCGAGTTTGACCCGGAGGCCGCCGCGTGACCGGGCGACCCGTCATTGACCTCCGCGTATAGGCCCCGATAGCGTTACCGAGCCGATACCCGCTACTGACGAGTAACAAAGCCCCGCCCATCGCGGCGTACCAGCGCGCGGCAAGCCGCGCCGCAGATAGCAGGGGCAAACGGCCGCAGGTGCGGGTCTCGTACGACGGGACCCGATCTGCCTAGGATGTAGAGCAGACTGCGGAGGAGTTAGACATGCCGGGCACCGATGGCGTTGAGATCACCGGCCCTTCCGGGGATCGTTACGACGAGATTCTTACTCCCGAGGCGATCAGCCTGATCGCGACGCTCCACGGGGAGCTGGCCGATCGCCGGGGCGAACTGCTCGCCGCGCGCGACCAGCGGCAGGCGGAGATCATCGCCGGCGGGAGTTTCGACTTCCTGCCCGAGACCCGGCACATCCGGGAGGACCCCGCCTGGCAGGTGGCGCTGCCCGCCGCGGGCCTCGCCGACCGCCGGGTGGAGATCACCGGCCCCACCGAGAAAAAGATGGCGGTCAACGCGCTCAACTCCGGCGCGAAGGTCTGGCTGGCGGACTTCGAGGACGCCAACTCGCCGTTGTGGGACAACATGATCACGGGCCAGCTGAACCTGAAGGACGTGCTGGACCGCACGATCGACTTCACCTCCGCCGACGGCAAGGATTACAAGCTCCGGCCCGACGAGGAGCTGGCCACGATCGTGGTCCGGCCGCGCGGCTGGCACCTGGACGAGAAGCACATCCTGGTCAACGGGCGCCGTGCCTCCGGCAGCCTGGTCGACTTCGCGCTCTACCTGGCGACGAGCGCCCGCAAGCAGATCGCCAAGGGCAAGGGCCCCTACTTCTACCTGGCCAAGACCGAGAGCCACCTCGAGGCCCGGCTGTGGAACGACGCCTTCAACGTCGCGCAGGACGCGCTCGGCATCCCGCGCGGCACGATCCGCGCCACCGTGCTCATCGAGACCATCCCGGCCGCGTTCGAGATGGAGGAGATCCTCTACGAGCTGCGCGATCACTCCGCCGGGCTGAACGCGGGCCGCTGGGATTACCTGTTCAGCATCATCAAGAAGTTCCGCACCCGGGGCCGCGAGTTCGTCCTGCCGGACCGGAACCAGGTGACGATGACCGCGCCGTTCATGCGGGCCTACACTGAGCTGCTGGTCAAGACCTGCCACCAGCGGGGCGCGCACGCGATCGGCGGGATGGCGGCGTTCATCCCCAGCCGGCGTGACGCGGAGGTCAACGAGAAGGCGCTGGCCAAGGTCCGCGACGACAAGTCGCGCGAATCATCGGACGGTTTCGACGGGTCCTGGGTCGCGCATCCTGACCTGGTGCCGGTCTGCCGCGAGATCTTTGACGGCGTGCTGGGCAGCAGGCCGAACCAGCTGGACCGCCTGCGCGACGAGGTCAGCGTGAACGCCGCGGACCTGCTGGCCGTGAGCAAGACGCCCGGCACGATCACCGAGGCCGGGCTGCGCAACGACATCAGCGTCGGCATCCAGTACCTCGCGTCCTGGCTGGACGGGAACGGCGCGGTCGGGATCTACAACCTGATGGAGGACGCCGCGACCGCGGAGATCGCGCGTTCCCAGGTCTGGCAGTGGCTGCACAACGACATCCTGCTTGAGGACGGGCCCAAGGTGACCCGCGAGCGGGTGGAGCAGATGATCGACGAGGAGCTGGCCGGCATCCGCGAGCAGCTGGGTGAGACGTTCGACGCGGAACGTTTCGGCCAGGCCACCGCGCTGTTCACGGAGGTGGCGCTGGCGGACGAGTACGTCAACTTCCTCACGATCCCCGCCTACGAGCGCATGCCCTGATGACGGCCGAGCCTCGGGCTGCTGGCAGCGTGGCCGGCGCGGGCGGTTCGGCCGGTCCCGCCGGGCCCGATGCGGCTAGCGCGGCCGGACCCGATGCCGGCGGCGCAGATGGGCTGCCGGTCGCTGAGACTCCGACCGTGTCACTGATCCCGGTCATGACGCAGATCTGCGGGGCGGCCGGGGTGGTCTCGGATCCGCGGGACCTGGCCACATACGAATGCGACGGGCTCACCTCGCACCGGACGGCGCCGGGGCTGGTCGTCCTGCCGGAAACGGCCGGGCAGGTCGCCGCGGTGGTGCGGGCCTGCGCCGGGGCGGGCGTCCCGTTCGTCGCGCGCGGCTCGGGCACTGGCCTGTCCGGCGGGGCGCTGCCGCGCTCGGATGGCGTGCTCGTCGTGACCTCACGGATGCGGAAGATCCTGGATATCGACCCGGTCAGCCGGCGTGCCATTGTGGAACCGGGGGTGACGAACCTTTCGGTCAGCAAGGCCGTCGAGCCGTACGGGTTCTTCTACGCCCCGGACCCGTCCAGCCAGGTGGTCTGCTCAGTGGGCGGCAACGTCGCGGAAAACTCCGGCGGGGCGCACTGCCTGAAGCATGGGTTCACCGTGCACCACGTGACCGGGCTGGAGATCGTCACCCCCGACGGTGAGCTGGTCTGGCTGGGCGACGGCACCGGCGCGTCGGCCGGGTATGACCTGCTCGGCGCGTTCACCGGGTCGGAGGGCACACTCGGCATCGCCACCAAGATCGTGGTCAAGCTGACGCCGCTGCCCGAGGCGGTCACCTGCCTGCTGGCCGCGTTCGACAGCACCAGCCAGGGCGGGACGGCCGTGTCCTCGATCATCGCGGCGGGCATCGTGCCGGCCGCGATCGAGATGATGGACGCGCTGGCGATCGAGGCGGCCGAGGCGGCCGTGCACTGCAACTACCCGGAAGGGGCCGGCGCGGTACTGGTCGTCGAGCTGGACGGCCCGGCGGCCGACGTGGAGAGGGACCGCGCGGCCGTTCATGAGCTGTGCCAGCAGGCGGGCGCGGGCGAGATCCGGATAGCCGACGACCCCGCCGAACGGGCCGTGATCTGGGCGGGCCGCAAGTCCGCGTTCGCCGCGGTGGGGCGGATCAGCCCCGCCTACATCGTCCAGGACGGGGTGGTACCGCGCACAGTGCTGTCGAAGGTGCTGGCCCGGATCTCGGAGCTGTCCGACGGGGCGGAGGGCGTACGGGTCGCCAACGTCTTCCACGCCGGCGACGGCAACCTGCACCCGCTGGTCCTGTTCGACGACAGCATCGCGGGGGCGGGCCAGGCGGCCGAGGAAGTGTCCGGCCAGATCCTGGACCTGTGTATCGAGGCGGGCGGGTCGATCACCGGGGAACACGGCGTCGGCGTCGACAAATCGCGCTACATGACCAAAATGTTCGGCGCGGACGACCTGGACACGATGCAGATGCTGCGCTGCGCCTTCAATCCGCGCAACCTGTGCAACCCGGGCAAGGTGTTCCCGACACCGCGGCTGTGCGGGGAGGTCCCCGGCGTCCGCCGCGCGCCGCACCCCGCCATCGCCGGGGAAGGGGACCTCTTCTGATGGTGGCCGCGGCTCCCCTTTCCGCTGCACGTAATGGCGCCTTTACGTGTAAGGGGGGGGTACATGTCAAGGCACCTGCACGGGTAGGAGCCGCGGCGGACGCGGTGGCGCAGGAATGCTTCGATACCGCCGAACGGGCCCGGGTGGGGCTGTGACCTCGGGTGCGGACGTCGCCGTGGCGCTCGCCGGGACGGGCGCGGTCGTCAGCGAGGCCGGTCCCGCGGACGCGGTGGCCGGGATCGCGCCCGCCTGCGTGGCCTACCCCGGCACGGTGGAACAGGCCGCGGGGGTGATACGCGCCGCTGCCTCCCTCGGCATGACCGTCGTGCCGCGCGGCAGCGGGCGGACGGTCTCGTGGGCACCGCCGCCGGCGCGCTGCGACGTGGTCGCGGACCTGACCCGGATGGACCGCATCCTCGAGCACGCGGCCGGTGACCTGGTGGTTCGGGCCGAGGCGGGCGTCACCCTGGGGCAGCTCGCCGTGGTACTCGCCGAAAAGGGACAACGGCTCGCGCTGGACGGCCCAGCGGCGGCGACGGTCGGCGGGGTAGTCGCCACCGGCGCGGCCGGCCCGCTGCGGCTGCGCTACGGTACGCCGCGCGACCTGCTGATCGGGATCACCGTCGTGCGCCCCGACGGCCGGTTGGCCCATTCCGGCGGGAAGGTCGTCAAGAACGTGGCCGGCTACGACATCGGGAAGCTGTTCGCCGGGTCGCTCGGGACACTGGGGCTGATTACCGAGGCGACGTTCCGCCTGCATCCGGTGGCGGCGCTCACCGCTTACGTGACCAGGGACTACGACGGTACAGCCGCCGCCGCCGAGGCCGTGCTGACCGCGGCGGCCTCCCCGCTGCAGGCGTCGGCGGCGGAGATCGAGCGGCCTGGGCCCGGCGCGCCGGTCCGGGTCGGCATCCTGCTGGAGGGTACCGCGGACGGGGTCAGCGAGCGCGCCGAGCGGATGACCGGGGTACTCGGGCACGGCGCACTGACCTCCCTGGCCGCGCCGGAGTGGTGGGCACAGCGGGGCGAGGCGGCCGACGGCACGGACGGCGGCACGGGCGGCACCCTGATCCGCGTCGCGTTCTGGGCCGCGGAACTCCGCCAGGTCCTCGACGCGATCGACGCGGTCGCCGTCAGCACCGGGCTGGCCGCGGCGGTGAGCGGTTCGGCCGGGGCCGGGGTGCTCTACGTCTCATTCGACGCCGGCGCGAACCCGGACCAGGTCGCCGTGTTCGTCCGGGCGCTGCGCGCCGCCACCGGGCACGGCGGTGAGGACCCCGGCGCCCTGGCGCGCGGGAGCGTCGTGGTGCTGACCGCGCCGCGGGCCGTGCAGGCGTCCGTCGACATGTGGGGCCCAGTTCCGGGGCTGGCCCTGATGCGCGCGGTCAAGCGCCAGTTCGACCCGGCTAACACGATGGCGCCGGGACGTTTCGCCGGAGGGATCTGATTGGACGGCAAGAAGCTGCGCGAGCTGGCCAGCGACTGTGTGCACTGCGGGTTCTGCCTGCCCGCCTGCCCCACCTACGCCCTGTGGGGTCAGGAGATGGATTCCCCCCGCGGGCGAATTCACCTGGTCACACAGGTCCTGGACGGCGCGGAGCTCAGCTCCACGGCGGCCGAGCACTTCGACCGGTGCCTGGGCTGCATGGCGTGCATGACCGCGTGCCCGTCCGGCGTGCAGTACGACCGGCTCATCGGGGCCGCGCGGTCGTGGACGGATGACCCCGCGCACGCGCCAGCCGTCGCGGTTCCCGCCGCTGCGGCCCGAGCCGGTGTCGCGGGAGAGGCCTACGTGGCGGGAGAGGCCCGCCCGGGTGCTGGCGGCCCGGGGGGGCAGGAGGTCGCTGGGGCGGACGGGCCGGAAGCGGGTCCGAGGGGCGGTCCTGGCGCTGCCGATCGCGCTCCCGGCGGTCCTGGCGCTGCCGATCGCGCTCCCGGCGGTCCCGGCACGGGCACTGCGCGCGGCGGGGTTCCGGTCGGCGGGGTTCCGGTCGGCGGGGTTCCGGTCGGCGGGGTTCCGGTCGGCGGGGGGCGGCACCGGCCGCTGGCTGACCGCGCCGCGCGCTCGGCGATCTTCGCCGTGTTCCCCTATCCCCGGCGGCTCCGCGCGCTCGCGGGGCCGCTCCGGGCGCTGCAGCGCACTGGACTGGACCGGCTGGTGGCCCGCAGCGGGCTGCCGGGCCGCGTCTCGCCGGTCCTCGGCGCCGCGATGAACCTGGCACCGAAGCCGGGCGGGCCGGTGCCGGCCTGGCTGCCCGAACGGGTGCCGGCGCGCGGGACGCGTCGCGCGGTGGTCGGCATGCTGACCGGATGCGTGCAGTCCGTGTTCTTCCCGCAGGTCAACATCGCCACCGCGCGGGTCCTCGCGGCGGAGGGCTGCGATGTGGTCATCCCGCGCGGGCAGGCGTGCTGCGGGGCGCTGTCGTTGCACTCGGGCCGGACCGGGGAGGCCACCGGCTTCGCCCGGCACGCGATCGAGACATTCGAGCAGACGGGCGTGGAGGCGATCGTGGTCAACTCCGCGGGCTGCGGTTCGGCGATGAAGGAGTACGCCGAGCTGCTGGCCGACGATCCGGAGTGGGCCGAGCGGGCCGCCGCGCTCAGCGCCAAGGTCCGCGACTTCGCCGAATTCCTGGCCGATCTGTTCGGGGCCACCGGCGGCCCGGCCGCGGCCCGGCACCCGCTGCCGGTCAAGGCCGCATACCAGGACGCCTGTCATCTCGCGCACGCCCAGAAGGTGACCGCGGCGCCGCGCGCCCTGCTGAACGGCATCCCGGACCTCGAGCTCGCGGAGATCCCCGAGGCCGGGATGTGCTGCGGCTCGGCGGGCGTCTACAACCTGCTGCAACCGGCGGCGGCGCGCGAACTCGGCGAGCGGAAGGCCGCGTCGGTGCGCAGCACCGGTGCGCGGCTGCTCATATCCGCCAACCCGGGGTGCTCGCTGCAGATCGCGTCCGCCCTGGAGGCGATGGGCCAGTGCATCGCGATCGCGCACACGGCCGAGATCCTCGACGCGTCGATCCGGGGTGTTCCGGTGCCGGGGCTGGCCTAGTCGGACCCCGGCCGATCGCTCAGCGGCGCTTGATCTGCCCGGTGAGGAGCCCGTACCGTTCCGTTCCGCGGGACTGCTGAAGAAGGCGCAACGGCGTTGCGGACCCCGGGGCCAGGGTGGTTAGGAACGGCGCGGCATGCTCGGGGAAGTCACGCCGCGCCGTTCCCGTCCCGCCAGCTTCGGTTACCGGTGAACCAGGGCTGACGGGTGATTGCGGGGGTGTCGTTCATGACCGCGACGGGCCAGGGGGCTTCGGCCCACACGGTGCGGCCGGAGCCGGCGGCGGTGTAGCCCCAGCGGCTCGCGGCCGCGGCCACGAGGGCGAGGCCCAGGCCGCTCACGGGCAGGTCGCCTACGTCCCCATCGCCGGCCTCGTCGGTGACGGAAACGCCGGCCGCGGGTTTGGTCGGGCCGCCCGCGTCGGTGACGGAGACCCGCGCGACGCCGCCCAGCGGGCGCGCCACCTCGACGATGAAGAAACCGCCGTGCCCGGACGCGGTATGGATCACCGCGTTGGCGGACAATTCGGATGCGCAGGAGACCAGAGCGTCCCGGGCGGGGCACTCTTCGAGCAGGCAGGCGACGAACCGGCGGACCTCCGCCACCTGCGCGGGATCGCCAGCAAAGATCCGCCGCCACCGCATGCCCCGCTTGAAACCGGCCGGGCCCACGTCGGCTTCGGCCGGATTCGCTGTCATCATCCGCCACCCCTCGGATACTCAGCGTTCTTCCAGGATCGTTACTTAGTGCATGCTTTTAATGTCAGGCTGTGACTATACTCCCGCACAGGCATGCTAGGTGCAAGCTTGCGACTTACATGTCGTCAAGCCCGTATTCAGACGACGGCGCTCAGTCCCCGGGAAACTCTTGCATTGATTTCGGCGGTGCCCGCCACGGCGACCTTCCCGGGGCGAGCGCATACAGAGATCACCCGCAGGTGCGGGCCACCTGACTGTTTGTACTTGGCCGCAATTCATATAATTTGCCAGATGGGCTGCCTCTGACCGCCTGTGGGCTGCCTCTGACCGCCTGGGAGCGAAATTGACCGAGCCCATTACCCTGGAACGCGACGGGCATGTACTGCTCATCGGAGTTAACCGCCCGGCCAAGCGGAACGCCTTCAACCTGGCGACCATCGAGGCGCTGGGCGGCGCGTATGAGAGTCTCGGCACGGATGATGAGCTACGTGTCGGTGTGCTATTCGCGCATGGCGATCACTTTTCGGCGGGCCTGGATCTTGCCGAGGTCGGTCCGGCAGTGGCCGAGCGCGGCCCCGAGGTGCTGTGCGGCTCGCACCGCTTCGACCCGTTCGCGGTCTGGGGCGACCCAGTGCCCAAGCCGGTGGTCATGGCGGTCAACGGCATCGCGTTCACCTTGTCGATCGAGCTTGCCCTCGCCGCCGACATTGTGATCGCTGCCGATGACGCGCGCTTTCGCCAGCTGGAGATCGGCCGCGGGATCATGCCGTTCGGCGGCGCCACGTTCCGGGCGCCCGCGCAGCTCGGCTGGGGGAACGCGATGCACTTCCTGCTTACCGCGGAGGAGTTCGGTGCCGCCGAGGCACTGCGGATCGGACTGGTGCAGGAGGTCGTGCCGGCCGGGGCGCACGTCGGACGGGCCAGGGAACTAGCCCAGCTTGTCGCCCGGCAGGCTCCCCGGGGCGTACAGGCCACACTCGCCAGCGCGCGCGCTGGACTGGGCCATGGTCCGGACGCGGCACGTGAGTGCATCGCATCGTTGCTACCAGGGCTCCTGGGGAGCGAGGACGCGGCTGAAGGCCTGCACAGCTTCACGGAGCGGCGCGAGGCGCGCTTCACCGGCCGCTGACCGTTCCTGCGAGCCGCGAGCCGGGCGGCAACGCGCGCCGGGGCTACGCCCGGCCCGCGGACTGACCGGGCCGGGCCGCGACAAGGACCGGGGCCGCCGGTGCGTCAGCTGGCGGGCTGGCCGATCCAGACGGTCTTGACGTTGCAGAACTCGCGGATGCCCTGGTAATACAGCTCGCGCCCGAAACCGGAGTTCTTGACCCCGCCGAACGGCAGCTGCGAGTACGAGGTGACGTTACCGTCGATGAACACCATGCCGGCGGCGAGGTCCCGGATGAACCTCTCCCGTTCCTGCTCGTCGCTGGTCCAGGCGTTCGCGCCGAGGCCGAACTCGGTGCCGTTGGCGAGCTCGATCGCCGTGTCGATGTCGCTGACCCGGTAGAGGGTGGCCACCGGGCCGAAGACTTCCTCGGAGTGCACGCGCATCTCGCTGGTGATGCCCGTCAGGACGGTGGGCGGGTAGTAGAAGCCGGGGCCCTCGGGGGCCGCTCCCCCGCAGAGCACCTTCGCGCCATTCGCCACCGCGTCGGCGACCAGCTGCTCGACGTCGTCGCGCTGCTGTTCGGAGGCCAGCGGGCCGATGTCGGTGGTGTCCAGTGTGGGATCGCCGACCTTCTTGCTGGACATCTGCTCGGCGAACAGGGCCCCGAACTCCTCGTAGACAGCATCGTGCACGATGAAGCGCTTGGCCGCGATGCAGGACTGGCCGTTGTTGAGGCAGCGCGCGAAGGCCGCGACTTCGGCTGCTTTCGCCAGATTGGCCGACGGCATGACGATGAACGGGTCGCTGCCGCCCAACTCCAGCACGACCTTCTTGATCTCGCTGCCGGCGATGGACGCCACCGACCGCCCGGCGGGCGTCGACCCGGTCAGCGTGGCCGCTACCACCCGCTCGTCGCGCAGGATGGGCTCGACCCGCTTGGAGCTGACGAGCAGGGTCTGGAACGTGCCCGGGGGGAAGCCGGCCCGGGCGAACAGGTCCTGCATGAACAGCGCGGTCTGCGGCACGTTGGAGGCGTGCTTGAGCAGCCCGACGTTGCCTGCCATCAGAGCGGGAGCGGCGAAGCGCATGGCCTGCCAGAGCGGGAAGTTCCAGGGCATGATGGCCAGCACCGGCCCGAGCGGCTGGTACCTGACGTAGGCGCGGCTGGCCCCGACGGCTCCGGCGTCGGCCGGTTCGTCGGTGAGGAATCCTTCGGCTTCTTCCGCGTAGTACCGGCAGGCGGTGGCGCACTTGGCGACCTCCTGCTTGGCGGCGGCCAGCGTCTTGCCCATCTCGGTCGTCATCATGGCCGCGATCTGGTCCCGCTCGCCGTCGAGGATGCCGGCTGCCTGGCGCATCCACCGGGAGCGGTCGTCAAAGCTGGTCAGGCGGTAGCCGGCGTGCGCCGTCGTGGCCGCGGCCAGGCACCGCTCGACCTCCGCCTCGCTCATTTCCTCAAAGGTCTTCAGCGTGGCCCCGGTCGCGGGGTTGATGGTTGCTATCGCCACGAGATCCTCCCTTGCACCACCGCGGCGGCTTCGCCGCTGCTCTAGGCGCCCACTGCCCGGATCGAGGCGGGCCCACACGTCGCGGGCGCGGGCTTCTCGGCCAGAGAAGCGCCCTCTGGGGCCACGATACGCTCGGCGATTTCGGGCCTCTGGCCCGGCGGGTGCCGGCCGGGACTACCGGTCCCGGGACGCCCGGTAGCCGAAGGACGCGCGGCGCTTGATGAGCACGCCCATCCATCTCCGCTGCCTGCTCATCCGGCCCCCGGTGGCCCGCTTGCCGCGAGCCAGGCGGGGGTGAGCTGACCTTCGGCGACGATGACGGCAGGGCCCGTCAGCGAGGCGGCCGAAGGGCCGAGGGTGACGGTCAGGTCTCCGCCGGGGACCCGGATGGCCCAGGAGCCGCCGCGCTCGCCGGTGGCCGCCGCGGCGGCGACGGCGGCGGCGACCGCGCCGGTGCCGCAGGAGCGGGTCGGGCCCGAGCCGCGCTCGTAGACGCGCATCTGCGCGCTCCGCTCGCCGGTCAGCCGGACCAGTTCGACGTTGGCGCCGTCGGGAAACAGCGCCGGATCGAACGTGGGCGGCGCGGAAAAATCGTAACCGTCCAGCGGGGACGTGACCACGCAGGCGAGGTGCGGGTTGCCGACGGAGACCCGCAGGCCGTCGCATTCGGCGCCGCCGACCGAGGCCCGGGCGGGGCCGAGCACCGCTGCAGCGCCCATGTCGACGGTGACCTGCCCGTCGGGCTCGACCTGGACGTGGCGGATGCCAGCGCGGGTCTCGACGGCGAACTCGGGACCGTGGGCGAGGCCGTGGTCGAGGAGGTAGCGGGTGAACACGCGGACGCCGTTGCCGCACATCTCGGCCACGCTGCCGTCCGCGTTGCGGTAGTCCATGAACCACCGGGCGGTGAGCCGGCCGTCTGTCCGGCCGACCGGGGCGCCCGCCTCGGCGATGGCCGCCGGGGAGGCCAGCGCGGTCGCGGCGGCAGAGGTCAGCAGGTCGCTGTCCGAGCCGGAGGCCCGGAACGCGCCGGGGCCGCTCTCGGTCAGCGCGGCCGCCAGCACCTCGACCTCCACGACGCGGAGCACGCCGTCCGCGCCGATGCCCGCGCGGCGGTCGCACAGCCGGCGCACCAGTTCGGGCGTGAGGTCAAGCTCGGCGTCGGGATCGGGCAGGATCACGAAGTCGTTCTCCGTGCCGTGTCCCTTCGCGAAGTGCATCTCCCGATGCTATCCGGCGATCACCTTGAGGGCCGCGTCCGTGAGGTCGTCCGCGCCGCCGCCGGGCACCGCGTCACCGGGGGCCCCGTCACTGGGGGCGTCGAGCCAGGTGATGCGGGGATCACGGCGGAACCAGGATTCCTGGCGGCGGGCGAATCGCTTCGTCGCGCGGACGGTTTCCTCGCGCGCCTGCTCCAGGGTCCACTCCCCCGCCAGGTGGCGCAGCATCTGGGCGTAGCCGAGGGCGCGGCTCGCGGTCTTGCCGTCGCGCAGGCCCGCCCGTTCGAGGTCGCGGACTTCGGCCTCCAAGCCGGCCGCCCACATCTGCTCCACCCGGACCGTGATCCGCCGGTCGAGTTCCGCGCGGGGGACGCGCACGCCGATCTGCACCGCGGGACGCGACGGCTCGTACGCCGGCAGGGTCGCGGTGAACGGGGCGCCGGACAGTTCGATGACCTCCAGGGCCCGGACGATCCGGCGGCCGTTGCTGGGCAGGATGGAGGCGGCCGCCGCCGGGTCCAGGCGGGAGAGCCGGGCGTGCAGCGCGGCGGGGCCCACGGCGGCCAGTTCCGCTTCGAGACGCTCCCGTATGCCGGGGTCGGTGCCGGGGAAGTTCAGGTCGCCCAGGGCCGCGCGGATGTAGAGGCCCGAGCCGCCGGCCAGGATGGGAACCCGCCCGCGCGCGGCGACCTCCTCGATGACCTGGCTGGCCAGGCGCTGGTAGTCGGCCACGCTGGCGGTCTGCCGGACGTCCCAGAGGTTCAGCAGGTGGTGCGGGACGCCCTGGCGTTCGGCCGCGGTGAGCTTGGCGGTGCCGATGTCCATGCCCCGGTACAGCTGCATCGAGTCGGCGTTGATGACCTCACCGCCGACTTCGAGCGCGAGGCGGACCGCGAGCGCCGACTTGCCCGCCGCGGTCGGGCCCACGACGGCGATGGCGCGGCCCGCTCCGTTCGTCATGTCAGCCCGCCCGATCGTGCGCAGAAAACCGCGCAGAGCGCGGGAAACGGCACACGATCATGGACGGGACAGCGCGGGCATGCCGAGGGCTACCGGCGCCGGGCGGGATGCCCCGGACGCGGTATGAGGGTCACCGGCGGCCCGTTCGGCATCATCGCGGCCCTGGCGGGCCTCCCACGCGTCACCGGCGCGCGTCCGCCGGACCGCCAGCGGCGCCCCGTCGGCGACCAGGTAGTGCGGCGCGGCGCGGGTGATGGTCACCGTGACCACGTTGCCCGGCCGGGGGACGGTGCCGGCCGGCGTGAAGTGCACGAGGCGGTTGTCGCGGGCGCGGCCGGACATGCGGTGCGTCGCGGCGTCCTTGCGGCCTTCGCCCTCCGCGACGAGCACCTCGGCCTCGCGGCCGGACAGCCGCCGGTTCTCGGCCAGGGTGATCTCGCCGACCAGCGCGACGAGCCGCTCGTAGCGCTCCCGCGCGACCCCGGGCGGGATCTGCGCGTCCATCGTCGCGGCGGGCGTGCCCCGGCGCGGTGAGTACAGGAACGTGAAGGCGCCCGCGAACCGGGCTTCGCGCACCACGTCCAGGGTCTGCTGGAAGTCCTGCTCGGTCTCGCCGGGGAAACCGACGATGATGTCGGTGGTGATCGCGGCGTCCGGGATGGCGGCGCGGACCCGGTCCAGGATGGCCAGGTACCGGTCCCGCCGGTAGGCGCGGCGCATGGCCTTCAGCACCGTGTCCGAGCCGGACTGCAGCGGCATGTGCAGGTGCGGCATGACGTTCGGCGTCTCCGCCATCGCCTCGATGACGTCGTCGGTGAAGTCGCGCGGGTGCGGCGAGGTGAACCGGACCCGTTCCAGGCCCTCGATCTCCCCGCAGCTACGCAGCAGCTTGCCGAACGCCTCCCGGTCGCCGAATTCGGCGCCGTAGGAGTTCACGTTCTGGCCCAGGAGCGTCACCTCGATGACGCCTTCGGCGGCCAGGGCACGGATCTCGGCGAGCACGTCACCGGGGCGGCGGTCCTTCTCCTTGCCGCGCAGGCTCGGCACAATGCAGAACGTGCAGGTGTTGTTGCAGCCGACCGAGATGGCGACCCAGGCGGCGTAGGCCGACTCGCGCCGGGCGGGCAGGACCGAGGGGAACGTCTCCAGGGTCTCTTCGAACTCAGTCTGGGCTTCTTCGCGGACCCGGGCGCGCTCCAGCAGGGCGGGCAGCGAGCCCAGGTTGTGCGTGCCGAACACCACGTCGACCCAGGGCGCCCGCTCGGTGATGGCGGTGCGCTCCATCTGGGCCAGGCAGCCGCCCACCGCGATCTGCATGCCCGGCGTGGCGTTCTTCACCGGGAGCAGATGCCCGAGGTTGCCGTACAGCCGGCCGGCGGCGTTCTCCCGGACGGCGCAGGTGTTGAACACGAGCACGTCGGGCGTAGCGTCCCCCGGGGCGCGCTGGTAGCCCGCGTCCTCCAGCAGGCCGGCCAGCCGCTCGGAATCGTGCGCGTTCATCTGGCACCCGTAGGTGCGGATCTCATACGTGCGAGGCGAGGCGTCCATGACGCTCAAAAGGGTACGCGCCCGGCTGGCCGGGTGCGGACCGTGGCGGAATCGGCCGCGGGCGCGCGGCGGGGCTAGCGGGCGAACTCCATGGCGCGGGACTCGCGGACGACGGTGATGCGGATCTGGCCCGGATAGGTCAGCTCCTCCTCCACCTGCTTGGCGATGTCGCGCGCGATCACCTGGGCCTGGATGTCGTCGACGCTGTCCGGCTTGACCATGACCCGGATCTCCCGGCCGGCCTGCATCGCGAACACCTTCTCGACGCCCTCGTGCGCGCTCGCGATCTGCTCCAGCCGCTCCAGCCGGCGGACGTAGGACTCCAGCGACTCCCGGCGGGCCCCCGGACGGCCCCCGCTGATCGCGTCGGCCGCCTGGGTCAGCACCGCCTCCACGGTCCGCGCCTCGACCTCGTTGTGGTGCGCCTCGATCGCGTGCACCACGTCGTCGGGCTCGCCGTACCGGCGGGCGATCTCGGCGCCGATGAGCGCGTGACTGCCCTCCACCTCGTGGGTGAGCGCCTTGCCGATGTCGTGCAGCACCGTGCACCGCTTGAGCAGGCCCGCGTCCATGCCCAGCTCGCTGCCCATCATGCCGGCGATGTGCGCCGACTCGACCAGGTGCTTGAGCACGTTCTGCCCGTAGGAGGTGCGGTAGCGCAGCCGCCCGAGCAGGGACACCAGTTCGCCGTGCATCCCGGTGATACCGAGCTCGACCAGGGCGTCCTCGCCGGACCGCACGCATAGCTGCTCGATCTCGGCCTTGCCGCGCTCGTAGGCCTCCTCGATGCGCTGCGGGTGAATACGCCCGTCCAGCACCAGCCGCTCCAGGGTCAGCCGGGCGATCTCACGCCGGACCGGGTTGAAGCAGGAGAGCAGGACCGCCTCGGGCGTGTCATCGATGATGAGGTTGACGCCGGTGACGGACTCGAAGGCCCGGATGTTCCGGCCCTCGCGGCCGATGATCCGGCCCTTCATCTCATCGCCGGGCAGGTGCAGGACGGAGACGACGGACTCGCTGGTCTGCTCGGTGGCGACGCGCTGGATGGCCAGCGAGACGACCTTCCGCGCGCGCTTTTCCCCCTCCGAACGGGCCTGGTGCTCGATGTCCCGGATGAGGAGGACGGCTTCGCGCTTGGCCTGGTTCTCGATGGACGAGACAAGCTCCGTTTTGGCCTGGATGGCGGTCAGCCCGGCGACCCGCTGCAGGGCGGCCGTCCGTTCCTCGTCCTGGCGGTCCAGTCCGGCGGCGCGCCGGTCGAGTTCACGGTGGCGCTCGTCCAGTTCGGCGGAACGGTCTTCGAGGCGGCGCAGTTCCTTGTCGAGCCGCTGCTCCCGGTCGGCCAGCCGGTTCTCCCGGCGCTCAAGGTCGCTGCGCAGCTCGCGGATCTCGTCCTTGACGGCGCGGATCTCGTCTTCCACTTCGCGACGGCCCTGGGCGGCCTGTTCGGCGGCTTCCTGGGCGCGGCTGACGATCGACGCCGCCTGGGATTCGGCCCGGGCGCGGATCTGTTCAGCTTCACGGGCCGCTTCCTCGGTGGTCGCCGCGCTGGCCGGGCCGGCCGCGCTGGCGGAACTGGCCACGATGGCGGGCGCGGTGCCAGCCGGAGCTTTCAGGGTGCCCGAGGAGGATCGGCGGAACACGATGACGAGCGCGAACACCGTTGCGAGCAGCCCGATCACCATGAACGCGAGTGCAATTCCGCCGCTCACAGTCACCCCTTTCCGCTCATCAGGTCCCGTCACCGGGCACTGCACGTGCGATACCAGGGGTTATGCCCTGGCGCGAGGGGTACTGCACGCTGGCGCGCGCGTCCATTCATGCCGATCTCATGATGGGTCGCTGGTATCGGCCGCTGGCGGCGGCCGGAGCACTCTATGAAGTTCTATCTATGATCATCCGCGCAGCGCGGAGTAACACCTCGCTGCCGCGAGGTTAAGCGCAGATAACGTTTTGAGCAAGCTACCGGCACTGATGTTGCCGGCGCGGTGCGGGGCCGCAGCGCGTGCGTGAGGACGTTTTGGCAAGTGGATCGGGCTTTCCGGTCACCAGGAGGCGTCTTCGGGGCAAATGTCCGGATCCGGTTCGCTTAGTTCCCCGGCGAGCTCCGCTCCTTCGGGCCCTTCGGCTTCGAGGGCCTCACGGACGACGCGGTAGGCCAGGGCGGCCCCGTACCCCTTGCGCGCGAGCACGCCCATGAGCTTGCGCACCCGGGTCGCGGACGGCTGGCCGCGGGTGGCCGCGACCCGGCCCGCGATGAGCTGGCGCGCGGTGGCCACCTCCTGGTCGGGGCCGACCAGTTCGACCGCCTCCTGGACGTCCTCGTCGGCCACCCCGCGCCGGCGCAGCTCGGTGGACAGCGCGCGGCGGGAGAGACCGCGGCCGTGGTGCCGGGACTCCACCCAGGCCCGGGCGAAGGCCGGGTCGTCGATCAGGCCCGCCTCGGTGAACCGGTCCAGGACGGCCTCGGTGGCCTGGCCCGGGATGTGCCGCCGCCGCAGTGCGCCCGCGAGCTGGGCGCGGGTCCGCGGCGCCAGGGTGAGCAGCCGCAGGCAGATCTGCCGGGCGGCGGCCTCCGGGTCCGTCGGTTCCTTCGGTTCCTCCGGTTCCTCCGGGTCCTCCGGGTCCTTAGGCTCCTGCGCGTTGTCCGTATCGCCCGGGAGCCCGCCGGCCTCCTCGTTGGCTGGGAGCCCCCCGGCCTCGAGGACGTCCTCATTGGCTGGGAGCCCCCCGGCCTCGAGGACGTCGGCGCTCCCGTCAGACCCGGCCGGCGGGCGGGTCCGGCGGGAGCGCCCGGTCCCCCCGGAGCGCTCGTACGTGGATGGCTGGCTCCTAGACGGCACCGCCTGTGCCTCTGCTGCCGCTCACGCCCTGGAGCCGGGCTGCGCCTGACGCGCCCGGCGCCCGGCCCGGGCCGGCGGCGGTCTTGCCCGCGGCACCCGCCGTGGTCCCGGCCGGGCTGGGGGCGGCCGCCCCGGCGCCTGGTGCGGTGTTGGCTGCGGCGTTCGGGTCGGCGTCCACCCGCGGCCCGACGCCGAGCTTCTCCTTGATCTTCTTCTCGATCTCGTTGGCCAGGTCGGGATTGTCCTTGAGGAACGTCCGCGCGTTCTCCTTGCCCTGGCCGAGCTGGTCGCCCTCGTAGGTGTACCAGGCCCCGGCCTTGCGGACGATGCCCTGCTCCACGCCCAGGTCAATAAGGCTGCCCTCGCGGCTGATCCCGACGCCGTACAGGATGTCGAACTCCGCGCTGCGGAAAGGAGGCGCGCAATTGTGGACGATTACATCGTCGGCGACCAGGTTATGCAGCCCTTCTACCTCCATATCGAACGTGCGGGCACGTCGGCTCGGCAGGATCTCCGCAATGGAGGAGAACCACAGCTGATCGGCCAGGATCTCGCGGAGGAATACATCATCAAGCGCATCGGCCAGCCGCTGCAGCCGGTCGCGGCGTATCCGCGAAGCGCCGAGCACGACTTTCATCCCACCCTGGGGATCCCCGGCTCCCTCACCAATCAGCTGGGCTGCTAGCGAGGCGGTTACCCCGCGGTGCTCCAGGTAACCGAGAAGAGGCTTGACGAGTTCTTCGGCCAGGTAAACCCGCTGCGATCCCCGGTACCGGCCATCGAGAGCGGCAAGCTCACGCACAACTGCCTGACCGCGCGGCCCCCATGTGGGAATTGCCCGGGCGAACGCCGAAACGTTCTCCACGCCGGATACCCGCACCTCCCACACGGGAAGCTTGCCGACGATCCGGCGTCCTTTTACCAGGCCTCCCCGCTGTGCGCGCGGGTCACGTCGCCGGATGCTGCTTCCGATACCCCACCGAAGAAGCAGCCAGTGAATCTGCTGGGCAAGCTGCTCTGAGGTCGTCGTGAAGCCAATCCGGATTCCGCCTGTCTGCTCGCGTGAGACATGGCCGTCCGTCTCGAAGAGCCCGAAGATGAGATTACCTATTACTTCCGCCGAGACATCAGGCGCGAAGAACCCGGCGGGAAACTTCTTATCGGAAGCCAGGCAGCCATAGATTCCCATCCGGCGGCAGAGCTCAACGACACCATTCTTCTCGCCGGGCCTATGCGAGAATGCAACCGAAATGCTATGGCCCGTGGGCTTCGCCTCGCACCCAAGGGTGCCGGCGATCTGAGCGGCGTCCCGCTGCAGGGACTCGGCTACGTTGATGAAGTGGATAGGGGTCTTCCCGTCCACGTAGCCGTCTCCGATCAGATAACCGAGCAACCTGGCATGGTCTGGCGGCACCGGCTCGGCAGAACCGAATCCCATCCAGGTACGCGGCCGGGCCACTCGGTCGCCACGGGTCAGTTCTCCTGCGGGGCGCCAGCCGTGTTCGGTGAGAATCTTGTGATCTGGCGTCATCCATAGCTCAGTGCTATCGCGCAGCTTAAGGCCGATGACCTCTTGCACGCCCTGGTCGAACCATGACCGGACTTCCCGTACACCCAGTTCACCGTTCTTATCGGTGGACACCACATGGACGGGTAGCCGGCCATCGACGATTTCCTCGATCCGGTAGGTCAGCCCGTCCACCGGATCGAACACCCTGGTTCCCTCGGCGAGGCACTTGTTCTTCACGACTTTGACACGGGTCCGGTTGCCCACCGCGTCGGTGCCGTCCTTGAGCGTCTCGATGCGCCGGACGTCCAGCCGGATCGACGCGTAGAACTTGAGCGCCTTCCCGCCCGAGGTAGTTTCGGGAGAGTTGTGGACCATGACGCCATCAACGAAGTAGTTGTGTGACCCTTCGACCTCGATGTCGAAGCGGTTCATCGAGCGGGTCGGTGGCTTGACGTGAATGTCCAGCACCCGCGCGGGCACCGGCCTGAGCTTTGGCGGAACGAATTCCGGCTGCACCGCCAGCTTGCCGCGGAATCGCGGCAGCAGCTTGTGCTCCATTGACGGGTGAACGTAGGGCGCGACAATCCGCTGGAACTTCTCCGAGGACGCAGTGGTGAACTGGAGAACATTCATCTTCCTCGCCCCGCGCGAGACGACCTTGACGTCGAGCCCGTGCGTGTCCCGCAGGTAGTCGGCCAGCCGCGCCCGCGACCCGGGGGCCATCGCTTCGACACAGATCTCGATCCGGCCGGTGCCTCCCCTGGTGCGCTCCTGGACTCCCTTGGAGCGGACGGTGAAGCAACCGTCGTCCATGTACCAGACCGCGAGCGCGAGCGGCGTGAGGCTCTTGAGATACTCCCAGCTGAGGTGCTTCTTGCCGTCACCGAAATAGACGGCTTCCTGAAGCTCGCCCAGCTCGGGCAGGGGGGTGAAGTCGGCGAAAACGGCACCCTTGACGTTCGACGTGGCGCTGTGCGGGATGTTCGCCAGCAGCGACACCTTCCAGTCCAGGTAGGCCGCCTGTGCTGCGCCATGCCCCATGCGGAACCGGGCCCCGGACCGGTCGCGGCGGTTCGGGGAAAGGTTCCCGTCTCCCATGAGCGACCCGAGAACGACCTGGATCTGCTGCGCGCTCAGCAGCTGCTGCTCGGCGACGATGACGCGGTCGCCGGGAATTAGCTCGCCGGCTGGGCGCCAGCCGCCGGCCGTGCGGATGAGATGGTTCTCCGTCGCAGCAAACTGCGCCCGCCCGTTCTTTCCCGACTTAGCCACGGTGAACTGGAGGAACCGCTCTGCCCTGCCGTTGTTGTACCAATTGACAATCTTGCGGGGGATGACACGGTCCGTTTCCGCATCGTAGGAAAGGACTTCTACCTCCATCCGCTGATTGACGATCTTGCCAATCTTCTCCTGCGTGCCGTCGGCCAGCGTAACCTTCGTCGAGTACTGCATGCATCCGAACATCACACCTACCTTTTCCCGCAATTGGTTGATAAAAATTGCGGTGGTCTTGGCGTGGCTCAGTGCGCCGGTGATCTTACGGAGGGCCTGGGACATGAGGCGGGCCTGGAGACCCACGTGGCTGTCGCCCATCTCGCCCTCGATCTCCGCGCGCGGGACGAGCGCGGCCACCGAGTCGATGACGATGACGTCGATGGCGCCCGACCGGATCAGCATGTCGGCGATCTCCAGCGCCTGCTCACCGGTGTCCGGCTGGGAGACGAGCAGCGCGTCGGTGTCGACGCCCAGCTTCTTCGCGTAATCGGGGTCGAGCGCGTGCTCGGCGTCGATGAACGCGGCGATGCCGCCCGCCTTCTGCGCGTTGGCGACCGCGTGCAGCGCCACGGTGGTCTTCCCGCTGCTCTCGGGGCCGTATATCTCGACGATCCGGCCGCGCGGGAGGCCGCCGAGGCCGAGCGCGACGTCCAGTGCGATCGACCCGGTGGGAATGACCTCCACGGGCACGTGCCCTTCCTGGCCGAGCCGCATGACCGAGCCCTTGCCGAACTGCCGCTCAATCTGGACGAGCGCGGTCTCGAGGGCCTTGTCCCTGTCACCAGCCCGCTCAACGCTCGGCCTGCTGTTCGCTGCCATCGAAACTCCCTGTCGGGTTCGTTGCTATCTGAGCCGCCGGACGTCTGCCTGCGGTGCCAGTGCCAGACGCTATGCGCCACCACTGACATTCTGCCGGGCAATCGCGCCTACTGTAGGCGAACTACTGTTCGATCTGAACACGCCACGCCGGTCCGCCGCCCCGGGGGGCGCCGCACTATCCTGCTGTCTGCCGAGCCGCCCGCCCGGCCAGGTAAAACACGGAAGGACACGCTGCATGGCGCTCGACGAGAACACCGTCCGGCTCGCCAAGGGGAAGAACCTGGCGACCGTGGTGACGCTAATGCCGAACGGCCAGCCGCAGCTCTCCAGGCGGTACGTGGGCACCGAATACAGCGCCCCCATCGGGCCGGAGGGCCGGGTCATCTTCAAGATCGTCCCGGACAAGGTCAACACCGCGAAGAGCTAGCGGGGCGCCGCTGGGCTCGCGGGACGCTCAGGTCCGCACGGGGAATCGTCGTACGCAGGCCCGTTCGGCCAAAAGGATCTCAGCGCAAATTGTCCGGCACGTTGAACGCATCGGACACCGCGCGCCACACCTTTTTCGCGTCCTCGCCGTCGGCGAGGGCACGCTCGACGGTCCGGCCACCCAGGCCGGCCAGCACGAAATCCTTGGCCACGCTCTGCGCGTAGGCCTCCCCGAACTGGGCGTTCATCCGTTCCCAGAACAACGTGAGCCGCACCTGGCCAGGCTACAGCGCCCCCGGGACCGGGTTTTCCCGGCCGCGGCGCAGGTCTCCCCGCCCCGCCGCCGGGGCGGGCTAGATCAACTTTGGGCCTTTCGCGAGAAAAATCCTCGTGGCTGGGTACATACCACGATGAAGATCGTTCTGTAGTTGAGAACGCCGTTCGCCGGCGCGGAACGCCCCGCGGCCACCCGCAGGCACGGCACGATGAGAATTTTGCGGAGCGCGGATGTCGTCACCTGCACGGGGCGCCGAGAAGCCGACCGGACCCGGCGGCGGCAGCGCCCGCCCGGCACCGGGCCGGCCCGGCACCGGCGGGAGGTCACCATTAGCCTGGTGGCCCTCCTGGTCGTCGCGATCATCGGCGCGGCGGCCGGCATCACCGCCTGGCTCACCCACGGCTTCCGGGGTGAGGACACGGTCCATTACCACCAGGCCGCCGTATTCAGCGTGCGGGCCGGCGACTGCATCAACCTGACGCCGAACGGGACGGTGGTGCACGTGGTCCCCTGTGCGAGCGCGCACACCGCGGAGGTGTTCGGGACGTTCCGCCTCGCGGGCGGCACATGGCCCGGGACGGCGGCGGTCGGGCAGAAGGCCGCGTCCGGCTGCTCCAGCCGGCTGGCCGGTTACCTGAACCCGCAGCTCGCCGCCACCAACCTCACGCAGTCGTACGTCTACCCGGGGCAGCAGGCGTGGGACACCGGTGAGCGGAGCGTGGTCTGTGAGGTGCGCGCGACCAGCGGGATGCTCACCGGCTCCGTGCGCAGCGGGGTCTGACGGCCGCCTGGCCGGCGACGGCGCGCCGGTCCGCTGAGGCGGCACGCCTGTCAGCCAGGGCACGCCTGTCAGCCAAGGGCGGACACGGAGCGGTCCGAACGGCCAGGAGTCGGGCTGAACTGTCGGTGGGGCGAGGCACTATGGAGAAATGGCCAGACAGCCGGATTCCGCCGGTTCGCTGGGGAACTTCTCCCCCGCGACCCGTGCCTGGTTCTCGGGTGTCTTCGAGGAACCGACCCGGGCACAGGCCCAGGCGTGGGCCGCGATCGGCAAGGGCGACGACACGCTGGTCATCGCGCCCACCGGCTCCGGTAAGACACTCGCGGCCTTCCTGTGGGCGCTGGACCGGCTGGCGGCGGCACCGCCGCCGGCCGACCCGAAGCGCCGGTGCCGGGTCCTGTACATCTCACCGCTCAGGGCGCTGGCCACCGACATCGAGCGGAACCTCCGGGCCCCGCTGACCGGAATCCGGCACGCGGCGCGGAATCTGGGCCTGGAGGAGCCGGACATCCACGTCGCGGTGCGGACCGGGGACACGGCGGCCGACGAGCGCCGGAAGCTGGCCAGCAAACCGCCGGACGTGCTGATCACCACGCCAGAATCGCTGTTCCTGCTGCTCACCTCCAGGGCGCGGGAGACCCTCCGAAGCGTGGACACCGTCATCGTGGACGAGGTGCACGCGCTGGCGGGCAACAAGCGCGGCGCGCACCTGGCCGTCTCCCTGGAGCGTCTGGACGCGCTGCGGATGACCACGTCCGAGCCGGACGCCGCGCGCGGCCCGGCGCAGCGGGTCGGGCTGTCGGCGACGGTCCGGCCGGTCGCGGAGGTCGCGGGCTTCCTTGGCGGCGCCCGGCAGGTCACGGTGGTGCAGCCGCCCACCGAGAAGCGGCTCGAGCTGAATGTGGTCGTCCCGGTCGAGGACATGGCGGACATTGGCGGCCCACCGCCGGGCCGCCAGCACGACGGCGCGGCTCCCGGCTCCCCTGGTTCGCCTGGTTCCCCTGGTTCGCCTGGTTCACGGGGGCCGGGAGGCGACGACCCGGAGCGGCAGCGGTCGATCTGGCCGCATGTCGAGGAGCGGGTCCTCGACCTCATCGAGGAGCACCGCTCGACCATCGTGTTCGCCAACTCCCGGCGGCTGGCCGAGCGGCTGTGCGCCCGGCTCAACGAGCTCGCCGCCGAACGCGCTGAGGAGGCCGCCGGGGAGGGCGCCGGCGGGCGGTTCGCCCCGGCGCAGATCATGGCGCAGGCGGGGAGCGCTGCGGGCGCGCCCACGGAGGTCGCGCGGGCGCACCACGGATCGGTCTCGCGGCAGGAACGGGCGCAGATCGAGGAGGCACTGAAGCGGGGCACGCTGCCCGCGGTCGTCGCCACCTCCAGCCTGGAGCTGGGCATCGACATGGGCGCCGTGGACCTGGTGGTCCAGGTGGAGGCGCCCCCGTCGGTGGCGAGCGGACTGCAGCGGATCGGCCGGGCCGGCCACAACGTCGGGGATGTCTCGCGCGGCGTGATCTTCCCCAAGTACCAGGGTGACCTGGTGCAGGCGACGGTCGTGGCCGAGCGGATGCGCGGCGGGCATATCGAGGAGCTGCGCGGGCCGCGTAATCCGCTCGACGTGCTGGCTCAGCAGATCGTGGCGATGACGTCGATGGACGACTGGCCGGTCGATGAGCTGGAGCGCATCATCCGCCGCGCGGCCCCGTTCGCGGGGCTGACCCGGCCGGTGCTCGACGCGGTGCTGGACATGCTGGCCGGCCGGTACCCGAGCGAGGAGTTCGCCGGGCTGCGCCCCCGGGTGGTGTGGGACCGGCTGGCCGGCGTGGTCCATGGCCGGCCCGGCGGGCAGCGGCTGGCGGTGACGAGCGGCGGGACGATCCCCGACCGGGGGCTGTTCGGCGTGTTCCTGGCCGGTTCGGACGCGCCCGGCGCGGGCGGCTCGCGCCGGCATTCGCGGCGCGTGGGCGAACTCGACGAGGAGATGGTCTACGAGTCGCGGGTCGGCGACGTATTCGTGCTCGGCGCCAGCTCCTGGCGGATCGAGGACATCACGGCCGACAGCGTCCTGGTCACCCCGGCCCCCGGCCAGCCCGGCAAGCTGCCGTTCTGGCACGGTGACGCGCCGGGGCGGCCCGCCGAGCTGGGCGCCGCGATCGGCCGCACCTGCCGCGAGCTGTCCGGGGCGAACCCGGAGGCCGCGGCCGCCATGCTGAGCGCGGCCGGCCTGGACGAGCTGGCCGCCGGCAACCTGCTCCGCTACCTGGCCGACCAGCGGGAGGCCACCGGCGCCGTGCCCGACGACCGGACCCTGATCGTCGAGCGGTTCCGGGACGAGCTGGGTGACTGGCGGGTGGTGCTGCACAGCCCGTACGGGGCGCGCGTGCACGGCCCGTGGGCACTGGCCATCGCGGCGCGGCTGCGCGAGCGGTACGGCGGGATGGACGTGCAGGCGGTGCACACGGACGACGGGGTCATCGTCCGGGTGCCGGACGCCGATGAGCCGCCGCCGACCGGTGTCGCGCTGATCGACCCCGATGAGATCAGCGAGATCGTCACCGCGGAGATCGGCGCGTCCGCGCTGTTCGCGTCGCGGTTCCGCGAGTGCGCGGCGCGGGCGATGCTGCTGCCGCGGCGGCAGCCCGGGCGGCGGTCACCGCTGTGGCAGCAGCGGCAGCGCTCGGCGCAGCTGATGGAGGTCGCGCGGCAGTACCCTTCGTTCCCGATCGTGCTCGAGACCGTCCGCGAATGCCTGCAGGACGTCTTCGACGTACCGGCGCTGGTGAACCTGCTGCGGGACCTGGCCAGCCGCAAGATCCGCATCATCGAGGTGGAGACGCCCACCCCGTCGCCGTTCAGCCGGTCACTGCTCTTCCGTTACGTTGGCGCATTCATGTACGAGGGCGACGCACCGCTGGCCGAGCGGCGCGCGCAGGCGCTGACGCTCGACCCGACGCTGCTGGCCGATCTGCTCGGCCAGGCCGACCTGCGCGAGCTGCTGGACCCGGCCGTGGTGGCCGATACCGAACGTGAACTGCAGCGCGTCGCACCGGACCGCACATGCCGGGACATCGAGGGACTGGCCGACCTGCTCCGCACCATCGGGCCGCTGACGGCCGAGGAGGTGGCGGTCCGGTGCACGATGCCGGAGGCGGCGGCCAGCTGGCTGGCCGAGCTGGCCCGCACGCGCCGCGCGCTGGAGGTCCGCGTGGGCGGCCAGGCCCGCTGGGCCGCGATCGAAGACGCCGGCCGGCTGCGCGACGCGCTGGGCGTGCCGCTGCCGCCCGGCATCCCGGAGGCGTTCACCGAACCGGTGCCCGACCCGCTCGGCGACCTGGTCGCGCGGTACGCGCGGACGCACGGGCCGTTCGGCACGGATGCGGTCGCATCGCGTTACGCACTGGGCGTGGCGGTGATGGCGGGAAGCCTGCGACGGCTCGCGGCGGCCGGCCGGATCGTGGAGGGGGAGTTCCTGCCACATGGGCGCGGCACCGAATGGTGTGATTCCGAGGTGCTGCGGCTGCTGCGCCGGCGTTGCCTGGCGCGGCTGCGGAAAGAGGTCGAGCCGGCCCCACCGGTCGCCCTGGCCCGGCTGCTTCCCGCCTGGCAGGGAGTCCGGCCCATCGAGGCGGCCACGGGGCGCGGCCCCGGCGGGTATCCGGCGCGGCCCCGGGTGTTCGCCAGCATGACCGGCCCCGGCCCAGTCCTCGACGCCCTCGATCAGCTCGCGGGTGCCTTCGTGCCCGCGTCCGCCCTGGAGACCCTGGTGCTGCCCGGGCGGGTGCCCGGCTACTCCCCCGCCATGCTGGACGAGCTGACCACGGCGGGGGAGATCGTCTGGACCGGGGCGGGTGGCCTGCCCGGCGGCGACGGATGGCTCGTGCTCGCGCCCGCCGAAGCGGCGCCGCTGCTGTTCCCGGAGCCGTCGGAGATCACGATGACGCCGCTGCACGAGGCGATTCTCACGGCCCTCGCCGACGGCGGCGCGGTGTTCTTCCGCATGCTGCACGAACGGGTGACCGCTCACCTCGCGGCGGCGGAAGGGATCGCACAAGCGCCGTCCGACACGGACGTCGCCGCGGCGATCTGGGATCTGCTGTGGGCAGGCTTCCTGACCAACGACACGATCGGGCCGCTGCGGACGGTCCTGGGCGGGGGGCAGCCGCGCCGCGGCGGCCCGTCCGGGGCTCCGAGCCGGGGCCGCGCGCTGCGGCAGGGGAGCCGCCGGCCCGTCTACGGCCGTCCGGTCATGCCGTCGCGGACGGGGCCGCCGAACGTGAGCGGCCGGTGGTCGCTGCTGCCGCCGCACACCCGCGACGCGACGATGTACGCGCACGCGCTGGCCCAATCGCTGCTGGACCGGTACGGGATCCTGACCAAGGGCGCGGTCGCGGCGGAGCGGATCGCAGGCGGGTTCGCGGCGGTGTACCCGGTGCTGCGGGCCATGGAGGAGGCAGGCCGGGCCCGCCGGGGATACTTCGTCGAGGGACTCGGCGCGGCCCAGTTCGCGGTCCCCGGCGCGGTGGACCGGATGCGCGCCCTCGCGCAGCCGCCGTCCGGCCCGGACGAGACCCTGAGCAGCGTGACCCGGGGACGTCCGGTCCCGTACGGAGCGGCGTATGGGGGCAGGGTGTCCGGAGGGGACGGGGTGTCCACCGAACTGTGGGAGTACGACCGGGACGGGGCCGGCGGAACGAACGGGACCACTCATGCCGGCGAGGGCGGCGGGTCTGGTGTGTCTGACGGTGACGGGGCCGGCGTGTCTGACGGGGCCGGCGTGTCTGCCGGGCGCGGAAGTGGCGGGCGCGAGGGAGCGGCTCGTCGCGCCCAGGTGATCGTGCTCGCGGCCGCCGACCCCGCCAATGCGTATGGAGCGTCGCTGGCGTGGCCTTCGCGTCCGGACGAGACGGCCGGCGGCCACCGGCCAGGCCGGAAGGCGGGAGCCCTGGTCATCCTGGCCGACGGTGAGCTGGTCCTGTACGTGGAGCGCGGCGGCCGCACCCTGCTGTCGTGGACCGATGACCCGCAGCAGCTCGGGCCGGCCGCGGCCGCGCTGGCCGCTGCGGTCCGCGCCGGGGCGCTCGGCCGGCTCACCGTGGAGCGGGCCGACGGCGGCGGGGTATACGACTCGCCGCTGGCCAAGGCGCTGGAGGAGGCCGGCTTCCGGCCGACTCCCAAGGGCCTGCGCCTGCGCGGCTAGTCCTTGTCCAAGGGCGGCCAGCGCCGCTGCGTCCTCCGGGCGCGCAGATCTCATCGCGATTTGCCCGATGCTCTCACACCGGGAACAGTCCGGACGGTTCACCGTCTCGCGAATCCCGCGGGCGACCCGCCACGACGCCGGCGGCACAATCCGGGACGGCGGGTTCAGCTTGGGCGGCGGGCCTGGAGTGTGGCGATGAGCGCCAGGCGTACCTGCTCGACGACCGCGGCGTGGCTGTCGGCCGGGAGGGTGGCCTCGGCGGCGGCGAGGTGGCTGGCGAGGCGCTCGTCGCGGAAGACGCCCGCCACCCAGCCGGAGAAGTCGTGGCGAGGGCAGTGGTAGCGCAGCACGCCCCGGTCGCAGCGGCCGAGCTCGGCTTCCAGTTCGGCGAGGTTGGCCGCGACTGCCACGGTGGGGGTGTCGGGCGCGGCCCGGAAGTAGAACCGGCGGGCGGGCTCGACGCCGGAATGGCCGTACTTGTGCGCGTGCCGCAGATGGGGTGTAATCCGGGGCCCGAGGGTGAACGCCATCGCCCGGCCGGGGCGCTGCCGCCAGGCCAGCACCGCGCGGCCGCCCGGCCCGGCGAGAAGGCGGGCGATCTCGGCGCGGGGCATATCGGCCACCGCCGCGGTGATGTCGATGAACTGGCTGTCGGGCCGGACGGAGCCGAGCGTGATGACGGCGTCGAGGGCGAGCAGGGCGTCGGCCGACAGCTCCGTGGGCTGCCAGGTGACGAGCAGGTAGCCCTTGGCGGCGGGGTCGAGCATCCGGCGCGCGCTCACGTCCCGCCCGATGGGCCCATGGGCCTCGTCGACGACCACCCACTGCGGCACCCCGGTAGCGGCCCGGTGGGCTTCGACGGCGCTGGCCAGGTCCGCCGCGTAGGCGGCGCGGGCCGCGGCGTCGAGGTGGGACAGGTCGGTGACCACGCTGGTGTGGCCGTGCCGCAGGAGGCGCACGACCTCGCCGGGGGCGGCCAGGCGGCCCTCGTCGCCCCCGGTGATGATCACGTCACGTAGCTCGCCGAGCCCGTGATGGTCGCCTTCGGGGTCGAAGACGACCAGGGAGTAGCCGAGGCGGATCAGCTGTTCGCAGACCAGCCCGGCCAGGTAGGACTTGCCCTCCCCGGTGCCGCCGCAGACGGCGATGTTGAGCTGCGAGCCGGGCAACGTCACCGGCTCGCCGCCGTCGTCGATGCCCAGCGTGACCTGCCAGCGGCGGGGATACAGGTGCACCCGGCCGGCCAGCAGCGGTCCCAGCAGCAGGTCGGCCACCCCCTGGCCGTCCGGCAGCGCCAGGACCATATCGGCGTGCGCGCGGAGGGCGCCGACCGCATTGGCGACGGCCACCCCGACCTCGCAGGCATCCAGCAGGCTGTGGTCGTTCTCGGCGTCGCCGACGCCGATCGTGTTGTGCGGCGACAGGCCCAGATCGCCGAGCGCCTCGCGCAGGCCGGTGCCCTTGGTCACCCCGGCCGGCAAGATCATCAGCTCGCCCCGGTTGGGGACGAGCCGGCAGTCCAGGCCGAGCTCGCGGACCGCCGCCAGCGCGGCCGGCTCGTCGGCGGCGGCGCCGGCGACTATCACCCGCCCGCGGCGGTGAGCGACCCCGCGGCCGGACAGCGCGGCGCTGACCGCGCCGCCGACCGGGGCGGCCAGCAGGCGGACGCCGCCGTGGGTGACCAGCACGGCGCCGTTCTCGGCGACGACCGCGTCAACGTGCTCGTCGACCTCCGGGAACACGGCGCGCAGCTCGCTCATGATCCGCCCGGTAACCAGGATCACCCGGACCCCCCGGGCCCGCGCCTCGGTGAGCGCGGCCAGCGTGGCGGGCGCGACCACACCATCAGCCAGGGTGCCGTCGAAGTCGAGGGCCACCGCCCGGAAGTAGCCAACCCCACGATCCGCGACGCTCTCGACCAGCAGCCGGTCCGCCGGGCCGGCGCCGCCGAGCGCGAACACCTCGCTGCCGCCGCCGGCGTCGATCACCAGGGCGTCGAATCCGCCGGTACGGATAATGCGCAACGTCTCTCGTGCCGCGTCCAGCTCCCGGCGCAATACCTCCATTGCGCGGGCGGCGCCGCTGAGCGCGAACAGCTCCTCACCGCTGCCGCTGCCGGTGTCGATGAGCAGGGCGTCAGCTCCGCCGGCCCGGATGCCGCGCAAGATCTCCTGTGCCGCGTCCAGCTCCCGGCGCAATTCCTCCAGGGGATCCCCGGGCATTGCCGCCTCGGTATCCTGCGTCGTCACGGGGAACCCCGCCGGGCACCACCGGCGTAGCCAGAGCGCAGCGTATTCCTCACCTGAACCCCCCTTCGGGGCGGTCCCGTCGACGGCGCCGAGGGCCGGCACCGGGGCGCGTCCGGCTGGTGTCGCGCACAAAGTCTATAGATACTGGCAACCTGGGAGTTCTTAAATGATCACGACTAGGTACGCCGAGAACGGCGTGACCGGCCACCACACGCCGATGGTCCGCACGAAGGTACGGCCGGCGTCGCTGCGGACCATCGTGGACTGGCGGACCGGCGGCCGGCGCAGCGTCGTGACCGTGCTCGCCGGAGCTTGCTCATGCGTCGCCATGCTCGTCCTTCCTTCCCGGTGTCAGCCGACGTTGGCCGTCCCGGCCTCGTCGCTGATCCCCCGTTCGGCCTCGACCAGGCGCCGGGCCAGGTCGGCGGGGACGGGCGGTCAGAACGGAGTCGAGCAGGTCGGTGCGGGCCTGGTCGACGGCGGCGAGCAGGGCGCCGCGCAGCACCGGCGCGCCGGTGACGGCGGTGGGCACGACCCGCGGGCTGGCCGGGCAGATGCGGGCGACCTCGGCCGCGACCAGGTCGGCGAGGGCGGTGCCGCCCGCCAGGCCGATGTCGCCGCCGAGGACGACCAGGCCGGGGTCGAGGACGACGGACACCGAGGCGACGCCGATCGCGACACGGCGGCCCAGTTCACCGAGGAACTCGTGGGCGCGGGCGGAGGGGCCGGACACGCTGGACGCCTTGCTCCCGTTCCGGGACGTGCTGTCGTTGGCGCCGGCGCGGCGCTCCCCGGCGGCCCGGACGGCGGCGCGGACCGCGTCCCCGGCGGTGGGGGCGCCGAAGCCGAAGACGCCGGCCAGCATCCGGACCACGCTGGCGCCGACCAGCGCGCGCCGTTCGGGTTGACGCTGACCTCGGCGACCACGCGCCCGGTGACGTCGGCGACCCCGGCGCTCACCCCGTCGAGTTCCATGTAGAGCCCGGCTACGTAGGCGCTGGCGGGGACGACGGAGTAGAGAGCGGCGTTCGGCCCGCGGCCGCCTTCCTGCTGGCCGACGACCGTAACCAGGCCGCGCCCCTCCAGCCGGGCCAGCATCTGGGCCACGGTGACCTTGGAGACCCTGGTCTGCTCACTGATCTGGGTCCGGGTCAGCGGAGTTCCGGGAAGCAGCAGGTCAAGGGCGGCGCGGTCGTTGAGCTCGCGCAGCAGACTTGGCGTACCCGGTCGGCGCTCCATCGCGGTCCCTCTCCCTGTGCCGTGGCCCCAGTGCCGCGGGCCGTGTATTTCATCATCCCTGCGATGATGAAGTCCCTCATGCAGGGAGCCAACTTCACCGCTACTGTCGATAACCTCAACACTCAGCTGCAGAACGTGCTCAACACCGGCTCAATGAGCTGAGCACACCGCATGGCTGAGACCGTTGAAAGCCCCGGGCGCCGACGGCTATCCCCCCCAGCTGTCGGTGCCCGGCTACAGCTGCGTGACCGGCCCGGGCTTTCCGCCCGGGCCGGCCCGGGCCGGGCGGGCGGGTCCGGCGTGCCCGGGCAGGCGCGTTCATCCGCCGCCACCGCCTCGGCCCGTACCTGCTGATGCCCTCGCTGATCGGCTCGGCCTCGTCACCCGGTAGGCCGCTGGCTGACCGCCCGGGGCGGTCAGCCAGCGGTCAGGCGGCCGCGTTCGGCGGCGCGGGCCAGTTTGCGGCTCTCCTTGAGCGACCGGCCCCGCGCCTCCGGCGGCAGGCGCCAGATCGTGTTACCGCCCATGAGGTTGTAGCTCCGGATATGCACGACCGGCGCACCGGGGCGCGGCTCGTACCCGGCCCCGCGTTCGCTATTGCCGCCCATGATCGAAAAGCCACTGATTTCCACGTCGACGGAGTTCGGCAGGTAAATCGTCGAGCCACCCATGATCGCGAACATGTTCAGAGTGAGCCCGTTGGCGTCGATTTCGGCGTCCCGCAGGTCGATCTCGTCGCCGCCCATGATGGCGACCGCGTTCACCACCGATGCAGGCCGGAGCCGTCCCCGCCGGTGCGAGCCGCCCATGATCGCGACGAACCACCGGGTTGCCTTGGGCCGCGGTGCCGGACCGCCCGGGGCCGACCGGGGCAGGGGCACAGCGTCGTCGAGGGCCGGCAGGTCACGGGTCACCGCCGTCAGGTCATCTCTGGTCTTAGCCACGAGGACCAGGGACGCACGTTCCTCATGCTCGTCCAGCGTCAGCCGGCCAGCCGCCGCGTGCTGGCCGAGCACCTCGAGCGTCCGGTCCCGGTCCTGGTCCGAGACGCGTAGCTCTCCTTCTGGCACCGGGGGCTGTGCGGGTCCGGTCACGAGCTTCCCTCCGTGAGAGCCGGTCCGGGCTGATTCAGGAGCCGGTCCCGGGCGGATTCAGAGGCAGGTTTCCCACCAGATTGGCCTGCCGGCCGCCCGCTGGCAAACTAACTCGGCCGTGGGTTGATGCGGGTTTTGGGACCGTGAGGCGGCATAATGCTGGTCATGCGGCTTTCAGCCCGCGCCGACTACGCGTTGCGCGCGGCAATCGAACTCGCCGCCGCCACCGACAGCCACGTGACGGCGGATCGGATCGCGCGCGCGCAGCAGATTCCGGGCAAGTTCCTGGAGACGATCCTGACGCAGCTCCGGCGGGCGGGCCTGATCCGCAGCCAGCGGGGACCGGAGGGCGGCTTCTGGCTGGCCCGGCCCGCCAGCGAGATCTCGCTGGCCGAGATCATCCGAGCCATCGACGGTCCGCTGCTCGGCGTCCGCGGCGAGCGCCCTGAGAACATCGAGTACCCGGGGGCGGCCAAGCCCCTTCAGCAGGTCTGGATCGCCCTGCGGGCCAACGAGCGCGCCATCCTCGATGAGGTGACGCTCGGCCACATTATCGCAGGTGAGCTGCCGGCCAGCGTGCGGCTGCTCACCGACAACCCAAAGGCCTGGATCTGACGCCAGGGACCCCAGACGGGCGGGCCCCTGAGTTGGGGTCTCCCCGGATAGGGGGCCTCTGGATATGCGAACGGCGGGCGCGGCTCCGCCGCGCCCGCCGCCTGCGGGTATCTGTACTGGCCCGGTTACACCGGCACCATGTCGGTCACCTCACGCACGTGGGGATCTGCCACGCCGAACTCGCCGGCCGGGCCGGAGGTCATGTCCTCGGAGCTGAATCCGGCGTTGCGTACTACACCGATGGGGATTTCGGTGCCAGCGGGAAGCTTCGGCTCCCGCGGCGCCTCCAGCACCGGTTCGTTCTGCAGTTCGGCCAGCGCGAAGTTGTCAGCAACTTCGCGGAAGACCTGGGAAAGGGGAGTCCCCAGCGCGCTGCAGATTGCGGCCAGCAGCTCGGAGGAGGCCTCTTTCTGCCCCCGCTCAACTTCAGACAAGTAACCCAGTGAGACCCGAGCCGAGGCTGACACCTCTCTCAGGGTCCGACCCTGCCGCAGGCGTAGCCGACGCAGCACGTCACCGAGCAAGTGACGGAGCAAAACCATCGCCGAACTCCTTCCCGGGGCAGGACCGTTACCCCTCCACGGTACCTGCACCCATGGTCAGTCCGGGAGTCCGCAACGATCCGTTTCGCTTCTGACGTAACGCTGTAATCACCGGATGTCTTCCCGAAGCCGGCCGAGCAGGAGGGCGAGCGACCGCTCTACCGTCAGCCTGCGGATCCGTTCTCGGTCCCCGCCAAGCGCAAGGGTGCGAACCACCGTGTCGTCGTCCGCGCTGACCGCGATGTGGACGGTCCCGACCGGCTGGCCGTCCTGCGGGTCCGGGCCCGCCACCCCGGTGGTGGCCACGCCGAACGTGGCGCCCAGCCGCTGGCGCACGCCGTCTGCCATGGCCACGGCCACGCCGGGGTACACCGCGCCGTGCGCGTCCAGCATCGCCTGCGGGACGCCGAGCAGGACGGCCTTCAGTTCGGTCACGTAGGCGATGACTCCGCCGCGCACAGCGTAGGACGCCCCGGGGACCGCGGTCAGCCCCGCCGCGACGAGGCCTCCGGTCAGGGATTCGGCGGCGGCGACGGTCTGCCCGGCGTCCCGCAACAGCGTGATCACCTGTTCGGCCAGCACTCTCGTATCGTCGCTAACCGGCCCATTTTCGGTCATTTTTCTCCCCGGTCTCGCGGTGGCGGCCGCCCCAAGCCTCCCCGTGGTTACGGTGCCGCGGTCGCGCGGCGCAGGCGGGCCGCACGCAGAACATAGTCGGCGCCGGTCGCCAGTGTCACCGCGACCGCCAGGCCCATCATGACCGGGCGCGCCACGCCGAACGGCCCGGGCAGTATGTACAGGCTGATCGCCACCATCTGCAGCAGGGTCTTGAGCTTGCCGCCCGGGCTGGCCGCGATCACGCCGCGCTTGATGACGGCGAAGCGCAGCAGCGTGACCCCGACCTCGCGGACCAGGATCACCGCCGTGACCCACCAGGACAGCTCGTGCATCACGGACAGGGTGATCAGCGCCGCTCCGGTCAGGGCCTTGTCCGCGATCGGGTCGGCGACCTTACCGAAGTCGGTGACCAGCCCGCGCTGGCGGGCCAGCCGCCCGTCCAGGAAATCCGTCGCGGAAGCGATCCAGAACAGCACGAAGGCCGCGATCCGCCAGGTGGTTCCCCCGGCGACCAGGCAGGCGACGAAGGCGGGCACCAGGATGACGCGCACCATGGTCAGCACGTTGGCCACGTTGATGAGGGCGGGTGCGGCAGCAGGCCCGGGTGCGGCCGCGGCGCCCGGTTCGGTGGCCGGGCCGGGCGGAGCAGCCGGCACCTGGGCAGGCCCGGAGGGCCGCTGAGCCGCTCCTGGCGGCCCGGGTGGCTGTGAGGCCGCCCCGGGGGAGGTCAATGCCGATCCGCCAGTAGGCGTGCCGCCGGGAGCTCCGTGGCCCCGCCCGAGCCGGAGGGGACCGTGGCCCCGCCCGAGCCGGAGGGGACCGTGGCCGTGGCCACGAGGTCGACGCCGTCGGACGACACGACGGTGGCCCGGACGAGCTGGCCTCGGACGAGATCCGCGCTGGCCTGGACGGTGGTCGCGCCGTCGACTTCGGGGGCCTGGTGGGCCGCGCGGCCCTCGAACAGGCCGTCGCCGAGGCGCTCTTCGATGAGCACCTCGACGGTCTCACCGATACGGTCGGCGCCCCGCTGCGCCATCAGTTCCTCAGCGAGGTCGGCGATCTCCTCGACGCGGCGGGCCACCTCTGCCTCATCGAGCTTGCCCGGGAGCGACGCGGCCTCGGTACCGTCCTCGTCGGAGTAGCCGAAGACACCGATCGCGTCCAGCCGCGCGCTGCTGAGGAACAGCTCTAGTTCATGCAGGTCCTCGGCGGTCTCACCGGGGAACCCGAGGATGAAGTTGGAGCGGATGCCCGCCTCCGGGCTGACGGTCCTGATCCGGTCGATCAGCTCAAGGAAGCGCTTGCGGTCGCCGAACCTCCGCATCGCGCGCAGCAGCGGGCCGCTGGCGTGCTGGAAGGACAGGTCGAAGTACGGGGCCACGCCCGGCGTGCCGGCGATGGCCTCGATGAGGCCGGGCCGCAGCTCGGCCGGCTGCAGGTAGCTGATCCGGACCCGCTCGATTCCGGGGGTCGCCGCCAGCGCGGGCAGTACCTCCTCCAGGAGACGCAGGTTGCCGAGGTCTTTGCCGTAGGAGGTGGAGTTCTCGCTGACCAGGAAGAGCTCCCTGACACCCTCGCCGGCCAGCCAACCGGCTTCGGCGAGGAGCTCGTGCGGGCGGCGCGACAGGTAGGCCCCGCGGAAGGCGGGGATCGCGCAGAACGAGCAGCGCCGGTCACAGCCGGAAGCGATCTTGAGCGGCGCCACGACCCCGTGCGACAGGCGGCGGCGCATCGTGCGAGGCCCGGACGGCGGCGCGACCCCGGCCGGCAGGTCGCCCGTCCCGTCCCCCGAGGGTGCGATCCCGGGCGCCGGAGGCGCGGTCCGGGCCGCCGGAGGCGCGGTCCGGGCCGCCGGAGGCGCGGTCCGGGCCGCCGAGGGGCCGGTCCCGGCACCGGGGGCGGCGCGGTCGGCGGGACTGAGGGGGAGCAGCGTGCGACGGTCGCGGGGCGTATGCGGAGCCTTGCGCCGGCCGTTCAGGACATCGTCGAGGCGGGCCGCGATATCGCCGTAGTCGTCGAAGCTGAGGATCTGGGCCTCGGGCAGCGCGTCGGCGAGCTCGTTGCCGTACCGTTCGGCCAGGCAGCCGACGGCCGCGACCTTGGCCCCCGATTCGGCCGCGCTGAGCAGCTCGTCGATGGATTCCTGCTTGGCCGCCTGGATGAAACCGCAGGTATTGACCATGACGACGCTCGCGTCCTCGCCGTCAGCGGCGAGCTCCCAGCCGCCTGCGGCCAGCCGGGCGGCCAGTTCCTCGGAGTCGACCTCATTACGCGCGCAGCCGAGCGTAACAAGACTGACGGTGCGGCGGCCGCCGCGCCCGTCATCCGGAGCGGGAGGACCCGGAGCATGGACGCCGGCACGCTCGGGGGGGATAGAAGGCACACCGGCAGATTACGGCACCGCCACGGGTGCGGCGTTCGCCAGCCGGACTAGTTGGTGCTTCCCGACACGGGCTGACCGGAGGCCTGTCCGGAGACCCTCTGGGCCGGCCCGAGAGTGAGGGTGACCGGCTGGCTGGTGCCGGGCGAATCCTTCTTCCCATTGACGGTCAGCACGACGCCGGCCGGGTTGCCGAGGCGCAGGTTCACCGCCTGCCTCTCCTTCCACGTCTGAGTGGAACCGGCCGGAACGACCCCGCTGTAGATCGTGCTGCCCCGGTCATTGGTCAGGTAGACCCAGCAGTCCTCGACCGCGGTCAGCTGGATGACCACGCCGTTGGCGGCCGGGGCGGTGGGTGAGGCCGTCGGGGACGGGGAGGGAGCGCTGCGCGACGGGATTGGCGTCGCAGCCGCCAGGGGCTTCGGGTGGGAGGACGACGACGACACGAGGTGGTAGGCGCCGTAACCGATGACGACCAGCAGTGCGATGATCATCGCAACGCTCCAGTTCAGCGACCGCCGTTCCCTGATCCGCAGCGGCCTCGACGGCTCGAACACGTCGGCCGCCCTGATCGCCTCCAGGGCACCATGCTCCTCGTCATAGTCGCGGATCAGCGGGTCGGGATCGGCGCCGACCACGGCGGCGATACTCCGGATGTGCCCGCGTGCGTAGAAGTCGCCGCCGCAGGCCGAGAAATCGTTCTGCTCGATGCCCCGGACGATCGTTTCCCTGATGCGGGTCCGCTCGCTGACCTGCGTCACGGTGAGACCGGACTGTCGGCGCGCCTCCGCCAGCGTGTCACCGATACTCACGCTGCGCCTCCAAGGGCTTTTCGTCGTACGTGTCGTCTCCGCGTACGGGAGCCATCACCAAGTGTAGGCATCCCATTGGTTACCGGAGGTGAAGCCACTGTTACCGGTACACCATGATCTGGACAGGGACCAAGGACCTTCCCCAATAGGGACGCTGAGCCGCCCGTACGCCGGGCCCATCGAGCTCCTCAGGACTTCTCGTCCGGACCCGCACCCTGGATGGACCCCCGGTGACCCCCCGCAAACTGCCTCCAACGCCACCGCTCAGTCGCCACGGAGCGAGCTGAGCACCTCGCCCAGGTCGTCGGGTTTGATGAGCACGTCCCGCGCCTTGGAGCCCTCACTGGGCCCGACGATACCCCGGCTTTCCAGAAGGTCCATCAGCCGGCCTTGGCGAAGCCGACGCGCAGCTTGCGCTGGAGCATGGACGTCGAACCGAACTGGGTGCTGACGACCAGCTCCGCCGCCTGGACCAGTAGTTCGAGGTCATCGCCGATGTCCGAGTCGATCTCCCGGGACCGTTCGGGCGCGGCCGCCACGTCCTCGCGGTACTCAGGCTCGGCCTGCTTCTTGCAGTGCGCGACGATATCCCGGATTTCTTTCTCCGAGACGAAGGCGTTCTGCAGCCGCATCGGCTTGCTCGCGCCCATCGGCAGGAACAGCGCGTCGCCCTGCCCGACCAGCTTTTCCGCGCCGGGCTGGTCGAGGACGACCCGGCTGTCCGTCAGGCTGGAGGTGGCGAACGCGAGCCGGGACGGCACGTTGGCCTTGATCAGCCCGGTGACCACGTCCACGCTCGGCCGCTGGGTGGCCAGCACGAGGTGGATGCCGGCGGCCCGCGCGAGCTGGGTGATCCGGACGACGGAATCTTCCACGTCGCGCGGCGCGACCATCATCAGGTCGGCCAGCTCGTCGACGATGGCCAGCAGGTAGGGATAGGGCTGGTACACCCGCTCACTGGCAGGCGGTGCGGTTAGCTTGCCGGCCCGCACCGCCTTATTGAAGTCGTCCACGTGCCGGAACCCGGAGGCGGCGAGGTCGTCATAGCGCCGCTCCATCTCCCCCACCACCCAGTCCAGCGCCTCGGCCGCCTTCTTCGGATTGGTGATGATCGGAGTGATCAGGTGCGGGATGCCCTCGTAGATGCTCAGCTCGACCCGCTTGGGGTCCACCAGGATCATCCGCACCTCGTCCGGGGTGGCCCGGGTCAGCACCGAGGTGATCAGGCCGTTGATGCACACCGAGTTGTGCGTCGGGATGCATGAACGGCTAGCAAGGTAAAGGCGGCTTGGGCTGCTGACTTCAATGCAGCGAACCGGCACTGATTCGACCGGCCGCACATCTACTATGTATCGCCGCCGCGCCGTGCTCGCTGGCTCGACCTGGCGCTGCCGCGCCAGCTTCCGGCTGAACTTGAACACCGGCTCGTGCGGAGTGAAGGCGACTGTGTAAACAGTCGACGTGCTCTCCGTGCGTCCTTTACAAGGCTTCGTCCGGAGTGTTGCCTTATATCCGAGGCCCAGCACCAATTCCAGTACCCCATGCGCGAGATCCCGGTTGGTGACCGCGAACTCAACCGTCCCCTGAGGACTGCAATAGCCATCTGTATCAAGCAGGCCCGCAAGCAAGGCCCGGCGCTGGGGGGTGGAGGCATGCAGATACGCCTCGGGTATGTGCTTTGGTCCCACCTCCTGGTCCGCACAGGTGATGTCGGCACCGCCGGTCCGCGCGTCACCAAGCCAGCAGCCGAATGTATATGGGGCGACGGGGAGGTTGCGCTCGGGGTAGTCGAGTGGCCCGGACAGCGCGACCGAGTGGTTGAAACGCCCCCAATGCCGCAGCGACGCGGCGATGTTCGCGGTTGTGACCGGCTCAGCATCGACCGGGCGAATGCGGCGACTCCCAACGGGGGTGCTGACGTGCTCCGCGAGTGCCTTATAGACCAAGTGGCGAGAATACGCTGGCGCCCAGAATCCGACTTCGCGCCCGCCTCGGTTACACCGGGACCGAACCAGGCGGCCTTCTCGCGGCAAACTCGGAACAACCTGCTGGTAGAGCACGTTGCGGAACTGCGCGCCCACGTCGGCGAGCACCTCCGCCGTCCCGGTGAGCCGATCGGTTTCGCTGAGCACCTGGGCTGCCCGCGTGACCACACGATCAACGTCTGCCGTCGGCCAGTACAAGGTGCTCTGGGGCGGACGCCGCGCGCGCCCAGCGGCAGTGTCCGTCCGCCACAGATGCTCGGCGTCCGCCACGATGACGGTACCGTCGGAGAACTCGACCTCGTAGCACGGGCGGCCATGCATGACCGGAGTCGCGGCGATCACCTCGCATGCGTGACCGTGCTCATCGAAGACCTCACCACCGACTTGAATCTCGCTCATCGTGGTCCAGCCATCCGGCGTCGGGATCGGCGTATCGAGAGCGAGGGCCTTACCGGATCCGGTGGCTCCGGCGATCAGCATGTGCGGCATCTTGGCCACGTTGGCCACGACCGTGTGGCCCTCGACGTCCTTGCCCAGGCCCACCACCATCGGGTGGTGGTCGGTGATCGCCACCTGCGACTTCAGGACGTCACCGAGGCTGACGATCTCCTTGTCGAGGTTCGGGATCTCCACCCCGATCGCGGACTTGCCCGGGATCGGGGAGATAATCCGCACGTCGGCGCTCTTGACCGCGTAGGAGATGTTCCTGGACAGCGCGGTGACCCGCTCGACCTTGACCGCGGGCCCGAGCTCGATCTCGTACCGCGTCACGGTGGGGCCCCGGGAGAACCCGGTGACCTGCGCGTCGACGTTGAACTGCTCCAGGACCTCCGACAGGGCGGCCACCATGGCGTCGTTGGCCTTGGTCCGGGCCTTGGCGGCGGAGCCGGGCCGTAGGAGCGCGGCCGGGGGCAGCGTGTAACTGCCGTCGGCCGCTCCCGTCAGCGTCAGCTGCTCGGGCCGCCGGAACGGCTCGTGCGGCGCCGGCGGGGCAACGGGCAAGGACGCCGCGTTCCCGGGCCCCCCGGCCGCGGACGAGAGCGCGGGATCGCCGGGGTGATCGCCGGCGGTGGTCCCCGGCAGGAAACCGAGCGCTTCGAGCAGCCCCGCATCGGATTCCTGGCCGGCCGTCTCTCCCGCCGATGGCGCGGGGGTGTCGCCGAGGCCTGCGGCGGGATCCGCCATAGGTCCGCGACGGGCCCGCTTGTCCGGGCTCAGCACGGGCGAGTCGTAGGGCCTGAGGTGCTCGCCGCCCTCGATCGCGGCGCGGGCGCCACGGCCCCCGCGGGCGGCCCGGGCCAGCTGACCGCGGAGCCGTCCGCCGCCTTCGAGCCCGCGGCGCTCCTCACCGTCCTCGCCGAGATCCTCGCCGTAATCCTCGTCGTCGCCGAGGACACGGGTCCGGCGGCCGAAGAACACGCGCGCCTCTTCTATGCGCTCGGGAATCCGGTGCACCGGGGTCCCCGAGATGACCAGGATGCCGAAGCCCGCGACCAGCGCGAGGATCGGCGCCGCGACCCACGCGGTCAGCACCTTGGCCAGCGGGGCGGACGCGGCGAATCCGATCAGGCCGCCTGCGTGCCGCATGGCCGCAGCGCCGTCGGAGGGCGCGGGCGTGCCATTGGCGATGTGCACCAGGCCGAGCACGCCGATGCTCAGCGCGGACCAGCCGATAATGACGCGGCCGGTCTCCGCGTTGCGGTCGGGATGACGCAGGTACCGCCAGGACAGTAGCGCGGCCAGTACGGGCGCCAGCCAGGCCACCGACCCGGCGCCGCCGTGCACGAACGCCGAGATGAAGCGGCCGACCGGGTTGCCCATCCGCCACCAGATGCTGGCCGCGAGCACGATCGCGATGCCCAGCCAGAGCAGCCCGACCCCGTCCCGGCGGTGCTCGGGATCGAGGTCGCGCGCGCTGCGCCCGAACCGCCGCGCCGTGAAGCCGACACTGCCGGCGGCCACCATCCACGCCGCCGCGAGCGCGTGCCCGATCCACTGGATCAGGATCAGGATGGGGTCACGGGGCTTGGGCCGCGCCGGCGGCCGCCGCCCCTTGCCGGCGGGGCGCCGGTTGCCTTTGCGCGGGTTGCGGTTGGTGGACGAGCTGCTCCGGCGCGCCGAGGTCGATCCGGATCCCGAACGGGACTGGCCGGGGCGTCCCGTGGTGCTGGCCTTGCGCCGGGCAGGCCGATCCGGCTCCGCGCGGACATTCTCGGAGCTGCCGCCGCGCGGGCGGGTGTAGCCCTTGGGCGCACGGGTCGCCATAATGCCCACGCTAACGAACATCCCTTCCCCGCCGAAGTACCCGCGCGGGCGTGTCGCCCGATTTCCCGGGCCGGCACCGTCCTGCTCAGCCGGCTGAGCTGGTTCCACGCCACCTGGACGCTCCGCCGCGTTCGGGCGCGCGGGCTTTTACGTGTGAGAGGCGGCGCGCGGAGGGACCCAGCAGCCGGGTAGGCGGGAAGGCGGCAGGACGACCCCGATCAGCGGCGGCGCGCTCCAGTCAGGCGGGCGGAGCCGAGCAGGGAGCGGCGGCTCACCCCTAAGGGGTGAGCCGGGCTCGCATGGCCCGGCGATACTTATCTTGTGGATCAGTTTGGACGACGGCGCCCGGGCGAGGCCCGGCTGGTCTCGCGCAGCGAGGCGTTGACCCAGGCCGTCACGGAGCGTGCGGTCGAGCTTGTGGTTTCCGCGCTGGATGTGAATGCGGTGCTGGACGAGGTCGATCTGAATGCCGTGCTGGACCGGATCGACCTGAATAGCCTGCTCGAACGGGTGGACATGAATGCCATCGTCGAGCGCATCGACGTCGACACGCTGGTCGAGAAGACAGACCTCGGCGCCATCATCGCCAGATCCTCCGGCGGGGTCGCGAGCGAAGCGCTCGACGCGATCCGCGGCCATGTCGTCGAACTGGACGAATTCATCGCCCGCTTGATGGGGTGGCTTCGCCGCCGCCCGTACACCGGCCCGCCCGGCCCGCCGGGGGCGCCGGGCGGGCTACGGGCCAAGGCAGGGTCATGACGGCACATGCTGCAGGCGATGCCACGCCCTCGGGGGCCCCGATCGTCATCCAGAAGGGCCTACAGGGGAAGTACTCGGGTTTCGCGTCGCGTTTTGTCGCCTTCGCCGTGGACATGGGGGTCAGTCTCGGCGTGTTCTTGCTCGCCCTGGCCGCCATCTCGTTCGCGGCGAGCGTGCTGACCGGCAAGGACATCACCTGGCACAGGGGCGACATCTGGGTGATCGTCGCGTATGCGGTCTGGGCGTTCATCTACTTCGCCTCTTGCTGGGGCGCGAACGGCAAGACCGTCGGCATGGCGGTGTTCGGCGTGCGGGTCGTGCGCGACGATGGCACCTACCCAACCCGCCGCCAGGCGGTCGTGCGCACGCTGGCCCTCCCGTTGAGCTTTCTGCTCTTGGGGCTGGGGTTCGCTGGAATTCTGGTGGGCCAACGGCGCCGGGCACTGCACGACGTCATCGCCGGGACAGCGGTCGTCTACTCGTGGGACGCGCGGGCAGCGCGGCTAAGGTTCCTGACCCGGGACTAGTCCTGCAGCCGCCGCGTCCCGGGGTTTGTCCTCGGGGTCGTCTCCTTGCTCGATTGGGACCCGGGTGCCTTCCGGCTTCACGTCGCTTATCGGGACGCTTACCTCGAGGACTCCCCGCTCGTAGCGGGCGGTGACGTCCTTGGGGTCCACCCTGGCCGGCAGCCTGACTAGCCGGGTGAGCGAGCCGTAACGGAACTCTGAGCGAGAGGGTCCGCTGTCCTCCTGGCGACGCTCCGCCTGGATCGTCAGGTTCCTGCCATCGACGGTGACCTCAATGTCCTCGTCCGGGTCCAGGCCGGGAAGCTCGGCCCGGATCACGTAGCGGTTGTCCTGGGCCACTTCCTCGACCCGGAACGTATGGGCCGCCATGAACGGCGGCGGGCCCGTCCACGGCGCCTCCAGCCAATCGGCCAGGTCCGGGAACACGGCGCGGAATCTCGCGGGCGCCTGGGGGCGCGGCAGCTTGGCCATGATGTCCTCCCACTTCACGGTTTGCCACGTTATCTGGTCTGGTCTGGCCGGCCGCGCAGGCCGTATCGGCCGTGCCGATCTTACCCTCGATGCCGATTCTGCTGGCTGAGCGGAGCTTACCGACCCTGTCGGCCTGACCGGCGGCGCGGGTTCGGTTGTCCGGGGCGACGGGGCAGAAGCTGGCTGGGACGGCGGCGCAGGCTTGGGAGGGTCGGTATATCCCGGCATCCATCTGAGCACTTCGGCCCGGAACGGTCCTTCGCATTCGAGCTGGCAGAGCACGCCCACGCCAGCCGTCGCGGCCCGGTGGACAAGTATGTAAGAGGGCGGCAGGTTGAGCCGCCGCACCACGCTGGATGCACGCTTGTCCACTATCTGCTTCGCCCCAGCGCGGAGCCATTCCCGGCTGAACTTGAACGACTCCACCCTGGACGGCTCGGCGAGCGGGGCCAGGAAGGCGCGCAGCGCCTCCAGGTCAATGCCGACGCCTTCGCGGAGAAAGCCGTGCGACCGGAACTCCCCTTCGACCTCTTCGAGGTCACCATCTTCATGCATGAGCCGCAGCAGCTTGCCGAAAAAGGGCGGGAAGCCGTCCGGCAGCCGGTCGACGGCGCCGAAGTCCAGCACGCCGAGCCGCCCGTCGGCGAGCAGCCGGAAATTGCCCGGGTGCGGGTCCGCGTGCAACAGGCCAACCCGCCCAGGACTCGAGAACAGGAAACGGACGAGCATGATGCCGGCCCGGTTCCGCTCAGCGGTCGCGCCGTCGGCGATGATCCTGGCGAGCGGGGTGCCGTCCATCCATTCGCTGACCAGCACATGGTCGGTGGCGGCGACCACATGCGGTACGGAAAAGTCCGGGTCGCTTTCGTAGGCGACGGCGAAGGCTTCCTGGGAGGTAGCTTCCAGCCGGTAATCGAGTTCCTCTGCCACCCTTTCCCGCAGCTCGGCGAGCAGCGACTTGGCGTCCAGGCCAGGCAGGACCGCACTGAAAAGCCGGGCCAGGCGGCTCAGCTGGTTGAAATCGCTGATCAGCGCCTTGCCTGCGCCCGGGTACTGGATCTTGACCGCAACCTGGCGCCCGTCGCGCCACACGCCCCGGTGCACCTGGCCGATGGAGGCCGCGGCCGTCGGCCAGTCGTCGAACTCGGTGAAGCTGGCCCGCCACTCCTCGCCCATGTCCCCCGCGAGCACCTTGTGAATAGTCCGGGCGGCCAACGGCGGCGCGGATTCCTGCAGCCTGGTCAGGGCCGCCCGGTACGGGCCTGCGATCTCCGGGGGCATCGCGGCCTCGAATATGGACAGCGCCTGCCCTAGCTTCAGCGCTCCGCCCTTGAGCTCGCCAAGGACCCTGAAGACCTGCTCTGCCGTCCGCTGCTGAATTTCCTGGGCCACCACCTCAGCTGGCCGGCCGCCCAGGCGCCTGCCGGTTCCCAGCGCGGTCCGGCCGGCGAACCCGGCCGGCAGCGTGGCCAGTTTCGCCGTGCGGGTGACAGAACTGCGGGGCAGATCGTTCATGATCTCCATTCTTCGCCACGCAGGGCGCCGGGATTCCCTTAGACCGTGGAGACTCTTCAAGACCGATCTTATTTCGGTCTCCGGTTCTCCTGGCCTTATCAGAGCGCCGAAGCGCACGCGCTGTCTAGATGGAGCCCCCACAGGCAGGGGCTAGGGGCGTGCGGGGCTGAGGGGTGGGTCAGGTGTTGGCGGGGAGGTGGGTGCCGGGGCCGCGGCGGCGGACCTTGACCAGGTCACGGCGGTGCTCGGGGAGGGTCGGCTCGGCGGCGCCCTCGACGGTGAAGCCGGCGTCGGCGATCATCTCGAGGTCCTGGCGGCCGGCCTGGCCCTCGCTGGTCAGGTAGTCACCCAGGAAGATCGAGTTGGCGATGTGCAGCGCCAGCGGCTGGAGGCTGCGCAGGTGGACCTCCCGGCCCCCGGCCAGCCGGACCTCCGCGTCCGGGTTCACGAACCGGACCATGGCCAGGATCCGCAGGCAGCGCTGCGGCGTGAGGTTCCACTCCCCGGCCAGCGGGGTCCCCTCGAACGGGATCAGGAAGTTGACCGGGACCGAGTCCGGGTTGAGGTCCCGCAGGGCGAAGGCGGCGTCTGCCAGGTCGGCATCGCTCTCCCCCATTCCGGCGATCAGGCCGGAGCAGGGGGACAGGCCCGCCGCCGTGGCCTGGCGCACGGTGTCCACCCGGTCGCTGAAGCCGTGGGTGGTGCAGATGTCGCCGTAGTGCCCCTCGGCCGTGTTCAGGTTGTGGTTGTACGCGTCGGCGCCCGCCCCGCGCAGGCGCTCCGCCTGGTCCTGGGTGAGCAGGCCCAGGCAGGCACATACCTCGACGTCCGGGTAACGGTCCTTGAAGGATGTGATCATCTCCGACACGCGGGTGATGTCGCGGTCGGCCGGCCCGCGGCCGCTGGCGACCAGGCAGACGCGCTTCGCGCCCGCCGTGACCCCCGCCTCGGCGGTGGCCAGCACGTCCTCCGGCTTGAGCCAGGTGTACTTCAGCACGTCCGCGCCGGAGCCGAGGCGCTGCGAGCAGTAGAAGCAGTCCTCCGGGCACAGCCCGCTCTTGACGTTGACCAGGAAGTTGAGCTTGACCCGCCGGCCGAAGTACCGCTGCCGCACCCGGAACGCCGCCGCCACGACGTCGAGCAGTTCGTCGTCGCTGCTGGCCAGGACGGCGCGCGCCTCCTCCGGCGCCGGCCGCCCGCGGTCGAGCGCCCTGGCCGTCAGCGCGTCAAGCCACTGCATGAATCGCCTTCCTCTCACTACCGGTCCGGAAAGAACCGGGGCAAGTACCCGGGGCAAGTACCCGGGGCAGGCCGCCCGGCACGCCCAGGGCGTGTGCCGCTCCGGACACGATCTAGACCTCCACGACCACCGGGATGATCATGGGCCGGCGCCGGTAGTGGTCGCTGACCCAGCGGCCCACGGCCCGGCGGACCAGCTGCTGGATCTGGTAGGAGTCGGTGATGCCCTCCGCCGCCGCCCGGGCCAGCGCCTCCTCGATACGCGGCCGGACGTCGGTGAACGCCGACTCGTCGATACCTGAGCCGCGGGCGTGTATCTCCGGCGCCGCGACCATCTTGCCGCTGGTGGAGTCGAGCACGATCACGACGGAGACGAACCCCTCGTCGCCCAGGATGCGCCGGTCCTTGAGCTGCTCGTCGGTTACCTCGCCGACCGACAGCCCGTCCACGTAGACGTAGCCGCAGGGCACGGCACCAGTGATCTTGGCCTGCCCGTCGATCAGGTCGACGACCACCCCGTCGTCGGCGATCACGATGTTGCCCTCGGGCACGCCGCTCAGCGCGGCCAGCCGCGCGTGCGCCCGCAGGTGGCGCCACTCGCCGTGGATGGGCATGAAGTTGCCCGGCTTGGTCACGTTGAGGACGAACAGAAGCTCACCGGCGTGGGCGTGCCCGGAGACGTGGACGAGCGCGCTGCCCTTGTGCACCACGCGGGCGCCGAGCCGGGTCAGGCCGTTGATCACGCGGAAGACGGCGGTCTCGTTGCCCGGGATCAGCGACGAGGCCAGGATGACGGTGTCGCCCTCGGCGATGCGGATCGGATGGTCGCGGCCCGCCATCCGCGACAGCGCGGACATCGGCTCGCCCTGGGATCCGGTGGAGATCAGCACCACGTCCTGCGGGCGCAGCTCCTCGGCCTCGCGCATGTCGACCAGCATGCCGCCGGGCACCCGGAGGTAGCCGAGGTCGCGGGCGACGCCCATGTTGCGGACCATGGACCGGCCGACGAACGCGACCTTGCGCCCGTGCTTCGCGGCCGCGTCCAGGACCTGCTGGACCCGGTGCACGTGGCTGGCGAAGCAGGCGACGATGATGCGCTTCTCGGCGGAGGCGAAGACCTGGTCGAGCACGGGCGCGATCTCCCGCTCGCTGACCACGATGCCGGGCACTTCCGCGTTGGTGGAGTCCGACATCAGCAGGTCGACGCCGTCCGCACCGAGCCCGGCGAAGCCGCCGATGTCGGTCAGCCGGCGGTCCAGCGGGAGCTGGTCCATCTTGAAGTCGCCGGTGTGCAGAACGAGGCCGGCCGGGGTGCGGATGGCGACCGCGAGCGCGTCGGGGATCGAGTGGTTCACCGAGAAGAACTCGAGGTCGAAGGGGCCGACCTGCTGCCGTGTGCCCTCGGCGACCTCGTTGACTACGGGGGTCAGGCGGTGCTCGGTGAGTTTGCTGCGCACCAGGGCCAGCGTCAGGCGGGACCCGATCAGCGGGATGTCGGCGCGCTCACGGAGCAGGTAGGGCACGGCGCCAATGTGGTCCTCGTGGGCGTGGGTCAGCACGACCGCGTTGATCAGGTCGAAGCGGCCCTCGAGGTAGCGGAAGTCCGGCAGGATCAGGTCGACGCCGGGCTGGTCGGGCTCGGGGAACAGAACGCCGCAGTCGACGATGAGCAGGCGGCCGTCGTACTCGAAGACGGTCATGTTGCGCCCGATCTCGCCGAGGCCGCCGAGGGCGACGGCCCGCAGACCGCCTTCGGCCAGCGGTGGGGGCATGGGAAGATCGGGATGGGGATGGCTCACTGGCTCTGTTCCGCTCCGTTCCAGACGCTCCCGGCCGGTATCAGGGTCAGGTCAGGACCTCTGTCGATCATGCTTCGGCTCTCCTCTTCAACATCACGATTGGTCTAGGCCTTCCCCGGGCGCCGCCTGGGGGAGCGGAATACCCAGGTTCACCCGGCGGGGTCAGGCCCTGCGCCCGCAGCAAGGGGCGCCGTACGGTCAGGCCGCGCGTCAGGATCCGCTGCCCGGTAGCTTCAGGCCGCCGAGTTCCAGGTCCTCGCGGAGCCGGCGGATCTCGGCGGCGGTGGCGCTCTCCAGCGGCAGCCGGACCGGTCCGCCGGGCAGGCCGAGCAGGCCCAGGGCGGCCTTGGTCATGACCAGCCCCTGGTTGCGGAACAGCCCGCTATACACGGGAAGCAGGGACAGGTGCAGTTCCCGGGCGCGGCCCGTCTGGCCAGCGTCGAATTCGTCGATCATCTCGTGCAGCCGGTCCCCGATGACGTGCCCGGCGACGCTGACGAAACCGACGGCGCCGAGGGACAGCCACGGCAGGTTCAGCATGTCGGTGCCGCAGTAGTACACGAGGTCGGTGCGGGCCAGCACCTCTGAGGTGGCGGCCACGTCGTCCTTGGCGTCTTTCACGCCGACGATATTCGGGTGCTCGGCCAGCCGGACCAGCGTCTCGGTCGCGATCGGGGTCCCGGTGCGGCCCGGGATGTCGTACAGCAGCATGGGCAGCGCCGCCGCGTCCGCCACCGCCCGGAAGTGCGCGAGCAGCGCGTGCTGCGGCGGTTTGCTGTAGTAGGGCGTGACGACCAGGAGACCGTCCGCGCCGGCGCGCTCCGCCTGGCGGGCCAGCTTGTTGGTGTGGGCGGTGTCGTTGGTCCCGACCCCCGCGACGATCGAGGCCCGGTCCCCCACGGCCTCGACCACCGCCCGCAGCAGCCGGTCCTTCTCCTCGTCACTGGTGACGGGCGCCTCGCCGGTGGTCCCGCTTATGACCAGGCCGTCGTTGCGCATGTCGTTGACGAGGAACGACGCCAGCCGCGCCGCACCGTCATAGTCGACGGCGCCGTCCGGCGTCATCGGCGTGATCATCGCCGTCAGCATGCGGCCGAACGGTGCCGTGGCCGGCGCCGCCGGCGCGTCGGCTGGCGTGGAAGTCGTCATGTTCTGACCGTACCCGCCCGCCGCTCACGTGCGTAGCCGACCTGCCGCCACATCTCGGCACGATCCTGCCAAACCCGCCCCGCGACCCCTACTCGGTCAGAGGCCGGCCAGGGCCTCCGCCAGGGGGGCCAGGCCGGAGGACGCGAAGCCGCCGTCGGCGCCGAGGGGCTGCAGGAGGACGGCGCACGGCGGTCAGGCGGTTACCGCTGTCCGGCGTAGTCATGCGGCCCCTCTCAGCAGGCGTCGGGTAATGGTCAGGAGTAGGCGTCGGTCATGGCCGCGACCTCGTCCTGGTCCAGCTTGATCCCGGCCGCGGCGACGTTGGCCTCGACGTGCTCCGCGTCTCCGGAACCGGGGATCGGCAGGATCTGCGGCGACCGGGCCAGCAGCCAGGCGAGCACGATCTGCCGGGGCGAGTACCCGTGGTTGCGGGCCGCGTGGGTGATCAGCTCGATATCGTCGGCATCCTGGATGGGCGCCCACGGCAGGAACACGAGTTCCTCCTGCTCACACAGGTCCACGATGGGCTCCGACGTCCGGTCGACGACGTTGTACCGGTTCTGGATCGACACGATGGGGGTGATGTGCTCCGCCTGGTGGAATTGATCCTCCGTCACGTTCGAGACGCCGATGTGCCGGATCTTCCCCTCGGCCTTTATCGCGTCCAGCGCGCCGATCGACTCCTCGAGCGGGACCTTCGGGTCGGGGCGGTGGAACTGATACAGGTCGATCTGTTCCAGCCGGAGCCGCCGCAGGCTGCCCTCGAGTGCCTCGCGCAGGTGCTCCGGGCGCCCGTCCGGCTCCCAGCGGTTCGGGCCGGGGCGGACCAGTCCGCCCTTGGTGGCGATGACCAGATCCTCCGGGTAGGGGTACAGAGCCTCGGCGATCAGCGGCTCGCTGACCTCGGGGCCGTAGGAGTCCGCGGTGTCGATGAAGTTCACGCCCAGCTCGACGGCGTGCCTTACCGCTCCCTTGGCCTTCTCGGGGTCCGGCGGCTCACCCCAGATGCCGGGACCCGTGATCCGCATCGCGCCGAACCCCAGCCGGTTGACCGTCAGATCTCCGCCGATGTCGATGGTGCCTGCTTCCGCCGCGTTGGGCTTGCCCGCCATGAGTACCTCCTCGGTTACGGCCCTGAGCCTTACCCAGGCCCAAGCTTTTCAGGCGGCGCGTGGCGCGCCGCGCGCGGGGACCGGCCGCGGCGCGTGGCGCGCCGTGCGCTGCGGACCGGCGTCCGGCCGCGCGCGATCGGCCGGGACGTTCGTGGGCGCGCGGCCGGGTTTTGGCCGGCTGGGACGGCCCGCCTCAGGCGGCGCTCGGCTCGCGGAGGTAGGTCGCCCACTGCGGGTCACCGTCGCGGGCGACGCCGATCAGCCGCCAGTGCGCGCCACGCGGAACGGCCGGCGGCACCGCCAGAGTCCAGCCGAGTTCCTCGAGCAGCCGGTCGGCCTTCCGGTGGTTGCAGGTCGTGCAGGAGGCGACGCAGTTCTCCCAGGAATGCGGGCCGCCGCGGCTCCGGGGGATCACGTGGTCGATGGTCTCGGCCTTCCGGTCGCAGTACGCGCACCGGTAGTTGTCCCGCCGCATCAGCGCCGCCCGGGTCAGCGGGACCCGGTTCCGGTACGGGATGCGAATGTAGCGGCGGAGCCGGATGACCGAGGGTGCCGCCAGCGTGACCGACGCGGAGTGCAGCGTGGCGCCCTCGGTGTCGCCGTGGACGATATCGGCTTTCCCGCTCAGAACCAGGCACACGGCGCGGCGAAGCCCCACCGTGGTGAGCGGCTCATACGTGACGTTGAGCAGCAGGACTCGTCGCACTACCACCTCCGCCGGGCGGTTTCGCATCAGAGGAGCACCGTGTTCCTAGTGTGTCCGCTGAATCGCGCCGCCGCTACTACATAAGAGTAAACACGCAGGAGAGTCCCCGTGTCGCCGTTCGTACCTCACGGCACACCCGTGACCGTTTTTACCACTCGCCGTCACCTGCACCGCGCGGCGGCCTGGACCGCAGCGGCGGAACGTTAGGGTGCCTGTCATGACCGCAGATCAATACCCGTACGCCCGGCGGCTCGACCTCATCGAGGATCTGTTCGGCCATGAGGTCCGCGATCCCTACCGATGGCTCGAGGACCCGGACAGCGAGGAGACGCGTGCGTGGCTGCGGGCCGAGGACGACCTGTTCCGCGCGCACAAGGAGGAGCTGCCGGGAGTGGCCGCGCTGGCGGAACGGATCCTGGAACTGACCGGGACCGGGCACATCGGGGTGCCAGTGTGGCGGGAGGCCCGGCAGTTCTTCACCCGGCGCCTGCCCGGCCAGGAGCACGCCGTCCTGTGCGCCCTCGATCCAGAGCAGAACGCGGGCGATCCAGGGCAGGGCGCGGGCCCGGCCGGGGCGGACGGCGGGCGGACGCTGATCGACCCGATCGCCATCGACCCGAGCGGGCGGACCACGCTTGACGGCTGGCAGCCGGACAAGGAAGGCCGGTCCCTCGCCTACCAGCTGTCCGAAGGGGGCCGCGAGGAATCGCTGCTCCGGGTGATGGACGTGGAAACCGGCGAGCTGGTGGACGGCCCGATCGACCGCTGCCGCTACTCCCGGATCGCATGGCTGCCGGGCGGCAAGGCGTTCTACTACACCAGGCGGCTGCCGCCCGGCGAGGTGCCCGCCGGCGAAGAGCAGTTCCACCGCCGCGTCTACCTGCATCGGGTGGGCTCTCCAGCCGAGGACGACGTGCTGATCTTCGGTACGGGACGCGACAAGACCACGTACTATTCGGCGACCGTGAGCCGGGACGGCCGGTGGCTGACCATCAGCGCGGCGCGCGGTACGGAGCCCCGCAACGACCTGTGGATCGCCGACCTGACCACATCCGACCTGGCGGCCCCCGACCTGAAGCCGGTGCAGGTCGGGGCGGACGCCCGGACCGGCGCCCGGGTCGGGCGGGACGGCCGGCTGTACGTGTACACCGACGCCGGCGCCCCCGGGCCGGCTCGCGGTCGCGGACCCGGCGAACCCCCATCCGGAGGGATGGCAGGACCTCATTGCCTCCGATGCCGAGGCCGTCCTGGAGGGTTACGCCATCCTCGACGGCGAGCGGGCGGCGCGGCCGGTGCTGCTCGTCGTGTGGACGCGGCACGCCATCAGCGAGATCACCGTGCACGATCTGACGACGGGGGCGCGGACCGGGACCGTTCCGCTGCCGGGACCGGGCACCGTCGGCGGGATCAGCGAACGGCCCGAAGGCGGCCACGAGGCCTGGTTCGCCTACACCGACAACACGACGCCCGCGACGGTGATGCGGTACGACGCGAGCGCCGACGAGACCCAGGTCTGGGCCCGGCCGCCCGGCGCGGTGGAAGCCCCCGCGGTGACCGCCCGGCAGGTCGCGTACCGCTCCAAAGACGGCACCGAGGTGCGGATGCTCGTCGTCGGCGGCGCCGGCACCGGGGCTGCCAGCCGGGCCGGCCGTGACGCCGGCCCTGGCGCGGGCGGGACCGGTGAGGGGCAGCCGCGGGGCCCGCGCCCGGCAATCCTGTACGGGTACGGCGGCTTCGGCATCAGCCTCACCCCCGGTTATTCGTCGAACGTCCTGGCGTGGGCGGAGGCGGGTGGCCTCTACGCCATCGCCGGGCTGCGCGGCGGCAGCGAGGAAGGCGAGGAATGGCACCGGGCCGGGATGCTGGACCGCCGGCAGACCGTCTTCGACGACTTCCACGCCGCGGCGGAGAAGCTCATCGCCGACGGCTGGACCACGCCGGAGCAATTGGGCATCTACGGTGGCTCGAACGGGGGGCTGCTGGTCGGTGGCGCGATCACCCAGCGGCCCGACCTGTACGCGGCCGCGGTGTGCTCCGCGCCGCTGCTCGACATGGTGCGGTACGAGCAGTTCGGCCTGGGCGAGACCTGGAACACCGAGTACGGCACCGCCGCCGACCCCGAGCAACTGGGCTGGCTGCTGTCGTATTCGCCGTATCACCACGTGACGGAGGGCGTGAACTACCCCAGCGTCCTGTTCACGGTGTTCGACAACGACAGCCGGGTCGACCCCATGCACGCCCGCAAGATGTGCGCGGCGCTGCAGTACGCGACGTCGGCCCCGGCGGCCGGACGGCCCATCCTGCTTCGCCGCGAGGCCGACGTCGGCCACTCCAGCCGTGCGGTAAGCCGTTCGGTGGCGCTGTCCGCGGACGTCCTCGCCTTCCTGGCCGCCCACACCGGCCTGCTTCCCCCTGAGGGGGCCACCACCGGCGTCTCCTGAGGGGCCGCCTCCGGCGGCACGAGAGCCCTCGGCGCGTGCCGTTTCGGGACGGGTATTCACCCATCGTGGGTGAGGCGGGAGCGCCCGGCGACGGCGAACCTGGAGCAGGCGCCGCGGTTACGAGCCCGCGCCGGTGGTGGGGGTGATCAGGAGCAGGCGCCAGGTAGACGACTCAGCGAATGCCGATCTGACGTGCCTGGGCAATGGCATCGCGGCGGGTGGATACGCCAAGTTTCCGGTAGATCGCCCGCGTATGGGTCTTGATCGTGTTAGACGACAGGTATAGCTGCTGGCCGATCTCGCGCAGCGACAGCGATCCGCCGAGCAGCCGCAGCACGGCCGCCTCCCGCTCGGTCAGCGGCGCGCCAGGCGAAAACGCCTGCGGCGGGGCCGCCAGCCGCCGTTCGATCCGGTCCAGCCGGGCGAGCTGAGCGCCTGCGCCGTCCGGCGAGAAGAGCAACGTCGACCTGGCTTCGGCGAGAAGAGCGGCGGCTCGGGGCTGGTGGCCGAGGTCAAACAGCACCGGCGCGAGCCGGAGGAGAATTTCAACGGTATGCCACGGGCTGATCCCGCGCCTCCCCGGGCGGATCTCGAGTGCATGCTCGAACTCACTGCGGGCCTCGGCGAGCTGCCCGTTCCGTGCGGAAATCACACCGGCGGCCGTGAAGGCGAGGGAGATGTGCGGGGCTCCGCCGAGACCCGGGGCAGCGTCGGCCACGATCTCCTGAGCCGTCCGCGCCCATTGCCGGGCCTCGGCTATGTCTCCCCGGTCGACCGCGATCAAGGACAGGACCGCGGATCCCGCCATGCGGATCGGCGCGCTCGACCCGGTGGCTGCCGAGGCATCACGCGCTTGCGCGGCGGCGGCATCCAGGTCGCCGGACCAGTAGAGGGCGGCCGCGTGCGAAGCCCGGGCAAAGGCGTACCACGGCGACGCCGGATCGGTCTCCAGCGCGGCGGCTTCGGCGGCCGCGCCGCGCATGGGGCCGATGCCCTCGAATCCGAAGCTGCCTTTCAGCAGCGCCGCCGACGACCGTAGCGACCGGATCCCGTCCGGAAGCGCCCCCTCATGCTCGCTGGTCTCGACGATCCGCAGCCAGCGCACCAGGGATTCCCGGTCATCCGACAGCGCCGCGGCCCACGCGGCGCAGTGCGCGGCTACGGGATCGGCGCTGAGGACGTCGTCTCCGAGCAAGCTCAGCCAGCTGCGAACGGCCGCTACCTGACCGCGGTCCGCGTAGGCACCCCAGTGCTCGGCGATGAGGTCGACGACCCCGGCGGCATCCCCGGCGGCACGCGCGTGACTGATCGCCTCGTCCGGCGAGCCCGACCGGCGGTACCAGGCGCTGGCGCGCTCGTGCAGGGTGAGCACCAGTTCCGGTTCGGTCCGGTCGAGTTCGCTGCGCAGCATCTGCGCAAAAAGATGGTGATAGCGGAACCACTGCCGGGTGTCGTCGAGTGGGACCACGAAAAGGTTCTGCCGCTCCAGGACGTCGATGATCTCGGCCGCACCGGCCGATCCGGTCACGGCATCGCAGAGCGGCGCGCAGAACCGGCCGAGAATCGAGGTTCGGGTCAAGAACTGCCGGACGATCCCGGGCTGGTCACTCAGCACCTCCTCAGCCAGAAAGTCGACGACAAACCGGCTCTCGCCGCTGAACTGGCGGATGATGGCACTGGGCGACGGGTGCCCGCGCATCGAAAGAGCCGCGAGGTAGATGCCCGCGGGCCAGCCTTCGGTCTGGTCGACAAGTTCAGCCAGATCGGTCTCGCCGAGCTCAACGCCGGCGGCAGCGGTGACGAGCTCAGCCGTCTGCGCGGGCGTGAAACGGAGCTCGGCCGCCCGGACCTCGACCAGCTCCCCGGCGGCCCGCAAGCGGGCGAGCGGCAGCGGCGGGTCAGTCCGCGTGATCAGCACAAGCTGGACGGCCGGCGGCAGGTGCCGCAGCAAGAGCGCGATCTGGTCATGGCAGTCAGGTTCGCTGATCACGTGGCAGTCATCCAGCACCAGGACAACCGGCTCCGGCAGGGTGGCCAGCTCGTTGACGAGCCGCGGGAGCAGCGTCCCGGCAAAATCCGGCCGATGGCCCAGGAGGGCAGCCAGGACGTCTTCAGCGCTGAACCCGGGGCAGGCCCGCTGCAGGGAGGAGGCCACGTGCCACCACAACCGCCCGGGGTCGTTGTCACCGTGGTCGAGTGAGACCCATGCGAACGGGCGGCTCTCGGACGGGCTCACCCGCCACTGCGCGACAAGGGTGGATTTGCCGAAGCCGGCCGGGGCGTCCACGAGCAGGAGCTTGGCGGTACCGCCAGACAGGCAATCAACCAGCTCACGGCGGTCCACCCAGTCCGCCCGGAGCGCAGGAGCATAGAGCTTCGTCTCGAGAAGCACGTCGAGGCCTGCGGGGCCGGGCGGCCCCGCGGGGCCTCGGCGGCCTGCGGGGCCCAGGGGGCCTGCGAGGCGCCCAGCCGGAAGATCATCAGGAAGATCATCGGAAGGTGGGGCTGATTTCACCGGGATGGCCGGGCCGGGAACACCGGATGAGTCATCGTCAACGTCAGGCTCGCCCCGATGAGCGGTGCGCTCCCGGCCCAGGGCAGCGACCTGGGAGCTGGGGACGGCATTCAGGCGGCCAGCCACGGAACTACGGTGAACCGCAGGAGTATCGGTGGTGACGTGCGGCCTGGCGCGACCCACACTGCCCCCCGCAGCTAGTTTCTGCTGCTGCCCGGGTCCGGAGCAGCCCTGACGGTCGCCTCCCACTCTGGCATTCTCGCTGGCGAGAAACAATGCAGGTCAGGGTCCAAGATCAATAAAATTGGATGCATTGGCCATGGTGTCCCTTTTGTCGGCCCGCGTGCGTTCATGTTTCGTCGTTCACATGCGCTTTTGTGATGAAAGCCAGGCCGGCGCGGAGGCAACTTCGCCCCGCGGTGCAGGGCACGGGGCGTTGGCGAGGCGCCCCGCCGACCATCAGGGGCGCCCGGGGGAAGGGCATGGTCGACGGGGCGCGCTCTAGCGGCTCTTTCCGGGCTGGTTTCACTACCTTGGCCGGAAGAGCCACCTGAAGAATCAGGGATGAGCCTGACCATTCGCTGCAAACTACCACTAAGTAACCTTAGTTCCAGGTCAGGGTACCTTCTGGATCTGGGCATGCGGTGAAGCCGGGGGCTGGGGCGCGGCGTGAGGTGACGGCGAAGGGCGGGGCGCGGCGTGAGGTGACGGCGAAGGGCGGGGCGCGGCGTGAGGTGACGGCGAAGGGCGGGGCGCGGCGTGAGGTGACGGCGGAGGGCGGGCGCGGCAGGAGGTGGCGGCGCACGGTGGGGCGGCCGAATTCGACCGATCATGCTGGGCCGAACAAGATCACCCGGCGGGGATGAAGCGCCCGCGCGCCTCGGACGGCCAGACTACGCGTGTGAGCGAGCACGATGGACGTGCCGAAAAGAGGCCACATGCCCGACATCCCTGCCCTGACCGCCAAAGGCCAGCCTGCTGAGAGCCTGTTCCCGCCGATTGCCGATTACGGATTCCTGTCGAACTGCGAGCAGAGCTGCCTGGTCGCGCCGGACGGGTCGGTCGAATGGCTGTGCCTGCCGCGGCCCGATTCCCCGAGCGTCTTCGGGGCGCTGCTGGACCGGGCCGCCGGCATGTTCCGGTTCGGTCCCGGTAACACGCACGTTCCTCAGCATCGCCGGTACGTCCCGGGGACGATGGTGCTGGAAACGACCTGGCAGACCCCGACGGGGTGGATGACCGTCCAGGACTTCCTGGCCATGGGCCCGGTCTCGCACGAGGGACGGCGGCCGGATTATCACCGGGCTCCGTCTGATTTCGGCGCGGTCGGCGCGCTGGTGCGGATCGCGACGTGCCTCAGCGGCCGGGTCGAGGCCGTCGTGAACTGCGGCCCGCTCTTCAACTACGGGACCGCCGGCGGCACGTGGAGCTATCAGGGCAAGGGCTACGATGCGATGACCATCGCCCCCGCGGAGGGAGACGTGCAGCTCAAGCTGGCGGGTACCATCCCGCTTGGCGTGCTGGGCGCCCGCTGTTACGGCCGCACGACGCTCACCCCGGGCCAGTCGGCATTCGTCGCTCTCACCTGGGGAGATGCCAAGGCGCCGACTGACCAGGACGAGGCGTTCAGCGCGCTGAACACCACGGTCGATTTCTGGCGAGACTGGCTCAGTTCCGCCAAGATCCCCGACCATCCGTGGAAGCCCTACCTCGACCGCAGCGCCCTGACCCTGAAAGGTCTCAGCTACGCTCCCACCGGCGCCATCATGGCCGCGTCGACGACCTCGCTGCCGGAGACGCCGGGCGGGGCGCGCAACTGGGACTACCGGTTCACCTGGATCAGAGACTCGGCGTTCATGCTCCGCTCGCTGTATCGCCTGGGCTTCGACTGGGAGGCGATCGAGTACTGGGGCTTCGTCATCGACGCGGTCAGCGGCGGTGATCTCAACCGCAAGCTCGAGCTGCAGATCATGTACGGCATCGGCGGGGAACGCGACCTGACCGAGCGGACCCTCGATCACCTGTCCGGGTGGCGCGGGGCGCGCCCGGTCCGGGTCGGCAACGGGGCCTGGAATCAGCAGCAGCACGACGTGTGGGGCATGATTCTTGACGCGCTGGATGTCCAGTTCCGGCAGGGAGCCACCCAGATCTTCGCGCCGGTGTGGGAAGGGCTCGCTGGATTCGTGGACGCCGCCCTGCAGCACTGGCGCGAGCCCGACCAGGGAATCTGGGAAGTCCGCGGCGACCCCAAGCACTTCGTCGCGTCGAAGGTGATGTGCTGGGTGGCGGCCGCGCGCGGCGCCGATCTTGCCGAGGAGCGGGGTGCGGACGAACGGGCCCAGCGCTGGCGGGCGGGGGCCGATGAGATCAAGGCCGAGATACTGGACAAGGGCGTGTCCGAACGGGGCGTGTTCCGGCAGCACTACGAGACCGATGAGCTCGACGCCTCGCTGCTGCTGCTGCCGATCATGGGATTCCTGCCCGCCGACGACAAGCGCGTCATCTCGACCGTGCTAGCCATCGCGGACGAGCTGACCCAGGACGGCCTGGTCCTGCGCTACAAGGTGGAGGGAACAGACACCGGGTTCGACGGCGAGGAAGGCACCTTCACCATCTGCTCCTTCTGGCTGGTGACCGCACTGGCCATGATTGGCCAGGCCGACCGGGCACGCGCCCTGTGCCAGAAACTGCTGTCGTTCGCCGGGCCGCTGCAGCTCTACGCGGAAGAGATCGACGCTGCGACAGGCCAGCACCTCGGCAATTTCCCGCAGGCCTTCACCCACCTGGCCCTGATCGAGGCCGTATCGCTGCTCATCGAGTCCGGCCACGGAGGTAGCTCCGCCCTGCCCGGGTAACGAGTGACACCCGGCCGCCGGGCCGATCGCCAGACCGTTGCCGTGAGACGTACGACCTGGCGAGGCGGCCCGCCGACCTTCAGGGGCCGCCCGGGGGGAGGGCATGGTCGGCGGGCCGCGCTCTGGGGGCTGTTTCCGGGCTGGTGTCACTCCCTTGACCGGAAACAGCCACCTGGAGAATCAGGGATCAGCCTGACCATTCGCTGTAAACTACCACTAAGTAACCTTACTGCTCGGTCAATCTACCTTCTGGAAGCCTCCCCCCAGGCACCCGCGGCCTGAATCACCCCCATGGAGTGAACCGTGGCGGCGCGGGGATGCAGGAGGGTAGTGACGGAATCATTTCCTGGGCCTGCAGGTGGTGCGCTTACCTGCTCGTGCGGGCGACGGGAGAGGAGTGCGGACGGATCCCAGCCGCCACGACAACTCAGTCGGCCACGCAGGCCCCGCGGACGAGGCCGAGCCGGATGCCCGGTTTACCCTCGCCAACGAGCGGACCTTCCTGGCCTGGAGCCGCACCGCGCTCGCGCTGGTGACCGCGGGGCTGGCGATCGTGCAGCTGCTGCCGCCCTTCCCCAGTGTCCCCTGGGGCCGGCGCGTCATCGGAACGCCCCTGATCCTCCTCGGCTCGGCCGTCGTCGTCATCAGCTACCGGGAATGGACGGTCAAGCAGCGTGCGCTCCGCCGCGGCGAGCCCATCAGCCGCTCGCGGCTGCCCTGGATCCTGGCCGTGACCATCGCGGTCATCGGGCTGATCGCGGTGGCGGTTACCCTGCTGTCGGGGGTGACACGGCACTGATGACGCCCGCTGACGACATCGAGGACGACATCGAGGACGACATCGAGGACGCCGATCCAGGGCTGGCCCGGGAGAGGACCGAGCTTTCCTGGACGCGGACGGCGATTTCGTTCGCGGCGCTGGGGGGCGCCGTCCTCAAGAGCCGTCCTTACGCGGGCATCTCGATCCTGGTCCTCAGCGGCCTGATCTGGGAGCTTGGCCAGGTGGCCCGCGCGTCGGGTGCGGGACGGGCCCGGCCGCGGCAGCTCCTGCTGATCGCCATAGCCGTCACCGCCGTGTCGGTCGTCGCGCTGGTGATCGCCCTCCTTGGCCCCGAGCCCAGCGGCCTCCGGCCCTAGCTCCGCTCCGGCGCGGCCGGCGCGGGCCAGAAGGACGGCGCGTCCCGAAGTTGCCGGTAGCGGCCGTGGGCGCGCATCAGCTGCGCATGCGTGCCGCGCTCGGTGACCTTCCCGTGGTCCAGGACGATGATCTCGTCAACCTGGTCGAGTCCCTCCATTTCATGGGTGATGAACAGGGTGGCGCGGCCCGCGGTGAGGGCCAGTACGTCGGCGGTCAGCGCGGCGCGCGCTTCGGGGTCCAGGTGAGCGGTCGGCTCGTCGAGGATCAGCACGGCCGGGTCGGCGAGCAGGGCCCTGGCCAGGGCGAGCCGCTGCCGTTCACCGCCCGACATCGCCGCGCCGTGCGTGCCGACCCGCGTGTCCCAGCCCAGCGGGAGGGAATTGATCCAGGGCAGCAGCCGGGCCCGCGCCGCGGCCGCGGCCAGCTCATCGTCGCTGGCGCCCGCGCGGCCCAGGCGCAGGTTGTCGCGGACGGTGGCGTCGAAGATGTGCGGGTCCTGGGCACAGCCGCCGATCACCGTCCGCACCTCATCGGCGGCGTAGCTGGCCAGGTCGGCGCCGTTCAGGGTGACGGCGCCGCCGGCCGGGTCGCGGAAGCGCAGCAGGACAGCGGCCGCGGTGGACTTCCCGGCACCACTCGGGCCGATGAGCGCGACCCGCCGGCCTGGCGGCAGGTCCAGATCGAGCCCGTCCAGCGCGAGCGGCCCGTCCGGCTCGTACCGGACCCGCACCCCGCTCAGCCGCACGTGCACCGGCCCGGCGGCCAGCGGCCGGGGAGTGGCCGGCTCGGCGACCGGGTCCGGCGCGTCCAGGATCGTGCCGACGCGACGGGCGGAGGAGCGCGCGGCGCCAAGCTGCAGCGCGGCCGCCGGCATGACCGTGACCGCCTCGAAGGCGGCCAGCGCCGTGAGGGTCAGTACCGCCAGCGGCACCCGGGTCAGTGTGCCCTGTCCCACGGCCGCCACCCCGAGGACGAGTACGGCCCACACGGTGAGCCCGGTGAGGCCCGCGATCAGCCCGCTGCCCAGGCCCATCGCGGCAGCGGAGCGCCTGGCCAGCACCGTCAGCTTTCCGTCCGCCTCGGCAGCGGCGGCGAGAGCGGCGTCCTGGGCGCCGAACGCGTGCAGGTCGGCCGCACCCGACAGCAGGTCCGTGACGGCCGCGCTGAGCTCGCCACGGGCCGGTGCGGTGGCCCGGGCCGCCCGCCGCGAGGCGGCGACGGCCAGGGCCGGCGCCACGGCGCCGGCAGCCAGGAGCCCGAGAGCCAGCACACCGCCGGCCGGCGCCAGGATCAGCAGGCACACCGTCACTGCTCCCGCGCCGACCAGCACCGCGGCCAGCGGCGGCCCGATGCCGCGGATGAACAGGTCCTGGGTGGCGTCCACGTCACTGACCAGCGCGGCCAGCAGATCACCGGACCGGAAGGCGGCCAGCCCGGCCGGCGCGAGCCGCTCCAGCCGCCGGTAGATGGTCACCCGGATGTCAGCCAGCACCCGGAAGGCGACGTCGTGAGAGGTCAGGCGCTCGAGGTAGCGGGACACTCCGCGGCCGACGCTGAACGCGCGGACCGCCACGACCGCCACGGAGATGGCCAGAATGCTCGGATGCTCGGACGCGCGGGCCAGCATGAACCCCGATGTGGCCAGCAGCGCCACGCCGAAACCGGTGGCGGCCGCGCCGGCCAGTACCGAGAGCGCCAGCCGGCCGCGCAGCGGCCGGGCCAGCCAGAGCAGGCGCAGCAGCGGCCGGCGCCCGGCGGGCACCCTCTCGATCTCGCGCACGCTCACCGGCTCACTGGTCACCTGGTCACCGCCGCCTGGGCCGCCGGCCGCACGGAACCGGCCGTCGGTACCAGCCTCCCCTGATCCAGGCTGATGACCCGGCAGCGACCGCCGGCAGACCAGCCCTGGCCGTGGCTGACCAGAATCACGGTGCGATCGGCCAGGGCGGTGTCGATGGCGGTCCCGATCAGCCGGGTACCGGCCGGGTCCAGGTGAGCGGAGGGCTCGTCGAGGAGCAGCAAGGGAGCGTCCCGCAGGAACGCGCGGGCCAGCGCGATCCGCTGACGCTGGCCCGCGGACAGCCGCAGGCCGCGCTCGCCGAGCGGCGTGTCGTATCCGGCCGGCAGCCGCTCGATGAACTCGGCGGCCCCCGCCAGCCGGGCGGCCCGGCCGATGGCATCGCGGCTCGCGCCGGGCTGGCCGAGCGCGATATTGTCCGCCGCGCTTGCGGCGAACAGGTACGGCTGCTGCGGGACCCACGCGATCTGCCGCCGCCACTGCGGCAGATCCATCCCGGCCACGTCGCCGCCGCCCGCCTCGATGGTCCCGGCCGCCGGAGCCATGAAGCGGAGCAGCAGGGCCAGCAGCGTGCTCTTGCCCGCACCGCTCGCCCCGGTGAGGACGATCCGTTCCCCCGGCGCGATGGTCAGGCTCACCCCGTCCAGAGCCGGGCGAGGCCGGCCTGGATAGGCGACGGTGACCCCGTTCAGTCTGATCTCGGCGATCCGCAGGTCCGCCGTCGCCCGGCCCGGGGCCGGCCCGGCCTGCTGGGCCTGCTGCCCGGCCGGCACCGGGGTGTCCAGGATCTCGAAAACGCGCCCGGCCGCGGCGGCCCCTTCCATGCTCGCGTGGAACTGGGCGCCGAGCGCCCGCAGCGGCAGGTATGCCTCCGGCGTGAGCAGGAGCACCAGCAGCGCCGTCTGATAGCCCAGGTGACCGTAGAGCAGCCGGAGCCCGACCTCGACCGCGACGAGCGCGGTCGCCACTGCGGCGGCCAGCTCCAGCACGAGCGCGGACAGAAACGCCACCCGCAGGGTGGACATGGTGGTAGCCCGGTAGTCCTCGGTGACCTTGGCGATCACGTCTTCCTGCGCCCTGGACCGGCCGAACACCTTCAGCGTGGGCAGGCCCTCGACCACGTCGAGGAAGTGCCCGCCGAGGGTGGCCAGCAGCCGCCACTGCCGCCGCGTCTGCGCCTTGGTATGCCAGCCGACCAGCACCGCGAATACCGGGATCAGCGGCAGCGTCACGGCGATGACCACCGCCGAGATCCAGTCCGCGGCCGCCACCCGGGCCAGCACCGCGATGGGCACCAGGACCGCGAGAACGAGCTGCGGCAGATAGCGGGCGAAATAGGAATCCAGCCCGTCCAGGCCCCGGGTGCTCAGGGTGGCGATCTCGCCCGCCCGCTGACCGCCCAGCCACAGCGGGCCCAGCCGCAACGAATGGGCGGTGAGCGCGCGGCGCAGCTGCGATTTCACGGTCGCGGCCGCGCGCAGGGCCGTTACCTCCCCGCCGTGGCTCACGGCCGCCCGCGCCGCCACCACGACCAGCAGCGCCACCAGCGTGCCCGTGAGGGTAGCCGCGACGTCGCCGCGAGCAGCGGTGGCCAGGGCGTGGGCGAGCAGGCCGGCCTGGGCCAGGATCAGCGCCGTCGCGGCCAGTCCGAGGGCCACAGTAACCACGAGGTAGCCGCGGGCGCTGCGGGCATAACGCAGCAGCCGCGGATCAACCGGCCCGCGGCCCCTTCTGGTTGGCGCCAGATTCGTTGTCGCCCGCCCACCGGGCTGGCCTGCCGTGCGCGTCAACTGGGCGGCTCGGCGTAGCAGCGCTCATGCACCTCAGTGGAGGCGCGAGCCTGGCAGCGGATAATCATCAGAACACCCGGTACACCGATAGCCGGCCTACTCGGCGGTTTTCTGGGGTTTCCCGGCCGCTTGGACCGGGTCGCTCGGCACGTTGGCATGCGCCTGCGGCGCCGCAGGCGTCGCGCCCGTTGCCGTTTCCGGGGTCGCGGCGGCGTGCCTGCCGGTCGCCGGTTCCAGCGCTGCGGTGCCCGTGTCGGGGCCGAGGGGAAGCGTGTAGACGTCCCGCAAAGTCTCGATTTGCTGGGTGGTGAAGGTCCGCTCGCGGCGGATGTCGCGGGTGAAGGCGAACCACCAGGTGAACAACGCGCCGATGCGGTTGCGGAAGCCGGTCAGGAAGGCGATGTGGATGAACAGCCAGATCCACCAGCCCAGGAAGCCGTTGACCTGCAGCGGCCCGACTGAGACGACGGCCTTGCCGCGGGAAATGTAGGCCGCCGAGCCGAGGTCACGGTAACGGAACGGCTTCTCCTCGATTTTTCCCGAGGCCCGGCGCCGGATGCGGTGCCCGGCGTAGAGCCCGGACTGCATCGCCACCTCGGCGACCCCGGGGAGCTTGTCCAGGCTCATCATGTCGCCCAGGACGGAAATCTCGGGATGGTCGGGGATGGTGAGGTTCTTCTCGACCAGGATGCGCCCGGACCTGTCCTGCTGGGCGCCGGTGGCGGTCGCGAGAACCTTGGCGATAGGCGGGGCTTCCACCCCGGCGGTCCACAGCGTGGTACCTACGTCGTAGCGAGTCTCCGCGCCGTCGTGGTCCCGGACCAGTATCCAGCCCTCGTCGACGTGGGTGACGATCGATCCCATGTGCTGCTCGACGCCCAGCTTGTCGAGCGCGCTGGCGGCCTTCTGCGACAATTTCGGGCCGAACATGGCCAGCGGCGCGCTGCCGCCGTCGAAGAGCAGGACCCGGGCATCCTCCGGTTTGATGTTCCGGAACTCGGCGCGGAGCGTCTTGGTGGCGACCTCCCGGAGCTGCCCCGCCAGTTCCACGCCGGTCGGGCCCGCGCCGACCAGGGCGAAGGTGAGGTAGGTGCGGCGTTCCTCCGGGTCGGTGGCCGTGTCCGCCATCTCGAAGGCGCCGTATACCCGGCGCCGGATCGAGAGCGCATCGGAGATCGTCTTCATGCCCGGTGCCCAGCGGGCGAACTCGGGATGGCCGAAGTAGGATTGCCGGACTCCGGCGGCGACGATGAGGTCGTCGTAACCGAACTCGATGCGGTCGCCGCCGATCCGCCTGGCGATGACGCGCCGGCCTTCGACATCAAAATCGGACACCTCGGCCATGACGCAGTCGACGTTCTTGTGTTTCTTGAGCAGGTCACGCAGCGGGGCGGCGATCTTCCCCTCGGACATGATGCCGGTCGAGCACTGGTAGAGCAGCGGCTGGAAGACGTGATGCTGAGCCCTGTCGATCAGCGTCACCGAGGCGCTGCGCCTGAGCGCGCGGACCGCGAACAGGCCGGCGAAGCCGCCGCCCACGATCACCACACGACGCTGGCCAGATTGGTCTGTCATGGCATGCTCCGCCTCCTCGGTCAGCCTGCCGGGTCGTACCAAATGTCCCGGTCGGTCAGTAGCCGGTCCGCCTCCTTGGGACCCCAGCTGGCCCTGGCGTAGGGGTGCACGGGGACGACATCGCCAAGTACCGGGTCGACGATCTCCCACGCGGCCTCCACCGTGTCCTGCCGGGCGAACAGCCACCGGTCCCCGTCCAGCGCCGCGCCGATCAGCCGGTCATAGGGGCGGATGTCGGATCCGGGCTGCTGCGCGAACCCCAGCTCTTCGGCCTGCGGCTCCCAGCCGGCCCCGGGCTTCTTCCCGTGCAGGGTGAGACCGACCGCCGTCTCCGGCCAGATCCGGAACCTCAGCATGTCCGCTGGCCTGGCGGGCTCGATCCCGAACACGTCGTGCGGCACCGGCTTGAACGTGATGGTGATCTCGGTGGCGGTGACCGGCATGGTCTTGCCCGCCCGGATCAGGATCGGCACCCCCGCCCAGCGCCAGGTATCGGCCGTGAGCCGGACCGCGACGTACGTCTCCACGGTCGAATTCGGGTCGACGCCGTCCACCTGGCGGTAGCCCTCGTACTGGCCGCGCACCGTGTTCTGCGGGGTCAGCGGGCTCAGCGCGTTCACCACCTGCTGCTTGGCGTCCCGCCAGCCGGAAAGACCGTGCGCGCTCGGCGGCTCGGCCAAGATGGTGGCCAGTACCTGGAGCATGTGGTTCTGCAGCACGTCCCGGATGGCACCGGTCCGGTCGTAGAACCGGCCGCGGTCGGCGACGTCGAACGCCTCCGCCATGGTGATCTGGAGGCTCTCCACGTAGGTCCGGTTGAGCAGCGGCTCGATCACCGAGTTGGCGAACCGGACGAACAGCACGTTCTCCACCGGGTCGAAGGCCAGCCAGTCGTCGACCCGGAAGATGGCCTCTTCCGGGAAGTACTGGTGCATGGTGTCATTCAGCTGCCGCGAGCTGGCCAGGTCGGTTCCGAACGGCTTCTCCACCATCACCCGCGCGCCCTTCGTGCGGCCAGGCCGACGCGATCCCCTGCGCGATCCGCCCGAACAGCTGGGCCGGCACCTCCATGTAGAACAGGACCTGCTGGCCCGCGCCGATCTGATCCGACATGGCCTTGTAGGTGGCGTCGTCGCCGAGGTCCCCGTCCACGTACCGCAGCAGGCTGAGCATCTTGACGGCCGCCGGGTCGGTGGGGTCCATCCCGTTGAGCTTCAGCGACGCGGTGGCATAATCGCGGAACTGCTCAAGGCCCCACCCGCTCTTGGCCACCCCGATCACCGGGACGTCCAGCACGCCGCGTTTGACCAGCCCCACCAGCGCCGGGAAGGTCTCAATCTTCGCCAGGTCACCGGTCGCGCCGAAAATCACCAGCGCGTCAACTTCATTTGTCGCCATGTCAGCTCCTCCAACGATCTGCTTGATCGCGCGTTGTTCATCTGATCCCGCCCGCAGCCTTCCTGCCATCACTCAGAGCGGGTGATCGCGTGATGCGACCTGCGGGCCACGGGCGTCTGCGATCAGTGGCCGCTTGTGGCTGTCGGGTCGGCTTCGGGGCTTGTTACCGGCTTGGGAGGGACGCCGTCCGGCGCGCTGGACGCTGGCGGCTGGAAGTCCTGGCGGCTGACGCGCCGCCGGAACACGTAGTAGGTCCAGGTCTGGTAGGCGAGTACCACCGGCAGGAGGATGACGACGACGACGGTCATCACCTTGAGTGAGTAACCTCCGGACGCTGTGTTGTGCACGGTGAGGTTGTACGCCGGGTTGGTGCTGGAGACCATCACGTTGGGGTAGAGGTCAACAAAGATCGACAGGATGCAGGACGCGATGGTGACCGTGGTCGCGGCGAAGGCGAAGCCCTCGCGGTGCTCGTAGACCAGCCAGACGGCGGCGATGACGGCGAGCACGGCGAGCAGTTCGATCACGTTGAGGAAGAAGGTGGTACTCGCGGTCACGTGCGTCCAGATGATGAAGCCGATGACGGCGGCGCCGGTGAAGGGGGCCACGCGGCGGGCCACCTGCCAGGACCGCTCGCGCATGTCGCCGGTGGTCTTCAGGCACAAGAACGTCGCGCCGTGCAGCAGGCAGACCAGGACCAGGGTGATGCCGGTGAACAGGGCGTAGGGCTGGAGCAGTTCCCAGAACGAGCCGGTGTAGTTCTGGGCCGAGTTGATGGGCAGCCCGTGCAGCAATCCGGCCAGGGCCACGCCGATCAGCAGCGGGGCCAGCAGGCTGCCCGCGGTCAGCAGCACATCCCAGGTGCGGCGCCAGCGTGCCGCGTCGCGCTTGCCGCGGTACTCAAAGGCCACACCGCGGACGATCAGGGAGGCCAGCAGCAGGACCAGCGCGAGATTGTAGGCCGAGAACATCGTCGCGTACCAGCCCGGGAACGCGGCGAACATGGCGGCCCCGGCCACGATCAGCCAGACTTCGTTGCCGTCCCACAGCGGCCCGATCGTGTTGATGGCCGCCCGGCGGCCGGCCTCGTCGGTGCCGATCACGCTGTGCAGCATGCCGACGCCGAAGTCGAACCCCTCGAGGATGAAAAAGCCGGTCCACAACACCGCGATGACGATGTACCAGAACGGGACGAGACTGCCCATCGTGACCCCTCAATACAGGACGGCCGGCACCGGCGCGTCCGCGTCGGTCTCGGTGCGCGGGGGCGGCAGCTGCTCGCGGGAGTACCGCAGCATCAAGATCAGGTCGACGGTGCCGAGCGTGCCGTACAGCAGGATGAACGCGATCAGGCTGATCCAGAGCGTGGTGACGCTGACGGTCGGTGAGATCCCGTTCTTGGTCAGCATGATGCCCTGCACGATCCACGGCTGCCGGCCGCTTTCGGTCAGGAACCAGCCCGCGGTATTCATCAGGAACGGCAGCACCGCCCCCCACACCGCCACCCAGAGGAACACCCGGGACGTCGCGAGTTTCTTGCGCCGGATCAGCCACAACCCCCATGCGGCGATGAACAGGACCACCATACCCAGGTAGGCCATCGCCCGCATCGCCCAGTACTGGATGAAGACGTTCGGCACGTAGTAGCCGGGGCCGAACTGCTTGGTGTACTGCGACTGCAGCGGGTTCAGCCCGACCACCTGGCCGTTCCAGTGGTTGGTGGCCAGCAGGGACAGCAGGTGCGGGATCGCGATGATCTCGGTCGGGGTCTGGTCGTTGTTGCCGCCGCCGATCTGGAACAGCGAGAACGAGCACGGCTGGCAGGTGGTCCACTGCGCCTCCGCCGCCGCGATCTTCATCGGCTGGTACCGGGCCTCGATCACGCCCAGCTCATCGCCCACCAGCATGGTGAACAAGATCGCCGGGACCAAGATGATCAGCGCCAGCCGCGCCGACCGGGTGAACACCTCCCGCTCCCCGCCGTGCCGCAGCTGCCACGCCGAGACCGCCAGCATGACCACGGCGCCGGTGACCAGCGACGCGAACAGCACCTTGGCGTATCCCCACACGAACACCGGGTTGGTGAACACCGCCCAGATGTCGTTCAGCTGCGGCTTGCCGTTCACCATCACGTAGCCGACCGGGTGCTGCATCCAGGAGTTGGCCGCCAAGATGAACGCCGCCGACAGCGCGGAACCGAACGAGACCGCCCAGATCGTCAGCAGGTGGATCCGGCGCGGCAGCCGGTCCCAGCCGAACAGCCACAGTCCCAGGAACGTCGACTCCAGGAAGAACGCGGCCAGCCCCTCCATTGCCAGCGGCGCGCCGAAGATGTTGCCGACCAGCCGCGAGTACTGCCCCCAGTTCATCCCGAACTGGAACTCCTGCACCACGCCGGTCACCACGCCGATCGCCACGTTGATGACCAGCAGCGTGCCGAAGAACCGGGTCAGCCGCAGGTACTCATCCCGTTTGGTGCGAACCCACGCCGTCTGCAGCAGCGCGGTCAGGAACGCCAGCCCGATCGTGATCGGCACGAAGAAGAAATGATTGATTGACACAAACGCGAACTCCACCCGCGCCAGATCGACGTTCGTCATCTACTCCCCCGGTTACAAGAGCCGCGGAGCGACTCGCCGGACGTGAAACGGCCCGGCAGCCCGCTGTCACGGCCCGCGCCGCCATGGATCTGCCTGGACACCGGCTCATTGATCCTTACTGTCGTCGCCGCCAACTCGCCGGGCATCATCCTTTGGGGGTGATAGCCCTGTGCGCGGAGCGCCCTGCCGCTCAGGCGAGCCGTTCGAGCAGGTGGTCGCCGACCCGGACGGCGTTGGCCATCGCGGTGAGGGCGGGGTTCACCGCGCTGATACTCGGGAAGAAGCTGGTGTCGACGACGTAGAGGTTGTCGAGTTCGTGGGCCCGGCAGTCGGGGTTGAGCACCGACGTGGCCGGGTCGGTGCCGAACCGGACGGTGCCGGCCTGGTGCGCGCAGCCGGCGACCGGGATGTCGGTTTTCATGTACGCGAACCGGTGCGCCAGGTGGCCAGGGTGCATACCGAGCGAGCCCAGCATCGAATGGAGCTGGGCGTACAGCCGCTTGGCGGCCGTGGGGTTGCTCGGTGTGTACGCCAGGTGGACGCTGCCGTCCGGGCCGAGGGTGACCCGGTTGTCGGGCTGCGGCAGGTCCTCGGTGGACAGCCAGAAGTCGACGGCGTGGTCCGCGACGTCGCGCAGGGCCCAGGTCGGCGCGAACTTGGTCTCCAGCGGCTTCTCGCCGCGGAACATCGCCGCCTGCGACTTGCCGATCATCTGGATGTTGCCCATCGGGTAGTCGAAGTCGGGGCCGCGGAAGTAGAAGTCATTGACGCCGAGGGTCTTCTGGAACACGGTCGGGTTCGGGTCCTTGGACAGGGCGAGCACGGCCTGGCTGTCGTGGTACATGAAGTTGCGGCCCACCTGGTCAGAGCCGTTGGCCAGCCCGTCCGGGTGCTTGTCGTTCGCGGAGGCCAGCAGCAGCTTGGCGGAGTTGGCCGCGCCGCAGGCCACGACCACGATGTCACCCTCGTACCGCCCGGTCTCGCCGTCGTGCTCGACCACCACCCGGGTGACCGCGGTGCCGGCCGGGTTGGTCTCCAGCTTCACTGCCCGCGCGTTTCGCAGCAGCGTGACGTTATCGTGCTCGAGGGCGGGACGGACGCCGATCACCTCGGCGTCGGACTTGGCGTGCAGCGGGCACGGGAAGCCGTCGCAATCCGAGCAGCGCACGCAGATGCTGTAGGGCAGGTCCGCCTCGTTGACCAGGATGCCGCACGGCGCGTGGAACGGGTGATAGCCGCCCGCGGCCAGGTCATCGGACAGCTGCTGGATGCGCGGTTCGTGGGAGACCGCGGGGTGCGGGTAGGGCGCGCTGGCCGGCGGCTCGGTCGGATCCTCGCCCCGCGCGCCGTGCACCTGGTAGAGCTGCTCGGCGGCGGTGTAGTACGGCTCCATGTCCTCATAGGAGATGGGCCAGGCCGGCGAGCGGCCGTCATGGTGATGCAGTTCGCCGAAGTCCTGCTCGCGCATCCGGTACAGCGCGGCTCCGTACAGCTTGGTGGCGCCGCCGACGAAGTAATGCACCTGCGGCTGGAAGAAGGACTTGGCCTTCGGGTCGTACCAGCTGTCGGGCGAGATGTAGCGGCCGTCCACGAACACGTCGACGGTGGACCAGTTCTCCGGCTCGCGCGGCAGCCAGTCCCCGCGCTCGAGCAGCAGGACGCGCTTACCCGAGGGGGCGAGGTGGCGGGCGAGCGTGCCGCCGCCCGCCCCGGTTCCGATAACGATGACATCGTAGTGCTCACCCATGCTGCGTTCCCTTCCGAGGCCGGTGGCCTGCGATTACGTGCCGGTGCTGCCAAGTACCGCGATCCGCCGTTCCCCGGGGAACTCCGGGGCCGCCGGCCCGGCGAGTCCATGATCAGCTGCAGGGTCACCGGATCGCCGACGTTGAGGGAGTTCCCGCAGCCGGTCGTGTCGACGTAATCGCGCGGGTCGCCGGGGTCCAGCCGGTAGTAGGCGGGGTTGTCCAGGCCCCGGAAACACAGCGTCGGGCCGAGCTGATCGGCCTCCGCGGTGTGGTTGAACACGACATCGATCAGCACCTCCAGTCCGGCCCGGTGCAGCGCGTCCACCATCGCCTTGAACTCGGCGACCTGCCCGCCCGGCTTCCCGGCGCGCACCGCCGCCGAATAGCCCTGGTGCGGAGCGAAATAGCCGATCGTGTTGTACCCCCAGTAGTTGGTCAGCCCGCGCTGGACCAAGAACGCCTCCGGGACGCTTTCGTGCACCGGCAGCAGCTCCACGGCGGTCACCCCGAGGCCCGTCAGATGGCCGATGGCCGCCTCATGACCCAGCCCGGCGTAGGTTCCGCGCAGCTCTTCCGGCACACCGGGGTGAGCCATGGTGAAGCCCTTGACGTGTACCTCGTAGATGATCGTGTCCGCATACGAGTGCCGGGGCCGGGCGCCGTCACCCCAGCGGAACGTCTCGTCCACCACCAGGCTGTGCGGCACGTGCGCCGCCGAATCGGCCGTGCCCGGCGCGTCGCGGTCGCCGCCGGCCGCGTACCCCAGCACCTCGGGCCCGAAGCGCACCGTCCCGGCCAGCGCCCGGGCGTACGGATCCAGCAGCAGCTTGGCCGGGTTGCAGCGGACGCCCCGGGCCGGGTCATACGGGCCGGTGGCCCGGTACCCGTAGGCCTGCCCGGCCCCGATCCCCGGCACGAAGCCATGCCAGACGCCCGCGTCGTAGTCCCGGAGCGGGACCTGCGTTTCCGTGCCGGCCTCGTCGAACAGGAACACCAGCATCCCGTCGGCGACGGCGGAGGCCACCGCGAAGTTCGTCCCGCCGTCACCGACGGTGGCACCCAGCGGGAAATGGCTCCCGGGCAGCGGGACCGCGGCCGGCCGGACCGCGGCGGTCATGGCTGGGCCTTTCCGGCCAGGTCGCGCAGGACGTCCCCGAATGACCGGACCCCGCCGTGCCGGCGCATGATCAGGTCGGCGACCAGGCCGGTCCAGCCGGTCTGGTGGAAGGCGCCGATCGCGGCGCCGTTGTCGCCGTGGAAGTACTCGCTGAAGATCAGGTTGTCCTTCCAGGCCGGATCGGTCTGCATCTTCTCGGTCCCGCCGAAACAGGGCCGCCGTCCGCCGGAGTCCCTGGTGAACAGCGAGATCAGCCGGTCCTGCAGGTCGGCGACGATCAGGTCCAGGGTGAGCCGCTTGCCCGAGCCGGTCGGGTACTCGATCTCAAATTCACCGCCGTAGAACCGGTGGTAGCGCTCCAGCGATTCGACCACCAGATAGTTGACCGGCATCCAGATCGGGCCGCGCCAGTTGGAGTTGCCGCCGAACATCGACGTGGTCGACTCGGCCGGCTCATAGTCGATGGAGGACTGGTAGCCCTCGGCATTGAACTGGTAGGGATGATCGCGGTGGTAGGCCGACAGCGCGCGCAGCCCGTGCGGGGACAGGAATTCGCTCTCGTCGAACAGCTTGGCGAACAGCCGCTCCAGCTGGGCGGGCCGGGCCACCGACAGCAGCAGCCGCTGGCCGCCCGCCTCACCGCGCAGCTGGGGGGTCTCGGCCAGCTTCTGCACGTCCCCGACGCCCTCGTGCTGCAGGAACCGGGTGAACAGCTTGTTCATGGTCATCGCGTTGTCCAGCATGTTGCCGTCGATGACCCCGGCGGCCAGCGCCGGGATGATCGCGACCATGGAGTGCACCTTGACCGGGACGGTGTAACCCGACGGGGTGACCAGCCGGTCGTAGAACAGCCCGTCGGTCTCGTCCCACAGGCCCTGCTCGTCCAGGGCGGTGCGGATGCCCGCGAAATGCTCCATGAACTTCAGCACCAGATCCTGGGCTTTGCGGTTGCCGGACCACTGCAGCACGGCCGCCATGACGCCCAGTGACAGGGCGTAGGAGCCCATCCAGCCGGTGGCGTCGGACTGCTCCAGGGTGTAGCCGGCCGGCAGGTGGGAGCGGTCGATCGGGCCGATGTTGTCCAGGCCGAGGAAGCCGCCCTCGAAGACGTTGTTGCCGTTGGCGTCCTCGCGGTTGACCCACCAGGTGAAGTTGACCAGCAGCTTGTCGAAGACCCGGGACAGGAAGTCGAGGTCGCGGCCGCCGTCGATGGCGAACACCTGCAGCGCCGCCCAGGCGTGCACCGGCGGGTTCACGTCGCCGAAGTCCCATTCGTACGCCGGCAGCGCCCCCTGCGGGTGCTGGAACCACTCCCGGCAGATCAGGATCAGCTGGTACTTGGCGAAGGCCGGGTCCAGGTGGGCCAGGGTGACCGTGTGGAAGGCCAGGTCCCAGGCGGCGAACCAGGGATACTCCCACTTGTCCGGCATCGAGATGATGTCGAACCCGTCGAAGTTGCGCCACTTGGAGTTCCGCCCGTGCTTGCGCACCTCGGGCGGTTGCGGCTGGGTCGGGTCCCCGTCCAGCCAGCGGGCGACGTCGTAGTAGAACAGCTGCTTGCTCCACAGCATGCCCGCGGACGCCTGCCGCAGCACCAGCGCCTCATCCGCGCTCGCGCCGGCCGGCGTCAGCTCTGCATAGAACTCATCGGCCTCAGCCTTGCGCTGGGCCATCACCTGATCGAAGTCCTTGCCCAGCGCGGCCGCCGTCTTGGCCGCGGAGCTGCCACGCCCGGCTGCGGCCGGCCGCAGCCGGAGCCGGAGCTCGGCGGTCTGCCCGGCCGGCACGGTGACCTGGTACCAGAACGCGCATTTGGTCCCGGTGCCGACGGGGTTGACCGTGGCCGCGCCGTGGATCACGTGGTCGTTGATGCCGTCCTTGGGGTGGGGCGTAACCGGTTCGGCGCCGTACAGCTTGGCGAGGTTGGTCTCGTTCTCGCAGAACAGCAGCTGCGGGCCGGCACCGTCGGGGCCGGTCGCGGCGATCAGCTCCAGGGTGCCCAGGAAGGGGTGGTCGATGGTGACGGACCGGTCACCGGAGGCCCGCAGGGCCGGCCGGGCCTCATCCGTGTCACCCCACGACCAGGTGTTGCGGAACCAGGCGGTGGGCAGCACATGGACGGTCTCGGCCTCCGGGCCGGCGTTGGTGAGCTGGATGGCCATCAGCAGGTCATCCGGGCCGGCCTTGGCGTAGTGCACCTCGGTGATCCAGTACCGGTCGCCGTCGAACGCGCCGGTGTCCAGCAGCTCATACTCGGGCTCGTACCGGCTCCGGCGGGCATTGACATCGATCAGGTCCTGGTAGGGATACGGGCCTTGCGGATAGTGGTAGCGCCACCGGTTCCAGGCGTGGCTGGGCACGGCATCCAGGTACCACCAGTACTCCTTCACGTCCTCGCCGTGGTTGCCCTGCGGGCCGGTCAGCCCGAACGGGCGCTCCTTGAGGATCGGGTCCCGCCCGTTCCACAGCGCCAGACCCAGGCACAGCCGCTGCTCGATATCACAGAACCCGGCCAGGCCGTCCTCCCCCCACCGGTAGGCCCGGGACCGCGCGTGATCGTGCGGCAGAGAATCCCACGCGTTCCCGTCGGCACTGTAATCCTCACGGACCGTGCCCCACTGCCGCTCGCTCACGTACGGCCCCCACCGATACCACTCGCCGCCCTGCCGCAGCCCGTCCTCCAGATGCCCGAACCCGGCTACCCGATCGCGTTCCGCACTCATCGCTGACCCCTCACTTTGCCCCTGCCACCATCCGTATGGTGCCGACCCGCAGGACCGGACGTGATCGTGGCGTGAACCGGCATTCATGGCCAGCCCCTCGGCATTCGTGGCCGACCCCAATGTCTTTCTAGGCGGGCAGACGGCGCCTGCTCATCACCTGCGGCGGGTGATGATTCTGGCCTGCGCCGCGGCCAATTTGGAACGGCAGCGCGCGGAATGTGAACGGCTGGCAGTCCACCCTGGGCACGGACCTCGAGAGAGGCGAGCGCGTGTTCATCGGACGGCCGGCTGCCGCGCTAGCGCTCCGGGTACGGCGCTGGCATCACCCGCTGCGGATGATACGGCCCTCCGGCCAGACGGCGATGCCGCGCAGGTCCGCGAACTCCTATTCCGGCACCTGGAGGCCTTCCAGGCTCGGCTAGTCACCTGGCGCGGCCACGAGGTGCAAGCTGCTGATAATCGCCGCGACCAGCTCCTCGGGCGTGCCATCGGCGGGTATGACCAGCGCGCCTTCGGCGGGGCCCGGCATTTCCAGATCGCCGAACTGGGTCTCGGCGAGCTGCGCGGGGAAAAAATGCCCGTGCCGGGCGGTGAGCCGGGTCATGTCCAGGTCATGAGGGACGTCCAGGAACACCAGCCGCGCGGCGGGCCGCCCGTCCAGGAGCGCCGCCCGGTAGGCGCGCTTGAGTGCGGAACACGCCACGACACCCGACTCACCCGCTGCGGCACGCTCGTCCATCCAGGCACCGATCGCGCCGAGCCAGGGCCACCGGTCCTCGTCGGTCAGCGGTATCCCGGCGGCCATTTTGGCGACGTTGGCGGCGGGGTGGAAAGAATCGCCGTCGGCGAAGGCCCAGCCGAGCCGGCCCGCCAGCAACGCCCCGACCGTCGACTTTCCGCTGCCCGACACACCAGCCACCACCACAATCATGCGGGGCTCACGATCAGGGCGCCAGGACCGGGCACTACGCCGCTCTTCTCGTGCCCAGGTTCTCGCGCGAGTCGTAGACACACAGCGCGTACAGCGCGGCCACGTCGATGGCGATGATGAGGATCGACCAGAAGGGGCAGGAGGCAGTTGCCGACGTCATGAAGGGTCTCCCTCAATAGGTTTTGCTCTCCTACATGACTGAGCTGGCCGGCCCCGGTCGTGGAGACGGCGTACCTCCAGGATCTGCACGCCGAGCATCTCGAGCCGGGCCAGCAGGCCGTGCAGCGCCGCCTGATCGGGCAGCTGACCGTGCACCAGGGTTTCCACGGGTCTGACCGAGGGGGCCAGGCCCTCGAAGTCACGCAAGGCCCCAGGCGGGAGGATTCCGGTGACGCGGATCTCGTAAGAGGGAGATGTCATCTGAGCTCACTCACGACTGTGCGGAAAGGTCTGGGGGGACGGTCCGGGGCGGCTGCGCCGGCCCGGCAGGCTGAGGGCTGGGTCCGGCGGCCTCGGGACCGGCCGCAGCAAGCTGAGGGCTGGGTCCGGGCGACTGAGGGCCGGCCGCAGCAAGCTGAGGGCTGGGTCCGGGCGACTGAGGGCCGGCCGCGGCGGCCGGGTCAGCGGCCGGCTTCGGGGTGAGCCTCGCCGAGAGGACGTAGGCCACCACGACGGCCACGATCACCAGTGGCATGACGGCCAGGCCATCGGAGGCCAGCAGCAGGGAGGCCAGCAAGACGGACGTCAGCGGCAGTCTGAGCATCACGACGGACATCGCGGCGATGCCCATGGCGACGCCATCGACGAGCGGCAGACCCGGCAGGTGCGACAGCGCGACACCGCCCGCCGCCCCGAGGAACAGGGCCGGGAATGTCGGGCCGCCGCGGAAGCTGCTCAGCGAGAGCCCGTAGGCGATCCCCTTGCAGGCCAGGAGCAGCACGAGTGCTCCGACCGAATAGCTGGCGGCGTGGTCGACGAACGGGCCGAGGGCGGATTGGCCGGAGAACAGCACCTCGGAGGAGCCTTTGCCGGTGGCGGCGGCGAACGCGATGGCCAGTCCCGCGACAGCCAGGCCGACCACCGGAGTGAGCAGCACCATCCGCCGCTCGACATAAGGTCGCAGGAACAGGCCGAGCCACCGGATTCCGCTGCCGAACGGGACGGCCAGGACCCCGATCGCCAGGGCCCAGCCGAACTCCCCGAGCGTGGGCGCCCCGACGGGCGGAAGGCCGGGGATCGCCAGCGAAAACGTGCCGAGCCCCGTCCAGGCGTTGAGGCCGGTGAACACCAGCGAGCCGACACCGGCCGCCAGCAGGCCCGGCACCAGCACCACCTGCATCATCGCCCCGCCGAGGCCGGCGGCCTCCATCAGCAGGAACGCTCCGGTCAACGGGGACCCGAGCAGCGTGCTGATGGCGGCGAAACTGCCGGCCGCCGCGAGCGCCGCCTGCGTCCGGGCCGGGGCGTCCCGCTTGACGAGCTTGATCGCCAGGACACCGAGGCCGCCGCCGAGGGCGATCAGGGGCGCCTCGGGGCCGAGCACGACGCCCAGGCTCAACGTTGCGAGCGCCGCCAGCACGATGCCCGGAAGCTCCCGGGGAGTAGGCGGCCCCGCACCCATCTTGAATCCGTCGGCGGGCGAGTGACCGCCCTTGCCGGGCAGGTACCGGATGGTCAGGGCGACCAGCAGCCCGGCCAGCAGCAGCGGCGGAACCGGCCACCACAGGGGTTCGGATTGAAAGCCCACGCTCTTGGGCAGATCGGTGAAGATCCATCCCTGGAGCTTGCTGACCAGCGCCAGAAAGAAATAGGCCGCCGCCGAGACGGGCACGCCGATGATCGCGGCAATGACCAGCAGGGCGATGTAGCTCCGGGACCGCAACAGCGCCAGTGGATCGGACGGCATGTTCACCGGGCTTCCTCCTGGAGCCGCTGGGGGGACAGCGCCGGCGGCTGCCCAGCACCTCACTCACGGCCCGGGCTGGGCGGCCGCATCCGGTCGCCGGATCAGCTGCCGAGCAGCTTGGCCTTGGCGGCAGTGAATTCGTTATCGGTCAGAGCGCCCTGCTGGTGCAGGGCGTCGAGCTGGTTCAGCTGGTCGAGCAAGGACGGCCCCGCGGCCGGGGCGGCCGCGGGCGGGGCGGGCGCCTGCTGCGCGGGCGCCTGCTGCTGCTCAAGGTCGTCGATCCGGGCGTTCTGCTCACTTTCTTGCTGGGCCTGGTTCGCTGCTTTGTTTGCCGAGCTGCGGCCGACGGCGTACGCGCCGCCACCGATGACCGCCGCGCGCATGAGCGGGCGCCGTCTCCTCATTTGCTGCCTCCTGGAAGTAGGTCGACCTGGGGTCCTGAGCACTCGGCTAGATGGCTTCTGGCAGCTCAAGGCCGAGGGCCAGCATGAGTTCGGGCGCCGCCGCCATCACCCTGGGCCCGCCCACCTGCGGCAAGACCGCGCGCAGCACGCCGAGCAGGTCCTGCGGCGTGGCGCCAGCGGAAAGCGCGTTGGCCACCTGCCACATATACGAGGCCGGCGGGGCGTCGAGGGCGATGAGCGTAGCGATCTTGACGAGCGCGAAGGTGCGGCCGTCCAGACCGGTGCTGGCCCGCTCGGTCTCCCGGAACGCCAGCACTTCCTCCAGGACGGCCTGGTCGCCGACGGCCAGGCCGGCCAGCAGCTCCGCGGTCGCAGCATCGACCTCGGCCTTAACGGGCGTTGTCATGATCAGACTCCTTAGCTCTCTGAACTCGCTGAGCGAGTGCCGCTCAGGCCATCACCACAGGCCAACTGTCGCGCTGCCCCGCGAGCAGCGCGTCACCCGCAATGGATGATCCGGGGCGCGCGTCAGCCGCCCGCAAGGCCGAGGATGCCGTTGCCGGCCACGATCGCCCCGCCCACGATCAGTACCGCGATGAGTATCTTGTTCCCGTTCGCGCGCAGCCAGCCATTGAAAGCCGTCAGGCGACGCGTCGTTGCGGTGGGCGCGATCAGGTGCAGCAGCAGGGGCAGCCACACAAGGGCCACATTGATCAATACGACGACAACGATGGCCACCGCGGTGAGTTCGAGGCTGGCTTTGGCCGTGGCGATCACCTGAACCGCAGCGATGAACGTAATGCCCGGCGCGAACAGGAGCAGGCCAACGGCGAACGCACTGCCCGGGGCGGGATCGGCGATCATCCGCGAGACGAGTCCCTGCTTCTTTTTCTCGGGATCGGGCAGCTTCGGCTTCCGCCGGGCGAGCACGGCGCCCGCCGCCAGCATCGCCGCGCCGAGGCCGAGCCGCAAACCATAGCGAGGTGTGCGCTGACGGTGCTGGTCCAGACCGGTGTGGCGGAGAATCGCGATGACCACCAGGCCCATCACCAGGCTCATGATGATCGCGCCGACCAGGTAGACCGTGCCGATCAGCCTGGGCCGGGCGGACCCCAGGTAGACGGCGGCCACCAGAAGAGCGGTTGGGGAAAGCGCGGCCAGCAGCGCGAGCCCGGCCGCTTGCAGGATCACCGGGCCCGCCCTTCCGGCGGTTGACGGTCAACGGGCGCCCGGGGGGCCAGACCCGCCGAAGTCCTCACGGATGGGCCGCTATCTCCGGCTGAGCGGGCGGCCGGGTGCCGATCAGTTCGATCAGCCCGAGAACGACCAGTAGCAGGACGACGAGCACGATGACGAGGACAGCGCTGGGCTGTCCCCAGAACACGAAGATCAGCGCGGCGAGGGCCACGGCCGATATCCGGAGCGCCTTGCGATGCGCGTACGTCCACGTGCCGACCGGGCCCGTGTGCACGCCCGCGCGATCGCCGCGCTGCCGCAGCCAGGTGAGACCGGACGCGGTGGCACCCCGGATCCTGACCGCGGTGACCGAGGGTCCGGTCAGGAACGCGGCGGCGGCGACGACCAGTCCCACGACCAGGATCGCGCGCAGCCCTTCCTTGATGAACCGGACGAGCGTATCGAACAGAGCGGCCGCCGCGTCGGAGGGAAGCACGTTGCTCGGCACACTGTTCAGGTAGATGCTGCGGAAGATCAGCAGCCCGGCGGCGAGCACCAGCATCGATGCGGCGAGGCCGAGACCCGCCCCGATCAGGGCGCGCCGGTGGCCGCGCGCCACGTACACGCCTGCGGCGATCAGCAGCAGGGCCAGGATCGGCAGCACGATCTTGAGATCGTTGATCAGCCGGTAGCCGGTCTGCGCCTTGACCAGATACTTATCCGAGAACAGAGCGAACGTCGGGTTGATAGCCGGGATTTTGTCAACGATCGTGAAGCCGCGTTTGACCAGGTCCTGCTTGACGAGGTCGATGAACGGCCCGAGGTTGAGGACGACCTGGCCGTTGCTGGTGGTGATCGACCCGTTGCCCTGCCCGGAGAGTGCTTTCACCAGCGCCTGATGGATGCCGGTGTTGGCCGTCACCCACAGCTGAGCGAACTGCGGGCTCGCCACGATCGTGTGCACCTGGCCGTGGATGAACCCGTCGACCGCGCCGTTGATCTGCGGGGCGACTGACTGCAGCAATTCCCCGACGCGCGTCAGCCCCTTGCTGTTCAGCTGTGCGGCGGCCTGATTCGCGTAGGCGGTCACGTTGAGGTGACTCGTGATCTGAGCCGTGATCTTGTCGGTCAGCGCATTCTGAACGGCCGGCTCATGGACGAGGGGCTCCATGTTGGCCACATAACGACTGGTATCGGAGACCTGATTGGCGGCCCAGACCCCCAGCACCGAGATCGGGGCGAGCAGGCAGCCGAGGAAGATCAGAACCGCGGCCACCGGAGCCCGCCAGCCGATGCGCCGCCGGCCCGCCGGTGCCTCCTGATGGGCGCGCAGTTCGTCTACCTCGGCGCGCAAGCGTTCAATCTCTGTTTGCTCATCCTTTATTTGCTCATCCCGGCTGGGGCCTGAGCCGTCGGCTGCAGGACCCTCCGTGTGACCGATGTCAGACAACGGATACCTCCCGGCCGATGCGCCCTCGCCTCCACCGCCGATCACGGCGCCACGCCAGGCGCTTGATTACCAGATTCGTTCAGCGTCTCCCAGTTGGGCCGGGGCGCGCCTCACCCCGACCGGATGAGTCATCCGCGGCCTTACGGCCCGGCCGCATCCTCGCCGCGATTCCCGTTACGCAGCCAGCTCAGCCGCCCACCAGGTGGACGAGTAGCGCCGCGCCGCACGCTCCGCAAGCCGGTGACAGGCGGCGAGCGGGCCCGCCGGGGGGGTGCGGCCGGCCACTATAGGGGGGCCGGGAGCGCCCGGTACCGGCCAGCGGGCGCTCACGTCCCAGGAAGGATCTCGTGTTTGCTCACGCCCCCCTCAAGGGCCTTGACCTGTCCCAGTCGCCCGTCACGCTCACCGGTGGCTGCGGGCATAATCCGGGTATCGCGTGCCGCCTCGTCTGGGACGTGTCCCACAACGGGATGACCGCCCGGCTGACCGCCGTCTACCTGGCCGGGCCCGCCAACCTGGTGCTTCGGCTGGCGTGGCTGGTCTTTCTCGCGCTGGTGGCGCGCGCGCTCGTGCACCGCCTGATCAACCGGGTCACGATCCGCGCGGCCGCGGCCCCGCTGCACAGCCGGCTACGGCAGAACTCCGGCGTCCGGGCCCGGCGCAGGTGGTGGGGATGCCGGCGGCAGCGCGAGGTCACCGGGGCGGCGCTGGCCGAGATGGACACCGCCGTGACCGGCACCGCCGGCACTGGCGGCGCCGTGGTCCCGCCCGGAACGGTCGCGACGGCCGCGGTGCATGAGGCAGCTTCCGAACGGCGGCACCAGCGGGCCCACGCCCTCGGATCGATCCTCCGCAACGCGGCTTCGGTCACGATCTTCGCGATCGCCGTCGCGATCGGTCTCGGTGATCTGGGGGTAAACCTCGCTCCGATCCTGGCGAGCGCGGGAGTGGTGGGCATCGCGGTCGGTTTCGGTGCGCAGAACCTCGTGCGGGACTTCCTGGCCGGCATCTTCATGCTCCTGGAGGACCAGTACGGCGTCGGCGACGTCATCAATATCGGTGACGCGACCGGGACCGTGGAGGCGGTGAGCCTGCGCACCACGCGGCTGCGCGACGTGAACGGGGTTGTCTGGCATCTCCGCAACGGGTCGCTGGAGAAGGTCGGGAACGAGTCGCAGGGCTGGGCGCGGGCCGTGGTGGACGTGCCGGTGCCGCCGAGTCTGGATATCCCGGACACGCGCCAGGTGATGGAGCAGTCGGCCGGGACCATGTGGCGTGAGCGTCGCTGGCGCAAGCTGATGCTGGAGAAGCCCGAGGTGTGGGGCGTGCAGGACATCTCGGACAGCCAGGTCGTGATGCGCGTGGCGGCCAAGACACTGCCGCTGCGGCAGTGGGAGGTGGCCCGCGAGCTGCGCGAACGGGTCAAGTCCGCGCTGGACGCCGGGCCGCCCGTCCCGGTCGAAGCCGAGCCCAGCCGTACCCCGCGGGCCCGGAAGACGGCGGCCGGGTCCAACGGCGGCCCCAGCGTTCAGGTGACCGAGGGCCCTCCCGGGAGCGCACCACGGCCCGTGGAGCCGGACGAGGACGTGACGGAGCACGGGCCGCCGCCCGCACCGTAGGCTTGGATCGTCATGGACATTCAGCCAGCCGAATCTGCCGGCCGCGACAGCGCGCCGTCGACCTCGCCGGGGGCCGCGCCGGGCGGGGAACCGCACTCCTTCTTCGAAGCCGCCGGCGGTGAAGAGACCTTCACGCGTCTGGTGCGCCGCTTCTACGAGCTGGCCGCCGACGACCCGGTCCTGCGGCCCGTGTACCCGGCCCGGGACCTCGGGCCCGCCGAGGAGCACCTGCGGCTGTTCCTCATCCAGTACTGGGGCGGACCGCAGACGTACAGCGAACTGCGGGGGCACCCGCGGCTGCGGATGCGGCACGCGCGGTTCGTGATCGGCGAGGCCGAACGGGACGCCTGGCTGCGTGACATGCGCATCGCACTCGATGAGCTGTCGCTCGATCCGGCGCTGGACGCCCAGCTGTGGGACTACCTCGTCATGGCCGCCCACAGCCTGGTCAACCGGCCCGCCAGCCCCGGCGGCGAGGACCTGGGTCTCACGCCGCGTTAGCCCGGGGGGACGCCCCAGTGTGCCCGGTCAAATGGGCAACATGATCTTGAGGTGTGGTCCCTGGTTGTGATGGTAGCGGGGTGTTGTGGTCGGCGCGGGGGTCGGTGAGCAGATCGTGGATGGCTTGGGGTGTGGCGTTGGTGAGGGTGGCGTGGATGGTGACCTGGTTTTTGTCCCGGTTGTAAACGGCCTGGACGTCGAACGCGTCGAGGAGCCGTTCGGTCAGGGCGGCGGGTGCTTCGGTGAGGATGTCGCCCAGGATCGGCAGTTCGTCCAGCAGGGTGGGGTCATTGTCGGGCTCGGCGGGGGCTTCTTCGAGGACGCGTAGCTCGGTTTCCAGGGTGGTGCGCTGGGTGTAGAGGTCGGTGAAGCGGGCGCGGATCCGCTGGCGGAGGGCCTGGGCGGCGGGGTCGGCGGGGTCGGCGGGGGTTTCCAATTCGGTGATCAGCGCGGTCTCGGCGGTGTCGAGCCGGGCGATCTTGCGGCGGATCGCGGCGGCTTGCCGGTCGCGGCGCTCGGCCTGGCCGGCGGCGGTGGCGGGCAGGCCGGTGGTGAGCAGGGCGGCCCGGTCGGGGCCGAACACCCGCTCGGTGAAGAACCGGGCGAGGGCGGCGGTCATGACGTCTTCGCGGACGGCGACGGTGCGGTGCTCGGGGTGGGCGGCGTAGTGGCGGGGCAGGCCGGGATCGTGCGGGCACCGGTAGTAGGTGTGGGCGCGGATGGTGGTGCCGCTCATGCGGCGGTGGCAGATGGAGCAGTACAGCCGGGAGCGGAGCTTGTACCGGCGGCCGGTCCGGGTGGTGGGCATTTCGGGGTCGCGGACGTTGCCGTGGCGGCGGCCGGTCCGCTGGGCGGCGTCCCAGGTGGCCATGTCCACCAGCGCGGTGTGGGTGGGTTCGGCGGACCAGATCCATTCGCTGGACGGCATCCAGACTTTCTTGCCGGCTTTGCGGCGGCGGCGGCCCATCACCTGATGGCCGGTGTACTTGGGGTTGGACAGGATCTCATCGACCAGCGCCAGGGACCAGCCGGGCCGGGCGGCGGGTAGGCGGCCGGGTCGGCGGCCAGCCGGGCCCGGATGGTCGGCTTCCCCAGATGCTCACTAACCCGCCACCGGTAGATCAGCGCGACGATCGGGCCGTAGACGGGATCTTCGGTGAGCCGGGTTTTGGTGCGGCCTTCGGCGGCCTTGATGGGGTTGGGATGCGGGTGCCGTTCCCCGAGGTAGCCGACCGGGACTTTGCCGAGGTTCCAGCCGGCGAGGGAATGTTCTTTCAGCCCGTCCCAGACTTTGCCTTTCAATTGGAGCCGGTACCATTCGGCGACGCCTTGCTTGACCCGGCGGACCAGAACGGTGGTCGCGTTGATCCCCTCGACATTGAACGGCTCGTCGGTGGCAAATATCGGGATGCCCTGATTCTGGAGTTCTCTTTCCAGTTTCAGTGAGTTGTAGGTGTCGCGGGCGGAGCGCTCGATGTCCTCGCAGACCACGAACGTGAAATCCGGGGTGGGGGATGCGGCCTCGCTGAGCAGGTCAGCGATGCCGCCGTCGCGGGGGATCCCGGCGGCGGCGGCGATCTGCCAGGCGCCGCCGTGGCCCCGGTCTTCCAGGTCGTTGCCGCCGGATTCCACGTCCCAGTAGTAGGCCACGATCTGGCAGCCGGGCGGCAGCCAGGCCCGGCAGTTACGGACCTGCCGCCGCATCGAGGCGACCGGGTCCTGGAGCCGCTCGTTGGAGGTGCGGCCCAGGAACGCCACCGGGACCAGCTCAGCCGGCCCGGCGGTCGCGGCCAGGGCCTGCGGGATGTCTGCTGCTGTCGCGGTCATGCTGTCTCCTTACCTCCCGGGCCGCCGGGCCGCCGGGCCGCCGGGCCGCCGGGCCCGGGGCTGGCGGGCCCAGGCCAGTAGGTCCCAGATCACGGCGGCCTGCCGGTCGTCCAGTTCCCCGGCTTTACGCCCGGTCTTTATCTTTATCTTGGACCGGGCTTTCATCCCGCCCGGCCTTTCTCCTCTCCTCAGATTATATGCGATAATGGCCAGGCCCGGAAATGGTTCCCGGTGAATTACCGGCCTGTTCTTCTGCTTTTACCGGGTCTTGTCCGGCCTGCTCAGTGCCCATTTACCGCCTTTCCCTTTTCCGCGCCCCGGGGCCTTTTTAATGCGCGTGCGCGCATTTGCTCGCCTGGCTGGGGTGTCACCTCGCCGTCGTCCCGCCCGCAGGGGCAGCGGGCCGGGCCGTGCCTGTCCAGGTGGAGCGCCCCACTGGACGAACGACCTGGATGGGCGCGGCCTGGTCTGCTCGGCTTGTCCCGGGATGACGGCGGGGTGACCGGCAGGCTTCCGCCCCAGCCCGCTGCGGCGGCTTGGCCTGGTGGCCCCGGTCACCGAGCCGGAGGCCCCCGCCGGAGGCATCTGATCTGTTACCGGCCCGGCGGTGGGGCCAGATCCCCGCGTGGGCGCGGTGGCCGGGCTGTGCACCTGCCAGTCGGGGCGCTGGAGCTGGAAGATGATCCGCCGCCGGGTGTCCCCGTCCGGGGTGGCTCAGCCTGTCATTGGCCGGCGACGATCTGGTCGAGCCGGTCGAGGAGGGCTTTGAGGGTTAAAGCCGCGACCAGGTGGCAGTTGGGGCCCTCGTTCTTTTCGGCGGTGAAGCGCCGGGCCCCATCCTGGGCGTGGATCGACCATTCGGGATGGTCGCGGGTGAAGCGCTGTTCCCGGAGGACTTGGTCGTACGGCAACGCCATCGCTGTGGTTCCTTGCCTGACCCGTCGCTGGCCGGTGGGGCCGCGCCCGGCCACGGGTCAGCCAGCCGGGCACAGCCTGACCGTCACTGTATCAGGGTCGACTAGCATCGACTAGTCACGAGTGCTGTCGACGCTGCGTTATCATGGCTGGTCAGCGTCGTCTATGGTCGAAAGTGTGACACCGGACGGCGAAACGGACCCCAGAGCCTATGTGCGGCTCGCGGCGCTGCTGCGCCGCCAGATACAGAACGGGACGCTCGCGCCCGGTGATCCGGTGCCCTCGATCACGACCCTGACCCAAGAGCACGGCATCGCCCGCGCTACCGCCGGGAAGGCGCTGCGCATGCTGGAATCGGAAGGGCTGGTCTATCGCGTGCCCGGTCTCGGCTATTACGTCACCAGCCAGAAGTAACCGGCGCTCCTGCCTCCGTTATCGCTTACGGACTAAACCGGAGCGGCCTGCACGTTCCTGGGCGCACCGGGCGGTCCGGTACCCAGGATCACCCGCTTCCTCAGTCATCACATACCGCATGTACTTGTTGCGCTCTTACCTGCACCTTCCCCCGGTCACTTGTGTGGTCAGTACCCCGGGTGCTCTTGTTCTTTGATCTTTCTCTTGATCTTGTTCTTGATGTTTTTGCCTGGGTGGGTGCCGTCCTGTGGAGCTGCTTCCTGACCTCGCCCGCTCGAAGAGTGGGTGAGGTCAGGAAGTGTTCAGCGGAACGGGTTGGACGGCACCCGGCCAGGCTAGCGGCGTTAGCCGCTGCATTGTGGGCCGCACAATGTCCGGACGCGCGCGTGGCGCGCTGAGTCGGCGTTATGTGGCCGGTGTGCGGTATCTGTGCGGGTCGGGCTCCGGGGCGGGGACCCCGCGTGTTGAGGGGGGCAGACCAAGTAAGCCCCTCATTAGGGGCAAAGGGCTTTTGAGCGGGTCAGTTTCCGGTGAAGACTCTCAGCTGGCCGAGGTGACGCTCGTCTGGCAGCCCGCCAGCCAGGTGCCAGATGGCGAGATAGAGGCGGCGGGCGGCCAGCAGCGCGGCCCGGTGCTCTTCATGGTAGGGGGGCAGCGGGCGCACCGCCTGGTAACCGGCCAGCAGGACGGGGCGCAGCCCGCCTGCCCGCCTGAACCCTGCTCCGCGATGGGGACCTAGCCCCTGGCCTCCCAGCCTCACCGGGAAAGACGATTAGCGGGACTGGATCTGGAACGGGGCTGAGGACTGCCGTCACGCGGCAGCGCGAAGACGCGGGGGCCGATCTCGTTCTCGTCGCTCAGGCGAAGGTGGGGGCGGGCTTACGGTCCTGATCGCGGAGCCTCCTCGGTGCTGTTGACGGGAAGGATCGGGCTGTGACAGGCGACGTGCCTGTGAGCCGGCCGAGCGGTCCGGGGAAGCGCCGACTGCACAAGGGGCGGACGCTGTGAGCGACGCCACGGCACGTCAGATCGACCCGGGTTCGGTGGAGCCGGCGTTCCCGCGCACGCACCACGTGATGTGGCTGGAGTTCGGTGACCGTGCGGACTTCGATGACCGCGCCAGGAATGGCGCCGGCTCTTCTCGGAGTTGCTGGGCACCTTCGCCCTGGTGCTGGCCGCCGCGGGCGGCGGGCTGCTGCACGCGAAGGGGCAGATCAGCCAGGCCGCGGCGGTCGTGGCGCCGGGCCTGATGGTGACGGCGATCATCTTGTTCATGGGTGCGGTTTCCGGCGCGCACCTGAACCCGGCCGTGTCGCTGGCCTTTGCGCTGCGCGGGGACTTCCCGTGGCGGCGTGTCCCCGGCTACATCATCATTCAGCTCATTGGCGCGACGCTGAGCGTTCTCAGTAAATCCCTCTACAAGACAGAGCCGAGGCGTATTGCTTTGATATAAATATCCACCGCGGCGTCCCCCCTGCTCCTGGTCTCTGCCACACGCCAGTCCGGCGGCTCCTAGAGGAGGCCGAGTTGGCGGCCGCGTTCGAGGGCGTCGGCCCGCGAGGAGACGCCGAGCTTGCGGTAGATCGCCCGGACATGGGTATGGACCGTGTTGTGGGCCACATACAGCTCGCGGCCGATGTCCCGCTCGGACAGATCGCCGTGCAGCAGCTTGAGCACCCGGAGTTCCCGCTGCGTCAGCTCCTGATCCCCGGATCGGACGCGGTGGATCTGCGCTGGCCGGCTGAGGGCAGCCAGTCTTCCGGCCAGGATCCCCGGATCAGGGCAGGATTCGAGGACGGATCTCGCCTCGGCTATCGCATCCGCGGCACGCTGGTGCTCGCCCAGCGCCCGGAGCACCGGCGCCTGGCTGAGCAGCGCATTCGCCAGCTGGATGGGCTGGCCAAAGGTCCGCGAGAGGGCGACGCCGCGTTCGGTCAGCGGCAGTGCCTCCCCGGGCCTGCCGCGCGCCGCGAGTGATACTCCCAGCGCCAGCGGAGCCGCGCCGATGAGCTTCCCGGTGTCGTGCTCCCGCACGAATTCGGCTGCCGTCTCGGCCAGCGCCCGCTGTTCGTCAAGACGGTCCCGCTGGCCGGCGATCCACGATCGGTAGGCCAGCGACGCCTCGCCAGCCAGCCACTGCGCGCTCGCGGGCGCCAGCGTTACCGATTCCGCGAACCACCGGTCAGCCTCCTCAGGCTGACCCCGGAAGTACAGGCCCATGCCGACCGCCCAGCAAGCCAATGGCCGCCAAGGCGACCCGGGGCCCTCAAGCTCGGCCGCCCGGCGGCCATTTTCCAGCTGGGCGCCGATATCTCCCCACGGGAAGCAGGCCCGCAGCATCGTCAGGCTCGCCTCGGCCGAGCTGAAACCGTCCGGCAGCGGCCCCGCGCCCAGATCGCCCAGCCGTTCGGCCGCCGCGATGGCCCGCGCCGCCTCCTCCCGCCTGGCGGACAGCGAGAGCACCCACGCCTGAACCAGGAGCAGCTGCACGTCGCCGCTCAGTATTTCGCCGGGGAGCCGCCGCAGCCAGGCCAGGAGGGTGTCGTACCGGCACGTGTTGGCGTAGGTGATCCAGGTGCCCTGGATCAGCTCGGCGGCCTCGGTGTAGGCCTCCGCGGCTATCGCGTGCTGGATCGCCTCGTCGGCCGTCCCGTGATCACGGTGCCAGCAGTACGCGCGGCGGTGCAGCGCCGGGGCCAGCCCCGGCTCGCGCCGCGCGAGCTCCACCCGGAGCAGCTGGGCAAACAGGTGGTGGAAGCGGTACCACCCGCCCTCATCATCGAGCGGCACGAGGAACAGGTTGCTCCGTGACAGCGCGCCGAGCATCGCGGCCGAGCCCTCCTGCTCCAGCACGGCATCGCAGAGGGGGCCGGACAGCCGTTCCAGAACCGACGTGCGGAGCATCAGCGCCTGCGCCGGCGGGTCATGCGCCTCCAGGACCTCCGTCACCAGGAAATCGATCACGTGCCGGTTCGAGCCGCCAAATCTGCGCACCAACGCGTGGCGGTCGGCAGCGTGCTGCAGCGAGAGCGCGGCGAGATAGAGCCCGGCCGGCCATCCCTCCGCCCTCTCCACCAGACCCTCGACATCTTCGGGCGTGAGGCCGAGCCCGAGGCGGCCGTTCAGGAAGGCGTCCGCCTCCCCAGTGGTGAATCGCAGGTCGCCGGCTCGTAGCTCAAGCAGCTCACCGTGGGCACGCAGCGTAGCCACCGGCAGGATTGGCTCCGTCCTGCTCGTGAGCACGAGCTGGAACCTGGGCGGCGCATGGTCGATGAACCACCGGACGCTGGCGCGGGCCGGGACGCTCGACAGCCGGTGGAAGTCATCCAGGATGAGCGTGATCTCACCCTGGCCGTCCAGCTCGTTGACCAGGCGCGGCAGAACCACGTCAACGACCGGTGCCATGACCGTATCCGCCGGCGCCGACCTGGCGACGGCGGGGCTTGCGCGGCGGAGCGCCTCGATCGCATGCGTCCACAGGACCACAGGGTCGTTGTCGCCCTCGTCCAGCGTGAGCCACGCGACGGGTTTCCGCGCGGCCTCGGCCTCGCGCCACGCCGCCAGCAGGGTGGTCTTCCCGAAGCCTGCCGGGCAGGCGACGAGAGTGAGCCTGCGGTCCAACCCGCTTCGAAGACGTTCCAGAAGGCGCTCGCGCGGAATCGTCTGCTCGCGCACAGACGGCGGATGCAGCTTCGTGCCGACCAGGATCGGCTGCTCCGTGCCCTGCCGCACCCCGTTGCCCGCGACGGAGCCGTGCCGCTCAGAGGCGCCCCGGCGGCCCTGCCGTACTACCTGACGGCGCGACAGACTCGGTGCCTGCCGGTCGCCGGATGCCTCCTGCACAGGGCACATGGTGTCTAATGTGCCTGATGGGGATTCTTTGAGCCATAGGCCGAAAGTCCCCGTTTACGCTAGCCTCCCGCGATATCCGCCCTCGCATCGGAAGATCCGGCCGAGTTCTCATCCGCATGGGCGCCGCCTCCCCACCTCACAACCACAGGGACGGCCCGGCGTACGGCCGTCGATCAGCTGCCCATCCCGGCCTGAGCCTCTGCCAGGCCGGCCTTGAGTTCCTTGACGCTGTTCGCGTCGATTGTCAGATGTGTTCGAGCGCGCCGGGGCGCTGCGCCAGCTGGTCCTCGGCATGGGCGACCATCGGCATGCCGCCCGTGCCCACGGCAAGCGGCGTCATGTGGTAGCCGTGGTAGGTCATCATCCCGCCGGCCAGGAACGACACGTCGTCCCACCCGTTCTGCTTCAGCACGCAAAAGGCGATGTAGCTGCGGAAACCCGACCGGCAGTAGGTGTAGACGGGCTTGTCCCGGGGCACCTCATCCAGCCTGTGCCGCAGCTCGGTGTACGGGATGAGGACCGCGCCGGGGATGTGCCATGCGCCGTATTCGGCCGGTGTGCGCACATCGAGGATCGTCACCTTCCCGGCGCAGTCCGGGTAGTCCTCGGGGTACCACAGGGTGATGTCGCCGCGCAGCAGGTTCGCGCCCAGGAATCCGGCCATGTTGACCGGGTCCTTCGCCGCCCCGTACGGCGGGGCGTAGGCGAGCTCGAGGTGCTCCAGGTCGAACACCGTCATCCCGGCGCGCAGCGCGACCGCGAGGACGTCGATGCGCTTGTCCACGCCGTCCCAGCCGAGCACCTGCGCGCCCAGCAGCTTGCCTCCGGCCGGGTCGAACAGCACCTTCAGGAACAGCGGCGCGGTGCCCGGATAGTACGCGGCGTGGCCGTTCTGGTGGGTGTAGACCTTGCGGTAGTCCAGGCCGGCCGCGCGCAGCTCGGTCTCGGTCAGGCCGGTGCCGCCGGCGGTCATGCCGAACACCTTGACCACGGCGGTGCCCTGGGTCCCCCGGTAGCCGCCGACATCCTCGCGGCCGGCGATCGTGTCGGCGGCGATCCGGCCTTCCCGGTTCGCCGGGCCGGCCAGCATCGACAGCACAGGCTCCCCAGTCAGCAAGTGAGCGGTCTCCACAGCGTCCCCGGCCGCGAGGATGTCCGGTGCCGACGTGCGCATCTGCGCATCGACCACGATGCCGCCGCGCGGCCCGATCTCCAGGCCGGCGTCACGGGCAAGATCCACGTTGGGACGCGCCCCGGCCGCCATCACGACGACGTTCGCCTCGACTGACGTGCCGTCGGACAGATCGACGACCAGCCTGTCGCCCTCCCCCCGGCGAACGGCCGTGGCCGACGTGCCCAGCCGCAGGTCCACCTCGTGGGTGACGACGTGGTAGTCCAGGATCCGCGTCATCTCCGGGTCCAGCCACGGCATCAGCCGTTCGGTCCGCTCGACCACGGTCGTCTGCAGCCCGCGGTCCCGGAACGCCTCGGTGAGCTCCAGGCCGATGTAGCTGCCGCCGACGATGACCGCGCTGGTGGCGTCCTTGTCCAGCTGGGCGATGATCCGGTCCATGTCCGGGATGTTGCGCAGCACGTCTACCCGCGGGTCATCGGCCCCCGGGATGGGCGGCCGGACCGGTTCGGCCCCCGGGCACAGCACCAGCTTGTCGTAGGACTCCCGGTACGTCCGCCCCGGTGCGAGGTCGCGCACCTCCACTTCCCTCGCATCACGGTCGATGCCGATCACGTCGTGGCCGGTCCGCACATCCAGTGCCAGGGCCCTGGCGAGGCTCTCCGGCGTCTGCAGCAGCAGGCTGTCCCGGTCCGGGATCACCCCGCCGATGTGATACGGCAAACCGCAGTTCGCGAACGAGACATAGTGGTCCCGCTCGAGCACGACGATCTCGGCTGACTCATCCAGCCGCCGCAACCGCGCCCCCGTCGAGGCGCCGCCCGCCACTCCTCCCACGATCACCGTCTTCATCTGGCCACCTCTATCTGCCGGGCCGCGGCCCGGCGGCTCGTTGATGGTTCGTGTGCCTGACTGCAGCCACCGCCCCAGCCCGCGCCTGGGTCACGGCCGCAAGAGCAGCCCCGTGCGCGGGCCCGGCCGATACGTAGGTCTCATGCCTCCGCCACCGGTGCCGGCATCACGGCCTGCGGGCGGAACAGTCCTGCCCGGCCGGGGGCCGGCAGGTGAGCTGACTTCCGTGGCAGCCACGGTGCACGGCGCCGGCCAGGGCAGGTGGCCGGGGGTTACATCTCGTTGACCGCTTGCTGCAGAGCCTTGTCGAGGTCCTGGGGATCCACGTTAAGCTCCTGGGCTGTCTGCTTCTCCGCCCTGGTCACCGAGTTCTTGATCGCGTCCTCGACCTTGCTCTCGCCCACAATGACGAGCCCGGCTTGCCCGGGGTCGATGAAGTCCCCCAGCTGCTTGGCCTGCGAACGCGACATTCCCCCGGCTAGGTGCCCGCTGACCCCGCCGACCACGCCACCGACCGCGGCCGCTCCCAGCACCGCCGGCGGGAAGATGACCCCGATGGCCGCCCCGGCGGCAACGCCCCACCAGGCACCATGGCGGGTGCTCGTCTCGTCTTTATTCTCGTGGACCTTGCCGTTCGCATCCTTGGTGACCACAGCGGCATCGTAGGAACCCACCAGGCCCGCTGCGTGAGCGTCCTTGACGACCTGGTAGTCATCTTGTGCTGTTGCCTCATCCGGATATGTTGCCACCAGGATGAACGTGCTACCGGATCCGGACATGCCGACCTCCTCCAGTTCCGCTGGCATCCTTTGCCAGGGGGTTCAGCTCCGTCTCGGCCGTTACCCGGCCGCGGCATCGCGGTCTCAGGCTCACCCCCGGGCAGGCGACCCGTCATCACCTACCGGCCGAAATCCCCTAGGGGAGAAGCCGCGCCAGGACAGACCGGGCCTGAACGCCCATCCGGAGGCTCATCTGCCGCCGCAGCAACCTCAAGGACCGCGACCTCATGCGCAGCGGACACCGGGTCGTCGCCTGACCGAGAAAGCGGAATCGGAACCGGCTTACTGGACGTAACTTCGGCAGGCCCGGTCCCGTGGCCGGGGCTACCAAACCGATCGCTCGTTCATCGAGCCGCCGCGGGCGATCAGGTAGACCAGCACGCCGATCAGCGGGATGAACAGCACGAACAGGAACCACAGGGCCTTGGCCCAGCCGGACAGGTCAGGGCTGCGGAAGATGTCGATGAATACCGTGATCAGGATCCAGAACCAGAGCACCCACAGGAAGATCTCGAGAATCGTCCAGAAAATGTTCAAGAGCGGATAAGAAGATGACGCAGCCGCGAGTGACATTTCCTTCTCCTTCACTGGCCGCTGCGCATTGCACCCAGAGGCCAATAGTCCTTACGTGTGACGAATCTGGCCCACGGCCCGCGACGCGGTACCCGTAGGCCTGCCCGAAGCCGGCGCCGGGCACGGAGCCGTGCCACACGCCCGCGTCGTAATCCAGCGGCGGGATCTGGCTGTGCAGCCTCCCTTCCCTGGGCTCGCACTAACCCCACCGTTCCGCGGCCGCAGATGACCTGCCATCACCTGCCAGTCGTTTTCACCTAGGTGGGATTGAAGGCAGAGCCGAACATCGCGAGTTCCGGGCGGGGGCCATCACGTGGCGGCTGGGCCGGGGCCATCGCCCGTTTACGATCGTCGCTCCCGGCCGCGCTGTACCGCCCTCAGGAGCACTTGTAGTCCGGCGCCGAGAACTGCGAGGTCGCCGATCATCTGCACCATGAGCACGACCCGGGCGATCTCGGATTTGGCGGTGATGTCCCCGAAACCCACCGTCGAGAAGACGGTCACCGCGAAGTACAAGGCGTCCGTGCGGGTCAGCGGCTGGGTGAAGGCCGCCGCGGAGGCTCGTTCCATCAGGAAGTACGTCGAGGCGAACAGCACCAGGTAGAAGGGAATGACCAGGCCCAGCGCCTCGGCCGCCCGCAGACCCGGGTAGCGCGCGCCAGCGATGGCCCGGACCTGCCACACCATGACACCCGCGAAGACCACCAGGCCAATCAGCAGGCGGATCCCGGTGCCGGTATTCCACGGCCGGTCCAGCGGAAGCACGTAGTAGAGAACCACGAGCACCGTTGCGGCCAGGACACTGCGCAGCACCGCCCGGAAGACCAGCCGCCTCCGCTTCGCGGGCGGCAGGTCATGATAATGCTCATCGGTCATGTCGCCCTGACCCGCTCACCCTGCCCGGCCGTGAACAGGTGCCTGTGGTGCTGGTTTGGCGGCGTGCTTTTGCATCTGGTCCGCCAGGAACATGACGATGACGGCGATCCCGACGCCGGCGAACGTGAACAGGATCCGGCGTCCCTCATCGGCAAGGTTGGACGGGTGGGGCACGTCCGCAGCGATCAGGATGGCCCCGCCCAGCGCTGCGGTGTACCAGGCGTAGTTCACGCCGTGGATCGAGGCGCCCAGCGCGACCAGGACGACGACGATGACTTCGAGGGCGGTCCGGTTGTCGACCGCCAGCAGGACGAGGGCGGCCACCGCGGCGCCCACGACCGTCCCGGCAATCCGCTGCTCGGCGATGAGGGCGGATTGCTGCAGGCTGGGCTTCATGGCAATGATGGTGGCCATGGGCATCCAGTAGGCGTTGGGCAGGTGCAGCCCGAAGGAGATCGCGACGGCGATCGACAGGGCGGCCGCCCGGATCACCGCGAACAGGATAATTGGCCGGGTCAGCGGCCGCGGGGAGATGTCCCCGGGGATCTCGGTGACCGGCTGCGGTTGCGCTGTCCGCCCGCGCACCAGCCACACGATGAAGGTGTACGCGATCCACAGCGCCGATCCGGCCAGCCAGGCCAGTGCCTGCTGCCACGGTTCGGTGTGGAGCAGGCCGGACTTGAACAGGCCCGGCAGGCTGAAGGAAAGGAGAGTGGGCAGGCCGAGGGCGATGATGAACCAGACGTTGAGCAGGTAGGCCGCGACGAATCGGTGCAGGCCGTATGTGACCGCCAGCCCGCCCAGCAACGTGGCGACGAACGCGGCCAGCACCACCCATCCCCAGGGGCCGCCGCCGATGCCGAATCCCAGGGCCGTCAGCAGCGCTCCGGCCACGGCCACCACCGCCATCTTGGCCACCCGGGGGCCGTGTTTCCCACCGGGGTCGCTCACGGCCACGATCAGTGCCCCGAAGATCGCAGTGAGGAAATACCTCCGCTCATCAGGGAGCACGCCCACGACGATCAGCAGCCCCAGCACGACCGCAAAGATCACGCCTCTGCGCAGGCTAAATCCCTGCCGGTTGATCTTGAACACTTCCGCCAACTGGGTCATGACTCGTCCTCTATCCGGGTTGCTGCCATCCGGGTTGCTGCTGTAGCTGATCTGGCGGGACGCCGGGCTGGCGGGCCGGGATGCGCCTGCCGGGCGAGTTGCACGGCTCCGATGAACACGGATGCCCAGGGCCAGGCCAGCAGGCCGGGGATCAGCTGCCGTCAGCGCTGCCATCCCTCAGACCCCTTCGTTCCCTCCGGGGCACGGCGTGCGGGGGATCAGTTGCCCCCTCGTCCGCCGGTCCGATCGAAACGAGCTCAAGGCCCAGCTCCTGGGTCAGCTCGATGAGCCCGACCAGGTGCGCCTGGTCGGTCACGTTCCCGGTCAGCACCGTGGTGCCAGCCAGCCGCTCCATCCGCATCCCCTCGAACAGGAATGCGAACGGTTCGCCCAGCTCGCCGCGAAGAACCAGCCGGTACCGTCTGCCTCGTGCCCGGTCCCTGTCCATCAGCGGAGACGCAGGGCTCGTTCGCCGGGTGACCCTGCCCCCGATGTCACCGACCCTGCCCCCGATGTCACAGACCCTGCTCGGCGGTGATCCGTCCTGATGCGACAGCGTCGACAAGAGCCTGCTGGTCGCGCTCGTTCTGGTCGGCGTAGGCGGCGGCGAACCGGGTGATGGCCTGGTCGAACACATCGGAGCCGCCGAGGTAAGCGGCGATCCCGATCCGGTCGCCGGAGCGGGCGTGCGCCCGCGCCAGCGACCACCCGCACAGTTCGCCGTAGATCCGCATGCCGTGCGGTATCAGGGCCTCGATGGTGATGGAGTACTTCCAGTCCCGCAGCTGGCGGATGTAAAAGTCGCGCTGCTGGCCGTCCAGGCCGGCCTCGGCCCGCTGCCAGCCCAGGAAGATATCGCTGGAGGCCTGCATCAGCCGCTGGCCGGCGACCACCCGCTGGCCCATGTTGGTGTAGGTGCTGGCCCCCACGAAACGGCTGAGCACCGACGCCTCCGCCTCCTTGACCTGCAGGAACAGCGGATCGGAGGTGTCGCGGCCGAGCATCAAGACGATCCAGCAGCGGGTGCCGACGCTGCCCACGCCGACGACCTTGCGGGCCATGTCGGCGTACTCGTACTGCTCGAGCAGGTACCGGCGGTCGGTTTCCAGCGTCCCCCGGTACCCGGCGAGCAGGTCCTTGAGCTGCGCTTCGAAGGCCGCCTGGTCCGTATCCTTGGGCAGCAGGTCGGCGATCGGGACGATCAGCGGCGGGTCGGCGATGATCCGCGGCTGGCCATTGACCAGGTGGGTCAGCTTGGCCACTTCCTGCATGCTGTCCCGGGTCCGCGCCTTGGCCATACCCTCGCCCACCGCCTTGCGCTGCCGCTTCTTCAGCTCGGAGTCATACTCCGCCTGCAGCTGATCCACGTCGGCGTGGGCGTACCAGACGTCCAGGTTGCTCATCTTGGCGAAGTTCCGCATCGCCTGCCGGTAGCTGGCCACGGTGGCGGTGACGATCTCACGGCGGTCCTTGCCGCCGAACCCATTCCCGCGGGCCGCTACCTCCATGCTGGCGGCCAGCCGTTTGACGTCCCACTCCCATGGCCCTGGCAGGGTCTCATCGAAGTCGTTGACGTCGAAGACCAGCAGGCGCTCCGCGGAGCCGAAGATGCCGAAGTTCGACAGGTGCGCATCCCCGCACGCCTGCACCGCCAGCCCGGACACCGGGGTCGTAGCGAGGTCGCTGGCCATCGGCAGCGCCGCCCCGCGGTAATAGGTGAACGGGGAGACCATCATCCGGCCCCACCGCACCGGCACCAGCTCCGGCACTCGCGTCTTGGCCTGCTCCTCCAGCAACGCCAGCGGGTCGGGCCGGCCCGCCGACGGGTCGAACACCGCATGGCTGTCCCGCGGCACCGCCGCCCGCGCCGCCTTACCCCGCTCCGCACGCTGGGCCGGGGTCAGCCGCCCCAGCTCTGTGTCCAGCTCATACCGCTGCCCACCCTGGGGCGGAGCCCCCGCTGCCTGCACGCTCATCATCGGCTCCTTACTTGCGTCGCTGCCATACCTGGGGCGGTTCGGCCCGCCGCGATTACAGCATCGACCTCCCGGAGGAAGTTGATCAGTGCCATCGCGAGGAATCCCGCGCCGATAAGCGCCAGGATCTGTGACTCCGGCCGCCCGGTCCTACGGGCGACGGCCTGGGCGACCGGCCGGGCAGCCTTTCCGGTCCAGCCGGTCAGCCCCACCTGGCCCATCGCCACGAAGTTCCATTTCGCCATCTGAGGCTCCTTCCTGCTCTCGCCGGACCGTGGACCCGCCGCGGCCGTTGCGATCCGGGGTTTATCCGTCGGGCACTGGTCACGAGCATTTGCCCGAAACAGCACTTTGCAGCGCGCTTGCCGAGTTCTTCACCTGGCTGACCGCTGGGACGACCGCCGCGGCCGCGTTCAGCGCGCTTTGGCCCTGCGCGGATTTGATCGCGTTTTCCAGGCTGGACAGCGAGTTCTGCAGCGCCGTGGTCTGCGACGGGTACGCGGACTTCGCGTCGCTGGCGAACGCTTTGGCGTCGGTCTGGACGCTGGTCAGCGCGGTCTGCAGGGAGCTGAGGCCGTTCTTGGCGACGTCGACATTGCCGAGGTTGCTGACGGAGGTCTTGAGGTTGGTGGCGTCGGTGCAGTAGGCCGGCTTGCTGCTGCTGCACCCGGGGGCCAGCCCGGACAGGACCAGCACAGCGGCTAGAAACAGCAGCCATCCGCGCGTGCCCGGCCGATACGTGAGTCTCATACGTCCTCCCTTGGTGCCGGTGTTCCGGCCGGCGGAGCGAAAGAGCCATGGCCGGCGGACGGCGGTCAGCCCTGGTCGCTGTCCATCACCTGGCAGGCTCACACTCTGGCAGGTGACCCGTCATCACCTGCCAGCCGGATTCACCTAGGGGAAATCTGCGGCCACAGCAGACCGGGCCCGCACGGGCAGTCCGGACACGCGCGCTGTCCCCGCCCGGGCCGAGGACACCACTCGCAGTGTTCGACGGTGCATCCCATCGCCTACCGGGCAGTTGGTGGTCCGCCCGCAGGGACGGATTGCCTGGTCGGCAATGTCATAATGGGGCATGGCGTCGGGCTGGAAACCAGCCGCTCAACCCCCGGTGGCGCCGGACGGGGCCACGGCACGGGGTGAGCAATGGTGGCCGGTGGCGCTGGCGATCGTTGTCACCGTGGTTCTCCACGTGGCGCTGCCCGCGAAGTACCGGGTGAACCCCCAGTGGGTGCTCCCGGCGGTCCTGCTCGCGTTGCTGGCCGCCCTGATCATTGGGGACCCGGGCCGCATCGATCGGCAGAAAACATGGCTGCGGATCGTCACGGGCGCCGTGATCGCCGCCCTTACGGTGGCGAACCTGTTCGGCGCCGTCCGCCTCGTCGGCGACATCGTCACTGACAACAAGCTCTTCGCCAGCAACGCCACCGGGCTGCTGGCCACCGGCGCGGTGATCTGGGCGACGAACGTGATCGCGTTCGGGCTGTGGTACTGGGATCTCGACCGGGGTGGCGCCGCTGCCCGGGCGCACCAGCCGTATGCGAACCCGGCGTTCGTGTTCCCGGAGATGCTGCACACCGAGTACGTGCCCGCCACCTGGGTGCCGGAGTTCGCCGACTACCTGTCGCTAGCCTTCTGGACAGCCACCGCGTTCAGCCCCACCGACATCTCCGCGATCAAGCGGTGGGCCAAACTGCTGATGATGATGGAAGCGATGGTGTCTCTCAGCATTGGCGTGCTCGTGGTCGCCCGCGCGATCAACATCTTGAAGTAGGAGCCGGGAAACCAGCCAGCAGCCCAGCTGGTGCGCCATGCCGGCACATGGATGCTCAAATATCACCCCGCCCAGAGGGCAGGCTCAGGGCGACACCGCTGCGGGATCACGATTGGTCCGGGGAGTCGGTCGCTCGTGCGGCAGCTCTCTCGTGAACCCGAGCGAGATGAGGGCGAGGAGGGCAGCAGCCAGCAACCCGGCCTTGAGCGATCGGAGCTGTGCCGACTCATAGTCATCGACGAGTGCTGCTGTAGTCGTGGCGTCGAGACCAGCCCTTTTCGCTGCGGCGTCGATCTGTGTGGAGGAGACGAAGTTGGTGTTGGAGCCCGCCGCCACCCCCACCTGGGCCGACACGTCGGCGCTGATTCGAGGGTCGTGCTCGACGTTTGAGATGAAGGTGCTGGTCAGGCCGATCAGCACGATGGACCCGATGAGCGCCACCCCGAGCGACGAGCCGAGCTGCTGCCCCGTGTACTGGAGCCCCCCGGCCTCGCTCCGGCCCGACTCCTCGACCGAGGACTGAACCACGTTGCCCAGCTGGGAGATCATCAAGCCCATCCCGACACCGAGCACGGCCATTCCGATGGCGAATCCAGCGCTGGACAGAGTGGGCTTGATCGTCGCGAGCAGGACGAGGGCACCGGCAAGGGTCAGGATCAGGCCGCTCTGCACGATCGCCCGCACCGGGAAGCGGTTCGACAGGCGTGAGCCGATCGCTGCGGTCGCGAACATGGCGATCGAGATGGGCAGCATCTTGATCCCGGTCTCGAGGGCGCTCAGCCCAAGGACCAACTGAAGATAGAGCGGAACGACGAAGAAAATCCCCATGAGGACGAGGTTCTGGCTGAACATCCCGATCAGCCCCGACCGCACCGCCGGGATCCGGGCGAGTGAGAGATGGACCAGCGGGTCTCGGTTCGTGGCCTCGCGATGGCGCTGCCAGGTCACGAATCCCCAGAGCAGGATGCCGCCAGCGGCGAGGACGAAGAGGGTCAGCGAGAAGCCGAAGATGGTGATCGGGGAGTTCTTCGGCTTGACCCACCCCCAGGTACTCGACTGGAGAACTGCGAAGACGAAGACCCCGAGACCGGCGGCCGACAACACCGAGCCCACGATATCGAGCTTCGGAGCAGGATCCGGGCGAGGGGCGTCTGCCACCTTCCGCACCATGATCAGGATAAACGCGGCAACGAAGACTTCGCCGACGAACACGACCCGCCACGTCAGTACGGTCGTCGCCCACCCGCCCACGATGGGGCCGACCGCGATCCCCGCGCCAGCGACCCCACCGACGACCGCGTAAGCGGCCTTGCGCCGGGGCCCCGCGAAGTTGCCGGCAATCAACGCCGCGAGCGCAGGAAAGACCAGCGACGCGCCGATGCCCTCGAGCACCGACCACCCGACGGCGAGCACAGCTACCGACTGGGACAGCGCAGTCAGCGCCGAGCCGCAGGCGTAGATGATCAGTCCGATGACGAACGCCCGACGGCGGCCGATCATGTCGCCGATCTTGGCCCCAGTGAGGATGAGCATGGCCATGACCAGGCAGTAGAGGGTGATGACCGCCTGGATCGTGGTGACCGTGGTGTGGAAGTCGTGGACCAGCGCGCTGATCGAGACGTTCATCACGGACTGGTCCAGCACCATGAGGAACTGCGCCGTGGCCAGGGCGACGAGTGCCAGCCAGCCCTTGTTGGCCGCGGCGTTGTTCACATTCCCCCTTGGTCCTGCGCGCTCTTGCCCGGAACGGGTCGTCTCCGAAAGCGTCGGTGGTCCTGCCTCTTCGGCACGTCCTCGACGGCTTCCCGCCGTCCTGACCGGATTCCCTGCTGGAACGCCAGTAAGTATGGCATTTGGGAGACGGCCTTCGGGTGCGGAGTCCCGTGACCGCGGTCAGTCCGACGACTGCATCTCCTGGATGGCATCGTCAATGTTTTTGCCAGGCGTTCGCGGCGGCAGGTAGGCCCCCGGACGGGCGTTCAGGCCCGGTCTGTTCTGGCCGCCGCTTCCCCCCTAGGTGAATTCGGGCGGTAGGTGATGCAGGGTCACCTGCCTGGGTGTGAGCCTGCAACCGTGACGCAGCGGCCGGTAACGGCTGAGGCGGATTCGCTGAACCGCCTGGCAAAGGATGCCGGCGAAGCTGGAGGAGGGCCCCATGACCGCCGATACACCTGTCCTTGACACACTCGCCGACATTACTGCGGCGTCGGTCGAGCATAATTCTCTTGCCCCGCGCGAGCTCATGCTCGCGAGGGTCGCCGCGCTGATCGCGGTGGACGCGCCGCCTGCCTCCTACCTCGCCAACGCCGGGGCCGCCGAGGACAGCGGGATCACCGCCGACGATCTCCAGGGAGTCATGATCGCGGTTGCCCCGGTGGTGGGCACGGCCCGGGTGGTCTCGGCAGGCGGGAAGATCCTCCGGGCGCTGGGCTTTGCGATTGAGGTGGCCGAGGCCGAGATGGCCGACGAGGACGATGCCAGGCAGTAGCAGCAACCAGGCCCAAAGGTCGAGGAAGCGATCGAGAACGCGGTGACCAGGGCGGAGAAGCAGACAGCCCAGGAGCTTGACGTGGATCCGAAGGACCTCGACAAGGCTATGCAGAAAGCGGTCAAGGAGATGTAAAGCCCCGGCCGCCTGTCCTAGCCCGCCCCGGGCACCGCGGCTGCCACGGAAAGTCAGCCAACCCGCCGGCCCCGGCCGGGTACGGCTGTTTCGCGCGTACGCCGTACGTGATCCGCATCGACCGTGATGCTGGGGAAGTCGAGGTGGACGACCTGGGGCAGGGGCGAACGAACCGGGAGTCCTACAACATGGCCGACCAGAACCACCGCGACCACAATCGCTTGTTGACGTCGTCGCATCGGGACGGATAACCGCGGAACCCGATATGTAAAATCTCGGCCGGCCATCAGTGTCAGGAGCAGAAGGCGATGACGGGTGTACCGCCTGAGAGCCTGCTCACCGGAGGAGTCCGCAGCCTGGAGATGCGCTGGATCTTCCCAGGCCAGATGGAGGCCGCGGTGGCCCGATGGTTCGGGCGGTTCCCGGCCAGGACAGAGTCACGTGAGGACGTCTACCTGCTGGATCCGCAGTTGCCCGGGCTGTCGGTGAAGGTCCGCGGGGGCGGGGCACTGGATGTGAAGGCCTACCGCGGAAGCCCGGGAATCCTGGAGGTGGCGGGCCGCGCCCGCGGTCGCATGGAGTCCTGGCAGAAGTGGTGCTTTCCCTTCAGCCCGCTCAGCCCCGGCACCGGCGTCCGGCCCGGCTGGACGCCCGTCCGGAAGAGGCGGCGCATCAGCCGCTTCTCACTGGCTTGCGGGCAGATCGTGGCGCGCGGCCCGGGGCTGGGCCAGGAGCGGCAGTGTGAGGTGGAACTCACCGAGGTCCATGCGAGCGGCCAGGACTGGTGGACCCTGGGATTCGAGACGACCGGGCGCGCCCATCTGCTGCGCAGCGAACTCGAGGCTACCGCCGCGCTCGTGTTCGCCCAGGCCCTGCCCGGTGGGGTCGAACCCGGCCCGGATCAATCCAGGTCCTATGCGCAGTGGCTGGGCCAGTGGCCGGGCACCGACAGGGACGCCGGCGCCTAAGACGATCGTCCCTCTGCCGAACCGACTGGCCTGACCTTCAGCGGCGCCGGCCCAACGGGAACCCCTGAGGCGGCATTACCACCGCCGATCACATCGAGGCTGTCAGGCTGGCCCTGCCAATGCATGGCCGAAGCCAAATATGGTCGATCAGCTGGGCATGGCCGGGCACGCAAAGAACTGGTGAATGTGGGTGCCACGCCGCAGCCAACCAGCCAGCGGCCCGCCCAATCCGAATCGGCAGGGAGGATGTGATCGAAGATCACCAAACTCTTTGGGCCGTATAACGCCAGATACACGGGTGATCATCGCTATTTCTGTCTGATGTGCGTCCAGAGCGGCCGTTGCATGGCCGTTGTCAGGCACGGGCGCGGGACGTGCGCCGACACCGAGCCGTTGTTAATGATCCGGCCGCCCTGCGGATCCTGCTGCTTCATCTGCCGGAACGCCGCCTGCGCGCACAGGAACGAGCCGGTGAGGTTGGTGTCGATGACCGCGTTCCACACCTCCAGCGGCACGTCGTCCAGCGGTGCGCCAGTCCCGAACGTGCCCGCGTTGTTGACCAGGACGTCCACCCGGCCCCACGTGGCCACCACCGCCGTGAACAAGGCGCCGACCGACTCGGCGGACCGCACGTCGGCCGGCACGACCAGGGTTTCCCCGGCATCTCCGGTGGCCCCGGCGGCGGTGGTGGCGTGCAGCGTCTCGGCATTGCGCCCGGCCAGGAGACGTCCTTGCCGGTGTAGAGCGGGTTCATGTCCCGGCTCTGCGGCGTGATCCACGCCCCGGTGCCCGCGGCGTCGGACCGGACGGCCTCGAAGAAATCGGCCGGCACGGCGGTCACGAACTTCGGCCAGACGTAACGGGCGTTCCAGTCGCGGTGGATCTCGGTCTGGTCGAGGAACAGCCGCCGCCCATGAGGAAAATCGTCGGCGACCTCTCCGACACCGACCGGCGCCTCGTCGGCTTGAAGCTCCGGCCGCGAAGCGCGGGTCACATCACCAAGGGTCACCGGGCGAAGGTATGACCCCCCGTCCGACACTGTGCGGACACGCTGTACTGATCTGCGGATCATATGACGTGCGCGTGGCGGGCCCGATCGGACGGTGATCAGCCGTGAATCGCGGTCGCTGACGGACACACCACGTAGGAGCTCACCTGCGGCAGGCCAGGTCGGGCCGCCTGGTGAACGATATTTGCACGCAAGTGATCGGCCGAACGAGGTACTAAAAAGGACGAGGCCGACTCGCGAACGACTGTTGCCAACACTGTTCTGAGGTCACCCAGCAGAGAGATCTCAGGTCACGGCGGCGCGCGTTCAATCTGGCCGGGGGCCGACGGCGGGCGGGCGGGCCATGCCTCTGATGGCTGCTGCCGTGCCCGCTGGGCGTGGCCGGGGAGGAGTGCGGCGGCGCTCGGCCCCCGGCCGGTGGGTCTATCGCTCTGGGTGCCTGCCTTCCTTAGACCGCGCGGCCGGTCATGCTGGCCGCGTTTAGCGTGGTGGTCTCAGAGCTGGGCCGTCCATTCAATGACCAGGCGGCGGCCACGTATTTTTTCGGATTTGTCTCGTCTCCCCTATAGGGAGCGAACCGGGAAAACTCGGTGTCACTGCTGTTCCCCCTTCGTTGCGTGCTCGGGCACAGTTCGGTGGTCCACTCGATCGCCAGGCGTCGGCTTGGGTTGGCTGTTTGCCATTTGGAGTGGCACGCCCCCCCGGCCCCCCCCGGCGCTTCGCGCCCGCGCGATGGTACTTCGCCGGCACACCGGCCGCTCGCCCGGGCACCAGGCCCGGGCTCGCGGTCGTTAGGTCCGGGTGAGGCGGCGGTAGGTGACGCGGTGCGGGCGGGCGGCCTCGGCGCCGAGGCGCTCGACCTTGTTCTTCTCGTAGGCCTCGAAGTTGCCCTCGAACCAGAACCAGTTCGCCTCGCCTTCCCACGCCAGGATGTGGGTGGCGACCCGGTCGAGGAACCACCGGTCGTGGCTGGTGATCACGGCGCAGCCGGGGAAGTCGAGCAGCGCGTTCTCCAGCGACGAGAGCGTATCCACGTCCAGGTCGTTGGTCGGCTCGTCCAGCAGCAGCAGGTTGCCGCCCTTCTTCAGGGTGAGTGCCAGATTGACCCGGTTGCGCTCGCCGCCGGAAAGCACGCCGGCCTGTTCTGCTGGTCCGGGCCCTTGAATCCGAACGCGGCCACGTAGGCGCGGCTCGGGATCTCGGTGTTCCCGGCGTGGATGTGCGTCTCCCCGTCGGAGATCACTTCCCAGACGTTCTTGTCGGGGGCGATCCGCTCCCGGCTCTGGTCGACGTAGGAGATCTCCACCGTCTCGCCCACGCGGATGTTCCCCGCGTCGGGCTTCTCCTCGCCCACGATCATCTTGAACAAGGTGGTCTTGCCGACGCCGTTCGGCCCGATCACGCCGACGATGCCGTTGCGGGGCAGGGAGAAGCTCAGCCCGTCGAACAGCACCCGGTCACCGAAGCCCTTGACCAGTCCTTCGGTCTCCACCACGACGGCGCCGAGCCGGGGACCCGGCGGGATCTGGATCTCCTCGAAGTCAAGCTTGCGCCGCGAGTCGGCCTCGGCGGCCATCTCCTCATACCGCTGGAGCCGGGACCGGCTCTTGGCCTGGCGCGCCCGCGGGTTCGATCGCACCCACTCCAGCTCTTCTTCGAGCCGCTTGCGCCGCTTGGCGTCCTTGGCGCCCTCGACCTTAAGCCGGGACGCCTTGGTGTCCAGGTAGGTGGAGTAATTGCCCTGGTAGGGGTAGGCGTGGCCGCGGTCGAGCTCGAGGATCCACTGAGCCGCGTTTTCCAGGAAATAGCGGTCGTGGGTGACGGCGACGACGGTGCCCGGGTAATTGTCGAGGTGCTGCTCCAGCCACTGGACGCTTTCGGCATCGAGGTGGTTGGTGGGCTCGTCGAGCAGCAGCAGGTCCGGCTGGGACAGCAGAAGCCCGCAGAGCGCGACCCGGCGGCGCTCCCCGCCGGAGAGCTGGGTGACGCTCGCGTCCGGCGGCGGGCAGCGCAGCGCGTCCATCGCCTGCTCGAGCTGGCTGTCAAGGTCCCAGGCGTCGCGGTGGTCGAGCTGCTCCTGAAGGCGGCCCATTTCCTCGAGCAGCTTGTCGGAGTAGTCGGTGGCCATCTTCTCGGCGATCTCGTTGAACGCCTCCAGCATCGCCTTGGTCTCGGCGACACCCTCCTCGACGTTGCCGAGGACCGTCTTGTCCTCGTTGAGCTGAGGTTCCTGGGAGAGCAGGCCGACGGTGAACCCGGGCATCAGCCGGGCCTCGCCGTTGGACGGCTGCTCGACACCGGCCATCAGCTTCAGCAGCGTGGACTTGCCAGTACCGTTCGGCCCCACGACGCCGATCTTGGCTCCCGGAAGGAACGACAGCGTTACGTCGTCAAGGATTACCTTGTCGCCGTGCGCCTTGCGCACGGCACGCATTTGGTAGATGAACTCGGGCATGACACCTAGCGTATTCGGCCCAGGCCAGGCCGAGCCGCCGGGCTGGCGGCCTACGGCACCGAATCCCCGGTACCTCCGTCCGTCTCCCGAAGGCCGGGCTCCACGTCCGGTGCTTCCGGCTCTAAGGCCGCCGGGTCCGGGGTCTTATCCTCGCGACTGTCCGTGCAGGCCGGGCCGCCGGGTGAATACACGCAGATCTGGTCTCGTCCGGCATCCTTGGCCCGGTAGAGCGCGACGTCGGCGGCGGCCAGCAGTTCGAACAGGTCGCGGCCGTGCATCCCGAGGATCGCGACGCCGATCGAGATCGTCACGTTGACGGCATCGCTGTCCGCGTACACGCCCATGACACTGGCCCGGTGCCGCAGCCGTTCGGCGATCTTGCATGCCTCGTCGGCGTCGGCACGCGGGAGCAGGACGACGAACTCCTCGCCCCCGAACCGGCCCACCACATCCGACCCGCGCACCTGCTGGCGCAGCTCGACGGCTAGCCCGCGCAGCACGTCATCGCCGGTCAGGTGCCCGTACGTGTCGTTGACCCGCTTGAAGTGGTCGACGTCGCAGAGCAGCAGCGCGAGGGTCTCCCCCGCCCGCCGCGCCCGCGCGATCTCTGTGTCGGCCTCCCGCTGCCACGCGGTCGCGTTCAGCAGCCCGGTCTTGGCGTCGGTGCGCGCGGCGGCCTGCAGTTGCTGGTGCATCAGGCTGCGCTGCAGGACGATGACCGGGGGCAGTGTCACGCAGAGCAGCGCCGGGCTCAGCGCGCAGGCGATCAGCACGAGCACACCCACGCAGATCTCGGTGACGTCCAGGAGCAGGCTCTCCTGGTCCCATAGCACTTCCGCCCAGCGGGCCTGGGGCTGGGCCGCATGAGCGGCGACCGCGACCATGCCCGTGTTGAGCACGTTGAACAGCACCGCGCAGCCGATCGCGGTCAGCACGGCCGCGGGCCGCATGAACCAGGCGTTCACCGCGGTATGGGACACCCAGGGCACCGGCCGCGCCGCCGTGACGCTCGGGCCCACGTGCCCGAAGACGGCCGAGGCGGTCGCGCCGGCCAGGCCGAGCGCGGCCGAGCTGAACAGCCGCCGGTAGGCAGGCGTGCGGCGGATCCGCAGGTAGAGCAGCACGCCCAGGACAATCGGGGCAATCAGTGCGTACACCGGCGGAAGCAGCAGCGCGATCGGCAGCCACCACGCCGAGAGCAGGTCACGTGAGACACCGGTCGGCTGCCCCAGGCGACGGGTCGCCTCGATGCAGACGGCTCCGCAGATGAGCAGGGCCGCGAACAGGGCCACGTCCGCCGCCCGCACCGGGGTATGCAGGATCCCGCGCACGGTCAGACCGAGATCTGCGGCGATGACCGCGAACACGTACCCGACCACAGGCGCCGGCAGCGCGAAGAGCTGCCAGCTCCGCGGGCGGCCGAAGCGCCGTAGCACGCCGCGGGAAGATGCCCGCTGACTCATGACCTGATCGGCTGATGGCATGCCTCTCGCCTGTCACTGATTGGGTCTTTCTGGAAACTTTAAGTGTTCGAGTCGCCGCTCGCATCACTTTCAGTAACAGCCATGAACGTAAGTGTGACAAGTGCGGCGGAGCTGTATGTTAGTTTCTTCAGAACGGTTACGCAGAAGGATGGGGTGCGTGCGCAGTGTCACCCGCCGCGTGCGGCCGCCTGACCGCAAGCCCCGAAAGCAGGTAATGGCTATGCAAAGAGCGGATTCCGTGCGAGGGGTCGTCTGGGGCTGAGTCCGGCCGTTCCGGCCGGACTCCGCCGCCCCTGACCGGCCGCCGTCCCGGCAGCTAGCTGGCGGCCGGCTCGGCCGCCGATTCGTCCAGTTCGTGGTCCAGCAGTTCGTGGTCCAGCTCGGCAATGGCCTGCTCGTCGAACATCTCGCCGCCGGAGCCGGCGCCGATCCCGGCCAGCTGGCCGTCCGCGAGCGCGCCCGGCTCATCCTCGCCTTCCAGGCCGGCCCTGATCGCCTCGCCGTGGGCCAGGGCGGAGCTGTCGGCCGAGGAACGCTGATTCCAGCTGAAATGCGCGACACCGCGGGCCAGGTCGTAGCCGACGGTGTCGGCCCACACCTCGACATCGGACCGCTGCTGCCCGCTCCGGTCCTGGTAGTACCGGGTGTGCAGCTTCCCGGCGACGACGATGGGCTGCCCCTTGCGCAAGCAGATCTTCGCGTTGCGGGCCAGCGACTTCCGGCACCGCACCGAATAGAACGACAGCTCGCCGTCGCGCCACTCCCCCGTCTCACGGTCGAGCTTGCGGCTGCTCGACCCGATACGCAGGTTCGCGACATCGGTGCCGTCGCTGAACTGGCTGATTCTCGGCTCGGTAGCCACGAAGCCGATCAACGTCACATATCCGCCTTGACTCATCTCGATCCTCCTGCGGTCGGGCGGCATCGTGCCGCCGCTGCCATGGGTTCCCCGGCATCCGCTTCGCCGGGGCTACGTCCACGGTGGCTGACCGCCAGGGGCAAGCGGGAGCTCAGGCGTCGGCCTGTGGATAACCAGTCCGGTTATCCACAGGCCGGGAGATGCGGCTTCCGCCGTTGGCCCATGAGGGGTCGCGATGAAGCGCGTGAACCACCTGCGAAAGGGGGCGGCATGAGCGCTAACAAGCACTCATGCCGCGACGGAACAATGCGGCTTCCGGTCAGTGGCGGGACAGGGCATCCAGAGCGCTCATTTCGTCGGCGCTCAGCGAGAAGCCGAAGAGCGCGAAGTTGGACGCGATCCGGTCCGGCTGGGCCGATTTCGGGATCACCGGAATGCCGTGCTGGATGTGCCAGCGCAGCACGACTTGCGCGGGGGTCACATGGTGCCGTTGGGCGATCTGCGTCAGGGGCTGGTCGCGGAGGTTCGTGCCCTTGAGTGAGCTGTAGCCCTCCACGACCACGCCGCGTTCCCGCATCGCCGCCAGCCGCTCCGGGTCGTGCCCGGGCAGGCTCCACGGGAGCTGGTTGACGGCGGGGTGCTCACCGGTGGCGCGGATCAGTTCATCAACCTGCACGACGTCGTAGTTGCTGACGCCCACGGCCCGGGCCAGTCCCTCGTTGCGGATCATAAGGAACTGCTCCCACACGCGCACGGACGCTGAACGTCCCGGCGGCCAGTGCACCAGCCACAGGTCTACGTACTCGGTGCCGAGCGCCCGGAGGCTCGCGTCGATCGTCGACCGCTCGCGGCCGGCGTTCTCCGGGGGGAGCTTCGTCGTGATGAGCACTTCGTGGCGGTCGAGGCCGCTGTCGCGCACTGCGCGGCCCACCTCCGCCTCGTTCTGGTACATGATCGCCGTATCGAGGTGGCGGTACCCGACGTCGAGCGCGTACCGGACGGCCTCGTACGCGCGGGATCCGCGCAGCCGCCACGTGCCGAAGCCCACCATCGGCATCGTCACCCCGTGACCCAGGTCCACTCCGCTGCCCTGTTCCGCGTCTGTCATAGGTCGATTGTCCCAGGGGCTGGCCGGGCGCCCGGAATCCGGCGGGCACATTCGCGCCCGGCTGATACGTTCACCGCCCGTGCGGCGAATCTCGGTGGTCGGGACCCGGGGGCGGGCGAGAACGGCCGTCGGGTTAGGCATCACATGCCTGGCGGGAAGAGTGCTCACCGGCCAGTCGCTACCGGACCCGAGTCTGCCGCGAAGCCGACCCGGTAGCGCCCATTAGATTTTTATGGGCCCTGACGGGCCGCTGGCGGTGGATGAGACTGGGGCCCAGTCTCATAAGGCGGCGACCAGTTCGGACGGTTCGGCGATGACGTCCACGAGGGCCCCGTTGCGCACGACCGTGATCGCCAGGGGCTTGCCGATCGCCTCCGCGAACATCAGCCGCTGCAGGTCCTGAGCCGCGGCGACCGGGTTCCCGGCCGCCGACAGGAGCAGGTCACCGGACCGCAGCCCGGCGCGGTCGGCCGGGCCACCGTGGACGACTTCCGCCACGCGGAGCCCGCTGGCCCGGCCGATGCGCTCGCGCCACGGTGCCGCCACCGGCGCCGGCACCGTGACCAGGCCCAGGTAGGCGCGCCGGACGCGTCCGTCACGCATCAGCGTGGACACGATCCGGCGGGTGGTGGTGTTGACGGGGACCGCCATGCCCAGCCCGACCCCGGCCACGGCGGTGTTGATGCCGACCACCCGGGCGCCGGCGTCGGCCAGCGCGCCGCCGGAATTGCCGGGGTTGAGTGCGGCATCGGTCTGGATGACGTCCTCGATGAGCCGCGTCCCGGCGCGCCCGCCGGCGGGCATCGACCGGCCCAGCGCGCTGACCACGCCGGCCGTCACCGAACCCGCCAGGCCCAGCGGATTGCCGACCGCCACGACCATCTGCCCCACCACGAGATCATCGGCCTCGCCGAGCTCGGCGGGCGGCGGGGTAGGGCCGGTCGCGCGGAGCACAGCCAGATCGGACAGCGGGTCGGCGCCGACCACGCGGAACGGGACCGTCGTCCCGTCGGAGAACGAGGCCGTGCCGCCCTGCGCGCGCCCGACGACGTGCGCGTTGGTGAGCAGGAAGCCGTCGCCGGTGAAGACGACACCCGAGCCGAGGCTCTCACCCGACGAGCCCCCGGGTCCCCCGCGGGGCACGCGCAGGCTGGCCACCTTGGGCGTGAGCTTCTCGGCCACGCCAGAAACAATGAGCGAGTACGCGTCCAGTGGACGGTCTGCTGCCATGACCGCCTCCATTTGCGGTGATTACAGTATTACAAGGCAACCGGCCGGTCCGTGGCTACCTTCCGGCCGCTGTTATGCCCTCAGCAGAATGCCGAACGGGCCCCGGCGACCCCGGTCCCGGGCGCAGACGGTTTCACCCGGGCGGGTGCGCAGACGGTTTCACCCGGTCCCGGGCGCGCAGACGGTTTCACCCGGGCGGGGTGCGCAGACGGTTTCACCCGGGCGGGGTGAGGCGCGGAACTGGGCGGCCGCCGATCCTGATTGGGTGCGGCAACGCGGCGGCAGCGGCAACGCGCAGACGGAGCCGCGCAGGGTCTGAGCGCCGCACATGCGTCTTGGGAAGTGAGACAAGTGTCGATCAGCAGCGAACCGCGGGGCATCCGCATGCCGGACGGAACGCCGTGACCACGCGGGCCACCGGGCCAGCGCGTCACTCGAAGAAACCAAAGAGCCGGAATCGCGCGACCACAGTGATGGTCGGGCTGGCTGTGGCGGTCGGTGTGGCGCGCGATCCCCGCACCCAACGGGCCGCGATCATGGCCGTGATCATGGCCGCGGCGGCGGTGGCCGCGCTCCGGGAGAACCAGCAGCGCTCGGTCGCGCGCCTGGCCGCCTGGGATAAACGGCAGGCCGAGAAGGCCAAGGAGCTAGCCATCCGCAAGGCCCGGCAGGCCAGAACGGCTCTGTGACAACGTGCGCGATAACGCGCCTTTGAGCACGTTCGCTGTACCCGGGGCCGGGGCCGGGGGCGCGGTCAGGGGCGGGCGGCGGCGGTGAGGGCGGTGCAGAACCTGGCGTATTCGGTGAGCTCGGTGCCGGCCGGGAGGAGCACCAGGTCGCGGGCCACGCCGTCGATCCGGTTCCGCATGGCGGCTGCCGTGTGCTCGCGTTCCCGGTCCGAGGACAGCATCACCACGTTCTGGCTGCCGGAGGCCGTCAGAACGCCGAGCAGGAGCATCGCCACGACCATGACGGCCAGCCACGGCAGGAGCGCGAGGCTGCCGATGAGTTCCGGCGGGAGCGGCCCCATCGCGTGGAAGGCCCCGACCGCGATGATGACGCCCATCCACCCGATGCCGGCGATTACCAAGGCGACCAGCAGCCACTGCCAGGCGCTGATCACGCGCCACCAGGCGGGAATCCGCGCGCCGACGGGCATGCTCTCGCTGATCGCCGCGCTGAGCGCGCCGCCGACCTCCGCGGCGCGGGACCGGGCCGCGGCAAGTACCGTGCGCGGCCAGGGGCCGGGGAGGCTCTCGCCGATCGCGTCGGCGAAGGCAGTGATGGCGCTATCCACCTCGGACTGCTGAGCGTCGGCGCCGGCGCTCAGCGCGACCCGGGCGTCGCCGCTGACCCGGCCCAGGCGGACCGGGTCGCGGCCGGGGAGCCACCCCGCGAGCCGGCCGAACGGCCAGCCCAGGTAGCGGGCGGCGTGGATCTCGCGGACGTCTTCCAGCGCATCGGTAACGGCGGCCAGCCCGGCGGCGCGCGCCAGCGCGTCGGCCAGGTTGAGGGCCGGCCCGGCGGGCACGCTCTCGATCGCGGACGCGGTTCTGGCGAAATTGTGCCGCGGTGGCGATCGAGGCGTCCGGGACGAGCTCCCACGGCGGCTGGCCGGCGGCCGGGGCGGACGGCGCCAGGTCGACGTCGAGGGCATCGGGGCGGCTGGCTCCGGCGGTGGCCGTCATCGCGGGGGCCGCGGCTCCCGGCGCCCCGGCAGTCCCAAAAGCCCCGGCGGTCCCAACTGTCCCGTTGGCCATGGCCGCCCCGGCGGTCACGGCCTGGTCGGCGGCCCCGTCGGGGCCGGCGCCCGCTGCGCGGCGGGCGACCGCGGCGGGATCGGCGGCGTAGGCGCCGAACTTGGCGATGATGCTGTCGATGTCGGCCGCGATCCGGTCGGTCGCGGTCCGCCGGGCGGAGACCGCCTCGGCCAGGAGCTGGCGCAGGTCCTCCAGGCCCGCGCCGGTGGCGGCGGACACCAGCAGGACGTGCGCCTCGCTGCACCCCTCGGAATCCAGCAGCCTGCGCAGGTCTTCCTCGCAGTCCTTGGCCTGCGGGGGGGTGAGCAGGTCGCACTGGTTGAGCGCGACCGCGGTCACGGTGGCGTGCCGCGCCAGCGGGGCCAGAAAGCGGTTGTGCACGGCCGCGTCCGCGTACTTCTGCGGATCGACAACCCAGACCATCAGGTCGGCCTGGCTGATCAGGCGGTCCACGGCGGCGGCGGCCCCGGCGGCCACCGAGTCGTGGTCCGGCAGGTCGAGCAGCAGCAGGCCATTGAGGGTCGCCTCGCCGGCGTCCAGGGCGCTGGCCCGGGCGTAGCGGTAGCGGCGCTCGATCCCCAGCCAGTCCAGCAGCGGAGCGGCCCCCTGCATCCCCCACACGCAGGCGTGCGCGAAGCGGGTCGCGGGCCGGGTGACGGCGGGCGGCGAGAAGGTGGCCCCGGCCAGGGCATTGAACAGGGAGGACTTTCCGCTGCCGGTGCCGCCTGCGAGCGCGACCACGGTGTGCGCGGCGGAGAGCCTGAGCCGCTCACCGGCCCGTTCCTGCAGGACTTCGGCCTCGGCGAGCAACTCCGGGCTGAACCCGGCCGGCCCACTGCGGTCCCTGGCGATCTGCACCAGGGAGGCCAGCGCGGCCAGGCGGCCGGGCAGGTGCGTGTTCGGCAGGCCGGCGAACGGCGGCGCGCTGGTCGTCACCGAAGCGCCCCGAGCATGAAGCCGGCCTGGTACAGCCGGACACCCGCGACCTCATCGCACCGGCCCGCACCGTCGATCACTTCGGAGAACCGGCGGAGTTCCTCGTCAAGCAGCAAGCGCGCCCTCTCGTTCAGCTCAGCGCGGGCCGTCCGGAAAATGTCGTGCACCGCGTCGGCGCCCAGCACGGCCGTCACGATGCGGAGGGGCAGCGTCAGGATGTCGCTGTCGTCCGCGGTCGCGGCGGCATGGCTACCGGTCGCGCTCTCGCCCGCAGCGGCGAGCACGGTGACCAGCGCCAGCGTATCGTCGTCCATCGGCGCGGACCGGGTAAGCGATCGCTTTTGCTGGTCAGCGAGCTGTACGAGGCGCATAACGTGGTCATGCCAGGCGCTGATGGCCCGGGCCGCGCGCAGCGGCAGATCGGGGGCGGACCTGGCCAGATTCAGCTCCTGCGCGCCGGTATCGCCGTCCCCGAACACCGAGGCGAACAGCCGGTCGGCCCGGTGCCCGGATACCCGGTCCCGCTCGGCGGCGGCGAGCATGGCGGACCCGGCGGTATCGGTGCGCCACCGGCGGTCGGCTTCCTCGGCCGCGCGGTCGGCGGCGGAAATGACCGCCCCTTCCAGCGCCGAGCGCAGCGCGGCCTTCATGGCGGCGCCGCGCTCGGGCATCTGGCGGCTGCGCGCCCGTTTACCCTGCCGCGGCGCCTTGCGCGACTGGAGCGTCCGCATCAGGTCACCCGTCACCACGTAGTCCTGCCAGCGGGCCTGCACCTCACCGCGCAGCACCGTGCCGTCGTGGGTGACCCGGGCGACCTCCGCCAGGGCGCTCCGGTACGGCTCCTCCGCCTGCCTGCGCAGCCGGGAACGCACGGCCAGCTGCGCCTCCGCGTGCGCGGCCAGCGCCGGCACCCTGGTCCGGAACGTGTCGAGGACACCCGACATCGTCTGGGTGAGGACCGCCACCCGGCGCTCATCGCGTCTCGCGGTGTCCGTCAGCCAGGCACGGATTTCCCCGAACGCTTCCGGCGGGAGCATGCCGGCGGCGAGCCGGGTTTCCGGGATGACGAACCGGTCGGCCCCGCTGATGCCGTTCGCGTCGAGCATCGCGGTGAAATGCGCGACGAGCTCGGCGCGGGATCCGGCCGGGACGCGGGACAGCACGATCCCCAGCGACGCGCGGCGCTCCCGGGCGTGCTGGAGTACCTGCCAGACCGGCGCGTCCGCGTACCGGCTGGCCGAGGTCACGAAGAGCCAGAGGTCGGACGCATCGAGGAACTGATAGGCGAACTCGTGGTGCGCCTTGACCACCGAGTCGATGTCCGGGGTGTCGAGCAGCGCGAGCCCCTTGGGCATGCCCTCGGTCGCGGCCAGCACGAGCAGCCCATCCCGGCCCGGCCGGGCCAGGCCCTCCTGGCGGACGCGGGGCAGGCTGGGCAGAAACTTGTTCTCCGCGAACCAGTCGATGTCATCGGGATGGCACGCGAGGACGGGACTGTTCGTGGTGGGCCGGCGCACTCCCGTCGCGCTGACCGGCATCCCGATGATGCTGTTGACCAGGGTGGATTTCCCGGAGCCGGTCGAGCCGACCAGCGATACCAGGATCGGGGCGGCGGACCCGCGCAGCCGGGGCAGCAGGTAATCATCGACCTGGCTGAGCAGCTTCGCCCGTTCGGCTTTCGCCTCGGCCACGTTCGGCGCCTCGAACAGCAGGGGCACCGCGCCGATGCGCTTGCGCAGGTTGATCAGGGCGCTCTCCAGTGCGCGCGCGTCGACCCGGACGTGCGGCTCCACCACGGGTTCGGGCCCGTCTGCCCCAGCCCCGGCGGCTGCGCCCTGTGCGGCGGGATCCGCGGCGGCCGGGGGCTGGCCGCCCGGGCCTGGTGGCTGCGGAGCCTGACCGGCCACGCCGTGGGTCACGCTGCCCCCGGGCGCGGAGGGCGGTCTCACGCCTGGTCCGTCCGCTGCGCCGCGCGGCCGGCCGGCCCCGTTCCCGCCGGACGTGGAGCCGCCGGGTCAGGGCCCGCCGGATCCGGGCGCGCCCGATGGGCGCTGGCGGGCGGGGCGCCGGCACCGCCGGGCACGGCGGGCTCCAGGCCCCGCATGAGCTCGGCAATCTCGCCTGCGACGTTCACGACCTCACCTATCACGACTACGGCCGGCGGCCTTATCCCATCTTCAATCACCCTGGGCGCGACTGTGTCCAGCGTCGCGACAATTGTGCGCTGAGTAGGCAGGGTACCGTCAGCGATCACAGAAACGGGCGTACGGCCCGAACGGCCGTACCGGATCAGCGTTTCGGTCACGGCGGCCAGCCGTTCCACCCCCATGAGCAGGACAAGCGTGCCCCGGGTGGCCGCCAGGGCCGGCCAGTTCACCGTGGACCGCTCGTCGTCCGGCGGGACGTGCACCGATACCACGCTGAACTCCTGCGCGACCCCGCGGTGCGTGACCGGCACTCCGGCCGCCGCGGGCACGGCGACCGCGCTCGTCACCCCCGGCACCACCGTCACCGGAATCCCGGCGCTCAGGCACGCGAGGACCTCTTCCGCGCCCCGGCCGAAGACGTACGGATCACCTCCCTTGAGCCGGACCACGAACCGTCCGGCCTGGGCGTGCCCGATGAGCGCGGCGTTAATGTGCTCCTGCGCGACGGAACGCCCGTAGGGAATCTTGGCCACGTCGATGACCTGCACGTCCGGCGGCAGTTCGTCCAGCACCGAGCGCGGCGCGAGCCGGTCGGTCACGACCACGTCGGCCTCGGCCAGCAACTGGCGCCCGCGCACGGTGATCAGGCCGGGATCGCCGGGTCCGCCGCCGACCAGCGCGACGCCCCTCCGGTGGCCACGGCCACGGCGGGCGCCCAGCGTGCCCGCACGGAGCCCGGACACGATGGCGTCCCGGATGCCGGCGCTGTGGCGTGGGTCGCCGCTCAGCACGCCGACCCGGACGTCATCGGCCAGGCCGGAGGCGGGCGTCCAGACCGGAGACAGCGCCGCGTCGTCCGCGCGGACACACCAGATCCGCTGCGCCTCGGCTTCGGCGGTGATGGCGGCGTTCACGGCCGGGTCGCTGGTGCAGGCGCAGACCAGCCACGCGCCGTCGATGTCGCCCGCGGCGTAGGGACGGCGGGCCCAGCGGATCCGGCCGGCCTGCGCGAGATCTTCCAGCGATCCGGTGACCTCGGGCGACACCAGGAACACGGCGGCGCCCGCGTCGAGCAGGGCCGGTACCCGGCGGGTGGCCACGGCCCCGCCCCCGGCTACGGCAACGCGCCGGCCGGCCAGGCGCAGCCCCAGCAGGTACGGCTGATCGTCAGTGGTGGCCATCGGGGACGGTATCGGTCGGCACAATATCCGTCAGCATGCTGGTCCAGGCTCCTTCATCGGAATCGCGGCGTGGAGACCCCAGACTTCAGGCCGGGGAAGAAACAGCACTCCCCCTTACCGCGTGTCGCGCTTATCCTGGACGGTGCGATCAGAGAAGCTTGGGTGGTGTGAGGACGGCGTACAAGTGCCAGGCATACCCCGCACCGGAGCAGGTCAGCGTGCTGAATCGCAGTTCGGCTGTGTCCGTGTCGTGTGGAACCTGACGCTGTCCTGGCGGCACTCAGCGGTAACACAGTAGCGGGCTCGGACGAACTTCACCCAGGCCAGCGCCTACCTGATGTCATGAAGGCGACCCGGGTCCTGGCCTGGCTGAACGAGGTATCGTCGGTCCCGTTGCAGCAGGCGATCCGGCACCAGCAAGTCGCCTACAACAATTTTTTCTCCAATCGCGCCCGCTACCCCAGGTTCAAGTCTCGCATCGTCCTACAGTATGCGGAATACACGGTCTGTTGCGGTACCGCGACGGTGCGCTGTTCGGCTAGATGGGCACGCCGCTGGCGTCATGGTCGTGGCCGAGCATTGACCCTACGTCGATCTACTCATCACGGTGACTATTTCGGATCGTGCGGACGCTGGAGTGTTATTCGCCGTCGAGGACGAGACCCGGGGCAACTGCTCGCCACGGCGCTGTTGTGGCGTGGACCTGGGCATCAAGGATTTCGCGGTCATCTCCGGCAGGGAGCAAGATCGCGAATCGCGGACACTGGCCGTCGGGCACAGGCCCTGTCCCGCTACCAGCGTGGCTGGCCCGTTGCCAGGAGGCTCCGCGAACCGGGCCAGGGCCAAGGCGAAGGTCGCCCGCTCTCATCGCATAGTCCGGCGTCCCGCACGATTTCCTGCACGGGCGCCACCGCTCTGGTCCGCGGCCATGACGTGATCGTGTCGAGGATCTCTCCGTGACCTAACATGATTCGCTATCTTTCGCTGTCCTAGTCCATCTGCGACTGCTTTAGGGGCACCTTCCACCGCTTGCTAGCTATTAGAGGCCTGGGCGGACGGATCTGATCGTGAACAGCCGCTGGTACCCCTCCAGCAATACCTGCTCGGCGTGCGGGCATCTGCTCGCCTACCTGAGCCTACATACTCTGACGTGGCAGTGCCCGTCCTGCCGTACCCGGCACTACCGGGACATCAACGCGGCGAAGAACATCCTGGCGCAAGTCTTGCCGTAGTCGTTTTCAACCCCTTGATGCCGCGGAGCTGATGTCAGACACTTCGGGTCCTCCCGGGTGCAGTCGGCGATGTAACAGGAACCTCAGGTTGTGAACCGGGTCCCCGTCCTTCAGGGCGGGTGTAGTCTAGCCGGCAACGCGCGGCGGCCAGGCGCAGCCCCAGCAGGTACGGCTGATCGTCAGTGGTGGCCATCGGGGACGGTATCGGTCGGCACAATATCCGTCAGCATGCTGGTCCAGGCTCCTTCATGCTTTCTTGTCGCTGACGCCCGCCGAGTCGAACGTGGCCACGTCGCGGAGCGCCCGCGCCGCGCTCTGGACGAGCGGCAGAGCCAGCAGGGCGCCGGTGCCCTCCCCCAGCCGCAAGTCGAGTTCAACCAGCGGGCGCATCTTCAGGTAACCAAGCGTAGCGGCATGCCCGGGCTCGGTGCTGCGGTGCCCGGCCAGGCATGCGGCGACCGCGTCCGGCGCGATGGCCACGGCGGCCAGCGCCGCGGCCCCGGCGATGACGCCGTCCAGGATGACCGGGACGCGCAGCCCCGCCGCGGCCAGGATGAAGCCGGCCAGCGCGGCGTGCTCGAAGCCGCCGAAGGCGGCCAGCACGCCGACCGGATCGGCCGGGTCGGGCCGGTGCAGCGCCAGCCCCTGGCGGATGGCAGCTACCTTCCGGGCGCGGGCGGCCGCGTCGGCCCCGGCGCCGGGACCGGTCACCACGACCGGGTTGCTGCCGGTGAAGGCGCAGATCAGCGCGGCCGAGGCGGTGGTGTTCGCGATGCCCATGTCCCCGGTGACCAGGCAGCGGTTCCCGGCCGCGACCAGATCGCGGGCCACCTCGATCCCGGCGGTCAGCGCGGTCACGGCCTGCTCACGGGTCATCGCCGGGCCCTGGGTGAAGTCCGCGGTGCCCCACGCGACCTTGCGCGGCAGCAGGCCCGGCGCCGGCTCCAGGTCGGCCGCGACCCCCACGTCGACCACGACGACCTCGGCCCCGGCCTGCGCCGCGAACGCGTTGACCACGGCTCCGCCGGCCAGGAAGTTGGCGACCATCTGCGCGGTCACCTCCTGCGGCCACGGGCTGACGCCACGGGCGTGCACCCCGTGGTCCCCGGCGAAGATCGCCACCGCGGCCGGCTCGGGCAGCGGCGGCGGGCACTCCCCCGCCAGCCCGGCCAGCGATGCGGACACCTCCTCGAGCACGCCGAGGGAACCGGGTGGTTTGGTCATCCGGGCCTGGCGCTCACGCGCGGCGGCGACCGCTTCCGGATCCAGCGGGCGGATCGCCGCGGTGACTTCGGCCAGGGCGTCCACTGGTTCCTCCCCGGGCAGGCCGCGCCGGCCGAACGCCCCGGCGTGGACCGCCCACGCGACCGGCCGGCGGCGCGCCCAGCCGGAGGCCTGCAGTTCCGGCTCCGGCGCGAATTCCCGCACGTACCCGGCACACAGGTAGGCCACCACCTCCAGGTGCCCGGGCAGGCCCAGCTCCGCGGCCAGTTCGTGCTCGTCGAAGAAGCTCACCCAGCCGACGCCGAGCCCCTCCGCGCGGGCGGCCAGCCACAGATTGGAGACGGCCAGCACGCTGGAGAACGCGGCCGTCTCGGGCTGGCTGTGGCGGCCCAGGGTGTGCCGGCCGCCGCGGGTGGCATCACAGGTCACCGCGATGTTGACCGGCGTGTCCAGGATGGATTCCACCTTGAGCCGGCCGAACGCGCGGGAACGCGCCCCCGGCAGGCCGGCCTCGTAGCGGTCCCGGTTCCGCCGGGCCAGCGCGGCGATACGCTCCCGCTGGGCCCGTTCGGTGATCACAATGAAGTCCCACGGCTGGGAGAACCCGACCGACGGCGCCTGATGGGCGGCGGCCAGCACGCGGCGGAGCACGTCGTCTGGCACCGGGTCGGGCCGGAATCCCGCCCGGACGTCGCGGCGTTCCCCGATGACGCGGTAGACAGCCGCGCGCTGTTCGTCCGGGTACGGCTCCGCGCGCTGCGTGTCCGGAATCGGCTCCGCCGGGGCCTGATCGTCGGGATGAATGGTCACTGGGCCTCCAGAACAGCGGTGAGCGCGGCCACGAAACGGTCGTTGGTGACCCGGTCGCGTACCGCGATGCGGATCCAGTCGGGGCCGAGCCCCGGGAAGGTGTCCCCCCGGCGCACGGCGAACCCAGCCGCGCGCAGTCGTTCGCGCACGGTGGGGCCACCGTGGTCAATGGGGATATTGTGACTTTTGGGGCTGGAGTTGCCGGGGACGGGGGCTCCCGCGCCGGGGGTGACCTTGAGCAGCAGGAAGGACGCGCGGGCGTGCGGGGTCACCGCGACACCGGGCACCCGGCTGAGGGATTGTCCCAGCCATGTCCGTTCGGCATCCATCGAAGCCGCCCAGGCGGTGGCCTCCGCGGTGGCGGCCGGCGTGCAGCAGGCCGCGACGGCGGCCAGGGCCGGCGCGGATACCGCCCACGGCGGGCGCGGGCGGGCCAGCGCGCGGACGTGCGGGGGGCTGGCGAGCAGGTAGCCGGCCCGCAGCCCGGCCAGGCCCCAGGTCTTGGTCAGACTGCGCACGACGATCAGCCCGGGGACGTCCCGCGCCCCGGTCAGGCTTTCGGGCTCCCCGGGCACGCAGTCCGCGAACGCCTCGTCGACGATCAGCAGCCGTCCGGGCCGGGCCAGCGCCCTGATCGCCGCGGCGGGATGCAGGACCGAAGTCGGGTTGGTCGGGTTGCCCAGCACGACCAGGTCCGCATCCGGCGGCACGGCCCCGGGGTCGAGCGTGAAGTCGCCGCCGAGCATGACCCGGCGCACCGTCTGCCCGGCCGCCCGCAGCGCCGCCTCCGGCTCGGTGAACTGGGGGTGCACGACGACCGCATGGCGGGGGCGGAAGGCCCGGGCGATCAGGGTGAACGCCTCCGCGGCCCCGGCCGTGACGAGGACCTCGGACGGGGGCCGGGCGTGACGGCGGGCGGCGGCCTCAGTCGCGGCGCGCGGGTCCGGGTAGGCGGCGAGGTCACCGGCCGCCGCCCGGATCCGGTCCAGCAGCCAGGGCGGCGGGGTCCCCGGCCGGACGTTCACGGCCAGGTCGGTCAGGCCGTCGGCGAGTTCGCCGTCCCCGTGGAAGGACAGATCCGGCTCCGGGCCGGGAACGCCGAGGCGGGTGTCAGCCGGCATCGGCCGGGTGCGCATGGTCGTGCGGATGGTCGTGCGGATGCTGCGGCACACCGACGCGGTGCGCCAGGCCCGGCAGCGCGGCCCGGTACTGGCACATGTCGCAGTTCATCCTGATGTCCCCGGCCAGTGCCTCGCGGTAGCGCTCGGCGACCAGCGCGGCGATCTCATCACAGTCGCCGAGGACCTCCGCGCACCGGACACCCACGCCGGGATGGGCGGCTGAGTATTCGGCGGCCTGGGCGGCGACCCGGTCCGGCAGCACGCCGGCGAACAGGAAATAGCGCGCGACCACGATGCTGCGCGCGCCCAGCCGCCGGCACCGCTCCAGGCCTTCGGCCACGCTGGGATGGGCGAGCGAAACGAACGCGGTCTCGGTGAACTCGTACCCGCGGCCCTCCCACAGCATCCGCGCGTCCTTGCACACGTCGGCGTTGGCGTCCGGGTCGGTCGAGCCACGCCCCACCAGCAGCACCGCGTACGGCCCGGGCAGGTCGTGGGCGGCCGCCGAGATCCGTTCGGCCAACAGATCCAGCAGAACCGGGTGCGGGCCGAGCGGGCGGCCGTACCGGACGGTGAGCCCGGGATGCCGGGCCTTCTCCCGGGCCAGTGCGGCGGGCACGTCGCCCTTGGAATGGCCGGCCGCGGACAGCATCAGCGGAACCGCGACCAGGATCCGGTTCCCCTGGTCGACCAGGCCGGACACGGCGTCGCGGAGCGGCGGCGCGGACAGCTCGATGAAGCCGCCGGCCACGTCCAGCCGCTCCCCGCCGGCCACGTCCACCGCGTCGCCGCCGGCCGCATCCAGCGGCTTTTCGCGGGCCCCGGCCAGCTGGACCCGGCCGGCTTCGGCCAGGGCGGTAAGCCGTTTGGTCAGCGCGGTGAAGCCCGCCACTCCTTCCGGGTCGCGGGTCCCGTGGCCCGCTATCAGCAGCGCCGGCTTCACGGGCGGTCCCGGGCCGGGGCCCCAGCCGGCGTGGCGGGCTGGGGCGCCTTCTGGCGGGCCACGCGCAGCAGCGCGTTGAACGCGGCCGCGGCGACCGCCGAACCGCCCTTCTCCGAGACGTTGCTGAGCGCGGGCAGGCCGCTGGCGCGCAGGGCTTCCTTGGCGGCCGCCGCCCCGACGAAGCCCACCGGCAGCCCGATCACCAGCGCGGGCACGACGTCCCGGCGCAAGATTTCTTCCAGCGCGGTCGGCGCGCAGCCGACCACCCAGACCGCGCCGGGACCCGCCTCGCCGAACGCCAGCCGGGACGCGGCGGCCGACACGGTGATGCCGACGGTCCGGGCCAGCCGGGCCGCGATCGAATCCCCGATCTTGCAGATCACCGGGTAGCCCGTGATGCCGGCCGCCACCATGGCCACGTCGGCGACCACGGGCGCCCCCCGGATGATCGCCGCGACCCCGGCCGCCAGCGCCATCTCGTCACAGATCAGGTCGGTGGCGTAGTCGAAGTCGGCGCTGGCGTGGATCACCCGCTCGGTGACCGCGCGGGTCAGTGGCGGCAGCTGGCCCAGGTCGATCCGGGAACGGAGGATCCGGTAGGACTCGGTCTCGATCGGGTCCGGCCCGCTCGGCGTGCGGTCGAAATGGGTCACGTTTCCTCCCTGGTTTCCCCCGGCAGATGGGCAAGATCGATCGCGTCGACGGGGCAGACCTCGACGCACTCGCCGCATCCGTTACAGAGCTTCTCCAGGACGATAAGCCGCACCGGCCCGCGCGCTCGGCGGCGCGCCGGCCCGCGCGCTGGGCGGATCGCGCGTTCCGGGCAAGTCAGCAGGCAGGCGCCGCAGCCCTGGCACCGGCTGGTCACGACCGCGACCGGCGTCATGACGGCGCCGCCCAGCGGTACTCACGCGGGGTGACCATCCGGCCGGCCACCATCGCCGAGCGCGAGGAACCCACGATGACCAGGGTCCGCATGTCCACCTCGGACGGATCGAACGCGGCGAGCGTCGTGGCCGACACCGCCTCGCCGGGGCGGGAAGCGTCCCGCACCCAGCCCACCGGGGTCTCCGGCGGCCGGCACGCGGCCAGGATCGATAGCGCCTTCCGCAGCTGCCAGCTCCGTTCGCGACTGGCGGGGTTATAGAAGCACGCGACCAGGTCCGCCCCGGCGACGGCCGTGATCCGGCGCTCGATCGCCTCCCACGGGGTGTGCAGGTCCGATAGCGAGATCAGCGCGTGGTCGTGCCCGAGCGGCGCGCCGAGCAGCGCGGCGGCGGCCAGGCTGGCCGTCACACCCGGCACGCTGACCACGTTGATCGTCTCGTCGGCCAGTTCCAGCGCGGGACTGCCCATGGCGTAGACGCCGGCGTCACCCGACCCGATGAGCGCCACGGCCCGGCCCGCCGCCGCCTCGGATACGGCGGTCGCGGCGCGTTCCTGCTCGCGGCCGAGGCCGGTAGCCAGGACCGTGGTCCCGGGGCGGAGCAGGTCCGCGACCTGGTCCACGTACTGGTCGAGGCCGACGACGACGGACGCTCGGCGCAGTTCGGCGGCGGCGCGCGGCGTCATGAGGTCCCGGGCACCGGGCCCGATCCCGACGATGGCCAGCCGGCCCCGGGGACGTGCCCGCGCGACCGCCACGGTGGCGTGGGCGCTCACCCGCTTGGCCACCACCAGCTCCGGCGCGCCGTCCGCATCGCCGCCCTCCTCGCCGCGCGCGGCGAGGAGGGCGGCGGCTTCGGCCACGCTCGGGGTGCCGACGGCGGCGCGGACCGTTTCGCTCGGGTTCGGCACCGGAACGACGGCCAGTTCGGCGGCCGGGAACACGGTGAGTGGCCAGTGCCGGGCGCGGACCGCCGCCAGCAGGCCCGCTTCGTCCGCCTTCCGGTCCACGGTCGCGGCGAGACGGACCGAACACGGCGACAGCCCCGCGCCGGTGAGGGCCTCGTGGATCAGCGCGCTGACTTCGGCGGCCGGGACGCCCCGGCTCGCGCCGATCCCGACGACGAGTGAGGCGGGCCGGTAGACGACGGCCGGCCCGGATGAGCCGAATGGGCCCGCGCAGTCGGACAGAGCCGTGCGGTCGGACACGATGATGGCGGGCACGCCCGGCTCGGGCTGGCCGCTGACCACGTTGGGCGGGAGCGGCGGGAGTGGCCAGGCCGCGTCGCCGGTGAGCGTGACGCGCTCGCCGGACAGGATCGCCGCCCCGACGGAGGCGAGGTCGCTGCCCGGCTCGGGGACGAACCCGAGGTCGGCGCCGAACTCGTCGAGGGCCACGCACCCGGCCGCGTCACTGGCCGTGGTGATCACCGGCTCGGCGCCGAGGGCCAGCGCGACCCGGCGGGCCAGTTCGTTGGCCCCGCCCGCGTGCGCGCCGACCACCGGGACGGCGTAGCGCAGGGCCTCGTCGACGCATACCACGCCCGGGTCGGAGCGCTTGCCGCCGAGCAGCGGCGCCAGCAGCCGGACCGTCGCGCCCACGGCCAGGAAGCACACGACGGCGTCGCACTCGGCGAACGCGCGCGGTAGCGCGGCGGCGGCGGGGCCCTCGTAGCGGCGGGTGTCCGGCCATGCCCCGGAGAGCCGTTCGGCGGTGCGGCGGCCCGCCGCCGTGGCCGCGATCAGCCCGATCATGACCCCGTCCCCGTCCCGGCGGGGCGCCCCTCGGCCGCTCCCGGGCCGGCCGAGGCGGGCTGGTCCGCCCAGATGACGAACACCGGGTTGGCCGCGGCGAGCCGGAGCGATCCGCCCGGCAGCCCGGCCAGCCGGGAGGCCTGCAACTGGGTGCCGCCAGCCTCGTAGCCGAATCCCGTCAGCAGCTCGCACACGCCGCGCACCCGGTCCACCGACGCGAGCGTCACGACGACGCGGGACGGCTGTCCGGCTTTCACCGCCCCGGCCAGGGCGTCATCGTCACCGCCGCCGGCGAATACGGCGTCCGGGGCGGGCAGGTCCGCACATGCGCCGGGGGCCCGGCCGGCCACGACCTGCAGCGGCACACCGTGCGCGGCGGCGTTGCGGCGGATGCGGGCGCACTGCCGCTCGTCGGGATCGACCGCGACGGCCCACGCGCCGAACCGGGCGCACTCCACGGCGACCGAACCGGACCCGGCGCCGACGTCCCAGACCGTCCGGCCGGGGCCGGGGCCGAGCCGGGCCAGCACCAGCGCGCGGACTTCGGCCTTGGTGATCATGGAGTCGCGGTGCTCGAAGTCGGTCTCGGGCAGGGCCCATCCCGGCGGGGCGCCCTGGTGCCCGGCCAGCCACCGGCCCGGGCTGGGGCCGGCGGCGGGGTCGAGGGCGACGAGCACGTGCGGATCCCTGACCTCGGCCGCGGGGTCCTGCGTCAGATCATGGACCTGCTCGTCCGGAGTCCCCAGGCGCTCGGCGACGTAGACCGTCCGGCCCGCGCTGAGCAGCTGGGACCTGAGCTGTCCGGTGGCGGCCTCGGGTGGGCCGGTCAGGATGGCCGTCTTCGGGTGCGCGAGGGCGGCGGCCAGCACGGGCCGCAGGTCGCGTCCGTGCGCGGACAGCACGAGAGCATCGGCCCAGTCCACGCCGAGCCGGGCGAACGCCAGGGCCACGGAGGAGACAGCGGGTATCACCGCCGGGGTGACGCCCCGGGCGCGCAGCGCCCGCACGATGCCGAAGAAACCGGGATCACCCGAAGCCAGCACGGCGGCCGGCCCGCGGGCAGCGCAGATCGCGTCCAGTGCGGTGTCCAGGTGCTGGATCACGATGCACTCGGCGGCGGGGGAAACGCTCACCGCCGCGAGGTGCCGCCGCGCACCCGCGACCACGGACGCGCCCGCCAGCGCTGCGGCCGCCGCGGGCGCCAGTGCGCTCCCGTCGCACCCGATCACGGTGACGGTCACGCCGGGTCCTCCGGCAAGTACGCGGGCCCGGACGCGGACAGGGACGCGGGCGGGTAGGCAGCGACCTGGGTCCGCCCACCGAAATCAACCATGATCACCCGAACGGACATGGGCGCGGGCGTTCCCGGTGCGGGGCCGGACCCGGCGGCGAGTTCGGCGCAGAAGCGGGCCAGGACCCCGGCTACGCGGCGGCACAGTTCCGTGCCCGCGGCCGGGAGCAGGCCGGCCTCGTCCCACAGTTCCGCCGCGTGCCGCGCCGAGTTCGCCGCCTCGACCTGGGCAGCGAGGTCGGGGGTGCCCCCGGCGGCGCGGGTGACCTCCGCCAGCAGATCATGCGGCACCTTGGACCGCGTGTAGTGCGTCATCAGCACGCCGCCGGCGAGCTTGGCCAGCTTCCCGGCCATCCCGGCGAAGACGATGCGGCCGACGCCGCACGCCACCGCCCGGCGCAGCGCCGCCCCGGTGAAGTCACCGACCTCGATGAAGCAGATCTCGGGCAGGCCGGGCAGCAGTGTGATGGCCGCCTTCTCGGTCCGCCCGCCGGTGCACAGCACGGCCGTGGTCTCGCCCTGCGCGGCCAGCACGGACACGGCCTGCTCGACGCTCGCCCGCCAGGACGCGGTGGAGAACGGGCGGACGATGCCGGTCGTGCCGAGGATCGAGATGCCGCCGATGATGCCGAGCCGCGCGTTGGTCGTCTTACCCGCCATCCGCTCGCCTTCCGGCACCGAGATGACCACCCGGATACCGGACGATCCCAGATCGACGGCCTCCCCGACGGCCTGGGCGATCATCGCGCGGGGTACCGGGTTGATGGCCGGCGTGCCCGGCTCCAGGCCGAGGCCCGGCTTGGTCACGACCCCGACGCCGACACCGCCGTCCAGCTCGATCCCGGGCGACTTCCGCCAGGTCACCGTCGCGGTGAGGTGGGCGCCGTGGGTGACGTCCGGGTCGTCGCCCGCGTCCTTGACCACGACCGCCCGGGCCCGTTCGGCAGGCTCCAGTTCGCAGGAGTCGACCGGGAAGCCGACGCGGCGCCCGGAGGGGAGCGCGATCTCGACGCTGCGCTGCATTTCGCCGGTCCGCAGCGCCGTCGCCGCGGCCTTGGCGGCGGCCGCGGCGCAGGTCCCGGTGGTCCAGCCGGTGCGCAGCGCGCGGCCGCGTTCCTTGGCCGTGCGGGGCAGGTCGGGCTCGCGCAGTTCGGGACCGGTCATGGCCGCTCCCCGTGCTGGGCCTGCCGGTCTCCATCCGGCGCGTCACGGTCACCGTCCTGGATGCGCACGTCACCGGCCTCAGCACGCAGGCCGGCGTCTTGGGCGCGAAGGACGCGGCGGGCGGCGGACTCGGCCCGGCGGAAGCCGTGGAAGTGGCCGGGGTGGTACAGGTGCGACCGGGTGCCCTCGGCGCTCAGGCCCGGGCCCACCAGCACCAGGGTGTGCTTCCACAGCTTGCGGGCCTTCACGGTCGCGGCCAGGTCGGCCAGCGCGCAGCGCACGATCAGCTCATCGGGCCAGGTCACCTGGTAGGCGATCACGCACGGCGTGGCCGGCGGGTAGCCGCCACTGAGCAGTTCGTCCTGCAGTTGCCCGGACCGCGCGGCGGACAGGAACAGCGCCATCGTGGTCCCGTGCCGGGCGAATCCGGCCACCTGCTCCCCGGGCGGCATCGGGGTCTTCCCGCCGCCGAGCCGGGTCAGGATCACCGACTGGGCCACCTCGGGGATCGTCAGTTCCCGGCCGATCCGCGCGGCGACCGCGGTGAAGCTGGAGACCCCCGGCACGATCTCGGTGACCAGGCCCAGCTCGGCGCACCGGTCCAGTTGCTCCTGGATCGCGCCCCACAGTGCCGGGTCACCAGAGTGCACCCGCGCCACCCGCAGGCCGCCGGCGGCGGCGCGCTCGTAGTACGGGAGTACCCCTTCCATCGGAAGCTGCGCCGAGTCCACGATTTCCGCGCCGGGCCGGGCGTGCTCGAGGACGCCCGGATGGACCAGGCTGGACGCCCAGATCACGACGTCCGCGGCGGCGATGGCGGCGGCGCCGCGCAGGGTGATCAGGTCCGGCGCCCCGGGCCCGGCCCCGACGAACGTGACCTGCCCGGCGGTCACCCCACCGATCATTGGGCACCCCCGCCGGAACGTCCCAGGCTCGTGCCCACCCCGTCGCGGCGGGCCGGGACGATCAGCGTGCACAGGTACGGCACGGCGCGCAGCGAGGCGAGCTCGGCGGCGGGCCGGATGTCCTGGCCGGGCAGCCCGAGCCGGGCCCCGGCGATCGCCCCGTCCAGACGGCCAGCCTCGGCGAGCAGGTCGCGGATCTCTCCGGGTGACGGCCCGGCGGCCGCGCCCAGCTTGTAACCGACGACGGTGCCGGGCCGGCCCAGGGCGTCGCGCAGTGGCCCGGCGCCCGCGGTAAGCGGCAGCAGGGTCAGTGGCTCGTCCCCCTCGGCCAGGACGGTCGCGGTCCCGGTCACCGTGGCCGACCGCGCGGCCAGGTCCTGCATGGCCGTGATGCCGGGCACGGTCTCGATGAGCACGTCGTGGACCATATCGCGGACCGTCTGCGCGAGATAACTGAACGTCGAATACAGGTTGGGGTCGCCGATCGTGCCGAACGCGACCGTGTGGGCCCCCGCGTCGAACTCGCGGGCCACCTCCCGGGCGGCCGCCTGCCAGGCCGACGCGCGGCGGGGCGTCACCCCGCCGGTGTCGTTCAGTGCGAAGGCGACCGGCCGGATGGTCTCCGGGTCGATGTGGGCACGGATCGTCGCCGCGGCCCGGCCCACGGGCAAGGACGCGGGCAAGGAGGCGGGCAAGGACGCCGGCGGCCGGTCCGGCCCGCCGCGCGCCCCGGGCCCGGCCATCACGGGGACGAACACCGCGTCGGCCTCGCGCAGCACCCGGATCGCCTTCAGCGTGACCAGTTCCGGGTCGCCCGGTCCCACGCCCACGCCCACAAACCGTTGCATTTATTGCCTCCCTCGCGGGGCGGCCGCATGGCAGGCGGCGGCGAAGCGGGCGGCCATGCGCGGGTAGCCGGCCCAGTGCGCGTGCAGGTAGGAGGCGTGCACGGCGCCGGTCACGTGGCCTTCGCAGCGGAGGGCCGGGCCGCCGTCCCGGCCGGGCGGGAAAGCTCCAGGCGGGAGGAGCCAGGCCGGGGGGGCGCCGTGGCCCGGGGTGGCGGCCGTGCGGTGGAACTCGTGCGCGCGGACCACGTCGCCGGCGGCCGCGAGGACGGAATCGGTCCCGGCGCGGGCCTGCCGGTAGCCGAGCGTCAGCCGGCCGGTCATGGCCGCCTCGACCGGGAGGACTCCGCACATGGGCTGGCCGTCGAGCGACCGCGCCAGGTAGAGCAGCCCCGCGCACTCGGCGGCGATCGGCACGCCCCGGGGGGCGGCGGCGGCCACGTCCCGGCGCAGCGGCTCGTTGGCGGACAGGTCCGCCGCGTGGACCTCCGGGAAGCCGCCGCCCAGGATGATCCCGGCCGTGCCCTCGGGCAGGTGCTGGTCGCGCACCGGGTCGAACACCGCGACGTCGAGCCCGGCCGCGGCGAGCAGTTCGGCGTGCTCGGTGTAGCTGAAGGTGAAGGCGGCACCCCCCGCGATCGCGACCGCGGGACGGGCTCCGGCCGGGGCGTCTGGGACTGCCGTGACTGCTGAGGTATTTGTGGTTACCGAGGCATCCGGCGCGAGGGCTTCGCCAGGATCCCAGGCCGGCCCGGGGAGGGGCCGGCGCTGCGGGCCAGGGCGAGCAGGCTCGCCAGGTCACAGGAGTCCTTGATGAGCGCGGCCAGCCGGGCCACCGTGCCCGTGGCGGCGCGGGAACGCTCGGCGGCGGGGATCAGGCCCAGATGACGCGACGGCGCGGCGGCCTCGGCCGAGCGGCGGATCGCGCCGTAGACCGCGATCCCGGCGACGGCCAGGGCGTCGCGGAGCAGCCGTTCGTGCCGGTCCGACGCGACCCGGTTGAGGATCACCCCGGCCACCGTCGTGCGCGGATCGAACCGGGCGAAGCCGGTCGCGACGGCGGCCACCGAGCGTCCCATCGAGGCGGCGTCGATGACCAGGATGACGGGCGCGCCCAGCAGCCGCGCGACGTGGGCCGTGGAGCCGAAGCCGGGATCGCCGGCGCTGGGGCCGGCGCTGGGGCCGGCGCTGGGGCCGGCTCCCGGGTCCGTGCCGTCGAACAGGCCCAGCACGCCTTCGACGACGGCGACGTCCGCGCCCCGGGCCGCGTGCAGGAACAGCGGCACGATCCGGTCCGCACCGCACAGGAACGGGTCCAGGTTGCGGGCCGGGCGCCCGGTGGCCAGCGCGTGGTAGCCGGGATCGATGTAGTCCGGGCCGGTCTTGTGACCGGAGACGGCGAGGCCGGCCGCGCGCAGCGCGGCCATCAGCCCGCAGGCCACCGTGGTCTTCCCGCTGCCCGAGGCCGGGGCCGCGATCACCAGCCGGGGGGCCGTCACCATTCGATCCCCTTCTGGCCCTTCTGGCCCCGGTCCATCGGGTGCTTGACCTTCGTCATGTCCGTGACCAGGTCGGCGTAGCCGACCAGGTCCGGGTGCGCGTCCCGGCCGGTGATGACCACGTGCTGCTGGCCCGGCCGCGCGTCCAGCACGGAGATCACCTCGGCCACGTCGACCCAGCCCCACTTGATCGGGTAGGTGAACTCGTCCAGGACGTAGAAGCGGTAGGCCTGCGCGGCCAGGTCCCGGGCCACCTGGGCCCAGCCCTCGGCCGCCTGCTCCGCGTGACCGCCCGTCTCGCGCTGAATCCAGGACCAGCCCTCGCCCATTTTGTGCCAGGTGACCGCGCCGCCCTCGCCGCTGGCGCCGAGCGTCCGCAGCGCGTGCTCCTCCCCCACCCGCCACTTGGCCGACTTCACGAACTGGAAGACCCCCACCGGCCAGCCCTGGTTCCAGGCCCGCAGCGCCATACCGAACGCGGCGGTGGATTTGCCCTTGCCGGTCCCGGTGTGCACGACCACCAGCGGCCGGCTGCGCCGCGCGCGCGTCGTGAGCCCGTCGTCCGGCACGCTGGCCGGCTGTCCCTGGGGCATCAGGCGGCCATTCCGCGGGCGGCGCGCACGATCCCGGCGAGCGTCCCGGCCCCGGCCGCGGCCAGGTCCTCGAGGCTGACCAGCGCCGCGCCCAGCCGGCCCGCGAGCGCCCCGGCCAGGCCCAGCCGGATCGGCCCGGTCTCGCAGTCCACCACCACGGCCGCCACCCCGGCCAGCATGGCCGTCGCCCGGGCCAGGTCGGCGTCGGTGCCGCGGGTGGCGCGGCCGTCGGTGACGATCACCAGCAGCGGGCGCCGGGCGGGGTCGCGGATCTTCTCGGCCGCCAGCACCTCGGCGGACCGGGCCAGGCCCGCCGCGAGCGGGGTCCGGCCGCCGGTGGCCAGCGTGGCCAGCCGCCGCGCGCCCGCCTCCACCGACGACGTGGGCGGCAGCACCAGTTCGGCGCCGTCCGCGCGGAAGGTGATCATCCCGACCTTGTCCCGGCGCTGGTACGCGTCGAGCAGCAGTGACAGCACCGCGCCCTTGGCGGCCCGCATCCGCGGCCGCGCCGCCATCGAGCCGCTGGCGTCCACGGTGAACAGCACCAGGTTGCCCTCGCGGCCGACGTGGACGGCCTCGCGCAGGTCGTTCGGGGTGAGGATGAAGCCCGGCTGCGGTGCGGAGCCCGCCCGCCGCTTGCGTCCGGGCTGGGAGGGGGCCGCGGCCCGGAGGGTGGCCGGCAGGTGCAGCGCGGTGAGCCGTCCGGACGGCCTCCGCGCGCCGATCGTCCGGCCGGTCGGGGTGTACGCCGGCGAGCGGCGCCCCAGCGCCCCGGCTCCCATCCCGGGAACGGTCAGCAGCCGGGCGCGGAACGGTGGGGGGGCTGGGACAGGATCGGGTCCGGCGCCTGGTGGGCTCCCGGCCCACGTCCGTTCGGCATCATGATCTGTGGCAGCATGCTGGCCCGCCGCGGCTTCCCGGCCCGCGGCGGGTTCCGGCGCGGGACCCTGGCCGCCGGAGCCCGGGTCGTTGCCCGCGTCCTTGCCCTGGCCGTTATCGCCTTGGTGACCGGAGGGGGCCTGCGAGTCCGGCGTGCCCGGGCCGCCGTCACCGGGCGGGCCCGGCGGGTCCGGCGGGTCCGGGGGCTCGGGCGGATCTGGTGAGCCGGGCGGGCCCGGCGGCTGGCTGAGCGCGTCCTCCAGCTCCTGTTCGTCCAGCCCGGGGGCGTCGAACGGGTCGCGTCGGCGACGGTGCGGCAGGGCCAGCCGGGCCGCCTGCCGGATGTCGTCCACGGTTACCTCGGCGCGGCCGTGCCATGCCGCCAGCGCGATCGCCGCGCGCGCCGTGACCAGGTCAGCGCGCATCCCGTCGACCCCGAACCGGCCGCACACGGCGCAGATCTGGCGCAGCGCGGCGTCGGGCAGCACGACCTGCGGCAGCCGGGCGCGCGCGGCGGCCACGTCCGCGGCGGCCCGGCGGGAATCGGCGGCGAAGCGGGCCGCGAAACCGCCCGGGTCCGCCTCGTAGGCGAGCCGGCGCCGGACGACCTCGGCGCGCTCGTCGGGATCGCGGCTGGCCGCCACCTCCACGGTCAGCCCGAACCGGTCGAGCAGCTGCGGCCGCAGCTCGCCCTCCTCGGGGTTCATCGTGCCGACGAGCAGGAAACGGGCGGCGTGCCGGACCGAAACCCCCTCACGCTCGACGTAGCTGACCCCCAGTGCCGCCGCGTCCAGCAGCAGGTCGACGAGATGGTCGTGCAGCAGGTTCACCTCATCCACGTACAGCAGGCCGCGGTGCGCCGCGGCGAGCACGCCCGGCTCGTAGGCGGTGACGCCTTCGGACAGCGCGCGCTCGATGTCCAGCGAGCCGACGAGGCGGTCCTCGGTGGCGCCGACGGGCAGCTCCGCGAGCTTCGCCGGCCGGCCGTGCTCCGGGGCGCCGGGCGGATGCGGGCCGTCCGGGCAGTCGGGGTCGGGGGCGGCCGGGTTACAGGAGAACCGGCAGCCCCGGACGACACGCACCGGGGGCAGCAGCTCGCCGAGGCCGCGGACGACGGTTGACTTCGCGGTGCCCTTCTCGCCGCGCACGAGCACCCCGCCGATCGCGGGTGAGACCGCGTTGAGCAGCAGTGCGAGCTTCAGATCCGGCATGCCGACGATCGCGGCGAAGGGATACAGCGGAGCAGGGGGCCGGTGCATCGCGCGCCGCTCGTCGCCGGACGTTACGTCGCTGGCCGTCATGCAGGGCCGTCCTTCCCGGGTCTTCGCGCCCGTAGCCGACTTGCCGGCGGCCGGAGTCTCCTGGCTCCCGGATCGGTGCTCCCCCCCGCCTTCCCGCCGCGACGGCGACGGTGGCCTCGATGAGGGGTTACTCCCCGGTTACAGTTGCGCGACAGCCCCGGATTCGCACCGGAGTTCCTCCGCATACCGCCTCGGCCCAGCATGACACATTACCGAGGTGCCGGGACCCGCCCTGTATGCACCGGTACACTGACCAGCACATCTGGCCTCGCCAACACCGCGGTTGGCCGCGCGTACCGCTTTTGACCCGCCACGCGGGCGCGCGCGGTCCCGCTACGCAGGCGCGCACAGTCCCGTAGCTTCCCCCAGCTGTTCCCCAGCTTGGGACGGTAACGTGCCCGCGTTGCAAGTGGGCCCAGGGCTGATTGATCAGCGACGGATCGACACGCGAATGGAGCTTGAATGGGGAACGATTTCCGGTCCCGGATACCGGCGGCGCAAGGTCGGGTACTGGTCACGGGTGGTTCCGGCTTCATCGGCCGGCGGCTCGTGGCCGCCCTGGTGGCCGCCGGCGCGGAGGTGACGGTGGCCGATCTCGAGCCCTTCGGGGGTTCTCCCGGGGGCCCCGTGTCTCCCGGGGGCCAAGTGCACCTTGTCGTGGGTGACCTGTACGACCCAGCGGTCGCGGACCAGGCCGTTCAGCCGGGGACGGACACGATCATCCACCTCGCGGCGCGGACCTCGGTCCTGGAGTCGGTCAAGGATCCCGGGACCACCTACCGGAACAACGTCGCGGTGACGGCCGGCCTCCTCGAACTGGCCCGGCAGCGCAGGGTGCGGACGTTCCTGTTCGCGTCCACCAACGCCGTCGTCGGCAACGTCGGCGGGGCGGTCATCACGGAGCAGGCCCCGCTGCGGCCGCTCACCCCGTACGGCGGGACGAAGGCCGCGTCCGAGATGCTGATCACCTCTTACGCGGCTGCTTACGGGGTCCGGGGCGTCTCGCTCCGGTTTTCCAACGTGTACGGGCCCGGGATGCAGCACAAGGACAGCTTCATCCCGCGGCTGATGCGCGCCGCCCGTGACGGCACCGGCGTCAAGGTCCGCGGGGACGGCACCATGATCCGCGACGTCATCCAGGTTGACGACGTCCTCAGCGGGATCTTCGCCGCGTGGCGCTCCGACCACAGCGGCCCGGTCATCCTGGGCTCCGGGCAGGCCGTCACGGTGAACGAAATGGTGGAGACCGCGCGCCGGGTCACCGGCGTGGCGATCCCGGCCGAGAACGCCCCGATCGCGCAGGGTGAGATGCCGGCGGTCAAACTGGACATCTCCACCGCGCGCGCGCTGGGTTACGCGCCGACCTTCGACCTCGAGGCGGGTATGGCGACCGTGTGGCCCGACTTCGCGCCCGGCGGCGCGCTGACCGCGGGCGCCCTGGATGCGGCGGCACTGGCCACGGAGGGGGCGCGATGATCCCGGGCGCGTCGGCGAAATACGCGGGCAAGAACGCGGGCGGATACGCCGGGTCCGCCCGCGATGTGGCCGTCGACGATGCCGCCATCGCCGTCATGATCGACCAGTACGGCGACCAGGTGCGGGAACTTCCGCCGGTCGCGCTGGTGATCGCCGCCTACAACGAAGAAGGCGCGGTCGGGCCGGTGGTCCGGAACCTGCCCGCGCGGGTGTGCGGGCTGGACACCGCGACGATCGTCGTGGCGGACGGCTGCGCGGACGCCACCGCCAAGGAAGCGGACGCGGCCGGGGCGCTGGTCACGGACGTCCCGGTCAACCGGGGCCAGGGGGCCGCGCTGCGGCTCGGTTACCGGATCGCCCGGGACTGCGGCGCGCAGTACGTCGTGACCACAGACGCGGACGGCCAGTACAACCCGGCCGAGATCGAGAGACTGCTCGCGCCGATCTTGGCCGGGCAGGCCGACTTCGTGACCGGCTCCCGCCGGCTGGGCAGCGAGGAGACCAAGGACCCGATCCGCCAGGCGGGGGTCCGGTTCTTCGCCGCGACCGTCAGCCTGCTGACCGGCCAGAAGATCACCGACACAACGTTCGGGCTGCGGGCCATGCGGGCGGAGGTCACCGGGGCGGTGCAGCTGTCCCAGCCGCAGTACCAGGCGTCAGAGCTGCTGATCGGCGTGATCACCCACGGCTACAGGGTGGCCGAAGTGCCCGCCACCATCCACAAGCGCCGGGTCGGGGAGAGTAAGAAGGGCCAGAACCCCTTCTACAACCTGCATATCCCCGGCCTGAACAACCTCTTCTACGGCCTGCGCTTCAGCCGTGTGGTCTTGGGGACCTGGTGGCGCGAGCGTCAGCGGAGGTTGGGACCCGCGTCGGCATCACCGCGGTCGGCACAGGCCGGGCCTCCGGCCACCCCGGACTCCGCCGGGCCCACGGCCATGACGAACGGGTCGGGGCCGGCAGCGCCATCCGGCAGGACCACCGTTGCCTCACTGGACGAGCTGATGGGCGGACCGGACTCACGCGGAGACCGCCCGTCGGGCCGCCCGCCGGCGAAGAGGACGTAGTGGAAGATTACGAAGCGCCCCAGGAACGTCAGGCAGTTGGCGGCGAAGTACACAGAGTCGGTGATGAGCACCCGCTTGATGCCGTCGGCCCCGATCGCCTCGGCCAGGGCCACGCCCAGCTTGGCGGCCAGGCCGAGGATGACCCAGGCGCCCACGGAAACCAGCCAGAACGGCAGGGTCTCCTTCAGCAGCTGCGGCCTGCCCTTGCGCTCCCACGCCCAGCGGCTCAGCACGTAGCTCACCGCCGCACCGATGATCGCCGCCAGGCCGCCGGAGATGCCAGCCGTCATGTTCGCCGGGCCGATGAAGATGCTTAGCGCCACCTGGCTGGCTATCACGGAGGCCACGGCCACCAGGGTGAACCGCGTGAAGCGGATACCGACGTTGGTGCGTGCCCTGCGGATCAGCGCGGCGCCGATCCGGCTCGATGCGAGTGCCATTGATGTCCTAGGTTACGTGACCGACGATAAAGGGCTGCCGATGAGGTCCCGGAGAGCTGGTGTAGAGTGCGGACGCCGCAGGCCACAGCGTCCCTGGTGGCCATGTGTTCGGCCGGCCGGCCGCCCGGGCGCATTGCAGCGCGCTCCCGCGCCGCAACAGCGAGCGTAGCCAATGCGGGCTCAAGATGAGCTGGGAAAACGCTGAGAGGGCCATAAAAGCGCATCGCCGGTGCCAAATAGCCGGCCAAGGCAGACGCACGACCAAAGCGACACTACGACCAAGGCAGGAAACCGGAGAGTATGAAGATTTTGGTGTTGGGCGGGGATGGGTATCTCGGCTGGCCGACCGCGCTGCATCTGTCGGCGGCGGGTCATGAGGTGGCGGTGGCGGATAATTTCGCGCGCCGGGGCTATGACAATGAGCTGGGGGTGGAGTCCCTGGTGCCGATAGAGCCGTTGCAGACCCGGATCGCGGTGTGGAAGGAGCTGACCGGGCGCGAGATCGGGTGTTATGTCGGGGATCTGACCGATGCGATCTTCACCTATCACCTGATCCGCGATTTCGGCCCGGACGCGGTGGTGCATTTCGCGGAGCAGCGGGCGGCGCCGTATTCGATGATCGACCGGCACCATGCCGTCTATACCCAGCACAACAACGTGATCGGGAACTTGAACCTGCTGTATGCGATCGCGGAGATCAACCCGGAGATCCACCTGGTCAAGCTGGGCACGATGGGGGAGTACGGCACCCCGAACATCGACATCGAGGAAGGGTGGCTGGAACTGGAGCACAACGGCCGCACCGACCGGGTGCTGTACCCCAAACGGCCGGGCTCGTTCTATCACCTGTCCAAGGTGCACGACAGCCACAACATCGAGTTCGCGTGCCGGATCTGGAACCTGCGCGCCACCGACCTGAACCAGGGCGTGGTCTACGGGCAGCAGACCCCCGAGACCGCCCGCGACGAGCGCCTCGCCACCCGGTTCGATTACGACGCGGTGTTCGGCACGGTTTTGAACCGGTTCGTGATCCAGGCCGTGATCGGGCACCCGCTGACCGTCTACGGCACCGGCGGGCAGACCCGCGGCATGATCGACATCCGCGACACCGTCCGCTGCGTCCAGCTCGCGTGCGAAAACCCCGCCGACCGCGGCGAGTTCCGGGTGTTCAACCAGATCACCGAATGGATGAGCGTCCAGCAGATCGCCCAAACCATCAAAGCCGCCTCCCCCGAAGACGTCCACATCGACTACCTGCCCAACCCCCGCGTCGAGCTAGCCGACCACTACTACAACGTCACCCACACCAAGCTCATCGAACTCGGCCTCCAGCCGCACCTGCTGTCCGACACCCTTATCGAGTCCCTGTTCGAAGTCACCAAACGCTACGCCCACCGCGTCCGCCCCGAAGCCCTCCTGCCCACCGTCAACTGGCGCACCCCCGCCCCCGGCAGCTAAGGGATCCCGCCCAGTCCCTCGCGGCCAAGAGGTTGTGCTCCCAGGGGCGCGCTCTTGCGGAGGACCAGCTTCGGAGAGCCCGGTTGTCCTGCCTTGGGGGCGTACCCTGGCGGGCGCCTGCTCACGTGGCGGGCTGGCTGCGCTGGGGACCCGGCGCGGGTGCCTCAGGCGGCGAGGCCGATCAGGCGGCCGAGATCGGTGACGGCACGGTCGAAATACGCGGCGTTATCGGTGACGACGTTGTTGAACTGGCCGAACAACTCGAAGCTAACGACCCCGAAGATCCCGGACCAGGCGGTCAGCGCCCCGATCGCGACCTCGTCGGGAACCCCCGGCAGGACGCTGTCCCGGAGACGGCTGGCGTCCTGGGTAAGGACGTTCGGTATGGGCGGGCCGTCGGGGGCGGGCGCCAGTTCGCCGGCCGCGTGGGCGTCGCTGATGAGCCGCCCGAAGACCGCGGCGGACCGGGCCGCGGGGACGATGGTGTCCGGCGGAGCCTGGTACCCGGGCACGGGTGAACCGTAGATCAGCGCGTACTCGTGCGGGTGCGCGAGCGCCCAGGCCCGGGCGGCCCGGCACGCCGCCCGCCAGCGGCCCGGGTAGTCGTCGCGGTGGCGCGCGGCCTCCGCCTCCTCCACGGCTTCCCCGATGGCGTTGTAGCCATCGATGATCAGCGCGGTCAGCAGCTCGTCGCGGCTGGCGAAATAGCGGTAGACCGCGGACGATACCATGCCCATGTCCCGGGCCACGGCACGAAGCGACAGGCCGGCGGCCCCGTCCGCCGCGAGCTGGGCGCGGGCGATATCGGTGATCTCGCGGGTGATCTCCGCACGAACCCGTTCCCGCGCTGACCTGCGTGCTGGCACCCTTCGACCTTAGCAGAGCGCTAGGCACAAACAAGAGCAGCGCTCTTTACGGGAGGGCTGGGGGGCGGTGGCGGGGCGGGCGATGGCCCGTGCTCGTTGTGCCCGAGGCCAGTAAGGGACTATAGATACCGGAGGCGTCCTTCGGGTAGTTCGGGTAGGGCTAGGCACGAGGAGGTAAACGGCCGATGTCTTTGGCGTCGCAACTAGCCGCACCGCACGTAGCTGTACCAATGGTGGAGACGAACATCACGAGCATGTCGGAAACCGGCCTGATCGTCCTGTCGGTCTGCGCTGTGCTCCTGGCGGGCGGCGTGCTGCTGATCCCGGTCATGCTGGCCGGCCGGGCACCCCGCCGGACCGGGCCGGCCTCCGTGCCGCCGCGGGCCGGCCCCGTGCAGGGCGGGGTTCACCTCGGTGACGGCCGGAGCGTAGCCCCGCACCGGGACGCGCCGGCCGAAGGGTCCGAGCGGGAGAAGGTGGTCCAGGGCCAGGCCGCCGGGGACGAGGGAGCCGGCACCGAAGAGGGGTGACGGCTCGCGCGCAGGATGGAACGGCTCGCGCGCAGGACGGAACGGCACGTCGCCGGCTGTGCCGGCCGGCACGTCGCAGGGAAGGGACCCGGGTGGCTGAGAAGATCATTCTGGACTGCGATCCAGGCATCGACGACGCGCTGGCCATCGCCTTCACGGTGGGCAGCCCGGACCTTGACCTGTGCGGCATCACCACCGTGGCCGGCAACGTGGGCCTCGATCTCACCACGTCCAACGCGCAGCGGGTCTGTGAGTTCGTGGGCGCCCCGGGCGTCCCGGTCACCCCGGGCAGCCCCGCACCGCTGTTGCGGCCGCCGTTCGACGCCCGGCGCGTGCACGGGGATACCGGTCTCGGCGGTGCGCGGCTGCCGCCCCCGGAAACACGGCCCTCGGGCGGGCACGCCATTGATTTCCTGATCGAGACGATCGGCGCCGCCCCGGGTCAGATCACCCTGGTCGCCACCGGCCCGCTGACCAATATCGCGCTGGCCGTTCACCGGGAACCGCAACTGGTCAACCAGGTCAAGGACTTTGTGATCATGGGCGGCTCGTCCGGCCGGGGCAACACCACGCCCGCGGCCGAGTTCAACGTGGCCGTTGACCCCGAGGCGGCCGCCATCGTCTTCCACGCGGGCTGGACGGTCACCATGGTGGGGCTGGACGTGACCCTGCAGGCGCGGGCGACCGCGGCGGTGCGGGACCGGATGCGGGGCCTGGGCGCGCTGGCCAGCGAACTGCTGCTGCCCGGCCTCGAGCACTACGCATCGGACGAGGATCCGCTGTCCGCCTGGCCCAGCCGGGCCGGGAACGGGCAGGACAACGCGGAGCTCAAGCCGATCGTGGCCGATCCCGCCGTGCACGACGTGTGCGCGGTGGCCTACGTGGCCGACCACGGCCTGCTGGGCTGCCTTCCCGCCCGGGTGGAGGTCGAGACCGTCGGCCGCTGGACGTCGGGCATGACCGTCACCGACTTCCGCGCGCTGGCGGACGAGCGGAACGCCCTCGTCGCCACGGCCATCGACGTCCGGGGATTCTGGGACCGGGTCATCAAGGCCTACGAGAACGTGGCGGGCGCCATGAACGCGGACGCCCGGCGCTAGCCGGGGACGCTGGGGGCGGAGCCGACCGCCTGCTCGATCTCCTCGTGCATCCAGACGGCTTGCACACAAGCTCGCGCATCATGCCGCTTCCGCGCAGGTACAGCCACAGTTCGGGCCGCGCCGTGACAAGGGCCGGGGCCCCGCCGCCCCGCACAACGGTCCCGGCGCCCGCGTGCAGGGTATTGGCGGCGAGTTCGCTCGCCATCATGACGCCGTTGCAGATCAGCTCGTCCCTGATCCCGACCTCGGCCGCGGCGTCACCGTACAGCCGGCGGGCCGCCCTGGCACAGGTGGCGTCCGCGGGCAACGACCAAGCGCAGCACGTCCCGGTCCGCAGATTACGCAAGCCGCCCATCCCCGCTTTCTCCCAGGATCGCCACCCCGGGGTCACCCCGGCCGCCGGGGTCCGGGGCGGCGGCCCGCTCAGTTAGCGATGCCGGGCTTGCATTGTTGAATCTGTGAAGCACAGATTAAAAGTTAGGGCAGCCCTTCGCAAGGCTTTAGTGATGAACCGCACACAAGTGGAGCTTTACGCTCACCGCCGCAGCACGCGGACGTTTACCGGAGTATCCCGCCGCCGCGGGCACATATGCCCTGCATAAGGGGCTCACATTTATCTCAGCTAAAGACCGGCCGACGTTTCCGCTATGGCGGCAGGCAAAAAGCCCGTGTACAGTCGCCACCGCGGCGAAAGCCACATGGTGGACCGCCAGGCCTTGGGACAGGGCGAGTAAGCGGTAAATCCCCCGGGATTGCGCCCCGGGGGATTCACCGACCCCCGGCTACGACACCTCGATGTCGTAGCGCCCCCCCTTGACATCCGCCAGAAATCTGGCGAATGCCACCCGGTCGACGACATGCGCGCCGCCTTCCGGACGCTTGCTGTCCCTGACGGCGGTCACGCCAGGGAGGTTGGCCGCAATCTCTACGCAGCCCCCGTTGTGGGAACTTCGGCGGGCCTTCCGCCAGATGGCCTGAGACAGATCAGTCATTGCTCACTCCAGTCGATCAGCGAGACGCTTGAGATAAGCCACCGTGTCGTGCGGGTCGAGCGCCCCATCGCAGGAACGGTCGAACGACTGCACGTAGCCGTGCACCGATTCCCGTTTGCTCACTTCCTCGATTACATAATCGGTTTCCACGAAGACGAGGCTCGGGTCCTCGCCGTCGAAGCTAAAGATGTTGACCATGGAATGCGCCCCGCTCGGCGGCCCGTCCTCGAAGCGCTGGACGCGCAGCTCGACATTGCGCCGGCCCGCCATGTCGACGAGGTGGCGGATCTGCTCCTTGCGATCGCCATGAGTGCCCCACCGGTACAGCAGGGACGCCTCGGTGATCACGGCGCTCAGTGTGGGGGCGGTTCCGTCGGAGCGGTCGAGAATCTCCTGCCGGCGCAGCCGTGCGGCCAGCGCATCGCGCCGCCACTTGGGTGGCCGGGGACCGGTCCGCAGCATCGACTCGATGTAGGCCGGCGTCTGCAGCAATCCGGGCAGGATCAGCGGCATGAACGCGCAGATGGTACTGGCGTCGTTCTCGTAGCCAGGGAACTCGCTGTCGAAGATCTCCGGGAAGTCGCGCCACCAGGGCCGGGCCCGGGCCCGCATGGCGAGCTCCGCCACCTCCTCGGCCGGGCCGTCCGTGACGCCGTAGATACGCAGCAGGTCCCGGACGTCGCTCATTTCGGGACGCTTCCACTGGTTGGCCTCGAAGCGGCCGACCTTGCCCCGGCCCCAGTTCAGGATGTCACAGACGTGGTTCGCGGTGTAACCGCTCGCGACGCGGAGCTCGGCGAGCCGCTCAGACAGACGGCGCTTGGAGATGGTGGCGCCGTAGGCATCGTCGGTCACGCCGATCTGCCTCCTTGACTAGTTCTGAACTTCAGTATGAGGTTACCCAACTTGCGATTCGCAAATCTATACTTTGGTGAGTAAATCTTGATAGGCAGCCGTGTTCCGGCGACGCACCAATGCTTCCCACCCCTGGTTCTGCGACATTTGTCGAGGTCAATCACCTAAAGCAGTCGCGTCCCGGGTCCGGGCCGTTGCCCGGGCGATTGCCCGAGTCCGAGCCCCCGCCTGGGCCCTTGCCTGGGCCCTTGCCTGGGCCCTTGCCTGGGCCCTTGCCTGGGCCCTTGCCTGGGCCCTTGCCTGGGCCCTTGCCTGGGCCCTTGCCCGAGTGCGAGCCCGAGCCCGGACAGTCTAGGACGTGGCATTACCCGCCGCATCGTCGAATTCACCCTTCCGGGCGCCGTCCAGAAAGCATTCCCACTCGTTCCGGTCGAACACGAGCACCCGGCGATCTGGATCATCGGCGACACGCATCAGAATCCAGCCGGCCTCACCGGGCTCCGCCGTCCCTCGCCCATCGGTATCCCCAGAAGCCACGGAAACACCGGAGCCTCCAGAAACACCCGAGCCGCCAGAAACACCCGAGCCTCCAGGAACACCGGAGGTCACGCAGGTAAAAGCAATCTCAATGGCACCGGCTCCGTCTCCTGAGCGCTGCCATTCCTGAGCGTCCGGATCGATGCCGAGTAGCTCGACCGTAGGCTTGGCGATCACGGCCGCCTGGCCACCCCGCAGTAGAGCCAGCGCTGGCCCTCGCTATCCGCGAGTACCGGATCCTCCGCGCCCCAGATGCCGGTGAAGCTGAGGCCCGGCTCGGCGCCCTCGTACGGCGGTACCAGTTCCAGGCCGTCGAAGAACCGCGCGATATCGGCGTGCGACCGGAAGTGGATGCGCTCGCTGGCCTTGTCAAAGACGGCACGGAATCGCTCCACGGTGAGCGGCGGCTTGCGCTCGTCGGTGAGGTGCGACAGCGACAGGTAGCTGCCCGGCGGCATCGCGTCCATGTAGCGCGCCACCAGGCCCCACGGATCCGCGGAGTCGGACACGAACATCAGGACGGCCGTCATCAGCACCCCGGTCGGCTCGCTGAAGTCGATGAGCCGGGACAGATCCGGGTTCCCGAGAATCGTTTCCGGCTCGCGCAGGTCACCGCGGATCACCGTGGTCGTTCCCGCGCCGGCGAGCAGCGTACGGCTCTGCGTTTCGACCATCGGGTCGTGGTCGACGTAGACCACCCGGGCGTCCGGGGCGACCTGCAGAACGACATCATGCGTGTTCCCGACGGTCGGCAGCCCGGAACCGATGTCGATGAACTGCCGGACACCGCGCTCGGCGATCCACTTGGCCGCCCGCTGGTGAAACCCGCGGTTGGACCACGCGCAGTCCTGGATCTCCGGTACAACACTCAGTATCTGCTGGGCGGCGCGAGCGTCGACGTCAAGGTAATGCTCGCCGCGCAGCATGTAGTCATAGATCCGCGCGGGAGTGGGGACGCTGGGATCCACCCCGGTGGGGACCCGTGATGTCTGTGCCATCGCCGCCTCCATTGACTCTCGGTTCATAGTCTGTCACGGGACATGCGAATCACAAGCGTCTACCTGCAAATGCGCACGGTGAAATTGCATTCAGCCCCCGGCTTCCAGGTCACCCTCCAGGTCGAGGAAGACCTGACGGAGCTGGTCGAGCGTCTTGGGATCCGGCTCCGCCCACATGCCGCGATCAGCCGCCTCAAGGAGACGTTCCGTCATGCCGCGCAGGGCCCACGGGTTGGATTTTTCCATAAACGCCCGGTTCTCCGGGTCGAACACGTAGGCCGTCGCGAGCCGCTCGTACATCCAGTCCGACACGACGTGCGCGGTCGCATCGTACCCGAACAGGTAGTCCACGGTCGCGGCCAGCTCAAACGCGCCCTTGTAGCCGTGCCTGCGCATCGCCGCGATCCACCGGGGATTGACCACCCGGGAACGGAACACCCGGCGAGTCTCCTCCGCCAGCGTGCGCGTCTTGACCGCGTCGGGCGTGGCCGAGTCGCCGATGTAGGCGGCCGGGCTGCGCCCGGTGAGGGACCGGACCATGGCCACCATGCCGCCGTGGTACTGGAAGTAGTCGTCGGAGTCGGCGATGTCGTGCTCACGGGTATCGGCGTTCTTGGCCGCCACCGCGATCCGCGCGAAGGCCGTCTCCATGTCCGTCCGCGCGGGGGCGCCGTCGAGGTCGCGGCCGTAGGCGTAGCCGCCCCAGACCGCGTAGACCTCGGCCAGGTCGGCGTCGTCACGCCAGTTACGCGCGTCGATGAGCGGGAGCAGGCCGGCCCCGTACGCGCCCGGCTTGGAGCCGAAGATCCGGGTCGTCGCGCGGCGCCAGTTCCCGTGCGCGCCCTGGTCGGCGGTGGCGTGCGCGCGCAGGTAGTTCACCTCGGCGGGCTCGTCCAGGGCCGCCACCGCGGCGATCGCGTCGTCCAGCAGCGCGATGACGTGCGGGAACGCATCACGGAAGAAGCCGGAGATGCGGACGGTGACGTCGATCCGCGGCCGGCCCAGTTCCCCGGGCGGGACCACGGCGAAGCCGGTGACCCGGCGCGAGACCTCATCCCAGACCGGGCGGCACCCGATCAGGGCGAGGACTTCGGCGATGTCGTCGCCCTGGGTCCGCATCGCCGACGTACCCCAGACGGTCAGGCCGACGCAGCGGGGGTAGCTGCCCTCGTCGGCGAGATGCCGGGCGAGCAGCGATTCGGCCAGCGCCGCCCCGGTGTCCCAGGAGTTAGCGGACGGGATGGCCTTGGGGTCGACGGAGTAGAAGTTGCGGCCGGTCGGCAGCACGTTGACCAGCCCGCGGGTGGGCGACCCGGACGGCCCGGCGGGAACGTACCCGCCGGACAGCGCGCGCAGCACCGCGCCGATCTCTCCGGTCGTCGCGGCGAGCCGCGGCACCACTTCCGTGCACGCGAACTGCAGAACGCGCGCCACCGCCGCCGGCTCCTTCGCATCATCCCGAATGAGCCCCGGCGCTCCCTCTCCCCCGTCCGGACCACTCCCGTCCGAGACCCCCCTGGGCGCTCCGGTTCCCCCAAGCGCCCCGGCTTCCCCGAGCGCCCCGGTGGGCAGCGGGTCAGCCGGCGCGGTGGCGCCATCGGGCCGGCCAGGAGCTGCGCGATGGCGCCATCGGGCAGGTTCCTCCGCCGGGGCCGGGGCCGGGGCGGGCGCGGTGGCGGCGAACCGGGGGGCGGGGGCGGGCTCCGCAGCGAGCACGGCGGCGGCGACCTCGGGGGCGCGGGCGGCGTCCCAGTTGGCGGCGGCCATGGCCTCGACGAGGGCGCGGGCGGTGCGCTCGTAGCGGTCGGTCTCGGCGCGGGACGCGTCGTCGCGGCCTTCGGCCAGGCCGAGCGCGGCGCGCAGGCCCGGCAGGGCACCCCAGCGGGAGCTCCACAGCTGCGCGGAGCGCAGGATGACCATAACCAGGTTCGTGAGCGCCTCCCCGGTGGGCGCCTCACCGAGGATGTGCAGGCCGTCGCGGATCGCGGCGTCCTTGACCTCACAGAGATAGCCGTCGACGTGCAGCACGAACTCGTCGAACTCCGCCGCGCCCGGCTCGCCCGGGACGCCCAGGTCGTGGTGCAGCTGCGCCGTGTGCACCAGGGACCAGATCTGGGCCCGGACCGCGGGCAGCTTGTCCGGGTCCAGTGCCGCGACCGTCGCGTGCTCGTCGAGCAGCTGCTCCAGCTTGGCGAGATCGCCGTAGCTGTCGGCGCGGGCCATCGGCGGGACCAGGTGGTCGACGATGACCGCGTGCGCACGCCGTTTGGCCTGGGTTCCCTCCCCCGGGTCGTTCACGATGAACGGGTAGATGAGCGGAACGTCCCGCAGGACCGCGTCCGGCGCGCACCGTTCCGACAGGCCCAGGCCCTTGCCGGGCAGCCATTCCAGGGTGCCGTGCTTGCCGAGATGGATCACCGCGTCCGCGCCGAACACCTCGTCCAGCCACCGGTAGGCGGCCAGGTAATGATGCGACGGGGACAGGTCCGGGTCGTGGTAGATGGCGACCGGGTTCTCCCCGAATCCCCGCGGTGGCTGGATCATCACCACCACGTGCCCGAACCGCAGGGCGGCCAGCACGATGTCGTCGCCGTCGGTGTACAGCTGACCCGGCGGTTCGCCCCACTGCGCGATGAGCCTCTGCCGGGGCCCGTTCGGCAAAGACGAGATCCACTCGTGGTAGCTGGGCAGCGGGACCCGCGCCGGTGCGGCGCTGAGCTGCTCCTCGGTCAGCCATTCGGTGTCGTAGCCGCCCGCCGCGATGAGCGTGTGGATGAGCGTGTCGCCGTCTTCCGGGAAGCCGTCGCCGAGGTCGTATCCGGCGTCGCGCAGGGCTTGCAGCAGGCGGACCGCGGAGGCGGGGGTGTCGAGGCCGACGGCGTTGCCGACCCGGGAATGTTTGGTCGGGTAGGAGGACAGCATGATCGCGACGCGCTTGGCCCGGTTCGGGATGGTGGCCAGGCGCGCGTGCCGCACGGCGATCCCCGCGAGACGGCCGGCCCGCTCGCGGTCGGCGACGTAGACCGGGATGCCGTCCGGCCCCTCCTCCTTGAAGGAGAACGGGACCGCGATCAGGCGCCCGTCGAACTCGGGAATGGCGACCTGCATGGCCGCGTCGATCGGGCTCACGCCGTCCGCGTCCTGCCACTGGGCCCGCGAGGAGGTCAGGCAGAGGCCCTGGATGATCGGGACGCCCAGCCCGGCGAGCGCGCCGGCGTCCCAGTCGCCCTCGGCGCCCGCGTCGGCGGCGGCCGAACCCCCGGCCGCCAGAACCGTCGTGATGATGACGCCGGCCGGGCGGAGGAGTTCGGCCAGGCCGGGGTCGGCGGATCGGAGCGAGGAGCAGTACACCGGCAGCGGTGTCGCGCCGCGCTCGGTGATCGCCGCGCAGAGCGTATCGACGAAACCGGTGTTGCCGGAGAGCTCGTGGGCCCGGTAGAAGATCACTGCGACCGTGGGCGGCGCGGCGTCCGGGCTGCCGCCCGCGGGGGCGGGGAGGCGGTGCATGCCGTAGGGGGGTGCGGGCTCCGGCGGGGCGAAGCCCTCCCCGGTCAGCAGCACGGTGTCGGACAGGAATGCCGCGAGCTCACCCAGGTTGTCGGGGCCGCCCTCGCGCAAGTAGCCAAGCGCCTCGGCGGCCACCCCGGCCGGAACGGTCGACAGCGCCATGAGTTCCGCGTCGGGCGCCGACTCGCCGCCCAGCGCGACCAGCGGAATCCCGGTGGCACGCAGCGCGGCGACCCCCGCGGGCCACGCCTGGCGCCCGCCGAGCAGGCGCAGCACGGCGATGTCCACCCCCTCGGTCAGTGCCGCGAGAGCGCCCGGCTCCTCCGGCGAGATGCGCACAGGGTTCGCAGTCCGGTAGCCGGCCCCCGAAGCGCGCGCGGCGAGAAGGTCGGTGTCGGCAGTGGAAAGCAGGAGGATCATGGCCACCTTCCGATCCTGCCATGCCCAGCCGCGGCGGTAAGCCCGCCGCCCCGCCGTGCAGGGGCGCGGGGGCGGGACGGCGGACGTTTGCGGGCCACGGTTGCGGCCGGCCGGGATCTGGTGGCCCGGCCCATCGGATCGCCGGGGCACACCGGACGGGTGCCCTGGGCACCGGACGGGCGGCGTCAGGCGACGAGGTGGTCGAACTCTCCGTCCCGCAGGGCGTCCATGAGGGCCACGATGGCGTCCCGGTGGCAAATGAGCGCCGGGCCGTGCGGGTCCCTGGAGTTGCGCATGGCAACCATTTCGGCGTCGATCCTGGCGATCTCCACGCAGGCGCCCTGCGAGTTACTACGCTGGCTCTTCAGCCACGCCGCACCCTCAAGGTCTCTGGCAGACATGCCGTTGTACATGCCACCCATCGTCGTGTCTCCCCTGACTGGCTCTATGGCCCCTAATGTGCGCTGCCCGTCTTGGACCTCGGCACGGTCGGAGCACGCTAGCCCGGCCGCGTCTTGCGGCTCCGGACGGTCTTATGCTACGCATGATGCACGTGCATTCGCATGAGCTTTCGCATACTCATCCGCACATTCATCGGCAAGTGCTGGGCGGTACCCTCGCTCACGGGCCGGATGGGGCGGTTCCGACGTGGGGCCCGTGCCGTCCTGACGGAGGGCGCCCGGCCGGGAAAATCCCACATGCTTCCTCCCGCGGGGCGAGGTCGCGTTTAATGCCAACCGTCCATAACGGCAGCCGGATAGTAATTCCCCGTAAAAATTACGTACCATCTGGCCGGCTTTCCGTCAACGCCGGTCCTGCCTCAAATCGAATGAGCCGAAACGTCCCGATGGTTGCGCAATAACGCATTTCGGACACTGGAGTATGTGCGGCGACATGGCCGGGAGGACCGGAAAGCACAGACACCTGGATCCGCTGAGCGCAGGCCGCGACGTGGCGTCTCTGCGCATAGCCCAAGGTAGCGAGCCTAATGACGGCATAGTGCGGAGGGCCGCGCGGGCGTCTCAGATTGCGTCAGCGCGGCCTGCGGCAGAAAGTTGTTAATGCCGCGCGCCGTGGCGGCTTTCCGGCCATCCCGGGGCGCGCATTTAGCCACAGCGTGGTTGCGGCTTTCTGTTCCGGCCAGCATATGACTTGCATACCAGCCGGCGCCGGACCTGGCAGCCTTTAGGGAAGGCTGCACACAAAGCAACCAGGAATAAACGAAAAAGCAAAGTCATTTATGGGACAGCAAAGCCAGATTGGCCGACCGGAAAAGTATGGACTGCCACTGATTCAGAAGAGGCCGCCGGACGGCCCATCGAGAGGCCGCCCGGCGGCTGGGCCGGTCAGGGCTCGCTGGCCGGTCAGGGCTCGCTGGCCGGTCAGGGCTCGCAGGCCGGTCAGGGCTCGCAGGCCGGTCAGGGCCCGGGAGCTGGATCAGATGCCGACCGCGGCGCGAAGCTGCTCCACACGGTCCGCCCGCTCCCAGGAGAAGTCCGGCTCGGTTCGCCCGAAGTGCCCGAAGGTGGCGGTCTGCGAGTAGATGGGGCGCTGCAGGTCCAGCACGGAGATGATAGCCCGGGGCCGCAGGTCGAACACTTCCAGCACGGCGTCCTGAATCCGCTCGACCGGCACCTTCTCGGTGCCGAAGCACTCGACGAACAGCCCGACCGGCTTGGCCTTCCCGATCGCGTACGCCACCTGCGTCTCGCACCGTTCGGCGAGCCCAGCCGCGACCACGTTCTTCGCCACCCAGCGCATCGCGTACGCCGCGCTGCGGTCGACCTTGGACGGGTCCTTGCCGGAAAACGCGCCACCGCCGTGGCGGGCCATGCCGCCGTACGTGTCGATGATGATCTTGCGGCCGGTCAGGCCGGCGTCCCCCATCGGGCCGCCCACCTCGAAACGGCCGGTGGGGTTGACCAGCAGCCGGTAGTTGGAGGTATCCAGTTCCAGGGCCGCCACCACCGGGTCGACCACGTAGTCCTTGATGTCGGGGGCCAGCAGTTCCTTCAGGTTGATGTCCGACGCGTGCTGCGTCGACACCACGACCGTGTTGAGCCGCACCGGCGTGATGCCCGAATACTCGACCGTCACCTGGGTCTTGCCGTCCGGTCGCAGGTACGGGACGGTGCCGCTGCGGCGGACGGTGGAAAGCTGCTTGGACAGCTGGTGGGCCAGCATGATCGGGAGGGGCATCAGCTCGGACGTCTCGCGGCACGCGTACCCGAACATCAGGCCCTGGTCGCCGGCCCCCTGCCGGTCGAACTCCTCAGCGCCCTCGCCCTCGCGGTACTCATAGGCGTCGTCGACGCCGAGCGCGATGTCCGGCGACTGCGACCCTATGGACACCGACACGCCGCAGGAGGCACCGTCGAAGCCCTTGGCGGAGGAGTCGTAGCCGACCTCGAGGATCTTCTCCCGGATGATGCCCGGGATGTCGACGTAGGTGCGCGTGCTGACCTCACCCGCGACGTGTACCTGGCCGGTGGTGATCAGAGTCTCGACGGCAACCCGGCTCTCGGCGTCGTCCTTGATCATGGCGTCGAGGATGGCGTCACTGATCTGGTCGGCCATCTTGTCCGGATGACCCTCGGTGACGGACTCGGAGGTGAACAGGCGACGTGCCACGAGACTCCCTTTTCTATCTGTGCGGGTCCAATTTTGTTCCCGGCGGACTCGCCCGAAGCTTATCCATGATCATGTCGCCGGTGTTTGGGTCGCGGTCAAGCGTCCCTCTAATGTGATCGCGGCCGAAGGCCGCTGATACAGCTAGACGGCCCAGGTAAGGCTACCTTCTAGACGGCCCGGGTAAGGCTACCCTCGACCGCAGCCGGGACGCCACAAGATCCCAGACGGTATCGGCCAGGACCTCTTTGGGCACCCGGGCGATCTCCGTCTGTGACCCGTCGGCACCCACCACGACGGCCTCGTTGTCACTGGTCCCGAAGGCCAGCCCATTTCCGACCCGGTTGACGACGAGCAGGTCGCAACCTTTGCGAGCGAGCTTAACCCGGCTTTCGGCCAGGTCCGGCGCGGTCTCGGCGGCAAAGCCGACGATGACCTGCCCGGGGCCCGGCCCGGCCGGGAGCGCGCCGGGCGCCGCGTCCGCCACGGCCGCATTGCGCCGCGCGGACAACTCGGCGAGGATGTCGGGATTCGGAACGAGCCCGATCGGGGCTGGTTCCGAACCGTCCTTCTTTATCTTCGTATCGCTCCGCTCCGCGGGGCGGAAGTCGGCCACGGCGGCCGCCATCACGACCGCGTTGGCGTCCGCCGCCTCAGCCAGCATCGCGCCCCGCATCTCCAGTGCGGATGTCACCCTGATCACGCGCGTCCCGGCCGGGTCAGGCAGCGCCACGTTCGCCGCTACCAGGGTGACCTTGGCCCCGCGGGCGACGGCGGTTTCCGCGAACGCGTACCCCTGCCGGCCGGAGGACCAGTTCCCGATGAACCGCACCGGGTCGAGCTCCTCACGGGTTCCCCCGGCGGACACGACCACCTTCCGGCCGGCCAGGTCCAGGCCGCGCCCGTCCGCGCCCCGGGCCAGGACCCGCACCGCGGCCGTGAATATCTCACCGGGTTCCGGCAGCCGGCCGACTCCGGAGTCCGCGCCGGTCAGGCGGCCGCTAGCGGGATCGAGCACGATCGCCCCGCGTTCCCGCAGGAGCGCAACGTTGGCCCGGGTGGCCGGGTGCTCCCACATCTCGGTGTGCATCGCGGGCGCGTACAGCACCGGGCAGCGGGCGGTCAGCAGGGTCGCGGTCAGCAGGTCACCCGCCATGCCCGCCGCGGCTCGCGCCATGAGGTCCGCCGTGGCCGGGGCGACGATGACGAGATCCGCCGACCGCCCGAGCCGGACATGCGGAACCTGATCGGCCCCGGTCCAGGAGTCGGTGGTGACGGGATGGCCCGACAGCGCCGCCCACGTCGCCTCGCCGACGAATCGCAGCGCGTCCGGTGTGGGGACCACCTGGACGTCATGCCCGGTTTCGGTAAGGCGCCGGAGCAGTTCGCACGCCTTGTAGGCGGCGATGCCCGCAGCTACACCGAGAATGACCCGTGGTGCCACGTGTCCCCCGCCCGGTCAGGCGGACGTCAGCCCTCGATGTGCTCGACCGTGAGAAGCCCCTCACGCACTTCGCGCAGTGCGATCGACAGCGGCTTCTCCTGGACCCGGGTCTCCACCAGCGGGCCCACGTACTCGAGCAGGCCTTCGCCCAGCTGCGAGTAGTACGCGTTGATCTGCCGCGCCCGCTTCGCGGCCATGATCACGAGCTGGTACTTGCTGTCCACGACATTGAGCAGGTCGTCGATCGGCGGGTTGATAATGCCATCTGCGGCGGGAGTCCCTGCCACGTCACGCCTTTCCTCTGGTTATTGCTTATTGCTCATCGGAGCATTGCTCATCCGAGCCGAAGACCAACGTTACCACCTGGTGGCACACCTCCTGGACGGACGTGTTGACCAGCGTGATGTCGAATTCGCTCTCCGCAGCCAGCTCGCGGCGCGCCGCAGCCAGGCGCCGCTGCACAACCTCGGGCGGCTCGGTCCCGCGCCTCGTGAGCCTGCGGACCAGCTCCGCCCAGGACGGGGGGGCCAGGAAGACCAGGCGGGCGTCGGGCATGCTCCGCCGCACCTGCCGCGCCCCCTCCAGGTCGATCTCCAGGAGGCACGGAATCCCGGCGGCCAGCTTCTCTTCAAGGGGGTTTCGCGGCGTTCCGTACTTATTGCCGGCGAACTCCGCCCATTCCAGTAGCTCGCCTTCGTCGACCATCCGGTCGAATTCCTTGTCGTCGACAAAGAAATATTCGCGCCCGTTGACCTCCCCCGCCCGCGGCGACCGCGTTGTGACCGAGACCGAGAGCCACAGGTCGGGGCAGAACCGGCGCAGTTCCGCGATGACCGTGCTCTTCCCGACCCCGGAGGGCCCGGAGAGCACGGTCAGCCGGGAGAACTTCCGCATGGAAGGGCAGTATCCACCGCCGATCCTCGCGGCTCCGCCGGGGGTGGCGGAGCCGCGGGAGAAAACTCCGGACCCGGCGGCCATGCCCTGCTGCCCGCTCCCGGATTCCGCTGGCCGCCTCAGATGTCCGAACCGAACTCGTGCTCCAGCGCCGAGCGCTGGTTCGCACCGAGCCCGCGCACGCGGCGGGACTCGGCGATGCCGAGCCGTTCCATGATCTGCTTGGCCCGGACCTTGCCGACGCCAGGCATCGACTCGAGCAAGGCCGAGACCTTCATCTTGCCAATGATGTCATCGGTCGAGCCTTCCTTGATGACGGCGGAGAGCGTTGTGGCTCCGCGCTTGAGGCGATTCTTCACCTCTGCGCGTTCTTTACGCGCTCTGGCGGCCTTCTCCAAGGCCGCAGCGCGCTGGTCAGGAGTGAGGGGGGGAAGAGCCACTCGAGGTCACCTCGGGTTTCGTTGGTAAAAACGTTGGTGGGGGGGAAACTAGCGAGTAAGCGTACCTTTCGGCAACGCGAATCCCCGTTTGCGCCATAATAAATTTTAACGATATTACTCTGGGTGGTCATTCGATCACATTGGGCAAGCAACCAACGGTCAAACGCTCTCCCGACCGCCTTGCCGGCCATGAACCATTGCCCGCAGCGCCTCTGTCACCAGGGGTGCTGCGATGGGCACCACCGCAAGAGTAAGCCAACTGGCGCCGTTCCTGAACAGGGGTGGAGAGATTACCGCACCGCCGCCGCGGTCAATACGCTGCGCACACGCCGCGCGCATCGAGCCTGCATCGGTTCACTGATTTGGCCACCGCCGCATCACGCATATGATGACCGCCTCCAGGTGACTGAAGCCGTTACTCCATACGGCGCCTGTCGCCACTCCCCCGGGGTCCACACAGAGCCGAACACCAAGGCGCTGCAATCCCATGGAAACGAGCCTGCGGCCGAAGTTACGCGGCGAGTGAATATTTTACGTTTCAACGCTATGTGCATCCTATGGTGAAGCCAAACGGCCAATCATCTGCATACGAATCTGTGTGATGACATACCGCACGCGCTTGCCGCTTCCTTACCAGGCTCCGCTTCAGGGTGACATTTCACGGTAGCTCACCCGCGGTGTCTGCTAGCCAGCTGGCGTGAGCCGCCGCAGGGCGGCCGCCACGGTGGCCGCGGCCGCGCCGGGATCGGGAGCCCTGGTGATCGGGCGCCCGATCACCAGCAGGTCGGAACCGGCCTTGATGGCCTCCTCGGGCGTGGCTACCCGGGCCTGATCGTAGGCGGCCGAGCCCGCAGGCCGCACGCCGGGAGTGATGAGCATGATGTCGGGTCCTACCTCGGCCCGGACCGCGCTGACCTCACGCGGCGAGCAGACGATGCCCTGGGCGCCGGCTTCGACCGCGAGCGCGGAGAGCCGCAGGACCGTGTCGTGCACGCTGCCCGTCACTCCGATCCGGGTCATCTGTTCCTCGTTCAGCGAGGTGAGGAGGGTGACCGCGGCGATCGTCGTGCCCGGGGCGCCCTCCGCGGCGGCGCGGATGACGTCGGCGCCGCCGCTCGCGTGCACGGTCAGCAGGTCGGGGTGCAGGCGCGCGACGGTCCGCGCGGCTCCCGCGACGGTCGCGGGAATGTCATGCAGCTTGAGGTCCAGGAAGACGCGTACGCCACTGGCTCCCCTGATCGAGGCGACCACATCCGGGCCGTATCGCAGGTACAGCTCCAGGCCGATCTTCACCGTGCTCACGTGCGGCGTCACCAGGGCGGCCCAGCGCGCGGCGGTTTCGAGATCGGGTGCGTCCAGCGCGACGGCGACTGGCGCAGGCTTGCTCAAGGCCACTCCTTCGACTTGTGCCCAGCATTATTCCGCTCCGGGTGCACCGGCCGCGGCTTCGTGTTAGCGCTCACAGTGCTCACATCACACCCGCTCTTCAGGGCGCTATTGGCTGGGGTGCCGCCACGCGAGCGGCACCGTCCGTCCGTGGCCGCCGGTGCATCGCGACGAGCCGCGGGAGATGCACCTGTCAACCTGGCCTGCGCAAAAATATCCGCAGCCGTCCCCGAGAGTAATGCACCGTGGCCACGATTGCGTCGCGCATCACAGTTACCGCGCGGCCAGTCCCGCGCCGTCCGGCTCGTGCTATCCGGCACCGTACCGCGGGCCGAGTCAGTCGGCATCGCGCAGGCACCGTCAGTCGGCACTGCGCAGGCGCTCCGCGTGCTCCTGCAGCGACCGTACGCCGACCTCACCGCGGATGATGGCCTCGATGCCCTGCACCGCGGCGCCCAGGCCCGGCACGGTCGTCACGCACGGGACCCCCCGGCGGACCGCAGCCGAGCGGATCTCGTACCCGTCGAGGCGGGGACCGGTGTGCCCGGGACTGCCGAACGGTGTGTTGACGATGAGGTCCACCTCGCCGTCCAGGATTCGGGTGACGACGGTCGGCTCGCCGTCGGGCCCGGGGCCGTCGCTGTGCTTACGGACGATCTTGGCACGCACGCCGTTACGGCGCAGGACCTCTGCGGTGCCCCGGGTCGCCCAGATCTCGAAGCGCAGATCGGCGAGGCGCTTGACCGGGAACACCATGGAGCGCTTGTCCCGGTTGGCGACCGAGACGAACACCCGCCCCTTGACCGGCAGGGACCCGTAAACGGCGGCCTGCGACTTGGCGTACGCCGTGCCGAACATCTCGTCGATGCCCATTACCTCGCCGGTGGAGCGCATCTCCGGGCCGAGCACGGTGTCCACGCCCTCGCCCTGGGTGTTGCGGAACCGGCCGAACGGCAGCACCGCCTCCTTGACCGCCACCGGGGCGTCCAGCGGGAGGGTGCCGCCGTCGCCGGTGGGCGGCAGGAGCCCCTCGGCGCGCAGGCCCGCGATGGTAGCGCCGAGCATGACCCGGGCCGCCGCCTTGGCCAGCGGGACCGCAGTCGCCTTGGAGACGAACGGGACGGTACGCGAGGCCCGCGGGTTCGCCTCGAGCACATACAGCACCCCAGCGGCCAGCGCGTACTGGACGTTGAGCAGGCCACGTACGCCGACCCCGGCCGCGATCCGCCTGGTGGCGTCGCGGATGGCCTCGATGTCGGCGTGGCCCAGCGTGATCGGCGGCAGCGCGCACGCCGAGTCGCCGGAGTGGATTCCGGCCTCCTCGATATGCTCCATCACGCCGCCCAGGTACAGGTCCTCGCCGTCGTACAGCGCGTCCACGTCGATCTCGATCGCGTCGTCCAGGAAGCGGTCGATGAGCACGGGATGTTCGGGGCTGGCCTGCGTCGCGCGCCGCACGTAAGAGGCCAGCGTGTCGTCGTCGTAAACGATCTCCATGCCGCGGCCGCCGAGCACGTAGGACGGCCGGACCAGGACCGGATAGCCGATCTTCCCAGCCACCTGCTGAGCCTGCTCCACCGAGGTGGCCATGCCGTACCTCGGCGCCGCCAGACCCGCCGCGGCGAGCACCCCGGCGAACGCGCCGCGATCCTCGGCCAGGTGGATGGCCTCCGGGCTGGTCCCGACGATGGGCACGCCGGCCGCCTCCAGGGCCCGCGCCAGGCCCAGCGGGGTCTGCCCGCCGAGCTGGACGATCACGCCCGCGAGCGGGCCGCTGGCCTGCTCGGCGTGCACCACCTCGAGCACGTCCTCCAGGGTCAGCGGCTCGAAGTACAGCCGCCCGGACGTGTCGTAGTCGGTCGAGACGGTCTCGGGGTTGCAGTTGACCATGACCGTCTCGTAACCGGCGTCGGCCAGCGCGAACGACGCGTGCACGCAGGCGTAGTCGAACTCGATGCCCTGGCCGATCCGGTTCGGCCCGCTGCCCAGGATGATCACCTTGGGCCGGTCCCCGGGCGGGACCTCGGTCTCGTCGTCGTAGGTGGAGTACAGGTAGGGGGTGCGGGCGGCGAATTCGGCCGCGCAGGTGTCCACCGCGTGGAACACCGGCCGCACGCCCAGACCCCAGCGGATCTCCCGGACGCTGGCCTCGCTCATCCCGCGCAGCTGGCCGATCTGGGCATCAGAGAACCCGAACCCCTTGGCCACCCGCAGCGTCTCGGCGTCCAGCGGAACCTGCTGGGCGGACGTGCCCGCACCCGGGGCGGCCCTGCCGGACGTCCGTTCGGCTATTTCCTGGATCTGCGCGATCTGGTCGACGAACCAGGGATCGATCGCACTCGCCGCCACCACGTCGGCCACACTGGCCCCTGCGCGCAGGGCCTGGTGGACGGTGCCCAGGCGGCCGTCGTGCGGGACGGCGCAGCGGCGCAGCAGTTCCGCCACGTCGCCCGGTGGTTCATTCCAGCCGAACGGGGCTCCGCGGGACTCCATCGAACGGAGCGCCTTCTGCATCGCCTCGGGGAAGGACCGCCCGATGGCCATGGCCTCGCCCACCGACTTCATGTGCGTGGTGAGCTCGGTGTCGGCACTGGGGAACTTCTCGAACGCGAACCGGGGCGTCTTGACCACCACGTAGTCGAGCGCGGGCTCGAAACAGGCGGGAGTCTGACCGGTGATGTCGTTCGGGATCTCGTCGAGGGAGTAGCCGATGGCGAGCTTGGCCGCGATCTTGGCGATCGGGAAGCCGGTCGCCTTGGAGGCCAGCGCCGAGGAGCGGGACACCCGGGGGTTCATCTCGATGACGACCATGCGCCCGGTCTGCGGGTGCACCGCGAACTGGATGTTGCAGCCGCCGGTGTCCACCCCGACCGCGCGGACGATCGCGATCGCGGTGTCGCGCATCCGCTGGTACTCGCGGTCGGTGAGGGTCATCGCGGGGGCCACGGTCACCGAGTCGCCGGTGTGCACGCCCATCGGGTCGATATTCTCGATCGAGCAGACCACGACCACGTTGTCATTGCGGTCGCGCATGAGCTCGAGCTCGAACTCCTTCCAGCCGAGGATGGACTCCTCCAGCAGGACTTCGGTGGTGGGGCTGGCGTCCAGCCCGGCACCGGCGATGCGGCGCAGCTCATCGGGTGTGCGGGCGATGCCGGAGCCGCTCCCGCCGAGGGTGTAGGAGGGGCGGACGACGACTGGGTAGCCGAGCTGTCCGGCCGCGGTGAAGACCCCCTCCAGGGAGTGGCAGATGCGGCTGTCCGGGACCTCGGGCACCTCACCGGGACCGTCGGCTCCGCCGCCCAGGGGCGGCAGGCTGGTCACGATCTCCTTGAACCGCTCGCGGTCCTCGCCGGCCTTGATCGCGTCGATCCGCGCCCCGATCAGCTCGGTGCCGTACCGGGCCAGGATCCCCGCCTCGTGCAGTTCCACCGCGGCGTTCAGCGCGGTCTGGCCGCCCAGGGTGGGCAGCACCGCGTCCGGGCGCTCGATCGCGATAACCTTCTCGAGCACGTCGATCGTGATCGGCTCGACGTAGGTGGCGTCGGCGAACTCGGGGTCCGTCATGATCGTCGCCGGGTTGGAGTTGACCAGGCTGACCCTTATGCCCTGCTGCTTGAGGACTCGGCACGCCTGGGTCCCGGAGTAGTCGAACTCACAGCCCTGGCCGATCACGATCGGCCCGGACCCGATGACCAGCACCGACTTCAGGTCACTGCGACGCGGCATCACGCGCTCCCGTTATCTCTACGCTTCTGCTGTCCACGCTGCTCGCGCCGTTCACGCACTGTGCGCACCACACCTGTCCCAGGAGTCCTGCGAATCACCGCCGCCCCGGAGGGTTCCGTCGTTATTTGTGGCGGCTTTTCCGCAGATACCGCGGAAAAGCCGCCACAAATCCGGAGCCTGGTCATCGTGGATGATCCATGGCGGCGGCGAAGTCGTCGAAGAGGCCAACGGCGTCGTGTGGGCCGGGGGCCGCCTCAGGGTGGTACTGGACGCTGAAGACGGGGCGCTCCAGCATCCGCAGCCCCTCGACCACACCGTCGTTGAGGTTGACGTGGCTGACGACCGCGGGTCCGTAGGGGGTATCGAACGGCTCACGGGCGGCCGCGGGGATGTGCGCCCATTCGGTCCCGCCGCCCGGGGCGATCCCGGGGGTGTGGCCATCCCGGGCGGGGCGGCCGTCGGCGGGGCGGTCCTCGACAGGGCGGCCGTCGGCGGGACGGCTCTCCACACCGGGCTCGTCCCCGGCGGGAGCCAGCCCGGGCAGTGCGGCGGCGAAGCCGTGGTTGTGGCTGGTCACCTGGACGCGGCCGGTGGCCAGGTCGATGACCGGCTGGTTCACACCGCGGTGACCGTAACGGAGCTTGTAGGTCTCCAGGCCCAGCGCCCGGCCGAGGATCTGGCTGCCCAGGCAGATACCGAACACCGGCAGGCCGGTCTCCAGCACGCCCCGCATGGCCTCCACCGCGTAGCCCGCCGCGGCCGGATCCCCCGGGCCGTTGCTGAAGAACGCCCCGTCCGGGCTGGATTCCAGGATCGCGGCGGCCGTGGCGTCCGCGGGCAGGACCAGCACCTCACAGCCGAGCCGGGCCAGGTAGCGCGGGGTCGAGGCCTTGATGCCCAGGTCCACCGCGGCGACACGGTGGCGGACCGGCGTCCCGGCCGGCGGGCGGACCATGTACGGCTCGGGAGTCGTCACGGTCCGGGCCAGGTCGGCGCCGACCATGCCCGGGCTGGCCAGGACGCGCTGCAGGAGGGCGGCGGGGTCGCGTTCGGTGGTGCTGATCGCCGCGCGCATCGTCCCCTGCTCGCGCAGCCGCCGGGTGAGCGCGCGGGTGCCGCGGACCGCAATGCCGGTGATGCCATGGTCGCGGAGCTCGGTATCCAGGTCCCGGGCCGCCCGCCAGCTCGATGTCAGCCGGGCGGGCTCGCGCACCACGTAACCGCCCACCCAGATGCGCCGCGATTCCGGGTCCTGGTCGTTGACGCCGGTGTTGCCGATGTGCGGGGCGGTCATGGCGACGATCTGCCGGGCGTAGGAAGGATCGGTCAGCGTTTCCTGGTAGCCGGTCATACCGGTGTTGAAGACCATCTCCCCGAAGGTCTCGCCCTCCGCACCGAACGCGGTCCCGCGCAGGACCGTTCCGTCTTCGAGGACCAGCAGAGCCGGCGGTGCCGCACGGCCGTCCCCGGCGTGGCCGTTGGCCGCGGGCGGAGCGTCCACGGTCATGACGCCAGCTTCCCGTCGAGCACGGTCGCGGTGCCGCGCAGGAACGTGGCCACCACCTGGCCGGGCAGCGCGACGCCGCCGAACGGCGAGTTGCGGCTCTTCGACGCGTGCGCGGCCGGGTCCACCGGCTCGGGCCCGGCGGCCGGGTCATAGAGCGTCAGGTTCGCGGGCGCCCCGGTCGCAGGCAGGATGCCGTGCCCGCCCAGCCGGCCGATGACGGCCGGGCGCACCGACATCCGGTCCGCCACCCCGGCCCAGTCCAGCAGCCCCGTCTCCACCATGGCCTGCTGCACCACGCGCAGCGCGACCTCGAGGCCGGTCATGCCGAACGCGGCGTAGGCCCACTCGGTGTCCTTCGCCTCGATCGGGTGCGGTGCGTGATCCGTGGCCACGCAGTCGATAGTCCCGTCGGCCAGTCCTGCCCGGAGCCCCTCGACGTCGGCGGCGGTCCGCAGCGGCGGGTTGACCTTGTAGACCGGGTCGTAACCCTCGGCCAGCTCGTCGGTGAGCAGCAGGTGGTGCGGCGTGACCTCGGCGGTGACCCGCCACCCCTTGGACTTGGCCCAGCGGATGATCTCCACCGATCCGGCCGTCGACACGTGGCAGACGTGCAGGGCCGAGCCGACGTGCGCGGCCAGTAGGCAGTCCCGGGCGATGATCGCCTCCTCGGCCACGGCCGGCCAGCCTTCCAGTCCCAGCCGCCCGGACACCGCACCCTCGTTCATCTGGGCGTTTTCGGTGAGCCGGGGCTCCTGGGCGTGCTGCGCAATCACGCCGTCGAATGCCTTGACGTACTCCAGCGCGCGGCGCATCAGCAGCGGGTCAGACACGCAGCGGCCATCGTCGGAGAACACCCTGACCCGGGCGGCCGAGTCGGCCATCGCGCCGAGCTCGGCCAGGCGGGTCCCGCCGAGCCCGAGCGTCACGGCGCCGACCGGCTGAACGTCACAGTGCCCGGCCTCCCGGCCGAGCCGCCACACCTGCTCCACCACCCCGGCCGTATCGGCGACCGGCTCGGTGTTGGCCATGGCGTGCACCGCGGTGTAGCCGCCCAGCGCGGCCGCCCGGGTGCCGGTCTCGATGGTTTCCGCGTCCTCCCGGCCCGGCTCCCGCAGATGGGTATGCAGGTCGACGAGCCCCGGCAGCGCGACCAGCCCGTCCGCGTCCAGCACCTGGGCCCCGGCCGCGGCGAGCCGCGTCCCGGTCTTCGCGATCACCCCGTCGCGCAGCAGCAGGTCGGCGCGCTGGCCGCCGGGCAAGGTGACCTTGCTGATCAGCCAGGTGTCCGCCACGCCGCTCACCATCTCCTCCATCGTCACCTTCCCGGTCACGGGGATTCCCCCGTCAGTTCCGCGCCACTCAGGAGAAGGTAGAGCACGGCCATCCGGACGCTGACACCGTTTGCCACCTGCTCGACGATCGTGGACCGGGCCGAGTCGGCCACCTCGGCGGCGATCTCGACCCCCCGGTTCATCGGCCCGGGATGCATCACGATGGCGTGCTCAGGCAGCATCGCCATCCGCCCGGCGTCCAGCCCGTACCGTCGGCTGTACTCACGGACGCTCGGGAAGTACGCGGCGATCATCCGCTCCTGCTGCACCCGCAACATCATGATCACATCGCTCTTGGGCAGGACCGCATCGAGGTCGTAGCTGACCTCGCACGACCAGCCGTCCACGGCGATCGGCAGCAGCGTGGGCGGCGCGACCAGGGTGACCTCGGCGCCGAGGATGTTCAGCAGCGTGATGTTCGATCGGGCCACGCGGCTGTGCAGGACGTCCCCGACGATCGTCACCCGGACACCGTCCAGCCCGCCCGGCCGCGCCGGGCCGGTCCGGCCACCGCCACGGCTTGCGGTGCGGCTTGCGGTGCGGCGGGTGGGCCCGCCCGGGCCGGTGTCCCCGGCCCCCGGCTGCAGGCCGAGGCGGCGCCGGATGGTGAAGGCGTCGAGCAGCGCCTGGGTGGGATGCTCGTGCATGCCGTCGCCGGCATTGACCACGTGACCGCGGATCCAGCCGGCCAGCCGGTGCGGCGCACCCGACGCGACGTGCCGGATGACCACGGCGTCGGCGCCCATGGCCTCAAGCGTCAGTGCCGTGTCCTTGAGGCTCTCCCCCTTGGCGACGCTGGACCCCTTGGCCGAGAAGTTGATCACGTCGGCAGACAGCCGTTTGGCGGCGGCCTCGAAGGAGATCCTGGTCCGGGTCGAATCCTCGAAGAAGAGGTTGACGACCGTGCGCCCGCGCAGCGTCGGCAGCTTCTTGATCGGACGGTCGGACATGCGCGCCAGCTCTTCGGCGGTATCCAGGATCAGGAGCGCGTCGTCCCGGCTGAGGTCGGCGGCCGAGATCAGGTGCCGGTTCATGCCAGCTCCCCCTTCCACTCACCAAGCAGTACCGCGTCCTCGCCGTCGGTCTCGGCGAGGTGCACCCGCACCGTCTCGCGCTGTGAGGTGGGCAGGTTCTTGCCCACGTAGTCGGCCCGGATCGGGAGCTCACGGTGCCCGCGGTCGACGAGGACCGCGAGCTGGACGGAGCGCGGGCGGCCCAGGTCGGTCAGGGCGTCCAGCGCGGCCCGGACGGTGCGCCCGGAGTAGAGGACGTCATCGACAATGACGACCGTCTTACCGTCGATGCCGTCCGGCGGAAGCTCGGTGCGGCCAAGTGCCCGGGCCGGGCGCAGGCGCAGGTCATCCCGGTACATGGTGACGTCGAGCGAGCCCCACGGAACGAGGCGGGCCTCGAATTCGGCGGTCCTCCCGGCGAGCCGCTGGGCGAGCGGGACCCCACGGGTGGGAATGCCGAGGAGGACGATGTCGTCGGCGCCGTGGGTGCGCTCCAAGATCTCGTGCGCGATCCGGGTCAGTACCCGCCGGATCTCCGCGGGCTCGAGAACCCGTTTATAGCTGCCCGGGCTTTCCCGGTCGTGGCCCCCGCCGGTATCGCCTTCGTCGGTATTGCCCGCGTCAGGGCGCGCATGCACCATCCGCGACCTCCTTCACCGCCTCACGGAACGGTCCTTAAAGGATGTCTGTCGCCATTACGTTATCAGGACGCCGGAGGGGCGGATGGACGACGCGCCGCTGGATGATCGGGGCGCCACGTACTCACAGGACATCGCTTCGTAGTGTGATTTGAGTCACACTACGAGGTCGCTCACAGAACGCCACAAGCCCCGTCCGACTGCCCCAAAACGGTCGCAGACTGCTAATAAAGCCCGGCCACGCCGAGGTTCCCGCACGCTGTGCGCGGGGTAGATAACGCTCCGGTAGGGCAGGCCGGTTACCGGATAGGTTCAACCAGTTTTTGCCATTCGGCTTGACCTTGTCGTGCTCGCGGCTTACCGTCACTGTCCGTAACCGTTACCGTAAGCTACGACTGGCCGGGGGCAGAAAACATGCCATCTGAGTACGCAAAGACCCTGGGCGCGCGACTGCGCGCGATCCGGACGCAGCAGGGCCTGTCCCTGCACGGAGTTGAGGAGAAGTCACGCGGCCGGTGGAAGGCCGTGGTGGTTGGCTCCTACGAGCGGGGTGACCGGTCCGTCACCGTCCAGAAGCTGGCCGAGCTGGCCGAGTTCTACGGCGTTCCCGTATCGGAACTGCTGCCCGGCGACTCGACCCCGGCGCCGCTCGCCCCGACGCCTAAACTGGTCATCGACCTGGAGCGGATGAACGAGCTGCCCAAGGAGAAGTCTGGCCCGCTGGCCCGTTACATCGCCACCATCCAGAGCCAGCGTGGCGACTACAACGGCCGGGTGCTGTCGGTCCGGCAGGAAGACCTCCGGTCGCTGGCCGTCATCTACGACAAGTCCCCCGCTGACCTGACCGAGGAACTGATCAACTGGGGCGTGCTGGACTCTGAGGCCCGCGGGGCCATCGACACGCTCTGACGGCCGGGCCTCCCCGCCCACACCCCTTTCCCGCCCCGTCCGCACAGCTTGCTGGGACTTGCGGGAGATCCGTCGCCTGCCGGTCCCGTCTTGCGCACCGGTCGCCCGCATAGCCTTGCCGGGCAGGGTTTCAGGTCCGTACAGGCCGCCACATATGGACCGCCGTGCGAGGCGGGTGTCAGCCTGCGAGGCGGGTGTCAGCCTGCCGTCCGGAGCGGGAGCTGAGACTGGCCCGGGACGCCGAGTGCGGTCTCGACCACGGACAGGAATATCTCCGCATCCCTCAGCAGGTCGTCTGCCTCTCGGGCCGTCGCCGCCCGGGAAAGCCCGGCTTCGGCGGCGGCGCGCTTGTTCGCTCCTGCCGCGAAGAACGCGGCCCACTCCGCGAGTGCGGGCTCGACCTGCGGCAGCAGCTCCCACACACTGCGTGGGCGCCGGCGGCGGGACCCGCTGGACGGCTCTCCGCGAACCGCGACCACAGCCGCAGCCGCACGCAGCGCGGCCAGATGGGCGGCCACATAGCGCCCCGCGGGCGACGTCTCATCCACGGCGTCGGCCAGCCCGCTTCGCGCGGATTCAAGTAGCGCCATGGCCGACGGCGCCATTCTGCGCCGTGGCTGCCCGATGGGTGATGGCCTGTCGTTCCCGGGGCCGCGCTCCGCTGGGGTGCGCTCCGCGGAGACGCGGTCGGCCGTTCTGCTGCGCATCGGCGCACGAACCTGCGCTGAGGTGAGTGCGTTCACCATCGCGTCCTCTCTTCCGTGCGGAACCGTGCCAGGCGGGGCACTTCCCGCTACCACGCCTGGCACGGGGTCCGGCCGCGTGAGGGGGGTCAGACGGCCGGGGCTTCGCAAATCTATTCGAACACAGTTTCGCCTGTGTGTCTAGTCCGTTTGTATCTGCGTTCGAATGTAACCGGGGGGTCTGACATTCCGGGTGGCTCGGCGCACGGGGCGGGGCTCGGCGGGGGGGGAATTTCGCGGACGGGCGTGGATATCGGCGACGTTTGGCCATGACCGAACGCGGATATGTAATGACTTTGTTACTCCGTGTTTCTCGCAATCGCTGTTCGGCTAGCTAGCCGCGGTAGATCGGGGTGGCACTCGTTCGCGGAAGACCACGGGGAGGTTCATCGCCGTGCGCGGGCTGCAACTAAATGAGCGGTTGTGTCGTCATTCATTGCGGAACCTCACCGGCGCCTGCGGGGAGCCTGGCTGCGGGGAAGCTGTGCCGGCGGCGGCCGGGGAACTGGACCGGAGGCCCGGGGCCGGCCGGTGAACGTTGGGCTTGACAGCGCGCGGCGGTGGCACGCGCTGGACGATCGCGACGTGGAGGATTTATCCGGCATGGGATCGCCGACGCGGAAACCGGGGGAACCACCCGCGGGGACGGGAGGGCCGCCTGCCGGGACGGGAGGGCCGCCTGCCGGGACGGGAGGGCCGCCTGCCGGGACGGGAGGGCCGCCTGCCGGGACGGAAGGGCCGCCTGCCGGGACGGAAGGGCCGCCTGCCGGGACGGGAGGGCCGCCTGCCGGGACGGGGAAACCGGGTACGGGAAGGCGCGAGCCGTCACGGCGTACCTTGCTGATCGGGGGGCTCGCCGGGGCCGCGGGAGCGGCGGCCATCCCGCTGGTCCTGAACCGCGGCGGGACGCCGGGCGGGGCGCGGGCGATCGGCGACATTGACGATGGGAGCGGGTGGGAGCACCTGCGGGTGCGGCGGACCCTGGTCACCGCGCAGCAGTATCCGTTCAACACCGGCTGGGTGTTCGGCGCGTACCATGGCGGGTCCGAGCAGCCGGGCTACCAAGACGCGCACCTCAGGCCGGTCACGCTGCCGCACTGTGTCACGGAACTGTCCTGGCAGAAGTGGGACCCCGAGGCATGGGAGCACGTCTGGGTCTACCGCAGGACCTTCGACGGCACGAACCTGCTGAACGGCCGCGTGCTGGTCGACTTCGACGGCGTGATGGTCAACGCCACGGTGGTCATCAACGGCCAGACGGTGGCCACTCACATGGGCGGTTACCTGCCGTTCTCGGCCGAGCTGACCGGTTACCTGAAGCCCGGTGACAACGTGCTCGCGGTGGTGGTCGACGCCCGCTGCCTCCCGGTCCCGCCGGATGGCATTCCGCACACGCCGCGCTCCGTTGACTTCCTGCAGCCGGGCGGGATCTACCGGGACGTCGGGTTGCGGGTGGTGCCGGGCAGCTATCTGTCCGACGTGTTCGCCCGGCCGGTCAACGTGCTCACCGCGAACCGGAGCGTCGACGTCAGGTGCACCATCGACGCCGGCGCGGCGTCGGCCGCGCCAGTACAGATCACCGCCGCCCTGGCCGAGGACGGCAGGAAGGTCGCCACCGTCTCCCGGACCCTCTACGGGGTCCCGGAGGAGCAGAGCGTCGCCGCCCTGTCCCTCAGCGGCCTGGGCGAGATCCAGCTGTGGTCGCCGGCCAGCCCGGCGCTGTACGAACTGACCACGACCGTGTCGCTCCCGGGCACCGGCACGCATTCCGTGCGGCAGCGGATCGGGTTCCGCGAGGCCACGTTCCGCCCCGACGGCTTCTTCCTGAACGGACAGCGGCTCAAGATATTCGGACTGGACCGGCACCAGCTGTTTCCCTACACCGGAATGGCCATGCCCGCCCGCATCCAGCGCCGGGACGCCGAGATCATCAAGAACGACTTCAACTGCAACATGGTGCGCTGCTCGCACTACCCGCAATCGCCGCACTTCCTGGACGCATGCGACGAACTGGGCCTGATGGTGTGGGAGGAGGCACCCGGCTGGCACCACGTCGGCGGCGCGGCGTGGCAGGACATCGTGCTGGCCAACGTGCGTGACATGGTGGTCCGGGACCGCAGCAGGCCGTCGGTGATCATCTGGGGCACTCGGCTCAACGAGACCAGCGACTACCCGGGCCTTTACCGGCGGACGCGGCAGATCGCGAAGGACCTGGACGGCTCGCGGCCCTCGTCCGGGGCGATGAACCGTCACAGCACCAGATCCTGGGACGAGGACGTCTTCGCGTACAACGACTACGGCATCAGCGCGGCTGGCCACTACCGGCTGCGGCCGCCGCTCCCCCACGTTCCGTACCTGATCACCGAGTCGGTCGGAGTGGAACTTCCGCGGCCGCGGCACTACCGCTGGACCGATCCCCCGGCGCTGCTGGCCCGGCAGGCGGTCTACCACGCGCAGGCGCACGACATCGCGCAGTCGGATCCGCGGTACGCCGGGCTGATCGCCTGGGTCGCGTTCGACTACGCGTCGCAGATGGGGCGGCCGTGGGGCCAGAACGTCAAATGGGCCGGCGTCGCCGACGGCTTCCGGGTGGCCAAGCCCGCCGCCGCCATCTACCTGTCGCAGGTGGATCCCCGGGTCCGGCCCGTGGTCCTGCCCGTGTTCTTCTGGGATCTGGGGAACGGGGCAGCTCCGCAGGGGCCCGGCCCCAACGCGATGCTGGCCAGCAACTGCGAGCGGGTGGAAGTCTTCATCGGCGATAGCCACGCCGGCACCGGACGGCCCGTCCTGGACGCGGAACTGTACGGCCACCTGGCTTACCCGCCGACCCTGGTGGACCTCACCGTTTCCCGGAACGACCGTCCCGAGCTCCGCATCGAGGGCTACATCAACGACCAGCCAGTCGCTGTGGTGCGGATGTCCTCCGATCCGGCCGGTGACCGCCTCGCGATGACGGCCGACGACGCGGTGATCACCGGCGACGGGTCCGACGCCACCCGCGTGGTGTTCCGCGCGGTCGACGCCTACGGCAACCAGCGCCGGTACACCTCCGGAGAGGTCACACTGCACGTGACGGGACCCGCCGAGTTCATCGGGGACAACCCGTTCCCGCTCGCCGAGTACGGCGGGCTCGGCGCGGTCTGGCTGCGATCCCGGCCGGGCCGGTCGGGGCCGGTCACGGTGATCGCCGAGCACCCGCAGCTCGGGCACGCCTCCGTGCGGCTGACCATCGCGCCCGCCCTCGGCCGCGCGTTCCTCTGACGGGCAGTCTGGTTCCTGGCGGTCGTCCTCCCGGGCTAGCCAACGGGGGGTTCCGGAGGGGCGTCCGGCTGGGCTAACACTGAGGCGGGAGGGGTTCCTGGGCAGCCCGGACGGGTACAGGAGGAACTTGACCGCCTAGCGCAGCGCCGCACGAGGAGGCACGCCGATGGGATGTGAAGTGTCCTGGTTCGCCGCTCTGTGCGACGACGACTACGAGTTCCTCGGGGTGCCGGATCCGGCGCTCCAGTCGAGCTGGGAGCACTGCCGCACGATCGCGCTCGCCGCCGAGGCGGCGGGCTACGACAACCTGCTGTTGCCGTCGGGGTACTCGATGGGCATCGACGCGACCGGCTTCGCGGCCGGGATCGCCCCGCTGCTGCGGCGCATGCAGCTGCTGGTGGCGGTGCGGATGGGCGAGATGTGGGCGCCGCAGCTGGCCCGGCAGCTGGCCACGCTGGACCAGATGCTCGGCGGCCGGCTCACGGTCAACATCATCTCCTCCGACCTGCCGGGCCAGAAGCTGGACTCCGCGGCCCGGTACCGGCGCACGCTGGAGATCTTGAGCGTGCTGCGCGACCTGCTCAGCGGGAAGCCGGTGGATTTCCACGGGAATTTCGTCGACGTGACGCTCGATCCGCCGCGGCTGCGGCCGAAGGGCGGGCACCCGCCGTTCTACTTCGGCGGCCTGTCCGAGTCCGCGCGTGAGGTGGCGGCCCAGGCCGCGGACGTGTTCCTGATGTGGCCGGACACGCTGCCCGGGGTGGCCGCGGTGATCGACGACATGCGGGCGCGGGCGGCCCGGCACGGGCGCGAGCTGCGGTTCGGGTACCGGGCGCACGTGATCGTCCGGTCCACCGAGTCCGAGGCGCGGGCAGCAGCGCGGCGGCTGCTGTCACGGCTGGACGCGGAGACCGGCGAGCAGATCCGCCGCCGGTCGCTGGACACCACCTCGGCCGGGAACGCCCGGCAGCGGGAACTTCGGGAGGCGGCCAACAGCGAGGGGTACGCCGAGCCGGCGCTGTGGACCGGCATCGGGCGGGCGCGGTCCGGGGCCGGGGCGGCCATCGTGGGCGACCCGGACCAGGTGCTGGCCAAGCTGCGGGCGTACCAGGCACTCGGCATGGAAGCGTTCATCCTGTCCGGCTACCCGCACGTCACCGAAGGGGACCTGTTCGCCCGTCATGTCCTGCCCCACCTGTCCCACGGGCCCCTTTTCCCCCGCTGACCCTCCTCGCGCGGAACTCGAACCGAGGCCCGTGTGGCCCTTATGACTGGCGGGGTGAGGCCCGCCGATTCGGGAGCGTTCTCAGTGAATAGGGATGCGAAAGGAACCCTGCAAAGGTCCGTTGCTGGTGTCTGCCCTGGTGGGGTCGCTGGCGGCGGTGGCTACCGGCTGGCCGGTGGCTGGGGTGTCGGCGGCGCGGGCGAGGAGTGCTGTGATGAGGGCGGGGGTGGTGTCGGTGATGGTGGCGTGGAAGGTGGCTTGGCGTAGGGGGGCGTTCCAGATGATCTGGATGTCGAAGACGGCGAACAGTTCGGCTTGCAGGTCGGGGGGCAGGTCGGCGAGGTTGGCGGTTGTTTCGGGTAGCAGGCTGACGAGGTCGGGGTCCGGGGTGGGGGGCTGGTCGGCGGCTAGGTCGAGTAGCTGGGTTTCAATGGTTTTACGTTCGTCGTGCAAGCCTGCGTAGTCGGCTCGGATGCGGCGGCGGTATTCCTCACCGGCTTCGTCGGGCATGTCGAAGGAGCCGTTGAGTTCGCGCATGAGGCTGTCTTGCTGGACGGTGATCCGCTTGAGCCGCTTGGTCAGGGCGGCGGCTTGGCGGTCGTGCTGCTGCTGCTTCTCGCTGGCGGTGTGCGGGATGAGCTCGGCGAGGCGCTGTTCGCGTCCGGGGGCCAGGGCGTAGGCGGCGAGGCCGTCAAGGGTCTGGGTTTGGAGGAAGTCTTCGCGGACTTGGACGGTGCGGGGGTGGTCGGGGGCGGCGGCGACGTGGCTGGGGGTCTTCGGGTTGTACTGGCATATGTAGTAGAAGTACTCCGTTGGTGTCTTGTTGTGCGGGTGCCGTTTGGGCAGCCCGCACATGCGGCGCTTGCAGATTTTGCAGCGAACCCGGGACCGGAAGGGGTAGGTCCGCCAGTTGGCCGGGTTGTAGATCGCTCCGTCGCGTGAGCTGCGGTGCTCGGCTGCGATGCGCTGGGCGGCTTCCCAGGTGTCGCGGTCGACGATGGCGGGGTGGGTGGGCTTGTTGGACCAGTACCACTTGTCCGGCGGGACGGGCCGGCCTTTGCGGTGCCGCCCGAAGACCTGGTAGCCGGTGTATTTGGGGTTGGCCAGGATCGCGTACAGGCCGCCGATCGTCCAGCCGGTTTCGGGGTCGGCGGCCGGGTAGGTGGCCGGGTCGGCGGTCAGCCGGTTGTGGATGGTCGGGACGCCGAGTTTTTCCCATGCGCGCATCTGGTAGATGGCGGCGATGATGGGGGCGCGGACCTCGTCCAGCGCGAGGAGGGTTTTGGTGCGGCCCTGGGCGGCTTTGGATGGGGCGGGGTGCGGGATTTTCTCCGGTAGGTAGCCGTCGAGGACTTTGCCGAGGTTGTAGCCCTGGGCGGCGTGGGTGCGCATGCCGCGCCACATTTTCTGCTTGAGCTGCAACCGGAAGTATTCGGCGATGTTCTGCTTGGTGCGCCGCAAAAGGATGGTGGCCGGTTCGGTGCCTTCCAGGTCGAGTGGTTCGTCGGTGGCGAAAAGCAGAATGTCGTTATCGCTGAGCTGGCGTTCCAGTTTCAGCGCGTTGTAGGTGTCCCGGCCGGATCGCTCGATGTCCTCGCACACCACGGCGGCGAACCTTGGGCTGGGTGAGCGGGCTTCGGCTAGCAGGTCGGCTAGGCCGCCGTCGCGGGGCAGGCCCTTGTCCACGAACGGCTGGTAGTTGCTGCCGTGGCCGCGTGCTTCCAGGTCCAGGCCGCCGGATTCGATGTCCCAGTAGTAGGCGGCAATGTAGAACCCGGACGGCAGCCATTCCCGTGATGAGGTGATCTGCCGGGTGATGGATCCGAACGGGTCTTGCAGTTCCAGGGTGGACGTGCGGCCCAGCATCGCTACCGGGACCGGCTCAGCCGGCCCTGCTAGGTCTGTCTGTGTTCTCGGTCGTACTGCCATTGCAGGATCCTCCTGATCACCTCGGCTTGGCGGGCGTCCAGTGCTTCGGCTTTCCGCCCGGTTTCTATCCGCCATTTCCACCGGACTTTTATCCCGTCCGGCCTTTCTTCTTCCTTTAGATTATAGCTGATAATGGACGGCCCTTTAACGGTGTGCGGTGAATTACCGGCCTGTTCTTCTGCCTTTTCCAGTCTGCGTTCTGCCTGGTCAGAAGCCATTTTCCTTCCTTTCCCTTTCCGTACGACGCGGTGTTCTTCAATGCGCATGCGCGCATTTGCTGGCCTGCCTGGCTGTCACCTCGCCGTCGTCCCGCCCGCAGGGGTAGCGGGCCTGGCCGGGCCGGTCAAGGTGGAGCACCCTACGTCTGACCGACCTTGGCCGGCCCGGCCTGGTCTGCTCGGCTTGTCCGGGATGACGGCGAGGGGACCGGCAGGCTTCCACCCCGGCCACGTGCGGCGGCGTGGCCTGGTGGCCCCCGTCACCGAGCCGGAGGCCCCCGCCGGAGGCATCCTCTTTCACCTGCCTGGTGGCGGGGCCAGATCCCCCCGCGCGGTCAGCACGAACCACGTGACCAGCCCGGTGACCACGGCAGGCCCGGATGGCTGCCCCGGGATCAGATGCAGGACCAGCACCGACAGCAGAGCCGCGAGGACTGTTCCCGGTCACTCAAAATGAGCATGAAGGCGACGTTCAAGATGAGCAGGTAGAACCGGACATTCCGGGCGTGTATCCGGCGGTTCGTGCTCATGGTGGCGGCGTGCTGCTCACGGTGTCGCGGCGAGCGGCGCTGGCGGCGTTGTCGTGGTCATGGTGAGTGTCGCGGCGCGGTCGCGGGCATGCCGGTGCCCTGGCAGGCCTGTCGGCCGGCCAGCGGCGGTCAGCCGGCCCGGGCGGGCGCGAGGTGGCGGGCCAGGCTGTACCGGCCCAGCAGCGGCCACAGGTCCGCCCGGGTGAAGCCGTGCCCGGTGATGGCCGCGTGCGCGGCCGCGGCGACGGCACTGAGCGCGTCACCCAGCGGCGACCCGGACGGCTCCGGCAGCACCGGATCGGCACCGCCGATGAAGCCGAGCTGGAACATCGCGTCCTGGCGCATCTCCTCGGCCCGGGAGCGGAGCCGGCGCAGCCAGCCGCGCACGGTCGAGGCCGGGACGCCCAGCTCCTGGCCGATCCGCCCGCAGCCCGCCCCGGCCAGCGCCGCCGCGGCTGCGGTGCCGATGACCTCGATCCCGTCGGCCCGCCTCGGCGCGCACCACGACGGCAGCAGAATGTGGGTCCGCCCGCAGGACCGGCAGCGGGCCCGCTGCGGGCATAGCCGCGCGCTCGCGCCGCCCAGCAGCCGGATCACCCGCTCCCGGGCGCGGCCCCACCGCCGCAGCTGCCCAGTACCGCAGGACGGGCAGGCCAGCAGCCCGCCCGCCAGATCGGCGGACGCGGCGGCAGCATCAGCGCACAGCAGCACGCAAGGCCTTCCCGGTCACGACAGCCACGATCCCGCGCCGGGCGCACGGCCGCCAAGGGGAACTCGTGTTGCAGCCTGCCCGCTCCCGCCCCGGCTAGCAACCCGGACGGCCTCATGCCCCGGGAAACGACACCGTGATCACCTGCACAGCATCCGGGCTCCGCCACGACCAGCGCCGCGCCGCCAGATGCTCACGGTGCCGTCGGGCACGAAAACGGACACTGGCCGCCGGACCCAGATCGGCATGCTCACGCCGGCCGACGCCAACCCCCTTCCACGCACTCAGAAAGAACGGCGCGGAACAAGGACAGCGCGCAGCATCAGCCGCACGGGCCGTCCGTGGCGGATACGGGCCGGGACCAGCCGCACTGCGCGGATGATCCCGGTACCGGGCCTGACCGGCAGTACGGGAGCCGGGGCGGGCACCTGCGGCGGTCCGGCGGTCAGGTCGGCGTAGGCCTCGCTCCTGCCCCATGCGGTGCGCAACTGGGCGTAAGCGGTCGCGGCGGCGGTATACCGTCCAACGTCCCCGCCGTCTGACCGGTCGGGGTGAGTGGCGGCGGCGATGCGGACCCATGCGGCCCGTACTTGCTGATCGGTCAGGCCGGGGTCTGCGGGCAAGCCCAGAGCGGTGAACGGGTTCATGCGGGTGTCCCGGGTCCGAGCACGTCGTCCAGGTTCCCCGGTCCCGGCGGGGTCCGCTCGTCTGGTGGGGGCGCAGGCGGGGGGATGATTACTGTGGGTGACGGGGGGTGGGCCGCGGTGAGGGTCAGCGGGGAGGGTTTCGGCCTCGCGACCTGCACGTATGTGGCTCCGCCCCGGTGGATGTAGCAGGCTTGCCCGGTGTCCAGGTGGCGGATGGTGTCGGGGTCGGCGGTCCAGGCGTGCTGGGCGCGGGTGGTGCCTTCCTCCCCCCACATGCCCCCCACCAGCTTGTGCGCGGACTCCAGCACGCGGCGGGTTCCGGCGAGCTGCACCAGGGGTTCGGGGCGGGGGGTGTGCATCAGCCAGATACCCCCGTCAGCGGTGGCGGATATCCGGTACCGCTCGTCATCGTCCGCGCCGAGTCCCTCCCACGACTGCGCGGAGACCATCACGCCCAGCCCGAGGGACCGGCCGCGTTCATACAGGTTGGACAGGGGCACCCGGCGGGACACGGCGCTGTAGTCGTCGGCGGCCAGCAGGATGGACCGCCGTTCGGTGCCGGGCGAGGTGGCGGCGTAGGCGACCAGTTCGGTCAGCGCCATGGCCTGTGCTTCAGCTACGGATTGCTCGCGGGTGCCTTCGAGGATGAAGTACCAGACGTCGGCGTCCGCGAGAGCGCCGGGCCCGTCCAGCGCCGGGCCCAATCGGCCCAGCAGGGTCGCGTACCGCAACTGGATGTCTCCCAGGTGGGGTTTGGCGGCGCGGATACGCGAGAGCGCGGCGTCGTGCAGGCCGTCGCCATATGCGGTCTCCAGCCACGCCACATCGAGCCGGTCAAGGAACTCCATCGCATTGCCGGGCGGCCCGCACGGGGCGGCGAGGGCGAGGCTGACGGCAGCTTGCATCATGTCCCCGTAGTAGGCGGCGGACCCGTCCCCGGTTTCGATCATCTGGAACAGCAGCACGGCCAGGTCGTGGGGCGGCAGGACCCACAGGGACAGCCGGGCCTCGTCGGGCCAGATCGCTACCCGGCGGGCTCCGACGCCGTGGAGCAGGCGGCGGGTGCGTCCGGCTTTGACGCGGGCGTCGGGTCCGCCTTTGCAGTCCAGGGCGGCTAGCAGCGGCCGGGGCGCACCCCTGGCGGTGGTGGCGGCCTGGGCGGCGGCGTACCAGCCGGCCCACAGCCGCATCATCAGGTTCGTTTTCCCTGACCCTGACGAGCCGACGATGACACAGTGCCGCATCAGGGCGGGCGCGGGGATGGTGTGGACGGGCCGCCAGCGGTGCCGGATCGCGCGGATCGTCGCCCCGGTGACGATCAGCCCCCGGCCGGTCAGCAGCGGCACCGCGCCGGGCGCGGCGGCACGGCCTCGGGCGGTGCGTTCGGCGTGCCGCCATTGCCGTTCGTCGAACAGGACGGGGGCGGCGGGGGTGCGGCCGGATAGGCCGGTGGTGACGGCGTAGATCCGCCACGCCCACAGCAAACCTCCGATGGCCAGTCCGGCGGGGACAGCGACCGGGGCGACCAATAGTCCGGCCCGGAGCATGGAATGGGCGGCCAGCAGGCCCCACGCGTGTCCCCAGTCGTTGACGGGGGCGAGGGCCACGGCTTGCCAGGCGTGCCGGTGGAGGGCTTGGCCGATGGCGTAGACGGCGGTCATGGGCAGCGCCCACGCGGCAGCGTGCCACAAGCGGGCGGGTGGCCAGCCGCGCAGCCAGGCGGCCAGGTACCCAGTGGCGGCGGCGATGGTTAACGGCCACGCCGCGACCGCGACCGCCGCGACGATCAGCCAGCCCAGGACTTTGGCGGTTTTGCGGAGCAGCCACAGGGCGATGGTGAGTTTCAGCCAGGACCACACGGTCACAGTGCGGCCTCCTCGGGCAGGTCGCGGACCACGACACGCGGCTGCAATGGCGCGGGAAGCGCGGCGGCCGCGCGGATGACCACGGGGCGGGCGGCGGGGGCGGTCAGGTAGACCACCTGCCCGTAGCGGGGTTCGTGTCCCGTCACCGAGCCGGGTCCGTAGCCGCTGGTGCGGGCCAGCAGGCCGCGCATGATGGTCACGGTGCGGGCTAGGGGTTTGGGGGTTAGCTCGGCTTCGATCGCCCATACCTGTCCGGCGTAGGGGGAGCCGTCCAGGCTGGGCCAGTGCACTTCAGCGTCGGGGATGTGGGCGACACCGACGCGTCCGCCGATGGTGGTGCGGATGCGGCGTTCGCTGCGCCACCATGCCTGCCCGTCTTGGTAGACGTCGCCGGCTTGGAGCCATAGCCGGGCGGCGAGGACGGCGCGGATGTGGGCGAGGCGGCCGAGGGCGGGGCGGGTGGCGGGGTAGGTCAGGCCGGTGGCTTTCATCCCGGCGGGGGTTAGCCAGCACCAGGCGGGGCCGGGGCCGAGGGTGCCGGTGTCGGCGTATCCGGCGTGCCGCCAGCGGGCCACGATGCCGCGCAGCCGGTCACCGCGTACGTTCAGGGCTGCGGTGAGCAGGTCATAGGGCGCGCCGTAGTGGTCGGCGCACAGCATTAACCCGGTGATGTCCCGGCCGGTGAGCTTCACGGTTCCGGCGTCGGCGCGGCGTGCCGTCAGCGCGGCGGCCCCGGCCTGCTGCGGTTGCATGGCATCACGTTTACCGTGCCGCGCTTACCGGCCGGGGCGGAAAGGTCGTTCTTCGGCAATGCCGGCAGTTTCGGCAGCCGTTGGGCTCCTTGGATCGCAGACGGTCACCTGCTCACGCGGGGATGGCACGCGGCCGGGGCCGGGGTGGGCGCGGAGGATCGGGCTGATCACGTCGGCCATAGGGCCGGGGTCGCCGTGGAAGGCGGCGCGGTAATCACATTCCCAGTCCAGATAGCCATCATCAGCGAGGCGCACCGCGCCGAGCCAGGGCTTCGCCGGGCTGGTGATCTCGATTTCGGTGGTGGCCTCGAACGATTCCCAGTCCTCGCACACAAGCAGGGTGACGGTCAGGCCTCGGTCTTGCAGGCACCGGCCGACCGCCCCTTTGACCGGGTAGGCCCGGTAGGCGTCCACGCCCGGGGCGGCGTCGGCAGTGCGGGGTGCGCCGAGGATGTGCACGATAATCGCGGTCAGCATGGCCGCGCCGATCCCACGGCCGGCGTCGGGTTCATAGCCCCAGCGGGCACGGCCGTCACCGGTGAGGGTGAATCCGGCGCGGGCGGCGGTGAGGTTCACGATGTCTAGTTCGTGCCGGTCTCCGTGGCGGGTGGCGTGCACGCCGAACCCGGCGGCGGCCAGTCGCCGGGTGAGCACCTGCACGGGTTCGGTGCCGAGACCGGGTGCTGCGCAGACGGACAGTGCGGAGGACCGCGCCGGGGTCATCGGTCGGCCTCGATTTCATCGAGGCGGTCCAGCAGTCCCTTGAGGGAGGGGTGGGCGACGATGTGGCTTGAGGTGCCGTCGTCTTTTTCGGCGGTGAAGCTTGGCCCGTCCTGGGCGTGGATGGACCATTCGGGGTGGTCCTGGGTGAAGCGCTGCTGCCTGAGTTCCTGGTCGTATGGCGCTGCCATCGCTGGGTTCCTTGCCCGGCCCGTTTGCGACCCGTTTGGACCGTGCCCGGTACGGGTCGGCACCGGGCACGGCATCAACAGAGTAGAGCACCTATAGAGCACTTGTATAGCTCTTGTAGTGCTACCGCATACGTTGCCGCAGGTCATGCGGTGATTAGGTAGTGCTGTGAGTGATCTTGAAGCGAGCGGTGGCCGTGACGCCGAGCTGGCCTACGTCCAGATCGCTGATGACATCGCGGCCCGGATCACCTCCGGTGAACTGCGGCCGGGCGCACGGCTGCTGTCAGAGCGGGCTCTGGCCGACTATTACGGGCGCAGCTACCAGACTGTCCGCCGCGCCATGGAAGTCCTGCGCGGCAGGGGACTGATCATCACCATTCAGGGGCGCGGCACATTCGTCGCCGAGCCGGAAAAATAAACGGGCATGCGGCCAGGGCCACTCTGGTGCCGCCAGTCTGGGCTCACCTGGCGGGCCCGTCGCGCTATGCCTGCACTTTCCCGGTTCATGGGTGCTCTCCGGCACTGGGGAGCTGGGCCGTTTCCTCCGCTGCCGGTTACGGCGGTGGCTGGTGTGCTCTTGCTTGCATCTTCCCCGGTCATTTTCGCGGTGAGTTACCACCGTGGGTTTTGATCTTGATCTTGATCTTGATCTTGATCTTGATCTTGATCTTGATCTTGATCTTGATCTTGACCTTGACCTTGACCTTGCTCTTGATTTTGATCTTTGTTTTTGACCTTGCCTGGGCGGGTGCTGTTCTGTGGAGCTGCTTCCTGACCTCGGCCGCTCGAAGAGTGGGTGAGGTCAGGAAGCGGTCAGCGGAACGGTTGTTCCGCGCCGTTCTTTCTGAGTGCGTGGAAGGGGGTTGGCGTCGGCCGGCGTGAGCATGCCGATCTGGGTCCGGCGGCCAGTGTCCGTTTTCGTGCCCGACGGCACCGTGAGCATCTGGCGGCGCGGCGCTGGTCGTGGCGGAGCCCGGATGCTGTGCAGGTGATCACGGTGTCGTTTCCCGGGGCATGAGGCCGTCCGGGTTGCTAGCCGGGGCGGGAGCGGGCAGGCTGCAACACGAGTTCCCCTTGGCGGCCGTGCGCCCGGCGCGGGATCGTGGCTGTCGTGACCGGGAAGGCCTTGCGTGCTGCTGTGCGCTGATGCTGCCGCCGCGTCCGCCGATCTGGCGGGCGGGCTGCTGGCCTGCCCGTCCTGCGGTACTGGGCAGCTGCGGCGGTGGGGCCGCGCCCGGGAGCGGGTGATCCGGCTGCTGGGCGGCGCGAGCGCGCGGCTATGCCCGCAGCGGGCCCGCTGCCGGTCCTGCGGGCGGACCCACATTCTGCTGCCGTCGTGGTGCGCGCCGAGGCGGGCCGACGGGATCGAGGTCATCGGCACCGCAGCCGCGGCGGCGCTGGCCGGGGCGGGCTGCGGGCGGATCGGCCAGGAGCTGGGCGTCCCGGCCTCGACCGTGCGCGGCTGGCTGCGCCGGCTCCGCTCCCGGGCCGAGGAGATGCGCCAGGACGCGATGTTCCAGCTCGGCTTCATCGGCGGTGCCGATCCGGTGCTGCCGGAGCCGTCCGGGTCGCCGCTGGGTGACGCGCTCAGTGCCGTCGCCGCGGCCGCGCACGCGGCCATCACCGGGCACAGCTTCACCCGGGCGGACCTGTGGCCGCTGCTGGGCCGGTACAGCCTGGCCCGCCACCTCGCGCCCGCCCGGGCCGGCTGACCGCCGCTGGCCGGCCGACAGGCCGGCCAGGGCACCGGCATGCCCGCGACCGCGCCGCGACACTCACCATGACCACGACAACGCCGCCAGCGCCGCTCGCCGCGACACCGTGAGCAGCACGCCGCCACCATGAGCACGAACCGCCGGATACACGCCCGGAATGTCCGGTTCTACCTGCTCATCTTGAACGTCGCCTTCATGCTCATTTTGAGTGACCGGGAACAACGGTTAGGACGGCACCCACCCAGGCCAGCGGCGGTAGCCGCTGTGTTAGGGGCCTTACAGTGCCCGCACGCGCTGGCGAATGGATAGGTGGTCAGTGTGCGGCCGTTGTGAGGTGTTTGTGTGTCCCGGGACGGCCGGGGTGTCCCGCACGTGGCGCCGACGAAGGTCCGGTCGCGTGCGCGAAGCACGGAGGGTAATAAACATTAGGGGCCGCTGAGCCCCTGGACGTGGGTCCGGGCGGGGTCCGGGGCGGCAGCCGCCGTGATTGTCGCCGATGACATTGCGGGTTACATTCACATCGGTGGCGGACTAGATCATTGGAGGGTGTGATGGCGCGTGGTTCCGATTGGTCCGGTTCGTACCGGGAGTGGGAAGCTGAGCAGCGAGCCGAGGACCGGGCGGCACAACAGCAGGAAAGGCAGCACAAGGCTCGTGAGCGCGAAGATGCGCTTTTAGCGGCGGTAGGCCGGGACGAAGATGCCCGTGCAAGAACCCTTGCCATTGAACGGCGGGTCGCAGACTTGGAAGGTCTTCTGCGATCGTCGCTTGCGCGAGATCCCCGGGTCAGCCTCGACTCGCTCCGGCGCCGCGTTGATGTGCCATCCCTTGACCTAGGCGAACTTGCAGTGCCCTTTCCGGCTCCTCAATGGGCGGACTTTGAACCTGAGCCTGTCCGAGGGCTGCGCCGTATGTTCGGCGGTCAGCAACAGTACGAAGCTGCCGTCGAGACGGCGGCGCAGACGTTCCGGCGTGCTGAAGAGGATCACCAGCGCCGCGAAGATCAAAGATGTGAGCAGGTCGCTGAGGCACGCCGCGCTCATCAACGGAAGATTGCAGAATCAGAACGTGAGGTTACCGCTCACAATGCCCATATCGATGAGATGGCGGCCGGGCTCCGTGAGAACGACCGGTTGGCCGTCAGCGAGTATGTCCAGACCGTGCTGGACCAATCCCCTTACCCTGCCGACTTCCCGGCCGAGCGTAGGGCTGGCTATGTGCCCGAGTCCTCGCTCCTTGCTGTGGAGTGGTACTTGCCCCCGGTCGAGGTTGTCCCGGAGGAGAAAGCGTTTCGGCACGTCAAGACCCGCAAGGTCATCGAGCCGACAGCCCGGCCTGTGGCAGAGATCAGGCAGATCTATAAGAGTGTCATCGCCCAGATCGCGCTCCGGACACTGCGCGAGGTCTTCGATTCTGTCCCGGACGAGATGATCACTACTGTTGTATTCAACGGGCGTGTTCATGCCATCGACCCCCCGACAGGCCAGAGGATCCAGCCGCACCTCATCACAATGCGCGCCACCCGGGACAAGTTCAGGGCGCTCGTTCTGAATGAGCCGAAGTTCAATCCGGTCGAGTGCGTGCGTAGACACTTCTCCGCCGACATCTCGCCGCACCCAGACGAACTGATTCCCGTCGAGCCGGTCATGCCCTACAGCATGGCCGACCCGCGCGTCATCACCCCAGTCGATATCATCTCCGACATCGATAAGCGGCCTAACCTCCTCGAACTCAGTCCCAATGAGTTCGAGGAATTCATCCAGAACCTGTTCACCAAGATGGGCTTCGACACCAAGCTCTACCGGGCCACCGGCGACGGAGGCATCAACTGCGTCGCCTACGACCCGCACCCCATCACCGGCGGGAAGTTCATCGTTCAGGCCAAGCTGTATACCCGCACCGTTCAGCCAACCCACGTACGTGACCTGTGGGGGACAGTGCAGCACGAGGGCGCAACCAAGGGAATCATGATCACCACGTCTGGCTACGGCCCGGACAGCTACAAGTTCGCTGGTGGCAAGCCACTTAACCTCATCGACGGCAGCGGCCTGCTTTCTCTCTGCCAGCAACATGACATACCAGCACGCATCCTCAACCATGGCAAAAGAAAATAGGTAACTATCCCTGTCGCCAGCGAGCACCCACGAACGATGGTTCCAGGCCAGATGCACCGCAGCCCGGGCAGTCCGGATGGCAACTTGGCTTCGGGACGAAGGGCCAGGTCCGTGATTGCTGACCACCAAGGCTGACCACAACGCGGGGCGACGCTTGGTCATCGCGGTCTGCTGGTCCTGCGCCGGTCCGCTTGCACTGCCAGGTCATTTTGCCCAGCTCCGCTGGTCCGGGTCGGCTCGCCACCGGATGTGACCATTGCCCAGCGGGATCGGGACGTCCGCCACTGTTCGCAGAGTCACGAATCGGACGCATGCTGTGATCGGAGCGCACCGGAGAGTCGGCGCGCACGTTCCTGAGATCCCCCGAGCATGCCGGGTTTCAGGCGTTTGGGGGTTGCAATGAGTGACACAACTTCAACAGATCGGTCACCGGTGTATCACGGCGACGCTGAGCCGCCGCTGCCGCAGGTGCCATACTGGCGGCGGCCGTGGCCAAAGCGGGTCGGCATTGCCGTTCTCGCGGTGGCTGCGCTGCTTGTGGGTGTCGGCATTGGCAGCAGCGCTAACAACAATGCCGGTGCACTAACCTCAGCGAGGTCGGCGAATGCTTCGCTTCACGGCCAGGTGAGCGCACTACAGGGCCAGGTGGGCACCCTGCAAGGCCAGCTAGCGGCCGCGCAAGGGCAGGCTAAAGACGCAGTAGCGGCAGCGACATCCGTAGCGAACGCAAAGGCGGCCGCAGCGTATGCTGCACGCAACGCAGCTCTCAGCCAGCAGGCGGCGACATTGAAGCAGCAGCAGGCCACGCTGGCACAGCAGCAGCAGGCGGTCCAGGCCCAGATGGGTGAGCTGCAGGCTTCCCAGATCAGCGGCGACGGCGTGTACGTAGTTGGCAAGGACATCAAGGCGGGCGTGTACCACACCAATGGCAGCGGCAATACTGGTGCCAATGACTGCTACTTCGCTACGCTGAACAGCACCGACACCAGCAATATCGCCGATAACAACAATTTCGACGGGCCTGAGACGGTTGATGTGTCGTCCGCCTATGCCTTTGAGGTCAATGGCCCGTGCACGTGGGTCAAGGTTGGCTGAGGGATACCAGGGCCGTAAGGCCAAGGCCAGACTGACTCCAGCCGCCTGTCGCTAACTGCAGCGTGCCACATCCGTGCCAGAACGAGCGGTCAGCCGTGGTCACTAGTGGCCACTCACGGACACTGCCAACGACGGCTGACCTGGGCAGGCGCAGATCAATCCAGAGCGCGAAACGATCTTTTAGCAACCGCTCACGGTGCCGACTCGCGAGCGACCGAGTAACCAAGTGAGAAACAATCGCCCTCACCAGCAGTGGACGCCAGCGGACGCCGACGGACGGTAGTTCCCAGCTCAAGCACGCCGCAGCGCTGGCAGGCGGCACCGCGACTTGGCTTCGGGACGAAGAGGCCGCCGACAGAGCCAGGGGTGTTGAAGTCACGTGGGACGACCAGCAACCATGAAAGACTGCCTGGATGCCGGATGAGAGCGACACAGAACTATCGCGCACACCACCGGTCGCGGTGCGACGCGAGCTACGGCGCGAGGTGGGCTTTGGCTGCCCCATGATCGACTGCGGAAATCCATATCTTGAATACCATCATTTTGATCCGCCTTGGGAAAAGGAACATCACCACGACCCGACGCGCATGATAGCCTTGTGCGCTACTCATCACGCCAAAGCTGGTGCATGGACGGTCGAGCAGTGCCGAGCGATGAAATCTGTACCTCCGGACCGGCCCGACGTGCGTGGCAAATTCGAGTGGATGCGCGATGATATCTTGGCAGTAATTGGCGGTAATTTCTACTATGAGACACCCAATATGGTTGTGTTTCGCGATACTCCTATAATCTGGTTCAATCGCGATGATCAGCGAAGGCTCATGCTGAACTTCCGCGTCCTGACCGCTTCCGGGCAGCCTCGTATGCGGCTTGAGGATAACGACTGGATCATTCGCGGGAATCCGGTAGACGTCGAAAGTCCGCCCAACGGGAGCCGGCTACGGATCCGTCATGACAATGGCGATGACGTATCCATCCGGTTTCGTGAGTGGAGCGACACGTCGTCGCTTGGTAATGTCTATCCGCGAGCGTTGGATCTAGGCTGACGGCTGCGATTCCCACTTGTAACTGCTGAAATCACATTTGAAGTGGGAGGAACCGAGATCAGCTTTAGTCCGACCATGACAAGACTGAAAGGTCAGGTATCGGGCTTCATCTCCGCTTACAATGCTAACGGCTTGGTGTTTGGATAGGCCTGTCAACCTGACACTTGAGCGTCAACCCGTACAGCAGGGAGTACAGCACACAATCGCTTACATGCCGGACCGTGAACACCGTGGGCTAGCTGCTGAGGTTGGCCGGTCGTCGTTGGCGCCGGTTTCCACTGCCGGGACTGGGGGTCGTCGAGGTCGGGCGTCATTCAGGTCGGGGCGGGCGGGCAGAGTCCGTCGAGTGCGTCGGTGAGCAGCGGTGTCCAGGGTGGGCGGGTGGCCAGGTGGGATTGGACCTGGCGGGCCGTGGGTGATGCGGCCCGGCGCGGCAGGCCACGGTCATGGTCGCGCCTGGTACGCAGCGCCTGCGCCTGGAGGCGCTAGGTGAAAGAGTGCCCGGAGGGCGCCGCGTCGGGCTTGTCCTGGCGCCGGGGCGCGCACGGCGGCGGGTGTTCCGTGTGGCGGGGACCGGCGCCAGGTGGGTGGGCGGGAGGGCCGCCAACACGTTGCTGCTGTTTTCCGTGCTGGTGGGCGCGGCCGGGACGAGTGCGGCGGCGCTCGGCCCCGGCCTGCCAGAGGCGTGTCTTCCTCGATGCCTGTCTTCCTCGATGCCTGCCTTCCTTAGCCCGCGCAGCCGGTCACGCTGGCCGCGCTGGGGGGTTGCTGACCTAGAGCTGGGCTGTCCACTCGATGACCAGTTGGCGAGTCGGCCGGGTTGGGTAGGGATTGTTCTGCATCCCTATATGATTGAGAACGCTCCCCGGATGGGGCCTCAAGGGCATCGGCAGGGCGCTGGCGGTGGTGTGCTTTAGGGGTGGCGGGGTGTCCCGTAAGCTCAGGGGGATGGGGCCCGCAACCACGCTGACGGAACTGGGCGCCGCGCGCTTCGTGATAGCCGTCGAGAAGATGCTGGCGGTGTACACCGCGGCCATGAACCCGGCGGCCTCGCAGCTGGCGGGCCGGCGGGCGATCATGGCCCGGCACGCGAGCAACCCCGGTTTCCGCGCCCTGGCCGTCCTCGACGGCGACGGCGAGCCGGTCGCCTTCAGCTACGGCTTCCACGGGGAATCCGGCCAGTGGTGGCACGACATGGTGAACTACGCGCTAGCCGCTTCGGCTGGGGCGCCCGAAGCCAGCCACTGGCTGTCCGACTCGTTCGAAGTGGCCGAGCTGCACGTGAAGCCGGCGTACCAGCACCAGGGACTCGGGCGCAACCTGCTGTACCGGCTGACCGCCGACTTGGACGAATTCAGCGCCCTGCTGTCCACGCATGACTCCGAATCACCGGCGCGGCGGCTGTACCGCAGCGCCGGGTTCGTCGACCTGCTGACGGCGTACCGGTTCGCCGGCGGTGACCCGCCCTACGCGGTGATGGGCGCCGCGCTGCCGCTGCGCGACATCCGCTCCTGACGCTGCTGGCCCGGCGGATCCGTCTGGTCCGTCTGGTCCGTCTGGCCGGACGCGCGCATCCGGGCCGCACGCTCGGCCAGGCCGAGCCGCTGGTAGATCTCCCGCGTGGCCCGGGACCAGTTCAGCGTGTAAAAGTGCAGGCCCGGGACGCCCTCAGCGAGCAGTCGCTCGCACATCGAGGCCGCGTAGTCCACGCCGATCTCGCGCACCGCCGCCCGGTCGTCGGAGACGGCGTGCAGCCGCTCGGACAGCTCCGGCGGAATCTTGGTGCCGCCCAGCTCGATCGCGCGGTCGATGATCCGCACGCTGGTGATGGGCATGATGCCGGGGATGATCGGCACGGCGCAGCCGTGGGCCGCCACCCGGTCGCGCAGCCGCAGGTAGTCCTCCGGGTAGAAGAACATCTGCGTGACGGCGAAGTCGGCCCCGGCCCGGCACTTGCGGACGAAATACTCGACGTCGGAGTCGAGGTCGGGTGAGCGCGGGTGCTTCTCGGGGAAAGCGGCGACGCCGACGCAGAAGTCTCCGGCGGACCGGATCAGGCGGACCAGGTCGTCGGCGTGGGCCAGACCCTCCGGGTGCGCCGTCCACTCCGCATTCGGGTCGCCGGGCGGGTCGCCGCGCAGCGCCAGCAGGTTGCGGACGCCGACCGCCGCGTAGGAGCCGATGACGTGCCGCAGCTCGGCGACCGAGTGATTCACGGCGGTCAGGTGCCCGACCGGGGTCAGCGTCGTCTCCTCGGCGATCCGGCCGGTCACGCGGACCGTGCGGTCGCGGGTCGAGCCGCCCGCACCGTAGGTCACCGAGACGAACGTCGGCCGCAGCGGCTCGAGCTGCCGGATCGCCCGCCAGAGCTGCAGTTCCGCGGCGTCGGTATTCGGCGGCATGAACTCGAACGAGAACAACTCGCCGCCGGCCGCGATCAGGTCCCGGATCGCGGCCGCGTGCCGGACCAGTCGGGCCGGGGCGGTCGCCGAGCCGATGGGCCCGGCGGAGCCGGCGGGCGTGGAGGAGAGGCGCGGGCGAGGAGGCATGCGCCCCAGGGTAACCGCTGAGTGCCCGTCCGTGCCACGGCCCAATGGCCCGGCGCCCGGGCTGGTCTCTGGGCCGGCCTCCGCCAGGGGCCGCCGGCCCGCTACTGGGCGGCGCGCAGGCGCGCGGCGAACGTGGCCGCGGCAGCGGCCGGATCCGGCGCTTCGGTGAGCGCCCGGACCACGACCACGCGGCGTGCGCCGGCCCCCAGCACCTGGCCGAGGCTGTCCAGGGTGATCCCGCCGATCGCGAACCACGGACGGCGGGGGCCCAGCGTGGCGGCGTAACGCACGAGCGGCAGGCCGGGCGCGGGACGGCCGGGTTTGGTCGGCGTCGGCCAGACCGGGCCCGTGCAGAAGTAGTCGACCCCGGGGGCCGACGCCGCCGCGGCCGTCTCCGCCTCGGCGTGCGAGGAACGCCCGATCAGCGGCCCGGGGCCGACGATCGCCCGGGCCACGGCGACCGGGAGATCATCCTGGCCCAGGTGCAGGATGTCTGCCCCGGCCGCGTAGGCCAGGTCGGCGCGGTCGTTGACGGCGAACAGCGCATCGTGCCGGGCCGCCCTCTCCCGGAACACCTCGAGGAACGCGAGCTCCTGCGCCGCCTCCAGGCCCTTCTGCCGGAGCTGGACGATGTCCACCCCGGCCCCGAGCACCGCGTCGAGGAAGTCCGGCAGGTCGCCCTGGCGCTCCCGGGCGTCCGTGCACAGGTAGAGCCGCGCGTCCGCCAACCGGTCCCGGAGGTTTCGCGGCATCCGGGTCAGGCAGGCTGCTCGGTGGTGGCGGCCGGGCCGGTGAGCCGTAGCTCCACGCTGATGTTGCCGCGGGTCGCGCGCGAGTACGGGCACACCTGGTGGGCTGCGTCGGCGACCTCGCGGGCCTGCTCGGGACCGGCGTTCGGCAGGTAGATCTCGAGCGTGACGACCAGGTCGAACGCGTCTCCCTCGGGCCCGATGCCCACGTACGCGGTCACCGTGGAGCCGTCCACGTCGGCGCCGACCCGGCGGCCGGCCGCGCGCAGGGCGCTGTGGTAGCACGCCGCGTACCCGGCGGCGAACAGCTCTTCGGGGTTGGCGCCGTTACCTGACCCGCCCATCTCGGGCGGAAGCGCGAGATCAAGGTCGATCCGGCCGTCGGAGGAGGTGACGTGGCCGTTCCGGCCGTCGCCCGTGGAAGTGGCTTCGGCGGTGTACAGGACTTTCTCAGGCATGACCTACCTCAAGGCTCTGAAATGGAATTCACGTGGGCGCGCAGGCCGCCGTGCGCCATTGAGCCCCGGCAGCGCTGCCGCCCATGCTAGGGGACAAGCGATCGGGCCGTCGCCCAGGTTATGCCGCCCGATCAGGAAGCCGGGACAGGCCCGATCAGGAGGCCAGGTCAGCGGATGCGAGCAGCCTCCGCAGCGCGGCGGCCGAGGTGAACTGGACGGCCGCGATCCCGGCAGCTTTCGCGCCATCCACGTTCGCCGCGACGTCATCGATGAACAGGCAGTCCCCGGCGGCGACGCCGAACCGCCGCAGCGCGAGGGCGAAGATCCGCGGATCGGGCTTGCAGACCCCGACGAAGCTGGAAATGACAATGTCCTTGAAGCAGTTCAGCACGGGAAAGGCGTCCATCGTGGCCGGCCACACCTCGCCGTTGAAGTTCGAAATGGCGTACAGCTCACGTCCCGATCTGGCCAATTCGGCAACGAGCTCGCTCGTGCCCGGAATGGGACCGCCAAGCATTTCCGGCCAGCGATCCCAATACGCGCTGATCAGGCCGGCCTGGTCGGGAAAGCGCGCGGACAGTTCCGCGACCGCTTCCGCCGACGGTTTGCCGATATCCATCTGCAGGTTCCAGGCCGGGCTGCACACCTCGGTCAGGAACGATTCGCGCGCCACCTCGTCGGGGATCAGCTTCCGGTACAGGTGACGGGGGTTCCAGTCCAGGACGACGCCGCCGAGGTCGAAGATGAGCACCGGCCTGGACGCCAGCCACGCCGAGTCGCCGCTGACCGCCGCGGCGGTGGCGTCGCCACGTTCGTCCATCTTCCGCCCCTTTCCGTTCGCCAAAATTTCACACCGATTTCATGGGCCCGCGGGGGGCAGCACGGGCAGACCAGGCGGCGCACCGTCGCTGATCAGCCGCGCGAGCGCTGCGGTATCGAGGTGGTCCGCGACCAGGTCGCCGAGCGCGTCGAGCCGCGCCTCGCGCAGCCCCGCGAAGTCCGTGCCGGGCGCGGGCGTGAAATCGCGACCGGCCAGGCGCGCCACCTCGGCCAGGAACACCTGCCGGAACTCGTCGTTTTCCATCGTGCCATGCCAGCTCGTGCCCCACACCGCGCCACCGGGGCCGGCCCGGCAGCCGTCGAGGAATGGCTCGCAGCCCGGGTCGGTGAGCCGGACGAGACCGTGGCGGATCTCGTATCCGGCGACCGTGGCGCCCAGCGCGCGGCCCACCGGCCGTCCCAGGCACTTGTCCGCGCCGAATTCCACCCGGGCCGGGAGCAGGCCCAGGCCGGGGACCGCACCCGCGCCGGATTCCACCCGGTCCTCGATCTGCCCGGCCAGCATCTGGTACCCACCGCAGATGCCGAGCACCGGCCGGCCCGCCCGCGCGCGCTCGACGATGGCGGCGGCGAGCCCGCGCTCACGCAGCCAGCCGAGGTCCGCGACGGTCGCCCGGGAGCCGGGCAGCACGACCAGGTTGGCGTCGGCCAGTTCGGCGGGCTCGCGGGCCAGCCGGATGAGCACCCCCGGCTCGGCGGCCAGCGCGTCGATGTCGGTGAAGTTGCTGATCCGCGGGAGCCGGACCACGGTGATCCGGAGCACATCATTTCCGAACGGGGCTGTGGTGCTCCCGATCCCGCCGCCGGAGCCGGCCGGCCGGGAGAGTGCGAGCGAGTCTTCCGCGTCGAGCCAGAGGTTCTCGGCCCAGGGCAGCACGCCGAGCAGTGGGCGCCCGGTGAGGCGCCCCAGCATGGTGATCCCGCTGTCCAGCAGTTCGGGGGCGCCGCGGAACTTGTTGATGACGAAGCCCGAGACCAGCTCCTGGTCGGCGGCCGGCATGAGCGCGAGCGTCCCGTACAGCGCCGCGAACACACCGCCCCGGTCGATGTCGCCGACCACGATGACGGGCAGCCCGGCGGCCCGGGCCAGCCCCATGTTCGCCACGTCGGTGTCCCGCAGGTTGATCTCCGCCGGGCTGCCGGCGCCCTCGCAGATCACGACGTCGAACTCGTCGCGGAGCCGGGCCAGGCTGGCCAGCGCGATCTGCCGCAGCTCTGTGGCCATGGACCGGTAGGAGACCGCGTCGGCCTCGGTTCTCGGATGGCCGAGGACGACCACCTGGCTGCGCCGGTCGCTGCCCGGCTTGAGCAGGACCGGGTTCATGTCCGCGGTCGGCTCGACCCCGGCCGCGGCGGCCTGCATGACCTGTGCCCGCCCGATCTCCGCGCCGCCCGGCGTGACGAAGGAGTTGAGCGACATGTTCTGCGCCTTGAACGGGGCCACCTTCAGGCCCTGGCGGGCCAGCCAGCGGCACAGCCCGGCCGTGATCACGCTCTTGCCGGCGTCGGAGTTCGTCCCCGCGACCAGTAGCGCCCCCTTCACCGGGCCCCCCCGGCGCGTCCGGCCCGGGCTCCGCGAGGGGCGGCCGGCGGGGCGGAGCCCCCGCCCGGGGAGCCCATGCGGGGAGGCGGGGCCGGGTGAGGCGGGGCCGGGTGAGGCGGGGCCGGGTGAGGCGGGGCCGGGTGAGGCGGGGGCGGGGAGGTTTGGGGCCAGGGCGGCCAGGGCGGCCAGGGCGGTGGCGCTGACCGTGACGGCGCGGGACAGGCGCGCCGCCCGGCGGATGTCGCGGGGTTCGGGCGCGCGGCCGTCGCCGAGTCCGGGCCGGCGCTCGGTGACGCCCTGGTAGCTGCTGGCCCCGCCGAGCCGCAGGCCGAGCGCGCCGGCGAAGGCCGCCTCCGGGCGGCCCGCGTTCGGGCTCGGGTGGTGCCCGCCATCGCGGCGGACGGCGCGCAGCGACTCGCGGGGGCTCCCGCCGACGGCGGGCGCGCAGGCCGCGGCGAGCGCCGCCGTCAGGCGGGCGGGGGCCCAGTTGGCCACGTCGTCGAGGCGCGCGGCGGCCCAGCCGAACCGCTCGTACCGCGGTGACCGGTAGCCCACCATCGCGTCCAGCGTGTTCACCGCGCGGTAGGCGGCCAGGCCGGGCAACCCGGCGACCGCGGCCCAGACCAGCGGGGCGACCGCCGCGTCGCTGGTGTTCTCGGCCACCGACTCCACCACCGCGCGGGCGAGGTCCTTCGGGCCGAGGTGGGCCGGGTCGCGGCTGCAGAGCCCCGGGAGCACCTCGCGGGCCGCGGCCAGATCGTTCGTATCGAGGGCCACGGCGGCCCGTTCGGCCTCATGGCGAAGCGAACGGGCACCGGTGACCGCCCAGACGGTGGCCGTGACGGCGGCGGCGCGGAGCAGCGGGCGCCCACGGGTGAGGCGGTGCGCGGCCACGGCCGGCAGGGTGGCGCCCAGCACGCAGGCGCCGGCGTACAGCGAGCCGCGGACCCGGCCGTCCGCGTACATGCGCGCTTCCAGGCCCGCGGCGGCACGGCCGAAGGCGGCCACCGGGTGCGCGCGGCGCGGGTCACCGATCAGCGCGTCCAGCGCCACGCCCGCGGCCACGCCACCCGCCAGCGCCCAGTCCCTGGCACGATCCGGCGCCTGCCCCTCGCACGTCACAGCAACTGACCATAGGCGAAGGCGCCGTGAGGTGATCCCGGCTCCCCGCGGTTACCGGGTGCCGGTTCCGGTTGACGCGGGGGCCGGCGCAGCGGGCGCGGCGGACGGCGGTCCGGGCGGCGCAGCGTTCACGCCCGCCAGCGGTCCGGGCGGCGCAGCGTTCACGCCCGCCAGCGGTCCGGGCGGCGCAGCGTTCACGCCCGCCAGCGGTCCGGGCGGCGCAGCGTTCACGCCCGCCAGCGGTCCGGGCGGCGCAGGCGTGCCTCGATCTCGGGCCGGTTGCGCTCCAGCCACTCCGCGGACCGCAGCAGCCGGTCCCCCACTCCGGCGTCCAGCATCCGGGCCCACGGCCCGCCACGCGTCCTGCCCCGCTCGGCGATGGTGGCCCGCGACCGGCACAGCCACCGGCTGGCGACCGGGACGAGGCGGGCGCGTTCGTTGCCCGAGAGGCCGTACGCCTCGCAGAAGATCGCGATGCGGGCCGGGGCGTCGGCGTTCCGGAGCGCCGGATCGCGGTCGGCCGGATCGGCGATCGGGGCCCAGTAGCGCAGCGTCTGGATGATGTCGACCAGCCGCGTTCCGGGCCGGGCCAGATCGAAGTCGATGAACGCATACGGCTGGGGACCGTCCGGTCCCGGGCGGAAGATGACGTTCTTCAGATTCACGTCGCAGTGGCAGATGACGTCCGGCGGCCCGTCGACAAACCGGGTCAGCTGACCATCCCACTGCGCCCCGGGGGGTGGGTCGAAACCGGCGACCGCCTGGTGATAGCGGAGTAGCAGTTCGGCCAGGGAGACCAGCGTGGAGTCGGCGGTGATGAACCTCGGGAGCAGGCGCCTGCTCACCACGCCCGGGAGGTAGGTCAGGACCTCGCGGTTCTTCGCGTCGATGCCGAGCACGCGCGGGGCGCCGTCGAAACCGGCGGCCTCGAGGTACCGAAGGAGCGCGTGTACCGCGGGAGTGTGCGGCCGCACCGGGCGGCGGACGGTCCGGCCGACGCGGACGACGCCTTCGGTCACCTCGCCGCCGAGGAGGGGAATTTCGGCGGTTTGGGGTTCGGTGCTGACATATCGGCGAGAGGGCATCCGGGCCTTCGGGGTGAAGATCACTGGGGCCTTTGGGGCGAAGGTCGCTGGGGCTTCCGCGGTGAAGGTCGGGGAGACCTGCGTGGCGCAGTTCACAGGGGACTGCGGGGCAAAGGCCAACGGGGCCAGGGACACGCCGGGCGCGCTGCGGTCCTGGACGTACACCCCGGCGTTCTGCGCCTTGAGCGCCGTGGCGCGGCTCTGCAGCGCGGCGCTACGGGCCTGAAGCGTGCGGCTGCGAGCCGCCAGTTCGCCGGAGTGCTCTTGCAGTACCCGAGCGAAGCTCCGGAGGAGCTCGAGGCGGGCCGACACCGACCGGATCTGGCGCCAGGCCACGTCGGCGTCACCGAACGCATCGGAGATATCAGCGTCACCGCGGTCGCCGGAGTCATCGGCGTCTCCGGAGTCATCGGCGGCCTGCGGCAGGTGATGCCGGAGGGCGGAGCCGTCCGGGTCAGCGTGAGGCTGCCCAGCCTGACCAGAGCGGGTCATGTCCGCTGGCTGACGATCAGGGAAGGGACGGACCTTAGTCAGGGAAAAGGCCAGTTCGTGGGGAGTGCAGGCCGTTCCGTCATAGCCCATTAATCCATCGTCCGGGGCATCAGCCCCGGCCTGACTGGCCTGACTGCTGGCATGGAAGTCCCTAATCGGACGATTTTTCCCGGACGTCATAGAAAGTGACGATAATCCGTTACCGCCCGGAGTAGCTAGCCATCCCTACGGGGTGTTGCAATCCCTTTATCATCCGATGACGGTAACTATAGACAGTATCGATTACAGCAATCACATGGGCAACTTCGGCTGCTCGGGGGGCGGCTTTTTGATCATGTGACTGTTTGCCCGCAGTGAGGCACCGGATTAGGGACATCGGCACGAGGGTATTCCTTGCCCGAAATGAATTGCCGGTGCGGGCTATGGTTGCTCCTACTGGGCTGCCCGGCGTGCGCGGCGGAGTTTTCCGCCGGTTTGGGCCAGGTGCGGGAGCATAAGATACTGGAATTCGCCGGGCACGCTGGATAGCGTCTGGGTCGTGCCCTGGCCAGGAGTGCGCTGGTGCGGCGGCCGGGGTGTCCCTTCCGGCAGAGGCTGGTGGGCCCTGCAGCCGCGACGGATAACCAACCTGCCTGTGGCCGACACGTGACCTTTGGCATGCACAATGTTGTGCCGGGCGCCCGTAGCTCAGTCGGATAGAGCAGCTGCCTTCTAAGCAGCCGGTCGCAGGTTCGAGTCCTGCCGGGCGCGCACCGACGTATCAGCAGGTCAGAGCTGGATTTCACGCCCCTTGACTTGATCTTCATGACGCCTCGTTGGGCTTGCGTGCCCGTTGCGTGCCCGATCGAGGCATGTTTTGCCGTAGCTCCTTGTCGGTGCGCTTGCTGATCGCGTCGGCTATGGCCTGCTGCCGTTCATCCTTGCTATGCAGGTAAACCATGGCCGCGCGGCTGGTTGAATGCCCCATCCGGTCCATCAGCTCCCGCAAGCTTGCACCCGTGTCCGCAGCCAGGTCGTTGCCGGTATGACGAAGATCATGAAAGTGAATCGGTGGCAGCCTGGCGGACGTGAGCGCGGGCAACCAGACCCGGCGACGGAAGTTGCTGTGCCGCAGTGGCAACCCGTCCGGGCTGGTGAAGATCAAGCTGTCATCATCAGAGGCGGCGAACCGGCCGATGTGCCAGGTCAGGTCGGGCACGATCACGGCCGGGATGATCACTATACGAAGCCCAGCGGCTGTCTTCGGTGGACTGAACGACAACGCGCCGTTTACCTCGGTGAGCTGACGGGTGATTCGCACCGTCCCGGCATCCAGGTCGATGTCACAGCGCCGGAGGGCGGCCAGCTCACCCCAGCGAAGGCTGGCGAACACCGTCAGAAGAACCATGGCTCGGTAACGCTGGCCGATCACCTCGGCCAGCGCGTACACCTGGGCAATGGTGAGCACGGGTCGCTCCGGTGACTTCTCCTGACTTGCCCCCTTAATGCGGCAGGGGTTGCGCCGGATCATGCCGTCGTCGGCGGCGGTGGTCAGGATCGCCTTGAACAGCCGGTAAGCCTTGGCCACGGTGACTTCGCTTGTCGCGGCGTCGAGTAGCTGCTTCCGCCAGCGCCGTACGTGTGGTTCCCGAATGGATGCGATCGGCTTTGCCTCGAAGGCGGGATTGACATGCTGTCGCAGCAGGTAGCGGTAGAGCTGGAGCGTCTTGGGGCGCAGGGCCGGACGCTCATCGATCCAGGACCGGGCGTAATCACCGAAGGTGGCCCGGCCGAGGTCCGGATCAAACCATTGATCGTTCAGGATGTCGGCTTCGGTATGGATGAGCCAGATTTCAGCGTCACGCTTGGTGGCGAAGGTGCGTGGTGCGGGCCGGTCGATGCCGTCAGGTCCCTTGTAGCGGGCTTGCCAACGGCCGGATGGCAGCTTGCGTACACGGCCAAAGCGCCGTTTGACGGCCATCAGGCAGCCTTCCGCATGGAACGAGCCCGGATGACAGGCTGGACCATACCGCCGCCAATGAATTCCCGGATAGCCGATTCAGGGATGCGTACGTGCCTGCCTACCCGGGTGAACCGAATCCGCCGCTCGTCAATCAGCCGCCGGATGAAACGCGGCTTCGTATTGAGCATCTCCGCTGCCTCGTCACAGGTCAGCAGGCGGTCGTAAACGGATTTCATGTGCCTATCGCTTCTCCTCTGGTCGATCAAGCAGGTATGAAGCAACCGTTGACGCTGGATCATGCGGCAGCGTCGGCCTGGCGTGGTGCTCGCGGGCACGGGCGGCGGATGCGGCGGCCAGCTCAGCGCCGGGGGCGGCGGTATAGCCGGTTCCGGCATAGGCCCAGGTCTTAACGACCAGAACGACAGCCTCATCGAACGGACGACCCCACGGGTCACGCTCGCCGCCGGGGTGACGCTGCGCGCGGCGGTGAGCCGTGCGGGCAACGCGGAGCTGGCCGAAGGTGACAGAGTAGCGGCGGGATTTGGTGAGGAACTGGCCCCCGTAGCCGAGCATGTGCGCCCAGCGGCGCAACCGCGGATCGCCCGTCGCGGTGCGGTGGCCGAGCCGCCAGGCGGTGGTGATCATCCGCTGGTAGTGAGCCGAGCAGCGCAAGGATTGAAAGTCAAACGCGGCGCGGATGCGCTTGTCCGGCACACCAGGCACGGTCAGGGTCTTGGTGGCGTACTTGGCGATGTAGTTGGCCACGGCCGGGGCGGACAGGGCCTGCCCCGTGCCGGGCAGGTCGCCGCCGTGGCGGATGGGCCGGGCGTCGGTGCCCTGCGGCGCGCCGAAGGTGAGCCGGACGGCCGGGCTTGCCGGGCCGGTGGTGACGGTCAAGCTGATGGCGGCGGTGGCCTGGCGGATGGCGTCGCATAGCAGGTCGGCGGTGTACTGGGGGGGCGGCGGCTGGTAGTCCTGACCGGGGGCATCCAGGCGGATGACGGCGTGAAAGTGGACGACGCCGCGCGCCTGGTATTCGCCGACCTTGACGTAGCGGATGCGCAGCACCGAGCGCAGCGCCTTCTGCGTGACGCCAGCGAGGCCGGCCAGCTGGCGGGGCAGGTAGGTAGTAAACCGGCGCCACAGAGCCCCAGCATGAGTGTTGAACAGCACGGCGGCCTCGTAATCGTAGCAGTCGCCGCACATCGGCTGCCCGAGCCTGGGATCGTCCTCGACGTGCCGGGTCGAGCAGGAAATGTCCCGGCCGTGGGGGCAGCGGCGGGCGTGCGCGTCGCGGCGGGGGCGACAAGGCAAGACGGTCTTGCCGCGCATCCGGCGGGAGTGGACCGGCCCGAACGAGGGCGCGGTCAAGGTGGCGAACACGCACGGATGGCCAGTGATCGTCTCGGGCACGCCCTTACCGCCTGCGAGCCCAGCACGGACGAGCTGCCGAGCGTCGCGCTTGTAGACGGCTGAGCAGGCCGGGCAGACGGACTCGCGGCGGTTCCCGCACGCGACGTGCAGCACTCCCCCGGGATCGGCGGCGGTGTCATAGACCGGCTTGGTTTCCCCCGTGATCAGGTCGATGGCGTCGATGCGGCCGGTCAGCCGGATGGGGTGGGAGCAGTTGCCGGTGGTGGCGAGCTGGCGTTCCCAGGCTTTGAAGTCGTCCCAGGTGATGGTCTCCGTGGTGGTGTCGTCGGCGGTCGCCCCCTGCCCCGGGCCGTCGAACGGTCCGGGGCTGAGGGCGGCGGTCGCGGCCATGGTGGTCATGCTGGGTGGCCCCAGCGTTGCTGGGCGGCCTGGCGGGTGATGCCGAGCCTGGTGCCGATCTCGGCCCAGGAGTAGCCGAAGGCGCGCAGGCCGGTGACGGCCTGGCCGATGGCCGTGTCGATCTCGGCGGCGAGATCGGTCATGGCGGTCAGGGCGTCGATGTCGCCGACGGCGACCCGGCGGGCGTAGGCGCGCAGGACGCGGCGGGCGAAGCTGGCGTACTCGTCGTTGTCGACCGACCGCCGTGCCCGGTTGGGTGTCAAGCGGTCGTTGACGCTGTCCGGCCGCTGGAGATGGGCCGCTGGTGATGAGTCCCGGTAGGGGGCCAGGACGGGTGGGTGGCTCATGCTGCCTCCGTCCCGTGCCGCAGCCTCGCGGCGTAGGTGGCGAGGTAGGCCACGTCCTCGTCGGTGAGGTAGGCGGACTTGATCCGGCGGGGGACGCCGGTCTCCGACAGCAGGTAGCCGACCCCCCGGGCGAGGGGGTCGATGTCGGCGGCGGTGTAGCCTTCGTTGGCCCAGCCCTGGCCGAGGACCACGTCGGAGCTGGAATCGGTGGTGCAGCGGAACGCCCACCGGTAGCCGAACAGGTCCCGCATGGACGGGTCGATGACCTGGTGGGAGGGCCGCTGGGTGGCCAGGATGATGATCACCCCGGCCGCGCGGCCGCGGGCTACCAGGTCGCGGGTGAGGGCGGCGAACTTCTCCCGGTCGGCTTTGGTGCCGACGGTGGCGGAGAAGTAGGCGTACTCGTCGATGACGATCAAATAGACGTGCTCGCCGGAGTCGCGGACGATCTTGCGGCGGCCGGTGGCCAGCAAGGTCTGGTACCGGGCGTCCATGGTGGCCTGGAAGGACTCGAACGCCTCGATGGCGTCTTTGATACTGGGGCCGATGAACATGTCGGCGCAGTGCCGCCACGGGCCGAGCTCGACCTGCTTGCCGTCGACCAGGATGAGCTTGCAGTCATAGGCCAGCGCGCCGTGCGCGGTGATCAGGTTCAGCCCGGAGGACTTGCCTGCGCCGGGTTCGCCGCCAAGCAGCATGTTCCGTTCGGCGAGGTCGACGTAGACGTGCTCGCCGTTCTCGTCGATGCCCAGGTGCACGGGGTCGAACATGGAGAACGGGAACGCGCCGGGATAGATGGTCATGAGGGGGTGCCTCCCTTCAGAAGGTGAGTGGAGGCAGGCCCCGGTGGTACCGGGGCCTGCCCTGGGTGGCTGGGTTAGGGGGTGACCCAGCGGTTGCGCTGGCCGTCCCAGACCGGGTGCGGCTGGTCTGGGGTGCCGAAGATGATGCCTTTGCCGTCGCATTCACCACATGGCTGGTAGCCGTGCAGGTAGACCGGGGAACCCAGGGTGATGGCCTGCCAGCGGGTGTCGCGTGCGGTGATGACGGCGAGGTTCTCCCAGCCGAGGCGGATCAGTGCCTTGGTGCCGAACGGCTGGGCGTGGGTGACGGCGAAGCCGCCGAGCCCGTCGAGGGTGATGTGGTCGCCCCGGGTGAGCTGGCTGGTCAGCTTGACCGCTGGCTGGAGCATGGGGTCAGGGCGGGCGGTCATGACACCGGCTCCTTTATCCGGGCCGGGTCCGGGGGGATGATCCGCGAGGGGATGATGACGTCGGCGGTCAGCGGGTCGTGGCGGATGATGTCGATGGTCACGAAGTGCGAGTACTTCTTGTTGCGGATGACGCGGGCTTCGCGGGCGTAGCAGCCTGCGCCGATCTCTGCCCGGTAGGTGTCGAAGTCATCGGCGCAGATCCCCGCGCGGCACAGGATGTGGGCGCGTTCGCCGACCTTGGTCGGCCGGATCCACAGGATCAGCGGGAGCCGTCCGGCGCGAGTGTGCAGCCGTCCCTCGTAGCAGACCCGCTGGAGGCGGTGCCGGGAGATCAGGCACCAGGCGCGGCGCTTGAGGAACCCCCGCGAGGGCGGGAGGAGCAGCGCCGCCGTGATGAGGGCGGTGAGGGTAATGAGCGCCCACAGGGCGGTGATGGCCGCAGCCAGCCGGAAGTAGGCGGCGAGCAGGGCAGCAAAGAGGGCCAGTTCGGTGCGCCACCGCCAGGCGATGCCTGCTTTGCTGCGGTGGAAACCGACGGCCCAGCTCTCGATCAGGTAGGGGTTGTTCCGCTGGTTGCGGTTGCTGCTGTTGCTGTTTTTGGCCATGGCTCACCGGCCCAGGACGGTGCGGCGGGCGGATATCACGATCCGGCCCACGCAGAGCGGGCAGTACCCGCCGTTCCAGTGGCCGCGCTTGCGGCACCCGGTGCACGGGAACTTGCCGTTGGAGACGGTCAGGCTGGGGGCCTGGACGCCGATCGCGGCGGCGAGCTGGTCACTGTCCAGGACGGCACGGCCTTTGCGGTTACGCCGGGGCATGGTCACTCCCCTGGGGTGCGGGGGTGTCCCAGTCCACGACGCAGGCGACCGGCCAGGCGGTGCCGCAGTCGTCGCAGATGAGGCCGAGTTCGTTGATGCCGTCGCCGGTGTCGATCTCGTCCTGGACGATCTCGAAGGACCCGCAGTCGGGGCAGATCGGCTCGTGGTAGACGATCCGGTGACCGTCGCTGGCGGTGGGCCGGAACACCACCGTTCGCGGCTCGTGCGTGCCGGTGGGCGCGCTGGTAATCTCGGACATGCCACTGTCTCCTTGTTTGTAACGGGATGAGGGTCAACTGGTGGGCCGGGCCGGGGGACGGCAATCCCCCAGGCCCGGCGTTTGTGTGTTAGGCCGTGATGACTTCACGGACCAGGGACAGGGCCCGGTGCTTGAGCGGTTCCGGGCGGATCAGGGTGCGGTTGAGCCGGGTCTCCCAGGACCGGGCGGTGCGGACGTGATCGAGGTATTCGCCCGATGCCTGGACCAGCCCGTAGGCGGTCCCGGCGATCTGGGCGTTGGTGGTGGAGTCGAACAGCAGCCGCAGCGCCTTGCGAGCTTCCTCCACGTTGCGGGCCACCCGGTCGGTGACCAGGCCAGTGGGCGGCATGGGGATGAACTCGGTGATGAACAGCTCACGCTGCTTGGTGGTGATGGGGATGGCCAGCAGGTCAGCGGCTAGTTCCTGGTAGCGGCGCATCTCGGCTTTGGCTCCGGTGACGGCCTGGCGGGCTTCGTCGATGCGGTTCCGCCAGGAGGCTTTGTGGATGAAGGAGAAGGTGGTGCCGGTGCGTTCGCCTTCCAGTTCGGCGGCGCGGAAGGTGTTGGCGCACACGATCCGCACGGCGGTCGCCCGCAGGGCGCAGGCGGCGGTGCCGTCGTGCCGGTTGGTGATGGCCAGGTAGGGCAGGGTCGGGCTGGTATCGCCGGGCAGGGTGATGGGCTCATCGAGCAGTGCGAGGCACCACACGGACCGGCCGCCGTCCAGCACGCCCGCGGTTTCCCACTTGACGTTCGGCTGAGCCAGGACCGCTTCGACGATCTCGCCCATTTCGCTGTGGTCGATGACGGTGTAGGTGTCCTTGTTGATGGACAGGACGGCTCCGTTATCGGAGCGGGCGATGGTTTTCCAGCCCGGGACGGGCTCGTAGTGCTCGGTGCCGTCGGGGTTGATGCCGGTGACCGCGTACACGTCGGCGGTGACCGGGTCCCAGTCGAGCCCGGCCAGGGTGCGGGCATCCGCCCACGTGCCGGGGTAGTCATCGCAGATGGTGCCTTCGCGGTGCCAGGGCATCTGGCGGACCGAGAACATCGATTCGATGCTGGCGGGCATGGTGGTTCTCCTTGTTTGTCGTTCTGATCACGGGATGAGGATTGGTGTGGTGGGCCGGGCTGGGGGACGGCAATCCCCCAGGCCCGGCATCTGGTCCGGTCAGCGGGTGCTGGCCGTGTGGATGTAGGCGTAGGCCCTCACGGCCACACCCGCGTAGGCGAACCGCAGTTCGCAGCGCACGGCAGGCTCGCCGTGAACATCGGTGGTCCGGGAACCGGTGACGGTGGCGCCGAACCGTTCGGCCCAGCAGGCCATGGCGTGGAACGTGTCCGGCGTGGTGCCGAACTGCATGTCGATCTCCTGGCCGGTCACCGACAGGTTCAGGTAGCCGGGCTGGGGCAGGCTGTCGTCCTCGGTGAACATGGCCACCAGGGCCACAGCCAGCTCAGCCATCGTCTTGTCCGGGACGGGCTCGGTCATGGTCACGAAATCGGGCACCGCCACGATCTCGGACGGGATACGGGTAACGGTCATAATCGGTGGTCTCCTGTTCATGCGGTACGGGATGAGGATCAGGCGCGAAGGGCGGTTCCCTACCAGCCGCGCCGCTTGTTTGCTGCCTTGTCTTCCATCCGCTCTGCCTTGTTCCTGAGTTCACAGGCCCGGATAAGGTTCAGCTTTCCCATTGCCTTATCGGCCTTCGCGTGAAGCTTGGCGGCTTTGAGGTCCTTGTTCCTTGACATAGCTGTTTGCTCCTGTTCGCGCGGTACGGGATGAGGATCGGTGCGTGCGCCTGGCCGGGAGGCTCAGGCCGCGTGGATGCCGTTCTTGGCGGGGGCAGGAGCCAGCGTCACCGTGTCCGCGCGGAAGTTGCGGACGATCTTGTGGTCCTTGCGTGCCGGGCCGCTGATCCACGGCGCGAACACCAGGCCGTCGATCTGCACGAGTTCATCTGTGGCCAGCACGGGCTGCTCTCCAGCCACCTCGACCCAGATGGACTCGCTCGATCCCTGCTCGGTGCGCGTGTCGAACGCGGTCAGCCGCACGATCCAGATCGGCCGCCCGTCCGGCGTCACAGCCTGCTTGTTCCTGTCCTTGTAGTCCTGCTTTGGCTTGGCCGGGCCACCCGCCCGGAAACGGATACCGTCCATGTCGATCTTGAGTCGCATGATCCTGACGCCCTTCCTATCTTGTCCTCTTGTCCTCTATAGGACCTACAGGAACGGTAACCGACATCGGGATGGCTCGTCAAGTCCTCTACAGGACTAAGCTGCTAGCTGGAGGAACACATGACAGACGAGCTGGGTGCCAGAGCACCCAAGTACCAGCGCATAGCAGACGCGCTACGCCGCCAGATCAAGAACGGTGAATACCAGCCAGGCGACCAACTTCCCGCAGAGACGGCGCTACTAGACCGCTTCCGAGACGAGTTCGGCACTCTCAGCCTGCCAACGCTACGCCAAGCAATTGGCGTTCTCCGGGCAGAGGGTCTGCTCGAATCGCAGCAGGGCATCGGGACTTTCGTCAAAGCTGACCGACGTCTTCAGCGCCGATCCCGCAAGCGGTACGGCCGAGCCCGTGCCGACAAGCAGCTCCTAACCTCTCACCTTGCTCACAAGATCATTTCCGCCGGGCAAGGCAGTGTGCCGGGGGATATAGCTGCCGTCACCGACTTCCAGCCAGGTGACCAAGTGGTGATCCGGCGGCGGCTCTTGCGCGACAAAGATACTGGGCAGCCGGAGGAACTAGGTGCCAGCTACGTTCCCGCCTCGATCGCTGCGGGGACCTACCTGGAAGAAACAGACGTAGTGCCCAAGGCGCTGTTCTTGTGCGTTGAGGAGCTGAGCGGAAAGCGATACACCCGTGCACGGGACCGCTGGACTGTCCGGCCTGCCACGGCTGAGGAATCAGGACTACTCGATCTAGCACCGGGAACGGCCCTCGTTCATCTTGTGCACACGGCTTACGCGGACGATGGCGAAATCCTCGAAGTATCAGAGTCGGTATGGCCCGCAGACCGAGTGATCATCTTCGATGATTACGAAATCGCCCAGGAACCGGAAGACCTTCAGGGCTTGTCCGACATTTGAGCAAGGTAGGTCCATGGGAGACGCAAAGACTCAGGTCACGACCCGGGTAAGCAACCACTGGTGGTGGCGTCCGGGCTGGCGCACGGGCCGTCATTTCTACGCCTGCCACTTCACCCTGAACGACCAGCCGCAGCTACGCGCATTGGTACATCAGTACCAAGACGCCATGGCCCACCTGCCGAGCCTGGATCTCATCCCCGCACGATGGCTACACGTCACCATGCAGGGAATCGGCTTCACAGACGAGATCAATACCGATGATCTAGCCGACGTCACGAGCCGCTTGGAAGAACGCCTCCGCAACATGGAAGCTCCGGTAGCCACGTTTCACCGGCCTACGGTCCGTCCCGAGGCAGTGCTGCTCAAAGCCGACCCGCCGGAGCCGCTATACCAGTTGCGGTTGGCCATGTATGAAACCATCGCTTCGGTTCTAGGACCCGCCAAGTTCAGCGAATCGCGGCCCGAACGTGATCGATTCAAGCCGCACGTCAGCGCGGCATACGTCAACAGCGATGGTCCCGTGAAGCCGATAGCCAACGCCGTCATGACCATCGACCCGCGACCGGTCACCGTGACCTTTAGCCGAGCGTCGCTACTTGTCTTCCACCGAGACCACCGCATGTACGAGTGGACAGAGGCCACCCCTCTGCCGATCGGCGAATCGAGTCGCCTCGTGTGACTTGTGACAACTTTCTCTACAGCTTCAAGGGCGCACCTTCGGCGCGCCGGGCCTGACGGCCCGGACGTGAACCGCGAGAAGCGGGCGCGGCCAATCGGGGAGAGATGGGTGGCCAGGGGGTGGCCCGCCGTAGGCGGCCGGGGTCAGATCGGGGACGCGCCGTGGGCGGTGCGGCAGCTTTCGTCGCGCCCTTCGGGCGGAAGCCCTGCGGCGCGCCGAGCTGCCGCGCCCCGTAGCCCCGGTGACCGGCCGCGTGCGGTGCCCGCCGTACCTCCCCGGTGCCGCACCGACGCGAGCTGTCCAGAAGTCCTCCCGCGCCGGGCATCCTGTCGCCTCGCAGAGATCACAGTCAAGGGCGCTCGCTACGCTCACGTCGCTGACGCGATGGCGCTACGCGCCACCCTGGACTGTGATCTTCCTCGGCAAAGACCCGGCACCTATCGGGAGGACGGAGCAGAACGGAGCTACTCAGGCATAGGACCGAATCACGTCACCGGCATCACCGGCCTCCTTCGACGCACTCACTCAACGCGAGCGACCTCACGTTGCAATTCACCGGAGAAGTGCCTTCGGCTCGGGTACGGACAGAGCACTCTACAGGCCCTATTCTCGCAGGTCAAGGGCAACTTTTTTCTGCAAAGATCACGCCTGGGCGACCCCAGGCTAAAAGCCAAGGTCAAGACGGTCCGCCGTAGTCCCATCTGGACGGTTTGAAGTGGTCCCGCCTTGATGCACAGAATTCCGGTGTCGGCTCCATTTGGCCCCTGACCAGGTTCTTTTCTTCGCTGCCTGCTTTCAAGCGAAGCCAAATGGAGCCCTCGTAGCCACCCGGGTGATAGTCGCGAGAATTCGTGGTATTGTCATGTCGGTTTCATGCATCCGAAGAAAGAGAAGGTCATGCCGGACGTGTACACGTGGGCCCCGCAATCCCAAGACGACCAGCCTCGTTTCGATCAGAGCACGTCGGTTTCGGAGTGGATCGACCCGAGTGGTGGTGGGAGCATATCAAGGCAGGTGAGTCAGACAACGACATGGAGTTTCAATTTTAACGTGGGAATTAACTATGAGCCAGGGAGCGTGTTCAAGGCCATAAATGCTTCTGTCGGTGGCGGTTACTCGACGTCGCAAACCGAAGGCGAGATGTACACCTTTAATGTCGGCGCTGGACAGCAGGCGCGAATAGTTTACACTCCGAGATTGCTCCACGTTGTGGGGTTCTTGACGGAGACCCAGGGAGGCGACTTCATTCCCAATCCGGGCGGGGGTCCCCCGATACAGACTCAGATCATTACGGTGATAGATCACCAGCCCGGCGAGGCATGGATTCCTCAGGACGGGGGCATCTTTCGCTTGCAGTACAGCATTCCCGCATTCTATTCTGACTACAATTACCAGGGGACACTCACACTTCTTGACAAGGGAAATTGGGACGTCAATTCTTTTCCCAATGATACGATATGCTCAGCCAGCATACCGAACGGCTACACGGTAGAACTCTTCAGTGAGCCTAATTTTCAAGGTAGATCCATTACTTTGTTGGGCGGCAGCAACACGTTCAACGGCAGCTACGGGGTGGGTGAGAATTGGCATTTCGGTGATGATTGGGCTCGGCAAGCCTCGTCGATCAGGATCTCGTAGACGGCTCCAGTAGGTGCCCTCGACGAGTCGATGACAACGAGCAGGTGCGGGGACTTGAGGCTGCACCAGTGTTAGACGTCGGGCACATGCCCGCCGGTCCCACTACCAACGCCGAAGACATCCACCGCCATAACTGCCGTTGCGGTATCAAGCGTCAAACCAACCCGCGGAGGTCTGCCCGGCTCCCCCCTGGACTAGGCGCGGACCAAGCAGCATGTCACCGTTTGATCTGCGCAGCTAACTAACGGCACGGTGCACCTACCGCCTCCGGAGCCGTTGGCGCTGCGCGCCGGTCGATGGGCCAATCGAGCACTGTCGAGTCCGGCTGTAGTAGATCAAGAGCGGTCCAGCCCGCCTCTTGATCCATAGCAACGTGCCCGTTGCGTGCCCGACTGGCGGAGCAAACAGGGTGCCTCACGGTCATTCACGGGCAAGCCTGCTTGACCTGTGACCTGCGCACACGCAGGTCGGCCCTCTACGTGAGACGATCTTCTAAGCAGCGGGTCGCAGGTTCGAGTCCTGCCGGGCGCGCTCACCGGAAACCCCAGGTCAGCGGACATATTAGCGGGTCTGCGATCAGCACTTACGAGGCCCGCGTCGGCGGTCGTGCCACTTTCGTGCCAGATGCGCCGTCGTCGTCGGCTGGCTTCCTGACCTGGCGCATCTGTGCCCAGGCCAGTTTCCCAACCGTGTCGGCGAGCGTGTGCTGCCGTTCACTGGTCGAGTGCAGGTAGATGAGCGCGGCGCGGGTACTGGCGTGGCCCATGCGCTCCATCAGCTCGCGCAGGTTCGCGCCAGCCTCGGCCGTGAGCGTGTTCCCGGTATGGCGGAGGTCGTGAAAGTGCAGGTCAGGCAGGCCAGCCGCCTGCACGGCCTTGGTCCAGACGCGGCGGTAGAAGTTGCTGTGCCGCAGCGGCAGCCCGGCCGGGCTGGTGAATACGAGCGCGTCGGCCTGGTCCGGCACGAAGCACGCGAGATGCCAGCGCAGGTCGGCCGCGATCACGTCGGGGAACGCCACGCCCCGGATGCCCGCCTCCGACTTGGGCGGCCCGAAGCCTGGCTTGCCCGCGATCGTCTCGGTGAGCTGCCGGTCGACGCTGACCGTGCAGGCTGCGAGGTCGATATCGCCCCGGCGCAGCGCGGCCAGCTCGCCCCACCGCAGGCTGCCGAACGTTCCCAGCAGGACGAGCGCGCGGTAACGCTGGTCGATCGCCTCGGCGAGCTCGTAGAGCTGCGGGATGGTCAGCGTCGGTCGCTCCGGTGACCTCTCCTGGCCCGCTCCCTTGATCCGGCACGGGTTGCGGCGGATCAGCCCGTCGTCGACGGCGGTGTTCATGACCGCCTTGAGCAGCCGGTACGCCTTCGCCGTGGTGACCGCGCTGACCCCGCTGTCCAGTAGGCCCTTCCGCCATCGCCGCACGTGGGCCTCCTTGATCTCGGCGACGGTCCTGGACTCGAAGCCCGGCCGCAGGTGGCTGCGCAGCAGGTAGCGGTAGAGACGGATCGTCTTGGGCCGGAGGTTCGGCCGCTCCTCGATCCAGGCCGCCGCGTACTCAGGGAAGGGGACGCGACCCGCTTCCGGGTTGATCCACTCGTCGTTGAGAATCTCCGCTTCTTTGCGGGTGAGCCAGACCTCGGCGTCGGTCTTGCTGGGGAAGGTCCGGGCGGCCGGGCGCATCAGACCATCCGGGCCGCGATAACGCGCTTGCCACTGGCCGGATTTGAGTTCTCGGACAGCGCCGAAGCGCCGACGACGGCCTTTACTGTTGCCCATAACGCTGCCCTTCTCTTGCTCGTGGTGATGATGGGCTCCACGACCCCGGCCGCGATGAACTCGGCGAGCGCGGAATCCGGGATACGGACGTGACGGCCGATGCGCACGAAGCGAATGCGGCGCTCCTCAATCAGGCGACGCGGGAAGCGCTCGCTTGTACTGAGGATCGCGGCGACCTCTGACAGCGTGAGAAGCCGCTCCGTGAGCGAAGTCTTGTCGCGCGCCATCATGCGGCCTGCCCGGTTGCCGAAAGAGCTGGCTTGGTCTCCCCCGCTGCTCTCCGTCTCGCTTCGGCGAGGACGGCCTGCCATCGCTGCCGGTCGGCGACGACGTGCAGGAGCCGCCGGGCGTGATCAATGTGGTCGGGGTCGCCGGGCTTGACGGGCTCCCAGGTGTACCGGGCCGGGTCGTTGGCGGCCTGGCCGAGGGAGGCCAAGAGCCAGTTCTTCCGGTCGGCGCGATGGTCGGCGAGCGTCTTGCCGGACCACTTGCGGGACACCAGCACGCGGCGCCCGGCGTAGCCGAGGTATTCGCGGCGGTGGGCCTTGCCCTTGCAGGCACCCGGGATCAGGCCGGGCCGGGCATTCTTGGGCTGGATGCCGTAGCGGAGCCAGTTGGCGCACCGCGGGGAGCACGGCTCGTGCCGCAGCGCTTCGGCCAGCCGCTCGACGTGCGCCCGCCGAGCATCGGTCTGAGCCTGGTGGCAGTCGGCCACCTGCTTGGTGAGGTACTTGGTCAGGTAGCCGATACAGCGGGTCGCGTCCTTCGATCCGGCCAGCACGCCCTTGGCGTCGAACCGCTCCCCGAACCGGACCACATGCAACGGCTCGTCCTGGTCGCCGATGCCGTCGAGCGCGTCATCCCAGGTGGGCAAGACTGCGCCGGTGGCTGGGTCGAGATAGGTGCTTGTCTGCTCGTCCCACACCGGCAGCGCGCCGTCGTCGAGGCGTACGACGGAGGTGTCTGGCCACCACACCTGGTGACAGGTCGCGGCCAGCACCCGGCGCAGCTCCTTACGGGAGACCGTCCCGCGCATGGCCAGGTGAATGTGCGGCGCAAGCCGACGTTGGGGCTCCACAACGGCGAAGTACTGGACGTCGTAGCCGAGGAACCGGCGAAGGTTCTGAATGAACCGGTCGAACAGCGCCGCGAAGTGCAGCGCGTCGCGAGCCGCCCGGGTGTAGTCGTAGGCGGCCGGGTCGGACGGAGTGCCGTCCTCGCACACTCGCCCGTAGCTGGGACAGGTGACCGTGAGGAACATCGACGGCCGGAACCACTTCCCGTCCGGTGTCTCGTAGACCTTGCCCACCGTCCGCGCCGCGATCTTGCGCCGGGGCAGCGGTACCGTGTCCTGCCGTCGCCGGGTCGTGCGGTGCCGCCGTTGCGGCCGGGCCGGGAGCACGTTGCCGCGCATCCCGGCGTTGTTGATTTCCTCGTCCAATTCGGCGTTCAGCGCATCCAGGTCCTCGGTGTCCTCACCGTGACCGGCGGCCTGGTCGCGGGTGGCCTGGGTCTCAGCCCGCTTCTCGATCCACCCCTGGTCCTCGGTGGCCGGGTTCGGGTCGATGACGGGTTCGGTCTCTAGGTGCCAGCCCTCCCGGCACTGGGCCGCGCGGAGGGCCTTGGCCCGCTGGGCGCAGGCCGGGCACACGCTGGCGAGGGTGTGCCCGCAGGGCACGAGCACCTGATCCACGGTCCCGGTGTCGAGGTTGGTCCGGCGGAGCTGCACCGGCCTGATGCAGACGCCGTGCTCGACGGCCAGGTCCTTGACGACTTCGCGGGCGAGCGGCCTAGCCAGCCGTTCGGCCCGGGTGCGTCGCGTCACGTCCAACTCAATCTCCTTCGAGAGGCAGGGATGGAGCAGCGCGAAAGGTCACCCAATGGCTCAGTACGCAGCGATGACAGCGGCCCGGCGGGTGATAGCCGGGAGAAAGAGCGGCCAGGTCCAGCGCGAGTCAGCGCTGGTCTCCGTGAAAAACGCCTCGGCTGGTTTTCAGCTCACGGCCCGAGCCGTTCGAGCTGCCAGCGTTGAGGAGGAGTCCGGGACGTACGAGGGGGTCAGCCCTCTGCATGGTTCGAGGGCTGAGGATCGTTATGAGTGGCATTGGTGGCGGCCTTCAGCCGCCAGTGGCAGCGGACCACCTTGCCGCCGCTGCTATTCGGCTGCCAGGTGAGCCGGTCGCACAGCGCATCCACCAGGGCCAGCCCGCGCCCTGCCTCAGCGAGCTGCATGATCCGCCAGTCGTCGGCGTCGGCGTCGATTAACGCGAAAGGCAGCACCCTCAGCTCGGCGGTCCTCCGACGGCGCGGCATCCGCGAGTTCTGATCCCGGACTTCCACGGTCAGCGAGTGGCCCGGCACCCAGGAGACGAGCAGTTCGGCGGTCGCCGACTTTGCGGCATGCTCGTAGACGTTGGCCACCAGCTCGGAGACACAGCTCACCACGTCATCTGCCAGGCCACCGAGCCGCCAGCCCTCCAGCACAGACCTGACGACATGCCGTGCACGCCGGGCAGCCCGAGGCTCGATCACCAGCCGGTACTGAAGGAGCTCGCCGCCACTGTTCCTCATGACGCCCGCCTTCTACTGCCCGGCGCTAGACGCCGCTGCAGCCGGGCGGTCCCGGAAGACTTGATCACCAGCAGCCTCCGTAATAACGCGGCTTGAGCCACTTATCAAAGTGGCTCAAGTCAGTGATGGCATTGTCTAGTAGACCACATGGAGGCATACTGGCTCAAGCCTCACAGATAAGTGGCTTGAGCCAGATTGGCAGAGTCGCGTGAAGTCAGCAGGCGAGGAGAGAAAAATGAACGACGAAGACCGGCGCCCCGCCAGCCGCCGCATAGCCGACGACCTACGCCACTTGATCGAATCGGGCGAACTCGCGCCCGGCGCCCAACTTCCCTCCGAACGCCAGCTCGCCGCCACCTACGGCACCGCCCGGAACACCGCCCGCGAAGCGATCCGCCTCCTGGCCGACTCCGGTCTCGTCATCGCCGAGCAGGGCCGCGGAGCGTTTGTCCGCCGCAGCCCCCCCTTGATCCGCCTGGGCAACGATCGCTACTCACCCAAGTACCGCGACTCAGGGATGTCACCGTTCCTGCTTGAATGTGCCAAGCAGGGCAAGACCGGCCGCTTCGAAGTCCTCAGCATCGAGCGGATCGAGCCATCCGAGGACGTGGCGAGCCGCCTCGAAGTCCCCACCGACAACGAGTCCGTCCTACGCCGCGAGAACGTCTTCTACGCCGACACCGACCCGGTGCACCGCGTCACCACCTACATCCCGTGGACCATCGCCGACGGCACCAGCCTCCTCGACCCCGAAGTCGGCCACCCGTACGGCATCCACGGCATCCTCGAAGAACGCGGCCACACCATAACCCGGCTCTGCGAGGAAGTCAGCGCCCGCATGCCCACCGCCGACGAGGCAGAACTGCTGCACCTGTTCCCCGGCGTCCCGGTTCTCGACGTGCTGCACACCAGCATCGACCAGGACGGCCACCCGTACGAGCTGACCCGCTTTGTCATGCGCGCTGACCTGACAGGCCTCGCCTATGACGCACCCATCGAGTAACCGGGCATGGCAATCGGACGCGGCACCCTCACCCGCCTGGCCCTGCTCGCCCTGCTGTGGGGCTCCAGCTTCCTGTGGATCGCCATCGCGCTGCGCGGCTTCTCCCCCGTCCAGATCGTCCTGGCCCGGCTCGCCCTCGGCGCGATCGTCCTGGTCATCATCGTCTACTCGCGTGGCCTGCGCCTGCCCACCAGCGGACGCGTCTGGCTGCACCTGACGGTCGCCGCCGTGTTCGCCAACGCGATCCCCTACACCCTCTTCGCGATCGGCGAGCAGCACGTCACCTCCAGCGTCGCCGGCGTCCTCAACGCCACCACCCCGCTCTGGACCCTGGTCATCGCGTTCGCCACCGGCCACGAACGGCGGATTTCCACGCCGAAGCTGATCGGCTTCGTTGTCGGCCTAGCCGGGACTCTGCTGATCTTCTCCCCGTGGGAATCCGGTTCCCAGATCGCCAGCCTCGGCGGCCTGGCCTGCCTCGGCGCGGCCGCCAGCTACGGCGTCAGCTACGTCTACATGGACCGCTACCTGGCCCGCCGCGGTCTCCCGCCCCTGGTCCTGGCCGCAGGCCAGCTCATCACCGCCGCGGTCCTCCTGGCGATCGTCCTCCCGTTTGCCGGGCTCCAGCCAATCCACATGCGCTGGGACGCGATCGCTGCCCTGACCGTCCTCGGCTGCCTCGGCACCGGCATCGCCTACATCCTCAACTACCGCCTCATCACCGACGAAGGCACCACCGCGTCAGTGGTCACCTACCTCCTGCCCATCGTGGCCGTCATCCTCGGCGCCGCCATCCTCAACGACCACATCACCGTCCAGATCATCGGCGGCATGCTCATCGTCCTAATCGGCGTCGCCATTACCCGCCGTGACCGCCTTGTGGACAGAGCTGGAACCGACTTACGCAAGGCACTGCCGAATTGAGCCGCATTGAGTATCAAGGCGGCGCCTCGCGGCGCCGCTGGCCCGGCGTCAGCGCCGGGCTCTGCCTTGGCGGCCCGCCCGGCGCACGCCGGGCCACACACCGGCACGGCACCCAGATCATGGCGGCTCACACACCACGTGGACCGGGCGCAACACAGCCGTCGAGCATGGTGTAACCCGGGCCTACTAGCTCTCGGTACTGTCCCCATTCGGGCCGGGAAGCGGCCCGAGATGCTTGTCATAGGCGGCGAGTGCCGCCTGTAGCGTGTGCGGCCCGCGCAGCCGTTGAAGCCGCGGCGTGATCTCGGAGTAATCCAGATAGGGATGGTCCCCGCAGGCGGGGCAGATTAGCTCAAACACCTCGGTGTAGCCGCCTTGGAAGCGGCCGTCCACGATCCGGACCGGCTGGCGCCGAAGAAACGCCGTCGGTCCGTGGCCGGGCTGACCGGCAACCGGATATGTCACAACGCCGTCGGGCTCGATGCGCAGCCACAGGTCACGGTGATCGTCCGGGCGCGGGGCGGAGACGGCGGCCGGACCGAAAGGCGAGTCGGGATCGGTCACGATGTCAGGGTCAGCGGGGCTGCTCACTCAACTCACCACCAGCCGCTAGTGCCTGTCTGCCGGGATTCTGGCAGAACATTCGCTATCGGATGGTACACGCAGGCCGCGATACAGCGAATCCCCGACCGAACTGGATAGTGCCTGGTGACCGGACTTAATGCTCTGTTCCCTGGCCGTTTGCCCGGCGGCCGGTTACGGGCGGTGGAGACGGCGCACGTTCACGATCTCTATGCCGGACGCCTCAAGCCTGGCGAGCAGCCCGGCCAGGGCGGCGTGATCTTGGAGTGGACCGTGCACGACAGTCTCGACCGGCTGCACGTGGGCGGTCAGCTGCTCGAAGTCGATCAGGGCCTCAGGCGTAAGGGTCCCGGCTACGCGAATCTCGTAGGAGTTCGAGGTCATTTCGCGGGCCTCCCAGCGGTTCGGGTTCGTTCGATCGTGCCTCTTTGCCACATGTCGCAATTCACCCGCGAGGGGTGATTAGTCACTTCGCCGTTGGCTGGCCGTGCCACGCACGTGCCACACGCCTGGTCGTGCGGGCAAGGACCTCACCAACCCGATCCCGGAGTGGGCCGAGCACGGCGCCGACCGCAAGGTGGTGTCCTACACGGTGGCCACCGACATGGACGGCCCCAACCCCGACACCGGGGAGGAATACCCGCACACCAACACCCAGCTGTTCAACATCCTCAGCGAGGCGAACCGCTTCAAGCTCGGCGAGGAAATCTCCGCGCCATACAACGCCCCGGAGCCTGGCCAGGTGCCGACGATGGACGGTTTCGTCACCGACTACATCAGCACGCTGACCGCCGAGCTGGGCCGCCAGCCCACCTACGAGGAATACTCGCGGGTGATGACCGGGTTCACCCCAGAACAAATCCCCGTGCTGAGCGGGCTGGCGCGCGCGTTCGGGGTGTTCGATCACTGGTTTAGCGAGGTGCCGGTCATTCTGGACCGCCGCGACGGCGTCCGGGTTCGTGGTGAACGAGCCGGTCCCGAACTGGCTAGCGGGCAACACCGCCGAGACGATCTTCAACCGGCTGGAGCAGCACGACAAGACGTGGAAGGTGTACGTCGGCGAGCCGGACCGGTTCTCTGCTACCGGCCTGATCCACTACCCCCGGCTGAAGGACCGGTTCGCGACCCACTTCGTGCCGTTCGCCCAGTTCGAGGCCGACGCCGCCGCCGGGGACCTGCCCGACTTCTCGTTCATCGAGCCGTGCCTGATCCTGGGGCACGGGGACTACCACCCGGCCGTCTCCCGCGCCCTGGGCCACGGCATCGTGGTTCCCGGCGTTGACCCGCCGTCGTCGATTCTGGGCGGGGAGGCGTTCCTGGCCCAGATCTACAACGCCTACAAGGCGATGCAGTCGGAGGCCGGGTCCAATGTCTGGAACACGACCCTGCTCATCGGCTGGGACGAGCCGGGCGGCACCTACGATCACGTTCCGCCCGGGCCGGTGCCGCCGCCGGACCCCTCCGCCCCGCCCGGCCAGCTCGGGTTCCGGTTCGACCGTTCGGGCTACCGGGTCCCGGCCATCGTGGTCTCACCGTGGGTGGCCGAAGGCGAGGTGTTCAACCAGGAGCACCGGCACAGCTCCCTGATCGCCACCCTGCGCGAGCAGTGGGCCCTCGGCGACCCGTTCACCGCCCGCGACGCCGCTGCCCCGACGTTCTCCCACGCCTTCACCCTCGACACCCCCCGTGACCCCGGCACGTGGCCAGTCGCGGACCCGCGCCCGGTACCCACCTACATCCAGGATGCGCTGGCCCTGGGCCAGGCCCTGTCCACCCTGGGCAAAGCCGCTTTCAACGGGATACGCGCCTACGCGGAGCAGCACAACATCCAGATCGAGGGACTGCCCGAGGACCCTAAGGCCGAGATCCCCCCCGAGCAGGCGCTGCAGATTATCCATAACTTCTTCGCGATCCAGTTCCCTCTGCTGCACCCGGCCGCTCCCGGACCCGGCGCCCCAAGTACCTGATCCGGGCGGTTGCATCACCCCCAAACGATGTCCCAGGCCGTTGCTCAACTTCCAGGGCCAGACGCTGAGCGGCCCGGTACCAAATGACGCCGCACCACCTGGCCACCGGTGGCGTGGAGCAGGTGATGATCCCGTGCGGGCACACCCTGGCCTCGGTCTGCCCGCGTGCGCCGAACGCAAGAAGCAGCTCCGCGAGTGTGGCGTCTGCCGAGTTCGCTTCGCTACATTGAGCGCGTGACCAATGAGCGTTATGCAAAACTCCCCCTCCTCAAGTCCCTGACCTGCAAAGATGCGTGAGAGAAGCCGGGTTTTGCATAAGCCTCAATGTGCTGCCTACCTGGAATGACGGCGCTGCAAGACGAGCGATCGTCGAGTTTGTCGAGCGGACAGTGTCGGACGGTATACCGGCCGAGGAACGGGTGGCGGTCTTCGACAACGACGGCACCTTGTGGTGCGAGAAGCCGATGCCGATCCAGGCTGACTTTGTCCTCCGGCGCCTCTACGAGATGGCCCAGGCCGACCCCGAGCTGCGCGACCGTCAGCCCTGGAAGGCCGCTTACGAACGCGACTACGGCTGGCTAAGTAAGGTGCTCGCCGAGCACTACGCGGGCAATGACACCAACGTGCGGACGCTGCTAGGCGGGGTCCTGGCCGCCTACGACGGGATCAGCGTCGAGGACTTCGAGGCAAAGTCCGACGCCTTCCTGCACACCGCGCAGCATCCGACCCTCAACCGCGGATACCTCGACTGCGCGTATGCGCCGATGGTCGAGCTGCTCAGTTACCTGGCGGCGAACGGGTTCACGAACTACATCGCCTCCGGCGGCGGCCGTGACTTCATGCGGCCGATCAGCCAGGAAGTGTACGGGATTCCCCGGGACCGGGTGATCGGTAGCGCAACCACGTTCCAGTACACGAGCAACGACCACGGCGGAACGATCACCCACAAGGCCGAGGCCGACTATCTCGACGATGGCCAGCAGAAACCAATCCGGATCTGGAGCCGCACCGGTCGAAGGCCGGTCCTCGCTGCTGGCAACTCGAACGGCGACCTGCCGATGCTCGAGTTCACCCAGCATCCTGACAAGCCGTCCCTTCGCCTGCTCATCCTGCACGACGACGGCCAGCGCGAGTTCGACTACACCAGCGGCGCCGAGCAGGCACTGGAACGAGCCGACAAGAGCGGCTGGACTATCGCCAGCATCAAGAACGACTGGGCCACCGTTTTCTGACTGACTCGGCTTCGGGCAACGCCGCAGCAAGGCTGGCCCGAATATGACGGCGCTTCATGCCGGGCGCCCGCGACGCTCGAAAAGCAGACGGTCGAGGATCAGTGCCGTGCCGCCGTGACTGCTGCCAATACTGCTGCCAAGCCGCTGGACAACGCCTGTCCCGTGCGAACAACTCTGGAATGTCGGCCCAGCACGCGGACCGCAACGGACGATCCTGGACGATGTGCCCACTTCTACGGATCAGGTGGTGGCTGCTTCCTATTCATTGCTCACACCTGAGCAAATCGGGATATTTCGCTCTCCGCTCCCGGTTGCGGGGCTGGAGTCCTGGGCCGGCAGTCTGGCCCGTTGGCGATCGGCCCGTTCCTGCAAGATCTCTTTCACCCGCGTGTGCGGGGTGAACAGGGTGATGCCGGGATCACCATGTCTGTGCAGGACGTTGATCGCTGCGGCCACGTCTGCTTGCCACACGACCCCGCTTGCGCAGTGAAGCCGGTCCCCGCGACGTACACCAAGGGTGCAGTGGTCGCCAGGATCGGCTTGTGAGGTGTAGGCCGCGTTGACGTGGACGAGCGCAGAACTTCTGCGCTCCGACACGCTGTGCAGCGCCTCGGCGGTCAGGCCTTTAGTCCAGGCCGCGAGACGACGGTTCATGTTCCGGCCGCGGCTGCGGCCGGCGAACGGCTTGGTCAGATCCTCGGCCACGACCGTGGCCGCCTTGTCGATGACAGCGTGGACTGCCTCGAACGTGACCGTGCGCGCTCGGCCCTCGAACCGGCGGCGGGCCCTCGCCTTTTTGACGGTGCCCAGGTTGCATCTGGCGATCCGGTCAGCTTTCGCCTGGCCGCCCTGGGCTGCGGCCCGCTCGGCGACGGCGCGGATCTTCGCCCGGCGCCGGTTCTTCGCTTTCAGCCGGTCCGATTCGCCGGACAGCAGGCGGCCTAGCTCGGGGCCGTGGTGTACTCCATCAGAGTCTGTGAGGACTTCGGTGTAGCCCTTATCGGCGCCTATCGTCCGGTCGCCGCGCGGGCGGGTGGAGGACTTCAGCGCGGCCCCGTCGACCTGGTAGTGGACCTCGGCCCGGCCGCCGCGGAGAATCACCCGTAGTGTTCCCGATGGCGCCGCCGTTGTGTTCAGGGGGACTGCGACAGACGTGCGGGGCAGCAGGCCGGGGACGGACAGCCATACGTCCCCGCCCTCAGCGAGAGTGAACGTCCGCACGTTGTCGGCGCGGATGATGATCTGGTTCGTGGTGTGGCTGTGGCCGTGGCGCCAGTGTTTGCGCATCATCCGGGACAGGTACGGATCGGTGGCCCATTGGTCCGTTTTCAGTGCTGTGAATAGGCGCTTCCGTTCGGCCGGATCGGTGGTGCGCTGGCTGATCGCCTGCCGGACCTTGAGTTTCGCGGCGTCGCGGCCGGCGCGGATATCGCCCATCGCATCGCGGAGGGTCTCTTTCCAGGCGTTCGCGAGAACCCCGAACTCCGTGTGACCGGCTGTCATCCATGAGTTCCGGACCTGCCGGTCACTCAGGCGAGCGCCGGTGACCGACCCGTACCGCTGCCACACCTCCGCGCGGATCCGGCCCAGGCGCCGGGCCTGCTCGGTGAGCGCGGCAAGCTTCCCCGGATTCAGGTCGCGGGAATACGCGACCCGGGTTACCTTCACGACGGCCTGCCGGACAGTTCGTCTTTGAGCGTCTTCTCATACCGCCGCAGGCCGTAAAGGCGGCATGAGAATGTGTGCACGATAGCGAGCAGGTCCTCGACCAGTTCCTGTTGCGGTGACAGCGACTCCTGGTTCGCCACGATGATCTCGCAGCCGTTCCGCGCCGCGACGTGCTCCAGGTAGTCGAACCCGAACCGGGCCAGCCGGTCCTTGTGCGCGATGACCAGGACCGCGACACGGCCCTGCTCGATGTCGTCCATCAGCGCCAGGAACTTCCGGCGTCGCAGGTTCATCCCGCCGCCGGTCTCCTGTATCACCTCATCCACCGCCAGGCCGCGGGCAAGGCAGAACTGCCCCATCCCCATGACCTGCGATGCCAGATCATCTTCCTGGCCAGGTGACGACACCCGGCAGTACACCACGATTTTCCGGGCCTCGTCCCGGAACCCCGGCTGGAGTACCCGGCGGACGTCGGCGTCATCGAAATAGCGCTGCCCGGCCGGCGTCCTGCGGGCAGTGATCCGGCCTGCGGCTTCCCACCGCCGGACCGTGGTGACCGAGCACCCAACCCGTTTGGCGAACTCGCCGATCCGGTAAACGCTATCCATAGTGCATAACTTAGCGCAGATGTGACCAGGAAATCAGGCACTAGTCAAGCCTCCCGGCAACGGAGACGCGCACCGGCTGAATCGGCGCACATCTGGCGCCTCAAGTAACGATGCGTGACAGTCAAAGTCCGGTGCTGTCGCATCGAGTCCGACTACCGCAGATCAGAAGGCCACATCGATCCGGATTAGGTCACACCAGAGGGACCGCGAATCGGGCGATAGTCACTTGATTAGTCACTGGGCCAATCGATCAAAGATTCGTAAATAGCCAGTTGAGCTGGAGCCCCGTTACGGAATCGAACCGTAGACCTTCTCCTTACCATGGACACCTGGAGGTTCTCTGACCAGCAGGAGCCTGAGTCCAGGTGACATTCTACCTGCGGTTTCTGGTCCTGAAGAGTCTGGACGTGGCTGGGCGTGGCTGGCCGTGGTCACCACCGTTTGTCCCCACCACAGGTTAGACTGTCACCATGAGCACCCGGCGCAGGCGCGGCGAAGACGGCATCTCCTTCGAGCACCGCGGCCCCTGCGGTGACCCGCAGCGCCACCGGCACTGCCCGGGGCTGTGGCGCGGTGAGCTAACGCTGGGCTATACCGGCGACGGGAAGCGCCAGCGGCGCAAGGTCAGCGGCAAGACCAAGGTGGCCGTCGTGGACAAGCTCCGCGACCTGCGCCTCCAGCTCGACACGGGCATCACCCCCAAGGCCGGCTACGCCCACTACACGCTCCGGCAAGCCGCCCAGGACTGGCTCGCGCACGGGCTGGAGGGCCGCTCGGCCAAGACGGTCACCAAGAACCAGAACGTCCTCGAGCCCATCCTGGCCGTCATCGGCGCCCGGAAACTCCGCGACCTGACCGCCGCCGACGTCCGCCAGGCGCTGGCGGCGATGGCGGCCGGGTATTCCACCGCGGCGGTGAGCATGGGGCACCTGGCGCTCAAGCGCGCCATCCGGCACGCCGAAGCCAACGACCTCGTCAGCCGCAACGTCGCGATCCTGGCCGACACCCCCAAAGGCCAGGAAGGACGGCCGTCCAAATCCCTCACCCTGGACCAGGCCCTGGCGGTCATGACCGCCGCGGCGACCCTGCCGGTGATGGAACTGCGGCCCGGCCTGAAAGACGTCCGCCGCCCCGCGGAGCTGATGCACTCCTACATCGTGCTGAGCCTGCTGTGCGGGCTCCGTACCGAGGAGGCACGGGCGCTGCGCTGGGCGCACGTCGACCTGGACGGCGACCCGGCCGCCAGCCCGCCCGTCCCGCCGCACATAGCCGTGTGGCGATCGGTCCGCGCCCACGGCGAGACCAAGACCGAACGGTCCCGCCGCACCCTCGGCCTCCCCGCGACGGCGGTCCAGGCGCTGCGCGCCTGGTCCGGCAGCCAGGCCCATGAGCAGCTCGCGGCCGGCAAAGGCTGGCAGGACACCGGGCTCGTGTTCACGAACCACGTGGGCGCCGCGCTGGACGCGGGGAACGTCCGGAAGATGTTCAAGCGCATCTGCACCGCGGCCGGGATCGGGGACGGCTGGACCCCCCGCGAGCTGCGCACCACGTTCGTCAGCTTGATGAGCCACCAAGGAGTCAGCATCGAGGAAATCGCCCGCCTCGTCGGCCACGCCACCACCCGCACCACCGAGATCGTCTACCGCCGCGAACTACGCCCCGTCATCACCACCGGCGCCGAGATCATGGACCAGCTCTTCAGCGGAACCTGACCCCGCACCAGCCCCAGAGCCGCCGACGACCCCTGCACATGCCAGCCACCGATCTCCGGTTACCTGACCAGAACTCGCTTTCGGTGCGGTGTTGACATCGCCGACGACCAAGGGGGCGGCCGTCCAGATTAGGCGGATCAGGGGCGCCCTGCGACTACTTTCTGTTACTGAGTGCGACGATGTGATGGAAGGGCTGCAGAGATCCCGTGGCAGCGAGCGTCGGCTACGGAGTCCCGCAGGTTGCCACTGCCGGCTGCACTCGCACCGCCAGGAAGGTGGCGAAAGCAACGGCACTATGCCGCCTCCGCTGGCAGGCCGAGCGACCGCATCGCGCCGCTCTTCTTCGGGATGTAAACCCTTTTCACTGGCTGGAACCGGTACCGCTCATGGCGCAGCGCATCGATGATACGCCCGATCTTGGCCAGCGACATGCCGTCCGCGGTCTCCCCGCAGGCCCCCGGCGTCATCGCCCCGTGGTTGGAGTAGATGCGCCCGTGGGCAGCAGGAAAAGGTGCGGGTTGAACAGTTGCCGGTACTGTGAGTGCCGAATACTCCATCTGCCAAGCTCAGATGGTACATCCGTGCCCAAGTTGGATCTCGTCGAGGCGGCCAGGATTATCGCTCAGGCCATCGCGGAATCGCCGAAGCCCGCGGCCCACGCCACGGCGGCCGGCTCAGCCGCCCCGGTCCCTCACCTGAATGGACGACATACTTGTAATGCGCAGGTACTCGCAGATCGGGTGCCGCCGCGCTGCCCGTGCGGCTCGACAGCATCCAATTCATTATGCATAATGAATACATGCCGCTGATTCAGGTCCGCGACGTTCCCGAAGACGTGCGCGACGAACTCGCCCGCAAGGCCGCCCTCGCCGGCAAGTCCCTTCAGTCCTACCTGCTCGGCGAGCTGACCAAGCTCTCCGAGCGCCCCAGCATGGCCGAGATCGTCGAGCGCGCCCAGGTCCGCGCCAAGGCCACCGGCTCCACCGTCACCATGTCCGACGCCGTCGCCGCGGTGCGCGCAGGAAGGGACCGGCACGAGACGTGAGCGGGTACGTCCTCGACGCCAGCGTCGCGGTCACCGCACTGACCGAACCCGGCTCAGGCGCCGCCGGCCTGCTCGCCGACACCGACGCGGTCTTCCAGACCCCCTCGATCTTCGACGTCGAGGTCATTAGCGCACTGCGCGGACTGGTACGCGGCGGGAAATACGACCGCACGGCAGCAGGCGAACTGATCGCCGACCTGATGATCCTGCCGGTCGAACGCTGGCACACCTCATCACTCCTGCCGCGCATCTGGGAACTGCGCGAGAACCTCACCCCCTACGACGCGGCCTACGTAGCCCTCGCCGAGGTAACCGGAGCGATCCTGGTCACCGGCGACGAACGCATCACCGCCGCACCCGCAACCCGCTGCGAGATCCGCATCATCAAATGACCTGCGGGTGCCGAAAACCTATGCCACCAGGCGATATTCATGAATCACGCCCCCGGCGCGGTCGCGGCGCTGGACCCGGAATTGATCGAGGTCGGCGACTCCTTCGGGCAGCGGGCGCAGTGGCGCGGCCTGCTTCAAGGTCCGGTGGGGCCGGTGGGTGTTGTAGAAGTCCTCGTATTCCCGCAGCACGGTCATCAGGTGCCGCTGATTCCAGATGAGGGTCCGCTCGAGTAGCTCGCGGCGGCAGCTACCGATCCACCGTTCCATGATCGAATTCATCCGCGGGGTGCCTGGACAGCCGAGCGGATCACCCGCACGCCAGCGGCACGGAAGACCGCATCGAACGCGGTAGTGAAGCTGGCATCCCGGTCATGCAGCACGAACTTGACCTGTATGCCCGCATCGTCCAGGTCCATCAGCAGGTTCCGGGCCTGCTGCACCACCCACGCCTGGACCGGGTGCCCGGTGGCTCCGAGTATCCGTATCCGGCGGGTGCCATGCTCGATGACCGCAAGGATTATGTGGAATCTGAATGTCCGCTTTTATCCGGATTTGCCTTGGCGGACATCGATGATGGGCAGGAGGGTCGGCGCTGGTGAGGCGCCGAGCTGACGGGGGGTGGCGCCTGCGGGGGTGGGGATGTCGGCGAGGCGGCCGAGGAGGGAGTCCAGGGCGGCCTGGCCGTCGTCGCGGCCCGCCATTGTGCCGCTGGTGTCCGGAAGGGTGAAGCCGGGCGCCTGCGTGCCGAGCGGGACCATCAACGACGAGACAGCCATACCGGAACCTTACCCGCGTCCCGCGCGGCAACCGCGCTGGCATCCCTGCCGATCACCTTGATCTGCGCGCGGACGGCACCGTAATGCAAAGCTTGCAGCCCAGTATCGGCGGAGGTGCGCCTCCGGCGCTGGGAAGCGGTAACTGACCGCGGCACGCTGCGTGAACGTCCGGCTCCCGAATCACGGAAGGCCCGCAGCCCGGCTCGGCGTACGGCTCATGGGAGACTGGGCCGAGTCGCGGGACGGGGTGCGGCAGGTCACCATTGAAGCGATCTAAGCTAAGTGCTCATCGACGAACTTGAGACAGGCTAATCCCACCTGCATCCTCGGCTCCAGGCCGTGTCGGCCACGCAGAATGTCCCGTTCGGCGCTTCACCCGTGATCACTGAGGCGGGTCAACTTGACGTACCGAGCGGCGGATACACGCGCCTGTCGGCGTTGGGAAAGCGATGCGATGCGGTCCGGTCGCCGTTGACATGAGCATGACGGTCCACGTACGCCGGATCGCGCCGGATGACGGCGCGCGGTTGCGCGGCGTCCGCCTGGCGGCGCTGAGGGAGGCGCCCGAGTCCTTCTGGCAAACCGTCGCGGGTGAGAGCGCCCTCCCCCCTGAGGCCTGGACGGCTCGCGCGCTGCGTAACTCGGCGGGTGACGCGCACGCGACGTTCCTGCTGGAGACGGCCGGTGATCCGATCGGCATGGTCGAGGCCCACCAGCCGTCGCTGGCGCCCGAGTTCCGTGAACTGGCCGGAATGTGGGTCGCGCCGGCCGTGCGGGGGACGGGGGCGGCGTGCGCTCTGCTCGAAACCGCGCTGAACTGGGCGCGAACGGTGGGCGCGATTGGCGTCCGGCTGTGGGTCATACCCACCAACACGGCCGCGGTGCGCTTCTACACCCGTCACGGCTTCGAGCCGGTCGGCGACCTGCAACCCGACACCGACGACCCGGCTGGCAAGGTCTACATGCCGATGCTGCTCACGCTGGACAAGGAGGCGGCGGCCTCGCCCACATTCATCACCCGTGCGCGGGCTCCCTGGACCGACGAGTCAGGCTGACTGACCGGCCGCTTTCGGTTCGCATCCTGTGCGGCTTGTTGCAGGAACCGTGGGCAGTCGGTCCGGCTGCGGAGGCAGCTCATCGCCCTGCGAGCTCACAGGTGTGGCAGTGTGGACGGCATGCTCCTCGGACTCGTAAGCGTCAACATGGGTACGATGAGCCGACCCGATGGCCTGGTCGCGGCGGCGCGCGCGGCCGAGGTAGCTGGCTTTGACTCGGTGTGGGCGGGCGAGCACATCGTGCTGCCGGACCCGCAGGTGCCGCCGTCGCCGATGAGCCCGCAGGACCCGGCGCTCGACCCGTTGCTCGCGCTGACGTGGGCGGCAGCGCACACGACGAGGATTCGGCTGGCGACGGGGATCGTGATCCTGCCGCAGCGCAATCCCGTCGTGCTCGCCAAGCAGGTGGCGACGCTCGACGTGCTGTCGGGCGGCCGGCTCGTGCTCGGCGTCGGCGCGGGCTACCTCGAAGCGGAGTTCCGTGCCCTCGGCGCCAACTTCGCCGAGCGTGGTGCTGTGACCGACGAGCACCTTGATGCGATGCAGGCGCTGTGGTACGACGAGCACCCTGAATACCATGGGCGCTTCGCCGATTTCGCCGGCATCGATGCCCGTCCCCGCCCGCTCCAGCAGCCTGTCCCGCTGGTGGCCGGAGGCCACAGCGCGCCTGCGTATCGCCGGGCGGTCGCGCGCGCTCACGGCTGGTACGGGTACGGGCTCACGCCCGCCGAGGTTGCCGCCTCGCTCATGGGGCTTCGCGCCGCCGCAGATCACATCGAGCGGCCCGCCGAGCTCGGCGAGCTTGAGATCAGCGTGACGCCCCGCGGCCCGATGAACCCCGCGCAGGCCGCGGCGTTCGCCGAGGCCGGCGTCCACCGGCTCGTGTTCCGCGCATCCCAGACACCGGACGGCCCGGCCCAGACGATCGACGCCGCCATCGCGACCATAGCCGATCTCTGAGCAACGGATCACCGGCCGAAGATGCACCTGGTTCCAACCGCCGTTGCGCACCAGTGCGTCCATGACCAGGTTGCACCGGGTCCGCCGGCTGACAGAACGGCCGTTCGCGTGCGGCACGCACTGCCACACTGACGACGGGTGGCAGACGCCATATCGGCGGATCCGGTACGTCAAGCTCCCAAGGCCTGTAACAGAACGTGATACTGCGGTGCTTGGGTGCGAGACACCGGCTTCCGTGTTCCGGCTGGCATCGCACAGCAGCGCCTCCTGCTTCGCGCGGTTCACTCCTGGCGGCGGAATGGCGCTTTGTCGTCCTCGGCGGCCGGCTCGTCGTCCTCGTCGTGAACGGGCGCTGAAGCCGCGGAGCGGGCCGCCTCGCGGGACAGGGCGGCGGCGTCACCGTCGAGTCCGGTTCGCTGAATGCACCACTGCGTCCACTCCGGCAGCAGCCGCAGCGCCAGATTGGCATGGTCAGTACGGTAGGACTCGCGGATCAGGTGTGCCGCCATCTCGATACGGTGCGGCGAGCAGGCGTAGAACGAGCACTCGTCCGGATACTCGTGCGGTCCCCACTCTTCATAGATGGTGGCCGCGGCCTCGGTCATTGCCGCGGGGACGTCGTCGTGCCGAGCGGCGTACCAGTTCAGGAACGCGTCAGGCGCATGGCCGGCATCGAACGGGGACCAGCCCGCCGCCGTGTCCGCTGATCCGGTGAGGTCGCGGGCACGGCGCCGGAGCCGGTAGTACTCGCGGATAAGGTCGCGGGGCTCATTGCCCTGCAGCATGTCCGCCAGGGGGCCTGTCCTCAGGCATGGGCCCAGCAGCTGGGCGGTCATCCCGGCCGGGCACGAGGACAGCGCCGCCCCGGATGCTGCGGGGCCGACGGCATCGCGCCATTCACGCAGCGCGTCCTGGGCCGAGGCGAACACGCCGGCGCCGGCGACGACGGTGATCCAGCACACGTCGATGTCCCAGGCATACCAGTGATCCGGCGCACCGCCATCGCAGCTGAACGGGGCCATGACCAGGCGGCGGCCGCCGTACACGTCGCGGGCAGCCAGGGGCTCACCAGCCGGCTGCCAGCCATCGGCTAGATGGCCGATGCCCGGCTCCACTCCGCGGTCCGCCGCTAGCTTGGCGACTTTCTCTGCCTCGGCCAGCGCGGTTTCAAAAGGATCCCTGATGTCGGGGAACTCCGGAAGCCTCTCGCGGACGGTCTCATCCACTGCGCCGGCAGGCGTCCGGGGCGCCGCCAGGACCAGCCCGCACAGCAGCGCCCAAAGCTTCTGCCAGTCATCAGCGCCCTGGGCTAGCGCTGCGCGCAGCGCCGCCCCGGTCTCCTCAGCGAGTGCGCGCAGCCACTGGGCTGGATGAAGACCGGTTCCCGGCGAGCGCAGGCGATCGTGGAACTCGTCACCGACGATCTGGCAGGCTTGCGTCTCCCGATCGACCAGGCGAGCCTGCCAGGTCCGGGCGCGGGCCAGGGCGAGAATGCGCTCATGGGATTCCCGCCACCACTCTTCGGGCAGCGCGCCGCCAGCAAAGCGATAGGCCAGCTCCCGGAATGCCGCCCGATCCGGATCCGTCTGCGGGTGCCGGAACGCTGACAGGTCCCGGCCTGCCCGCCGATCCTGCGCCAACTGCTCGGCGCGACGCTGCGGGTTGCCGCTGAGGCCCTGGCGGTGAGCCTTGCGCCCGCCAGAACTCCGCTTCTTGGAGGACACCTGCGTAGGGTAGCTGTTCCACGGCTACTCCGGGGCCACCTGCCCCGCGCAAGCAGATGGCCATGCACAATAGGAGCGCTGGGGGCGCGCAGATCATTCCGTTATTTGCGGACTGCGACCGCCAAGAGCGATACCCGAAAACCGCACGTATCGCCCGGCTCCGCGTGCGTTCTCTCCGACTTCTTCCTTACTCAGCGTGATGCCATTTGTCGGCGTAGCCCGATGCCGGCTGGCCATCGGCTCGGTGCGGCGTGACCGGCCTGGACGTCGCCATCGCGAGAGGTGCCCGCCGATGCTGCGAACGAACGGGCCGGCCGCCGCCGGCTAGATTCGGCCTGACCCGGCTGCTGACGGTCACGGGAATCGTTATGGCCGTCAACATCCGGCGTACGGTCCAGTCGATGTGGCTCTGTCGCCCGGCATGGGTCGCTCAGATTGCCGGCTCGTTGCGTCCGCTGGACGAGGATCGCCGACGCCTTGATGCGGCAGGGGCGATCAGTCCGCCTCCACCACGTCCGGCAGCGGCCACCTTCGGCCGAAGTACCCCTGCGTGGGCCCCTAGTGCCCGGAACATCGGGTACCAGGACCGGCCGGTACCGCGAGAGGGAGTGCCTCTATCGCATGCGCGCGATCGGCCCAATGATGTCAGTAAACGATCGCGAGGAGGCTGACGTCATGGGTGTGACCGATCGTCCTGCAGGCCAGCCTGAACGACCGGGCTCCCGCCGGCTGACCCGATCCAGGACCGACCGCATGATCGCCGGCGTGTGCGGCGGCTTCGCCGCGTACAGCGGCATCGATGCGAACATCGTGCGGCTGGTGATGGTCCTCCTGGCGGTGTTCGGCGGCAGCGGTGTGGTGCTGTATCTCGTCGCGTGGGCGATCGTCCCGGTGGAGGACGCCGGGGAGGCAACCGAACGGTAAGCATTGATCAGCTTCTCAGGGAGGCCAGCAGGACGCGTGCGCCTGGCCGGAACGGGACCTGGGATGTCCGGTCAGCAGGCCGGTTCGCACCCGACCTCCGCCGGGTGCGGTGGCGGACGACAGGCGGGAGGATGGGTGGTGTGGAGGACCAGGTTGGGCGCCAGCCGCAGTATGAGGCATTTGCTGATGAGTTTCTCGACCATGCCGAGCACAGCCTCTTCAACGCCTACTACGACCGGCCCGCATGCCTTGACCTCCTCGGCGACGTCACCGGCAAGCGAGTCCTCGACGCGGCCTGCGGCCCCGGCCTGTACGCGGCGGAACTCCTGCGCCGCGGCGCCAGCGTCGTCGGCTTCGATCACAGCCCCCGAATGATCGAAATCTGCCGGGAACGGGCCCGCCACGGCGACTTCCGTGTACACGACCTCGGTGACCCAATCACCTGGCTGCCCGGCGCATCTGTCGACCTGGCACTGTGCGCGCTGGCCATCGAATACGTCGATGACCGCGTCGCGGCGCTGCGGGAGCTGCGCCGGGTCCTGCGGCCCGGCGGCGCGCTGGTGCTGTCCCGCCAGCATCCCACCGGTGACTGGCTGCGTCACGGCGGGGACTACTTCGACGTCCGGGTCATTACCGAGACCTGGAGCAAGGGCTGGAACGTGCGGTACTGGCTGGCTCCCCCCAGGTCACCTGCGAGGAGATCGCCGCCGCCGGGTTCTGGATCGAGCGCCTGGTGGAACCACGTCCGCTGCCAGAGGCGGCCGCAATCGATCCCCGCGACTATGACCGCCTGTGCCGCGAGCCAACCGGTTTCTTCGCCTTCCGGCTCCGCCCCCGGACCTGATGCCCACCGGCACAGACGAGTCGCTCCACCAATTGAAACCCCAATATGGCAGAGGAGGATGTCCACGACAGAGATCAGCGTTGTGGCTGGGGCATTTCCGCCTAGACACACAGTGAGAGGCAATCGTGACTTCAATGCACGGGAACAGGATCCCCAGCTACTAGGGTACGAGGATGGCGCTTGCCCCTGGGCTGCTTTCTTTCGTGCAGATCGTCGTCGCCGACACTGATACAGCGATAGCGATGGGCAGTGGTAACGTGCCGGTGCTTGGCACTCCCCGGCTGCTCGCGCTCGCAGAGGCGGCGGCCGTGGCAGCCATCGGGCCAAGCCTGAAGTCAGGCCTGACCTCGGTCGGCACTGCGGCTGCCCTGGAGCACAAGCGGCCTAGCCCGGTCGGGGCGGAGGTCGTGGTCGAGGCCGAACTGACCGAGGTGGACGGCCGGCGACTTGTCTCCCAGTTCATCGCCAGGCAGAAGCCGCCTCCCGGAACACCAGATGACGAAGACACCGTCATCGGCGCGGGCACCCTGGAACGGGTGCTCGTGCACAAAGACCAGTTCGTCAGCCGAGCCCAGCACGAGTGACCCAAGGCAACGGTACCGCCACAGCGCCATCGCGGCATGTGCGGGTGTCTCCAACATTGGCACCGTGGGTCGGCATTGCGCTGAGGGCTGACCATGTTTTTGGTCACCCGGCCGCGCGCGCCGCGCTGCGGGCGTCCCCGCCCAGACCGGTGACGACCCCTATCGCCATCGAGCCCAGCATGCGCTGCATGCCCGGACCAATGTGGTGGACAGCGATCACCTGAACCTGGTTGTCCTGGAGGAACCGCGCCACCCGGGCGTGATGGGCACCCTCGGTCCCCTGGTCGTGCAGCGTTCCCCAGCCGACCATGAACTCCTGCCAGTCGCGGATCTCGCCGTCGGCCACGTCAGCGAGCGCGACCCGGTTGGCTCGTCCCCAGCGCGGGTCGACCTGGCCATCAGCGGTGATTGGCACGCACACCTTCATGTCGAGAAGCCTCCTCGCCGGTACCTGGGACCTTGCCGGACGCTTGCGCCGTTACTCCGATCCCGATTGAACCAGGTGCTACCGGCCTGCTTTGGAACCCGTCCCGCTGGCAACGCACCCGACCCGCGGCAGATGAATGCGTTGCCCTAATGAGGGGTGAGTGCAGCCACTCCACAAATTGTGGCTTCCACATGTTGAGATATCAATCTCGCACTATGGGATGGACCCTACGCTGCGGAACATGACTGTCTACACACACGGACACCACGAGTCGGTACTCCGGTCCCACCGCTGGCGCTCGCTAGAGAACTCAGCGGCCTACCTACTGCCGCACCTGTCCCCCGACTTCCACGTCCTGGACGTCGGATGCGGCCCGGGCACCATCACCGCTGACTTCGCGTCGCGAGTCACCCACCTGACCGCGGTGGAGCACACCTCCGCTGCGCTCGACCTGGCACGTGCGGAGATGACAGGGCGCACGAACGTCTCGTACGTCGTGACCAATGTGCACGCCCTCGATCTACCCGACGACAGCTTCGACGTCGTGCATGCCCACCAGGTCCTGCAACACGTCCACGACCCGGTGCAGGCGCTCAGCGAGATGAGGCGCGTGTGCAAGCCCGGCGGGCTGGTGGCCGTACGCGACAGCGACTACCTCGGCTTCACCTGGTTCCCGCAGATACCGGCGTTCGACGAGTGGATGCGGCTCTATCAGGAGGCTGCGTTGGCCAACGGCGGCGAGCCGCAGGCCGGACGTCGCCTGCTGTCGTGGGCAAGGGGCGCCGGTTTCACCGGCATCACACCGTCCTCGAGCACCTGGTGCTTCGCGAACCCGCAGGACCGACAGTACTGGGGCGGAATGTGTACCGACCGCATCCTGCAGTCGGCTCTCACGACGCAGCTGCTGGACTCCGGGATGGCTACTCTGCCTGAGCTGCAGGCGATCTCGGAGGCATTCCGTTCCTGGATCAGCGATGAGGACGGCTGGTTCAGCATCCTCCACGGAGAGATCCTCGCCAGGCCCTAGCGTCGCCCTCCTTCTGCGCGCACCGCCACCGCACGACCATCGACCGCCAAGACGATCGGTAAACCGGTCACCGATCGGTTATCGGACTCTGAGCGGGCTGGGCCTGCTGGTGGTCGACGGCTACGCCGACCTGGACCCCAGCGGCCGGCCCGGCCTGGGTGCGCATGCGCACGCCGAGTTCGGCATCCCGGTGATCGGGGTGGCCAAGTCCAGGTTCCGCACCGCGACCCACGCGGTGCCGGCCATGCGCAGATCCTCGGCGCGTCCGCTGTTCGTCACGGCCGCCGGGATGCCCGCAGCCGACGCCGCGGACCTGGTCCGGCGCATGGTCCGCCGGTACTGGCTGCCCGACGCGCTGCGCCGCGCTGACACCCTCGCCCGGCAGGTCCACCCGCAGCCACCATGACCGGCCGCCAGCCCGGCTGACCTACGCAGCCGCGCGATATGCGGCGGTCGCGTTCGTGTCCCTGCCGGACAGATCAGCATGTTGTGCTCGGATGCCTCTTCGGCACATCGCGCGTGTCCCGCAGGCCCCTTGAGGGTGCTAAGGGACAGTGGTAAGCGCCGCCACGTGACGCGGACGGACGTTGGCAAAGTCGCGGAGGTTGACGGTGGCGACCGTGGCAATCGCGAGCCGCTCGCACACCGCGATCACAGAAGCGTCGGTCCCGCCCAGGTGCCGGTCGGCGTAGCGTCGTACGAGTTCGGCCATGCGGCGAAGATCTGAGTCGACCAGCCCGGCCAGCTGAAAGGCGTAGTTGTCGCCGATGCCCACGCTGTCCAGGAAGGCGGCCTCTGCGGCAGGCCCGAGGTACCTATCGATCAGGTAGCAGGCCTCGGCTACCACGGTGGGCACGACGAGCAGGACGTCGTCATTCCTACGGAACCACTCGGTGCACTCGGCGTGGTGCTCATCCCGGCGATCGGCCAGGGCATACAAGATGTTGGTGTCAACGACGATCACGAAGTCAGCAGGCTACCGGCCGAAGCCCTCCCCGAGCAGCTCATCGGCTCGCTCGGACACGTCGGTCCTCCCGCTGTCACCAATCCCGACGAACGCCGGCAAGAGGCGAGATCCCCGGTGGCCTGGAAGCTCGCCGACGAGTGGCTCAAGCAGCCCGAGAGCGCGCGAAGACTGCTCCTCGCCGAACCCGGCGACAAGCTGCTGCAACTGCTCCTTGGCTGTCACATGTTCAGTTTACGCGGGTCGGTCGGATATCGCTGAAGCCAACTCGCCGCCGACTGGGCGCTCCCGAGACAGGCGGCCCTCGACGCAGTGGCTCTGGTTGACCTGCCCAGCCTCCCCCTGGAACCGTTAGGCCCCACCCAGGGCTCTACATGGCAACTGAATTTTTTTCGAATTCTGTCTTTAAGCTGCGGAGCCCCGTTACGGAATCGAACCGTAGACCTTCTCCTTACCATGGACGCTCGTCCCGTCTGAGCGGGTCGCGCTGGGTCGCGTCAGTGCAAGTCCGAGCCATAAAACTCTCTGACTCGCACTGACCCGGTCCGGCGTCAGCCGGGGCCGTTGTCACTTGGTTTGTCACTGGCTTTCCGGACCTCACTACCGAAGGTGAGGTTCTCTATGGGCAGCCCGAATCGAAGACGACTTCATGATCGCCGAGCACAACGGGCGCGTCATCGCCACCGCGCGGTACAGCGAGCCCGCGGTAGCTGATGGCCAGGGCACGTGGGTGGTGTCTGATCACCCGAGCCGGTTGTCCACCCGTAACCAGGCGACCGCGGCCATGGTTCTGGCGGAACCGCTCGCCGCCAGTTATGGCGACGGTGATCCGTTCGTCGTCGGCTGGCGTGAGGAGCTGAAGCTGTGACGGACTGGCTCATCAGGATCACCACGGCGCTCGCGGTGGTGGCGGTGGCAATTGTTGCCACGATCACCTCCTAACAGCAGTACACCTCGGCCGGGTTCGCTGACCTCGCCGCGGACTACCAGGTGCTGCTGTCCCTTGGCCAGACCGGCCAGTGCTGGGACAACGCCCTCGCCGAGAGCTTCTTCGCCTCACTCAAAGGCGAGCTGATCGATATCCGGTCCTGGCCCACCCGCGAACTGCCGCGCCTTAAGAACCGCGGTGATCATCACGGGCGTCGCGTCCCCTGCATCGGCCGCCTTGGATCCCGGCAGCAGCGGTGCATCTCCCGTGTACCTTCCGTCGACCTGGCAGGTAGGACGTCTTGGCCTTGGCATAGGACCTGCGGATCCCGATAAGCCGGGGGAAGCCCAGCTGATTAGCGCCAGCGATCGGACCCGAAGGTTAGCAATCGTCCGTCCCTCGTAGGAGCCTGATCAGGGCGCGACCGGCTTCCGCCAGCCTGCCGGGCACGGGCAGGGTATCCTGCGCACCAACGGCGGTGGTCGTCGTCAGGGTGAGGCGGATGGTCCGCCGGTCGTCGGGAAAGCAGGGCCGCAGGTCGGCGAACGTCGTGACGAAGTGGATGTCGGTTACCTCCACGAGGTGCGCGGGGCGGCCTGGGATGATTACGGTGCAGCTGTCGCCAGGCTCGGTGTCGGGCACGCTGACTACCCGCGGAGTCATTGGCATGACGGTGCTGACCGTGACGCCGAGCCGACTCAGCAGCCGTCCCTTCCAGGGAATCTGGCCCGCATTCCGCAGGGTCACCCGGATCGGGAGGTGCTCTCCCTTGCCGATGTCCGTCCCCTCGGGCGGGAAGGACTCAAGCATCTCCCACTGATCCTGCGCGCTGGGGCGCTCAGCGGAGCCCGCGTCGATAATGCTGAGAATCTCTCTGGCCGCGGGGTAAGGCGACCAGGTTATGGTCGTGCCCGTCCGGGTGAACCTCCGCTGGGGTGGGCTGGCGGTGATGTCAGCCAGCAGGGCGCGCAGGTGAGCACGGCGATCGTCGGGGGTCCATGTTGTTGCGGGAGCGGGCGTGCGACCTATCGACGGCAGCCGTGACCGCAGAGCAGCAACCTCGGGAGCGGCGGCATCGAGACGCTCCAGTACCCTCACCGCAGCGTGCCACGCTGACAGCGGCCACTGGCGGTCTCCTGCTCGACAGAGCTGATCGCCCGGAAGGACTTTCTGCTGTCGGGGAGGTCGATGAGCAGCTCCCCTAGCTGGGCCTGGGAGAGACCGGCCTTCGTCCGCGCGGCGGACAGCAGCGGGCCCAGGCCGGGATCGGTCATCAGCTTTTCGGGAGCTTGGCACTTTCGAAGGCCGGAGGAGGATCGGGCCACCAAGCCGACAGCTCACGCGGCGGCACGACCAGTGTGGCCATGACTCCGGTCATGGTGGTCGGGTGGCAGTACACGCCGTTGGGCCAGCCGATCTTGAAGCAGACCTGGTAGGTACCGGGCCATCGCGGAGCTCGCAACGGTGCACGGATGATGGCTACCTTGCCGGGATCGGTGTCTGGAACGGGAACAAATCTGGCCGGACCGGGCAACCCGGCTCGCGGCGAGACCGGCTGCGGGCACCGGGCGTCAGAACCGGACCCAGTAATGCCCGCTGCCTCCTGGGCGGTTGCTAGCCCTGGATGCCAGATCCCGCGGACCGCCAAGTGGCAGCGGCCGGGGTACGCAACCCGCTATATCACCCCGTGAGCTCATGCAAGTTGCCGCGGACGGCCATGGTAAGCGGGTGGTCGTCGCCCAGCATCCGGGCGCAGGCGGCCAGGGTGGCCTCGAACAGGGGGATGGCCCGGCCCAGGTCCCCCGCCGACCGGTAGGCGGCGGCGAGGTCGTTGCGCGAGATGACGGTGTCGGGGTGGTCCTCGCCCAGCACCCGGCGCCGGTCGTCCAGGGCGGCCTCGAACAGGGGGATGGCCCGGCCCAGGTCCCCCGCCGACTCGTAGGCGGCGGCGAGGTCGTTGCGCGAGATGAGAGTGTCGGGATGATCCTCGCCCAGCACCCGGCGCCGGTCGTCCAGGGCGGCCTCGAACAGGGGGATGGCCCGGCCCAGGTCCCCCGCCGACTCGTAGGCGGCGGCGAGGTCGTTGCGCGAGATGAGAGTGTCGGGATGGTCCTCGCCCAGCACCCGGGCGCGGGCGGCCAGGCCGCGTTCGAACAGCGGGATCGCCCGGGCCAGGGCACCCTGGTCCTCCAGGTAGGCTGCCGTCTTGCCCAGCAGGGCCGCTGTGGTTACTGTGTCCGTGCCCGGTGTGATGTGTTGAGTTATCGCTTCGAGGTGTGGCAGCAGGATCCGCCAGGCCGGCCATCCGGCCGGATCTTTGGCGGTGGGTGGGACCGCTTTGGCGAGGAGGGTGGTGGTCTGGTCGCGGGCTTCGTCGACGGCGGTGGGGCTGCGGTGGGGGTCGGTGGGGTCGGGTGTGCGGGTGACGGCCTGAACCAGCCGGTGTACCGCCAGGGTGTCATCTGCGGTGGTGATCATGCTGTAGGCGGCCAGGCGCCCGATCGCCGTCAGCAGCGGCTGCGGGTCGGCCAGCCCGTGGAGCAGGGATCGTGGGATGTTGTCGGGGGCGTAGAAGGCCAGGATCCGCAGCAGTTGCCCGGCGTAGGGGGTGGCGGTGAGCTGGTCGAGTGTCACCCGCCAGATTCGGGCGATGGTGCGCTGCGCGTCGCCGCCCTCGGCGGTCTGCTGGTACATGCCGGCGGGGTAGCCGGCGAGCAGGTGCAGGTAGGCCACTGGGGTGGTGCGGGTTTCGGTGATGTAGGCGCCGGCTTGCTCGATGGCTAGCGGCAGGTAGCCCAGTTCGGCGCACAGCGCGTCCGCGTCGGCCAGCTGGCCTGGATCGGGGTCGCGGCCGTGGGTCAGGATTGCTGTCAGCAGGTGCCTGGCTTCGCCGGGGGCGAGCACGTCCAGGCGCACGGGGGTGGCGATGCCGTACCAGCCGGTGGCGCGGCTGGTGATCACGAACCGGCCTGCCGGCGCCCGGGCGAGCAGGGCCTGGGCATGGGCAGGGTTGGTGACGTTGTCCAGTACGACCAGCCACCGGTCGTGGCTGGCGAGCCACTGCACCGCCCGCTCCCGCAGCACCTCTGTGGGCAGCAGCCCAGCCAGGGCCGGCTGCAGCGCGGTGGCCAGGGCGGCCAGCCCGGTGTCGATCCCGGCGGGGCTGGCCGCAGTGATCCACCAGATGACGCTGAAGTCCCGCTGGTGGGTGGCGGCGTACTGGGCGGCCAGCGTGCTCTTGCCGATACCGCCCAGCCCGTGCACCGCCAGCACCACCACCCCCTCGCCAGCTACATCGGCGCTGGCGGTCACGGCGCCGGCGAGCCGGGCAAGCTCACCGGCGCGGCCGACGAACACGCCCGTGCGTTGCGGCAGATTCGTCAGGTTCGGCGGGGCTTCAGTGGCGGCGGGGGGTGTTAGCGCCTCTGGTGGCAGCACGGCGGCCTGCTGCGCCTGGTACTGCAGGTTCACCGCGCTGTCGCCCATGGCGATGATCCCGGTGTTGTCCCCGGTCACGTCCACAGACCGCTGGCCAGCCTGGCCCTGCGAAGCCCCTGCGGCGATCTGCGGCTGGCCCTTGGCGCGTCTGAAAAGGGGGCTCATCGGTTCTGTATGTTGACCGCGCCATCGCCCGTGGAGGTGACCCCGGTGTTGTCCGGGGCAACGGCGATCGAGCGTTCCCCGCCCACAGCCACCTGCCCCCCGCCGGTGACGTCACCGCCACTAGCGGCCTTCGGTGCCGCGCCGCCTGCCCGGGGGGTGGCCCACCACTGCCCCCACGGCGCGGCGAAGGCCGCCACGGCCGCCCCGATCCCCGAGCCCACCGCCCACCGCCCACCGCCCACCGGTCAGCAGAGGATGCCAGCAAGTCCTCGCTTATCCGCAAGCACCTGAATGTCCACGGACGGTACTTCTTCGCGCTTCCCGACCTGTCCGGGGGGCTGCGGCAGCTAAGCGACCCCGACGCCGACCCCGACGGCGACCCCGACGGCGACGGCGACGGCGACGGCGACGGCGACGGCGACGGCGACGAGGAAGACTGACCCCGGCCTGGGCCAGGGTGACTTACGCATGACTGCTGGTAGCGCGGGTCCGGTAGACGCCGAACCGCAGGCGGCATTGAGCGTCCCTGGAGCGGAGCCCAGCCCGCACCTTCACGATCCCGGTGAACGCCCGCTTCCGCCGGATCCAGCTCCAATGTTCCCGAGACCCCCGTCCAAGACAAGCTCAGCGAGACCTTTAGCCTAACCCGCCACACACCCCAGGCGCTGATATGCGTAAGCCAGCGAAAATAATCCGAAGATCAACTTATCCCGGAAAACTCGAGAAAGCTGCCTGCCTCCTTCCGGCAGAATCTGGTTCAGCCGACCGCCGTAGCCCGTCATTCAACGCGGCCGGGCTCCCGGTCCGCAGCCTGCTGTACCCAAGGCAGGGGCGGGACGATAACGTTCAACCTTGCGGTCATCCTCAGCGAAAGTGCCGCCGCGGCGCCGGAACGGGCGGTGGCCTCCTTCGCCGAGGGTCAGCTCACCTACGGGAACTCGACGCGCTCACCGACAGGTTTGCGGCCACGCTGACCGGAAAGGGCCTGGGGCCCGGGGACATTGTGGCGCTCCAACTGCCGAACATCCCGCAGTTCCTCATCTCCTACTTCGGCATCCTGAAGGCCGGCTGCGTGGTGGTCCCGCTCAACGTGATGCTCAAGGCTCCAGAGGTGAATTCCACCTGGCGGATTCCGGCGCCAGGACCCTGATCACCGTGGCCACCCGGGGGGCACGCCCGGTGCGCTTCCCTTCGGGCAGCTCCTCGGCACTCCGGCGGATGGCAATCCGATGGCGCAGCCGGAGCCGACCGACACGGCCGTCGTCGTTTACACCTCCGGTACTACCGGGAAGCCCAAGGGTGCGGAGCTGACCCACATCCAGCTCTACATGAACGCCGACATTCCCGCCCGGCACGTCGGCGTGTACCCCAGCGACGTCGTGCTCACCGTGCTGCCCATGTTCCACGTGTTCGGCCTGTCCAGCATCGTGAACCTATGCGTGCGGTTCGGCTGCACCCTGTCGCTGGTCCCGCGCTTCGACGCCCGCACCGTGCTGGCCGCGATCGAGCGGGACCAGTGCACCGTCTTCGACGGCGTGCCGAGCTACCTGAACAACCCGGAGGCCACGGCGGCCTCCGTCACCGACGGCTGGCTGCGAGCGAACCCGAAGGGCACGGCTGAGGCTTGGGCACGTATTGGACACAGCCAGCCGACGCAGACCGGTGTCAGCCGTAGCCAGCCGGAGAACACGAAACGGCGCCTGATCTGCCCAGGTGAGGCGCCGTTTTACGAGCTAATGAGCGAGAGCCCCTGGACCGGCACGCGACCTGTATCGTCGCGGCCTACATCGCTGGTGCCGCCCGGTAATACCCGAACCGGCTAGCAGTAGCTCCGCCTGGTGGCCACAGCCGCCAGGCGGACAGGCCCCGTGGCCGCCCGATGACGACGGCCGCGGGGCGGTCACAGATCGCGCCCTCAAAGTGAACGCGAACCGCCGTTCGGGGCGGCTTCGGCTTCGAGCCTCGTGATCGGCAGTTACCGCTCTGATAGGCCCGTTCTGTACGCTCGCGAGCTGCCTGGGCAACCACAGCCGTCGGCACGTGGGGGTCTCGGCTGCGCTCCGGCAGCTGCTTGCCCTACGCACGCGCCACAGGGCGAGGAGGCGGTGCAGACGGCCTTCTGCCTCCCAATGCGGCGGTCACCGGCAACGTCTGCGGGCTGTCCCGTACGCCGTCCCGCTGCGGGAATCTTCACCGGGCGAGTCTTACGGGACGCCTCCACCCGAGCGATGGCTGTGCGGTGTTCCCGTAAGAGGTTCGCCTCACGGGTAATGCCGACCGGTCGAGTTGCTCCAGATGTGGCCACGGCGCCCAGGCGGCGTCACGCCGACGCCTGGGTGAGCGCACCCCAACCGGAGCCGACGGTCGCCCTGGGCTGTGCCCGCAGGCGCTGTCCTCGTGCCACGAGCGGACCTCTCTTCAGCCGTAGTATCTCGTCAGTGCGCTGCGGCGTTTGCGATCGCTGAGGCGAGGTCCGCGGGGCGGCTCCACATCGGCCAGTGCCCAGTCGGAAGGTCTACTAGCTCGAGGTCGCGAAGGGTGGCCACCTCCGCCATCATCGGGTGTCCCTGGCGGGCCATTTGCATGATCACTTCTGAGGAGTACGAGCAGGCAATGATCGTCGACGGGACGTCGCGCCGGGAGTCGTTCTTGAGGTGCAGCGGCTCCCGCGTGACCGGTCCGGGCTCCGGCACCGCCTGGGCGCGGAACCGCTCAAGGTCTTCATCGCTGAGGCCGTCGAGGCTTGCGCGCAACTGCTCGAACGGTGGCAGCGGCACCTCCTCCGTCTCGGGTGGCACTGAGGCGTCGAAGGCTGAGCCGTCACCGGATGGCCCGCTGTCGACGTAGACGACGCGGGCGACCGCGGTGGGATCTTGGTCGAGGAGCACCGAGGTGGGGTATCCGGCGCCGCTGTGTGCGACGAGGACGACGGAGGAGCCGTCGGCGGCAGCAGCGTGGACGGCCGAGCGCAGTCCCTCGGCTTGCTGTGCCACGGTCGTCGACGCGCGATGGGGGTCGTTGCGGTCAAGCCCGGGCAGGGTGACCGCGATGACGTGGTAGCCCCGCCCACGTAGCTCGGCGGCGACAGCGTCCCACGCCCAGGCACCGAGCCAGTAGCCGGGGACGAGCACGATCATTGGAGTGCTGGGCGTCTTGGTGTCCATGCCCTCATGCTTCTCCGGGGACGCGACGGCCCTATGTCACTATTTTGGTCACCATTCCTGCGATGATGACGGAGTGAATCGCACCGAGCGTCTTCATGCCCTCACCGAGTCGCTGCGCCGGGCCGGCCCGCATGGCCGCACCGCGCAGCAGCTCGCCGACGAGTTCGAGGTAACCACTCGCACGGTCAAGCGCGACCTCGCTGCCCTTGAGGCCGGGGGCCTGCCGGTCTGGGGGAGGACGGGTCCCGGCGGTGGCTATGGGCTGGCGGAGAGCTCATCGCTGCCGCCGGTGAACTTCACCGCGGCACAGGCATTGGCCCTCACCGCCGCCGTGGCCGTGACGGCCCAGGCACCGTTCTCCGACTTGGCCCGCACCGCGACCCGCAAGGTGCTCGACGTGCTCGACCTGACCGCCCGTCGCCGAGCGGCGGCCCTGTCCCACCGGATCTGGGTCGACGTCGGGCCGAGCGCGCCCCGTCGGGTGATGTACGTCCTCGAGGAAGCGCTCATCGACCAGGTCACCGTGAACCTCACATACACCGACGCCCAGGGCCGGAGTACACGGCGCGAGGTCGAGCCGATGATCTTCGCCCACACCCGGGGCCGGTGGTTGCTGGTCGCATGGTGTCGGCTGCGTGACGACATCCGATGGTTCGACCTGTTCCGGATTCGGGACGCGACAGCCACCCGTCGCCCCTGCACCGGCCACGACGTCAGCGAGATCGGCACCCCTCCCGAGCAGGCACGACCGGTCGGCGTCTGACTCGCCGCCCGGCACCCACCCGCGCAATTGATCGACTACGACCGCCGACCCATCCCTTGAGCCAGTCGTCTGGCGAAGGGCTGATCGAATGAGCACTGGCATACGCGCCGCCGCAATGCCCGGTCAAGAATCCTCTGCGAGCGCCGCGTCAAACGGTGTGACGGTGATCAACTGGCGGGCCGCCAGGCACACCGACCTGCACCGTGCGACGCACGTTGCGCGAATCGTTGCTGGCGGGCGCTGGCCACGGTAGCCTTGCGCCCGTGCTGAGGCAGGTCGCGGAGGGCGTGCTGATCCACGAGAGCGAGTTCTGCCAGAGCAACGCCGTTGTCGTGCACGGCCGGGCCGGCGTGTTGCTCATCGACCCCGGGGTGCATTGCTCCGAAATGGCCTGCCTCGCGAACGACCTGTCCGATTCGGGCCAGACCGTTGTGGCAGGCTTCTCGACGCATCCTCATTGGGATCACCTGCTCTGGCACGCCAGGCTCGGCGCGGCGCCCCGTTACGGCACGGCTCGCTGCGCGGGCATTGTCCGAGTTCTGCTTTCGAACGCAGGCTGGAAGGCCCGCATCGTCGAGTGGATACCGCCGGACATCGCCGGGCAGGTACCGCTGGACCTGCTCGGCCTCATTACCGGCCTGCCCGCCGAGATGGCGCAGATTCCCTGGGATGGCCCTCAAGCCCGGATTATCGAGCATCAAGCGCATGCCCCGGGCCATGCGGCGCTGTTGATTGAGGAACGCGGGGTTCTCGTCGCCGGCGACATGCTTTCTGATGTCTTGATTCCGATGCTCGACTTGAACGAGACCGCGGACCCGATCGAGGACTACCTCGCCGCGCTGCGGCTGCTCGAGGGCGTGGCGGACGACGTCGATGTCGTCATCCCCGGCCACGGGTCCATCGGCGGAGCTGATCAGGTACACGCGCGGATCGACCAGGATCGGGCGTACGCGCATGCCCTGTGTGACGCCCATGTTCCCAGCGACCCGCGGGTCGGCCCATCCGCCACGTACGGCAAGGATTGGCTGCCTGGCGTGCACGCACGGCAACTCCAGCGTCTCGCCCTAAGAAGCGAGCGCGACGGGACGCCCGGCTAGCGATCGGCTTACGGGACGGCACAGCGGGCAGCCGGGGCGCTGCCGCGGAGGGCCGAACTCCTGCGCGCTTAGGACTACTCGCTCACCATCGCGAGCCGTAGGCGCCGGGAGAAGCGCCGACCGCCGACCGGCTGGTGTACCGGGCTCTCTGCCCCGGTCACCCGGAACCTCCAGATCTGGGCATCGTCGGCGATCCTGGCACTGCGGTGGATCACCAGCGCATAGTCGGCAGGGAGGATCCGGCGCGAGCAGCACATCGCGGTTGCCTGCGCCCTGAGTCACGCTCTGTGGTCAGATCTCATCGCCGCCGCGCAGGCTGCATTGGCCTGACGGCGGTGACCACCTGACGGCGGTGACCGCAGCTAACTCGATGTCGGCGCGACCAGATGAGACGCTATGCGCTGACAAGGGTGGGGCCTACCAGGGCGCAAGGGCCGCTGATCGCCCGCAGCGGCCGGGACGTGCCTTCTGCAACAAGAGCCGGGCGGCGTCCGGGCGAGACCGGTCGATCCAGGTATGATCGCCCAGTCCGCCACAGGGGAGGCGGAGCCGTTATGGAGCAGTCCGGGGAAGTACGCGGTTTTCTGTCATCGCTGATCGAGACATTCGGCACACCGCGAATGGGGCCGGCGTTCACCGACGCGATATCAGCAGAGCCGGGCGTGCTGGGGGTGGGGACAGACCCCGCGGAGTGGTGGGACAACCCTGACGATCTAGTCCGGGCCATGCAGGTGCAGAGCGCGGAACTTCAGGGCGCGGCCGCGACGGTGAGCTATTCCGAGGGCTGGATCGAGGGCGACATCGGCTGGGGCGCTGTGAAGGCAGATATCGTATTCCCCGACGGGTCGGCCGCCATGCTGAGAATCACCGCGACCCTGGCTCGTCGCTCCGGCGCATGGAAGATCGTGCAGTTCCACGCATCAGTCGGCGCGGCCAACGAGGAGATCGTCGGCAAGGAGCTCACTGTCTGATCGGGGTTGCCCAGCACCCCCCAAGACGGTTGCCGTGGTCAGAGGCGTTTCATGGTTATGGCCGACGCTGCCGGGTCCGTGCTTCGCGCGAAATCGCCGCTACGTGGCGGCTCTCGGCACGCGGCAGTCACGCTCCGTCAGGAGCGCCTCGGCGTTTCTGACACGCCTGATCCGCCTTATTGAAGCTCGGCGACTGGAGCGCGGTGCTCTTGGCTGAGAGGACGTTTCGCGAGTTGATGTCCTTTTCGTCGGCTGGGTTGGATTAGGCGTCCTGGCTGGAGGGCTGCGGGCCGGGCTGTGGACGTGGCTGAGCGAACAATCCGGGTTCGGTCTCGACGAGGATGCCGCGGCTGGCCAGGCGCTTGAGCTTGGAGCGGATGTTCTCGGTGTTCTTGGCCGCGACCGGCAGGTCCAGGGCCAGGCACAGGTCGCGGGCCCGCAGGGGACGGCGGAGGTCCGCGAAGGCGGTCAGGATCTGCTGGTAGGCGGGGTGATCGGGTACCGCGGGAGGTGGCCCGGCTGGCTCTGCGGCGGGCTGGCCGTCGTCGTGCCCGGCGAGGGAGATGAGGGTCTTGCGGGTGATCTGCAGGTCGCTGATCGCCTCTTCGAGTTCGCGGAGCCTGGCGGTGAGCTCGTCGATCCGGGCCTGTGCCTGGCCGGCTTCGCGGGTCAGTGCCTGCTCCCGCGCGTCGATCTTGTCCAGCAGGAACCTGCCCGGGTCCGCCGCGGTCACGTGATCCGCCACGATGGCGTGGACGTGCCGGTCAGTCGCCGGGCCATCACGTCGGTCATCGCCCAGTACACGCGCGACGCCGAACTGGAGAGCCGGTGCTCGTAATCGCGGACCAGGCGCCGGTGGAAGGACAAGATGCCGAACGTCTGCTCCACCACCCAGCGTTTCGGCTGGGGGACGAAGCCCCGGTCGGCCGGGTTGCGCTCCACGACCTGCACGTCGATGCCCACGGCGGCGCCGTAGGACACGACCGAGCTCTTGAAGCCCTGGTCCACCAGCGCCTTGCGCACCGTGCCGGCCTGCGCGGCGACCCGGTCCAGTAAGGCGATCCCAGCGGCGTTCTCGTGCGCCGAGGCCGCCAGGACGACGACGGCGACGACCAGTCCCAGGACGTCCACGGCCAGGCACCGCTTGCGGCCGGGCACCTTCTTGCCGGGGTCCTTCCCGGTCGTATCCGCCGGGACCGAGGAGGCCGCGTGCACGCTCTGGGTGTCCAGCACGACCAGGCTCGGGTCGGCCTTGCGGCCCTTCTTCTCCCGCGCGTGCCAGCGCAGCAGGTCGTGGATGGCCTGGTCAGTGCCGTCGTCGCGCCAGCGGGCGAAGTAGTAGTACGCCGCGCTGCGCGGCGGCAGGTCATGCGGCAGGTAGTCCCACTGGCAGCCGGTCCGGGACTGGTACAAGATCGCGTTCACGATCTCCCGCAGCTCATACCCGCCCTGGTGACCGCTGACCGAGGGGTGCGCGGCCTTCCACGCGGTGATCACCGGCTCGATCAGCGCCCAGCGCTCATCGGTTAAATCACTGGGGTACCGTTTGCGCTCGATCATCTGGCCATCCAAGCATGGCCAGGCCCGCCGACCGGCCGTAACACCACAGATCCACCTGATCACACAACGACAAGACGGGCATAAGCTCGCGAATCGTCCTCTGAGATGAATGCAGATTTGGGGTGTCTGTGCTTGCGATCTTGGTTGCAGAGGACCGGGCGCAGGCCGAGTGGGGCGCCGATCAGGCTTGATCTGGCCCCGGCGGGAGTTCAGGTAATGAATGCTGTCATTCGGATCGAGACGAGCAGTCCGGGCAGTTCGACCCGAGCTTGGCGACGTAGCGGGTGGGCGGCTCGGATGGGAACCACCGCGCGTATTCCTCGTTCAGGCCGGCGGGGTTGGTGAGCAGTATTCCGACCTCGATGACGTCGTCCAGGCTGGCGCCGCCTGCCTGGAGTATGGCCTGGCAATTCGTCAGCGCCTGTCGTGTCTGATCTTGGATCGTGTCTCCGGCGAGGCTGCCGGTGCTCGGGTCGATGCCGACGATGCCCGAGACGAGCATGTGCGGTCCGGCTTTGGCTCCTTGGCTGTAGAGCGGCGAACCCGGCGCGTTCGCGGTCGTGATGATCTGGCGCGGCATGACGGTTTCTCCCTGTTCCTACCCGCATCAATGCGCCACTGCAGGATCGCAGGTTTCGCTTCCCAGCGAGCTCATTTGTAGTGCGCAACGCGGTCTCGATTGCCGGTCACTGGCAGTCGGCCGGCTGTCGGGGCCTACTTTGCCGAGCGCTGAACAAGTGGCCACTGCGTGAATACGGTCAGCCAGATGTCAACGCCGTAGACGTCCTGGTCAGGCGCGGCGTAGACACCGACGGCTTCAGATAACCGCCTGATTGGTACGCTGCTGACTGCCGCGCCTGTGGCTACCGGCGACATGCCGATCCGGATGTTCTGTTTGCCTTGCGCAGTTTGGCGTGACGCCGCTTCCTGCGGGGTTCGACCATGAGTCGCCGGTCAGCCCGTCTGGCGGCACTCCGCCTGCGTGCGGCATCTGCTGGTGATCAGTTCCGCCGAGACGGTGATCGGGCCGGGGCTGCGAACTCGGCGGGCTGGGCCTGCGCGCGCCGCTGCCCGGCTGCGGCTACTAAGTCTGCGCCTCGCGTCTTGCCCCGGCACCGCGCCAGCGGACCGCGGCAGGTGCTGGCGGGCATGTGGTGCAGCACGATGTCCGCCCGCGACAACGGCCCGTTTGCGGGTGATTCCCGGCTCGCACTGCGGCGACCGGGACCTGGTCGAGGGAATGCCGTCCGGATCCGGGGTCAGGCGATGTTGTCGTCCGTGTGCTCGATCGGGTCCGGCTCACCGCCATCGGCCGGCCACACTAGTGGTTCGTGAGTGAAGGTAAAAAGCCCGTAGACCTCGCGTCGCTGCACAGGCGGTTCGACGAGCTCGAGCACGTTGTCGCCCAGCGCGTGGAGGAGACCTGCGCCGCCGTCTTCCGGACGCCAGAGCGGACCGCCGGCGCGGTGAAACCGGCCTGGCGGCGCCGGACCAGGGGGGAGCGGCGCTGGCAGGTCGCGGCCAGCACTGCGGTCGCGATCGGGCTGCAGGTCGCGGTGCCAGGACGGCTGGCGGTGCTGCGGCCCGTATGGATCCTCCCCGCGCTACAGGGCATACTGCTCGTCACGCTGTTCATTGCCAACCCGCACCGGATCGACCGCGAATCCCGGGTGCTGCGCATCCTCGGCCTCACGCTGGCGGCGCTGATCAGCTTCGCCAACGCATGGTCCTTGGTGAACCTGGCAACCGGCCTGGTCCGCGGCACCGAAGGGGAGAACGCCGGGCCCCTGCTGGTCACCGGCGGAGCGATCTGGCTCACCAACGTCATCGTGTTCGGGCTGTGGTACTGGGAGTTCGACCGGGGTGGCCCGGTCGCGCGCGCCCTCGGGACTCATCCGTACCCGGACTTCCAGTTCGTGCAGATGACCAGCCCGGAGCTGGCGCCGCCCGACTGGGAACCCGCCTTTGCCGACTACCTCTACCTGGCATTCACCAACGCGTCAGCGTTCAGCCCGACCGATGTGATGCCGCTGTCCCGCTGGGCGAAGCTCGCCATGGCCCTGCAGTCGGTCATTTCCATCGTCACGGTGGCACTGATCGTGGCGCGTGCCGTCAACATCCTGAAGTAGCCCGGCGCGGAAGTGTCAGTCGCCAGGCCCGGAGCCCGGCCGGCCGGTTTACCTCGAGTCGGCCTTGGGTGCGGTTACGGCTGCGGTCATGGCTGGCGGGGAGGAACCCGTCGGCGCGACCAGCCGCTTCCCGGTGGCTAGAACGCCTGGGCCGAGCACATGACCATCTGATCTCGCATCTGCGGACCGATCCGAAGAACGCGGCGAAACCCCTCCGATTCCGCGATCGATGTAGCGTCCGACCCCGGTACGCCATACACCGTGATCGTCACGCTCCGCGATCGCGGTCAGTCTGCTCGAGGCGCGATACCCGCCGTTATGATCGGCCGCCCCATAGTCAGATGACCGCTTCCGCTGCGTCCCGAACTGGTTGTTATGGCGCCGGGTGGCCAGGGCGCTGGGCCAGGTCCTGACATGCTTGGCGCACCTGGACGCCCGTCCGGCTGGCGGCGGCGCGGATGTAGGCGACCGCCGCGAACAGGGCGTACTGCCAGAAGTCGTCGGTCTGCCACCAGGCGAGGTTCGCCAGCGCGGCGGCCACGGCGGCGTGCGCGGCCTACGCGGCGATCTCGCCTCGGCCTAGGCCCAGGTCGGTGCGCACCACCAGGGTCAGCTTCATGACTTATAAGGGAACCACGGCCGAGCGGTCGGCCGGGGGCGCCCGGGCTGCAGCCGCGCGGCCCGGCTCCCGCGAACGCACGGCTGCGGCGCGAGAGACTGGGCCGGTACCACGATTCTGCGGAGGCACTGACTGATGACGGCACAAGCGCACCCAGAGTGGGACGCCAGCTACACGGCCGATGCGCCGGCCCCGTGGGACATCGGCAGGCCGCAGCCGACTTTTGTCCGGCTCGCTGACGAGGGCCGCCTGATCGGGCACCTCCTCGACGCTGGCTGCGGCGCCGGCGAGAACGCGCTGCTCGCAGCCAGTCGTGGCGCCGATGTCACCGGCATCGACGTTGCGCCGACAGCGATCGCGCGGGCACGCGCGAAAGCGTCCGAGCGCGGGCTGACCGCGCGGTTCGAAGTCGCAGACGCACTCGGCCTCGGCCACCTCAGCCTCACTATCGACACTGTGATCGATAGCGGGGTGTTCCACGTATTCGGCGACGACGACCGGGCCCGGTACGTCGCCAGCCTCGCGGCTGTGCTGAGACCAGCCGGCGCTTGCTACCTCATGTGCTTCAGCGATCGGCAGCCGGGGACCTGGGGGCCGCGCCGCGTCCGCGCGGACGAGTTGCGCGCGGCGTTCAGCGACGGCTGGGCCGTCGAGTCGATTACCGCCGACACCTTCGAGATCAACCCGATGGACGGCACGACGCAGGTCCAGGCCTGGCTAGCCGCGATCAGGCGTGACTAACCAACCGGCCCCGCACGGGCCCGGTGCCACTAGCGTGCAGTTGCTAACGCCCAGCCCTTGCGATCGCACAGATCACGAAGAAGACCATAACCAGGTCCATCTTCGTGTCACTTCACTTCCCCGATCATTGACCCCGTTGCCCAGGCCCGGCGCCTTTGCATCGCACGCAGTGACGGCCACCACCCAGGCGCCGATTCGGCGCCCGGACTTCGGAGCCGCGGACGTTTCTCACTACATCGCGTGATCGGCGCTCGTCTCGAGGGACGCGCACACTCCCGCCGATCTGAGCGGCCTGTGGCATTATCGCCGCTGGCCGTTGAGGTGTGCAGATCTGGTCAGTCTGGCGCGGGGGGCACTCCCCCGGTTGGGGGTCCGGCTTCAGGCGTGGTCGTTTTTGTTCCACAGCTGGTGAGTAAGGCCGCTAGGCGAGGCGACCGACTCGACGGTGAAGCGGTCTTCGAGGCCGCTTGATCCCTCCCAGAGGGATACGCCGCGCCCGAGGGTAATCGGCACGATCACTAGGTGCATGAAGTCGACCAGGTCGGCCTGGAGGAACTGACGCACCGTCGAGGGTCCTCCCCCGATGCGGACGTCACGACCACCAGCAGCCTGCTGGGCTAGGCGGAGCACCTCCTCCGGTGGCCCGTCCACGAACCGGAAGCTGGTCCCGTTAGGAAAGTCAATCGTGGGATGGGGGTGGTGGCTCATGACGAACACCGGTGTCTGGAATGGCGGCTCGTCGCCCCACCAGCCCCGCCACCCATCGTCGGGCCAATCACCAACCTGGGGACCGAACTTGCGCCGTCCCATGATCTCGGCGCCGATGCCCTGGCTCCACATGCTGGTCAGAGCGCGGTCCAGCGTGACGGGGGCGTCCGCCTTATCGACGCCATGGATTACCCGGCCATCGAACCACGTGAACAGCCGCTCGGCGCCGCCGATCGGGGCGTCGAACGTCACATGCTCGCCGGCGGCGTAGCCGTCGAGGGAGACGTTCATGTTGTGGACCCGGGTGCGGGGCATCACGACTCCTTCTGCGATCGGATGAAGCGTTCACAACATAGACCGGCGGGATGGCCGGGACCTATCGCTGAACGCTGACATCGTGTTGCGGTGGCCCAACCGCCGCATCCGCACCGCATGCGACCCGGCATGGCGAGCCGGAGTAGTGACGGCGATGCTCACGGCAAGCCCCCGCGCGTCGATACCGAGCAAGAACAGTCTTCGCGCTACCGCCAGGGCCGGGCGAACCGGTTCGAGTAGCGCCGGCCCTGCGGCCATGCGAGACAGGCAAGTAGTCACGCTCAGTGACTAACACTAGTCGCTGACCGCCGCGCAAAACCGCCTAATCTGTATGCTTTGGTGATCGGCCGGCATCTCTGCCGATGGCGCGCAGAACTGGCCGATTTGCGCTCGGCTCCGGGCCCGTTCACCGGATGGTGGCTGCGCAGCCGGGGTGGCCATGCTTCTCGAGGTACCGCTGGTGGTACTCCTCGGCCCGGTAGAACGCGGACGCCGGGGTGATCTGGGTGACGATTTGCCGCCTCAGCGATTGCTGCTGGGCATCACGTGATGCGATCGCGGCTTCCATCTGGCCAGCGTCATGGTAGAAGATCGCCGAGCGGTACTGGCTGCCGAAGTCGAAGCCCTGGCGGTTGCGGGTTGTCGGTTTGTGGATTCGCCAGAACGTCTGGAGTAGCTCCGCGTAGCTGACCTGGGCCGGGTCGAACCACACCTCGACCGCCTCAGCGTGGCCGGTGCGGTGCCGGCAGACCCGTTCGTAGCCGGGGTCGGCGACGTGGCCGCCGGTGTAGCCCGCAGTAGTCTGCAACACCCCGTGGATCTGGCGGAAGGCCGCCTCCACACCCCAGAAGCATCCTGCGGCGAACGTGACGCGCTCGGCCCCGCCCGGTCCGTGTCCCTCGAACGGCGGCGCAGGCGCCGGGTCGGGGCCGCGGTTCCTGAGCTTGATCACATCATGACCCCCTCCGAACTCCTCTGCCAACACGAAACCAGCGCCAGGGATTCCTACGGTGCCGGCGTCCTCACCACGGGTCTTGCGCCGGGCTGGCCGGCACTTCGGCCCGAGACGATTTGGACCGCCCCGCGACCGGGGCGTCACCAGCGTCCGGCACCGACGGCCTGTCGATCGGGCCGGCCGAGGGCGGCGCACCGGCCCACTTGACCGGCCTGCCGCACGGCGTGACGTTGATAGAAGCACTCGGACGCCTGGACCAGGTCCCGCCGCGGTGTGCGTGGTTCCAGTTCCTGCCGCTGCGGCTGGACGACGGCACCGGCAGCCCTGGCCGTGCCCTGGCCGTCCTGCCCAGCTCCCCGCCGCCGGTCACCAGTACATCGCCGGCACCATGACTGTTGCCGGGCTTCGGTGACTCCGTCCTGAGCGGGTCAGTGTTCTGCTGCGCGGCGTTTTCCCTTACGGGCCGCCCGCTGGGATACGGCGGTGACCGTCGAGTCAGCCTGGTGCAGCGCCTTCGCGGTTCGGGTGGAGGAATCGTGGCGCTGGGCGGCTAGCGCCAGGCGATGGACGAGCGCCCGGGTCAGCGGCAGGGCGATGGCCAGCAGCAGCCACATCCGCAGCCGCCTGGAGAAAAATGCCCACATGCTCAGGGTCCCTTCGTCATTCCCGCGAAATGCTCCGCTACCCGCTCTGGCTTGGGCCAACCGTGTCCCAAGCCGGATGTCCGGCGGCTGTTGCACGCGCTGCGCGGACGTGAAGCCGCCGGGGCTGTCACGACAAGGAGGACAGCAAATAGCGCAGGCCGAATTCATCCCGGCATGCGCTGGCCCTGGCTGCCGGTCAGCCTGGGTGGGATGGCGGATGCATTGGCCGGCTTCCTGCTGGCCTGGCGCGGCATCGCCCGCGGTGTCGGCGGCGGATCGCTGAGTCGGCGGCAGCGGTTCGCGGCCGTGCCGCCCACCATTGCAAGAGGAAGGAAAGGTTGGCTCTGTAGGTGAGTTTTGGATCCAGTTATCGGCGAGTTGCGGATCCAGTTGTTGATCTTGGGGGGTCTTTTGTTGTTGAGAGCTGACTCCGCTTTCTCGCGTGCGGGGCCTTCCCTGGGGTGGTGAGGATGGCGGCTCGGCGCTTGGCGGGGAAGACCGGGCGTGGTTGTCAGCTGGTAGCGTGGCCGGCTCTGGCGCGGGTTTGCGCGAGGCGGTAGGAGTCGGTGCCGGTTTCGATGATGTTGCCGCCGAAGGTGAGGCGGTCCACGATGGCGGCGCAGAGTCTGGGGTCGGTGAAGGTCTTGGTCCAGCCGCTGAAGTTCTCGTTGGAGGCGATGGCCATACTGTTCTTTTCCTCGCGCTCCGTCAGAACCTGGAACAGCAGCTCGGCGCCGCGCCGGTCGAGTTCCATGTAGCCCAGTTCGTCAATGCAGAGCAGGTCGACGCGGCCGTAGCGGGCGATGGTCTTGGTCAGCTGCTTGTCGTCGGCGGCTTCGACTAGCTCGTTGACAAGTTTGGCGGCCAGGACGTAGCGGACCCGGTAGCCCGCCATCGCGGCCTCGGTGCCCAGGGCGATGAGCAGGTGGGACTTGCCGGTCCCGGAGTCGCCGATCAGGCAGAGCGGTTCTCCTTTGCGGACCCACTCGCAGGTAGCGAGGGTGGCGAGCGTCTCCGGGGTGATGTTCGGGTTGGCCTGGAAGTCGAAGGTCCGCAGTTCCTTTTGCCGCGGGAAGCAGGCGGCCTTGATCCTGCGTTCGGAGCGGCGGCGCCCCCGGTCGTCGCATTCGGCCATCAGCAGCTCGGCGAGGAACCCGCGGTAGGTCATCTGTTCCCGGGCGGCGACCTCGGCGAGGTCGGTGAACTGGGCGCGCAGGGTGGGCAGGCGCAGGACCCGGCAGGCGGTGTCGATCGCGGCGTCGGCGGCGGGTTCGGTCAGGCCGCGGTGGCGCTGGAGTGTCATGACGGGTCTCCCTGGCTGGCGGGACGGGTGGCGGGTGGCCGGGGACGGCGCAGTAGCTGGTCGTAGGCGGCTACCGACGGCAGCGGCCGGGAGTCCGCCGGCAGGGCGGCCAGGCGCCGCCCGGTGAGTGAGGTCACCGGGGACGCCTGGGGGATCTCATCGGGCGGTGCCGCGGTGACTGGCGTGCCGGCGTCGGCGGCCTTGCGGGCCTCCATCGCGACCACGTTGGCGGTCATCGCCCCGGCCCGCAGCGCGGCGGCGATCCCGGCGACGACGTGCTCGTGGGCCATCCGCCGGTGCAACAGCAGGACCTCGACCAGGGCCCGGGTGCCGGCCGCGTCCCCGTGCGCCGTGCGCGCGGCCGCCCACCAGGCGTCATGGACCGGGGTGAACCGGCCTGCGGCCCTGGCCTGATGCAGGACCGTCGCCCCGGGCAGGGCACCGGGCTTGCGCAGGAGCCCTTCCAGGTAGTGATCCAGCTCCAGGCGGCTGCCGCCGCGGCCGGCCAGGCGCTCGTGCCGGGCGACTTCGGCGCGGCCGTCATAGACCACCAGATCAGAAGCGTGCAGCAGCACCCGCACCTGATGGCCGATCAGGCGCATGGGCACTGAGTAGCGGTTCATCCGTACGGTGACCTGGGCATAGCGGTCTACTCGCGGCGTGAACATGCGCCCGGTCTCGAAGGCTTCGGACGGCAGCGGGGCCAGCAGCGGCCTCTCGATCGCGAAGAACTCCCCGACGGTGCGCGTGCGGTCCGCGATCCGGCGCTCTTCGTCCTCCTGGTCCCAGACGTCGAGCAGCGCATTCAGCTCGGCTATGGTGCCGACCTGGGGAACCGGGACCATGTGGTTGCGGCGGAACCGGCCGACCTCGCCCTCCACGCCGCCCTTCTCATGGGCTCCTTGCAGGCCAGGCTGGCAATAGAAGACATCCAGGCCGGCCCAGGACCGGAAGGCGGTCCACCGGTCGGTCTCCACCCGGGCCCGGGTGAAGCCGAGCACGCGGGCCACCGCAGAGGTCAGGTTGTCGTAGCGGACCTTCCCGGCAGGAACGCCGCCCAGCACGCTGAAAGCGTGAACGTGGCCTTCGAAGAACGCCTCCTGCCCCTCCGAAGCCGAGACGCGGTGCACCGCCTTACCGGAGAAGGACAGCCGGAACACGAACATGTAGCACAGGGTGCGGACCCCGGCCAGGTCGATGTAGACGTCGCCGAAATCGACCTCGGCGTCCTGGCCGGGCCGGTGGGTCTGCGGGATGAACACCCGCGGCGGCCCGCGGCCCGCCTCGACCCAGATCTCCGGCTTGCGGACCACGACGTAGGCCCGGACCATCGGGTAGGAGATGCCGTCCGCGTCATGCTCAGCCATCAGCCGGTCAAAGATCCGCTTGGTGGTATGCCGCTGCTTGCGCGGGGCATCAAGATCAGCCCGCAGGATCCGGTCGATCGCCTCTTTATGCCGATCCAGGCGGGACGTGCGCGGGGGAAGCTTCTTCCGCGGCCCGGGCCACGCAGACGACAGCGCCAGGGCCACGGTCCGCCGGCCCACCCTGTACTTCCGGGCCAGATCCCTGCTCGACAGCCCATCGACCCGGGAGTCCCGGCGGATCGCCGCGTAGAGCTCGACCCTCGACATCGACTGCATGCACGCCTTCCACCACACCTACCTGTCAGGGTGTGGGGAGACACCCGGAGCACGCACGCTGATCCTCCCACGCCTGCACACCGGTGGAGTCAAGACTGTCCTGTCGCTGATAAATCGGCCCTGTCTCACTGAATCCGGCCCGTTATCGCCTCGGTCTCAGTTAATCCGGCCCAGGCGGAGATGATCTCGGCTGCCAGCCAGTGCCCGAGTAGTTCGGCTTCGGCTGCTATGCCGGTGTCATCTTCGTGCGGGCTGGCGCCGCGGGCGAGCAGGAACGCGGTCATGTCTGCGCGCAAGGGCTCACCCGTGCTGGTGTGGCGGGCACGCTCGGTGTGGATGGCCCGCCGGAGCAGGGTCCAGCCGTCTCCGTTGTCGCTTTCGATGTCGTGGCCGTCGTCGAGCAGTTCGCGCAGGCGGTTCAGGTCGTGGTCAGTGACTGCCTGGTGAGCTGGGGAGAGCGTGTGATGCTGCATCACTGCGCGTCGGCGGCCGACGTATCCGCGCACCATCTGGTAGGAGATCCCGTCCGCCCCGTGCCTGGTGACGAGCTCGCGGTAGATGCTGATGACGGGCTGGCGCTGCGGCGGGAAAGCCTGCAGCCCGGCCTGGAGCATGTCATCGATGATGGCAGTGAACGCGTCGAGCCGTGATCCGCGGGGCGGCTGCGGCTTGCGCGGGGCCGGACGTGGTGACCGGAGCGCCTCGCGGACGATTCGCTTGCCGGTTCCGTACTTGTCGGCGAGCGCTCGTGCCGACAGGCCGCGCTCGCGGGCGTCGCGGCGGATGAGCGTGAACAGCTCTGCCTTCGACCGCTTGCGCCGGCGCTGCGCCGGGCGGGCGGCTGCGTGAGGCGGTGCCGGCGGGAGGCTCCTGGTCGGCGAGCGCATGCTGCAAGGAGGCGACGGACCGTCCGGCCAGGACGGCAAGCCAGCCGAGCCGGAAGCCGCCGCCGGTGCCGGGGTCCGTGAGGTAGCGGCGCAGGTGCATCGGGCGCAGGTGGTTGGCGACAGCGAGACGGCGGATATAGGAAAAGGTCGATTCGCCGCTGACGGGCCCGGGCCGGATCGGCAGCGGCCGCAGCGGCGGCTGCGCTGCTTCGGCGGTCACCGGCGGGCCGCGGTGCGGCGGGCGGCAGCCGTCCCGGGACCTGATTCCCGCTGCGCGGCGTGGTCGATGTCGATGGTGTCCAGCAGCTTCTTGGTGATCTGCTCGGTGCCGGACTGGATCGCCTCGATAGCCGCGCCGCGGATCAGGTGGGACAGGCTGCCGATCATCCCGCTGGTGCGCTGGTGCAGGTAGCGGTCGAGGCCGGGCAGGGTCCCGGCCTGGTGGCGGCGCAGGCGGAGAGCGTCTTCGAGGGTGGCGGCCAGGCCGCGCCACTCACCGGCGAGAGGAAACGGCAGCGTGGGGATGAGGGTGAACCGCCCGGCGATCTGGCTTCCCCGGATGCCGGAGAACAGGCCCTGGCGTTCCAGGTCGATCCCGGCGTAGACGAACGTAGCCGGGATTCTTTCGGACAGGTATTTGAGGGTGTCGGAGACTTCGGCACCGCTGCGGGTGGCCAGCTGCATGTTGTGGATCTCATCAACCAGCACCATGCTGGCCGAGGTGTCGATCGCGACGCCGCAGACGGCCTCGATGATGTCGGTCATGTTGGCGCGTGCCGGGACGGGGAGCCCGAGGAACCGGGCGAACTCCATGGCCAGCATCCGCGGCGTCGCCGCCGGCGGGACGGTTGCGTAGATGACGGGAATCCGTTCCTGGCCGGGGTGGCGTGCCCGGTCGGTTGCCTCGTGCGTCTTGCCGAGCTGGGTGATCGCGGTGGTCTTGCCGGTCCCGGCCGCGCCGGACAGGATCAGGCCGCGGCGGGCGCTGATGGCGTGCCGGTTCAGCAGCGTCAGCCGCCGGCCGGTGGTGACGACCTGCCGCAGCACCGAGGTTCCCGCCACGCCGAGGCGGGTGTGGTAGTCCAGCCGCTCCTCGTCATAGGCGGCCCTGGCGTCGCTGCCGAGGGCCTCGTACCCCGCTTCTGCCAGGAGGTCGGGCTGACCTGCCGCGAGGCTGGTGAATTCTCTCCATCCGTCCAGGGTGGACAGGTGCCTGTGCGGATCGCCGGCGCCGGGGCTGTCGCCTTTCACCATGGTTTCTTCGCCTCCTCGAAGGGGTCGAAGATGCCCAGCGGGATCACCTTGGCGAGCGGCTCGCCGCTGTCCTGCCCTGGTGTTTCCGGATCGTTCCCGGCCGCCGCAGGGTCCGGCTCTCCGGTCATCCCGGTTCTTGCGCGGGCTGCCGTTCCGGCACGGGTGCGGGCTGCGACCCGCCGGTCCCGGGCCGATGACTGCCGACGGGATTTCCCGGCGGGGGCTTGTGGCTCGGCCGCCTCGTCCGGCGGGCCGTGGTAGGCGCGTCGCAGCAGGTCATCGACGGCAAGGGCGCGTTCCAGCTCGGTGGGGGCGGGCTGTCCCTGCTCGGCGAGCTGGCCGGAGACGTGGTCCCAGGCCAGTTCCCCGAACGGAGCCGGGACCTTCTCCAGGTACTTCCACGGGCAGGTGATCCAGCCGTCCGGCCCGCGGACGAACACCCTGGACACGTCATAGGGATCGTGGTGCACCTCCCATTGCCCCTTCCGGGCTGTGACCCCGGATTTCTGCTGCCGGATCGGGTTGAGTTCCCCGGCGTCGTAGGTCCGGTGACTGATCTTGATGCCGTAGGCGTTGACGGCCCGCCAGACCGCGGGGAGCAACTCGATGTAGTCCCCGGCGCTGAGCGGGACCGGCACGTACCCGGCCGTCTCGATCAGGGCCGCGTACTTCTGGTTCGGGGAGAACGCCCGCTGCGGGCGCAGCGGGTCCCGCAGCCCGTCGTGCTCCCTGTTCTGCCAGACCGATATGAGCCATTCATCGAGAAGGTCCTGTATCTGCATCAGGGACCACAGGGGCTGCTCCTCCACCCGGCGTCCCCGCCGGTCGGCGCTCCGGCCCAGGTAGCCGGCGGCGAACTGGCAGAACAGCGTGCCGAGCGAGGAGAACATCTTCTCGATGTGCGGCTTGTCCGAGCCGGTCGCCAGGTGCGCCGGCTGGATGCTGATCCCCAGGTGCCGGCACGAGGCCCGGAAGTTGTCCGAGACGAACACCGACCCGTGGTCGATGACGATGGTGTCCGGCACGATCACCGGCCGGGCCGCGGCATGGCGCAGCCGCTCGTCGATGCCCAGCAGCCGGTCATAGGGCAGGGCCGAGTGCGCCATCGCCAGGCTGGCCGGCCACCCGGGCCGCATCGGCTCGGGCGTCAGAGCGCGGGCCAGCAGCACGCTCGCGTCCACCGACTTCGCCGTCGGGCGGATCACCGCCGCGGGCACCGTCCTGGTCGCCACGTCGATCATCCCGGTCAGCTCCACCCGGCCGGGAACCCCGTCATCGAGCAGGACCAGCACGTCCAGCGGGGTGGAGTCGATCTCCATCAGCTCGCCCGGCGCTGCCGGGTGAGCCTGGGAGAACTTCCGCTGCGGCCGGCCTGCCAGCCCGCGGCGGGTCGCCGCCGACCCGGTCGTGTGCTTTCCCGCCGACAGCCGGGAGAACAGCCGGAACATCGTGGCCCGCGACGGCTCCACGACGGTTTGCCCTCGCTCGGCGAGGATCTCACGGGTCCGCCAGACGATGAACGTCGCCGCCCGCGACGATTCATCGGCCGCCTCCGCGATCGCCTGCTCCATCGCCCCGGCAACTGCGGGATCGGCCCGCCCGGCCAGGCTGCGCCTGCGCTGGACCCGCTTGTCGATCAGCCCGGGCAAGCCCTCGGCCTGCCACCGCTGCCGCCGGTGCTTGACGGTCGAGGCTGCCACCGGCCGGCCCGGGGCAGACAGTTCGGCGGCCTTGGCCTGCTCCCGCCCGGCCAGGCTGGTGCGCTCCACGTCATAGGCCGGCCGCGGCGGCGTCCCCGCAGGCGCGTCCGGAGGCGTCCCGTCCACGACCTCGATGATGTGGGCCTCCCACCACCGGGCCCGCTCAACCGCCTCCGGCGGCAGCCCGGCCAGCCCGGTCTGTGCCGCCGGGTGCCCGCCCGGTCCCCGCGGCTGCAGTCGCATCCGGCCGCTGCCGACCAGTTCCGCGACCGCCACCTCCTCGACAGCGCCGTCATCGTCGGTGAACCGGATCAGCGGCCCGGAAGCACCCAGCACCACCCGCGGCCGCCCGTCAATGATGACCCGGTCCCCGGCCCTGACCGGGTCAGCCGTGGTCACTGCGCGACCCCGGCCGGGACCCGCCACGCCATCGAGGCGCTGCCGAGCAGGACGGACACGTCGCAGGCCAGCTCACGCCGCCAGAGCAGGTGATAGGCCACCGGCAGGACTGCGACCGGGTCCCCGACCTGCGCCGCGCCGGGCAGAAGCGGCATGCCCGGCGTGAACGCCTCCAGCAATTCCGCGGCGGCCGGCTCGCGGCGGCAGCGCTGGTGCCGGTATCGCGACAGCCACCGGATGTTGGCCCGCACCACCGGGTCGATCGTGCCCGCCCGACGGAACTCCCAGCCAGCCTGCCCGCAGGCCATCGCCGTCATGCGGAACACCTCGGCATCCTCCGCCGGGATCCGGTCATCCGGGCGCACGTCGACCACCAGGCCGCTGCCGTCAGCCCGCCGCGCAAAGAAATCCGGCGGATGCCGCCTGTCCCGGCCGTCCCCGTCCTGCCAGTGCAGCCAGAACGGCTGGGACGCGATGCCCGTGATGGCGGGGTCGAAGTCCATGAACATAAGGTGGTCGCGCTCTAGCCACGATTCGAAGCCCACGTGATCTCCCATGGTCGATGACCACCAGGAGCCCGGGAAATGCAGGGAACCCTTCGCCCAGTAGAACGGCCGCACCGGCAGCACGTGCTCAAACCGCTCGGTCACACACGCCGCGAGCGACTCCCGGTGCTGCGTCCCGTCCGCCTTCATGAACTCCAGGAAGAACCGCGGACCAGCGCCACCAGGCTCAAGGTTTAACGCAGCAACAGCCATAGCAGCCCCGCCCGCTATCAGTGACCCCGACCGACCCTTGGGCCAACAATAATGAGACACGGACCGTAACGGGCCGGATTCAGTGAGACAGGGCTGATTTATCAGCGACAGGACAAAGACTCACCGACACCGAGTCCCCCATAAAAACCGGTGGACCCAGAGCTGATCAACAAGCGGAGTCAGAAGTCACCTACAGAACCAAAAGGTCATAGCCACACGAAAAACCGGCTTCGGGGGTGCGCCGGCGCTGTGTACACCGACCACGGCAACACTTCCGGAAGCACTCTCCGTGGCGTCTCTGAGCGGGATGCGTGCGATATCCGCCGTTCGGTACTGGAATAGTCCCTTTAGTCCGGTCCGTTCGAGGCGCGCAGAACGGTATCTCCTGTCGCGTTGCTTACCTTCTGGCGAATGGGCGGCTGTAGAGTCCGCGGCATGCCCGCCTTCGTCCTGCGCCTCATCGCTCCGCGCCCGAACTTCGCCCAGACTATGACCGACACGGAGCGGGAGATCATGAATCGCCATGCTGCCCACTGGCGCCCGTACCTTGAACGTGGCGACATGGTCGTGTTCGGACCGATCCTCACTGACGACGACTCGTACGGCCTCGCGGTTGTCGAGACCGATGACGAGCAGGCACTGCGCGACTTCGCCGCGCAGGACCCGGTCGTGACAACCGGCACCGCGGCATTCGAACTCGGGCGGATGGCCGCGGGGCACGTCCGCGGACGCTGACCGGCGCGTCGCAATATCGCGCCTGGCGCGGCTGGTGCTTGGTCCGGGCCGACTGGGACGCAATCTCGCACGACCCACTCATCCTGATCGCTCATCGAAGCGCGCCCACGGCGACGAGTTCGTGTCAACGGTGCGCCCGAACGTCAAGGCGACTCGAATACTAGGTGGCTGAGGCTTCCGGGCCTGTCATTTGCCAGCACCCTAACCCGGTGTCGCTCGGCGAGGTCGGGCACCGCCTCAACGTCTGCAGCAATCAGAATCCCTACGGTCGCCTCCCGGGGCGGTTCACTACGGCCTTCTGCTGATCTCATAACTTCGGTCAGCAGACGGCGCTTGCTGGGGCAGTGCTGGCGCCATGACGCGCTCTCAGCAGTCGAACACTGACCAGCAGATGTCGTTCCGCAACCGCTGGTCGTCGAGGACGAGCTGGCGAATCGCCTCCGGGAGCTGGTCGCGCTGCCACAGGCACTCAAGTCGCCCTGGGCTGTCGCCCTCTCCTTCCGGCGCGGCAGCACATGCGGCCTTGATCGCATAGGCGGCCGCACCGAGTTCGTGCGCGGCGACGTGTGCGACGGCCGCGGCCTGGCCGGCCGCGTGCGCGGCGTGCCGTCCTGCCCCGCTCAGGTCTCTGGCCGCGGCGTTTGCATGGCCGGCCGCCGTGCGAGCCTGGGACATCGTGATCTCGCCACGTACCCAGGCGCGGGCCTGCTCGATCGCATGGCGCGGTCGGGGGTCCTCAGGCCGAGCCGACTCGAAGAGGTCAAGGACGTGCTCCGCGCACGATGCCGCCCACAGGGCGAGGAGCTGGTGATCCGAATCGGTGAGGGTCCCACCGCGGCGGATCGTTACGAAACGAGGGTCGCGGTCTTTCGGCAGGATCACATCGCGCACCTTCTGCTCGCATCTGTCCAACATGTAACACATGCCCCGTGGGTTCCAAGCGGCAGGTCAGGGCACGATCGGATCGTACTGCGGCGACGTCGGCAGTCCATCGAGGCACCAACCGGGTGGCCCCTCGTGCTGATAGGAGAGGTCCTCTTCTCGGGAGTAATCGACTATTCCCGGGGCGGTTCATCCCCATGCCGCTGTGGTGGCGGCTGAGGGTGCGGCTCAGGCGAACAACGGTGAGTGCGGCAGACGACGGCGCGCACGGGCGTCTGCGCGTCTCATCGCGTGCGAGCCTTCGACGTGTTCAGCTCCACAGCCTGACGGATGAGTGCCCGCAGCGCCGCTTCATTCACCATGTCCCCCTCACGGAAATCAATGGCGCGCACGGTGGCGCTGTCGAGCCGGGTGTTGAACACGTGCTTCGGGTCCGTCAACAGCGCGCCCTTCGGGAACGTCAGCCGCACCGCGCTCTTGAGTGCCTCACCGATGCAGATGTTCCCATCGCGCGACCACACGGGGACGCCCATCGGCCGGGACGGCTTCTTCCATTTCACCTCCTCGACGATGGATGCGTCGGCGCTGAGGATCACCGCTCGCAGTCGTGCGAGCGTGGTGCTCCGCCAGTCGCCGGGTGCCTCGATGATGGCGTCGATGGCGCGCGACGCCGCCGGATCTTGGCGTGGACTGCTCGTACGCGGTGTCATCCTAGGCTCACTCCCCACGGGCCGCAGGGCGCGCTCACCGCATACGCCAGGTGGATCATCGCGGATTGATCAGCTTCCCGTTCTTCGAAAGGTCCGGGTCGGTGCACGCGGCCAGGTTGAAACAGCAAGGTCGGCGCTCCCCGCTCTTCATCTTCGAGATGCTGACTTCGACGCGGCGGTGGCGCGTGTCGGGATTCCGGGTCGCATTCACCCACCGAACCCATTCCCAGCGCGCCGTCGGCGTGATGTCCTTCCACAGTTCCTGGATCTTGTCCGGCGCCGCAGCGAGGGCGGCCTGAAGATCATGTGGCACCTTTGGCTCCGGCCAGTCCTCGAGGGGTACGAGCTCGACCTCCGCGGTGTCCCCCGCGCGGAGCGCAGCGGCCCGCTGTTGCTTCGCGTCGATCCGCACCCAGTGGCCGAACTCGCCGTCCGGTTCGGCGACGGTCTGGCACGCGTGCCCGTTGACGGTTGCCCGGACCGCCACCTGGCCACGGGACGGCAGCTGGTTACTCGCCTTTCCCGGGAGCCGAAGGATAGTCGACCCGTCGATCGTGTACAGGGTCGCCTCGAAGCGGACTGCGGGCGCGGCTTTGGCGGGGCTCATGGCCAACATTCTCTCATCAGTCGAACACACCACCACTTGGGCGGCGGTGCCGCTTCACCTAGATGAACGGCGGCCGGCCAGGTGGTCTGAATCGAAAATCGGTCCCCAGGTGGGCAGGCGGCAGCACCCGGCGGAGCGCAGCGGAGCCGGGTGAGCTGAGCGGGTGGGTCAGGCGGCGGCCTCCTGGAGCAGTACCTTCTTGCCGGATAGCCGTTCGAGTTCGGCGACGAGCTGTCGTTTGCGGCGCAGCGGGGTGAGCCGGTCGTGCCAGTCGGGGCCAAGGTCGGTGAAGTGGGCCCCGGGGTCGGACAGCAGGTAGTAGGTGATGGTCAGGATGGAGTTGCCGACCGCGACCAGGGCGCGCTGCTTGCCGCGGCGGCGGGCAAGCCGGTGGTAGCGCGAGCCGAGGAAGGTCTTGGTCCGGGCGGCGCCGATGGCGGCCTCGCCGAGGGTGCCGGCGATCCACGGGTTGCCCTTGCCGGTGGAACCGGGTTTGCTCTTGCCGGCGGATTGCCTGGCCCGGGGCGCGAACTTGGCCCACGACACCAGGTGCGCGGCGGTGGGGAAGCGGGCCATATCGGTCCCGATCTCGGCGATGAGTTCCTGGGCGCCGGTCTTGCCGACGCCAGGGATCTCATCCAGCTGGGCCATCTGGGCCGCGAGAGGGGCGATCGCCTCATCAATCCGGCCAGTCAGCGCGTCGATCTGGGCGGTCAGCGCATCAACGCGGTCAAGCATCATCGTCAGCAGATAGCCGTGATGGTCACGGAAATGCCCGGTCAGCGCCTCCTGCAAGACGCTTTTCTTGCCGCGCATGGACCCGCGGGCCAGGTCCGCGAGAACGTAGGGGTCGCGCTGGCCGGCGATCAGCGCATCCAGCATGTCCCGGCCGGACTTGCCGAAGATGTCGCTGATCACGCTCGACAGCTTGATCTGGGTATCTTCCAGCAGCTTCTCCACTCGCTGCTTTTCCCGGGTCCGCTCCTGGACCAGGGTGCGCCGGTAGCGGCACAGGTCCCGCAGCTCCCGCTGCCACGGCGGCGGGATGAACGAGGGACGCAGCATCCCCCGCTCGGCTAGCTTGGCCAGCCAGATCGCGTCCAGCTTGTCCGTCTTGGGCAGGCCCGGCACGTTCTTGACGTCGCGGGCATTGACCACCCAGCACTCGATAGCGTCTTCAAGCAGGTAAAACGGCGGCTTCCAGTACGCCGAGGCGGCCTCCATCACACACAAGGTCACCCCTTGGCAGGTCAGCCAGTCCCGCAGCTCCAGCAGCGACCGGGTAACCGTGGCGAACGTGCGGACTTCCTGCCGGCGCTGGCCCGGCTTGTCCTCGTGCGGCACCCGCACGCAGCACACCAGCTCGGCCTTGCCGATGTCGAGCGCGGCCACCCGGGCCACTAGCTCGGCGGTCTCTTCGGCGATCTCCTCCACCAGGCCACTCCCTTGCGTGCAGCCATCAGATTCCGGCGGCTGCCCGCAGGAGCCAGCAGGGACAACAAGGCGGAATCGCGTGCTCACGGCAACAATGCAGGACCCTGGCGTCGGCTCCCAGCGATCAGACTAGTAGACGGGCTCACAGCACCAAGCAACCTCGACGTCGGCGGGCAACCACCCCCATTTTCACGCCCGCAGGGCATCACCGCCAGGGATATCAAGGACTAGTAGGGCTTCAGAGTGATGTGTTTTTGCTGGTCACCGAGCCAGCGCGCCCGGCAGGATTCGAACCCGCGACCAGCTGCTGACCGAGTGATTCCATCGCCCGTCGTGGCGACCGTCCCCGACGAGGATGGCTTAGAAGGCACGGCTGAGGAGTGGCGGGACGTTGCCTGGTGTGGCTCTACGAGCCATCTAACAGCAGTTATGGCGGCTGGGCGTCGGAGGGCGTCGCCCGGGATCTGCCTGCGTTCGCTCCCCGTTTGGCCCCGAAAGTTTAGCTGCCTTCGCTAATGTTCGAATAAGGGAAAACAGTCTCGAATATGCGATGCCCCAACCGTTAGACCTGCGAGCCTAGTCATTCAGCTTGTAACGCTGTGTCATCGACGGTGGCGGGAGCACGCGCACAGTCCCGCCTATGCGCGGCTGCTTGAGCCTGGCGATGTAATGCTGGAACGATACGGAGCTGGTAGTTCTGCGCAGCTCCCGCTGAGCGCCGGGAGGTCTTATGAGCGCGTCGGACTCCGGTACAGTGAGCCCGGTGCCGGAACATCTGCATACCGTGACACCCCGGCTGGTGGTCTCAGATGGTGCGGCCGCGATCGCCTTCTATGACCGGGCGTTCGGCGCCGAGCAGATCGGGGAGCGGTTCACCGGACCAGGTGGCGAGCTGATCCACGCCGAGATCCGGATCGGTGATTCGGTGGTCATGATCACCGAGGATGCGGTGGATGGCCCGGTTAGCTCCCCGGAGCGGCTGGGCGGGAAGGTCACCTGCGTGCTGTCGTTGTACTGGGCAGACGTGGACGCGGCGTGGGAGCGCGCGGTGGCGGCTGGCGCCGAGGTGATCTATCCGCTGGAGGACCAGTTTTATGGCGAGCGCGGCGGGCGGCTGCGCGATCCGTTCGGCCAGCAGTGGATGATGAGCCAGCACATCGAGGATGTCCCGGCCGCGGAAATGGCCCGCAGGGCACAGGCTTTCTTTTCTGGCGGGTAGCCCGCGCGGCCAGGCACGCATGCGCCGCGGGCCCGGCTATGAGAGGACGATTCGCGAGCTTATGCCCGTCTTGTCGTTGTGTGATCAGGTGGATCTGTGGTGTTACGGCCGGTCGGCGGGCCTGGCCATGCTTGGATGGCCAGATGATCGAGCGCAAACGGTACCCCAGTGATTTAACCGATGAGCGCTGGGCGCTGATCGAGCCGGTGATCACCGCGTGGAAGGCCGCGCACCCCTCGGTCAGCGGTCACCAGGGCGGGTATGAGCTGCGGGAGATCGTGAACGCGATCTTGTACCAGTCCCGGACCGGCTGCCAGTGGGACTACCTGCCGCATGACCTGCCGCCGCGCAGCGCGGCGTACTACTACTTCGCCCGCTGGCGCGACGACGGCACTGACCAGGCCATCCACGACCTGCTGCGCTGGCACGCGCGGGAGAAGAAGGGCCGCAAGGCCGACCCGAGCCTGGTCGTGCTGGACACCCAGAGCGTGCACGCGGCCTCCTCGGTCCCGGCGGATACGACCGGGAAGGACCCCGGCAAGAAGGTGCCCGGCCGCAAGCGGTGCCTGGCCGTGGACGTCCTGGGACTGGTCGTCGCCGTCGTCGTCCTGGCGGCCTCGGCGCACGAGAACGCCGCTGGGATCGCCTTACTGGACCGGGTTGCCGCGCAGGCCGGCACGGTGCGCAAGGCGCTGGTGGACCAGGGCTTCAAGAGCTCGGTCGTGTCCTACGGCGCCGCCGTGGGCATCGACGTGCAGGTCGTGGAGCGCAACCCGGCCGACCGGGGCTTCGTCCCCCAGCCGAAACGCTGGGTGGTGGAGCAGACGTTCGGCATCTTGTCCTTCCACCGGCGCCTGGTCCGCGATTACGAGCACCGGCTCTCCAGTTCGGCGTCGCGCGTGTACTGGGCGATGACCGACGTGATGGCCCGGCGACTGACCGGCACGTCCACGCCATCGTGGCGGATCACGTGACCGCGGCGGACCCGGGCAGGTTCCTGCTGGACAAGATCGACGCGCGGGAGCAGGCACTGACCCGCGAAGCCGGCCAGGCACAGGCCCGGATCGACGAGCTCACCGCCAGGCTCCGCGAACTCGAAGAGGCGATCAGCGACCTGCAGATCACCCGCAAGACCCTCATCTCCCTCGCCGGGCACGACGACGGCCAGCCCGCCGCAGAGCCAGCCGGGCCACCTCCCGCGGTACCCGATCACCCCGCCTACCAGCAGATCCTGACCGCCTTCGCGGACCTCCGCCGTCCCCTGCGGGCCCGCGACCTGTGCCTGGCCCTGGACCTGCCGGTCGCGGCCAAGAACACCGAGAACATCCGCTCCAAGCTCAAGCGCCTGGCCAGCCGCGGCATCCTCGTCGAGACCGAACCCGGATTGTTCGCTCAGCCACGTCCACAGCCCGGCCCGCAGCCCTCCAGCCAGGACGCCTAATCCAACCCAGCCGACGAAAAGGACATCAACTCGCGAAACGTCCTCTGACGGGTACGGTCTGATGATCGGCGGGTGACCGGCGGCGAGATTGCGCTGCTGGAAGGTCTTCCGGCGTGATCGGGTAACAGCCAGCAGCCGGGGATGGCACACCGAGGTCTCCTGGGGTGATTGGTTCTTCTTCTGCGACCCGCACCAGACCGCGGCCGGCGGCATCCGTTCGCGACCATCGTCAACCAGGACTTCTCGTCTGGCTTGGATCCCTCGTCCAAGCTTGACCGGCCCGGCGTCTTCCGGCGCAACCCTGTCACAGGCCGCGAGACCTTCCAGCAGCTGTCCGGCTTTCCTGGCCGCTGGGTTTGCCGTTCACGCGGTCCAGAGCTCGGCTTCCTTCACCGAGCTGGACCTGTGTCCTTCCGCATCCCCTCTGCGCGCGGCAGGGCTGGATCTCAGTCCTGACCCCGGACCGCTTACCAGCGGCCAGGCATGTGAGCTGATCAGGCATACTCACCAGCGGGCCCGCGATCGGCGCCGCACAGCCGGCCAGTCCGGCTTGTGCTCAGCGTGACGGCACCCGGCCCTGAGGAGACGGTCCACTCCGCGCGCAGCACCGCCGTCCGGTACAGCTGCGCCAACTTGGCATCCCTCGGCAAGGGCGTGCAGAACGAGGTAGTCCGCAGCAGGTGCAGATAGGTGAAGCGCGGCGCCGGAATTCACCGGCCCGTGTGCCAGGGCTGCCGCTGTGCCGCTGCCCGCGGCAGGTTCCCTGGGATGCGGTGCCTGCCGCTACGGGAGGCGGGCGTTCACCGGATCGGGTGGCCGGGCTGGCTCGGTACGATCGCCGCATGGCCTATGACGAAGATCTCGCCGCTCGTATCAGGGGCCTGATCGGCCCTGACCCTGACCTGACGGAGAAGAAGATGTTCGGCGGGCTGGCCTTCCTCATCCGCGGGCACATGGCGATCAGTGCCAGCGGCCAGGGCGGCGTGCTGGTCCACGTCGATCCCGGACGGTCAGCCGACCTGGTGGCCACGACCAGGGCCGCCACCGCGGTGATGCAGGGCCGAGAGATGCCCGGCTGGCTGCGCGTCAGCCCGGAAGACCTCGCCAGCGACGACGACCTTTCCCGGTGGGTGGACATCGGCGTCGGGCACGCGCGGTCGCTGCCGCCGAAGCAGCCCGCGAAGAACAAGCCGGAGAAGTAAGCGACCGCTCCGCGCGGTCGTCTACCGCGCCGCAGGCCGTTCCGTGTCACGTACGGTGAGCGCGGAGCCGCCCCTGTGGGGTGCCAAAAGTCTGCTGAGCCTGTGAGCTGCGGCGATACGCCAGGGTCAGCCCTTAGGCCGAAGTTCCCCTATGATCCGAAGTCGGCGCGCGAGGACGAGTCGGCGAGCGCGGCCGTGCCGGCCGCGTTCGGGTGGCACGGGCGCCTCCGCGCAGGCATGGGTGAAGCTCCGCGTCCACGGCGCCGCGGACCAGGCGTGGTGACCGGCGGAGGCGGCCGAGGCGGGCGGACCGGCCAGAGCCGCTGCTTGCTCGATGGCCGGTCGCGGTCAGGCGGGCGAGTTGACGGGAAGACCGGCCGTCTGCGCCGCGTCCAGGAGCCGCCTGTCATAGGTCACGAACGAGGTCAGCCCGGGACGGGATTGCAGGGCTGTGCCGAGGTGAATAGCATCCAGGCTGCGCACTGTGGCCGGCTCGACGGCCTGGGCCATTATCCGGATACGCGGGTCCAGATCGATCAGGTCGATCTGGTCCAGCACCGCGGGCAGGCGGGAAACCGCGCCGGGCGCGTACCTGGCCAGTGCCCGGAACGCTTCGATTTCGGTGAGAACCGAGCTGATCCACCCGGTCTCGGCCCGCCCGTCCAGCCAGCGGCGCAGCGCCCCTGATTCGGGCTCGGCGTGGGCGAGCTTGACGACCGCCGCGGAGTCCAGGTAGATCATCACCGCTCGCCGGTACGGTTGCGGGCCAGTTCCTCCGCCACGTTGACACCATCGGGCTGCCCTAGGTCCATCTGCAGCACGGCCCGGCGCATCTCGGCAGCACGTTCCCGGCGGCGGGCCGCCTCCAGCAAGGCTTGCCGGATCGCGGCAGATCTCGAGCTGCCGTCGTGGGTCAGCACGTCAAGGGCGTACTCGGTCTCATCGTCGGTGCGGATGGTGATCGTGTCAGCCATATCGCCAGTGTAAGACATATGGTCTTACAGTGCCAGCGTAGGCTTCGCCGTCAGCGGGGATGCTGTCGCCGCGCAGGCTTCCGATTAGACGCCGTCCGCGGCTGTCGCTGCGCCGGACCCGCCGGGATCGCGTGAAGGCGGAGCGACCCTCGGCGTCTGCGGCCCCTGGTCTCCCGGCAACGGAGACGGCCACCCGTCGACACTGTCACGCAAATCTGATTCCCGCAGGTCAGGAGCACCGGGTTTCTGTGATTCGCAGCGCTGGGCTTGCCGTCATCTGGACGGCCGCGAACTCATAGTCACTTTTTCAGTCACTGGATAACTCGATCAACTATTCGAAAAATGCTAGCTTAGCTGGAGCCCCGTTACGGAATCGAACCGTAGACCTTCTCCTTACCATGGACACCTGGAGGTTCTCTGACCAGCAGGAGCCTGAGTCCAGGTGACATTCTACCTGCGGTTTCTGGTCCTGAAGAGTCTGGACGTGGCTGGGCGTGGCTGGCCGTGGTCACCACCGTTTGTCCCCACCACAGGTTAGACTGTCACCATGAGCACCCGGCGCAGGCGCGGCGAAGACGGCATCTCCTTCGAGCACCGCGGCCCCTGCGGTGACCCGCAGCGCCACCGGCACTGCCCGGGGCTGTGGCGCGGTGAGCTAACGCTGGGCTATACCGGCGACGGGAAGCGCCAGCGGCGCAAGGTCAGCGGCAAGACCAAGGTGGCCGTCGTGGACAAGCTCCGCGACCTGCGCCTCCAGCTCGACACGGGCATCACCCCCAAGGCCGGCTACGCCCACTACACGCTCCGGCAAGCCGCCCAGGACTGGCTCGCGCACGGGCTGGAGGGCCGCTCGGCCAAGACGGTCACCAAGAACCAGAACGTCCTCGAGCCCATCCTGGCCGTCATCGGCGCCCGGAAACTCCGCGACCTGACCGCCGCCGACGTCCGCCAGGCGCTGGCGGCGATGGCGGCCGGGTATTCCACCGCGGCGGTGAGCATGGGGCACCTGGCGCTCAAGCGCGCCATCCGGCACGCCGAAGCCAACGACCTCGTCAGCCGCAACGTCGCGATCCTGGCCGACACCCCCAAAGGCCAGGAAGGACGGCCGTCCAAATCCCTCACCCTGGACCAGGCCCTGGCGGTCATGACCGCCGCGGCGACCCTGCCGGTGATGGAACTGCGGCCCGGCCTGAAAGACGTCCGCCGCCCCGCGGAGCTGATGCACTCCTACATCGTGCTGAGCCTGCTGTGCGGGCTCCGTACCGAGGAGGCACGGGCGCTGCGCTGGGCGCACGTCGACCTGGACGGCGACCCGGCCGCCAGCCCGCCCGTCCCGCCGCACATAGCCGTGTGGCGATCGGTCCGCGCCCACGGCGAGACCAAGACCGAACGGTCCCGCCGCACCCTCGGCCTCCCCGCGACGGCGGTCCAGGCGCTGCGCGCCTGGTCCGGCAGCCAGGCCCATGAGCAGCTCGCGGCCGGCAAAGGCTGGCAGGACACCGGGCTCGTGTTCACGAACCACGTGGGCGCCGCGCTGGACGCGGGGAACGTCCGGAAGATGTTCAAGCGCATCTGCACCGCGGCCGGGATCGGGGACGGCTGGACCCCCCGCGAGCTGCGCACCACGTTCGTCAGCTTGATGAGCCACCAAGGAGTCAGCATCGAGGAAATCGCCCGCCTCGTCGGCCACGCCACCACCCGCACCACCGAGATCGTCTACCGCCGCGAACTACGCCCCGTCATCACCACCGGCGCCGAGATCATGGACCAGCTCTTCAGCGGAACCTGACCCCGCACCAGCCCCAGAGCCGCCGACGACCCCTGCACATGCCAGCCACCGATCTCCGGTTACCTGACCAGAACTCGCTTTCGGTGCGGTGTTGACATCGCCGACGACCAAGGGGGCGGCCGTCCAGATTAGGCGGATCAGGGGCGCCCTGCGACTACTTTCTGTTACTGAGTGCGACGATGTGATGGAAGGGCTGCAGAGATCCCGTGGCAGCGAGCGTCGGCTACGGAGTCCCGCAGGTTGCCACTGCCGGCTGCACTCGCACCGCCAGGAAGGTGGCGAAAGCAACGGCACTATGCCGCCTCCGCTGGCAGGCCGAGCGACCGCATCGCGCCGCTCTTCTTCGGGATGTAAACCCTTTTCACTGGCTGGAACCGGTACCGCTCATGGCGCAGCGCATCGATGATACGCCCGATCTTGGCCAGCGACATGCCGTCCGCGGTCTCCCCGCAGGCCCCCGGCGTCATCGCCCCGTGGTTGGAGTAGATGCGCCCGTGGGCAGCAGGAAAAGGTGCGGGTTGAACAGTTGCCGGTACTGTGAGTGCCGAATACTCCATCTGCCAAGCTCAGATGGTACATCCGTGCCCAAGTTGGATCTCGTCGAGGCGGCCAGGATTATCGCTCAGGCCATCGCGGAATCGCCGAAGCCCGCGGCCCACGCCACGGCGGCCGGCTCAGCCGCCCCGGTCCCTCACCTGAATGGACGACATACTTGTAATGCGCAGGTACTCGCAGATCGGGTGCCGCCGCGCTGCCCGTGCGGCTCGACAGCATCCAATTCATTATGCATAATGAATACATGCCGCTGATTCAGGTCCGCGACGTTCCCGAAGACGTGCGCGACGAACTCGCCCGCAAGGCCGCCCTCGCCGGCAAGTCCCTTCAGTCCTACCTGCTCGGCGAGCTGACCAAGCTCTCCGAGCGCCCCAGCATGGCCGAGATCGTCGAGCGCGCCCAGGTCCGCGCCAAGGCCACCGGCTCCACCGTCACCATGTCCGACGCCGTCGCCGCGGTGCGCGCAGGAAGGGACCGGCACGAGACGTGAGCGGGTACGTCCTCGACGCCAGCGTCGCGGTCACCGCACTGACCGAACCCGGCTCAGGCGCCGCCGGCCTGCTCGCCGACACCGACGCGGTCTTCCAGACCCCCTCGATCTTCGACGTCGAGGTCATTAGCGCACTGCGCGGACTGGTACGCGGCGGGAAATACGACCGCACGGCAGCAGGCGAACTGATCGCCGACCTGATGATCCTGCCGGTCGAACGCTGGCACACCTCATCACTCCTGCCGCGCATCTGGGAACTGCGCGAGAACCTCACCCCCTACGACGCGGCCTACGTAGCCCTCGCCGAGGTAACCGGAGCGATCCTGGTCACCGGCGACGAACGCATCACCGCCGCACCCGCAACCCGCTGCGAGATCCGCATCATCAAATGACCTGCGGGTGCCGAAAACCTATGCCACCAGGCGATATTCATGAATCACGCCCCCGGCGCGGTCGCGGCGCTGGACCCGGAATTGATCGAGGTCGGCGACTCCTTCGGGCAGCGGGCGCAGTGGCGCGGCCTGCTTCAAGGTCCGGTGGGGCCGGTGGGTGTTGTAGAAGTCCTCGTATTCCCGCAGCACGGTCATCAGGTGCCGCTGATTCCAGATGAGGGTCCGCTCGAGTAGCTCGCGGCGGCAGCTACCGATCCACCGTTCCATGATCGAATTCATCCGCGGGGTGCCTGGACAGCCGAGCGGATCACCCGCACGCCAGCGGCACGGAAGACCGCATCGAACGCGGTAGTGAAGCTGGCATCCCGGTCATGCAGCACGAACTTGACCTGTATGCCCGCATCGTCCAGGTCCATCAGCAGGTTCCGGGCCTGCTGCACCACCCACGCCTGGACCGGGTGCCCGGTGGCTCCGAGTATCCGTATCCGGCGGGTGCCATGCTCGATGACCGCAAGGATTATGTGGAATCTGAATGTCCGCTTTTATCCGGGATCGTGCGGTTGATGTAGGTCTTGCCGACCGGGTGCGCGCGGACGGAGAACAGCAGGTCGGCGTGCTCGCTGGTCTTGCGGTCCAGCCGCGGGGGCTGGGCGGGCCGCAGGGCCTGCCACGCTTCGATGGCCTGCCCGACGATCGGGTCGACGGGCTTGGTGAACGCGGTGCCGGTCTTGTTGACCGGCACGTCGAGCAGGCAGAACGGCGTCCTCGGCGAGGATCTCGCGGGAGTTGCCGGAGATGGGCAGCCCGTCGTGCTGCCAGCGGATGCAGCCGGTCCGCAGCCGGGAGATCTCGTCGCTGCGCAGGCCGGAAAACAGCCAGGTCAGCGTGAGCGCCCGGATGAGTTCCATCGGGTAGTAGCTGCCTGCTGAGGTTCCCGGCAGGTCGGCTGCCTCGATGTTCAGCCCGGCCCATAGGAGCTTGGCCCACACGTCGTCGGCGATGACCCGGGGATCGGTGCCGATCAGGGCGCCGACGCTGCGCGGGACGGCCAGTGCCCGGGACGGGTCGAAGCGCCGGGGGAACCATTCCCATTCCTGGCCGTCGCGGAAGAACGTGCGGGTGGCCATGAGGATGTGAGCCTTGGTGCGCGGGGAGACCGGTTTCCCGGCGCGGCCGTGCAGATGGTCGCGGCGCTGCACGTAGTCGCCGACCGCCGTCCGGTCGACGGCTGCGACCCAGGCCGCGCAGGTCTCCCGCGTCCACTGCCCGGGCTCGGTGATCCCGGGGTGCTCAGCCGCCAGCCACCGTCCGGCCTTCGCGATGATGGTGCGGATGATCGCGCGGACCTTCGGGGTCAGCGGCGAGGTGGCGTGCCACCGCTCGGCCCACCCGGCCCATGCGGGATCGGTTCCCTCGATGCCGGGCGCGTGGTTGTAGCCGGTGCGCACCGGCGGATCGCAGTAGCCGAGCGAGGCGACCACACGCTGCAGCGCGTAAAGCGTCGCCTGGTGCTGGCGGCCGGAGGCCGAGGGGTGGGCGAGCAGCCGGGTGAACGCCCCGGTGGTCAGGTCGGCCAGGCGGGGGCTGCGGTTGATCAGCAGCGCCTGGCCGAGCACGCCGGGCAGCTTGTACTCTCCGTCGCGGACCTGGCTGCGGTAGCCCCAGCGGTCCAGCACCGCGGTCGCCTCCCCCGTTGCCGCCTCGACGGCCCCGGCGCCGAAGACGAGCTGGGCCAGGTGCAGCCGGTTGAACATGCCCAGGTGCTGGAAATCAGTGAAGCCGGCGAGCAGGTAGGCCAGCGCGACCAGGAACGGGCGCACGGCTGTTTCTGTCGGCAGCGCCTGGCTGTCCAGGAACTCCCTGCTGCCGGAGCCGGCCAGCCGGGCCCAGTCCCAGGCTGTCCAGGCCCAGTACGCCTGCCCGGTATCAGCGCAGTGCTGCAGGATGATCCCGGTCGCGTGCGCCGCGGCCCGCAAGTGGACATCGCTGCGGTCGTGATGAAGAACTGCCGCCGCCTGATCGGCCGGCACGGTCAGCCGGTCCAGAGCCTCCCACGAGCCGGAACGCCGGGTCCCGCGGGCCCGGCTGCGGCGCAGCCCGGCCGGCCCGATCTCGGCCAGCGCCGCAGCTTCCCGGACGGTCAGCCCGCTCCGGCGGTCCCAGCCGGAGACATCCAGGCTGAACGCCCATGCCGTGCCTTCAGCCCGCTGGAGGGTAACCGCCTGCAGCCCCGCCGCGGTCACGCGGGACCCCCGCCCGGGACACCGCAGGCGGGATCGGTGAGCATGCTCACCCTCCACGCGTGGAGCTGCGACATCGAGGAGTTCAGCTTCTCCGACAGCTCCCGCCCGGACAGGTGGATGTAACGGAGCGTCGAGTCGGTGGACCGGTGCCCGGCGAATGTCGCGATCGCGTGCAGTTCCCAGCCCATCCGGGCCAGGTCCGTCAGGCACAGGTGCCGCGTGGTGTGAGTGGAAAACCGTGGCACCTGTGCGGCCAGCGGCGACCCGCCGGACCACCTTCGACCAGGTCCACAAGGTCAGCGGCTCGGCCAGGTTGCGCCGCGACTCCGACAAGAACAGCGGCCCGCGGGCCCGGCTAAGCGCGGCGCGGCGGCGCAGGTAGTCCGACAGCAGCACCCCGGTCGCCGCGGAGTACGGCACCATCCGCTCCCGCCTCGTCTTGGTCGTCTCCGCCCGGACCCGCAGCATGCGGTGCGCCGGGTCCAGATCGTCAGTCCGCAGCGAGCACAGTTCCTCGCGCCGCAGCGCCGCGTCATAAGCCAGCGCGAGCATCACCCTGTTGCGGGCCGGCTCGCCCCGGAACACCTCAAGTATCCGCAGCCACTCAGCCTCGGCCGGGATCCACGGCAGCTTGACCATCCGCGGGACCAGCGGCCGGCCCCCATGCCCGCCGCCGAAACGCCGGCCGGGCGTATAGGAGCCGCGGCCGACAGGGTTGGAGTCGCGCAGCCCCTCCTCCATGAGGAAGTCGTAGAACAGCCGCACCGGTACCAGCCGCTGCTGCAGGGTGGCATTCGCAAGCCCGGCCCCGGAGTCGAGCGCTACCACGTTCGGTCCCCGGCTGCTGGGCCGGGAAGTCAGCTCCCGGACGAACCCGGCAACCTGAGCGCGGGTCGCGGCCACCGGGTCAACCCCATCACGCTCGCAGATCTGCAGATACTCAGCCAGCCCGCGAGCATAAGCGTCGATCGTCCGGGGCGCCCGCCCCAGATCAGCCCAGATCCGCAGCCACTCAGCCGCCCGCTCGTGCCGGCCCAGGACCGGCCATTTCCCCTCAATCCCCGCCGCCATCACCAACTGGACCCCCGTCCCCGTCAGCAGTTCACGGCGACACTATCCAGCCAAGATCAGCCCGCGGCCACAACACGCAGAGTGATTCCACGTAACTAATAGGTACACCTTGCGGCCGTTGAGCAGGCCGGCGGTGAAGACGTCCAGCGCCAGGATCCCCCGCGCCTGCGATCGCAGGAACTCCGCCCAGCCCGGGCCGTCCCTGCGGGGCGCCGGGCCGATGCCGGCATTCTTGAGGATCTGCCAGACCGTCGACGGAGCCACCGTGATGCCGAGCCCGGCCAGCTCGCCATGGATCCTCTGGTACCCTCACGACTCATTCTCACGGGCCAGTCGCAGCACCACCGACCGGACCTTGCGGTGCGTCGCCGGGCGCCCGGAACGGCCACGCCGCGACCGGCGCGCCCACCGGCGGCGGACGACGTCACGGTGCCACCGCAAGATCGTGCCAGGAGTCACGATCAGCGCATCACCGCGAGGCGCTCGACCGGCAACGTCCCGGCCAGCAAAGCCAGCCACGCCCGGTCCGGCCACGTCAGCCGCGAATGAGCTCGCGGCCGCTCACGCTCGGCGACAGCGAGCTGGTGCCGCAGCATCAAGATCTCGGCGTCCTTCCACCACGACTCCCGGCGCGACAAGCCCAGCTGCGACACCGCACGGGACACGATCAGGAAGACCAATTTCAAGCCCACAAACCGCAGATCATCGCACGACCCGGCAGGCCAAGAGCTGCCAGCCACATACCGGACGCAGGACCGAGCCGCCTACGTCCAGCGGACGCATCTACCCAAGTGTCACACCACCCGGTCCGGGCGGTCGCTGCCGCGGATGAACCTAACGTCTTCTGTCATCAGTATTTCCCTTCTGGCGCAGCCAGGCATCGACGAGCGCCTCCCCGCGCACCGCGGCACTGGCGTAGAACACGTCCCCGATAGCCTTCTTTTCGGAGCCGATCAGCGCGATCACGACTTCGTCGTCAGCGGGTAACCACCAGATGATGCGGACGGCGACGTCGGGATCAAACGGATGGGCGACCCGCCAGAGCTCATGGCGGCGGGCCTGCCTGACTCGCCGGCGACGCCGCGCAGCGGCTAGAGGCCGCGTCAGAATGGCTGGAGCAACACCACCCGAGGGAGATCCTGGAAGCCGCAGAGTCGATGTCGCCCTTGCTGCGCACTGTGGCTGCTGGCCGTGTCGAGATGCTGGGCGTGTACGCCATCCCGGCCTGGCGCGAGTTCACGGCGGCACCGAACGTCGGCCCGCGCGCCCGCTATGCACTGTACGCCTGGGGCCAGGGACCGGAACCGGTCGAGCGGGACTTGCAGTGGCTCGCCACCGAATCGGCCGCTGCCGCGCTGGACGGCAAAGGTCCCGACGAGGCGCTGTGCGTGGCCTGGGAGTCCGTGCGCAGAAGATCTGGCCGGTCGTCTCGCCGTGATGCGTGCCACCTGTCAGCCCGGGTCAAGGTCGGGTACGAGTACGACTTCCGGGCAAGCTGGCAGCACGAGATCACCTCGCAGAAGGCCTTCATGCTCAACCCGGGCCAGTTGTAGCCGGTCTGCGTGGCGTACCAGGGCGACTCCCCGGTCGAGTACCCATCCGAGGAGAATCCGCGGAACCTGAGCCGTTCAGCCTCACCGAAGCTAACCGTAAGCCCGCCGGGCTCGGCCGATGAATCCGATACCCGCCGGCTCAACGAGGCCACCGGCCTCGTGTCGCTCATGAGGCCAGCGTTGGCTTAACGATCTGCCTTCGGGCCGCTCACTCTCCGAGGCCGGAGCTGAGCTTGGATCGCCGTTCCTCGAGCGCAGCCAGCTCAGCCCGCAGGCGTTTGATCTCGCGGTTGACGCGTTCCAGCTCGGCCCTGGCTTGCCGTTCTTTAACGTAACGGTCGCCGTGGGATGTCCTGGCGAGGGCCTCGACCTCGCGACGGAGCAGTCTCAGCCATGGGTTCCCGTGCATCGCGGCTTGACGGTAGTGCAGCGTGCCCGCGTCGATCGCGTCGTAGATCTCATTCTGAGTCAGCCCGAACTCCTGGCGGGCGGCCTTGTCGCTCAGCGTTGCGCCCTTACGCCGCCATTCGTCGTTCTGATAGTCCATGGCCGATTCTCGTAGCGGCCGCCGCGGAGCCTGCCCGGGCGGAACCGTGGTCGTCCGGCCATAGTAGTCCGCTGCCACTGCCCGGCTGTTCGCGGGCAGTTGGTACCAAGGAGAGCCGTCCGGCAAGGTGGCTGGCGCCTCCGCACCTGTTCACGCCTGCCGGCAGCTACGCCTGATACGCCATGCGATCCGGGCGCGCCGCCGCTAAAGTCGGGCGCGTGGAAGAAGCCGGAATCCGTGACGCTGCCCGGCTGGCGCGGGACTGCGTTGTCATGACCCAGGCGGTCGCGCTGGGCCGGTGGATCAGCACTGCCGGACCACGCCCGGTCACCCCGCGACGGGTGCTCCGCAAGCCCGATCTGCCGGCCGCCGCCGCGGTAATCGGCGTGCCGCTGCCCGCGCGCCTGCGCACCGCGGCCGACGTCCCGGCGATTCACCGCCCCTGGTGCCTCGCGCTGACCGCGGGCCTGCTGCGGGTCGAGGACGGGGCCGTGAGAACCGGGCCGGCGCTCGCCTGCTGGCCACCCGCCGACGCCGACGTCCTGTCCGCCTGGCTTTCCGGCCTGAACGCGTGCTCGGCCGCCGAGGCTGGTCCCGGTCCGCACGAGCAAGACGAGGCCGTCGGCGATGTGCTCGTGCTGCTCCGCACGCTCCAGGACGAGCACGTGCCCACCGGCCAGGCGCTCGTGCACACGGTGCGAGCGCAGGCGCGGAACCTGTATGACGAGTTCGGGCCAGACGCGTCGTTCAGCTGGCGGGCGGACGAGGGCACGGTGACCCGGGCGGCCGCGCGCCTCGCGTCGTTCGGCGCGGTCAGCGGGAACGACATGCTGACCGGCGGGTGCGTCATCACCCCGCTGGGCCGGTGGGCGGCGGGGCGGCTGCGAACCATGCTGGCCGGACCCGGGGAGGATCTCTCCGCCGCGGAACTGATCGCCTACCTGGCTGAGTGCGCTGAGGACGACCGGTTCGAGCACGCGTGGGACTGGCTGGACGCGCAGCCCGGCCCGGTAGACGCCGCGCGGCGGCTCCTGGTGGCCGGCGCATCGATGGAGCCCCGGCTGCGCTGGATCGCCACCTATGCGGTCGAACTGCTGGGCGAGGACGCCCTGCCCGTGTGGCGGGATATGGTGCAGGTCCCCGGCATCGGGCCGCACGCGAGGTTCGCGCTGTATGAAATGGAAGCCGGCCCGGAGCCGAGCAACGCGCAGTGGCTGTGGCTCGCGGTCGAGTCAGCTGCCAGGGCGCTCGCCGAGAGCGGGCCGGACGAAGCGATCACCGTGCTCTGGGACTGCCTTCCCGCGCAGCAGCTGGCCGCCGACGACCTGGACCACCGCGTGGCCATGGCCCGTGCAAGCGATCACCCGTCGGCAAGACCGCTCGCGCAGACGATAACCGATCACGTCGCCGCAGCCGGGCTCGGGTCACTCAGCGTGCATCAGTGCCTGCAGCTGAAGGTCACGCTCAAACACCGGCGCCCGCCAATATGGCGGACGGTGCTGATGCCGGCCACCGCCACCTTGCCCGCCCTGCACCGGGTGATCCAGATCCTGTATGGATGGGACGGCGACCACCTCCACGCGTTCCGGGTACGGCACGCGACTTACAGCGACCCGTCTTTCAAACTGGAAGAGGCCGGCGACGAGACCCAGGTGCGCGTGCGGGACGCGCTCGCCACCGGAGGCGGGAAGATCGTCTACGAGTACGATTTCGGCGCGGGCTGGACGCACGAGGTCGCGCTGCAGAGGAAGCTGCCGCGCGATCCCGCTGTCGTCTATCCGGTGTGCACGAAGGTCAGCGGCGACTCCCCCGTCGAGTATCCGGAAGAGGAGATCTGGTATTCCGACGACGCCGGTGAATCCGATCCGGCGGGGCCCGGCCCGGCCGAACCCGGATCCTTTGATCTGGCGGCGGTGAACGGCAAGCTCGCTGCTCTGGACAGCCGCTGAGGGAACCTCACCGCATTCGCCCAGGCAGGTAGCCACGTCCGCTATCAGGCCTCGGCCGTAACCTTAGACGGATGTTGTAAGGAGGAGCAGATGGCTAAAGCAGCCCGCGAACGCCTGGCTAGGTTGCTCGCAGGCGAGGAAGCTGGTGCGTTCAGTGCGCAGCTGTCCGTGCCCTCGGACGCGCTGCACCTTGAGGTGGATGGTGTCGGGCAGGTCCGGTTGCCCGTCCGGCCGGCGCAGGCCAAGAAGCTGTGCGGGGTGGCCCGGCCCGCTCACTTCGGGCACCGTGAGGAGACCATCCTCGATCCGGCGGTGCGGGACACCTGGGAGATCTCCCCGGATCTCGTGAGCCTGGGCGGGCCATCATGGGCACCGGCCCTGGAGGGGGCGCTGACAGAACTGGCGGACGAGCTCGGGGTTCCCGCGGGGAACCGGCTGGAGGCCGAACTGCACGCACTGCTGGTGTACGGACCCGGGCAGTTCTTCGTCCCGCACCAGGACACCGAGAAGAACGACGCAATGATAGGCACGCTAACCGTGACATTGCCGTCCTCGCACACTGGCGGCGAGTTCATCGTCGAGCACGGCGGGCAGAGCGTCACGTACCGCTCCTCGCGAGACTCGCTGTCGCTGGTCGCCTTCTATGCGGACTGCCTGCACCAGGTCACGCCGGTGCGGACCGGCTACCGGGTCGTGCTCACGTTCAACCTGCTCATGCGGGGCACGCCCGCGACCGGCTCGGCCGACGGGCCGGTTCGTGAGCTGGCGGGGTGCCTCGTGGAGCACTTCTCTTCGCCAGAGCAGGTGCGGTACGGGTCTTCCGAGCCACCGAAACGGCTCGTCTACCTGCTCGACCACAAGTACACCGAACGCGGGCTGCGCTGGGACAAGCTCAAGGGTGCCGACGCCGAGCGGGCGACGCTGCTGCGGGCCGCGGCGGACAAGGCGGACTGCGAGGCCGTGCTGGCGCTCGCGGAGATCAAGGAGACCTGGGACACCGAGGCGCGGAAGATCACCTACCTGATCGATTCCTCGCTGACCCTCGACTGGTGGACGAGCCCGTCGGGCGGTGAGGCGATCTCCCTGTACATCCGTGACGCGGAGATATGCGCCAGCACCCCGACCGCGGAGCTGAAGCCGTACCAGTCGGAGTACACCGGCTACATGGGCAACTGGGGCGGGACGAAAGACCGCTGGTACCGGCGGGCCGCCATCGTGATGTGGACACGGGAGCGTTCCTTCGCCGCCCAGGCCGAGGCGTCGGGATTGTGGGCGCTCGATGAGCTGCGACGGCTGGCGGATGCCGGGGACCTGGCGGCGGCTCGAGCCGCGGCATCATCGGTTGAGTCGTTCTGGGCAGCTTCCGTGTCGGCGCAGCCGCGGGCTTTCGAGCGGACCCTGAATGCCGCCGTGGTCCTGGACGCACCGGAGACAGCCACGATGCTGCTCCGGCCGTTCTGTGTGGAGATGCTGACCCCCGATCACGCGGGAGCTCTCCAGGCCCTTTCCGGTCACTATGGGCCGGAATGGATGGGTGGAATGCTCGCGGTGTGGTTCGGCGAGCGCTCGCGGGCCTATCACGACGCGGAGTTGCGGCGGCCGGAGTGGCTCGCCTCGCTGCCCGGGCTGTGCGAGGCGCTGGGCGACAAGGGCGACGTGACCCGCGGGCTGCTCACCGGGTCGTGGCGTTGGCTCAGCGGCCAGATCGGCTCCTGGCTCGGCTACTCCGCTGTCAGCACCCGAGAGGAGTATCTCGGCAAACTGGGCAATCCGCTGGCGGGCCTGCTGGAAGCCACCCCTGTGGCCGACGCGACCGGCCTGCGGGATGAGATCCTCGGTTTCCTGCACGAGCGCGGCGACGAATTGCGAGCGCTCCTGGTCTCGGCGCTGCGAAGTGCGACGGAGCTGTCGCCCGCCGACCTGTCGGCTTCGGGCCTGGACACGCTCGCGAGCCTGTGTGCGTCGCGCCTCGGCGAGCTCATCGCACGGCCGGTGCGCGCTGAGGACGACTGGGCGATCACGTGGCGCGATACCTGCGGCTGTGAACTCTGCGTCACGTTCGGCGAGTTCCTCGGCGATGGCTCCGGTCGCACACTCGAATGGCCACTCGCCGAGGCGCGCCGCAAGCACATCCGGCAGTCGATCCGCGCGGCGGAGTTGCCTGTCCGGCATCAGACCTTGCGCGCGGGCAGCCCGTACACCCTGATCCTGACCAAGACCGACGCGCTCTTCGAACGCGAGCGGAAAGCGCGACAGCGGGCCATCACCGATCTGGCCTGGCTCAACGAGAGCTGGCCAGCCGCCGACTAATCCTGTGGGTGCCGAAAACCTATGCCACCAGGCGATATTCATGAATCACGCCCCCGGCGCGGTCACGCCGCTGGACCCGGAAATGGTCCCCCAGGTCGGTGATGCCGTCGGGCAGCGGACGGAGCGGCGCGGCCTGGCTGAGGGCGCGGTGGGGCCGGTGGGTGTTGTAGAAGTCCTCGTACTCGCGCAGGACGGTCATCAGGTGCCGCTGATTCCAGACCAGCGTCCGGTCCAGCAGCTCTCGCCGGCAGCTTCCGATCCACCGTTCCATGATCGAATTCATCCGCGGCGCCTGGACCGCGGACCGGATGACCCTGGCGCCCGCGGCCTGGAAGACGGCCGGAAGTCCAGGCCGAGCGCGTCGCGCAGATCCGCGAGGCTGGGATTCTCCTTACAGAGAGCAACGAGGTCCGCCGCCCTGACCGGGAGTATGTCTTGCCAGGTTTCCAGGGCCCGCGGTGATTGTTTCCTCCCGGGTGGCATCACGTGTCAGGGCATCGAAGCCCTTGACGATCTCGGCGTCCCCCGCAGTAGAGCAACACCAAGCGGCTGCGTGGGATCGTTCGGTTGCCTACGTACAGATCATTCATTCGGGCTGGCCCCAGACGTTCAGCTTCGCCAGTGCCATGCCGTGCATAGGCGGGTATGAGTGCGCCAGCGCTTGACATTATGGTGACTGTCAGTGACGAGTCTCCCTTCAGCAATGCATTCTCGCGTGCGTGGCCCGGTGCAGCACGATGATCACTGTGCCTGCCCCCCGGCGCGGACCGGGACGCGCCGCTACTTCGCGAAGAATGCGGGCGGCGGACCGCGTGATCCAGTCACTGTGATACGGCAGCGGCGGGGAAGAGTTACAGGTGCCAGTCCACGTCGTCATACCAGGTCACCTGTACACCCTGCTCGCCCGCGACCGCCTCGATCATCGCCGGCGTCCCGGCGCTGGCGGGGCGGCCAGGGTAGAGCAGGGCGCCCACGATGCCCTCCCATCGGCCTGCTTCCATGTCTTCGACGGCGGTATCAAGGTAGGCCTGCAACTGACGCAGATGACGGCGAAGGTTCCTCATCACGCGATCCGCCGGGATCGCATCCCAGTCGGTCCCCTTGATCTCGATGATGACAAGCATCTGCTCATCACCGTCCACCTCAACGGCCAGGTCGACGCGCCCCCGGCCACCCCCGATGAGCCGCCACCGACGTTCCTGGAATCCCAATGCCCCGGCGAGCCCGGTCAGGAAGGCTGACTGCACGGTCCTGTGGAAAGCCTGGCCCGCCATCAGCCGCTCGACCCCCACAAGATCCTCCGCGCAGTGCTCCAGTTCGCCTGTGATCCACATCTCGGCTGACAAGCGCACGGGCGACGGCAGTTTAGCGCGCCCTGTCCGCGGCATGAGCGGGTGTCTCCAACGTTGGCAGCCTGGGTCCGCATTGCGCTGAGGGCTGATCATGTCTTTGGTCACCCGGCCGCGCGCGCCGCGCTGCGGGCGTCCCCGCCCAGACCGGCGACGACCCCTATCGCCATCGAGCCCAGCATGCGCTGCATGCCCGGACCAACGTGGTGGACAGCGATCACCTGAACCTGGTTGTCCTGGAGAAACCGCGCCACCCGGGCGTGATGGGCACCCTCGGTCCCCTGGTCGTGCACCGTTCCCCAGCCGACCATGAACTCCTGCCAGTCGCGGATCTCGCCGTCGGCCACCTCAGCGAGCGCGACCCGGTTGGCTCGTCCCCAGCGCGGGTCGACCTGGCCATCAGCGGTGATTGGCACGCACACCTTCATGTCGAGAAGCTCCTCGCCTGTACCTGGGACCTTGCCGGACG
>CAVSZI010000001.1:0-372755 GCA_963732345.1 uncultured Actinomycetes bacterium | reverse complement strand
CGGCCCCGCCCAGGCCGGCTAGGCCGTGGGCGCACAGGTAGCCGTAGGCTTCCTGTCGGACGCCGCCGGTCCAATTCCCACCGTTCGGCATATAGCGCGGCCAGTTCGGTGGCGGGTGCCTGATCGGGGTCTGTGATGGTGGTGACCAGCCGGTAGCGTTCGGCGGCGCCGGGCCGCCCCGGGTCATCCAGGGCGTATTCGATGACCCGGACGGCCAGCTCGCTACGGCGGGCGTACCGGTCAGTGCTGGCTACCAGCTCAGAGCGATAAGACCCATCCTGGAGGCGTTCCAGCACCGGCAGCGCCACGTTGCCCTTGGCCCGCCAGCGCAGGTCCGCGCCGTGCCACACTCCTCTGCCGTGCCGATGGCCCCCCAAGCCTACGATGCCCGATCGCCCGAGCGCGGTCGCGCAGGGGACCGGTTAAGCTTGGCGCGGCACGTGCCCCTGGTGTGCAACGCGCGGCACCGGCCCCGATAGCTCAGGGGATAGAGCGACCGCCTCCTAAGCGGTAGGTCGAAGGTTCGAATCCTTCTCGGGGCGCTGGTCATTTGCCATCCTCGCCAGTCGCACGGCGAGTTCGTGCCCTCCGCGTGCCCGATGGTTTCGCCGTCTTGCGGGGCGTGGACTTGGCGAGTTCAGCACTCGCCGCCTTGCCCACCGCCTCAGCCAGGCTGCGCTGACGTGCGCCTGTCGAGTGCAGGTAGACGAGCGCGGCGCGTTCGCTGTCGTGTCCCATCCTGACCATGAGTTCCTTGGGGTTCGCGCCTGCATTGGCAGTCAACTGGTTCCCCGTGTGCCGCAGATCGTGAAGGTGAACACCCTCCAGGCCAATAGCAACAAGCGCAGGCAGCCAGACGCGGCGGCGGAAATTCGAGTGCGCGAGCGGTGAGCCGGTCGAGCTGGCGAAGACGAGCGATGCGGACGAGGGCAGCCATTCCAGGTGCTTACGCACGTCGGGAACGATCAGTGCAGGGAAGGCGACGACCCGCACGCCAGCCCGGGACTTCGGCGGACGGAACGAGTAGCCAGCCTCGTGATAGTAGAGCTGGCGAGTCACGCGGACGGTAAGCGCGTCCAGGTCGATGTCTGCCGGAGTAAGCGCGGCGAGTTCGGCCCAGCGAAGGCTAGTGAACGCGGCCAGCAGGATCAAGGCCCGGTAGCGGAGCCCGACCGCATCGGCCAGGGCGTAGACCTGCGCCACGGTGAGGATCGGCCGCTCTGGCGAGTGCTCTTGGCCAGCGCCCTTGATGCGGCAGGGGTTACGGCGGATCAGCCCGTCATCGAGCGCAGTGTTGAAGACGGCGCGGAGCAGCCGGTAGGCCTTAGCCGCAGTGACATCGCTCGTGCCGGAGTCGAGCAGTTTCTTACGCCAGCGCCGGACGCGCGCCACGGTGACCTGACCTACGGTGACGTGCCCGAAGTGCGGCGCGATGTGCGAGCGGAGCAGGCCCCGGTAGATCAGGACCGTCTTAGGACGCAGACCTGGACGCTCATCGATCCATGTCGCGGCATAGTCGGGCACGAGCACTTCAGCCGCTCCGGGGTCGATCCAGTCGTCTTCGAGTATTTCGGCCTCTTTGAGCGTCAGCCAGTCCTGAGCCTCCGTCTTGGTGGCGAACGTGTCGTCAGCCGCGCGGCGTACACCATCAGGACCGGGGTAGCGAGCCTGGTAGCGACCCGAGGGAAGACGGCGGATCGTGCCGAACCGGCGCTGACGGCCCTTACTGTTCGGCATGGTGCACCGCCCTGAGACGGCGGTGGCCACGAGGACCAGGGCGGCGAAGCCGGACCGGCTTGACCGGCTCGACGGTGTGCGCGTCGATGTACGCATCTACCGAGGTAGCGGGGATGCGGACGTAGCGGCCGATGTAGACGCGGAGCAGCTCACCGGAGCTGGCGAGCCGGTAGACGTAGCGTGGTTCGACACGGAGCCAGTCGGCTACCTCGGCCACGGTCAGGAGCTGGGTGGGCGGGTCGGTCATAGGCCACCATCCCGATGTGGGCGGGTTGGGGCCGTGTGGGGTGGGGTGGACGCGCAAACGGCGCGCCGGGCCTGGGTGTCAGGCTGCATGGTGTGTGTTCGCCTCCTTTCTGGGGTCGGTTTGGGTGTCAAGCGCGGGTTGCCAGTGGACCGCCGATCGTTCTAGTGGCCACGGGCCAGGTTGGCCGACGTGAGCGCCAGCTCAGCGCCGGGGCTGTAGGTCGTGTAGCCGGTTCCCGCGTAGGTCCATGAGCTCAGGATCAGGACCGTGGTCTCATCGAGGGGGCGGCCCCAGGGGTCTCGTTCGCCGCCGGGGTGGCGCTGGACGCGGCGGTGTTCGGTGCGGGCGGAGCGGAGAGCGCCGAAGGTGACCGAGTAGCGGCGGGATTTGGTCAGGAAGTGGCCGCCGTAGCCGAGCATGTGCGCCCACTGGCGGAACCGGGGATCACCGGTCACGCGGCGGGAGCCAAGCTGCCACGCGGCGGTAATCATGGCCCGGTAGTGGGCCGGGCAACGCAGCGATTGGATGTCGAGCGCGGTGCGGATGCGGGTGTCCGGAACACCGGGCACGGTCAGGGTCTTGGTCGCGTACTTGGCGATGTAGTTGGCCACGGCGGCCAGGTCGAGCGGCCTGCCGGAAGAAACAAGCGTGTCGCGCTGGATAGGCCGGGCATCGGTCTGGGGTCCGAACCCAAGCCGGACGGGTGAGCTGTCCGGGCCAGCGATGAGCGAAACGGCGTCGGCGGCCTGGACGATGGCCTCAGCCAGCAACGCGGCGGTGTACCGGGCCGGTGGCGGCTGGTAGTCCTCGCCCGGGGCGTCGAGCCGGATGACGGCGTGGAAGTGGACGACGCCGCGTGCCTGGTATTCAGCGACCTTGACGTAGCGGATGCGGAGCGCTGCGCCGAGGTCTTTGAGGGTCACGCCGGTCAGGCGGGCGAGCTGGCGGGGCAGGTAGGTGGTGAACCGGCGCCAAAGGTCCCCGGCGCAGGCGTTGAACAGCACGGCGGCCTGGTAGTCGTAGCAGTCGCCGCACATCGGCCGGCCGAGCCGGGGATCGTCCTCGACGTGGCGGGTCGGGCAGGAGATGTCGCGGCCGTGCGGGCAGCGGCGGGCGTTCGCGTCACGGCGGGGACGGCACGGCAGGACAGTACGGCCGCGCATGCGCCGGGAGTGGACGGGCCCGAACGAGGGTGCGGTCAAGGTGGCGAACACGCACGGGTGCGCCGCGATGGACTCGGGAACGCCCTTGCCGCCAGCGAGACCAACGCGGACGAGCTGCCGGGCGTCGCGCTTGTAGACCTGGGAGCAGGCCGGGCACACGCTCTCGCGGCGGTTGCCGCAGGCCACGTGCAAGACGCCCCCGGGCTCGGTAGTGGTGTCGTAGACGGGGGCGAGTTCGCCGGTGGTGCGGTCGATGGCTTCGATCCGGCCATGCAGACGGATGGGGTGGGTGCAGGTGCCAGTGGTGGACATCTGCCGTTCCCAGGTGCGGAAGTCGCCCCAGGAGATGGTCTCGGTGGTGTCGTCGGCAATCGCCCCCACTCCCGAGCCGGATGGTTCGGGGGTGAGAGCGGCTGTCGCGGCCGTGTGGGTCACTGGCTGCCCCAGCGTTGCTGGGCGGTTTCGATGTCATTGTGGGTGTAGGCGGTCCGCACACCGGAGATCGACATTCCGGCTGCGTTCGCCAGGTCGGTCAGCCGGTATGGGCGCGGGTTAGTGAGTTCACGGGCGTAGGCGAAAAGTACGCGAATGTCATGATCAGCCTGGTCCCTGCGGTTGCGAGCGTCCTTGATCGCTGTCAGTACCGGGTCATTGGCAGGAATGGTCACAACTGACCTCCCCACCGTTGCTGGGCGGCCTGGCGGGTGATACCGAGCCGGAGCCCGATCTCGGCCCAGGAGTAGCCCCGCTCACGCAGGCCCTTGACGGCCTGGCCCATGGCGGTGTCGATCTCGGCGGCGAGATCGGCCATGTCGGCCAGGGCGTCAATGTCGCCTTGGCCGATGCGGCGGCTGTAGGCGCGCAGGATGCGCCGGGCGAACGCGGCGTACTCGTCGTTCTCGACGCGCCGTGATCGCCGCTTGGGTGTCAACCGTGCCTTGACGGTTTCCGGCGTGCCGGAATCGGCCCCGGGTGTGTGGTCGTTGTAGGGGGTGAGGACGTGTGCGAGGCTCATGCGGCCTCGTCTCGGTGCCGCAGATCGGCGGCGAACTTGGCCAAATAGGCGATGTCGGCATCAGCCAGGTAAGCGGCCTTGATCCGGCGCGGGACACCGGTCTCGGATAGCAGCCAGCCGACGCCACGGGCCAGCGGATCGATGCTGGCAGCGGTGAAGCCTTCACCAGCCCAGCCGTGCCCGAGCACCACGTCCGATGAGCTGTCGGTGGTGCAGCGGAATGCCCACCGGTAGCCGAACAGGTCCCGCATGGACGGGTCGATGACCTGGTGCGATGGCCGCTGGGTGGCCAGGATGAGGATGACGCCTGCGGCGCGGCCCCGGGCGATCAGGTCCCGGGCCAGGGCCGCGAATTCCTCGCGTTCGGTTTTCTTGCCGATGGTGGCGGAGTAGTAGGCGTATTCGTCGATGACGACGAGGTAGACGTGATCACCGTCGTCGCGGGTGATCTTGCGGCGGCCGGTGGCCAGCAGCTTGGCGTAGCGGTCGTTCATGATCTGCTGGAATTTCTTGAACGCGGCGATAGCGTCCGTCAGGGACGGGCCGATGAAGATGTCGGCGCAGTCGCGCCAGGGACCGAGCTGGACCTGGTTGCCGTCGACCAGGACCAGGCGGCAGTCATACGACAGTGCGCCGTGGGCGACGATCAGGTTGATCGCGGAGGACTTGCCGCCGCCGGGCTCACCGCCGATGAGCATGTTGCGTTCGGCCAGGTTGACGTAGACGTGCTCGCTGTTCTCGTCCATGCCCAGGTGCACGGGGTCGAACATCGAGAACGGGAACGCACCCAGGTAGGGGACGTGGACGTCCATGGTGGTTGCCTTCCTGAAGGGATGGGTGGCAGGCCCCGAGCGTGCCGGGGCCTGCCTGAGGGGGGTTGGGTCAGCGGGTGACCCAGCGGTTACGGTCGTTGTCCCAGGCCAGGTCGCCGTCGTCGCGAGTGGCGAAGACGATGCCTTTGCCGTCACACGCCTGGCACGGCTGGTAGCTGTGCAGGTAGACCGGGCTGTCCGGTGCGATGGAGTGCCAGCGCACGTCGCGTGCGCAGATGACGGCCAGATTGGCCGTGGCGAGCCGGATCAGGGCGTCTGTGCCGTAGGGCTGGACGCTGGTGATGGTGAACCCGCCGAGACCGTCCAGGGCGATGAGGTCACCCCGGGTGAGCTGCGTGGTGAGCTTGACCGCCTCGTGGCGGCCGGTACGATTGCGGCCGGTCATGCTGGCTGCCTGGTCCGGTCGGGTGAAATGACCTGAGAGGGAATGATGACGTCCGGGGTCAGCGGGTCGTGGCGGACCACATCGACGGTGACCAGCTGGGACCATTTGCGGTTGCGGATGACCCGCGCTTCGCGGGCGTAGCAGGCCGAGGCGATCTCGGCGGTGTAGGACTCGAAGTCCTCGATGCAGACTCCGGCGCGGCAGGCGACGAAGGCCCGTTCCCCGACCTTGGTCGGGCGAATCCACAAGATGAGCGGGAGCCTCCCGGCACGGGTGTGCATCCGGGTCTCGTAGCAGACCCTTTGCAGCCGGTGCCGGGTGACCAGGCACCAGCCCCGCCGCTTGAGGAACCGCCGCGAGTGCGGCACCACGAGCGCGGCCGTGATGAGGGCCGCCAGGGTGATACCTGCCCACAGGGCGGTCATGGCCGCCGCGAGCCGGAAGTATCCGGCCACGGTGGCGGCGAGGAGGGCGAGTTCGGTGCGCCATCGCCAGGCGATCCCCGCCTTGGAGCGGTGGAAGTCCACCGCCCAGCCCTCGACCAGATAGGGGTTGTTGCGGTCGTTGCGGCTGCCGTGGCCGCTGTTCCTGGCCATGGCTCACCGGCCCAGGGGCGGGGTGGTCCAGTCCACGACACACGCGACCGGCCAGGCGGTGCCGCATGCTTCGCAGGCCAGACCGAGTTCGTTGATGTTGTCGCCGGTGTCGATCTCGGCTTCGGTGATGTCGAAGGACCCGCAGTCGGGGCAGATGGGCTCGTGGTAGATGACCCGGTGGCCATCGGTCGCTGAGGCGAACTCGATGGTTCGCGGGCTGGGCTTGCGCGCGGGCGCGCGTGTTACCTTGGACATGCCAAGATCTCCTGTTCTTTCGCGAGATGGGGATTGATCTGGTGAGCCGGGCCGGGGGATGGCCGTCCCCCAGGCCCGGCATTGCTGTGTTAGGCGTCGGGCAGGCCGAACAGGTCGGCCAGGTAGATCACGGCGGTGGCCAGGCAGGCCAGCGCCTCGTTGGCCTTGGCGACCAAGGCGGGATCGGTGAGCGTGGCCGCCGCGCCGGTTTCCCGGGTGTAGGCGGCCGAGGTGGCGTGCATGATGTCGCTGCACAGGCGCTCGCCCTCGCTTGCGGCATCACGGGCCACGCTGGCCATGTGCCAGCTCTGGGTTTCCTGGACCCGGGCCATGCCGTGGGTGCGTTCCGGCGTAGGCCGGGGATTGGCGTGGCCGTTGCTGGCAGCGGTCGTCGGTGCGGTCATGAGGGTTCTCCTGTTCGGTCGCGAGATGGGGATCGGTCACAGGCCCGGCCCGTGGCCGGACCAGGTGTGCGGGCCAAGTTCGGCAGCGTGTGGCCGTGGCTCACGCGGCCGAGACCTTGCGGGCGTCAGCGAGTGCGGTGATGGCGTCGGCGCGGAAGGCACGCTTGATCTTGCCGTCGCGGCCTACCCACGGGGCGTACACCAGACCCGAGACCTGGGCGAAGCCATCAAAGGTCAGCTTGGGCTCGTCACCGGCCACCTCGACCCAGATGGTTTCCCTGGTCTCGTTGTCGTTGTCGATCGCGTCCAGGCGCACGGTCCAGATCAGCCGTCCGTCCGGCGTCGTCGCCTGCCGCTTGTCACTAGCCCGGTTGGTGCTCTTGTCGGTGAAGTCCGGCCGCTTCTGCGGCATGGCTGCCACCCGGAACTGGATACCGCTCGTGTCGATCCTGTTTCGCATGTGCTTGTCCTTCCCCAATGGGAGTCGTACGGATTGGCAGCGTTTTCGCTGCTGAAGGCAGCTTAACACATATGTCATAAGTAGCGACACGACCGGCCGCGGTGCTGTTACGTGATCCAAAAGAGGAGCGGCTGGGGTAGCATCTGACAGATGTCATAAGCTGAGGCTGGAGCAGTGAGAACTTTGCAAGCGCCACGGGCGCGCTACCGCCAGGTCGCGGACGAAATTCGCAGCGCCATCAAGCGCGGCGAGTACCCACCTGGATCAGTACTGCCGAGCCAGCCGGACCTAGCCAGGCGGTATGGACTCAACCAGACGTCCATCAACCGGGCTATCGCTCTGCTACGAAGCGAAGGCCTCATCCGGGTCGAGCACGGCCGGGGCGCGTACGTTCAGCAGATCCCGACCGTCAAGCGGGTCCGGCGAATCCCCTACGGCAGCAGCGGCGGAAGCAGCTTCGCCGAGGAGATGCGAAAGTCCGGGCTTGAACCTCGCGCCCCGCTCGTCGACCTGAGCACAGTGGACGCGCCCGCTGACGTCGCCGAGCACCTGGGCATCTCGGCAGGTGATCCGGTGGTGCGCCGTACGAGGCACATGTTTGCCTCTGATCGCCCGGTCCAGCTCGCGACCTCTTACATACCCTTGGAGATCGCGGGAGGCAAAGACATCGCCCTTCCCGACACGGGACCAACTGGCCTCTATGGGAGGCTTGCCGACCGGGGTTATCAGGTCGTCAAGTTCGCTGAGGAGATCGAGGCCAGGCAGCCACGGTCGAGCGAGGCATCGTTCCTCGGCTTGACCGAGGCGCAATATGTTCTGGAAGTCGCCCGCATCGCCTATGCAGAGGACGACATGCCCATAGAGACCGTGATCAATGTCTTCCCCAGCCAACAATGGCGGCTGTCCTACGAGTGGCCAGCCGGGTAAGGGGCAGGTCCGATGACGGATGTACCGCGTCACTCAGTGAGCGTGACCGGCGTCGTGTTCCGCGATGACGGCCGCGTCCTGGCCATTCAGCGTGATGATGACGGCCGCTGGGTTCCGCCCGGTGGTGTCCTGGAACTGAACGAGACACCGCCCGATGGCGTGACCCGGGAAGTGCTCGAAGAGACCGGTATCAAGGTCCACGTCGACGAGCTAACGGGCGTGTACAAGAACATGAAGCTCGGGGTCGTGACCCTGGCGTTCCGATGCAGCGTGATCAGCGGAAATTCTCATCCGACCGATGAGGCGAAGCAGGTCGCCTGGCTAACGGTCGATGAGGCGACGCGAGCCATGCCGGAAGCTAGGGCCATCCGGGTCACCGACGCCCTTAGTTTGGATGGCCCGTTCGTGCGTGTCCACGATGGCACGCACCTGCTGTGACAACTTTCTCTACGGCTTCAAGGGCGCGCCAAGGCGCGCCGGGCCTGACGGCCTGGACCTCGAGCACGGGAACCGGGCGCGGCGGATCGCGGGGAAGATGAACGCCAGAGTGACCCGCCGTAAGCGGCCGGGGTCAAGGCCGGGCGGCGCACCGTAGGCGGGGCGGCAGCTTTCGTCGCGCCCTTCGGGCGGAAGCCCTACGGCGCGCCGAGCTGCCGCGCCCGGTGGCCCCCGGTGACCGGCCGCATGCGGTGACCGCCGTATCACCCCGGTACCGCGCCCGGCCGAGAGGACCAGGACGGGCACGCGAGCTGCGCCGTTGCCGGGAAAAGTCACAGTGACGGGACGGAACGCCGCGCATTGTCCGGGCCGCCCCCTCCACCCGCAAGGGCACCCGAAGATCCTTTCTAACCCGCTTCGCAGAAAGGATCTTCAGGACCCACCCTTGCACGCGGAGCCTCTAGCGACCCAGCGGGCCTGACGGCGAGGGCCAGGCCAGAGGCCAGGCCCGAAGCGCGCGCGGCGAACCTCCCGACTCGGTAAGTACGAAGGACGACCAGCCGGGCAACTGGTGGTCGGCTCAATGGTGCTCCCACCAAAGAAGAAGTACCAGGACCAGTAGCGGGACCACCCGGATAACGATGCATCGGATCGCCGTTGACCATGAGTGCCAAGGCGGGCAAGGTTCTGGATGAGCTGGTGGTTTAGACATCCTGCTGCGCTGAGTCATGCCCTAGCTCCTAAGTCAGAGTCGGCGCGCCCGATTTAGAACGCATTGGCTAGACATGACCATATCTGCGAAAATCGCCTAGTTTAGCTCAGAGGTTGACCCATGTCAACCTCTGAGCTAGATAAACGGCCCATCAGACATGTGATCTCTATCACACTTAGCCTGACTCGCACTCGCGCCGGGCGAGGCCCGTACAGCAGCGAGATACAGCAACCCATGCGCGCTCCGGCTGTCTTGGGCTGGCATCCGCACACGCATTGAGCTGCATTGTTTAACTGCGAGCAGGACCGCGCCGGTAGTTCGTATCCAGAGGCCGCATCTCGTGCCCTCCGCGTGCCCGAACGGGGCGGAAACCGGAGACACCGAGGTGTAGCTAGAGACCAGGCAAATCGGTTCTGGCCAGGCAAGCCGCAGTTGAAGGTGTCCCCGAAACGACCTCCTAAGCGGTAGGTCGAAGGTTCGAATCCTTCTCGGGGCGCCAATTTCTGGAGTGGCGGCAGGCCCTCTCACCTGCATAAAGACAGGAAGAGAGAGGGATTCCATAGTGTTCGAAGCGTCCCATCTTCAGCTCTCTGACCTGCGGGAACGCTCAGGCGCGAATGCACGCGTCTCAGCGGAACCGCAGGAAGAGAGAAAAACTATGACCGTCCCGCAACCGCAACCGCGCCCACGGCTGCGCAGGCCGCTTGACGCGGGCCCGTTCCAGCCGGAGATCGGCTCGTTCCGGCTGCATCTGGCCGCCGAGGGCAAGGCGGCCAAGACGGTGCGGATATATACCGGGGCGGTGCAGTGGTTCGCCGCCGCGCACCTGATCCCGCACACCTTCCGCGCCAGGTGGGACCAGGTGGATGTCAGGACCGGCAGGATGTCCAGCGGTGGACGGTATCGCTGCTGGGCCGCTACGGCGACGCGTACGTCAGCAACCAGTACCGGGCGCTGCAGCAGTTCTTCAAGTGGTGGGCGGAAGAAGAACAGCTCCCGGACCCGATGGTCCACGGCTTCGGTGCAGAAATCCGCTCATGCATGTTATGTAGGTGATCTTCCTTGTCATTCCGGCCCCCCTTGACGGGTTGGGTCGTCTGTGACGATGGGGGCCCTTGCTGTGCATGTTGCCGATGTGTGCGTGGTTCGTTCGCGTGACCGTTCCGGTGAGCTGGTTGTCCGGGTCGGGGTGCCGCTGGCGGATGTCTACCTGGAGTTCCTGGGCGGCCGGTGCCGCTCCACCATCGCCCGCGCGAAGCTCGCGGGCCGCGCGACCAGCTTCTGCCCGCGCGGCTCGCGGCAATCGCAGGGAACCTGCAGGGAATGTGCAAGCCGGTTCCGGCAGCATACGGTCAGCGTGGTCATGGCAGGGGCCCGCGAGCCGCTGGCGGTGGGCGAGCGTTGAGCTGAGGAGGGCTGATGGCGAAGGCAACAGAACCCGCCGACCGGCAGGCCGACGCCCAGGTCGGCGACGGTCGAGTCGGCCCGGGCCGCGAGGGCTTGGTCGATCTTTACCGCCAGATGCTGCTCGTCCGGATGTTCGAGGAGTCCTGTCAGAGGTCGTTCCGGAAGGGCGCGATTGGCGGCTACCTGCACCTATACACCGGGCAGGAGGCCGTGGCCGCCGGCTTCCTGGCGCACGTCCGGGATGGAGACAAGGTGATCACCGGCTATCGTGATCACGCTCACGCACTCCTGCTGCGGTGCGATCCCCGGGAGGTCATGGCTGAGCTCTACGGCCGCCGGGACGGGCTAAGTAAGGGCAAGGGTGGCTCGATGCACCTGTTCGCCATCGACCGGGGCTTTTGGGGCGGCTACGGGATCGTCGGAGGCCACATCCCGTTGGGCGTGGGGTTCGCTTACGCCCTCAGGTACCAGGGAACCGACCACATCTGCCAGCTCTACCTCGGAGACGGGGCGCTCCAGACCGGCGCCTTCCATGAGGCAGCCAACCTGGCTGGGCTGTGGGGCAGGGACGGCAACTGCCCGGTGGTGTTCGTCGTCGAGAACAACCAGTACGCGATGGGCACGTCGGTCGAGCGTTCAACGGCGATGACCGACCTGGCGGCGAAGTTCGATGCCTACGGCATCGAACGCGAGAAGGTCGACGGCATGGACCTCGAGGCGGTCCTCGAGTGCGCCGCGCGGGTAACCCAGCAGGTGCGCGAGAGCGGCAAGCCCTGCGCGGTCGAGGCGGTGACCTACCGGCTCGCCTCCCACGGCGCCGCCGACTTCGTTGAGAGGTACCGCACCAAGAAAGAGGTCGCCCAGTGGCGCGAGCGCGACCCCATCGACACGCTGGAACGGAGGTTGCTGGAGGCGGAGGCGCTGGAGGCCGACATGATCGACGAGATCAAGAGTGGGGTCAGAGACGTGGTGGGGAAGGCGATCGAGTTCGCCGCCGGCAGTGAGCAGCCCTCCGAAGAGGAGCTTTACAGCGACGTTCTCGCGGGCGGCGACGAGTACATGGGACACCAGTAGATGCCCGAGATCAAGACCTATCGCGAGGCCTTGCGCGAGGCGATCGTCCACGAGCTGGACCGCGACGAGAGCGTCGTCCTCATCGGTGAGGACATCGGCGTCTACGGCGGCACTCAGCTCATCACCGTTGACCTCCTCGAGCAGTACGGCGCCAAAAGGGTGATCGACACCCCGATCTGCGAGGGTGGATTCACGGGAGCGGCCATCGGCATGGCCATGATGGGCTTGCGGCCCATCGTCGAGATGATGACCATGAACTTCTCGTTCCTGGCGGTCGATCAGATCATCCAGAACGCCGCGAAGGTCCGCTATTTCTCCGGCGGCCAGGTCAAGGTTCCGCTGGTGATCCGGGGACCCAACGGCGGAGGGGTGCAGCTCTCCGCCCAGCACACTCATTCCCTGGAGTCCTTCTATGGGCACTTCCCCGGCTTGAAGGTGGTGGCTCCCGCGAGCCCCAACGATGCGAAGGGCATGATGCTCACCGCTGTCCGCGACGACAACTGTGTGATCTTCCTGGAAGCCGGGGCACTCTATGGCACCAAGGGCGAGGTCGACGAGGACAACCCGATCCCCTTTGGCAAGGCTCGCATCGCCCGCGAGGGCGGCGATGTCACGCTGATCTCCTACGGGCGCCAGGTGCCGCTGTGCCTGCGAGCAGCGGACACGCTCGCGGCCGACGGCATCGATGCCGAGGTCATCGACCTTCGCAGCTTGCGGCCAATGGACGAAGATGCGCTCGTCAAATCGGTCGAGAAGACCCACCGCGCGGTCGCCGTGCAGGAGCAATGGCGCTGGTTCGGGGTGGCCAGCGAGGTGGCGGCGATCATCCAGGACAGGGCGTTCGACTGCCTGGATGCTCCGGTGGAGCGGGTGAGCGGAGCGGAAGTCCCGGCGCCCTACGCGCGGAACCTCGAGCTCGCGGCCTTCCCGAACGAGCAGCAGGTGGTCGAGGCCGCTCGCCGGGTCCTCTACCGGGAGGAGAAGTAAAGATGCCCGAGGTGATCATGCCCAAGATGGGCGATGCGATGGAGGCGGGAACCCTCGGCACCTGGCTGAAAAGCGAGGGCGACGAGGTGGAGATCGGAGATGTCCTGGCCGAGATCGAGACCGACAAGACGACGATGGAGCTCACCGCCGAGGACGCCGGCATCCTCCAGCAGATCATCGCCGGCGAGGGCGACAATGTGCCGGTGGGCGGGGCGATAGCCGTGATCGTCGGCGAGGGCGAGGAGGCGCCACCGCGCCGCGAGGCCAAGCAGGCCGAGGACGGCGCGCGTGGCGACGGCGCGGATGAGGCGCCCGCGGCAACCGCGACGGAGGCCAAAGCGCCCGGGGAGCAGGAAGGCAAGGCGCCCGGGGACGAGGAAGGCGGCCCGTCGCCCGCGGAGCGGCCCGCGGGCGGAAGAGTGAGGGCTTCGCCCATCGTCCGTCGCCTGGCTGGGGAACACAACATCGATCTTTCGGGGATCCGGGGTACCGGCCCGGCGGGTCGCATCGTCGAGCGCGACGTGCGCACCGCTCTCGAGACCGATGACGGCCCCGTCGAGGAGCGCCCGGGCGATAAAGCGACCGCCGGCCCGGCGCCGACCAGCGCTCCCGGGACCGAGCTCAAGCCGCTTTCCCGGATGCAGCGGATCGTCGGCGAGCGGATGCAGCAGTCCTGGCAGCAGGCGCCCCATCATTACGCCACCGTGGAAGTCCACGTGGATGACTTGCTGGCGCTGCGCGAGCAGCTCAACGCGGGACTCGAAGAAGACGGCATCAAGCTCTCGATCAACGATTTCGTCATGAAGGCGTGCGCGGTGGCGCTGCGCAAGTTTCCGAAGCTCAACTCGCTGTGGACCTCCGAGGGCATCGAGTGGCACGCGACGGTGGACCTTGCCATGGCGGTCGCGCTCGAGGACGGGCTCATCACCCCGGTGATCAAGGACGTCGCCGACAAGACACTGTTGGGTATCTCGATCGCGGCCAAGGAGCTCGCTTCGCGAGCGCGCGAGGGCAAGCTGGAGCCTCACGAGTTCCAAGGAGGCACGTTCACCGTTTCAAACATGGGCATGTACGGCGTGGAGAGCTTCACGGCGATTGTCAACCCGCCGTCGGTGGCGATCGTGGCGGTGAGCAGCCTCATCCGGCGCCCAGGGTTCGACGCGGAGGACAACGTCGTTCCGCAGAACACGATGAAGCTGACGATCGGCTCGGACCACCGCGTCGTAAACGGCGCGGAGAACGCGCTCTACCTGGCAGAGGTCAAGCGGCTGCTGCAGAGGCCAACCTTGCTGACCGTCTAGGGAACCAGGCAAAGGAGCGGATGTGTCGGACAAGTTCGATCTCGTGATCATCGGCGGCGGAAACGCTGGGTACATCCCGGCGATCCGCGCGAGCCAGCTGGGAATGAGCGTCGCGCTGATCGAGAGGCAGGAGCACCTGGGAGGGACATGCCTGAACGTCGGCTGCATCCCGACCAAGGCGCTCCTGCAGTCCGCGGCGAGGTTGCACGACGCCAGGAATGGCAGCGACTTCGGAGTCACGGCGGGTCAGGTGGAATTCGACTACGCCCAGGCCGCCAGGCGCAAGGATCAGGTGGTCGACCAGCTGCGGCGGGGCGTCCGGGGCCTGATGAAGAAGAACAAGGTGCAGGTGTTCCGGGGCACCGGGAGCTTCATCGAGCCCAAGCGGGTGAAGGTGCAGGACGGGGACGGCGAGGGGACCGAACTCGAGACGGCCAACGTACTCCTCGCCACCGGCTCGGCCGTCGCCACCCTTCCCGGCCTCGAGCTCGACGGCGGGAAGGTCATCTCCAGCGACGACGTGGTCACCAGCACCGACGATCCCCCCGCGTCGGTCATCGTCCTGGGCAGCGGAGCGGTGGGCGTCGAGTTCGCCAGCCTGTACAACGATTTCGGCACCGATGTAACGCTGGTCGAGGTCCTGGACCGTATCGTCCCGGCCGAGGACGCCGAGATCTCAGCCGAGATCGAAAAGGCCTTCGAGCGACGCGGCATCCGGGTGATGACGAGCACGAAGGCCGATCCGTCCAGCCTCAAGAAGACCGAGGACGGCGTGACGATCAAGGTCGAAGGCAAGGACAGCGAGCAAACGCTCGAGGCCGAGGTGCTGCTCGTCGCCGTCGGGCGCACGACCGTAGTCGAGGCCCTCAACCTGGACGCCACCGAGGTTCAGCTGGACGACCGCGGGCAGATCCAGGTGGACGAGTTCTATCGGACCGCCGAGCCCGGCGTGTACGCTGCCGGCGACGTGATCGGCGGTTATTGGCTCGCCCACGCGGCGGCCCATGAGGGGATCGTCGCCGTGGAGCACATGGCCGGCCAGGATCCCCTGCCGATCGACCAGAACCTGATCCCGCGCGTTACCTTCTGCCGCCCCGAGATTGCGTCCTTCGGCCTGACCAGGCAACAGGCCGAGGAGCAAGGCCACCAGGTCAAGGAGTCAAAGTTCCCGTTCCGCGCCATCGGCAAGGCGCTGATCGAGGGAGACCCGGACGGCTTCCTCAAGATCGTCGTCGATGCCGACACCAACCTCATCCTCGGCATGCACGCAATCGGCCCCCACGTCACCGAGCTGATCGCCGAAGGTAGCTTCGCCAAGCTGGTCGAGGGCACCCCCAAGGAGCTCGGGATGAACGTGCACGCTCACCCTTCCCTGGCCGAGATCGTTGGCGAGGCCGCACTGGCGGTGGACGGGCTGGCGATTCACTTCTGAGGCGCCTGTCAGGCAGGTTCCGCCGATCTCAGGTGGCCCTGGGCAGCGCAACAGGGCGTGCGCGTCCTCATCGATCCGGCCGGCGGCGGCCCTGGTAGATCATGCCGTGCCCTCGTCGCATCACCGGCTCGGTGCTCAGGAACGGCAGCGAGGGCACATACGGCGCCGTCAACAGCGGATCACCCAGCTCGAACAGGGCATCCGCCCGCCGCCACGCGCACCGGCAGGCACCCCGGCGGAAACCCGCCAGCACCGCCAGCGGCCCGTCATCCCCGACCGGGTCCTCGACCAGCTTTTGTCGGCACGCCATACTGAATGCCACGGCCACCGCCTTCATCCGCGAAGTTCTCTGGAAGGAACCCGTAGATGATCACGCGGTGGCTGCCTCATGTCACAGCGACACACCGTGACATGTCAGGAAACAGAGCGCTACATGCCGCTTTGTGACAGAATCCCGAGCGCCCCCTACCAGCAACAACGACCGTTAATAGTTAAAACGCACGCAAGCTAAGCCGGCCGGGCCGGGTCATCCGTAAAAGCATGAGTCAAGCTCGGTAGATGTGCAGGGCTGCACGTGAGATGTGGGAGTGATCGGAGTGACGCCACAGGCCTGAGGGGCGTGCGGCTCCCGCACTCAGCTGGGGTGCCTCTTCCGCAGCCGCACTCGCGCTCGTACTCCGGACATAAGCCAGGCCGTGAGGCGCACGTCGACGAGACCGTCCCCGGGCCTGCGGTCCACGGGAGGGCGCCGTGCCGCTCTCTGAGCACGAGCGGCGCCAGCTCTAGCAGATCGAGCAGGTGCTCCGCGCCGATGCCCCGGCGGCGCGCCCCGGGGGGAGGCCGCAGGGTGTGCCATCGTTCCTCTGCTCCGCGTGCGCTTCTCCGGATCCGGCCGGAAAGGCGGACAGCCTGTTTATACTATGGCTCTAATATAAATCTGGCTGGGCACCGGCGCAGCGAGGACACCAGGTGAGCGCGCGAGCTGTGGACCGGGCGAGGGTGGCGTTGCTCGCCGTCAGCCACGCGGTCGATGACGTCTACCAGGGAGCGGTACCCGCGCTGCTGCCGTTCTTCATCGCCGGCCGCCACTACAGCTACGCGGCGGCCACCGGGCTGACGTTCGCGGCGACGGTCCTGTCGTCGGTGATCCAGCCGGTCTTCGGCGCCCTCACCGACCGCCGCAACCTGCGCTGGCTGGTGTCGGCGGGCCTCACCCTCGCCGGGGCCGGCATCGGGCTGTCCGGGCTGGCCGCCAGTTATCCGCTTACCTGGCTGGCGATCGCTATGTCTGGGGTGGGGGTGGCCGCGTTCCACCCGGAGGCGGCGCGCGCCGCCCGGGCCGCCAGCGGCGACAGCCAGCAGGCGATGAGCGTGTTCTCCGTCGGCGGCAACGCCGGTTTCGCGATCGGGCCGCTGTTCGTCGCGGCGGTGCTATCTGCCACTGGCACCCACGGCACCCCGTTCCTGGCCGTGCCCCCGCTCATCACCGGCGTGGCCGTGTATGCCGTCCTGCGGCGTAGCGGCCACAGGGCCGCTGCCCGGAAGCCCAGTGGGCACCAGGCCGGCGCCCGGGACGACTGGCCCGGGTTCGCCTTGCTCACCTCGGCCGTGGTCGTCCGGTCAATCTTCTTTTTCGGGCTGTCCTCGCTGCTGGCCCTCTACGTCGGAATCGGCCTGCACGGCGGCAGGCAACTCGGGGAAGCAGCGCTCACGACCATGCTCGTCGCCGGCGCCGTCGGCACCATCACCGGCGGGCGGCTGGCTGACAGGTTCGGCCGGCTTCCGGTGATCCGCGCCTCATTCGCGGTCACCGCGCTCGGGCTACTGCCTATCGCGCTCACCGGATTCGCGCTCAACCGGTCGTTCAGCCTCACCGTCACCCTCGGCCAGGACTACCTGCCCACCCGCATCGGCACCTCCTCGGGAGTGACGCTTGGTCTGGCCATCAGCGTCGGCGGGCTGCTCACTCCCGCGCTGGGCGCCCTCGCCGACGCCACCAGCCTGCAGCTTGCCGTCACCGTGCTGGTCGCGTTCCCGCTGACGCGGCTGGCGCTGGCCCTGCGACTGCGCCAGCCACGCTCGCCGGCAGCGGGCACCCGCCCAGCGTCCCGCCCTGTAATTCCACGCCACACCTCTGATTCAGCCACCGTGCGTGGGTCCGTGCATGGCTCAGCGTGCGGCGAGCTCACGCAGGACGAAGGGGAGGATGCCGCCGTGCCGGTAGTAGGCCGCCTCGCCAGGGGTGTCGATGCGGACAGTGGCGGCGAACTCGCGCGTGCCGCCAGGGCTCGTCACAGCGACCGTGACGGTGCGCGGCAGCTCCTCGGTCCCGGCCAGGCCGCGGATGGTGTAGGTCTCCTCCCCGGTCAGGCTCAAGCCGGTGGCGTCCTGGCCATCGGTGAACTGCAGCGGGAGCACGCCCATGCCGATCAGGTTGGACCGGTGGATCCGCTCGAAGGACACGGCGAGGACCACCCGCACGCCGAGCAGCGCGGTGCCCTTGGCCGCCCAGTCCCGGGACGACCCCGATCCGTACTCGCGCCCGGCGATGACAAGCAGCGGCACCCCCTCGGCCGTATACCGCTGCGCCGCGTCGAAGATCGTCATCTGCTCGCCGCCCGGCAGGTGACGGGTGAGGCCGCCCTCGGTGCCGGGGGCGAGCTGGTTGCGCAGCCGGATGTTGGCGAAGGTGCCGCGGATCATCACCTCGTGGTTGCCGCGCCGGGACCCGTAGGAGTTGAAGTCCGCCGGCTGGACCCCGTGCTCGCGCAGGTAGCGGCCGGCCGGTGAGTCTGCCTTGATCGCTCCGGCCGGGGAGATGTGGTCGGTGGTGACCGAGTCGCCGAGCAGGGTGAGCACCCGGGCGCCCTCGATGCCGGCCAGCGGGCCGGGCTGGGCGGGCAGTCCGTCGAAGAAGGGCGGCCGGCGCACGTAGGTGGAGGACACGTCCCAGGCGAGCATGCCGCCTTCCGGGACCGGCAGGGATTGCCACCGCTGGTCGCCGGCGAACACTTCCGCGTATTCGCGGGTGAACATCTCCGGCCGCAGGCAGGAGGCGATGACCTCGCCGATCTCGGCCGCCGACGGCCAGATGTCGCGCAGGTAGACCGGCTGCCCGTCGCTGCCGGTGCCCAGCGGGTCGGCCGTTAGGTCGGTGTCCATGGTGCCGGCGAGGGCGTAGGCGACCACCAGCGGCGGGGAGGCCAGGTAGTTCAGTTTCGTCTGGGGGTGGATGCGGCCCTCGAAGTTGCGGTTGCCGGACAGCACCGAGCACACCGCGAGATCGGCGTCGGCGACGGCGGCCGAGACCGCGGGGATCAGCGGGCCGGAGTTGCCGATGCAGGTGGTGCAGCCGTAGCCGACCAGGTTGAAGCCGAGCTTGTCCAGGTAGGGAGTCAGCCCGGCCCGGTCGTAGTAGTCCGTGACTACCCGGGAGCCTGGCGCCAGGGAGGTCTTCACCCAGGGTTTCGGCGCCAGCCCCCGCTGCGCCGCCTTCTTCGCCAGCAGCGCGGCGCCGATCATCACCTCCGGGTTGGAGGTGTTGGTGCAGGAGGTGATCGCGGCGATCACCACCGCCCCGTGGTCCAGCTCTGCCTTCTGGCCGCCGTCCAGCCTCAGCCGGACCGGGCGGTGCGGCCGGGCGGGCAGGCCGGTGGCCAGGCTGAGCGCGGCGGGCTGGTCGCCGTCCCGGTTGCCGGTGACCGCGACCGGGTCGGAGGCGGGGAACGACTCGGCGCCGCTTTCATCCAGCCCGACCGTCGGCGGCTCGGCTTGGGCGTACTGGCCCAGCACCGCGCGGAACGCCTGCGGCGCCTGCGCCAGCGGGATCCGGTCCTGCGGCCGTTTCGGTCCGGCGATCGACGGCGTCACCGTGGACAGGTCCAGGTCGAGGACCTGCGAGTAGGCCGGCGCGTGGTCCGGGTCGTGCCACAGCCCCTGCTCCTTGGCGTACGCCTCGACCAGCGCCACCAGAGCCTCGGGGCGGCCGGTGAGCCGCAGGTAGGACAGCGTCACCTCATCGACGGGGAAGATCGCGCAGGTGCAGCCGTACTCCGGGCTCATGTTCCCGATCGTGGCCCGGTTGGCCGCCGGGACGGCGGCGACGCCCGGCCCGGAGAACTCCACGAAGGTGCCGACCACCCCGACCGAGCGGAGCAGCTCGGCGATCGTTAGCACCAGGTCGGTGGCGGTGCTGCCCTCGGGCAGCTCACCGGCGAGCCGGACCCCGATCACCTTCGGGATCAGCATGGAAAGCGGCTGGCCGAGCATCGCCGCCTCGGCCTCGATGCCGCCTACCCCCCAGCCCAGCACGCCCAGCCCGTTGACCATCGGGGTGTGCGAGTCGGTCCCCACCAGCGTGTCCGGGTACGCCGTGCCGTCCTCGCTGAACACGACCCGGGCCAGGTGCTCCAGGTTGGCCTGGTGGCAGATCCCGGTGCCCGGCGGGACCACCCGCAACCCGGCAAACGCCTGCTGGCCCCAGCGCAGGAACTGGTAGCGCTCGGCGTTACGCCGGTACTCCAGCTCGATGTTGCGCTCAAGGGCGTCCGGGCGGCCGAAGTAGTCGGCGATCACCGAGTGGTCGATGACCAGCTCAGCCGGGCGGAGCGGGTTGACCCGGCCGGGGTCGCCGCCGAGCGCGGCCATCGCCTCCCGCATCGCGGCCAGGTCCACCAGGCATGGCACGCCGGTGAAGTCCTGCAGCAGCACCCGGGCCGGGGTGAACTGGATCTCAGTGGACGGCTCGGCCGCTGGGTCCCATCCGGCCAGCGCCTGGATCTGCTCGGCGGTGACCAGCCGGCCGTCCTCGTTGCGCAGCAGGTTCTCCAGCAGCACTTTGAGGCTGAACGGCAGCCGCGCGGTCCCCTCAAACGCATCCAGCCGGAAGATACGGTAGGTGTCGCCGTCAACCTTCAGCGAGCCGGCGGCGCCGAAACTGCCCGCGGGCATCAGGCACCCCCGGACGCACCGGGCGGCGTGCCGGCGCCTTCAGGCAGGTCGAGGCCATCCAGGCTCATGACGTCCGAACGCAGCCCCACCGCCAGCCGGTTCCAGCCGTTGATCGCCACGATCGCGAACGTCAGCGCGGCGATCTCCTCCGGCGAGAATACCGCCTCCACCTCGGCGAACACCTCGTCGGGCGCCCCGGTGCGGGGCAGTTCGGCCGGCGCCTCGCACCAGGCCAGCGCGGCCCGCTCGCGGGCGGTGAAGAATGGCGCCTCCCGCCAGGCGGCGACCGTGTCCAGCCGTGTCTGATGCTCCCTGCGCGCCCGGGCGTCCCGGTTGTGCATCGCCAGGCAGTAGGTGCAGCCGTTGATCTGCGAGGCCCGGATGCGCACCAATTCCAGCAGTCCCGCCTCCAGCGTGCTGCCGTGCACGGGCCGCTCCAGTCCGGCCGTCGCCCGCATCCCGGCCGGGAACACCTTCCGGTAGTCGATTCGCATTGCGGCCGCTCTCCTTTCCTCCCGCGCCCTGGCCGGTCTGCCGGCCTGGCCGCACAGGGATCATCCGTTCTGTCTGATGACCGGGCGGAACCTGTGCGCGCACCGGTCAGCTGGCGGGCGGCGCGCGGCCTTCCCGGCGGTTCCAGGAGCGCAGCAGCAGCCGCAGCGGGTCATACCGCTGGTCGGCTGCCCGTTCCTTCATCGGGATGATCGCGTTGTCGTGATCTTGATGCCGGCCGGGCAGACCTCGGTGCAGCACTTGGTGATGTTGCACAGGCCCAGGCCCTGCCGCTCACGCAGCACGCCGCGCCGGTCGCCGGCATCCAGCAGGTGCATGTCCAGCTCGGCGTGGCGGATGAAGTACCGGGGTCCGGCGTAGGAAGGCTTGTTCTCCTCGTGGTCGCGGATCACGTGGCAGACGTCCTGGCACAGCCAGCACTCGATGCACTTGCGGAACTCCTGGTTGCGCTCGATGTCCGGCTGTCGCATGCGGTACTCGCCGGGACCCGGGCCCTGCGGCGGTGCGAAGGATGCCACCCGCAGTGCCCATTCGTAGCTGGCCGACACGTCGGTGACCAGGTCGCGGATCACCGGGAAGGTGCGCAGCGGGGTGATCGTGATCGGCCCCGAGGGCAGCGCGGACAGCCGGGTCATGCATAGCAGCTTGGGTCGGCCGTTGACCTCGGAGCTGTACGAGCCGCACTTGCCGGCCTTGCAGTTCCACCGGATCGCCAGGTCCCCGGCCTGAGTGGCCTGCAGTCGGTGCAGCACGTCCAGGACCACCTCGCCCTCGTGCACGGCGACCGTGCAGTCCGCGAGGCTGCCCCCCGTCTTGTCGCCGCGCCACACCCGTAGCAGCCTCGTCGCGGTGCCGGCCGCGGCATCGCCCGCGCCGTGCGAGCCCGGCACCGCCCCGCAATGGAACGACAGGCACGGCGAGTAGAACGGCGACAGGTACGGCGGCGCGTAGTAGTCCCGGTTAGCGACCGCCGCGTAGGCCGCATACGCGACAAAGGCCAGCAGCGCCACGAAGGTAGTCAGCGGATAGGCCCACCACCGGTCGGTCCGCAGCGTGCGCGCACTGATCGCCGCCCGCCCGGGTGACCGGATGCCGTGCGCGGGCCTGGCCGGGGCGTGCGGAACCATACTGTGCACCTCCGCCATGGGTTCCTTCCATGTCCGTTCCGGGCTGATGATCGCGCACGGGGCCTGCAGGTTTCTTGCAACCTCGTCGCCCGACGATGGGCGGTGAGGGTGAGACGGCTAGCTGGGGCGCCGCAGTGCTTGAGGAGTCCGGCAGGCCCACGTTCTCACCGGTGGGCACGAGGTGGTTGTGACGGCTCCGGGTGGCCCCACTCGGAGCCGTCACAACCACCTGGCTACGACGGTCTCATTTGGCCAGTGCTGCGCGCCAGTGACGATGACCGGGTCACGCTGATCGGCGCCGGGGTCACCGTGCACCAGTGCCTGCGCGCCGCCGGCGATCTGGCCGCAGACGGCATCAGCGCGCGGGTCATCGACCTGTACTCAGTCAAGCCGCTCGACCAGGCCACGCTGGCAGCCGCGGCAGTGGCGACCGGGGGGCGGATGGTCATCGCCGAGGACCACTACCCCCAGGGCGGCCTCGGCGCTGCCGTGCTCGAGGCGCTAGCCGGGTCCGGGCAGCCACTGCGGGTCCGGCAATGCGCTGTGGGCGGCCTGCCCGGCTCCGGGACTCCTGATGAGCTGATGGAAGCCGCCGGCATCTCCGCCTCCCGCATCGCTGCGGCTGCCCGCAGGCTGGTGACCGGCTGAAGGAAGGAGGCCGCGATGGGTACCGACATCCGGGTACGCCGTGTCTACGACAACGCCTCACCCGGCGACGGGGCCCGCGTGCTGGTGGACCGGGTATGGCCGCGGGGCCTGCGCAAGAGCGCTGCACGGCTGGACGACTGGGCAAAGGACGTCGCGCCATCCACCGGGCTGCGGACGTGGTACCGCCACGACCCGGCCAAGTTCGACGAGTTCCGCCGGCGCTACACCGCCGAGCTGGGAGAACCCGGGCCGCGGGAGGCCTTCGGCCGGCTGCGCGCCCTGGCGGCGGACGGGCCGGTGACGTTGCTGACCGCCACGAAAGACCTTAGCCTCAGCCAGGCGGCGGTACTCGCTGAATTGCTGCGGGAGACCTCGTAGCCGCCAGCATGACCGCGCAATAGCCGCACGTTCGGCCTGTCCGAACGGCTAGCAGGCTCGGCGCCGCCACGTCGGGAGCTTGCGGTTCCCCCTCCTTCCAGCTAGCCGGCTGAGTCTGCGGATGGGCTGGCGGGGGCTGGCTCGTCGCGGGCTGTCAGGTGGGCGATGCACAGGCTGGGCTCGGCGAACGGCTCCAGCCGGTCCGCGGTGACCGGTGCCCGCATCTGGGCCAGCGCGCCCTGCATCAGCCCGAGATGCAGTGAGCACACGACGTCCTGGTGGCGCTGTGCTACCTCCCGGAACGGGCACTGGTGCAGGCACAGCCGGTACTGGCTGCCGTCGGCCACGGCCTGCGGGGCGAAACCCAGCTCCTCCATAATGGCGGCGAGTTTCTCGATGGCCTCGCCGGCGCCCGGGCGCTGGTAGGGGGGTGGCTGCTCGGTGAGGTAGGCGCCCCATTCGCGCCCGGCCTCCACGGCGGCCTTACCCGGGTCGGGCATGGTGCCGGCGATGAGGCTGGTGAGCATCTCGGCGAGCAGCCGGTAGCGCCGCCCGCCGCCCGGCCCGCCGTCGTCTGCCGCCTGGTAGGTCATGCTGGGCCGGCCCGGCGTCGCCCGTGACTGCGGCTCGCGGGTGGCCAGGCCCGCTTCTACCAGCCCGTCCAGGTGGAACCGGGCGGTGTTGGGGTGCAGCCCGGTGCGGTCGGCGATCTCCTGCACCCCCAGCGGCGAGCCTGCCGCGCGCAGCAACTCGAGCACCCCGGCTCGGCTCTGGCCCAGCGGGGAGCCGACATCGGGAGCGAGCAGCGCCTGCGTGTCCATGACCCTATTTTACGCCAGGAATGATAGTTGAAACTAACTTCCGGTGGTGCAATTGCAATCAGCCTGCTGGACACGTCGGGCGTCTGCCGTCCGGGCCGCAGCCGGGGTCCTCGGGGGCCTGGCGGCACCTGCTGCGCCACGTCTCGCTGGCCTACGAGCCGGGGATGTGGAGCATCGTGTTCCCGGTCGGCATGTACGGCGTCGCCAGCCGGGAACTCGGCACCACCCTGAACGTGTCCTGGCTGGTGACACTGGGCCGCTACGAAGGGTGGCTGGCGCTCGGTGTGGGCCGTGGTCGCCGTGGCGATGACGGCGACGCTGCTACATCTTCATGTCAAGCTCCCGGCCCGCCGCTCCCCAGGCGCCCGGTAACAGGCGGCGGGGGCGTCGCGCGCCCGCCTGCCCAGGCCTGCTGCTACCGGTGTGCGCTGCCGCCAGCGCGGCCGCGGCCAGCACGGGGAACGTGCCGAATCCAGCCAGCACTGCGGCCCAGGCCGCGATCCGGGACCAGCCGCCGCCGGGCAGCGCAACCAGGGCAAGCACCCCGGCGTTGCCGAGGATCGCGCGGGTCCGCCAGCCGCGTTCCAGGATCCCGGTCAGCCGCCGGTTCCCGGCTGGCCCGCCGCCGGCCGTCAACGGGAGCAGGAACGTCAGCGCGCCGGTCAGGATCTGGCCGACCACCCCGACGCCCAGGACCGGGATCAGCAGCCGGCCGAGTACCTGTCCGGCCGGGCCCAGGCCGGCGGCCAGCCCCGCGATGTCCGCGGTGAGCGCGGCAACCAGCCAGGCAGTGCCGGCCAGCAACGCCCAGGCGGGGGCCGTATGCGGTGGCCTGGCCCGCATCTCCCGCGCCGCGGGCAGCAGCGACGCCGCGGTGCCCGCCAGATAGGCGCCCATCCCGGCGGCGGCCAGCCAGTGCGTGCAGGCGAGGTAAGGGCTGGCGAGCAGCGCGGCCACTGTCACCGCGAGCCCGCCGGCGGTGAGCACGAGCACGCGGCGGGCGACGGGCGGGGCGTCGTCGCTCATCCGGGTGCGCAGCACCATCGGCCACAGCATGAACTGGGTGCCGATGATCGCCAGCCCTAGCCAGCCGAGCAGGTTCACCTCCGCGTGCGCGAGCACCAGGGCGGCATCCAGGCCCGGCGAGCGCACCGAGTCTGCCGCCAGCACCCCGCCCAGCGTGCCGCCGGCGGCCAGCGCGGCACCGGCCGCGACGTAATACCAGGCGACAACGGCCAGCGGCCCGGCCAGCGGCGACGACCGGGTCATCGCCAGCAGGCTTCCCGCATGCGCGATCACCGCGCTCACCACCAGCGCCGCGCCGACGATGGCCAGTGGGACCAAGCCGCTCGTGATGCCGGAGAGCACGGCCACCACGCCGATGTTGAGCACGCCAAGGCGCAGGTGCGCGGGCCGCTCGGAACCTGGCCGGGCATGCAGCAGCGCCTGGGCGAAGAACCTGCTCCACACGAACACCGCGTTCGTGGCCGCGCCGAGCACCAGCAGGTGTAATGCCAGCCACTCCGGCACCGGCACCACCGCATGGGCGGCGACCACGACGGCCGCCGCCAGCAGGTAGGCCGCCACGACCGCCCCAGCGGCCGTGTGCCAGACGATCCGGGGCCGCCGGGTGCCCATGCCCGTATCCTCCGCTCGGGTCAGGCCGCTGCCCGGGGCTGCTCGCAGGGGCTGCCGGTCCTGGCCCGGTTCGGCCGCCGGGCGGGCAGGCAGGCCTGCTGCTGCGCCGGCATGCCCGGACAGGTGGCCGAGGTAGCACAATCCGTCAGCGCCAGCTCGCAGGATCCCGTCCGGGCCGATGACCGCGGGGATGACCTGGCTGGGCAGCGCCAGCCAGTCATCCCGCCAGCGGCGGATCCGCCGCCAGCCGGTGGTGGTGAGCGGGCCGCCGTCGGGGGCGATGGTGCCGCCCGAGCGGCGCACGATGCGGGCGAGATCGGGGTCCCGGTTCAGCAGGCTGGGAATGTCCGGGCTCGCCAGCCGGTCGCGGATGTCTTCCGGCGGCCACATCAGGCCGGTCACCAGGCGGCGCACCTCGCAGGCGCTGCTGACGTGCCGCCCTTCCGCCCAGATGGCACCAAACAGGCGGCGGCGCAGCTCATCGGCGATCCCATCGGATACCGCCTCGGCGTAGGCGGCCACCGCAGCGCCGGTGTTACTCACCACAGGTGGCGGCGCTTGCGGCGCGTGCTCCCCGGGTAGCGCGAGCGCGGCAACCTCGGCCAGCTCGGTCTCCCACACGGTACGGTCAGCCTCTGATCGCGTCCCGGTGACAGCTAGACAGCGGTCATGCTCGACAGCCCGCCACTCGGCCAGCGCTGTTCCGGCGCGGGCCAGCTGGTCGGCCCGCTGGCTGGCCAGGTAGGAGTAGGGGCAGTTGAAATCCCCGTAGATGATCACCTTCATCGTGCCCTCCTGCAGACATTCAAACGACCGCACCGCGCCGACCAGCACCAGGACGGTGCCCGTCGGCCCGGCTTACCTTTGCGGGGGGAGCCCAGCGACGAACGGCGTGTCAGCGCCCACCACGCCCAGCTTCGCGGCACCGCCGGGTGAGCCGAGCGGCTCGTCGCGGCCGGGCAGCGGCTCCGCGAAGAACAGCGCGTTCTCCCCGGCGTAGCCCTGCCACTTGTCCGGGAGATCGTCTTCGTAGTAGATGGCCTCCACCGGGCACACCGGCTCGCACGCGCCGCAGTCCACGCACTCGTCCGGGTGGATGTAGAGCATGCGCTCGCCCTCGTAGATGCAGTCCACCGGGCACTCTTCCACGCACGCCCGGTCCAGCACGTCCACGCACGGTTCGCCGATCACGTAGGTCATCCGGTCCCCCTTCCAAGCGAATACTCCTCTGGGGAATTTTAACGACTAGAGCTGTTAAAAACAAATTTAACAGCTGGCGGAGCGGCTGCACCTTTACCAGGGGTTCTACCAGGGCAAGCGGCTACGGCCGGGCGATCGGATCCTGTCGGTCGACGCCAAGCCCTCCATCCAGGCATTCAGCCAGACCCTGCTGGCCTTCGCGGACCGCTACAACCTCACCGCCCGGCCATTCAACTGGAAGTTCTCCGTCCACGACCTGACCGCACTGCTTCGCCGCATCAGCCAGCGCGAGCCGGGACCCCCCGGCCAGCAAGCCGACCTGTCCCAGGCCGCCTGATAACCCGCTGACGAACTTGCGGGGCTACCCACTTAGCTAGCCAGGCTCGGTGCCCGCGGCAGCCCAGGAACAGCTAGTCTTCGTGCGGACCGCACCCGTGCCGTGCCCCGCATGGCCGGCAAGATCTTTCTGTTACTCGTCGGCGGGCGGGGGAGAGACCGGCTCGGCCGAAGGACTCAGCGTCTGGCTCAGTGACCTGGACGCCGTGCCCGACTTGACGTGGGGGTAGTGCAGCTCGAACGCGGGCCGCTCGGACCGGATCCGCGGGATCCGGTAGAAGTTATGCCGCGGCGGCGGGCAGGACGTGGCCCACTCCAGCGAGCTGCCGAAGCCCCACGGGTCCTCGACGTTGACCATCTCCCCATACCGCCACGTCTTGTAGACGTTGTAGAAGAACACCAGGATTGACAAGGTCAGGATCCACGAGCCGACCGAGGAGATCTGGTTGAGGGTCGTGACGTTGCCGGGCAGGTCCGGGTAGTTGGCGACCCGCCGCGGCATGCCCTCCACACCGATCCAGTGCTGCACGAGGAACGTCATGTGGAACCCGATGAACATCAGCCAGAACTGGATCTTGCCGATCCGGTCATCCAGCTTCTTACCGGTCATCTTCGGCCACCAGAAGTAAAAGCCCGCGAACATCGAGAACAGCACGGTCCCGGCCAGCACGTAGTGGAAATGCGCCACCACGAAGTAGGAGTCGCTGACCGCGAAGTTCATCGGCGGGGAGGCCAGGATGACGCCGGTGACGCCGCCGAACAAGAAGGTGACCAGGAAGCCGACCGTGAACAGCATCGGCGGCTCGAACGTGAGCTGGCCCTTCCACATCGTGCCCGCCCAGTTGAAGAACTTCACCCCGGTCGGGATCGCGATCAGGAAACTCATGAACGAGAAGAACGGCAGCAGCACGCCGCCGGTGGTGAACATGTGGTGCGCCCACACGGTCATCGACAGGCCGGTAATCGCGACCGTCGCGGCGACCATGCCCTTATACCCGAACAGCGGCTTGCGGCTGAACACCGGCAAGATCTCGGTCGCGATCCCGAAGAACGGCAACGCCAGGATGTAGACCTCCGGGTGGCCGAAGAACCAGAACAGGTTCTGCCACAGCAGCGCGCCGCCGGTGGAGGCGTCGAAGATGTGCGCGCCGAGCCTGCGGTCGATCTCCAGCACGAGCAGCGCCGCGGCGAGCACCGGGAACGCCAGCAGGGCCAGGACGCTGGTGAGCAGGGCGTTCCAGGTGAAGATCGGCATCCGGAACATGGTCATGCCGGGCGCGCGCATGCAGAAGACCGTCGTGATGAAGTTGACGGCACCCAGGATGGTCCCGAGCCCGGACAGCACCAGGCCCATGACCCACATGTCCGCGCCGATGCCCGGTGAGTACACCGAACTGGTTAGCGGCGAGTAGGCGTACCAGCCGAACGCGGCGGCCCCGCCGGGGGCCAGGAAGCTGGCCACCAGGATCAGCCCGCCGAACAGAAAGAAGTAGTAGCTGAGCAGGTTCATCCGGGGGAACGCCACATCGGGCGCGCCGATCTGCAGCGGCATGATCACGTTCGTGAACCCGATGAACAGCGGGGTGGCGAACAGCAGCAGCATCAGCGTGCCGTGCATCGTGAACAGCTCGTTGTACACCTGGTCGGAGACGACGCGGTTCTCCGGCTCAAACAGTTGCAGCCGGATGACAATCGCCATGACGCCCGCGATGAGGAAGAAGCCGAACGAGGTGATCAGGTACATGTACCCGATGACCTTGTGGTCGGTCGACGACAGCCAGCCCGCAAGAATCGAGCCCTTGCGCTCCGTCCGCCGTCCCGGGACCAGCGGAGTGCCGGTGGCCGGCTGCTGCTCGACGCTCGCCATGGAACCTCCCTGGGGCGATCCTGCACACATGGCCCAGTCTCATCGTCACGCTGGAGCCTGCAGCTTCCTTGCAGCAAGGACGAGGCTGGCCTGGACGCCCGGACTGGAGCTACCAGGCGTCGTCCGATTCCACTCGGTGTGGGGCGCGGCGCATTCTGTACGGAGGAAGAGGTACGACCCGTGCTGGCGCACGCTGAGCAGTTCGACCTGCTCGGTCTGGCCGGGGAGCAGCTCGCGCGGTGACCAGCCCGGGGCGGGCGTGTCCGCGCGGTCGGCTAGCACCGGGGAGACGGTCAGGTCACCGCGATCAGCCGGGTGACGGGCGGGTGATCCGCCGGGCCACCGCGAGCCGGGTCAGCAGCGCGAGCAGCGCGGCCAGCCCGGCCGCTCCGGCGATGGCCCGCAGCAGGGCGGTCAGCAGGACATAGTCGGTGGCGGTGAGGCCGGAACCGGTGGACCGGGCCACGGCCATGCCAATCCGCTGGCCCCTGACGACGACGGGTCGCTGGACTGCGGCCCGTCTCCTTGGCGAAGCCGGGTGAGGAGGCGACGGTATCGTCGGCCTGGTCGCGTATCTGGACGTCCGCGCTGGTGCGTGCCGCCAGGTCGAGGACCGGGGACAGGTCCGCCGAGGCCCAGCTGTTGTTCCGGTCCCAGGCCGCTCCGGCGGCCACCGCGATCGCGCTGGTCAGCTCCGTACGCTGCCGGGCCGCCAGGGCCGAGACGTCCGAGGCGGCGAACGCCGCGGTGAGCCCGGCCAGCAGGGCCACGGCCGCCAGCGCGACCGCCAGGAACGCCAGGGCGAGCCGCAGGCCGAGCGTGTCGCCGCGGGTCGCGGGGCCCGGCGGGCCGGCCTCGTCAGTCATCGCGGGCCAGGCCCAGCCGGTAGCCGCCGCCCTACACGGTCTGGATGATCCGGGGATTGCCCGGATCATCCTCGATCTTGCGGCGCAGGTACTTTACGTGCGAGTCGACGGTGCGCTCATAGCCCCCCCGCCGGGTCGCGAACTACCCTGACCTGCCCGGGAACGTCACCATGCTGAACCAGATCTCTACGATCGGCTCGTTCATCCTCGGCGCCTCCACGCTCTTCTTCCTGTACAACGTGTACAAGACCTGGAGGTTCGGGCAGAAGGTCACCGCCGACGGACCCGTGGGGGTTCGCGAACCCGCTGGAGTGGGTGACCTCCTGCCCGCCGCCCCGGCACAACTTCACCCGGATCCCGCGGATCCGCTCCGAGCGCCCAGCGTTCGATCTGCACTACCCGCACATCAGGTCCGGCCGGGACAGGCGGCCCGTCTCGTCCGCCCCGCCCGGCGGCTAAGCCGAAGTTCCCCCAAGCCGATTGGTCAACGCGTTTGGCCAGGTGGTAGAGCCCTTGATCACGGAATTTACATGACTACGTAGTCATGAGCTGAGGCTGTTTTACCTGGTCAGAGCCTATATCGGTTCGCCACTGGGGGGAACTACGGGCTAAGCCGACAGCGCCGCCAGCCAGGCCAGGACGAGGCGGCGCGGGGGTCTTATGAGCGCGGCTGGCCGGCGCGTCCGGCTGGCCGAGGTGACGGCAGGGACACTCGGCAGCGCGTCGGCGGGCAGCGGCAGGGACGGGGCTGTCGCGTGGCGTACCGTAGCCACCGCGGGAATCCCCCAGCCGCCGGGCGCGCGGGCAGCGCGCCACCGGGACTGCTTCCCCTGACTGCGCCGGCCCCGCCTGAAATTCGCGCGCCCGGCCTCTTGTTTTTTACTAAGTCATTTGTAAAAATAAAATGATGGAAGGTAGGGACTGTCATGAAGACCATGCACGACGCACCCAGAGAGGAACAGCTGCATGCGGCCGCGGCCGCGCCTGGCGGCCGGCCGCTCACGCTGGCCGACGAGCACGCGCTGCTGCTGGAGCAGGTAGCCATCCGGGCCGAGGACGTGCTGGCGGTAGCCGCACAGAACCGCTGGCCGGCCCGGGAACTGCGGCGCCTGCTCGGCTACCTCCGCGTGGAGGTGCTGCGTCAGGCCGAAGACGAGGAGATGCTGCTGTTCGCCAGCCTCGGCGCCTCCGCGTGCCGGGGCCGGCTGGGCCGCGACCATGCGCGCCTGCGCGAGGCCACCGAGGCGCTGGAACGCGCGGCTGCCGGTGATGGCACCTGGTCCTCCGCCTGGCTCGCCACGGTGATCCGGGACCTCGTCTGCCAGCTTGAGCGCCATCTCGCCGCCGAGGAGAGGCTGCTGGCAGCGCGCGGCGTGCCGGGTCAGGCGCAGGCCGCCACCGGCCTCGGCGGGCATCCGCATGAGTGGTATCCGCTCACCGAAGGACCGGTGATCGACCTGGACGCGCTTCCCCCCGGCCAGGTGATCGATGCGGCCACGGACCGCCTGCTGCGGCTGCGCCGCGGCGAGCAGGTGGAGCTGCGCTCCGGTCGTGATCCCTGGCTGGTGTGGCGGCGGATGGATGAGATCAGCCCCGGCGGCTACGGGTTCGCCTACGTGGAAGAAGGGCCGGACTGCTGGCGGGTGCGGGTCATCCGCCGGCCGGACCGGCAGAAGCCAGCGGTGCGCGGCAGGCGCGGGCCGCGGATGAGCTGGACGGCGAGGGCGGCCGCCGGCCGGACGGGCCGGGATCCAGCAGCCGGCGATCGAGGCTGAGCCGTGCGCCTCGCCGCTGCGGGTCTCAGGTGCGACCGCAGCATCCTGATCACTCGAGGCTGGACCTCTGCACTCCTGCGCCATGGGGAAGGTTCCCCTTGACGCCATGACCCGGCAGGACAGAGGACAGATGGACGGAGCGTTGCTGGGCGGGCCCCTCGCCGGCAGCGCGCGCGCTTGCCTCCCAGCACCTGGCCTGCCCGTTCCGCTGGCGGAGTGGTGAGCGTCCTCGCCGATCCTCGCGTGCCCGCCGGAAGCATGATGCGGGCCGCGCAACCGGCGGCGAGCGCCGCGACCGGGGGATCCCCCGGTGCCAGCGTGCTGCCTGCAGGGGCCGCCGTAACCAGGATCCGGCTGCTGGGCCGCTTCGCGGTGCTGGCGGGCCCGGAAGAGATCCCGTCGCGCGCGTTCGGCGGCCGCCTCCCGCAGCAGCTGCTGCGGCTGCTTGCGCTGCGCCGGGGCACGCTGGTCCCGAAGGACGTGATCGCCGACGCGCTCTGGCGGGCACATCCCCCGGCTGACCCGGGGGGCAACATCGAGGTGCTGGTCAGCCGGATCCGGCGCGCCCTGGATGACCGGACACTGATCCAGACCGGCCCCGGCGGGTACACCCTGGCCGGCGACGGCCGGTGCTGGGTCGACACCGAGGCGTTCCTCGCCGCGGTCGGGGCCGGCCGTGCCAGGCTGGCCGGGCAGCCACGCGAGGCGCTTGCATCGTTCCGGGACGCCCTGGGCATCTGGCGCGGCGAGCCGCTGGCGGAGGACACGTACGCGGAGTGGGCGCAAGAGGACCGGCGGCGCCTGTCGCTGAGCCTGCTGGAAGCCCTGGAAGGGGCTGCCGCAGCCGCCCTGCGCACCGGTGACCCGGCTGAGGCGGCCAGGTGGGCCGGGCAGGCGCTCGCGCGGGAGCCGCTGCGCGAATCCTCGGCGATGCTGGCTGTGCAGGCGCTGGCCGCACGCGGCGACCAGGCCGGAGCGCTGGCCGCATTCGACTCGTTCCGGCGGCGGCTGGCAAGCGAGGCGGCACTGGCCCCCTCTGCGGCTGCCCGGGAACTGCGCCAGCGGATTCTGCGGGGCGAGCCGGTCCCAGCCGGACCACAGCCAGGGCCCGCCAGCCGCCATATCCGCCCTCCCCTGCCCGGGCCCTTCACCGACCGCGACGACGAGGTCGCGGCGATCCTGGCGGCGGCCGCCGGGCACGGGCCCCGCGTGGTCGTGATCACCGGCCCGGGCGCGGCCGGCAAGTCCCGGCTGCTGGCGGAGGCGGCCCGGCTGGTCCGGTTGCCCGTGCTGGCCGTCCAGGCATTCGCCCCTGACCGGGACGAGGCGTGGTCGCTGGCGGGACGCCTGCTGTGCCAGGCCAGGGAACTAGCAGGCCCGGAGGTCATCCGCCTGCCCGGCATAGAGGCCAGCGCGCTCGCGAGCCTCGTCCCGGGCCTGACGGAACTAGCCGGTGCCGCGCCGGTCCCGGCCGCGGGCGAGGCCAGCCACGCGTCCGCCCTCCAGGGCGCCGAGCGCCTGATCGGCGCCGTGACGCGGTCGCGCTGCCTGGTCGTGGTCGACGACCTGCAGTGGGCCGACCCGGCCAGCCGTGACCTGCTGGGCCGGCTGCTGCGCCGCTGCGACCGCCTCAGCCTGGCGGCCGCATACCAGCCGGACGGGACGGCGGCACGCTTCTCAGCGGCTGAGGCGTTCGGCATCCCGGCCGCGCTGGTTGAGCAGATCACCCTCGGGCCAGTGCCCGATGAGGCACTGCGCGGCCTTTTCAGCGACCCTGTCCTGGCCCGGATCATCATGGATGCGGCCGGCAGCGTCCCGTTCGCAGTCACGGAGATCATCGCGGCGCTGGCGGCCCAGCGGGCCATCCATCGCGACGGCAACCGCGGCTGGCGCCTCGGACCGCAAGCCGACGTTACCCGCGCGCGGGCAGCCGCCAGCGCGGGGATGCGCGACCTGATCTGTGCCCGGCTCGCCCGGCTGCCCCCGCCAGGACGCGAGCTGCTGATCTTGCTGGCGCTGCTGGGCCGCCCCGCGCCACCCGCGCTGCTCACCGGCACAACCGGACGGGACCTGCGCGACGTCCTGGGTGACCTGGAGGAGCTGGCGGATGCCGGGTTTGCCCAGCCCGGGCCCGACGGCTGGGTCCTCGGCCACGAGCTGGCCGGGCGGGCGCTCGCGGCCACACTCCGCCCAGCCGGAAAGGCGCGCTTTCACGCGCTGCTCGCCCAGGCGCTGCAACACGGCGCGGCCGATGCCGCCGAGGTTGCCGGCCACCTGCTGGCCAGCGGCGACCGCAGCGGAGCGTCCGTGGCCTACGCGACCGCCGCGGCTCGCCAGCTCGAGCGGCTCTCCGACGATGAGGCGGCGCGGCTGGCAGATACGGGACTATCCCTGGAGCCGCCCGCCCCGGCCCGCGCGATGCTGCTCGAGACGCGCGCCGAAGCGCACCGCCGCCGCGGCATGCTCGCCGAAGCCCGCGCCGATCTGAAAGGAGCGCTGGAGAACTCCGGCGATGCGGCGGGCCGCTCCCGTGTCCTGGCCGAGCTGGCCATCCTCGAGGCCAGATCCGCCAGCGTGGACCGCGGCGAGGAACTGGCCGAGCTTGCGATCGCCGAGGCCCGGGGCCGGCCGGACGCCCTGGGCCAGGCCCTCGCAGCCGCAGCGATCATCGACCTGCCGGCCGGAAACCTCGCCCGGGCAGAGCGCCGTTTCCGGTGTGCCAGCCGCCTGCTTGAGCAGGCGGGCGACCCTCACGGCAGCGCCCGGCTGCTCTACTGGCAGGCCATGGCCAGCTACATGGGCGGGCGGCTGCGGGAAGCCGTCATCCGGCTTGGCCACCTGGCCCGCCTCCCCGTCACGCCGGCGGAAGTGTTCCGGCTGTGGAGCCCGCGCGCCACCTTCGGTCACGTCCTCGCGTTCCGGGCGGAACCGGACGCCGGCCTGGCAGAGATCGACGAAACACTCGCCTGGGCGGAAGCGGGCGGCTACCCGGCCATCCGCAGCGAGTGCCTGTGGCGCCGCAGCGAGGCGCTTGCGATCGCCGGCCGGGCCGGCGAGGCGGCCGAGTCGGCCGAGGAAGCGCTGAGCATCGCCACGCGCATCCGGCACGCGGCATGCATCGCCGCCGCGCTCCGCGGACTCGGCATCGCGTGGGACACCGCTGGGATCCCCGACCGCGCGGAGTCCGCGTACCGGCGCTCACTGCGCGCCGCGGAGGGAAACCCCTTCTTCGCCGGCTGGGCGTCGGCCCGGCTGGGCGCCTGCCTGGCCCGCCAGGGACGCCCAGCTGACGCCGCCCCGCACGTCCAGGCCGCCCTCTCCTCTGGGACCCCGCTCACCCGCTATGAGGCTAGCTGGGCGCACGCTGAACTTCTGGCAGTCCGCGGCGAAGACAATGCTTGCCGCGCGGCTGCCGCAGAGGCCCTGGGCGCTGTCCAGGACGGCGGCTACCTGATCCTGGTGCCGCGCCTGCGCGAGCTGACCGGTTGCTGAGCACTGCCACGCAAGCGGCGCCCTGCTGACAAACTGAAATGGCCGCTGCATATCACAGACGCGTGATCCTGCCGCGTCACGAACGCAGCTGACCGGTGCCTGAACTCCCCGGGGTAACCAGTCACGGGTGCCCGGTTAGTTGATCATGCTGGTTACGGTGGCATCCAGCAGTTCCCGCTGACGGCGTCGCGGATAGCGGCGAGAGGGTGGTGGCCGTGGCTGCGGGCGGTGGCGAGGTCGGAGCGGATGCGGCAGTGGCGCTGCAGGGTTGCCAGGGTGCGCCAGCAGCCGCTGATTTTCGCGGCGAGCTTGTAGCCGCGGACGGCGTTCTCCGATCCGTTGTTCGTGGCCGGGACGTCGAAGCGGGTCGCGAATGGCCAGACCTGGGCGGCCTTGCGTTTCAGCCTATTGGCCAGGATCAGCCCGGGGTGGTTGCCCTTGTGCCAGGGCCGGGACAGGTTGACGGAGATCCCGCAGGCGACGGCCTGGTCGTAGCTGCGGCGCAGCCCGGCCAGGAGGGCGGGCTCCAGGCTGGCCTGGCGGGCGCCGCGGGCGGCCCTGACGGCGGCGGCGGCGGCGCGGAGGGCGTCGCCGGCCTGCCGGGTCCAGACCTGGGATACCGGGCCGGTCGCGTAGGCGTCGTCAGGGTACCTGTACAGGTGGGCCAGGCACTGCTGGACTCCGGCGAGCCCGGCGTCGTAGCTGAGGTAGCCGCCGTAGTCGTCGCGGACCAGCGCCCCGCGGTAGCCGTCCAGGATCCCGAACCCGGTGATCGCCAGCTTCGCGCGGTTGCCCGCCGCGCCGTACCAGATCAGGTCCGCCCCGCCGCCGGTATAGGCCAGCATGGTCCGCACGGTGTATACGTGCGGGTTGCCGCAGCCTTCCGCGCTGGTGGCCGCAGTGGTGAGCGGGGCGGGAGTCTCGTCGGTGCCGAGCACATCCGCCGCCCTCAGGGCGTCCTTGAGCGCGTCCTCGAACCCGGCGGCGATTAACGCCGCGCCGGGACGGACCAGGCAGCGGGAGACAAACCCCGTGGAGACCGGCGCGTTGAACAGGGCGCCCATCAGGTCCGCGGCCCGCCCGGCCCCGATCACGTCCGTGCTCGCCAGCAGCGTCGCCGCGCCCGTCACGCCCGGCCCGTAGCACACCGGGCCGCCGGTCACTCCCGGCGGCGGCGGGGCGGTCGTGACCTGCCCGCACCCGCAGGTGCGGCGCATCATCTGATATTCGGTCACCGTCAGCGCGGCCGGCGGGATATCGGCCACCTGCACGCTGGACGCGACCCGGCCCGGAGCGCCGGCCAGGTCCGCGCCGCGCCCGCCGCACGTGCCCGGCTCGACTGGCACGGTCTCATCCGGCCGGGCCGTCCACGCCAGGCTCGCACCCGGATGGCCTTTCTGGCCGCCCTGCGCCCGGCCCGGCCGCGCCCGCCGCGCCTCCCGCCGGCCTTCGCCGCCGGGCCGTCCTGGCTCGGGGGCTGGGAGGAATTCGAGGAGTCCCGGCCCGCCTGCCGGCGCAGCGCCGCCACCTCGGCCCGCAGCGCCCCGATCAGCGCGGCCTGCTCCGCCACCACCGCCAGCAACTCCGCGACCCGCGCCGTCAGCTCCGCGTTCTGGGCAGCCAGTTCCTCATACGACGGCTGCTCCAGGTCCGGCATCCCTGAACCCAACCATGATCACAAAGCGGGCGCCAGCACCGACACGCCACAGATCAACAGGGGGCGTGACTGGTTACACGGGCAGCCCAGTAGTAGTGAAACCTGTCCCCGTCTCTACTGGCGCGAACTTGCTCCGCGTATCCCACACCCCAAACCTACGGCTCAGCCCACCGTGCGGGGCCCATGAAGACAACATGACGCGGGACGTTACGCGGCCGGACAAAGCCATACAGCCAGCGTCAGCGCCGCCGAACGATTCGCCCAATGCCAATGCCTGCTCCACTCCTGGGCGTGAACCATATATCCCCATCGATCCACCTGAGCCATCAGACGGACCCGCTCAGGCGAGAAGATCTGCTTGCCCTCCATAGAATTTCTCGATGAGTCAAGATCGCGAATGTAGCCCCCTAACGTCAAACAAGCGGATGTTCCATAAGGCCCATCTCTGACATATCCCCGATAATGATTAATCTGGGCGCAGCAGCGTCGGTTCCGTTCCGAACCTCGCTGGGGGACACTCCGATTCGGCAGGGCTGTGTGGCTTTGGGATGCTGAGCAGGCGTTTCTCTTTGCTGTTGCGTATTCGTGCTTCGGGTCTCAGGGGGGTTGGAGTCGCCTGCAGGGTGATGGGCAGTAGGCACAGCGTGCGTTGCCGCCCGGGGGCGGGCCAGTGTGCTGGCGTGATGGAGAGTCTCGCCTGGTGCGCGCGGTGGTCCTTCCCAAGCGTTCGTGTGGTCCGGCGCCGGCGGGTCTGCCGGTGCGCTGCGTTGCGGTGGGGTACCCCCGTCCGGCCGGGACCGGCGCGTCTATGGCGGCAGGCCGGATGCCGGGTCCGCGAGGCGCGCAGCGGAGGTCTTGGCGCGATCCGGCTGCGGGCGGATGTCCCTGGCCGTCCGGGTGTTCGCGCCAACACAAAGACAACACAAGCCGGGCTCCGGGCGAAGATCGACACGGAAGTAACACGAGAGGGATTCCATAGTGTTCGAAGCGTCCCATCTTCAGCTCTCTGACCTGGGGGAACGCTCAGGCGCGAATGCACGCGTCTCAGCGGAACCGCAGGAAGAGAGAAAAACTATGACCGTCCCGCAACCGCAACCGCGCCCACGGCTGCGCAGGCCGCTTGACGCGGGCCCGTTCCAGCCGGAGATCGGCTCGTTCCGGCTGCACCTGGCCGCCGAGGGCAAGGCGGCCAAGACGGTGCGGATATATACCGGGGCGGTGCAGTGGTTCGCCGCCGCGCACCTGATCCCAGGCGACGACCCGCGGCGCAGTGACGTGGACCTGTGGAACCGGGAGATCAGCGTCCACGGTAAGGGCGGTAAGCCCCGGATCGTCCGGATCGGCTATGAGGCCGCCCGCGCCCTGGACCGGTACATCCGCGCCCGGGCCCGGCACGCGCAGGCGTGGCGGCCGCAGCTGTGGCTGGGCACCAGAAACCGGGGGCCGCTGACCGCCAAGGGTATCTGCCAGATGATCGCCCGCCGGGGCCGCCAGTGCGGAGTGGATGTGTTCCCGCACCGGTTCCGGCATCACGGGTGGACTGGCCGCGCGCGCAGGAGATTTGCGGCTCCCATCGGGCACCCGGCATCGCGCTAGGCGGCGATGGCGGGGGGACGCGGGGCGCGGCGCAGCCACTGCCAGAACGTGCGTCGCGGCCGGTGGGGCGGAGGGGGCGGCCCGGCGGTGATGCCCGCGCCGCGAACCGAGCCTGCGATCTCGACGCGCAGCAGGACGGGGTCGCCAGGGCCGGGCGGCTCGGGCAGCGTGACGCTCCCGCCGTGCTGTGATATGTCACCGGCGTCCACCACGATGCCCGGCCTGGTGATCAGCCTGAGCCCCCCGCCTCTCACCTCGGCGGTGATGCGCAGCAGCGGCTGCGTGATCACCGCCTCGGTGAAGTCCAGCGTCACGGCGCCGCCTCTCACCTTGACGTCCAGTTCCTTCGGCACTACCCAGCGGCCATCCCGGCAGGCGCTGCTGCCGTGGACGTGGATCCGTACCAGATCCTTCGGCGTGGCGCTCACCGCGCCCGCGCCGGGCGGCACGACAGCGGCACCCGGCGTGACCGGCAGGTCAGCAGTCAGCGCCGCGAGCTCGGCGTAGGTCCTGGCGGTCAGCGCGCGTTCCAGGCGGTCGTCCAGTTCTTCCGCGGAGAGCCGGCCGTCCCCGGCGGCTACCCGCAGCAGTTCCACCACCTGATCCCGGTCCGCGTGTGATGCGCGGAGTTCCTCGCCCGCGACGGTGGCAGGCAGATCGCTCTGGTCGCCACCGCTGGATTGTGGGCCCGCCATGCCCAAACCCTAGGGCAACCCGCTGATGCGCGCCACGCCAGGCGACTTCGCGGTTGCGGCCGGCCTCAGGCCCGCGCCAGGTCCTCCAGGCCGTGCAGTGCGGGCTGGCTAACGCGTGGCCGGGAGCGGCTGACCCAGATTGACACCCAGCTGCCAATGCTCCTGCGCCGTCACCGCTTGCTTCACGACGCCGTTCTTCTCATCTACGCCGGGGTGGCGGTGCTGGTGCCGCCGGGTGGGTACTCGTGACAACAGCCGCCGGAGCAGCAGCGCGCGTGCTCACGCGACGCTAGCCAGATTCCGGCCGTCCCCACCGTCCGCGCTCGTCCGCTTCTGCCGCCGTCCGGGCGAGCGCGCCGGACCGTCGCTTCAGTTGGATCAACTGGCGCGGCGCGGGGTATCGGCGTAGTTCCCACCGGGCGTTGCGGCCCGTGCCGGGAGCCGGCCAGCGGCAGCTGGCCGGCCGTGGCTGCCCCTACGGCCCAGAGGTCTGGCAGGGGTGAACCGCCCGGAACCCTGACCGTTCTGGCGCCTGTACCGCCCAGCGTGACCGCGTCCGCTATGAAGCGACGGGAGCCCGACCGCGCTGGGACACTCCGGAGGCGGGCTGTCCACCCCACGATCAGCGCGCCGGGCGGTCACGGGATGATTCTGACCGAGAGGGGCGTTGACATAGAACACGACATATCGTGTTAGTTTGGCGGGCGCGGACCCTTAAGAGCTCCGGGCCTTGAGAGGTGAGCGTGATGACCGGTTGGTACGCGGAGCGGACGCCGGACAGGTCGGCCAAGGCCGTCATCGCCGTGACGCTGCTGGCGCTGCTGCTGGTGGCAGCCGTGCCGGTGGCCCTGCTGGCCGGAGTCGTCATGACGATGCTGGGACACGTCGCCGGCGGGCTCGCGCTGTTCGGCGGCTCGATCCTCGCCGCCGCCATGGTTGTCACGCTCGCGGGCATCAGCGGGATACGGCACCTGCGCAAACTGCTCTCCGGGCGCAGCGTCCGTGTCGTGCAACTGGACGGCAGCCAGTACACCGGTCTCGCAGAGCCAGAGGGCAGCGACTACACCAATGTCGTGCAGCTGGACCGCAGCCAGTACACCGAAGTTCGCTGACCTGACCCTCCCGTTGTTGCGTGTATCTCGGGACGGATAAGCGTGCACGCTATATAGCGCCCCAGCGCGACGCACAAAACATCCGGTCATGCCGCTGCCGGTGCCCGTCATTCACGCGTGACTGCATGCGGGAAAGGGCTCAGAGATGTGGCACGGAGGGTCGTGACTGCGGGTGCTGAGGCGGAGCCGTATGCGCCGCTAACCCGGCAGCGCAGCGCGCGGCGGCCGCGGCCACGGTCAGGAGACCGCAGCCTTCACCAGCTCGGCGACCTTCTTCTCCACCATGGGGCTCCACTTCTTAAGCGCGTACGACACCGGCCACACGTCGCCGTCGTCGAGGTTGGCCGCGTCCTGGAAGCCCAGGGTGGAGTACCGGTAGTTGAACTTGCCCGAGTTCTGGAAGAAGATGACGACCTTGCCGTCCGCGTTCGCGTAGGCGGGCATTCCGTACCATGTCTTTGGTGACAGATCCGGGGCGGTAGCGGTAACCGTCATATGCACGCGCTCGGCGAGCGCGCGATCCTCCGGCGCCATCTCAGCGATGCTGTCGAGGACCGCCTGCAGTCCGTCGGCCTTCTTGGCGCCCTTCTTGCCCTCGGCGCGCAGCTCGGCGGCGCGCGCCTTCATCGCGGCACGTTCCTCAGCGGTGAAGCCGTCGGACTCGGTCTCGGAATTCTTTGCGGACATTCTCGGGCTCCCTTCGACGTTCAAGGCCCGGCATGATGCCGGGCATCTGGGGGAAGGCTATGCCCGGCGACACCCTGGCGCTTCTCGATTCCTGATTGGATCGGGGGCCAGCGCAGGCGTTTATGTGGCGGCGCGCTTCACCCAGGGATCGTCCGGATCTGCCGCAGGTAGTACTCAGCTGCGGATCAGGCGCGCGGCAAGCTCTGTCTCTTCTGCTGAGACCTCGGCCGGCCGGCCTGCGCGCAACCGCCACGGGGTGGTACGAGCATCCGGGAACTTCAGCTGCCCGGACAAGGCCAGGTCAATGAGCTGCCGGACCTGGGCTTGGGTGTCTGGCTCGGCCGCGAACAAGATCCGCACCCGCAACTCGCCGTCGTGTTCATTTCCGGGCGGCTCCCCGGCCGCCACGCGTTCTGGCCGCCGTGGCTGCACAATGACCCCGGGCTGGGTACTTCCGTGTTCCCGCACATTATCGGCTCGGTCGTCCGGGTGAGCGTTGGCGGTCGGAGCCGACTTGCCGACGACCAGACGTTGGAAGGTGCGGAACCCCGCCTGGGCGTCTCACGGCGCGGGCCAGTCACAGCAGCAGATCGAGCCTGATTTGCTTTCGCTGCTGGGCGCGTCGTCGGCTGGCCGGGATTTGCGCGGACTCCAGCTGGTAGCGGGAACCTGCCCTGCTGGCGGTTTCTGGGGGCGGTCTCCTGTTTCATCCTGGCCTCGTGGTTTTCGGGGGTGCAGCATGATGAGGGCGACGCCGACGGCGATGGCGGCGGCGGCCACCAGGGTGTGCAAGCTGACCTTTTCGCCGAGCAGCCACCAGCCAGGATGACGGCGACGAGCGGGCTGGCGAACGCATAGGTGCCGGCGAGCTGGCTGGACGTGTGGTGATGGTCATCCACACGGGGATGGTGGCCAGCAGCAGCGCGGCAGTCCCGGCCGGGATCTTCTGCTCCGCCCAGGCCGCGCCGCCCGTGCCGGCGGCGGGAAGCGCGATGCCGAGGATGGCGCTGGCGCGCCACTCGCGGCGAGTCGGACCCCGCCAGCCTGCTTCCGGGTGCCGATGGCGCCGCCACAGGCACCAGCAGTAGAGCAGGACACCGGCGGCCAGGAACCGCACGCCGCTCATCGTCAGCGGCGGCAGACTGCGAACAGCGACCCGCATCGCGACAAACGTCGAGCCCCACGCAATGTAGACGACGGCCAGGGCTGCGGCCACGCCGCCGCGCGGCGTCACCGATGTGCCTGACATGCCGCAGCGCCTCCCCGGCCGTGAACTGTGTTCGTTCAGCCTCCCAGGCCGCGCCGGTCACAGCTGCCTGGCCGCAGACGAACTGGCCGAGGTCCTGCAATGGGCCCTGCTGCACCTCGACCAGCCGCTGACCGTCGATGCCCTCGCAGCTCGCGCATCAATGTCGCCGTGCACCCTCGCCCGCCGCTTCCGGCAACGCACCGGCGCCACCCCCGGCTCGTGGGTAAACCAGCAACGCGTCCTGCTCGCCGCACGTCTCCTCGAACGCGGCAACAACACCATCGCCTCGGTGTCCATCCACAGCGGATTCGGAAGCCCCGACACCTTGCGGCGCCACTTCGTCCGGGCGCGGGGAATCACACCAGACCAATACCGCCGGGCCTTCCGCCTCACCGAGCCCGACACCAGCACTCCAGGACGGACCGGGAATCAGGAAGGACACGATGGCCGTGCCGAGCATCGCTCACTCCGCTGACCTCCTCAATTGTCCGGTCTCAGCGGATCGCGACTGCCCGGAGGTGCGCGGATGCGTCGATCCCCTAGGGTCCGCCGGACACCGTAGACAATCGGCGCTCGCGATTACCGGTGTCTCCCTCTGCATCACATGGCCGCACGGCCGTAGACGCTCTATCGGCTTCCAGGCCATACCGGTGCCCCGACTCGCCGATGACTCTCATCGGGGCGTTTTGCCTCAATCGAGGGGAGCGTCCCTCGGGTCCTGGTGCCTCACGATCACAGGCCCGCAACCCGGCCAACGTTTCTGGTGGGTGCTGGGCTGATGAGCCAGATCGGCGTCGTTGATGCGGTTGGCGGGTGTGTAGGCTTCTGCCGCGCTATCGCGTTGGCCCACTGGCAGTATTGGAGTCGCAGTATGCCCAAAGCCGCTGGTGTGGACCCGGGTCAGCGTCAGCTCAACGGCCCGCAGACGACGGGCCGGGACTACCGGAACCTGTCCGGTCCTGAGTACGGGATGCGGTGCGATGAGGATGTCGCGGTCCCGATGCGGGACGGGGTCACGCTGCTGGCGGACGTGCATCGCCCTGATGCTGACGGACGGTTCCCGGCGCTGATCGCCGCGTCCCCTTACCCTCGGCAGATCCAGGATCTCGGCGCCCCAATGGGGTTCATCGAAGCGGGGGCGACCGACTTCTGGGTCCCCCGCGGCTACAGCCATGTGATCACCAACCTGCGGGGGACCGGGGGGTCGGGCGGAACGTTCGGGTTCTTCGATTCACAGGAGCGCCGTGATCTTCACGACCTCGTCGAATGGGCCGCCGCGCAGCCATGGTGCGACGGGAATGTCGGGATGGTCGGCATCAGTTACTTCGCGATGACTCAGCTCGAAGCGGCGGTTGAACGCCCCGAGCACTTGCGCGCGATCTTTCCTGTCGCGGTCACGACCAACCTGTATGAAGCCGCGATGCATCACGGGCTGTTCAGCTCGGGCTTCGTCACGCCGTTCCTCGCGATGGTCGGCATGACGTCGGGCCGCAGCGACAGGTTCTGGCGCAGCACGCTCATCGACGCGGCACGGCATGTGCTGCGGACACCGGTGGTGCATAAGAAGTTCGCGACGATGAACGGGGAATCGTCGGTCGTGATGCTGCACGAGTTGCTGAAGCTGCACCACGACCCGCATCCGTGGGATGACCTGTGGCGGGCAATGGCCGTCGAGCATCCCCTGCGCGATGACTGGTGGGACGAGCGTGATCTTCAGCCGTTGCTCGGGAACGTGGAGGTGCCCACCTACCTTGGCTGTGATTGGCAGAATGTCCCGCTCCACTTGCCGTCGACGTTCCGCGCGCTGGCCGCGTTGACCAGCGCGCCGGTCGTGCGCGTCGGGATGCTCGGCGAGTTCGGCCTGACCTGGCCGTGGGAAAGCCTCCACGTCGAAGCCCTCGCTTGGTATGACCACTGGCTCAAGGGCCGCGATACCGGGATCCTCGAAGGTCCCCCGATCCGGTACCGCATGCCCGGCGCCGACGAATGGCGCACCAGTTCCGTATGGCCGCCCACGGGAACGTCGGCTCACCGGCTCGCGCTCCGCAGTGATGGGGTGCTCGCCGCGGCCGATGACGCGCCGGGCGCCCGGTCGTTGCTCGCGCTGGGAGCCGGGCTGGGCCGGGCCCGGCCCAGCCCGGCCGACCCGCCTGCGCTGCTGACCTGGACGACGGTGCCGCTGGCGGAAGCGATCGAGGTAGCCGGCAACATCGAACTCGAACTCGACGCCACCGCAACCGCTGTTGACACGGCATGGATCGTGACACTGCAAGACGTCGCGCCCGACGGCGCAGTCACCGACATCACGGCCGGGTGGCTCCGGGCGAGCATGAGGGAAGTCGACACCGAGCACAGCCCGGTCGGCGCACCGTCACTTCCCTGCCGGACCGCCCGGGCCCTGGCGCCCGGCGAGAAGACCAGCTACCGGATCCCCATTGTCGCGAATGCGCGGCGTTTCCCGGCAGGCCACTGCGTCCGGCTGGTCATCACGAGCGACGACCAGCCTGCGGACGCACCAGCGATCATGGGCTTCCGTCATGCCCCAGTCGGGACAAGCAGCCTCAACACCATCCATTCCACCTCGCGGCTCATCCTGCCCGTCATTTGAGCACGCCGGGACCGGCTCCGGCTCCGCCGCGGAGGACCGGCCCGTAACGCCGACGGCATTCCAAGAACAACGGGTACTGGCCGTCGCCGTGGTGTAATCGCAGTTCAGTACTATGGCCCAGTGACGGACGATACGCGTGCTAGCCCAGTGACGGGGGATACCCTGCGCGCCCTCGATGCCATGGAGCTCGAGCAGGCCCTCACGGTGCTTGCCTGGGGCGATCCTGCATTCGCGGACGATCCCTCCGCTGCATTGCCGCGACTGGGTGTCGAGGTTCCTGCCGGGCTGCGGCTGGATGTCCGGGTCCAGCGCCGCGACACGTTGTACTTGATCATCCCGCCTGCGTCTACTGATGGGGGCACCGATAGTGTCATCAACCAGATGGACCTGTGGCGCAGCGGCGACCAGTTCGTGTGGGTCATGTCGCAGGATGCCAAGCTGGCGCTGCTGAAGATGCGTGAGCAGTACCGGGACGGTGCAGGCAAGGGCGAGCGGTGAGCGGCGACCGTTTCACTGAGCATTACCGGCTGCTCAGCACTGACCCGAAAAAACGGGCGGAACTGCTAGCCGATCCGAAAGCGGCGCTCGCCGCGTACTTCGGGGCCATTGTCGAGGGTGACTACCGCATTGAGATCATCGAGCAGCGCTCCGACACGATTACCGCGGTGATCCCTGCTCCGCCTGAGCAGGGGGCTGACCTCGCGGCGCGTCTCGCCGAGGTGTCGGGACGGGTTTACGACATGCTGCACACCACGGGTATCGGCGGGTACCTGATACCCGATGAGGCGCTCACCTGGGTGCTCCGCGACATGCGCGCAGTTTGGTCTAGTAACCCTGGCGGAAGCGACGCCAGCAGCCCAGCTGACCCTGAATAGGAGTGACAGTGCGGTGAACGTCCGTGATGCGTTCTATGAGGTGCTCCGTGCTCACGGGATCAAGACCATTTTCGGGAATCCCGGTTCGAACGAGCTGCCGTTGCTCAGTGATTTCCCGGGCGACTTCCGTTACATCCACGCCCTGCAGGAAGGCGCGGCGATCGGGATGGCGGACGGTTACGCGCAGGCGACCGGACGGCCGGCGCTGGTGAATGTCCATGCCGCGGCAGGGACCGGCAATGCGATGGGGAACCTGACCAATGCGCAATCGGCGCATGTGCCCCTCATCGTCACCTCAGGCCAGCAGGCCCGCCCGTACGCGGCGCTGGGAGCGCTGCTGACCAACGTCGACGCGCCAACACTGGCCAGGCCACTGGTGAAATGGAGCAACGAGCCGTTGCGCCCGCAGGACCTTCCCTACGCGCTGTCGAAGGGCATTCTCCTCGCGACATCGGCCCCGGCCGGACCGGTGTACCTCTCGCTCCCCCTCGACGACTGGGACACCGATGCCGACCCCAGCGCACTGGATCAGCTCAAAGCCCGGACAGTCCACGGCAACCCCATTGTCCCGGAAGGACCCCTGGAAACGCTGCGGAGCAGACTGGCCTCGGCATCCAACCCCGTCATGATCCTCGGGCCAGGTACCGACGACACGGCCGGCTGGGGTGGCGCCACCCGGCTGGCTGAACAGCTCGCGCTGCCAGTGTTCGTCGCATCTAGCCCATCACGGTGCCCGTTCCCCACCAGGCACCCGAACTACCGAGGCATCCTGCCCTCCGACATCCCCGGCGTCGCGGCCAGGCTCGACGGGCACGACCTCATCGCGGCGTTCGGCGCCGCGATCTTCCGCTACCACGAATTCGCCGAAGGTGACTACCTGCCCGCAGGCGCCGAGCTGTGGGCCGTCACCTCCGACCCCGACGAAGCAGCCCGCGCCCCGGTCGGCCACGCCCTGATCGGCGACCCATCCGACGCGCTTACCCGGCTCGCCGACACGATTCCCGCCACCGGGCGGACCGCGCTCACCGCTCTCCCCCAGCCCGAACCCCTTGACGAAGCAGGTCCAGCGTTCAGCGCAGAGGCCATCATCGACGCACTCAACGCCGCCAAGGACCAGAACACCGTCATCGCCCACGAGTGGACGTCGATCGACACCACCTGGGACCGGTTCGACATCTCCCACCCCGGCAGCCTGTTCTTCCCCGACGCCGGAGCGCTCGGATGGGGCCTTCCCGCAGCGATCGGGCTGCAGCTAGGAAACCCGTCCCGGCGAGTGCTGACCATCCTCGGTGACGGCGCGCTGCACTACACGGTCAGCGCGCTGTGGACCGCCGCCCGCTACCGCGTTCCTGTCGTCTTTGTCGTGGCCCGCAACCGGGAGTACGCCGCCCTGAAGAAGTTCGCCCAGGTGATGCACTTCGATGGCGTACCCGGCCTCGAACTCCCCGACATCGACATCACCGCCATCGCCACCGCCTACGGAATACCCGCAACTCAGGTCACCAGCCTCGCCCAGCTCACAACCGCAGTAAGAGATGCACTGGCCGGCGACAGCCCGCACCTGATCGAAGTCCCCCAGCAGCGCCTGGACAGCACCTGAGCATCACCGCCGACGGCCCCGGCGGCCTGGGCGGCGGGTTTCGGCACTAACGACAGGCGAGGGGGGAACGATGGCGACGAGCATGATGCAGGCGCTACGGAACGCGGGGGTAACGCGGGTCCTGGCCCCGGCCGACCCGGGGTACGCCAGCGAGACATCCGGGTTCGACCTCGGGCTCGCCTGTTTGCCCGACCTGGTAGTCGCGGCGCAGATGCCCGCTGACGTGGCGGCGGCCGTCGCTGTCGCCAGCGAGCGCGGGGAGCGGCTCACCATTCTGGGTTCCGGGCACGGCCGACTGCACGAGATACGCGGCGGGGTCGCGATCAGCATGCGGGCGCTCGCCAGTGTCGAGGTCGATACCGGCAAGCGCTCGGCCCGGATCGGTGCGGGCGCGACATGGGAGCCCGTCCTGACGGCCACCGCCCCTCACGGGCTCGCTCCTTTGTGCGGGTCGGCGCCAGCTGTCGGCGTCGCCGGGTACCTCCTGGGCGGAGGTCTCGGCCCGCTCGCCCGCACCTACGGCTTCAGCGCCGACCACATCCAGGACATAGACATCGTCACGCCCGCCGACGGCGGCGTGACAGTGACGGCGGAGTCCGACCCCGACCTGTTCTGGGCACTGCGCGGCGGCAAGGGAGGCCTCGGCGTCGTCACCGCGGTGACCATCGGACTCCTCCCGCTCACCGAGGTGTACGGCGGCGCGCTCTACTTCGGGGCCGCAGACGTACCAGCCGTGCTCGCCGCCTACACCGAATGGTCACCCGCGCTGCCGGAGTCGACAACAGCCTCCATCGCCCTGCTGCGGCTCCCTGAATCTGACGCTCTTCCCGACGCCATCCGCGGCCAGAGGGTGGCCCACGTCCGCGTCGCCAGCACCGACGCCCCGACCAGCGCCGAACGGCAACTCGCGGCGATCCGCGCAGTGGCCCCGCCCCTGCTCGACACCATCGGCAGGCTGCCTTACGAGCACATCGGCACCATCCACGGTGATCCCGTCACGCCCATGCATGTCGCCAACGGCTCAGCCGCGCTGGCCACCTTCGATGCCGATACCGTCGCGGACTTGCTCGCTGTCGCAGGTCCCCGGACCGATACTCCGCTGTCCTCGGTCGAGATCCGTACCCTGGGCGGGGCGGTGGCGCGCCAGGCACCGGTCCCCAACGCCGTCGGAGGCCGCTCAGCCGCGCACAACCTGAACGTCTACGCCGCCCCCGATCCCGCACTCGGCGACTCAGAACGCCTGGCGGCCGCCCGGTCCGTACTGGACTCTGTCACTCAGTGGCGCGCATCCATCGAGCTGATCAACTTCGTCGGCCGCGCGAACCAGGCTGACGCAGTGCTCCGGTCATGGTCACCCGGCCAGAACGACAGGCTCGACACCATCCGTTCCGGGCACGACCCGGCAGGCATGTTCCCGTTCGGGCGACACGCAACATAACCTCCGGCCCAAGGGCCTACGGATGATCATCCTCAGGACACCCTCCCAGGCGGCCGGAGGCGGGGCGGTCGACTCGATTGTACGGGCTGCCAGCCGGCGCAGCGGGCACGGGTAGCGCCGCGCCGCGCCGCCCTGGTTGCCCGGAGAACAGCAGGCCCAACTGAGCCTGAAGGACAAAGACAAACAGGGATCCGCGTTCCCTCTCACGCCGCGCGATCGGCATTCGATCCTGGCGCCGCGCGCATCGCCGCCGCTCTGCGCGGAGGACTCGGCATGACTGCATCGCTGGTTACGCGCACAGATCCGGCTGATCGGTGCATGCCCGCCGCGGAGATCATCGTCGACGATGGAATCGGCGTGAGAGCAATCCGCGTTATCCCAGTCGGGACGCGCCATTTCCTTGAGCCACTCTGGGTGTTGTGGTCGCCGACCTGGATGCCCTGGCCGCCGGTTACCTGGACGGTGTATTTGCGGAGTGTGTCCCGGCCGGGTCGGTCAAGCTGAGCAGCAGCTGGGCGGCCGCGATCAGGGCGCTGCTCTGCTTGTGCGCCTTGCTCACCGCGTGCCGCAGCGGCAGCCGGTCCGGCGGGGTGCTCGCTCAAGTACCCCGGCCGAACCGGCCCGCGGTGGTGACAGCGACCATGCTGGCCGGAGGCACCACTCCGGGGCACGCTGAGCCGCCGGGAACGGAGCGCTGATCGACAGCACCGTCGGGTCCTGACCGACCCACGGATGCCGCACTCCCCGGAACGGGCCGGGCCACCGATAGGGCGCCAGCTCCACTGCCTTCCGGCCTTTTGCTTCTAGCTATTTGCCGTTACTGGCGGCGCTGAGCGTCGCAGAAGCGGCCGGGCTGGTGGTCGTGGGCGACGGCGACGGGCTGGTGGACGTCGGGGGATCCGATGAGGGACTGGTGAATACCGGCGGCCTGGACGACGCCCTCGCCCGCGGGTAGGTCGGTGTGCTGTCCGGGGTGGGCGACGGCTTGCTGGTGCTGCTGTTCTTGCTGGTGCTGCTTTTCTTGCTGGCCGTCCTGCCCACGCCACTCTTGGCGCTGGAGCTCGCCGACGGCGCCTGAGTGCCGCTGGCGGAGGCCGCCCGTGGGGCGGAGGTGCTGCCCGGCTTCGCGCCGGTCAGGCCGGCCGACCGGCTGGGACCCGGGGTGCTGGTCCCCTTTGACGTTGCCGCCTGGGATCCACCGGCGTGGGTGAACAGGTCGGTGAGAGTGGGTATGCCGAGCCCGGTGACCGCGTCGGCCACGAGCAGCACGGCCAGGGTCACGACGCTCAGCAGGACTTTGCGTGAGCGGTGCCGGACTAGCGGCTCGGCAACATTATCCCCGACCACTTCGCCCTCGTAGAGCAAGGACGGGACCTGTGGCCGTTCCGGTGGCACGGCCGGGAGTGGGAATACCGGCTCCTCAACGGCCACGGCCGACGGGGCGGCCGGGACCAGGAACCGTCCGGCTCCTTCGGCCACCGCCGTCTTAGGGTCGGTGTCGATGGCCGGTGCCTGGCCGAACTCGGCCGAAATCAGCTGGGAGACCAGCGGGATCCGGGACGAGCCGCCGACCAGCAGGATCGCGTCCACCTGGTCGGCGCTGACGTCGGCCGAGCCGAGCGCGCCGTGCAGGGCCTCGATGGTCCGTTCCAGCTCGGGCCGGATCATCTCCTCGAACTCGGCCCGGGTCACCCGGACCCGCTGCCGGACGCCGCCGAGCGATACCGCGATGGTGGTGTCGGTGTCCACCGACAGGGCTTCCTTCGCTTCGGTGCACTCGCGGCGCAGCCGGGCGACTTCGGGAACGATGTCCGGATCGTTCGGGTCGATCTGGGTCAGCAGCACCCCGGCGGCGGCGCACACGTGGTCGAACAGCATCTCGTCGAAGGTGACCCCGCCGAGCCCGTCGATCCCTTCGGGCCTGCCGAGGACCGTGAACGCGGTGGGCGAGTCCTTGCGTACCACAGCGGCGTCGAAGGTCCCCCCGCCGAGGTCGTACACGGCTAGATGGGCGCCGACCTCGACCCGCTCACCACTGGCGTAGCTGATCGCGGCGGCCTGCGGTTCGCTCAGCAGTTCCGCGCTGCCCAGCCGCGTCATCTCGCCGATGCGGGTGGCCTGCACGGCCTGCTCGAACAGGCTTATCTTGTACGGTCCCCAGCTGGCCGGGCAGGTCAGCGCGACGCCTTCGGGCAGTTCGCCTTCCCGCTCGGTGACCCGCTGCCATACCCAGTGGACGAGCACCGCGGCCAGCTCATGAGCGTGACGAGACACCCCGCCCACCAGCAGGGGGATCTCGTCACCGATCCGGCGCTTGAACTCCCGCACCACGCGGTCGGGATCGGTCAGCGCGCGGCGCTGTGCGCCCTCGCCGACCACCAGCGAGCCATCTTCGGCCAGGAACAGCACCGACGGTACGGCGGCCGAGCGGCTGCCCAGCGGAACGACGTGGGTTTCCAGCTCATCCCCGGTGTGCCGGCACAGTGCCGCGGCCGTGTACGTCGTGCCGAGGTCGATCCCCAGCCAGTACGTCATCGTCATCACCCTCCCCGCGGGCGCCCCCACGGGCACCCGCGGACGCATCCAGGAAACTTTCCGGAAACGTCCCGAAGGAAGACGCCGATCGAGGCCGTCCCGTTGGCGCTGGCAACCCCCTGCTAACCCCCTCCCTGGTTAGGGGATTCAGGCTGATCGGGGAAAAATCCCCCAATCCCTCATAGGGGAAATGCTCGGATCCCCTATCGGCGTGCGGGAGATAGCGGGTCATTCCCCGATTGCCGGGGTGCGATTGATCCCTAGATTTATCGAAGCGCCCGGACATTCCGGTCCGTTCGCTCATCTGGCAATCCGAGGAAAATAGCTACGATGAACGCTGTGACCTCGCTGCTGGACTTCGTCCTGAACCTGCTGAAAAACCCACAGGATCAGGCGGAGTTCCGCGCGAGTCCCGAGCAGGTCCTGGCCGCGCACGGCCTCACCGGTGTGTGTGCCGCGGACATCCACGAGACGTTGCCCCTCGTGACGGACCACCGCTCCGTCGAACTGACCAGCACCAGCCACTCCGCCCCGCCATCGGTCGTGCCGGCTCCGGGGGACAGCGACACCCACGCTGCCATCGAGTACCTGCGTTACATCACGAACACGTACACGTACGAAGACCACAGCGTCCACATCGACGAGTCGGTGCACGGGAACATCTGGGCCGTCGGCGACGTGGCGCAGACCTTCGATGACAGCCACGTGGTGCGGGACGGCCTGGGCCCGGTGGCGGGCGGGCGCATCCCCGGCCCGGTGATGCCCGGTCCGGGCGGCGCGGTGGGCACCGGCACCCGGGTGGGCGACGGCCACCTGCACAGCTTCGGCGCCGGGGCCACCACGACCCTGGCCAGCGGTACTGAAAGCCCGGCCGCTTACTCCGGTGCCACCGGCGGCTCGCACGGCAACACCGGCTCCGGTACCCCCACGGAGCCCGGAAACGCCGCCCGCACGACCGGACCGGACGACTGCGGCCACACGCACGACGCCCACAGCAGCCTGGGTGACAGCTACGACAGCCAGGGCGGCGAGCACGGCGTCTACGACGTCCACGACGAGCCGTCCTTGCATCTGGACCTGCACTGATTCGGTGACCGCGGCGGCCCGGTTCGGCTGCGCAAGCACACCTGGGGCCGCGGCCACCTGAGAACTTCCCGCTGGCATGACGAAGCGGTCCGCCGCTTTACGTGCTGATCGGCCCGGCTGGACCCTCAGCCGGGCATCTCCCTTCAGAGAAATGAGCAAAGATGTCCACCAATTCGCTGATCTCGGACCACGGCTACCAGCAGGACCACGGTCACCAGCAGGACCACGGCTACCAGCAGGACCACGGTTACCAGCAGGACCACGGTTACCAGCAGGACCACGGCTACCAGCAGGACCACGGTCACCAGCAGGACCACGGCTACCAGCAGGACCACGGCTACCAGCAGGACCACGGTCACCAGCAGGACCACGGCTACCAGCAGGACCACGGCTACCAGCAGGACCACGGCTACCAGCAGGACCACGGCCACCACGCAGGACCACGGCTACCAGCAGGACCACGGCTACCAGCAGGACCACGGCTACCAGCAGGACCACGGCTACCAGCAGGACCAGAGCTACCAGCGAGGACCACGGCTACCAGCAGGACCACGGCTACCAGCAGGACCGGAGCCACCACGAGGACCGGAGCCACCACGAGGACCGGGGCCACCAGGAAGGGCGCGGCTACCAGGAGGACCGGGGCTACCACGAGGACCGGAGCCACCACGAGGACCGGGGCCACCAGGAAGGGCCGCGGCTACCAGGAGGACCGGAGCTACCACGAGGACCGGAGCCACTACGAGGACCGGGGCCACCAGGAAGGGCGCGGCTACCAGGAGGACCGGGGCTACCACGAGGACCGGAGCCACCACGAGGACCGGGGCCACCAGGAAGGGCGCGGCTACCAGGAGGACCGGGGCTACCACGAGGACCGGGGCCACCACTTGCACTTCGGTGCCGGCAGCAGCCCCACTCCTCCCGAGCTCTCCAGCTGCGAGAAGGACCACCACGAGCACCAGCTGCACAACTTCGGCGGCGGGGCTCTCACTACGATCGTCACCGCCAGCAGCACCACGACTGAGGCCAAGCCCTCCGGCTGGGAGCACGAGCACCACCAGCACGGCGACCACGAATTCGGCCACCACGAGCACGAAGTCAGCCACTACGACCACTACGACCACTGCGAGCAGCACGAGCAGCACGAGCAGCACGTCGACCACTGCGCGGACACGGACGCGCACGCCGCCTTCGGTCTCGCGATCTGAGCAGCTGACGCAGCAGCGCTACCCTTCTTTGGCCCACCCGGGATACCCGGGTGGGCCAAAGGTGTGAGGAGGCAACAATGCCGAGTGACATCGCGAGCGAGCAGCATGACCTCGCTGTGGGCACCCCACCACCAGCCAACGGCGGACAGCTTGCCGTGGGTGGCGTCGCCAACCCGGCCATCCAGACCGTCGAGCTCGCGCTGCGGGCGTCTACCGCCTACCAGCGGTCCGACCTCGCGGTCCGGGCCCGGCAGGCGCTGCAGCGCCTCCACAACCCGCAACTGCGCGTCCTGGTGGTGGGCGAGTTCAAGCGGGGCAAGAGCATGCTGGTGAACGCGCTGGTCAACGCCCCGATCTGCCCGATCGACGATGACATCTCGACGTCGGTGCCCACCGTGGTCCGGTACGCGGACGACCCCTCGGTAATCCTGGTCCGCGGGGCCCGGGGCAGCGGCGACGCCGATGAGCGGGAACAACGCACCCAGGTGACGATCGAGCAGCTCCCCAGCTACGTCTCCGAGGCCGGCAACCCGGGCAACCACGCGCACCTGAGGTACGCGGAAGTCGGGATTCCCCGGCACATCCTCGCCGACGGCCTAGAGCTGGTGGACACACCAGGAGTCGGCGGCCTCGGCTCCGTGCACGGCTGCGCCACGATGGCCATGCTGCCCAGCGCGGACGCGATCCTGCTGGTGTCCGACGCGGCGGCCGAGTACAGCCGCCCCGAGCTAGAGTTCCTGCGCCAGGCGGGACTTGTCTGCCCGAACGTCGCCTGCGTGCTCACCAAGATTGACCTGTACCCGCAGTGGCAGCGGATCGCCGAACTGGACCGCGGCCACCTGCGCACCGCCGGCATCGACGCGGAGCTGCTGCCCACCTCCGCGGTGCTGCGGCTGCACGCCGTGCGGGCCCGTGACCAAGCGCTCAACGCCGAATCGGGTTTCCCGGCGCTGGTCACCTTCCTGCGCGAGCGCGTGCTCGGGCAGTCCGAGCGGCTGGCCAACCGGGCCGCGGCCAACGACGTCGTGACGATCGCCGCCCAGCTGGCCGCCGGCATGCGCGCCGAGCTGGCCGCCTGCGAGAATCCGGAGCGGGCCCACCAGTTGGCCGCCGAGCTGGAGCAGGCCAGGCAACGGGCCGACGACCTGAGGGACCGCGGCGCGCGCTGGCACCAGGTGCTGAACGACGGGGTCGCCGACCTCAACGCCGACGTCGACTACGACCTGCGGGACCGGATGCGGGTCATCGTCCGGGAAGCAGAAACGCTGCTGGACGGTGCCGACCCCGGGAAGATCTGGGAGCAGTTCGCCGCGCAGGTGGAGGACCAGGCCGCCGCGGCCGCGGCGGCGAACTTCCTGTGGGCCAGCGAGCGGGCGCGCTGGCTGGCCGCCCGGGTGGCCGATCTGTTCGCGGAGGACGGTGCCCAGTCGCTGCTCCAGCTGCGCACGGCCAGCGCCGCGGTGCCGGGGACGATCGCTGGGATGGACCGGCCGGGCGCAGAGAAGTTCGGCGTCGGCCAGAAGGCGTTCATCGGGCTGCGCGGTGGTTACATGGGCACCTTGATGGCGGGTATGTACTCCACGTTCATGGGCCTGACCTTGCTGAACCCGTTTTCTGCCGCGGCGGGGCTGCTTATGGGCGGTAAAATGATGCGCGACGAGAGCCGGCGCCTACTCGACCGGCGCCGGATGGAGGCCAAGAACACGGTGCGCCGTTACGTGGACGACGTTTCGTTCCAGGTGGGCAAGCAATCACGGGATATGCTCCGCTACATGCAACGTGAACTGCGGGATCACTTCATGGCCCGCAGCGAGGAGCTGGTCCGGTCGGCGCAGGAGTCGCTGATCGCCGCGGAACGAGCCCTGCAGGTCGGTGAGGCGGACCGGCAGCAGCGCATCGCCGACCTGCAAGCGGAACTCGAGCGGATTGCCGCTCTGGAGCACGAGGGGCAGGCGCTGGCGCTTGCGGCCGAGTAGGCCGGGCTCCTGGCTGCGGTGAGCAACTCGTCGAACCTCTCGTCGACCGCCCGCCGTCTGCTCCAGCGAACCATCGAGGCGTACCGGGACTCGGCCGAGACCCAGCGGTGGCTGCGCGGGGAACTGGACCGGATCGACGCCCCGCTTCGGGTCGCCATCGCGGGCAAGGTCAAAGCGGGCAAATCGACGTTGCTCAACGCGATGATCGGCGAGATGGTCGCCGCGACGGACGCAGCCGAGTGCACCAAGCTCGTGACCTGGTACCAGTACGCGCCCGCGCCACGGCTGACGCTGTACCCGAAGCTGGGCCCGCCGCGCTCGCTCCCGGCCAGCCGGCGGGACGGAAGGCTGGTCGTCGACCTGGACGGCACCCCGGCCAGGGACGTCGACCGGCTCGTGGTCGATTGGCCGTCGCGGAGCCTGCAGGCCACCACGCTGATCGACACGCCTGGGATCGCGTCGATGACGGCCGAGAACTCGCAGCGGTCGGCGGCGTTTCTGCTGCCGGAGGACCAGCCGGGCAGTGCTGACGGGATCATCTACCTGATGCGGCACCTGCACGCCATCGACTTCGAGTTCCTGGAGGCGTTCAGTCAGTACGGCGTGGCCAGGTCGAGCGGCCTCAACGCGATCGCCGTGCTCTCGCGGGCCGACGAGATTGGCGGCGGGAGGCTGGACGCCTTGCAGTCCGCCCGCCGCGTCGCCGCCAGGTACCGGTCCGATCCCCGGCTGCTCGGCCTCTGCCAGGACGTCGTGGCGGTGGCCGGACTGCTCGCGCAGGCCGGGCGCTCACTGCGGCAGGATGAGTTCCAGGCCTTCTCGGCGCTGGCCAGCGCCTCCCGCGATGACACGGACGCCATGCTGCTGTCCGCGGACCGTTTCTTTCACACGGCCCCGCACCTGGATGCCCTGCTTCCGAACGACGCCAGGCACGCACTGCTGGACCGGTTCGGCCTGTTCGGGGTGCGGCTGGCGATCACGCTGGTGCGGCAGGGCAGCAAGAGCCCGGACCTGCTCGCCGAGGAACTGGTGCGGCGCAGCGGCCTAGACGACCTGGGCTCCGCACTGGCCAGCCGGTTCACGGAGCGGCGCGAGCTGCTCAAGGCGCGGTCAGCGCTGCTCGCCGTGGATTTCGTGCTCAGGCGTGAGCCCTCGCGCCAGACGCGCCCACTGCTCGCCGAGGTCGAGCGCATCCTGGCGAGCAGCCATGAGTTCGCTGAGATGCGGCTGCTGGCCGCGATCCGTTCGTCGGCGGTCACGTTTCCCGAATCGCACCACGCGGAGGCGGAGCGGCTGCTCGGCGCGAACGGGACGACCCCGGCACGCCGCCTCGGGCTGGTGGATGAGACCGATCCCGGCACGCTGCGCGGGGTGGCGCTGGAGGCGCTGGATCGCTGGCGAAGGCTCAGCGAGAACCCCGTCCTGTCCCGTGCCTCCGCCGACGCCGCCAGGATGGTCGTGCGCAGCTGCGAGGGGATCCTGCACGCGCTGTCCGGCGATTGAGCGCAGCGGGCCGGTCAGGCTCCTCCGTCTTCCGGGCCGAGCATGACCTGCAGATGCCCGAACAGCTCGCGGCGGCTCGTCGCCCCCACCCGGCGGCGAATCCGGGCCACGTGATGCTCCACGGTTTTGGCCGAGATGAACAGCTGCGCGCCGATCTCCTTGTACGTCAGGCCGGTCAGTACCCGCCGTGCGATCTCCTCTTCCCTGGTGCTGAGCGTGGCGGGAGGAATGGTGCCGGGCCGCTGGCTTCCGTTAGGTCGCGGGCTTTCGCCTCCGGGCAGGGGAATCCTGGCGCCCTGCGGCGGTGGTTCTCCGGCGGTGGCTGCCTCCCGTGTCGTCCCCGGCGCCGGCTGGGGCGCCTTCGCCGATACGTCCGGCCGCACCGCGCGGGCGCACTCCAGCAGGGTAGTCATGGTCTTCCGGTCGGTGGTGCGGATGGCCGCCTGCCCCGCCAGCCGGGCACCCTCCGCACCCAGACCGGCCGCGGCCAGCTGACGCGCGGTCGCGACGACCGTGTCGATGTCCGCCGTGCCAGCCAGCACCCGCATCCAGCACCCAGCGGCCCCAGCGAGCACGGCAGCGTACGGGCTGGCCGTCGCCGCTTCAGCTAGCGCGGACACATGCCGCCTCGCTTCTTGCGGGCATTCACCGGCTATCGCGGCGTGCACGCCGTACCAGTGCAGCGGCACCCGCCACAGCACGGGCTGCGCGAGCCGCTCGAGTACGACCTCGGCCTGGCGCAGGTGCGGCTCGATCCACCACTGCTCACCCAGCCGGGCCGCAGCCACCGCGAGCTCGCCGAGCGGCAGCATCACATACAGGTCGACCGGGTGGCGGAGCAAGGCCTCGCGGGCCCGCGCCCAGCCGCCCTGCAGCGCGGACAGATCGCCCTCGCGCCGGGCCAGGCCCACCGCCGCGGCGGCGGCGAACAGCTCGTCGCGGGGCTCGAGCCCTGCCCGGCCCGCGCCCGCCTGGCTGAGCAGGGCATGCGCATCCCTGGTGTGCCCGCGCATGGTGGCGAGAAAGGCGAGCAGCAACGTGTGCCGCGTGACGGCAGGCCTGCCGCCCAGCCGTGCCGATATCGCCCGTCGTAGCACCGAACTGGCCGCTTCGAACTCCCCGGCATGCAGCGCCACAAGCGCCGCCAGCGCCGCGGGAGTGTCGGGCAGCAGCGGCGTGCTCCCCGCCGACTCCAGCAGGGTCGCGGCGCGGGTGAGCTGAGAAAGTGCGGCAACGGGCGAGCCGCTTATGGTCTCCTCGATGCCGCGGGCCATGAGGAGTTCGACGCCGCTGCGCAAGGTCGGTGCGCTTTCGGTATTCCGACCGCAGTCGGCGAGCACCTTCTCAACCTCGCTGAGCGCGCCGATACCGGCCAGGACGGGCACGGCGATCACCGGATAACCTTCCACGTCCGGGGTCCCCGCCCGCCGGTAAAGCTCGGCAGCCCGGGACAGCAGCCCGCGATGGGTGAGCACGGCAGCGGTGATACTGAGCGCACGGCCACGCTCGGCTGTGTGATCGTCGCTCAGCGCCTCGTCCGCCAGCCGCAACGCGTCATCAAGCCGGCCGCTGCGTGCGGCGGCGTCGGCCCGGGAGGCGAGCAGGGACGGTGCCTGCGCTCCGGCCGCGGTGGCGGCGGCGAAAAGCTCGTCGGCCAGTTCGGGTGCCGAGCCGAGGGCCTCGTTGCCCGCGGCGAGCAGCGTGCTGGCCACGTTCGGGCCGCGAGCGCCCGCCTGCAGCAGGGCCCGGCCGACGGCCAGCATCGAGCCGCCGCGACGTATTTGCAGGTCGGCTAGCAGTTCGCAGATACCGTTCGTATGGGCCGCTGGAGTCAGCCGCAACAGCAGTCGCCCGACCAGTGGCACGACCGCGCCGTCGTCGGTCATGAGCCCAGTAGCCTGAGCTGCCTGAAGCGCATCGTCGATGGCCGGTCCGTCGATCTTCAGCAGGTGGCTGAGCGTCTCGGTGTCGCCGCTGGCGCCAAGTGTCGCGGCGAAAAGCACCTGCCGCACCTCGGCGGGCAACGCCTCGATGACATAACGCAGCTGCTCCCGGACACCTGCGGGAACGTCGAGTCTGGTGCGCGGCGCGAGATGGCGCAGGACTTCCAGGGTGAGCTGGCCGGTGTCCCTCAGCCCCACCACCAACTGCTTGAGCAGCACCGGCAGACCGGCGGTCTGTTCGTGCAGTAGCCGAGCCAGCGGTTGCGGGCACGGTGTGCCCATCAGTTCGGAGACCCGGGCGGCCGTGGCCGATCTGTCCAAGTGACCGAGCACGATCGGGGGTCGATGCGCGGTAAGGACCCCGCCGAGCGCCGTCAGCGCGGGGCTCGCCGGCCGTCGACGGTGCGCGACAAGCAGTCGCTGGCCGGGGGAGCGGGCGAGCTGCCATAGCCGGCCGAGGCTGGCATCGTCGAGCAGGTGCGCGTCGTCGATCAGCACAGATGCCCCGGTGAGGTCCCCGCTCGCCTGGAGATCGCGGGTTACCGGCATGCCGGCTTTGGTGTAGTGCAGCGCTGCCGCCTCGATTAGCGGCGTCTTCCCGCAACCACCCGGACCGATGATGTCGAGGAGAAACCCCGCCCCGGGCTCAGCGTTGATCTCGTCGCACAGTGCGCTCGCTGCCGCGGGCATGTCCACATGGTGGTGCGGCGCGGTCGGCACCATCTAGCGGGTTGCCCGGAGACCGTGGCATCGGATCCTGCGCACCGAGTGGTGCCGAACGGCCTGCGGGCCGCATAGGTCGCGCCTTACCGCCCCGGCTGTGACCCCGCTCCCACCCGTGGGTGAAGTCCCCAGCACTGCTGCTCCTCGATCGCTCGGCGAACACATCGCTGCACCGGGTGAGTGCGGATTCGTTCAGCAGGACCTCGGCCCAGGACGGCGACGGCCACGATGCGGGGGGCGAGCCATGCCTCGGCCGCCCCGTTCTCCGCACCCCCTTGGCACAGTAGATCTTATTTTCGATGTACAAGGGGGTAGATTTCATGTTTCTCTTCGCCGCTCCCGCACCAGGTCCCGGCGCTCTGCCTCCCGTCCGGGTGGGTGCGCTCCCGGCGCCAGCGGTGATTAATGCGGGTTTCCGGTGCGCCCAGCAGGATGGGAGGTGACACCGTGACGTAACGCCATGGTGTTTCTTCGTGTCCGTAAGCTCGTCGCCGCTTGCCGGTGAAAGTCCGGTCCGGGTAGCTGCCAGGAGGCCCGGTAGCAGGCGCGGAACGTATCGAGAGTGGCGGCGGGAACTGGGGAGGCCCTCCCCGGCCCGGTGACCTGCGGATTGTGTCACCGGAGCGTGGAAACTGCGCGCAACCGACTTGCACCAGGGCATCGTGTACGGGCAGGAAACACCCGAAATGGCGATAGACGACCGGCTCGCCACCCGTCTCGGTTACTGCGCCGTGTTCGGCACGGTGATAAACCGGTTCGTCATCCAGGCAGCGATCGGGGAGCCGATTACGGTATACGGCGGCGGGCGCCAGGGGCGCCCGTTCATCAACCTGCGGGATACCGTGCGCTGCGTGCAGCTCGCGTGCGAGAACCCGCCAGAGGAGGGCGAGTACCGGGTCTTCAACCAGTTGACCGAGACGCTGCCGCCGATGCAGGTTGCGGAGATGGTGGCGGACTGCTTCCCCGGAACGGTCATCGACAAGATCCCCAACCCGCGCGTGGAGCCGGAGGCTTGAGCACCGCTGACGACTCGTGCAGCGGGGTCGCCCAGCTTCCCTGCGCATTCACCCGGACTGTACATTGCGGCCATCTACTGGCGGGAAAGCGATGAGGTATGGCTAGCTAAGCTGCGCGCTTTCGCTGCTCACTCCCCACGAGACAAGAGAAAAATGAGAACTGGGCTCGCAGTCCTGGCAGGGGCCGCCGTGACCCTCTCAGCGCTCCCCGCTGACCTGGTCCGATCCCGCGCCTGGCTCTTGCTGCCGCAGGCGCTCATGGCAGTCGGGCGCGCACCTTTCCGCGAGCAGCACGGCCTGCTCCCCGTCGGCGGCCTCGCCGACCACGTTGATGTCGTCCTCGGCGTCGAGCAGCGCGGCGAACCCGGCCCGGACCAGTTCCTGGTCGTCGGCTAGCGCGACGCGGATCACCGGTCGCCGTCCTGCGAAAGTCCGTGCAGCGGCAGCCGGTCTTCTTCTTCGTTCGCGAGCCCGAGGAACATCGCCGCCAGCTTGTCAGATGCCGACCGGCCTTGCTTAGCCTGGCCCGGCATCCGGCAGGTCGCCGGACCCGTCGAACTCGGCCGCGAGAGCTTGCGGGCCTCGCATGCGCCAGGCGTCAGTCACGAGCTCGGCCAGCCGCCCGACGTCCACCTCCGCCAGTCGCAGCAGCACCAGCGGCCAGCCATCGTACCCGGGCGCGGTAAAGAACAGACCGGGCTCGCCGAGGAGCAGCGCCTGCCTCTCGGCCTCATCGCCGACGTACAGGACTGCGATATCGGTCCGGATGCGCCGGCGCTCGCCCGGCTTGCGCTCGGGGTAGGACCAGACGAACCCCTTGCCCGCCACCCGGAAGTCGAATCCGTCGCTGTCGATCTCTTCCACCTGAGGAAGGGCCAGCGCGAGGCGGCGTACGTCGTCGGCATCAGCCACCGAGGTCCTCCCGGATCGCTCCGTCACGATGGGCAGAGGCTAATCAGAGTTCCAGCCGATAGACAGCGCTGCGCGGCAACTGGCACGGCTCTCCCTGCACTATCTGGTAAACCAGCCAGAGCGTATCTGCGTGCTGAACCAGAACATCCCGTTGCCGGACGCCGACGCCATCACCGCGAGCCCGCGGATGATCGCCGCGGGCGGTCACCAGCGTGGCCAGGCCGTCTCGTTCCAGTGATTCTGCCCAATCACAAGCACGCTGCAGCAGGTCACGCTGTCCGGCTGGGGCATCGGCGATCGCGGCGCGAACGCGCCGGACCCGGGAAACCGCGAGACGCCCTGCCGGGCTATCACCCGCGCGTCGGTCAGATGCGCTGGCCGGCTCCCCGGCTCGATCCGCTGCGGCACCAGGACCTGCGAACCGTTCACGTCGTAAGGGGCGACGGTCACCAGGTCGATGTCAATTGTGCTGGTGACCGACTGCAGATAGCCGGCGACCTGCACCCCGCCGCTCATGCCGCGATGAGGTATGACGAATCCCAGCAGGCGTCAGCGCTCCAGCTTCCGCCCATTGGCGCGGATGCTCGCGGAGCCAGGCATGCCTGGACACCCGCACACGCCTCTGATCACAGAGCGTGATGGAGTGGTCAACAGCACGCGCGCGTGCCCGCCGATCTGGCGTGAGGCATGAACACGAGCGACGCCGGCTTCTGTCGCTCGTGACTGGGAGTTCGGCGCGCAGTTTCCTGCGGCGAGCCCTGGCAAGCCGGGCGCCACCTCGCGCCCGGGCCAGCGGCGCTGGCGCCGGGCATGGCCTGGCAGGCCGGGCCTACCGGCGGGGGCCGGCGGGCGCGATGATGACATGAGGAGCGTGAATAATGCGAATACTGATGATCGCGCCCCCGGGCGCAGGCAAGGGGACTCAGGGCGCGCTGATCGCCGCGCATTTCGACATCCCGCACATCGCGACCGGTGAACTGCTGCGCGATCACGTCGCGCGGCGGACCGCGCTCGGACAGGCCGTCCAGGCGTATCTGGACCGCGGCGAACTCGCGCCCGACCAGGTTGTCCTCGACATGGTGCGGCAGGCGATGATCGCCGCGAAGGCGGCCGGAGGCGGGTATGTCCTCGACGGAATCCCGCGAAATATGCAACAAGCCCGGGCAACTTACCTTATCGCCCGCGAGCTCGGGATGACCGCGGATGTGGCGCTGCACCTGCAGGCCGGCGACGCCGAGCTCATGCGCCGGCTGCTCGCGCGAGCCGCGCTCGAGCATCGCTCCGACGACACGCCAGACATCATTGCCCAGCGCCTGGCCCTCTACCATGAAGTGACATCCCCCATCATCTCGTGGTACCGCGACCGCGGTATCCTCGTCTCGGTGGATGCGATGCGTTCCGCGCATCAGGTCGGCCGCGAGATCCTGGCCGCCCTCGAAGCGATGCGCCCGTTCCTGGACCAGGTGCCCGCGCTGGCGCGGCGCTCCGTTGACCTCACGGGCCTAGGGGACGCGTTCGGCGCCACCGGCCCCGCCGCCGGCGCATCCGGCTGAGTCCTCCGGCCGGCCACCAGTATGCTGGCCTCGGCCCCGCATGTTGGCCCCTCAGACCGTTCCCTATCAGCATCAGCTCTCGGGGTTAGACGCCGGCAGGACGCCGACGCCAGCTAGCGGATGCGCTACCCGCTTGATGTTGACCAGGTTGGTGTACGTCACGTTGTCGGTCGTCGAGGTGCGGCCGTAGGTCCCGCAGCCAAGCGTGAGGGACGGCGTCAGTCCGTTGCCGAGGCCGATGCAGCCTTGCGCCCCGGGACCGTTGACCAGCACTCGGCTGACCGGCATCTGCCGCGCGAAGGACACCTGCAGCCGCTCGCTGCGCGTGTGGATGATCGCCGTATGGCCGCGGCCGCCGTTGCCGAGGATCTCCAGGCAAAGCCGGATGCCGTCGTCTTCACCGTCAGCGGTGAACAGCGACAGCAGCGGGGCGGGCTTTTCCCTGCCGTACGGACCCGGCGCGGCCTCGCGGGGCACGGGAGCGACCAGCAGACCAGTGTCGGCCGGAACCTGCGCCGCCAGGACTGGCCGCTCACACCTGCGATCTGGTGCGCTTTGACGACCTGGCCGGAGCGCGCGTCCTGATCATCGGCGGCAGGCGCACGCCGGCTGGTCCTCGGCTAAACCAGGGGTCGTGCTATGACCGCAGCGGAAATCCCGGCAGGGGCGTTCCTGCGGCCTGGCGGGGACAGCCCCGCGCCGCTAGCGTCGATTACAGGCACCCACCGAAGAAGGCGATCGACATGGCACGGACCACCACACTGCGGGATTTGATGGGACTGAGCGATCAGGCGCCGGCGCTCCGGGAGACGACGCTGATCATGATCGATTGCCAGAACACCTACCGTCAGGGCATCATGCAGCTGGAAGGTGCCGAAGCCGCGCTGGCGGAAGCGGCGCGCTTGCTCGCCCGCGCTCGGGCGGCTGGTATCCCGGTCTTCCATATCATGCACGACGCCGGGGAGGGTTCCCCGTATGACGTGCATGCCGAGATCGGGCAGATCAGCCATCAGGTGGCTCCTGTTCCGGGCGAGCCCGTCATCGTCAAGAACTACCCCAACTCGTTCGTCGGGACAGACCTTGACACCCGGCTTCGCGAAGCACCCGGCCGCGAGCTGATCCTGGCCGGGTTCATGACGCATATGTGCGTCAACTCGACCGCGCGCGGCGCCTTTAACCTTGGCTACCACCCCACGGTGGTCGCCAGCGCCACTGCCACCCGAGAGCTGCCCGGACCTGACGGTGCTCCGGTGCCCGCGGCGGCGCTGCAGGCGGCCAGCCTCGCCGCGATCGGCGATCTCTTCGGTGTTGTCGTGAGCAAACCCGACGACATACCGGACTGAGAGCCGACCCGCTTCACGTGCTGGACGGTGGCGGCGAGCAGAGAATCGGATGCCGGCGGCATCTGCCAATGCCGCCAGTTCAATACTGACATCGGGGGTCACGCTCGGGGCGCCGTGTGACATCTCAACGACAGGTGTGCCCGAACGGTTGTCCCTGGCCGTCCTCGCCGGGTCGGGGACCTTCGGCCCCCTTTCGCTGCGCCTTCGGGCCTGGTTTTTTCTGCCCCGCCGGGTCACCCTCCGGGCAAGAGGGCAGGTGAGCAGCATGACCGAGGAGGCCAGTCAGCAGGAGGTCCGGATCCCGGCTGATCAGGTGAATTACCTGATCGCGACCGCAGCCCGCGCGCCGTCCGTGCACAACACCCAGCCGTGGCGGTTCCGGGCCAGTGACTGCGCGATCGACCTTTATGCCGATCCGCGACGCAAGCTACGGATGGACCGGGACGGCCGGGAGATGGTCATCAGCTGCGGGGCCGCGCTGTTCGGGCTCCGGCTCGCGGTCCGGTCGCTGGGCTACCTTCCCATCGTTGAGCCGTTCCCCGACCCCCCCCGGCTGCGCCTGCTCGCGCGCGTGAGGATCGGCGAGGCCGCACCGGTGACCCCGCTGGAACGCCAGATGCTGGAGGCGCTGCCGCACCGTCATACCCATCGCGGCGCGTTCGCCCCCAGCCCGCTGCCGGCCGGGCTGCTGTCCGGGCTGCAGCATGACGCGCTGGCCGAGGGAGCCACCCTCGCGCTCATCGACCGCGCCCTCGCCTACCAGCGGCTGGCCGACATCACCAGCGCCGCCGACCGCCAGCAGCACCGCGACCTCGCCGTGCAGGAGGAGACACGGCGCTGGAGCCGGAACGCGGACGATCCCGCCCGCGACGGAGTCCCCGCGGTCGCGTTTTCCGCCGGGACCCGCCACGAGCCGGGACGCCTGTCGCAGCGTGACTTTGATCTGGGCCGCAGCCTCGGGCTGCTGTCCACGGAAGGACCGCCACCGGCCGCCACCGCGGTGCTGCTCACCGTCGGCGACCGCCGGGCCGACTGGCTCCGGGCCGGCCAGGCTCTGCAGCGGGTGCTCGCCCACGCGGCGGCCAAGTGGGTGTTCGCGAGCCTGCATACGCAGCCGCTGGAGAACGCTTCAATCCGCACCCTGATCCGGGACCGCCTGTCCCTGCCCGGTGCTCCGCAGATGGTGATGCAGCTGGGCGTCTCGCACAGCGCGCGCTCCACCGCCCGCAGGCCCCCGGAAGAACTGACCGAGCCCTGACCGATTTGTCGGGCTCCGGGCGAGGCGGAACCCGGCGCCATCGGCAAGCTATCCGGCTATGCCGGGATCGCCCGCAAGCGCTGAATGAGACCTCGCGTCGGGACACCGACGAGGCGCACACCTCGATCCCGCTGTCCAGCCTGCCCGGCGGGGACCCGCTACCGCCGTACGTCCGGCTGATCCACGACGTGATCCTGGGCGACCGTTCGCTATTCACCCGCCCGGACGGCCTGACCGCGGTGTGGAAGGTCGCCGAGCCGCCAGTCCGACCAGGTCCCCGCGCGTCACTCCCGCCTGGCGGAGCTGCCCTAGCACGTCCACGGTCGCCCCACACACCCCACTGTGCCACGCGTACGGCCTTCCACCCAGCCGCTGTGCTCTAGGGACGTTGGTCCCTGGCTGGCCGCCGCAGCCGGTGCCAGGGTTTTAGGATGTTCGTCGCCAACGACGTCGATCTCGGCGTCCCCTTCGTCACGGCCCGGCCGCGGCTGATGGAGCTGATCGTCGGCCGTGCGCTGGCCGACGCGTCCCGGGCGGCTTTCGACGAGGGGCTCGCCCAGATCGCCCATCTGGCCCAGCCCGGCCGGCCCGGCCCGGCCCGGCTGATGCGGGTGCGGTCGCTGCGGCCGGCGCATAGCCCGGACCGGGTCACGGCGGCCCTGCGCTGGGAGGCCATCGGCGCGCCGGGCGGTCTTTTCCCGGTCCTCGACGCCGACCTCACCCTGACGCCCGCCAGCCCGCAGGCCACCCGGATGTCGCTGGCCGGCGTGTACCGGCCGCCGTTCGGTTACCTGAACATCGATCTTGACCCGGCGACGACCGGCCGGGTGGCCGGCGCGACGGTCCGCGCCCTGCTCCGCGCGGCCGCTGTCTACCTGGCTGGACCCGGCGCCAACGGCGCGACCGGCAGCCTTCCGCGGGCCGCCGAGGCCCCGTGACCCGGGCCCCGTGACCCAGGCCCCGGGACTAGGGCGCCCTAGTCCGCCCTAGTCCCGGGTGACCGGCCGCGCCTCGCCCGCGCCCGCGTCCTTGTCCGCCCGGTCCCCGCCCGCCCGGCTCTCGCCCGCCCGGTCGCTCCCGGGGGACCAGGCCAGCGCGGCGGGCGCGGGCAGGTACCGCGGCTGGTGACGGCGCCACGACACGGCCATCCGGGCACCCCCGAGCGACGCGGAGTCGCCGAGGTTCCAGCGTCCCCCGGTGGAGCGCACAATCGAGTCCGCGATGGCCAGCCCGAGCCCGGCGCCCTGGCCGTCATCGGCCACCCGGTGGAAGCGGTCGAACAGCCGCGCCCGTTCCTTCTCCGGAATGCCCGGCCCGCTGTCCTCGACGGACAGGCTGACCCGGCCGGCCGCCGCGCCGACGTTGATGCGGACGGAGCCGCCGGGCCCCGCGTAGCGGCACGCGTTGTCCACCAGCACCCCCGCGAGCCGGTCGATCCATTCCGGTGGCGCGATGATCAGCGCGGGCGCGGGCGTGGCGGTGTCCGCCGCGATGGTGATCGAGCGCGCCCGCGCGACCGCGCGGAACCGGTCCGCGCAGGTGTCGGCGATGGTCGCGACGTCGAGCGGCTCGTCGCCGGGGGGTGGGGGCTGGGAGTCGAACCGGGCCAGCCACAGCAGGTCCTCGACGATCCGCCGCAGCCGCTTGCCCTCGCCCTGGATCCGGGTCAGCGATCCCCGGTACTCGGCCGCGCTGCGCGGGCTGGCCAGCGCGATGTCGGCCTCGGCGCCGATCACGCTCAGCGGGGTCCGCAGCTCATGGGACGCGTCGGCGGTGAATTCGAGCTGGCGCCGGCGTGACTGCTCGACCGGGCCGAGGGCCGTCAGGCCGACGGTCAGGGAGCCGAGGAACATCGCCACCAGCAGCAGCGGGGCCGCCGCGATCTCGGTGCCCAGCAGGACGGACTCGGTGTGCCGGTTCTGGGCCAGGCTCCGGCCCGCCACGATCCACTGGCTTCCGGTGCGCCGGGCCACGAGCCTGAAGAAGCTGCCCCCGATGGCCCTGGTCACCGGCCAGCCCGTCCCCGGCCGCAGCCCGGCGGGGAGCGGGGGAGCATCCAGGCTCAGCCGGGTGACCTTCCCGCGGGGACCGACCAGCCAGAGGAAGAGGGGTGCGTCGTCGACGTCACCGTCGTCGTCGCCGTCCTTCCGGGGCAGGACGTTCACGCCGTACCGGCTGGCCTCGGTAAGGCGGTCGCGGAGCCCGGTGTCGGTCTGCCCGGTCAGCCGGGTCGCCACCGTGAGGTTCAGGGCCGTAACGCAGCCGGCGTAGACGATGCCGATGATCAGGGTGGCGGCGGCCGCCACCCGGGCGGCGTGCGCGAACTGGGGGGGCAGCAGCCGTCGGCGCAGGAGCCGGTGCCGGAAAAATCCGGGCCGCAGCCTCATGTCGCGGTCATCCGGTAACCGATGCCGCGGATCGTCTCGATCCGGACCCGCCCACTGGCCAGCTTGGACCGCAGCCGGGCCAGGTGAACGTCGATGGTGTTCGAGCCGAACGCGTCGGCCTCGTTGTCCCACACGTGCTGGGCGATCGACCGCCGGTCCACGACGGCCGGCGAGCGACGCATCAGCATTTCCAGAATCCCCAGCTCGGTGGCGGTCAGCGACGGGTTGTCCGGCCCGATCCGCGCGCTGCGGGAGGCGGGATCAAACTCCAGGTCCCCTACCACCAGCAGGGGCGGCTGGACCTGGGGCGGCCTGCGCTGGAGGGCCCGGAGGCGGGCGAGCAGCTCGGCGAAGTCGAACGGCTTGACAAGATAGTCGTCGGCGCCGGCGTCCAGTCCCGCGACCCGGTCGGCGGGGGTATCCCGCGCCGTCAGCATCAGCACGGGCGTAGCGGACCGGGCGCGCCGCATCCGCTGGATGACCTCGAGGCCGGAGACGCCCGGCATCCGCCAGTCCAGCACCGCAACGGAGTACTCATAGGCGCGCAGGAACCGCAGTGCCGCGTCCCCGTCCGGCACCACGTCCACGACGTAACCCTTTTCCCGCAGGCCGCGCCCGATGACTTCGCCCAGCCCCCGGTCGTCCTCGGCGACAAGCACCCTCACAGTGACCGAATCTACCGGTACGGCGTCGTGGGGAAAGCCGTCATGCGCGCCCTCCCGCCCGACGGGTGCCTAGCGGGATATCCGGCGCCAGGCCGGCCGGGGCACGAGCCGCATGGCACCGGCCAGGCCGGCCATCGTCCGCGGCACCCACACGGTCTCGCTGTCCCCGGCGGGGCCGCGGGCGAGGGCGGCTGCGACGGCTGCGCCGACGGCGGCCGGCGTCGTGGCCAGCGGGGCGGGGTCCATGCCTGCGGTCATCCGCCCGGTGACGAATCCCGGCCGGACGAGCAGCACCCGCACGCCGCTGCCGTGCAGCGAGTCCGCCAGGCCGCGCGCGAAGGCATCCAGGCCAGCCTTGGCGGCTCCATACACCATGTTGGACTTGCGCGGCCGGATCGCGGCTACGGATGACAGGACGACGATCGTGCCGGAACCCCGCGCGCGCATCCGCGCCGCCGACGCCAGCAGCGTCGTGACGTGGCTGGTGAAGTTGGTGTCGATGAGCATGGCCGCCTGTTGCGGATCCTGGTCCAGCGTGGGCTGGGGGATCAGCACCCCGGCGGCGGAGATCGCCACGTCCACTGGACCGCCGGCGAAGACGTCGCCGATGAAGTCGTCGTGCGCGGCCGTCTCGGTGGCGTCGTAGTGGAAGGTGCGCACTTGGTACGGCAGTGTCTTGCCGGCCGCCTCGAGCGCCGCCTCGTCACGGCCGGCCAGCAGGATCTCGGTCTCCGGCGGCGCGCTGAGCGCGGTCAGGATGGCCAGCCCGATCTCGCTGGTCCCGCCGAGCAACAGGATGCGGGCGGGGTGGCCAGGGCTTTTCGCAGGTGCCATTAGACGAGCTCCCATAGGCCGGCTACGAACATGAGCAGCCACATCAGTTCCAGCAGGACCATCGGCGTATCCCGCGCCAGGAGGTCTTCGACCGGCTTGGGGGTGGCCTGCGCGGTGAGGTGGTCGAAACGGACAAGCGTCGCCGCGAGGGGCACGGTGCTCGCCAGGTGCCAGCCCCGGATCCACCCCGGGTGCTCGCCGAGCGCCCACAGCAGGTACGTGATGATCATGGCGATCGCCGTGAGCCGCTGAGCCAGCCGCAGGGCAGTCGGCCGGTACCAGCGCATCGAGGGCCGGTGCCGGATGGCATCGGGACCGAGCACGGACATCTCGGTGTAGCGCTTGGCCGTGGCCACCAGGAGGGCACCGAGGCTGCAGACGAGCAGGAACCATCCGGACGGCGGCACCCGGGTCGCCGCCGCCCCGCCGAGCGCGCGCAGCACGAACCCGGAGGCGACGAAGACCAGCTCGATAACGGGAATGTGCTTGAGTACCAGGCTGTAGAGCATCGACGAGGCGACATAGGTGCCGACGATCGCGGATAGCAGCGGCGTGCGGATCGCGAACCCCGCGGACAGCGCCCCGACGATGCACACGGCCGCTACCGCCAGCGCATGCGCCTTCGGCAGTTCCCCGGCCGCGATCGGGCGGCGCCGTTTGACCGGGTGCCGCCGGTCGCGGTCCGCGTCGACGACGTCGTTCACCATGTACACGGCGACCGACGCGGCGCAGAACGCGACGGCTGCGACCAGCGCGTAGCCTAGGCCGTCACGGCGCCCGAGCGACGCGCCCGCGAGCGGTGCCGCGAACACCAGCAGGTTCTTCGGCCACTGACGAGGGCGCGCGGTACGAAGGACCGCGAGCGGCCAGCGAAGCCGGCCCCGATATGGTGCCGCGTGGGAAGGGGCCGCCGGGCTGGCGACGGCCTCGGGGAGGGGGCGGGTCACCGCGCGAATACCGCTGTGAAGTCGCGGCTGTTGATGGAGTAGTACCGGTTAGCCGGCTCGGGCTGGTTGGGCAGCAGGTTCACCGGCGTCGGATTGGCCGCACTGGGTGCTGGCTTGTAGTACATGTACGACATCCAGGCCGGGTTGATGTCCATCTGCATGCCTTCGACCGCCCCGGCCCGCTGGAGCAAATTGGCCAGCGTCCGGACGGAGAGAGCCGGTCCGTAGACCCAGATCACGCGGCCGTCGCGGGTGATGCCAATCCCCGAACGCCACACGTAGTAGCCGCCGCCCAGGGTGGCGCCCCACTGACCTTCGACGTTCTGGTCCACTGCCGTCGGGACGGCCCCGTGGTCGACGATGACCTTGAGGTTCTGCCGGACCCCGAGAACGTTGGCGTTCATGCTGACGTCCTGGCCCCAGGCGCCGATGGCCACATGGCCGTTCCGGTAGTAGACGAGCGACGCGGCGCCGTTCGTCAGTACGCCCTTGGTGTGCCCGTTGAGGTAGAAGCCACCTCCGGCAGCGTTCAGCCTGAAGCCCCCGTTGAACGTGGCGAGCAGCCCGCTGCGTGAGCTCGGCGGGAGCCACGGCGAGTATCCCCAGTTGCCCGGTCCGGGATCTTCGGTGCCCGGGCGGAGCTGGAACGTGAGCAGGCGCTGGTCCATGGACGCGATGCCGGCCACGTATGAGGTGTGCACGCTGTCCGGGCGCAGATAGGTGCCGTAGATGGCAGGAACGCCGTTCACGCTGGCCAGCACGCGCCACTGCCCCTCACCGGCCAGGGGTGTCCCGGCGGGCGAGCTGAGCTGGGCGGGAACAATCGGAGTGAGTGAGGCAGCGCCCCGCTTCGGCGCGGTCCCCCCGCTGCCGGTCGTGGGGGCCGTCAGCGAGAACTGCGGCTTCCCGCCGACCTTTGGCGCCTGGTACGTGAGCCATTCGCCCAGGGTCACCACGGGCCCGAGGTAGTGGTCCCGTGCCCATTCCGCGAGCCGCGTCGAGACGGTGCCGTTCCCCGGTGCCATCATTGCCTGCCCGACCGACCAGCCGACCCACCCGAGGAAGATGATGAGCGCCACCAGCACAACCTGCACGCTGCGGTGGGACAAAAGCCGGCGCAGCAGTCGCGGACGGCGCGGCTTGTCCGCCTGGCCGCGCTTGCTGTGCCGGTGCGGGGTACGCGGGCCGTCGTCACCAGGGCGCTGGCCGTCCGGCCCAGAGTCGCCGCGACCACCCTGATAGTGGTCCTGCCCGTAGTCGGCAGGGACTCCCTGGTACCGGTTGTCCTGGTCATAGCCGGCCGAATAGTGGTCCTGCCCGTAGTCGGCAGGGACTCCCTGGTACCGGTTGTCCTGGTCATAGCCGGCCGGACCCCCCTGGTACCGGGAGTACTGACCGTAATCGGCGGAGCCGCCGCCGTCGGACGAGGTGCCCTGGTAGTAGCCGGCCTGACCATGACCGTTCGGCGCGCCCGGCCCGTAGTCGGCCCGACCGTACGGGTCGTTCTGGGCGTAGTCCACGCGAGCCCGGTCGTAGCCGTCGTTCTGCGCATAGTCCCACGGAGCGTGGCCATATTGGCCGTCCTGGTGGTAGTCCGCGGGAGCCCGGCCGTCCTGGTTGTAGTCCGCGGGAGCCCGGCCGTCCTGGCCGTTCCCGGTGTGGTCCGCTGGCGCCCTGCCGCCCTGGTCGCTCTGGCGGTAGTCGGCGACCTCCTGGTACGGGGTTTCCTGGTACGGGGTTTCCTGGCCGCGGCCGACGGGCTCTCCCCGGTACGGGGCGCCCGGACGGTAGCCGCCGGGACCATAGGAAGCCTCCTGGCCATAGTCGGCGGAAGCACCTGTGTGGGAGGCCTCGTACGAGGCGTCCGGGGCACCAGAGCGCCACGGGCCTGCCGGGGCTTCGGGAGCGCGCTGATCGCGCTCACCGGGCTCCGGGGTGCCCGGAACCTGGCCATGGTCCAGCAGACTCTCGTCGTACCGGTGCCTCGGTGGTACCGATCGCGGCACGCGCATACCTCCTGCCGAGCGCCCTAATTGACTGCCCCCGCCGAGCCGTAGGTCTACCCCCGCAACATGAAGGCTCGATGACGGAGAACGTATCCGGGAAGAATCTGAAACGTGTCTTAGAAGCCCCCGAACAGATAGAAGTTAAACGTGTGGTGCGACTAGGGCACAAGGCGTTTGGCGCATTCCGGCTATGCCGAACACAGTCCGCTACCGGTCCCCCACGCCGTACTCCTATCAGGCCTGGTCGCTGTGGCCCTGTGCCGTCCCCGCACTTGCGTTGTGATCGGTGGCACATTGCTTTGACGACGGGCGGACGACCCTGATTCCTGGCCGGCCCGCTCTGCCGTCCCCCTCAGGCTACGTGGCTGGGTGGCCCGTGACTATGCCGGGTGCTTCAGCCGGGGCTGGTGGCGGTGGTGGTGCCGCCGGGGTGGCAGGTCAGCATCTACCCTGCGCACTGGTGCCGCAGCGAAACTGGGGCGAGGTGGCGGCGGCCGGCTGTCGATCCGGGCGCTCCGCGTTCGTGTAGGGGATGAGGGGCCGGCGACGAGCTGGCCCGGCGGAAGGAGCAAGGAAATGAAGCAGTATCTGCTCAGCATGTACCAGCCGCAGGGAGATCCGCCGCCGCCCGAAATCCTCGGGCCGATCATGCAGCGGCTGGGGGTTATCCGTCAGGAACTCAAGGACTCCGGCGAGTGGGTGTTCGGCGATGGGCTGTGCTCCCCGGACACGGCGACCGTGCTGCGGCCCCGGGACGGGGACGTCCTCGTGACCGACGGGCCGTTCACCGAGGGCAAGGAGTACCTGGGTGGATTCATGATCATCAAGGTGCCCGACCTTGACGCGGCGCTCGCCTGGGGACGCAGGTACGCCGAGACGACCGGCCTGCCGATGGAAGTGCGGCCGTTCCAGAGTGATTCCGGGGACTGAGCCCGGGCATGCCCCGCCGCACGGACACCCCCAAGCCCGCCGACGGGCCCGGCGCCCCCGGCCGGGACGCGGCCGTCCGGAAGTCCGCCACCCCGGGCGGGGACGCGGCCGCCGCCGAGGCCACCCCTAAGGCCGCCATTCCCGGCCCGGGTTCCGTTCCGGACATCGAGCGGGTGTTCCGCGAGGAGTACGGGCGCGCGGTCGCCGTCCTGGTCCGCGTCTTCGGCGATATCGACGTCGCCGAAGAGGCGGTTCAGGACGCGTTCACGGCCGCGGTGCAGCGGTGGCCGTCCAGTGGGCTGCCGCCCAGCCCGGCGGGGTGGATCATCACCACGGCCCGGAATCGGGCCATCGACCGCCTACGCCGGGAGTCGTCCCGTGAGGACCGGCACGCGCAGGCGGCCCTGCTGCACGCAGCGGGCGAACCAGCCGGGGAGGGACCCGTGCGCGACGATCGGCTGCGCCTCATCTTCACCTGCTGCCACCCGGCGCTCGCCACCGCCGCCCAGGTCGCGCTGACGCTCCGGCTGCTCGGCGGGCTCACCACCGCCGAAATCGCCCGCGCCTTCCTGGTTCCCGAGGCGACGATGGCCCAGCGGCTGGTCCGGGCCAAGACCAAGATCCGCGACGCGGGAATCCCGTACCGGATCCCGCGCGAGGCCGACCTCCCGGAGCGGCTGCGGGCCGTCCTGGCCGTCGTCTACCTCGTCTTCAACGAGGGCTACACCGCGAGTTCGGGTGGCCGGCTCATCCGCGACGAGCTCTGCCGGGAGGCGATCCGCCTCGGCCGGCTGCTGGCCGAGCTGATGCCCGACGAACCCGAGGTCACCGGCCTGCTCGCGCTCATGCTGCTCATCGACGCCCGCTGTGACGCACGGACGGACCCCAGCGGCGCCCTGGTGCCGCTCGCCGAACAGGACCGCCAGCGGTGGCACCGCGACCGCATCGCCGAAGGTCAGGCCCTCGTGCGCGCCTGCCTGCGGCGCAACCAGCCGGGCCCGTATCAGCTCCAGGCGGCGATCAACGCCGCGCACAGCGACGCGCCGGACGCCGCATCAACCAGCTGGCCGCAGATCCTTCGGCTGTATGACCAGCTCATGGCACAGGTCCCGAGCCCGGTCGTGGCGCTGCACCGCGCGGTCGCGGTGGCGGAGGTCGACGGCCCCGGCGCGGCGCTCCGGCTGGTCGACAACCTCGATCTGGGCCACTACCACCTGTTTCACGCTGTTCGCGCCGACCTGCTGCGGCGCCTGGGCCGGCCGGACCAAGCGGAGCGGTCGTACCGCTTGGCAATCGCGGCCGCCCAGAACACCGCCGAGCGTGACTTCCTGGAAAGCAGACGCCAGGCGCTGGGTACGCCGGACGGCTGACCGCTGCCCAGAAGAAATTCAATGACGCCGAACGGGCCCTGGCGACCGTGCGACCGCCCTGCGGACAGGACCGTTCAGGGCGTCGTGCGCGCGACCTTGCCCCGCATGGCGTGCCGGCCGGTCCGGCGGAAACGGGCGCACCGTCAGCCGAGTCGCCGCGACGTAAGAACCAAGCGCAGAGATGGCCACCCGGACACATGGGGCCGGGCCGGCGAGGATGGGATTCGCCTGGCCCGGCCCTCTTGCCACCGGCACAGCCATGACGCATCTCAGCGCGCCGGCGGTTCCCTTGTATCCGCATCAGTTTGCGGATCGTCGCTGGCTGAGGGCTCGTCATCGGCGGTGCCCGCCCACGTGCCAGGCAGCGGCAGCTCCAGGTCGTGCAGGCGGGGCGGCGGCGGACGCCGGGTGCCGTCCGCGTTCCAGGCCGACGACGGATGGCCGGGCGGGAGTTTCTCCAGCGCCGACCGCATCTCGCCGTCGCTGGGCCCGCCGGGCGCTCCGGGGCCGCCGGGCGCTCCGGGGCCGCCAGGCCAGTCAGGCCAGCCGTCCGGGTGAAACACCCTTCCCCCTGTCCGCGACCGTTCGGTCACTTTCTGTCAATGCCTTCGCGGAAGAGACCAAATGTATCCCTCGCGGGGACGGCGAGCCCCGAAACACGGCGGCCACCCCCGTTTCCCACGGAAAGCCGTGCAAGAAAATAGTTCTCGGCGAGAGCATATTAAGCGCGGCGATTGCCGCGACCGCCGGGATAAACGCTCGCGGTAAACGGTAATCGGTAAAAGAGCGCGGTTCCTGGTCCTGCGCTTCGGTGGTCGTTATTCAGGAAAGGGGGCACGAACGCCGGGCCGTGGTGAGGTGCAGGAACGTCCCGCCTCGAGCCGGCGCGGGGCCGCCGGCGGTCACCGTGGCGCGCCGGCCACTTTCTGGCCGGCGGACTTCAGCTCGCTGGCCGCGGCCCCTCCCTGCGCGGGTACGGCCGCCCCCGACCAGCACCGGACGATGTCCCGCATCGAGAGCAGCCCGGTCACCTCGGCTCCCTCGACCACCACCAGGTGCCGGAACCCGCCCCGGACCATCGCGGCCGCGGCCTTTTCCAGGGTCCAGACCGGCACCGCGAAGACCAGGTCCGAGGTGCAGTGATGCGCGGCCAGTTCAGCGTCCGGGTCCTGCCCGGCGCCGATGGAGTCCAGGATGTCCCGTTCGGTGAGAATTCCGACGCCCGCATGATCCGGGTCGATCACCACCGCTGCGCCCACCCGCCGCGCCGACATCATCCGGGCCGCGTCGCGCAGCGAGTGCGTAGGCCCGATCGTCAGGACCAGTTTAGACATGCCGTCTCGTACGTTCATCGTCGCCACCCCGGATGCTTGCCCGACACGGCGGGACTTTGTGAACTTGTGACCGCCGTCTGGACCAGCATCAATGAAAAGCCCCGCGAGGGCAAGCCCTAGGGCCAAGAGTTCCGTGGTTGTCGCCGTAAGGGCTATTTGCCCTGTTCAGAAGCTTTACTCTTTTATCCTGGCGAGCACCTCGTCGTGCAGGTGGCCGTTGGTGCAGACGACGCTGCCACCGTCGGGCGTCCGCGCGCCGCTGATATCGGTGAAGCGCCCGCCTGCCTCCTCCACGATGACCTTCAGCGCGGCTATGTCCCACAGCGAGACGTCCGGCTCCAGGGACAAGTCGACCGCGCCCTCCGCCACCAGGACATGCGACCAGAAATCCCCGTACGCGCGGCTCCGCCATACCGCGCGGTTCAGGCCGAGAAAGCCGTCGAGCTTACCGCGGTCCGCCCAGCCCCCCAGGCTCGAGTATGACATCGAGGCGTCACCGAGACTGGTGACGCCCGACACCGCGCACCGGGTGGCCTTGGTCAGGCCGCGCCCGGTCCACGCGCCGCCCCCGGCCGCCGCCCACCAGCGCCGGCCGAGGGCTGGGGCGGACACCACGCCCACCACGACCTCGTCCCCGTCCATCAGGCCAATCAGGGTGGCCCACACCGGGACCCCGCGCACGTAGTTCTTGGTTCCGTCGATGGGGTCGATCACCCAGCAGCGCGGGCCGTACCCGGTCCGGCCGAACTCCTCGCCGAGCACCGCATCGCGCGGGCGCGCCCGGCGCAGCACGTTCCGGAGCGATTCCTCGGCCGCGCGGTCGGCATCGGTCACCGGGGTCAGATCGGGCTTGGTCTCGACCTCGAGATTGAGCGCGCGGAAGCGCCGGTTGGTGATGTCATCGGCCGCGTCGGCGAGGACGTGCGCGAAACGCAGGTCATCGTCATAACGTGCCACGCGCGAAACGGTACCGCGTCGGCGAGTCCGGTGACCAGGTGAACGCCGGCGCGGCGCGGCGGGCACACTAGCAGCATGGGCGATATCAGCCTCAGCAAGCCGGAGGATTCGTCGAGCCGTGCCGTGGTCGGGCGGCTCGAGAGCGAGGAACAGCTCAGGCCGTTCGTCCACGACGGCCGGATCACCGCGATGCCGGGGCGCCCGGCCAAGCGGCGGCTCCTGCTCGACTGTGTGGCGCAGGCGTTCGAGCCGGGGCTCCGCTTCCCCGAAGCCGCCGTGGACGATGTTCTCAAGGTGCTGTGCGACGACCACGCCGCCCTGCGGAGGTATCTCGTGGATGAGGGCTTCCTGTCCCGGCAGGCGGGTGTCTACTGGCGCAGCGGCGGGACGGTCGACGTCCGGCCGGAGATGTAGGGTGCCGCAGAATTCAGCGGCTATTCGGTGGCCTCGCGGCTGCGCAGCAAGCGGCGCAATGAGTCGAGCCGCGCCTGCGCGCCGTGCTCACGGGCCCATTCGCCGAGCCGGCAGTCGTCATCGAGATGGTCACAGCCGGGCGGGCAGTCGGCCGCGGGACCGGCCAGATCGGGGAAGGCCGCCACGACCCGCTGCGGGCTTACGTGCCCCAGGCCGAAGCCGCGCACCCCGGGGGTGTCGATGATCCAGCCACCATCCGGCAGCGCGAGGGCCACCGCCGACGACGACGTATGCCGGCCCCGGCCCGTCACCGGGTTCACCGTCCCGACCACCCGCTCCGCGTCCGGGACCAGCGCGTTCACCAGTGTGGACTTGCCTACCCCGGACTGCCCGATCATCACGCTGATCTGGCCGGACAGGGCCGCGCGCAGCCCGGCGCCCTGGTCCTCGGTGAGCGGGCGCTGGGTGACCAGGCACCTCACGCCGAGCGGCTCATAGATGTCCAGCACCTCGCGCGGCGGAGCGAGGTCAGCCTTGGTCAGGCATAGCAGCGGGCTGATGCCGGCGTCGTACGCGGCGACCAGGCACCGGTCGACGAACCGGAGGTGGGGGGCCGGCTGCGCCAGCGCGCAGACGACCACCAGTTGCTGGGCGTTGGCGACGATGACACGCTCCACCGGGTCGGCGTCATCGGGCGACCGGCGCAGAGCCGAGGTGCGGGGCTGGACCCGGACGATGCGCGCGAGCGTTCCCTCGCCGCCGGAGGTGTCGCCGGCCAGCACGACCCGGTCGCCCACGACCACGCTCCGGTGGCCCAGTTCGCGCGCCTTCATCGCGATGACGACCCGGCCCTCGGTCAGGGTGCCGTACCGGCCGCGTTCGGTGCTGGCCACGAACCCTTCCGGGGCATCCTCGTGAGCCGGCCGGCGCCGGGTGCGCGGCCGGGTGCCCCGGCCCGGGCGTACCCGCACGTCGTCCTCGTCGAGGGCCGCGCGGGCGGAGTGCCGGCTCAGGATTCCGCCTCCCGCCGTGCTGTCTCGCATCGCATACCGTGAGCGTAACGGCTGAACCGTTCCGGCCTCCCAGGACGGCCGGGACCGGCCCCGCGCCGTCCGGGACAAGTACCGGGGCAAGTACCAGGACAAGTACCGGGGCAACGGCCGGGGCACGTGCCGGGCAGATGACCGGGGTGGGCAGCCGGGACGGTCGGCCGGCCGCTTTTCGGACGTTTGCTTTCCGCATCCAGAACCGGGTTTGCGCCCTCCATTGCGGTCATAAAAACGGGCTCCTGGTTTGGCGAGCTCCCATTGGGGTTATGAAATGGCTCATTCCGGCTCGGGTGGCAGTTCCCTCTTACGTTTCAGGATTTGGGGCATGTGCGGCCGATTCGTTTCCGCGCGGCAGCGCCAGGAACTCATTGACCAGTTCCTGGTCGAACGTGACCAGGTGTCCAGGGACGTCGCCCCTGATTACAACGTTGCGCCGACCGATCCCATCTACGCGGTAATGACCCGGGCCAGCCGGGAAAGCGCCGCCGCCGGGCACCGCGGTGCCGCGCCCGCCGCGGCGGCCCGCGAGGCGCCCGCCCGTGAACTGCGCCTGGTCCGCTGGGGACTCGTGCCCTCGTGGGCGAAGGACCGCTCCGCTGGGGGGCGCCTGATCAATGCGCGGGCGGAGACCGTCGCCGTCAAGCGGTCGTTCCGCAGCGCATTCGCCCGCCGCCGGTGCCTGATTCCCGCCGACGGCTACTACGAGTGGCGCACGCTCGGCGGCCGTGAGTACGGGCGCCCCCGCAAGCAGCCGTATTACATCCACCGCGCGGACGGACAGGGCATGGCCTTCGCCGGGATCTACGAGCTGTGGCGGGACGAGGCACTGCCCGCCGATCACCCTGCCGCCCGCCTGTGGACCGCGGCCATCATCACCACCCGCGCGACCGACGCCGTCGGCTGGGTCCACGACCGGATGCCGATGGTGGTCAGCCCGGGCCACTGGGACGAGTGGCTGGATCCCGCCACCGGCGATGCGGAGAGCCTGCTCCGGGCGATCACCCCCGCCGCGTCCGATGACCTCGAGACCCGGCCGGTATCGACCGCCGTCAACTCGGTGGCCAACGACGGGCCGGACCTCATTACCCCGCTGGCCGCCGAGGGCGGGCCCGGGACGACCCCGCTGGCTGCCGAGGGCGGGCCCGGGGAAGCGTGACAGCCCCGCCGGAGTGCGGGCGGACAGGAGGCAATGCCGCCGTGGATACCGCAGTGACGCGTAAGCGCCTTGAGGGAATGCTCGATGGCCTGGACCGGTCGATCGCGGTTCTCAAGGGCGAGAGCCCGGCGCCAGGCGACGGCCAGGAGTACTCGTTCGATCCCGCGGACGCGGGCGCCAACCTGTCCGAAACCGACCGGACGGAGGCGGTCCTGCATTCCGCGCAGCAGCAGCGGGTAAAGGTAGAGGCCGCCCTGCGCCGCATGAGCGAGGGCGCGTACGGGCTGTGTGTCGACTGCGGTAAGCCGGTGCCGGAGGGGCGCCTCGAGGCCCGGCCGGACGCGTCCCGGTGCGTGGCTTGCCAGGCCAAGCACGACCGTCTCCGGCGCTGATGCCGTTACCCGTGGCGCTGACGCCGTCATCGGTGGCGCCGGGCCCGACGGGTGCCGCTGGGCCTACGGGTGGCGCCGGGCCCGTTTGCGCGCCGAGACGACGAGCTGAACGCCGACGGACTCGTCCGGCTGCATCGCAAGCTCGGCTTCCACCAGGCGCGGCAGGCCCTTGGGGTCACGCCTCAGCACGTGCGCGACCGTCGACGGGGAGAACACGGTGCGCGGCCGGATCCACATCACGGTCAGCCCGGCATCCTCGAACAGCTCGCGCAGCTGCTCGGCGCCGAAGCAACGGGTGATCGTGCCGTCCGGCCATGGGACGAGCACCACCTCGGCGTGCGGGAGGTCGGTGAGCTCGGCCCAGTGGCGCTGCTCGGCCAGCAGCGCCATACCCAGGACGAGGGAGTCGACGCAGGCCAGGACGCGGCCAGCGGGCCGGAGGATCCGGGCGATGTCGGTGATCAGGTTCTCCGCGGCGAGCTGCCGGGACAAGGTCCGGTCCTCGGCGATCAGCCCGTCCGCGCACCCGTCGGCCAGGAACGGCAGGTTCCCCGGATCGGATATCACCTGGACCAGGTGGCCGGGCCGGTGCGGCGGGATGGTGGGCGGCGGGACCGGGACAGTGACGACCGGCGGCCCGGCCCCGGCCTCGGTGACATGCAGCACGGTATGGCCGGCCGCAGCGGCAATCTCGGCGGCGCGCGCCCGCGGTCCCGAGATGTCGACGAACAGGCGGCTCTCGCGCGGCAGCCAGGACGCGAGCTGTGCCTCGGCTACCGCTTGGTGAAAGCGCCAGTACGGCGACAGTGGCCCTGGATCGCCGACGGCCGTGGCGCTGGCCGAAGGCCTCACCGTGACTCCTGCCGTGGCTGCGGCCCCCCTCGCCGCGCGGATTTGTTCTCTATCTTCCCCACTGGGACCCATTCCTCACCTGCCCGGCCAAGCTCGTCGCCATCGGCCTGGAATGACCGCGATTAAAGCCGTGTTCTACGGCACATGCCAGTAGCTTGTGGCCCGCGCCCGGCCAGCTCCCCCGGCCACCAGGTCCCCCTCGCCGGTATCGCCGCCGGCGGTCAGGCGGCCGCATCGAAAGGCGGCACCGGGACCCTGTGCGGCGACCCCGGACAGTTCGGCCATGTATCCTCCCGGCCATACGGTCTTCACGGATCGGCCATGGTTAATCCCGAGGAGGTGGGTCCCGTCCCGGAGACACTTGAGCAGCGCGATGAACGGTTCGAGCAGGACGTTCTGCCGTACCTGGATCAGCTGTACTCCGCCGGGCTCCGCATGACCCGCAACCCGGCGGACGCCGAGGATCTCGTGCAGGAGACGTTCGCGAAGGCGTACGCCTCCTTCCACCAGTTCCAGCCGGGCACGAACCTCAAGGCGTGGCTGTTCCGCATCCTGACGAACACCTTCATCAACACCTACCGGAAGCGGCAGCGGGAACCGCAGCGCTCCGGCGCGGAAGAGGTGGAGGACTGGCAGCTGGCCCGGGCCGCCTCGCACACCTCGGGCGGCCTGAAGTCCGCCGAGGCGGAGGCGCTGGAGCGGCTGCCCGACTCCGACATAAAGCGGGCTCTGCAGGCGCTGCCCGAAGAGTTCCGCATCGCGGTCTACCTGGCCGACGTGGAAGGTTTCGCGTACAAGGAGATCGCCGACATCATGGGAACGCCGATCGGCACGGTGATGTCGCGCCTGCACCGCGGGCGCCGGCAGTTGCGCGACATGCTTCAGGACTATGCGGCCGAGCGCGGCCTCGTCCGGTCGGCGTCCGGATCTGACTCCGTGGCGTCGGCCGCGGGCAGCGAGCCCGCGGAGGAAACCCGATGAGCTGCGGCAGGCCGCACGAAGTACCGTGTACCGACGTCCTGGACCGCATCTACGCGTACCTCGATGGCGAGCTCGACGAGGCCGATTGCTCCAAGGTGCGCCAGCACCTCGACGAGTGCGGGCCCTGCCTGCGCGAATTCGGGCTCGAAGACTTGGTCAAGCGGCTGGTGCGCAAGCACTGCGGATGTGATCCGGCGCCGACCGAGCTGCGCGCCAAGGTGCTGGTCCGGATTCAGGAAGTGCGCGCCCGCATCGAGTTCTGACCGCGCACCGGCGGCGCCCGCTGGGCCCCTGATTGCTCAGAGCGATTCAGTGTTCACGATTTGCTCACAATGACTTTGGGCCTGCGCGGATCAATGCCGTGGGGTTACGCTGGGTACTGGTGCCGTGCCGCACGTTGGGCTTCCCGCGAGCACCTCACGATGGTGGTCCTCGACGCAGAGCCTGCCCGGTGCGGCCGGCGGGCCTGAGTCCGGGAGGGAGGTACGGGTGTGCTGCGGCTAGGTATTTTCTCGGGCTTACCGTGCCCGGTTGTGTTGGCAGGGTCGCACGCCCAGAGTAGGGGGGGAATTGGGCAGGCTCTCGCGGGCAACGTGGCTGTATGTCGGGACGGTGGTGGCCGCCGCCGCGTTCGTAATCGCTCGCAGCCCCCAGCAGGGCATCCCATGGAGCCGTCTCGCGGTCCTCGCGGTCCTTTTCCTCGTATGTGAGTCCGTGCCGACGGCGATCACGCCGCGCCGTGTCGCGTGGTCACCCGGGTACGCGGCCACCCTCGCCTCCGTCGTTCTGCTCGGCCCCCTCGGGGCGGCCCTGACCGGTCTCGTGAGCGCGTTCTGCCTGCGCCGCGGGCCCACGGTCGCGCAGCGGATCTTCAACGGCGCGATGTACGCGCTCAGCGCGTACATCGCCGGCCGGGTGTTCCTCTTCCTCGGCGGGACCGTCGGCGTTCCCACCAGGGACTCGTTCCCCCAGCTTATCGGCCCGTTCGCGGGCGCGGCGGCGGCGCACATCGTCGTCAACTACGGGTTGGTGGCCGGCGTGCTGTGGCTCACCAGCGCCGCCGACCGGTCCCAGCCGGGCGGCCGTGGCGTGCTTGACCTGCGGCTCCCGCTGCCGGACCTCGGGTACGCGGTCTTCGGTCTGCTGATCGCCGCACTCTGGAGCGTCGTCGGGCCGTTTGCCGCCATCCTGGTGCTGATCCCGCTGTTCGTCGCGCGCTGGGCGATCGCCCAGTTCGCCGACCAGCAGCGCGCCTACGAGGCCACGCTGCGCGTGCTCTGCCAGGCGGTGGAAACCAAGGACTTCTACACCCGCGGCCACAGCGAGCGCGTGTCGAAAGGGTCGGTCATGATCGCCCGCGCCATCGGGATGCGGCCCGAGCGCGTGGAGGCCATCAGGTTCGCCGGCATGCTGCACGACGTCGGCAAGCTGGGGGTGCCGACCAAGGTGCTGCAGAAGACGGGAAAGCTGACCGAAGAGGAATACGCCGCTATCCAGCTGCATCCGATGCGCGGCCTGGAGATCATCCGGGAGATCGGCTTCCTGGATGAGGCGCTGGCGGGGATTATGCACCACCACGAGCGGATCGACGGCCGCGGCTACCCGTTGGGCCTGGCCGGCGACGAGATTCCCGAGTTCGCCCGGGTGCTGGCGGTGGCGGACGCCTTCGACTGCATTACCTCCACCCGCTCCTACCGGGGCGCGCGCTCGCTCGCCGAGGCCATCGCCGAGCTGCGGCGCTGCTCCGGAACGCAGTTCGATCCAGCCTTCGTCGACGCCCTGGTCGCCGCGGTCGAGCGCGAGGACTGGCAGACCCCGGAGGTTCCGGTATCCCCGCCGGGTGAGCCCGTCGAGGCGGCCGCGCACGATCACGACGATCCCGTCGTGCCGCTGCGCGTGATGGGGAGCCGCTGACGTGCGAGACTCTCGTGAGCGTTAGCCAGGACCGGCTAGCGACCACGGGCCTTCGGGCCCGTTCCGGCAGGCCGGCCGGTTACGGCCAGCGCCAGTTCGTGGCGGCGACGGGTTTGGCCGTCGCGGCCTGCATCGCGCAGTCGGTCAGCGCGGGTGTGGTGGCTCCCCGCAGCGCGATCGCCTTCGCGGCCCTGATCGCGCTGGGCGAGCTGCTCCGGCTCAACCTGCCCGGAGACCGCGAGGCGGCACCGATCGGGACGGCCTGCGCGCTCGCGTACGCCCTGCTGATCCGCGTGGGATCGGTTCCGGCCCGGCATTCGGCGTTCCAGGCCGTTGCGGTCACCGGCATCGGCATGGCGCTCGGCGCGCTGCCACACCTGGCCGTGGGACGCCCGGCCCGGACGGCGGGCATGGCGTCGCGGCTGCTCGCCGTGGCGTGCGCCGCCTTCGCCTTCCGTCCGCTGGCCGGCACCAGCGAGATCCTCCGGCACTGGTGGGCCGCGCTGGCCGCGATGGCGCTGCTGGTCATGGTGGCCTGGCTGGTGGATGTGTTCATCGCCGCGTGCATCCGGGCGAACACGCTGCGGGCCAGGTTCTGGGTCACGTTCACCGACGAGCTTCGCGTTCAGGGTCTCCTCGGTGTGGCTGTCGGCGTCTCCGCCCTGCTGATCGTATTCGCCGCCGAGGCCATGGGACTGGTCGCGGTGGCCGTGTTCCTCGCGCCGCTGCTCGTCACGCAGGTCGCCTTCCGCCGGTACGCCGGCATCCGCGCCACTTACCTGCAGACGGTGCGCGCGCTGGCGCGGGTGACCGAGATCGGCGGCTACGTCGAGACCGGTCACGCCGACCGGGTCAGCCGGCTCGCCGTGGCGGTCGGCCGGGAGCTCGGCATGGCCGAACCCGCACTGCTGGAACTACAGTACGCCGCGCTGATCCACGACATCGGGCAGCTTTCGCTGCAGGACCCGATTCCGGGCGGGGCCACCGTGCTGGTCTCCCCGGAGGACCAGCGCCGGATCGCGCTGCTGGGCGCCGAGGTCGTGGAGCAGGCCACCATGCTGGATAGCGTGGCCGAGATCGTGCGCCAGCAGAGCGACCCGTGCGAGGCCACGTCCCGGTGTGGCGCCGCCTCCGCAGCCAGGGCCACCGCCGGCGCCGGGGCCGGACAGCCGGCCGGGCCGCCGCTGAGCAGCCGCATCATCCGGGCCGTCAACGCCTTCGACGACCTCGTGGGCAGTTCCGCCGACCCGGGACGGGCCGCCGCGGTGGTCGACCGGCTGCGGCTGGACGCCAGCGCCGGATACGACCCGGAGGTCGTCAGCGCGCTCGGCCGCATCATCACCCGGCGGTCAGTGCTGCCCGCCTGACCGGCCTATGCTGCTCAGGTGTTTGACTCCGTACTCGTGGCCAACCGGGGCGAGATCGCCCGCCGTGTCATCCGCACCGCTCGCCGGATGGGCATCACGACCGTGGCCGTCTACTCGGAGGCCGACGGGGACCTCCCGTACGTGCGGGAGGCCGATCACGCCGTTCTCCTCGGTCCCGCCCCGCCCGCGCAGAGCTACCTGGACGCCGCGGAAATCCTGCGGGCCGCCCACGAGGCCGGCGCCAGCGCCATCCATCCCGGCTACGGTTTCCTGGCCGAGCGGGCCAGCTTCGCTCGCCAGGTCATCGCGGCCGGGCTGACCTGGGTCGGGCCCTCTCCCGAGGCCATCGAGCAGATGGGGGACAAGATCCGCGCGCGTAACCTGATGGCCGCGGCGGGTGTGCCGGTCTCCCCGGGCAGCACCGAGCCCGTGCTGGACGAGGACACGGCCGTCACCGAGGCGGAACGGATCGGCTACCCGGTTATGGTGAAGGCGGCCGGCGGGGGCGGCGGGATCGGGATGAGCGCGGCCTCCGGCGAAGCCGAACTGCGGGCCGCGTTCGCGACGGCACGGTCCCGCGCCGAGCGCTTCTTCGGTCACCCGGACATCCTCATTGAGCGTTACGTCGCGCGTGCCCGGCACGTGGAGGTGCAGATCCTCGGGCTGGCCGACGGCCGGGTCATCGCGCTCGGCGAGCGGGACTGCTCGGTGCAGCGCCGGCACCAGAAGATCGCAGAGGAGACGCCGTCCCCGGGCGTCGGCCCGGCCCTGCGGGAGCGGATGCTGGCGGCGGCCGTGCGGGCCGGCGAGGCGGTCGGGTACCGGAACGCCGGCACCGTCGAATGCCTCGTCGACGCCGACGGCGGGGATTTCATCTTCCTGGAGATGAACACCCGGCTCCAGGTCGAGCATCCGGTCACCGAACTGGTCACCGGCATCGACCTGGTCGAGCAGCAGTTCCTGATCGCCGCCGGCCATGACGTGTCGTTCGGCCCGGCGTCCTTGCCCGCGTCCTTGCCCGCGTCCCTTCAGGCCCGGGGCCACGCCATCGAGCTGCGCGTGTACGCCGAGGATCCGGTGCGGTTCCTGCCCGGCCCCGGCCGGATCACCGAGTGGGTGGAACCCTCGGGCGAGGGCATCCGGGTCGATGCGGGCTACGTCGCGGGCAACACCGTGACGCCGTTCTACGACCCGCTGCTGGCCAAGCTCTGCGCGCACGGGGCCAGCCGGGCCGAGGCGGTGGCCCGGGCGCGGGACGCGGTGGCGGCGTTCCGCATCGCGGGCCCGAAGACGAATCTGGCCTTTCACGCCGACCTGCTGGCCAGCCCCGAGTTTGCCAGCGGCGACTACGACACGTCTCTGGTGGCCCGGCTGCGGCCCTGATCACGGTCCGGGACAATGGACAGGCACCGGGGCCGGCGGCGGCGCCCGGGCGAGGAAGGGAGCAACCGGTGGCGGAGGTCCGAGCGGAGATGGTCGCGAACGTCTGGAAGGTGGTCGCGGCGGAGGGCCAGCAGGTCGGCGCCGGTGACACCCTGGTGATCCTGGAGTCGATGAAGATGGAGATCCCGGTGCTCGCGGAGGAGGCGGGCACCCTGTCCAAGCTGCACGTGGCCGAGGGCGACGTGGTGCAGGAGGGTGACCTGATCGCCGTGCTCGACTAGGCCCGGTGCCCCAGAGCGGCCCGGTGCCCGGCGGAGGACGGTACCCGGCAGGAGGCCCGGCGTCACACGCCCGTGGTCGAGCGCGGGTAGGCGATCTCCGGGTCGGTGACCACGTTGACCATGTACGGGACGCCCGCGGCGAACGCCCGCCGCAGCGCCGGGGCGATCTGGCCCGGCTCGGTCACCAGCTCGCCGGCCCCGCCGAGGGCGCGCACCACCTCGTCGTAGCGGCAGCCCGGCTGCAGCTCGGCGGCGACGTCGTAGCCGTACAGCGCGCGCATCGGATGCTTCTCCAGGCCCCACCCGCCGTTGTTGCCGCACACCATGACGACCGGCAGCCCGTGCCGGACCAGCGTGTCCACGTCCATCAGCGAGAAGCCGGCCGCGCCGTCGCCGAGCCGGAAGTCCAGAGGTGCGCCGGCCACCAGCACCAGGTCCGCCTCGCGGAACGCGGCCGACCGGGCCCGGGTTAACTGATGGGGATTCGTAACCGGTGCGGGCGGCCGCGCCGGAGCCCCGGAAAGGTCCCGCCCAGGGCGGGCGACAGGCCGCGCCGCGCGAGGCCCAGGAAGGTGGTGCGGTCGGCCCGCCCGGCTCCCGCGGGCAGCGTCCCGGCCAGCGGCTGGCCGCCCACTGTTTCGAGGTCGCTCAGGTTGGACCGTTCGGCCAGGCCCGGCTGGGCGGGCCAGCTGCCGATGACGACCCCCGCGCATACCACCTTGCGCGCGGCCAGCGCCTCCAGGGTGAGTGCGGTGTGGTTGAGGGTGCCGAGACCCGCTGCGGCCACGACGAGGACCGGAGCGGCCAGCATGGCGGCCAGGTCGGCGATGGTTGACCCGGCCGGGTCGTATCGCACCAGCAGCCCCCCGGCGCCCTCCACGATGACCTGCGGCCGGTCTTGGGCTAGTGCCGCGATGTAGCTCGCTGCCCATCGCAGGTCCAGCGGGGGACGGCCGACCGCCCGGGCGGCCGCTTCGGGGGAGAGCGGATCGGGGTACCGGGCGAGTTCGTGCCGGTCCGTCACACCCGCCAGGGCGGCCACGGTGCCGAGGTCACCCGGGGTGCCGGGTGGCTCGCCGGTCTGGGCCGGCTTGACGACGGCCACGCGTTCCCCGCGGGACAGGGCGAGCGCCGCGATGGCCGCCGTCGTGACGGTCTTGCCGACCCCCGTGTCCGTTCCGCTGACGATGATCAGGCCCAATCGGGTGACCGCCGCAGCCGGGTGACGAACTTGTACCGGTCACCGCGGTACCAGGACTGCGCCCACTCGACCGGTTCGCCGGTCATGTCGACCGCGTGCCGGGACAGCAGCAGCAGCGGCATGCCGACGTCGACGGCCAGCAGGTCGGCGTTGTGCGGGTCGGCCAGGACGGTCTCGATCGTTTCCTCGGCCTCGGTCAGCCGGACGCCGTACGCGGAACCGAGCGTCTCGTACAGCGAGCTGTGCCGCTTCAGCTGCTTGCGCAGTCCCGGGAAGCGGCGCGCGGGCAGGTGGGAGGTGTCCACCGACATCGGCTCGCCGTCGGCCAGCCGGAGCCGGTGGATGCGCAGCGCCCGGCCACCCGGGCGGATACCGAGCAGCAGGGCGAGATCCTCGCCGGCCGCGATGTAGCCGATCTCGAGGATCCTCGTCTGCGGGTGCAGGCCGTGTGCCCGCATGCCTTCGGTGTAGCTGGCCAGCTCCAGCGACTGCGCCACCTTGGGCTTGGCCACGAACGTACCCTTGCCCTGCCGCCGCAGCAGGCGGCCCTCCACCACCAGCTCCGCCAGGGCCTGCCGGACTGTGGTCCGCGACGTCCCGTAGTCGCGCGCGAGCTCGCGTTCCGGCGGGACCGGGCTGCCCGGCGCCATCGTGACGATCAGCTCGAGCAACTGCCGCTTGACCCTGTAGTACTTCGGCAGCCGCGGCAGTGGGCTCGGCAGTATCTCGCCGGGCATGTTGTCACTCGCAGAGTCCATAGCCGGCGCACCCGTCATGGCCTGCCGGACGCCGCGCACGCTGGTCTTTTCCGGCGGAACCGGGGACACAGGGACGGGGGAGACGGTCATGGGCCACTTCCTTCCCGCTCAAGCGGTTATCCGGACATGATCTCTCACCGCACCCAGTGCGCGAAATGCCGAGCGCAGGTCAACTTCTGTCAGGTTGGCCCGGGCGGTCAGTCGCAGGCACGCCTGGCCCGGCGGCACCGAGGGCGGCCGGAAGCATCCGGCGCGGACGCCATGACCGGCGCAGATCCGCTGTGCCTCGAGCGCCGCGCCCGCCTCCCCGATCGTGATCCGGACCACGGCGGCGGCCGGGGGCGGGACCTCGAAACCCAGCCCGGTCGCCAGGGCGGCCAGGCGCCGGGCGCTGGCCTGGGCGCGCTGCCCGAGCCCCGGGTCGCCGCGGATGATGGTCAGGGCGGCGAGCGCGGCGGCCACGCTCGGCGGGGCCAGGCCCGTGTCGAAGATGAACGCACGGCCCACGTCGATGAGAGTCCTGATGACCTCCGCAGCCCCGATGACCGCGCCGCCCTGGCCCGCCAGCGACTTCGACAGGGTGACCGTCCGGATGACCCGGGGATCGTCCGCGATACCGGCCGCCGCGGCCACGCCCCGGCCGCCCGGGCCGAGCACGCCGAAGGCGTGCGCCTCGTCCAGGACGAGCAGCGCCCGGTGGGCGCGCGCGATGCGGTGCAGTTCGGCCACGGGGGCCTGGTCGCCGGTGACGGAGAACACCGTGTCGCTGACCACGATGGCCGCCGGCTCGGCGCGCCGGGCGAGCGCCCGGTCCACCGCACGCGTGTCGGCGTGCGGGGTGACCTCGACGCGGGCGCGGGCCAGGCGGCACGCGTCGATCAGCGAGGCATGGTTCGCGGCGTCGGAGACGATGAGCACGCCAGGGCCGGGCCGTCTGTTCCCGGCCCCTTCCGCCGCGAGAACCGGCCCGGGTACTTGCCCGAGTACCTGCCCGAGGGCCGTGACCACGGCGAGGTTGGCCAGGTATCCGGAGGAGAACACGAGCGCGCCGGCGGCGCCGGTGAACTCCGCGAGGTCCCGTTCGAGCTGGATATGCAGCTCCGTAGTCCCGGTGACCAGCCGCGATCCGGTGGAGCCGGTGCCCCAGGTGCGGGCGGCGGCGGCCGCCGCCTCGGCCAGCCGCTCGTCTCCGCATAGCCCCAGGTAGTCATTCGAGGCCAGATCGACGATGCCGCCTCGCGGGCCGTCGAACATCCCGCCGGGCCCGCCAGGTGCGCGGGCGTTCAGCTGGCGCCCCAGCCCTGCGGCCTCCCGGGTCAGCGCCGCCTGCCGGAGCACGGCGAGGGGGTCTGGCGGCTGGCTCACCGGCGGCTGCGCTGCCGATGGTGGCCGTGACGGGTGCGGCTTCATGGGTCCTGATAGATTTCCCCAGCTCCCGGCCGCCGTCAAGTGGAAGCCGCTGGCCTGGGCAAGGACGCGGACCAGGACGCGGACCAGGGACGGCCGGTGGGGAGCCGCAGGCGAGGGATCACCGGTGTGGCGGGAATCAGTCGCCGCGGGTGCGATTATTGATATGTGCCCACGCTGACCGATCTGGCCCGCCGCCATACCAGCCTGGCCAGGGCCGACCTGGAATGCCTGCACGCCCTGGTCTCGGACTGGCAGCTCCTGGCCGACCTGTCGTTCGCCGACCTCATCCTCTGGGCGCCGCTGAGTGACGGCAGCGGCTGGATGGCGCTGGCCCAGATGCGCCCGACGACCGGGCCCACCTCGTTCCAGGATGACGTGGTCGGGACGAAAGCCGAACCGGGGGACAGGGCGCTGCTGGACACCGCGCGGGCCGAGCGCCGGATCTGGCGCGAGAGTGACCCTGACTGGACGACGGGCGTGCCGGTGCGCGCCGAGACCATCCCGGTGACCCGCGCGGGCCGGGTGATCGCCGTGATCGAGCGGAACACCAACCTGAACTCCGCCCGCACGCCGAGCCGTCTGGAGCTGACCTACCTGCAGGGCGCCGACGACCTGGCCCGGATGGTGGCTGAGGGGACGTTCCCCTTCGGCGGTGAGCAAGCCACGCAGGTCCGCTCGCCCCGGGTTGGTGACGGGCTGCTCCGCCTCGGGCGCTCCGGACGGGTCACGTACGCCAGCCCCAACGCGCTGTCGGCCTTCCGCCGCCTCGGCCTGGCCACCGACCTGGTGGGCGCCGAGCTGGGGCCGCTGACCGCGAAGCTGTGCGCCTCGTGCGGCGCTCCGCTGGATGAGTCGCTGATGCTGGTGGCGTACGGCCGGGTCCCGCGGGACGCCGAGATCGAGGGCAACGGGTCGATCGTGCAACTGCGCTCGATCCCGCTCATCGTAAGCGGCAGCCGGACCGGTGCGCTGATTCTGGTGCGTGAGGTCACCGAGCTGCGCCGCCGCGAACGCGAGCTGATGACCAAGGACGCGACGATCCGTGAGATCCATCATCGCGTCAAGAACAACCTGCAGACGGTGGCCGCCCTGCTGCGGCTGCAGGCCCGCCGCCTGCGCGGCCCGGAGGCGCGGGCGGCCCTCGAGGACGCCGTCCGCCGGGTCGGCTCGATCGCCATCGTGCACGAGACGCTGTCGCACGCGCCCGACGAGATCGTCGCTTTCGACGAGGTCGCGGACCGGGTCGTCATGATGGCGTCCGAGGTGGCCGGCACCGAGATCCGGGTAACCCCAAAGCTCACGGGCGCCTTTGGTCCGCTGCCGGCGTACGTGGCGATGCCGCTCGCGCTGGTGCTGACCGAGTTGCTGCAGAACGCGCTGCAGCACGGCTTCGCCTACCCCGAACCGGTCGCCGGCGAGGCGCAGCGGGCTACCGGCAGCGTGGAGGTCAGCGCGGTACGCGGGCCGGACCGGCTGACGGTCGTCGTTGACGACGACGGCGTGGGGCTGCCCGAGGATTTCGACCCCGAGTCATCCAGCTCACTGGGGCTGCAGATCGTGCGCACTCTGGTCGTCGGCGAACTGGGCGGCAAGCTGGAGATAACCCCCCGGCCGGAAGGCGGCACCCGGGCCCTCGTGGACCTTCCCGTCCAGGACGACGAGCCCCCTGCGCGGGCCCCGGACGCGTAGCGGCACGTCCCTCGGAGACGGATTGACCGCTCCCGGGACGCGCCTGGCTGGTGCGCGGAGCCTGGTGAGCGCGGACCCTGATGTGCGCGGAGCCTGGTGCGCGCGGAGCCTGATGTGCGCGGAGCCTGGTGCGCGCGGAGCCTGATGTGCGCGGATATGGTGCGGTAGATCAGCCCTGGCCGCGGCGTCAGTGGGAGACGGGCGACACGTGCGCACGGGTGCGGAGCCGCAGTGTGCGCCGCTTCAGGGCTCGCCGTTCGTCCTCGCTCATACCGCCCCAGACGCCGGCGTCCTGGCCGGAGTCGATCGCCCAGTGCAGGCACGACTCCATCACCGGACAACGATGACAGACGCGCTTTGCTTCGTCGATCTGGAGTAGCGCAGGACCGGTGTTCCCGATCGGAAAGAACAACTCAGGATCTACGTCACGGCAGGCGGCGTTATGGCGCCAGTCCATGAGGTCACTCCTTCGGGGCGTGACGGCCGCACGTCGGCTGCTTGAACCCAGTGCGCCGGTCATCAAGGCTTGTGAATGATTTCACGAGCTATGTCGTATACCTTCGGAATCAAGACCGTGCCAGCTAGCAACCCGCCCGGAGCCGCTTCTTAGCCCAGGCACACTTGGGAAACCGGGAAACCTGCTCGGTGTCGATAACACGAGAGGCTCCCCGCCCGGCATTGCCTAAAGCTTCTCAAGCACGTTGCCGGGAACGCAAGGGGACGCAACAGTGATCTTCGCCATTTCAATGTGACCTGAATCACAATTAATGCCAGGATCGGTAGTTTGCAGTCCGCAACATCCTCCCGGCGGAATCATGCGATGACCCGAAGCGCTTCCGGTACCGAGCGGAATGTTACCGAAGTCGTCTCGCCCACATACTCCCCGTCCACCTGCAGCGCCGCTGGCTGCCGGGACCGCACCGTAAGTTCCGGCTCGTCGTGCAGGTTCAGCACGTACTTTCCGATCGGCGGCCGCTCGTCCTGCCGCATCATCTGGCGCATCGCATTCAGCGTGGAAAGTGTCCGCATCCGCCGCAGGCCGAAAACGTCCAGGCCGGTGTCGAACGAGGCGTTCGGCGTCGGGCTCACCGGATGGCGGCCGACGTAGCTCCAGGGCGTGGTGTTGGAGACGAGCGCCATGCCCAGGCTGGGCACCGCGATTCCGCTGGCCGTCTCCAGGGCCAGCCCGGGGTGACGCCGGTCGGTGCGGAAGTAGAACTCGCGCAGCGCCATCAGCATGTACAGGGTGGGCGACGCCCGGCGGCCGCGGGCGCGCCGTTCTTCCACTGCGCGGACCACTTCCGCGTCCCAGCCCAGCCCGGCGTTGAACGTGAAGTACCGGTCGCCGGCCAGGCCGAGCCCGATCGTCCGGGTGGTCCCGGCGGCCAGACGCGCGCCGATCACTTTGACGGCGGCGACCGGATCGGCCGGAACGCCGAGGTCGCGCGTGAAGACGTTGGCGTTTCCGCCCGGGATCGCGCCGATGGCCGGCCGCTGCCCGGCGGTGGCCGCCCGATGACCGGCCCGGATGGGCACGTCCTGCATCAGGCCGTTCACGACCTCGTTGATCGTTCCGTCTCCGCTGAGCACCAGCAGCGCGTCCCACCCCTCAGCGGCGGCCGTGGCGGCGATGCCGCGGGCATCTCCCCGGTACCGTGTCTCCACGGGCTCGAGCTCCACCTCGGCGGCCAGCGAGCGGACGATGAAATCCAGGACTGGTTTGGTCGTGGAGGTCGCCCGGGGGTTCACGATCAGCAGCGCGCGCACGCGCATAGGCTAGTCCTGGGGAGAAAGGTGCGACACATGCCACCACGTCCGCCGGCGCTGCTGCTGGCCACGGCGGCCCTGGGCGGCGAGGCGGCCATGCTTCTCGTCGCCGCGGTGATCTCGGCCGTGGACACCGCCGCGGGCCGCTCGTACCAGCGCAGCAGCGGGATCGCGCTCACGATCATCGCGTTCGGTGCCGTGATCGTCGTCGCGCTGATCGCGGTCGGCGTCTACCGCGTCCGGCGCTGGAGCCGCACCCCCGCGCTGCTCACCCAGCTGTTCGTCGGGACGACCGGGGTCTACCTGCTGGAGGGCCACCGGCTCGACTGGGGAGTGCCCGCGCTGCTGGTGGCGATGGCCGGTTTCGCCGGCCTGCTGGTGCCGCCCAGCTGGCGCGCCCTCGCCACCGGCCCCATGAGCCCGAAGGCGCCGGAGACCCCGCCGTCGGCCAGCCCGGAGGGCAAAGCACCCCAGGCCGCTCAGCCCGCGGGGAAAACGGCCGGGTCGCCCGCCCAGGCCACGGCACCGGGCGCCCGCACGGTCCCGCCGCCGGGCAAGACGGCCCGGCCCTCCGGCAAGAAAGCCTCATCCCGCCGTCGCTGACGTTCCGCCGGAGGCGACGCGACGGATGTCTTTACGTGTACGCCCGGCCAGGCCCCCGCCGCCTGCCCGGGGCCGACGGGGCCAGCGGGGCCGGTGGGTCTAGCGGGGCCAGCGCGGCGGGCCGCGCTTAGTCGTCGGTGGTCAGGCCGTCGCGTAGCTGGGTGAGGGTCCGGGCCAGCAGGCGGGACACGTGCATCTGGGAGATCCCCAGCTCGGCGGCGATCTGGGACTGGGTCAGGTTGCCGAAGAACCGGAGCAGTAGGATCTTCTTCTCCCGGGATGGCAGCCGCTCGAGCAGCGGCTTGAGCGATTCCCGGTACTCGACGCCCTCGAGCGCCTCGTCGACGATGCCCAGCGAGTCGGCCACCGCGGGGGCGTCCTCGTCTCCGGAGTCCGGCGCGTCCAGGGACACCGTGGAGTAGGCGTTGGCCGACTCCAGGCCCTCCAGCACGTCTTCCTCGCTCATCTGCAGGTGCGCCGCGAGCTCGCTGACGGTGGGCGCGCGTCCCTCGCGCTGGGCGAGCTCCCCGATGGCCTTGGTCAGCGAGAGCTTGAGCTCCTGCAGCCGACGCGGCACGCGGACGGCCCAGCCCTTGTCCCGGAAGTGCCGCTTGATCTCGCCCACGATGGTGGGCGTCGCGTAGGTGGAGAACTCGACACCGCGCTCCAGGTCGAACCGGTCGATCGACTTGATCAGGCCGATGGTGGCGACCTGGGTCAGGTCGTCCAGCCACTCGCCCCGGTTGCGGAACCGGCGCGCCAGGTACTCGACCAGCGGCAGGTGCATCTCCACCAGGGAGCCGCGGATCCGTTCCCGCTCCCGGCTGCCCTCGGGCAGCGAGGTCAGCCGCTCGAACAGCTCCCTCGCCCGGGCGCGGTCGGGTACGGCGTGGTCATCCCGGGCGACGGTGGCGAGCGTTTCGTCGGCCGGGCGGACCTCGTACTCCTCGGCCACCCGGGCTTCGTTTTCGGTCACCCGGACCTCGAAGTCTCCCATCAGGACCCCGACGCCCCGCGGCGCTTGCGTAGCACGATGGCCACCCGGTCATCCGGCTCCAGCCGGGAGTCGACGTCGCCGGCCAGCGCGGACAGCACGGTCCAGGCGAACGTGTCACGGGCCGGCAGGCGTGGCTGCGCGGCCACCACAGCGACGACGATCGTCATCAGGTCGGCGCCGAGTTCGAAGTCGCATTCCAGGTTGGTACCCGGGATGGCCTGGCTGAGCAGCATCGCGCAGGCCTCGTCGACCGCGATCCGCAGGTCCTCGATCTCGTCGAGGGTGAAGTCGAGCCGGGCGGCCAGGCCGGCGGTCGCGGTGCGCAGCACGGACAGGTACGCGCCCTCGGCCGGCATGCACACCCGCACGCGGTCGCGGGCCTCGCGGTCAGCCGCGACCGCACCAGGACCCGGCCCGGCGCCCGGCGCGGTCTGCCTGGCGGCGGTCTCTTCGGTCACGTCTCTCCTTCGGGCCGGCTGGTCGGGCCGGCCGATCGCATGCAACCTATCGTCCACGCCGAACCGATTCCGGCGTGCCGCGCGGCGCGGATCAAATGATCTCACGCGCACGGGCGGAACGGGGCGACGCTGCCCCGCGGGCAGAACGGAAACTGACACCCCGCCAATTCGTACCGGCGAACCGGAACGGGGTCAGGTTAGCGGCCGGCCAGTGCCTTATGCGCCGGTCCCGGGCCACGCGATTACCCTGAAAATACCGCGTCAACGGCCCCCCGGAAATACCGTGAGGGGCCGCGACATGGTCGCGGCCCCTCCTACGGTGCGTCGGCGATGTGACTGCCAGGCGTATCAGCCCTGCTTGGTCTCCCAGAAGATCTTGTTGATCTCGTCGATCCTGGCCAGCAGCTGGTCGGCGACGGCCGGGTCGGCGCTGCCCTTCGTGCCGCTCGCGCCCGCCAGCTTCGTCGCCTCGTTGAACAGCGTGTGCAGCTGCGGGTACTTCTCGAAGTGCGGCGGCTTGAAGTAGTCGGTCCACAGCACCCACAGGTGGTGCTTGACCAGCTCGGAGCGCTGCTCCTTGATGATCAGCGCCCGGGCGCGGAACTCGGGGTCCGTGTTCTGCTGGTACTTCTCGTCGATCGCCTTGACGGACTCGGCCTCGATCCGGGCCTGTGCAGGGTCGTAGATGCCGCACGGCAGGTCGCAGTGCGCGTAGGCGACGGCCTTCGGTTCGAGCAGGCGTGCGAGCAGCCTCATCGATCCACCTTCCGTAGTGTCTGATCACGAATATCAGGACCGACACTACCCCGCTCGCCTCAGCCAACACCGGAGGGCCTCCGTGCATTCGCCGCTCTTTCGGGTCGCCGTGGCCGAGCATTCGATGGAGCCCGTGCTGTGGCCGGGTGACTGGCTGCTCGTCCACCGGACCCGGCGGATCCGGTCCGGCCAGATCGTGCTGGCCCGCCACCCGCGGCGCCCGGAGATGCTGATCGTGAAGCGCGCAGCGCGCCGTGAGGCCGGCGGCTGGTGGCTCGAATCCGCCAACCCGGCCGCCGGGGCCGTGGACAGCGCCCGGTTCGGTGCCGTGCCGGACACGCTGATCGAAGGCCGGGTCCTGCTGCGCTACTGGCCGCTTCGCCGGGCCCATCGCGCGCCCCGCTGATCGTCCTCGCCATGCCGAACGGGCCGCGGTGTCCCTTGCCCGTCGGTGCGGACTGCTCCCGCGCCCGGGGAACGCGGAGGCCCCACCCTGACGTGCAGGATGGGGCCCCGGGCGCTCAGGCGGCCAGTGCCGCCTCAGCCGGCTAGTGCAGCCTCGGCTCGGGCGCCTCCCCGGCCTGCCGGTTGACCAGATCGAGCATTTCCGTGCGGGACAGCCGCACGTGCTGCGCCCAGTAGTAGATGATCAGGCTGAACACGGCGACGACGCCCATGTCCCACCAGAACGGGATGTTGAAGGTGTTGGTCGGCGGCAGGGGGTGCTTCTCGGAGGTGCCGCTGTACTGGCCCTGCCAGGAGATGATGCCCATGCCGATCAGGTAGACCGGCAGCCACTGCGCGGACTTCCAGTCCAGTGGCGGCCGCTGCGGGTCGAACGCCATGGAGATGCCGATCAGGACATAGCCGATGATGATCGCGATGGCCAGCTTCCAGAGCACCTCGAATCCCGACCAGTAGATGATCAGGTTGGCCAGGATGAACGCGAGCGGCGCGAGCCAGACGGCCCCCGGCATCCGGTACGGCCGCTGCGCCTCCGGGACCTGCCCGCGGAAGGCTCCCAGCGACAGCGGCGCCCCGGCGTACATGAGCACCGACGCCGAGGTGACCAGGCCGACCAGGGAGTGCCAGCTCGGGAACGGCAGCAGGAACAGCAGGCCGGCCAGGAACGCGATGATCAGGCTGAACCACGGGATGCCCCGGCTGTCGGTCTTCTGGAAGAGCTGCGGGTAGTAGCGGTTGCGGGCCAGGCCGTAGCCGACGCGGGACGTCGAGGTCACGTAGATCAGCCCGGTGCCGAACGGCGAGATGAACGCGTCCAGGCGCAGGATGACGGCGAGCCAGCCCAGCCCCACCGCGCCCGCGAGGCCGGCGAACGGGCCGACCGCGATGGGGCTGGTAGAGGGTATGCCCGCCCAGCCCCCAGGCCCGCTGATCAGGCTGTGCGGGATCGCGCCGATGAACACGAGCTGCAGCAGGAAGTAGATCGTGATGCCGATGGCGCACGCGAGGATGATCGCTATCGGCAGGTTCCTCTGCGGGTTCTTGATCTCACCGGCCAGCTGGTCGGCCTGTTCGAAGCCGAGGTAGGCGAAGACAATGCCCGCCGACGGGATCGCGCCGAACAGGGCCTTGACCCCATAGGGCATGAAGCCGCCGCCTGCGCTGAGGTTGTTGGCGTGGAACTTGAACAGCAGCACGATGATGGCCAGGACCGGGACGGCCACCTTCCACCAGGTGATGCCGGCGTTCACCTTGGAGAACAGGCGCATCGCCATGAAGTTGATCGCGGTGAAGATCGCCATCAGCACGATCGTCATCACGAAGCCGAGTCCCGTGACGTTGCTGGTGTTGGCGTTGTACAGGCCGTGCCAGTAGTACGACCCGTAGGTCATGACCGCGAAGCACTCGATCGGCGCGACCGTGACCGCCTGCAGCCACGAGAAGAAGCCGAACGAGATGCCCGCGATGCTCCCGAACGCGAAGTGCGGGAACCGTGCGGTCCCGCCGGACACCGGGTACATGCCGCCGAGCTCGGCGTGGACGAGGGCGAGGATGACGATGACGACTCCGGCGATGATCCATGCCAGCAGGGCGGCGGTGCCGGCCGCCTGTGCGGCAAGAAACGCGCCGAAGAGCCAGCCGGAGCCGATGATCGAGGTCTCGGACGCCCAGGTGGCGCCGATCAAGCCCATATCCCGTTTCAGGCCCACATCGGTGGGTACCGCAGCCTGGGCTCCCACGGATTCTGTGTTACTTGCCATGCTCGATCCCTTTTCCGATCGTGCCCCGCAGGGCTGCCACCCGCGTGTCGGATCGTCGCGTTATGCAGGTGAGCGTTGCGTATGCGCTGAGTGAGAACATCGTAGAGATACGGCCGTGACCTGAGAAGTGGTCGCTGGCGTCGTTTCGGTAACGCAGGTCACAGACTTATACCCGCCCTCGGCACTCCATGACCCTCCAGTCCCCGGGCCCCCTCTTTGGGGGCCAGTAAGGGAATTACCCACGTGGCATTACAGACCGATGTCTGACGCATTTCAACGATGTCGCAGGCGGAACGCGCGCCCATTTCGGTGTCCAGGTCCTGGCGCGGTGGCCGGGCCCCCGCACCTGCTCCCACGGCACGACCCAACGCCCAGCACGAGCGGGAACGGGCCGGAGCCCCGCGTGATACGCCGCGGCTCGCCCCGCCGCCGTCATCGTCGACGACCAGCGCCGGACGCATGAGCCCTTCACGGCGCCGGGGTGTCCCGTTGCCGGGCCCGGAAAGCGGTCACGTTGGCCCGGCTCATGCACCGTTCGGAGCAGTAACGCCGCGACCGGTTGGTGCTCGTATCGATGAACACGCCCTGGCACGGGGCGGCCTGGCAGACGCCGAACCGCTCGATGCCCAGCTCGGTGACGCGGACGGCGAGCCCCATCGCGGCGCCGGCCGCGTACTTGTCCGCGACCGTCCCGCTGTCGGTGAGGTGAACGTGCCAGGGCTGGCCGTCGTGCCCGGACAGTTGCGGGTGCACGGGATGCCGGATGAGCAGCGAGTTCAGCCGCGCGGCGACTTCCTCGCCGTTCCCCTCGGCGCAGGCGGCGAAGATCTTCCGGAACTCGGCCCGGAGCCCGCGCAGGGCTTCGAGGTCGCGGCGGGTCGCACCGCTGCTGAGATGCTCCCGGTCCGCCACCAGATCGCGCAGGCCGTCCATGATGGCCAGCCGGTCGAGGTTGTCCTCACTGTAGGAGGCCGTGTTTACCAGCCTGACGGCGAGTTCCGCGTATGTGGTGAGGTCCACATCCGCCCCCTGCCTTCGGGAGTTTTCTGCGGTCGCACCGTGGCCGGGCTTACCGGGTGACCGCTCGCTCAATTCGTTCTATGTAGCTCGATTCGTTCTATGTAATGGGCTTCCCGGCGGGCAGGGTCTTACACGTCCCATCGTCATCCGTCCGTAGCCGCTTTGGCACAATGTGGTTACGGACGACCCCCGAATGATCCGAAGACGGCCGCGCGGCGCTGGCGTACCTGACCGCCCGCAGCTGGCCAGGACCGGAAATCTGCCCGGACCATGTCCCACATATCAGAGAACTGCAGCAGGTGAAGTCCCCGGCTCTTTGTTAATCGTGGCCCTGGAGATGGGCCGCAGGACCCGCGCCTCAGCTCCGGGGGTCGTCTCCCACTGGGCCAGCACAGTACTGTCGGATCATGTTTGCTGTTACCGCCGCACGCATCGACCCCGAAGATCCGCTGGCCGGCCTTGAGCTGGGCGAGCGGCCCGAACCCAAGGTGCCCGACGGCTGGACGATCGTCCAGGTCCGCGCCGCCTCGCTGAACCATCACGAGCTGTGGACGCTGCGGGGCGTGGGTATTTCCCCGGACCGGCTGCCGATCGTGCTCGGCTGCGACGCGGCGGGCCTCGATGAGGACGGCAACGAGGTCGTCGTGCACTCGGTTATTGGCGACCCGGACGCCGGGGGGGGCGACGAGACCCTGGACCCGCGCCGCAGCCTGCTGTCGGAACGGCACGACGGCACGTTCGCGGAACGGGTGGCGGTTCCCCGCCGCAACCTGGTGCCCAAACCGGAGTCGCTGTCCTTCGAGGAGGCGGCCTGCCTGCCCACGGCGTACCTGACCGCCTACCGGATGCTGTTCGTTAAGTCCGGGGCCGAACCGGGCTCGACGGTGCTGGTCCAGGGGGCCAGCGGCGGGGTGGCCACCGCGCTCATCATGCTTGGCCGCGCGGCCGGCTACCGGATGTGGGTCACCAGCCGCAGCGGGGACAAGCGTCATCAGGCGCTGGATCTGGGCGCGGATCAGGTGTTCGAGACCGGCGCCCGGCTCCCGGAACGTGTCGACGTGGTGATGGAGACTGTCGGCGAGGCGACCTGGTCACATTCGATGAAGTCACTCAAGCCCGGCGGCCGGATCGTGATCTCCGGCGCGACCAGCGGCCACGCCCCGTCGGCCGATCTGCAGCGGCTCTTTTTCCTGCAACTGTCCGTCATCGGCTCCACCATGGGCACGCGGGGCGAGCTCGGCCGGCTGCTCCATTTCTGCGAGCAGACCGGCGCGCGCCCGCTGATCCATGCCCGTATGCCGCTGACCGAAGCGCGGGAGGGCTTCGCCGCGATGGCCCTGGGCGAGCAGTTCGGCAAGATCGTCTTCACCGGCTGACCCCAGTCCCACCCGCACCTTCCCGCGATCAGTCAGACCCAGACGCCCCCACCTGGGACCACTTCCGTTGCCAGCGCAGCACCGGCACCGCCGCACGACCAGCCAGACCGCGTTGTCTCATCCCGGAAGGAGCGGGCCGTGTCAAGAGTTGCTGCCCCCACAGCAGAAATCGCCCACTTTTGGCGTGCGGACCCGCGGGGCTAACGCCCGGACCCGCTACCGGGCTCCGGTGTCGTGCCGCCCTGCGGGCCTTGCGGCCCGGCCCCGGCCGTTCCGCCTGGAGTGCTCGTCCCAGACGGCCCAGCCTGCGCGCTGGTTCCGGCCGTGCTGCCCTGCGGGCTGTCTCCGGCCCGTGGCCCAGCGTCGATGGCTGGATGCGGATCGTCGTGGTCATGCCTGTGTGCGCCGCCCGTGTCGAAGATCTCGCTCCGGACCCGCTCGAGCGTCTCGTCCAGGATGATCCTGAGTTCGGTGAGCGCGTCCTCGCCGGCCGCCGCGCCCGATTGCAACGCCAGCCGGCCCAGGTCCCGGGCGAAGCCCTTGACCGTCTGCTCCAGGTCGCGCAGCAGGCCGACGTCGGGCCAGGCCCATCCCCGGCGTCCCGGCCAGTCGGCCCAGGCCGCCCAGTTGCCCCAGTCCCGGTCCCGCCCGGGGAAGCGGGCCTGGTCGCGTTCCTGCCGGGCCCATTCCTTCGCGTCTTCCCGTACCCGCCGGGCGTTCTCCTTCGCGTCCTCGCGCACCCGCTGGGCGTTCTCCTTCGCGTCCTCGCGAGTCCACCGGGTCCGCTGCCTGATCTCCTCCGGCGCGCCCGGCGCGCGGAACGGGCCACCGGCTGACTCGGTGGCCGGCTGGGCCGGGCCGTCCTCGCCGTCCTGTTCGTCCGGGCGCCGGGCGGTCCGCGCGGCCCAGGTCAGCTCCTCGCGCAGGCTGCGTACCGTTTCCCGGACGTCCTCCTTGACCTCGCGGACGATATCCCGCACCGAGTCCGACAGTTCCTGCTCCAGCTCAGCGAGCTCATCCCCGCGTTCCCGCAGTTCCTGGCGTCCGGCCTCAGTGATCCGGTAAACCTTGCGCCCGTCCACCTCGTCGTGGGTGACGAGGCCTTCCTCTTCCAGCCGGGCCAGCCGCGGGTAGATCGTGCCGGGCGAGGGGGCGTACACACCCATGAACTGGTCCCGCAGCATCCGGATGACCTCGTAGCCGTGCCGAGGCTCCTCATCGAGCAGCCGGAGCAGGTAGAGCCGGAGCCTGCCGTGCCGGAAAACCGGACTCATCGAGCCTCGCCCTTCGTCTGTTCGTCGTCCTGCGCCCCCGCGCTGTCGGTGGGCGCCGGATCTGTGGCGGACGCCCATGGATCCCTGATCCGGCTGCGGGACTTTCCCGCGTCCGTCGTGCCGTGGCCCGCTGTCCCGTGCCTTCCTCCGCCCTGCGCTCCCGCGCCCGGGCTCCCTGCGTCCTGCGCTCCCGCGCCCGGGGCCGCCGCGCCGCGCGCAGGCGTCTCCGCCTCGCCTGGGGCGGGTTTGCCCGGGGACGGCCTGGAGTGCGCCGAGCCGTCCGGTGCGGCGTGCGCCGCGCGCCGGAGCAGTGTCACCCGGCCGGACAGCGTGGTCACCGAAATGTGACCGGTCCCCGCCCCCAGGGTACCGTTCACCGAATGCGACGTACGGCCGTGTGAGCTGCGAAGGCAGTCGAACTCGCTCAGCAGGCGGCCGGAAGTCGACCGCAGGCTGACCCGGGCGTCCGGTTGTGCGGGAAGACGGAGCGCGACGTCGGAGGACACGGTGGCGACGCGCACGTTGCCCGGCTTGCCCAGGTGGACGTCGGCGGTCACGCTGCCGGTGACCGTCTTGGCGTCCAGCCGGTCCAGCGATCCGCCCGCCAGGGTCAGGTCACCGGACACCGAGTTGAAGGTGACCTGGCCGTTGATGTCCTGCGCCTCGACGTCCGCCCCGACCGTGCGCGCGTCGACGGTCCCGTTCAGGCCGTCCAGCGTGATCGCACCGGACACGCTCTTGACCGACGTGTGCGCCGCGACGCCGGACACGACCGCTGTCGCCGCCACCACCCCCACCTGGGCTGGGCAGTCCCGGGGCACCGTGACGGTCATCTCGGCGGAATGACTCCGCGGCCGCAGCCATTCCAGCAGGCCGTCCCAGGTCAGGTCCTCGTAGCTGATGGTCAGAACGCCATCTTCGTGGGTCACGGTGAGCGGCTGGCCACTGATCCGGGTGATGTGCAGCGCGGGCGCCTCGCTGGTGGCCAGGATGGCCACGGAGCCCGCGATGGCCCGCACCTTCAGCGCCGTCACATCGTCAAATGCGAGGCGCATCGGCGCGTCGACCGTCCAGTGCGACATCGGCTTTCTCCCGTCCACCATGGCGTTCGGTGCCTTCCGCCCGGTTGAGCAGCAGGTCAGCTTAGTTCAATTTCACGATATATCTTGTCTGCGGTTCGTCAAGATGTATCGTAACGCGAGACAGGCCGGGGTGAGAACGGCCGCGCTGCCCGGGATCGGGTGGTCACCGCGGCCAGCGGATGGCGCGGTCAGTCGTCGTCGTCCAGGCGGGCCAGCCAGGTGGCCAGCCGGTCCACCGCCGTCTCGAACTCCGGGTTCAGATCCACGAAGTCCCGCAGCCGGGCGGCCAGCCAGGACATGCTAACCTGCTCGTCGCCCCGCTGCTCGTCGAGTTCTTCTATGCCGCGGTCGGTGAAGTACATCTGATCTCCCGGCCGGTGAGGGCCGTGCTGCTCAGGTCAGTGCCGGTCAGGCCCGACGTCGTCAGGCCAGTGCTGATCAGGTCAGCGCCGATTTAGGTCAGCGCCGCCTCGATCAGCTCCTTGTGCGTCGCGGCGTGCTGCTTGGCCGAGCCGGTCGCCGGCGCCGAGCTGGGTGGCAGCGACACGAGCTGCAGCTTACGGCCCAGCAGTTCGGGCAACTTCAGCGCCATCCGCGGCCAGGCGCCCATGTTGGCGGGCTCTTCCTGGGCCCAGACGAGCTCCTCGGCCTGCGGGTAGCGGGACAGCTCGGCCTTGAGCTCGGTCAGGGGCAGCGGGTAGAGCCGCTCCACCCGGACGATCGCGGTGGGCGAGCCGGAGACCTGCTGCTGCGCGACCAGATCCCAGTAGATCTTGCCCGAGCAGAGCACGACCTTGCGCGCCTGCGCCGCGTCGAACTCCGGCGCCTCCCCGATCAGCGGCTGGAACGAGCCGCTGGTGAAAGCCGACGTGGGTGACGTCGCCACCTTCAGCCGGAGCATCGACTTCGGGGTGAAGACAATCAGCGGCTTGCGCCGGCCGGAGAGCCCCTGCCAGCGCAGCAGGTGGAAGTAGTTGGCCGGCGTGGTGGGCTGCGCGACGGTCATGTTGTCCTGGGCACAGAGGGTGAGGAAGCGCTCGATCCGCGCGGACGAGTGGTCCGGGCCCTGGCCCTCGTAGCCGTGCGGCAGCAGCAGGACCACACCGGAGTGCTGGCCCCACTTCTGCTCGCCCGCGCTGATGAACTCGTCCATAATCGACTGGGCGCCGTCGAAGAAGTCGCCGAACTGGGCTTCCCAGCACACCAGCGCGTCCGGCCGCGCCACCGAGTACCCGTACTCGAAGCCCACCGCGGCGAACTCGGACAGCAGCGAGTCGTACACGTAGAACTTGCCGGACCCGCTGTCGAACCGCTTGAGCGGCGTGTATTCGTTGCCGTTCCGCCGGTCAACCACGACCGCGTGCCGCTGGCCGAACGTGCCACGGCGGCTGTCCTGGCCGACGAGCCGGACCGGGCGGCCGTCCAGCAGCAGGCCGCCGAAGGCGAGCAGTTCACCGGTAGCCCAGTCGATTCTGTCCTCGGCGATCATGGCCGCGCGCCGGGCCAGCTGGGGCTGCAGGCGCGGATGCGGTGTGAAGCCGTCGGGCATGCTGACCTGGGTCTCGATCACCTGCTTGACGGCGTCGGCGCTGATGGCCGACACCACGGCGGTGTGGTTGACCGGGCGTTCCTCGGGCTCCGGCCGGACCACCGCGCCCGGCTCGGGTGGCCGCTGGACCGCCTCGCGGGTCTCGGTGAAGGCCCGTTCGAGCTGCCGCTGGTAGTCACGCAGCGCCGCCTCGGCCTCTTCCATGGTGATGTCGCCCCGGCCGATCAGCGATTCCGTGTAGAGCTTGCGGGTGGAGCGCTTGGCCTCGATGAGGTCATACATGAGCGGCTGGGTGAACGAGGGGTTGTCCGCCTCGTTGTGACCGCGCCTGCGGTAGCACACCATGTCGATGACGACGTCCTTGTGGAAGGCCTGGCGGTATTCGAACGCTAGCCGCCCGACCCGCACGACGGCCTCCGGGTCGTCGCCGTTCACGTGGAAGATCGGCGCCTGGATCATCCTGGCCACGTCGGTCGGATACACGGTGGACCGGCCGGACTGCGGCCCGGTAGTGAAGCCGAGCTGGTTGTTGACCACAATGTGCACGGTGCCGCCGGTGCGGTAGCCGCGCAGCTGCGAAAGATTCAGGGTTTCCGCGACCACGCCCTGCCCGGCGAACGCGGCATCGCCGTGCATGAGGACGGGGAGCAGCGTGAAGCCGCCGGAGCCGCCCTTGTCCAGGACGTCCTGCTTGGCCCGGACCACGCCCTCGAGGACCGGGTCCACGGCTTCGAGGTGACTGGGGTTGGCCACCAGCGAGGTCTTGATCTGCGAGCCGTCCGTGCTCTTGAATACACCGTCCGCGCCGAGGTGGTACTTCACGTCACCGGACCCTTGCGTGCTGCGCGGGTCCATGTTGCCCTCGAACTCGTTGAAGATCTGCCCGTAGGACTTGCCGACGATGTTGGCCAGCACGTTGAGCCGGCCGCGGTGCGCCATCCCCAGCACCGCCTCGTCCAGGCCTGCCTCCGACGCCTCGGTGATCACGGCGTCCAGCAGCGGGATCAGGGACTCCGCGCCCTCCAGTGAGAACCGGCGCTGCCCCACGAACTTGGTCTGCAGGAACATCTCGAACGCCTCGGCGACGTTCAGCCGGGACAGGACGTGGATCTGCTCGTCGTGCCCCGGCCGCTCGTGCGGCCGTTCGATCCGCTCCTGGATCCAGGCGCGCTCGTCGGGCTCCTGGATGTGCATGTACTCGACGCCCACCGTGCGGCAGTAGGAGTCCCGCAGCACACCGAGGATCTTCCGCAGCTTCATCAGCGGCCGGCCGCCGAAGCCGCCGGTGGCGAACTCGCGCTCCAGGTCCCACAGCGTCAGGCCGTGCTGGTTGATGTCCAGGTCGGGGTGCCTGCGCTGCGGGAACTCCAGCGGGTTGGTATCGGCCATCAGGTGGCCGCGCACGCGGTAGGCGTGGATGAGCTCCTGGACCCGGGCGGGCTTGGTGATGTCGTCCTCGTGCCCGGCCGAGATGTCCTTGACCCAGCGGACGGGTTCGTAGGGGATCTGCAGTGAGGTGAAGATACCGTCGTAGAAGCCGTCCTCACCCAGCAGCAGCTGGTGAATCCGGTGCAGGAACTCTCCGGACTGCGCGCCCTGAATGATCCGGTGGTCGTAGGTCGACGTGAGCGTCAGCTGGCGGCTGATGGCCAGCCGGGCCAGGGTCTCGTCGGACGCGCCCTGATAGGCGGCCGGGTATTCCATGGCACCGACGCCGACGATGCACCCCTGGCCCTGCATCAGGCGGGGGATCGAGTGCACGGTCCCGATCGTGCCGGGGTTGGTCAGGCTGACCGTCGTGCCCGCGAAGTCCTCGACCGTCAGCTTGCCCATGCGCGCCTTGCGCACGACGTCCTCGTAAGCGGTCCAGAACTGCCGGAAGTCCATGGTCTCCGCGCCTCTGATGTTGGGCACGAGAAGCTGCCGGGAGCCATCGTCCTTGCTTACGTCGATGGCCAGCCCGAGGTTGACGTGATCGGGTGCGACGAGCACCGGCTTGCCGTTCTCTTCGGCGAACGAATCGTTCATCGCCGGCACCGCAGCGAGGGCCCGGACGATCGCGTACCCGATCAGGTGGGTGAACGAGACCTTGCCGCCCCGGCCCCGCCGGAGGTGGTTGTTGATGACGATACGGTTGTCGATCAGCAGCTTGGCCGGAACGTCCCTGACACTCGTCGCCGTCGGCACCACGAGGCTGCCCGACATGTTCACGGCCGTCCGGGCGGCCGCGCCCCTCAGCCGATGGCGCTCACCCGGCGGCAGGCTGGCGGCCTGCGGCTGCGGCGCGACCGTGGCGGGGTCCGCGGACGGCGCGGGGGTGGCCGGCGCTGGGCGGGCCGGGGTCGCCGGGCCCGCCGGGGCGCTCACGGCCGGAGCCGGGGCCGGGGTGAGGGCGGAGGGCGCTGTGGCAGCGGGTGCGGATGCGGGGGCTGCGCCGCTGGCCCTGGCCGGCGCGGGTGCCTCCTCGTCCTGACTGCCGGTCGACCGGTAGTCAGCGAAGAAGCTCCACCAGGCCTGGTCGACGGATCCGGGATCGGCGAGGTAGCGCTGGTACAGCTCGTCTACCAGCCACTGGTTGGCGCCAAAGTCGGACGCATTCAGGTGCGAATCGGACGCTGGGCTGCCCCCCGCCCGTGCTGCCGACCTCCCTGGGCGGGGCTGGCTGGCTCCGAGCCGACCGTCCGGGCTCGCGGCGGTCTGCGCCGCCGTCCCGGACTGCATCTGCTCTGATTCACTGAGATCCGCGTCGGCGCGCGATGACTCAGAAGACACGGCGGATATCGCCCTCTTCCGCAGCTTGAATGCGATCTTTGCTCGGCATCAAGATTACCTGGCGCTCCCAGCCCGGGGGCCTGAAGAAATTAAGGGCCAGCCGTTACGGGTGTGGCCCATGTCACCTTCTGGGGCCGCTGAGGCGGAGCGCCCGGGTTGGCCGGTGCGCGCGCGGGCGCCGCCCGGTTCGCCGGTACAGCCGTGGTGACTTGCTGATACCAGGTGCCCTGAGCCTCGACGACTCCGAATCTCTGGTTCGATCAAGCCGCCGGAAGGTACGATCGCCGCGTAGGGGACATTAGGCCATCTTCCTGTTTCGTCCAGCTTGCGCCCCGTTCAGCTCCGAGGGAAAAGGTGAGTACGACAGGCAGCCCCTGGGATGGCGACGTCCGGCCCCCTCGCCGCGTGCGTGTCCGCCGACCCGACGATGGGGGGGCGGGAGCCTGGCGCGGACCGGATTCACCGCGTCCTCCCGCGCCGCGGACCGCCGCCTCCCATCCGGCGGGACCGGAATACGCGGGCGGGCATCCGTACGCGCCGGAGCGGGCTTATCCCGACGGGCCCGAGTACGTGCCCGAGCCCGCTTACCCGTATGGGCCAGAACCTGCCCATCCGTACGAGGCGGACAGCCTTGTCCCGTACGCCCCGCCGGCGCCGTACCCGTACCAGCCGGATTCCGCGTACCCGTACGAGCCGGATTCCGCGTACCCGTACGAGCCGGATTCCGCGTATTCAGACGAACCGCCAGCGGTGGGCCCGGACGAGCCCCCCGTGGTGTACCCGTACGAGCCGCCCCCGGCTTACTCGCCCGCGTATCCGTCCGGGCCGGGAGCCGCTGGCCCCGCCGGTCCGCGGCGTTCCTATCCGGACGAGCCAGACGGCACCTATCCGTATGCGCCGGGCCCATACGCGCCGGACCAGCGCGCCAGGCCGGCCCCATACGGCGAGGCGCCCTATCCGCCGGCGCGGCGCGGCCCGGCCGTACCGGCACCGGGTTATCCGTACGCGCTGGACGCGGCGCCCTCCTCCTCGCCGCCCGCGTATCCGCCCGCGCCGTATTCACCCGCCCCGCCGGGGAGCGCCTACGGACCTGGCGGGGCCTATGTGCCGGGCCGTGCGTATGGCGCAGGCGGCGCGTATGCACCGGGCGGTCCCGGATACGAGTTCGGCTACCAGCCCGTCCCCGAGCCGGTGGAACCGTACTCGGCCGGCCCGGCCACCGCCCCCAGGCCAGACGTCGCCGCCACCCCCAGGCCGGACTTCACCACGCGCCCCAGGCCGCACTACGACGGGGACTTCGGGGCGGATGCCTTCGCTGCGGACGAAACGATCGTGGCGGGCCGTGCCGGTCGCGCGCCCGTCGCGCCGGACGAGGCCGCGCCGGGTTACGAGTTCGGCTACGCGCCGGACGCCTCCCGGCCGGAGCGGGACGATCGGCTCGCGCTCCCGCCCGGCGGCCGGGCCGGTGAGCCGGAGCCCCACGAGCCCGTGGGCACCCGCTGGGGATGGCTCCGCGACCTGGTTTCCCCGCGCCCGGCGGTCGGCGACGCTGCGGAGCACGGGCGGGCGCTCCCGCCGCCGCTGTCCGCGGCCGGCATCAAGCGCTGGGCGGTCCGGGTGGCGCTCCCGATGATGTCGATGGTCGCTGTCGGGGTCGCGGTCGTCGCGACGTTCGGTGGCGGCAGCAACGGCGCCGGGCCGGCGCCCGCGACCCTTTCGGTCGGCTTCCCGCCCGCCACGGCGGCCGGGGCCCTCTTCAGCACCACCCCGGGCGATGAGGCGCGCGGCATCAGCCAGTCCCTCACCCGCGTGGCCAGCTCCGGCTCGCAGGTGGTCGCGGTCGGCTCTCAGGCGGGCGCGCGGATCAGCCGGGCTCAGTTCTTCGTGTCCGCTAACGGTGGCCAGACCTGGCGGCTCGGCACCGAGCAGGCCACGGGCGGCGGGGATCCGGCGCCCGGGCACGCGGCGACGCTGATCGCCGGCGGCCAGGGCCGGTGGGCGGCCGTGGGCCCCAGCGCGATCTGGACCAGCCACGACGGCGTGGCGTGGACGCTCGCGTCGACCCAGGGGATCACGCCCATGCAGGGCGGTGACCAGGCGAACGTGCTGCGCCGGACAGCCACCGGCTTTCTCGCCGCCGGCGAGAACGTGCCGCCCGGCGACCCGGCGGCCGCGACCCCCGTCGTCTGGACGTCCGCCGACGGCGTGACCTGGCGGCGCCTCGGCGCGGCTCAGCTCCACCTGACGGCCGAAGGCGGCCGGGCCGGTGCCCTCACGTCCGCGGCCGCGGACGGGGCGGCCACCGTCATCTCCGGCGTCGTCACCAACAACGGCGCGCAGGGCGGCGGCGCGTCAGGAGTATGGCGGAGCACCAACGGCGGGACGACCTGGTCCGCGGTGACCGTTCCGGTCAGCAACGGAGCGACGGCCAGCGCTGCGGTGGCCGCGACGGCGAACGGGTTCGTGGCCGTCCGGCCCGGCCAGGCGAAGACCGGGGCCGACGCCGTCGTGTTCACCTCCCCCGACGGGGCGGCCTGGAAGTTCGGCGCCACGGTCATCGGCCAGGGCGGCGCGGGACTCACGCTGACCAGTGTGGAAGGCGGGCCGGCGGGCGCGGTGATCACCGGCCGCAGCGGCGGTAACGTCCTGGCGTTCACCAGCACCGACGGTGCCGTGTGGCGGCCGGACGGGATTCTGGCCAGCGCGACGGCGGGGACCGTTTCGGGGCTGGCCGTGATCGCCGGCGGCGCCATCGTCGTGGCGGGAAGCTCAGCCGCCGGGCCGCTCGGCCGGCAGCCCATGCTGACCGTCGACAACGCCGGGCGGCTCACCGCGGTCAGCTTCGCGGGCATTCCCGGCGCCGTCCAGCCCGAGGTCGCCGTCAACGGCATCGCCGCCGACGGCAGTAACCAGGTCGCGGTCGGCAGCGCGAACGGCTTCCCCGCGACGTGGTTTTCCGCGGACGCGGGCACCAGCTGGGTGCGTGGCAACGGCGCGCCCGCGTCGGCGCTGAACCGGCCGGAGCTGCAGGAGCTTTCCGGCGTGGTTCACGGCGCCGCCGGCTGGGTCGCGGCCGGCGGCGTGCGGTCGGCGACGGCGCAGCACCCGGTCGTGGTCACCTCGGCTGACGGCCAGACCTGGCAGGCCGCCGACACGGCGCGGGCCTTCGCCGGCGCGGGCGTCTTCACGGTCGGCGTCGCGGCCGGCAAGGGCGGTTACGTCGTCGTCGGACGGCAGGCGGTCGCGGGCCAGGACGCGGGCCGGACGGTCGCCGCCGCCTGGTGGTCCGCCGGCCTGACCGGCTGGCAGCGCGGCACGGACGCGGCGGCCGGTGCGCTGGACGGGCCCGGGGCCTCCCGGCAGATGCTGGCGGCCGCCGCGGACGCTGACGGCTTCGTCGCCGTCGGCTCGGCCGGCACCCGCCCGGGCGCCTGGATCTCGCCGGACGGCCGGACCTGGCGGGCGGTCACCCTCGCCCGGCCCATGAACTCGGTCCGGGCTCAGCTCCAGCGGGTTACGGTCAATGGCCGACGAATCGTGGCCGCCGGCATGTCGGCGACGTCGGGCGGCCAGACGGCGCCGTTCACCGCGTTGTCCGCCGACGGCGGGGCCACCTGGACCGAGTCCCTGCTCCCGTCGCCCGGCGCGGCCACCGCCGTCAACGCGCTCGCCGCGACCGGTTCCGGGTTCACCGCGACCGGGACGTTCGGCGCCGACGGGCATCAGGATGTCGTCATCTGGACGGCCACGGACGGCCTCAACTGGAAGGCGAATTCCCCGCCGGTGACCGGTCTCGGCGGCCAGGGCGTCCAGGAGATCACCGCGCTCACCGTCTCCGGCAGCACCCTGACCGGCGTCGGTTTCGCCGCCTCGCCCACCAGCGAAACCCCCACCATCTGGCGCTCTCCCATCCGCAGCTAGCGCCGGAGCCCGCGGCGCGCGCGGCTCTCCGCGCGCGGCCGCAGGGAACGGCCGGCGACGCGTGGGGTCAGGCGGATCCGAGGACGTCGGGCCTGCGGTGTTCCAGGCTGGGCAGGGTCGCGCGGACCCGCGCCGTGAAGTCGGTGTCCACGTCGGCCACGGCTAGGCCCGGATAAGGCCCCAGATCCAGCCGAACGGTCCCCAGCGGGTCTATCAGCACGCTCCGGCCGATCCCGGTGGGTGCCGTGGTCGGCGGCTCGTCCGGATCGGGTACCTGCCCGGCCGCGGCGACCCACACCGTGTTCTCGATCGCGCGGGCGCGGGCCAGCGTGATCCAGTGATCTTCCTTGAACAGGCCGGCGCCCCACGCCGCGGGGAGCACGATCAGATCGGCGCCGCGCGCCGCCAGCAGCCGGGTCAGCTCGGGGAACCGGAGGTCGTAGCAGATCTGCAGGCCGGCCGTCAGCCCGGCCAGCTTGGCCAGCACCGGCTCCGCGCCTGGCGCGACCAGGTCCGATTCGCGCTGGCCGAGCGCGTCGAAAAGGTGCAGCTTGCGGTAGGTGGTCACCAGGGCGCCGGAGCGGTCGAAGGCGACCGCCGTGTTGAAGACCCGGCCGTCCGGGGCCGGCTCGAAGATCCCGGCCACGAGGGCCACGTTCGCCTCGCGCGCCGCCGCGGCCAGGGCCGAGCCGAAGGGGCCGTCCGGCGGGGCCGCCACCGGCCGGGGATCGCAGCCGAAGCGGATCTGCGTCGCCTCGGGAAAGACGGCGAGGTCCGCACCGCGTCGCGCCGCTTCGGACAGCGCCGAACGGACCCGCTCGAGGTTCACCGCTGGCTGGGAGCTGACCGGGATCTGGCCCAAGGCGACGCGCATGCCCCCAGCCTAAGCCGCGCCGGCCCCGCGGGCCTGGCGGACGTGATGTCATGGTCAGTGTGCACCGACCTTTGCTGACCCGCCGCCTCACCGGCATGGGAACGACCATCTTCGCCGAGATGTCCGCCCTGGCGGTCGAGACCGGGGCCGTCAACCTCGGCCAGGGTTTCCCCGACACCGACGGGCCGCGCGCGATCGCCGAGGCGGCCGCGCGCGCCGTCCTGGAGGGCCGGGGCAACCAGTACCCGCCCGGCCCGGGCGTCCCGGAGCTGCGCCGGGCGATCGCGGGCCACCAGAGCCGTTTCTACGGCCTGGACTACGACCCGGCCACCGAGGTTCTCGTCACCGCGGGCGCGACCGAGGCGATCGCCGCGACGATGCTCGGGCTCGTCGAGCCCGGCGACGAGGTGATCGCGTTCGAGCCCTACTACGACTCCTACGCGGCGTCGATCGCGATGGCCGGCGGGGTCCGGGTCCCGGTGACGCTGCGGCCGCCGGGGTTCCGGCCGGATATCGGGGCACTGCGGGCCGCGGTCAGCCCGCGGACCCGGGCCATTCTGCTGAACTCGCCGCACAATCCCACCGGGGCGGTGTTCACCCGGGAGGAGATCACCGCGATCGCGCGGGTCGCGGTCGAGCATGATGTCCTGGTCATCACCGACGAGGTGTACGAGCATCTCGTCTACGCCGGCGAGCACGTCCCCATCGCGTCGCTGCCCGGCATGCCCGACCGCACCGTGTCGATCAGCTCGGCCGGGAAGACGTTCTCGTTCACCGGCTGGAAGATCGGCTGGGTCACCGGCCGGCCGGAGCTGGTATCCGCGGTCCGGGCGGCCAAGCAGTTCCTCACCTACGTCAGCGGCGGCCCGTTCCAGTACGCGATCGCCGAGGCGCTCGGCCAGCCGGACGCCTACTTCACCAGCCTGCGCGATGACCTGCGGATGAAGCGTGACCTGCTCAGCGGCGGCCTGGCCGAGCTCGGTTTCGAGGTGTACCCCTCCGACGGTACCTACTTCGTCACGACCGACATCCGCCCGCTGGGTGAGACGGACGGGGTCGAGTTCTGCGCCCGGCTGCCGGAACGGGCCGGTGTAGTGGCCATCCCGAGCGCGGTGTTCTACGACGATCGCGAGGCGGGCCGCACCCAGGTACGGTTTACCTTCTGCAAGCGGCCCGAAGTGCTGAAGGAGGCGCTGGCGCGGCTCACCGTCCTGCACCGCTGAGAAGGCCCGCTGAGAAGGCCCGCTAAGGAGGCACTGCCCCGGATGGACGCCGAGCTGGTCAAGGTCGCTGAGGCGGCCCGCGGGTTCATGCCGCTGGAGGAGGGCCTGGCCCTGCACGAGACGGCCGCCGAATACGCCCCGGTCGGGCCGATCCTGGAGATCGGCACGTACTGCGGGAAGTCCACGATCTACCTGGCCGCGGCGGCGCGGGACTGCGGGCAGATGGTCATCACCGTCGATCACCACCACGGCTCCGAGGAGCACCAGCCCGGCTGGGAGTACCACGACGCCAGCCTGGTGGATCCGCGCACCGGGCGGATCGACACCCTGCCCTCCTTCCGCGCGGCGATCACGGCGGCGGCCCTTGAGGACTACGTCATCGCGATCGTGGGCCGGTCCGCCGACGTCGCCAAGCTGTGGCGGACGCCGCTGGGGCTGGTGTTCATCGACGGCGGCCATACGGACGAAGCCGCGGCCGCCGACCTGGGCGGCTGGTCGCCCTGGGTCACGTCGGGGGGAGCGCTCGCCATCCACGACGTCTTCCCCGACCCCGCCGACGGCGGCCAGGCACCGTACCGGATCTACCGGCGAGCGCTGGACTCGGGCGCCTTCACCGAGGTGCGGGCGGTGGGGTCGCTACGGGTGCTCGAGCGCACCGGTCCGGTCACCGGGTGAGCCGCCCTGGCCTGGCATCCCCGCTGAAGGAACAGCGCCGCCACCGGAGGCTGACCCGCTGTGCGATTGAGTGGGGCAGCCGCAGCCGGGCGGATCGGCGGCCCGGGCTGTCCCGCCGCCGGCGCAGGGTTCCCTGAATACGCCCGCGCCACCGGTGGCGCCCGACAGCGCGTCCGCGGCGAGGATCACGGCTGCGGCGGTCCAGGCGCTCCGTTCGGCGGGGTAGTGCTGCCCGTCGGCGAACTGCCACCCGGTCCAGTAGGCGCCCTCGCGGTCGCGCAGGTGCTGGACGTCGGCGAACAGCGCGGCCGCGGCCACGTGCTGGCCCACCGCGTCCAGGGCCAGGACCAGCTCGCAGCTCTCCGCTCCGGTGACCCACGGATGGTCGCTGACGCAGCGAACCCCCAGGCCGGGCACCACGAAGGTGTCCCAGTCCACGGCGAGCCGCCCGGCCGCGGCCGGGCCGCGGACCACCCCGCCCAGCACCGGGTAGTACCAGTCCATCGAGAAGCGGCTCTTGTCCGCGAACGACTCCGGGTGGCAGGCGATCGCGTGCGCGAGCTGGTCGGCGGCCAGTTCCCAGTCCGGCTGGGATTCGCCCACGTAGTCGGCGAGCGCGACGGCGCACCGCAGGCCCTGGTGAATGCTGGAGCATCCGGTCAGCAGCGCGTAGTCCGCCGTCACCCCGTGCGCGTCGCGTTCCCAGGCGACCTCGCCGCCGGGCGCCTGCATCCCCAGCACCCAGTCGATGGCCCGCCAGACCGTGGGCCACATCGTCGCCGCGAACTCATCGTCCCGGCTGACCTGCAGCTCGTGCCACACGCCGACCGCCGCGTAGGCGGCGTGGCTGCTCTCCGCGGCCGGGTCGGTCACCTCGCCGGCCACGAATGTCCGCGGCCACGATCCGTCGGCGCGCTGGGAGCGCCGCAGCCAGTCGTAGGCGCACCGGGCCGGGGCAGCGAGCCCGGCGGCGCTCAGCGCCATCGCGCACTCGACGTGGTCCCAGACGTCGACGTGGCCGTCGGGCCAGCGCACCGCGCCGGACGGCTCCTGGGCCCGCTCGATGCTGCGCGCCGTGGCCAGAACGCCGTCGGCGCCGAGTATCCCGGGGACGGCCGGGACATTGGCCCGTGCGTGCGGCTCAGGCGGCCGCATGCGTCTTCTGCCCCGCGGCGCCTTCCGCGCCGGCCGTGGCGGCCGGCGCCCCAGAGGCCCCGTTCGGCCGCTGCCTGGTGGCGTAGACGATCACGCTCTTGCCGATGAGCGGGTTGAGCGCGCGTTCGGCCAGCCGCGTCGCGGCGGGCCGGCGCATGATGTCCCAGACCAGCATCCGGTGGTAGGCCCGCGCCAGCGGATGATCGTCGTTGCCCACGCCGACCGCGCATTTCAGCCACCAATAGGGCGCGTGCAGGCCGTGCGCATGATGATGGCCGGTGACCGTCAAGCCGGCCCGCCGCAGCTTGGCCTCCAGTTCCAGCCGCGTGTAGATGCGCACGTGGCCGCCCGGGACGTCGTGGTACTCGCGGGACAGGCCCCAGCAGATCCGCTCGGGCAGCCAGGCGGGCACGGTGACGGCGGCGATGCCGCCGGGCCTGAGCACCCGGGCGACCTCGTTCATGGCCTGCTGGTCGTCCAGGATGTGCTCGAATACCTCGGCCGCTATGACCCGGTCGAAGGACCCGTCGGCGAACGGCATGGCCCGGGCGTCCCCGGAGACGGCCGCGCTGGCCGTCGCGGGCGGCGCCTGCCCCTCGGCGCGCATGGCCTCGCACATACCGTCCACGTCCCGCAGTTCTTTGTGGTCCAGGTCGAAGGCCACCACGTCCGCACCGCGCCGGTACGCTTCGAACGCGTGCCGCCCGGCGCCGCACCCCACGTCCAGGATGCGGTCCCCCCGGCCGAGCCGGAGCCTGCTGTAATCGACGGTCAGCACAGTTCGTTCCTCCCTCCCGGCACTGTAAGTGATGACGCTGTGCCTCAATGCGCCCGGTCGTCAGCGCTCCCGGTCCCGGTGGGCGGCGATGGCGCGCGCGTAGCAGTCGGCGGTGGCCTGGGCGACGGCGGGCCAGGCGAACTGCGCCTGCACGCGCCGCCAGGCCAGGCCGGAGAGCCGGTGACGCTCGCGGGGCGAGTCGTGCAGCCGCCGCAGCGCCGCGGCCAGTTCCTCCGCATCGCCCGGCGTGACCAGTTCCGCAGCGTCCCTGGTGACCTCGGGCAGCGCGCCCGCGCGGCTGGCCACCAGCGGTACCCCCGAGGCCATGTGCTCGACCGCCGGGAGGGAGAAGCCTTCGTACAGCGACGGCACGACCGCGATTTCCGCGCTGGCCAGCAGTGCGGCGAGCTCGGCTTCGGGCAGGCCCGGGGTGAACCGCACCCGATCGCGCAGCGACAGTTCGGCCACCAGGCGCTCGGTCTCGCCGCGCTCGGCCGCCTTGCCGACCACGGTAAGCTGCACGTCCCGCTCGGTGGCGAGCTTGGCGACCGCCCGCAGCAGCACGGCCACGCCCTTGACCGGGGAGTCCGCGCTGGCCACGGTGACGATCCGGCCGGGCGCGCGCGCGGCCTCGCGGGGATGGAAGACGCGCGTGTCGACGCCGAGCGGGATGATGTCCACTCTTCCCGGGCGGAGCCGGAAGTCGCGGCAGATGTCGCGGCGCGATGATTCGGACACGGTGATGACCGGGCCGGCCGTGGCCACCCGGCGCGCGACCCGCGCCTGCATCCGCACGAAGCTGTACCAGCGGCGACGGGACAGCCGGGCCAGCCCCCGGGTGGCCGCCAGTTCGATCCGCCGGTCCACGCTGATCGGGTGGTGGATGGTGGTGACCAGCGGCAGCCCGAGCCGGTCCACCCCGAGCAGCCCGTAGCCGAGTCCCTGGTTGTCGTGCACGACGTCGAAGTCGGTGCGGCGGGCGCGCAGTTCGCGCAGGGCCCGGAGGCTGAACGTGAGCGGCTCCGGGAAGGTGCCCGTCCACATGGTCACGGTCTCAAGGACATCGATCCAGTCCCGGTATTCGTGCCGGGCCGGGGTGCGGAACGGGTCCTCGTCCCGGTACAGGTCGAGGCTGGGCACCTTCCGCAGCACGGGGCCGGGCTCCAGTTCGGGGTAGGGCTGGCCGGACAGCACCTCCACGGTATGGCCCAGCGCTGCGAGTTCCCTGCTCAGGTGGCGGATGTACACGCCCTGGCCGCCGCAGTGCGCCTTGCTCCGGTAGGAGAGCAGCGCCACCCGGACCGGACGGCTCAAGGTGGTCACGCAGTTCACCATCCTCGTCCGCTCTGCCTGCGCACTGGGATCCTAGGCTGCGAACCTTACCATCGAGTAGTGGCCACTCGGATGCGAAAGCTGGGGCAGGTGATCCGTCGCCGGTACCTGACGGCGTCCCTCTTCCTGGCCGTCTTCCTCGTGGTCACCGTGTGCGATGCGGAACTGCCCGCCCGCGACCGGTTGGCGGTCGCCGCGTGGGCGAGCACCAGTGTGGCCAACCTGGAGCACCACCCGGCCGGGTCCCTGCTGCTGTCGGCGTTCGTCGCCGGGGGTTCCCCGTACGCCTGGCCGGTGCTGATCGCGCTCGCCATGTTCGGCGCCAACCGGGCCGTGGGCAGCCTGCGCCTGGCCGTGGTCTGCACGGCCGGCCACGTGATCGGGACGCTGGTCAGCGAGGGGATCGTCGCCTACCGCGTCGACGCCGGGCTGCTCCCGGTGTCCTCCCGGCACCTGCTCGACGTGGGCCCGTCCTACGTGGTGGTGTCGGCGATTGTGGTGGCGCTGGCGTTCGGCTCCTGGCCGGCCCGGGTGGCGGCGGCCGCCGACCTGGCGGTGCTGATCTTCGCCGGCCGGATCTTCGCCGGCCTTACCCGCCTCGACGTGGCCGCGGTCGGCCACGTCACCGCGGTCGCGGTCGCGGCCGTCGCCGTGCTGATGATCTGGGTCCGCCAGCCGGCCATTCTGAGGTCTGGCATGAATCCATGCGAGAACTTACGATGTGAATGAATCTGTACACGTCGGTCAGCGAGCGAGGGACGATGGAGGGCGGCGTCGGCGAAGTCGTCCCCGCTGGCTCATTGCTCACGCTGCTCGGCGGGCGCCGCCTGTCTCCGGCGCAACGGCGGATCGCGCAGTACCTGCTGGACCACATGCCGGACTCCGCCTTCCTGTCCAGCGTCGCGCTGGCCCGGCGCGCGGGAGTCAGCCAGCCGTCGGTCACCCGGTTCGCGGCCGCCCTGGGCTTTTCCGGGTATCCCGCGCTCCGGGAGGCCCTGCGCATGATCGCGCTCGATCCCGCGGGGCCGTCCGGCGTGGCCCGCGGGGCTGGCGTGCGTCCCCCGGTCGGCGTGACCGGCGGCCCGGCGGGCGCCGGAGAGCCGGGTGGCCTCCCGGCCGGCGGTGCCCACGGTAACGAGCTGCAGGCGGCGGCCGGCGCGGAGATCGCCCACCTGCAAGCGCTGCAGCAGGCGCTGGCCGATGCCCGGGCCGTGACCGAGCTGGGCCGGGAGCTGGCGGCCTCGCGGCCGCTGGCCGTGCTCGGCCACCGCATCTCGGCGCCGCTGGCCGAGTACTTCGCCTACGCCGCCCGGCGCATCCATCCGGACGTGCGCTGCCTCACCTTCGGCGGCAGCGTGGTGTTCGACGCCCTGCTGCACGTGAACGAGGCCGGCGGCCGCTGGCTGCTCGCCATCGCACTGCCGAGGTACCCGGCCGAGACGGTCCAGGCCCTCCGGTTCGCGCGGCGCCTCGGCATGCGCACCGCCGTCATCACCGACGTGCAGTTTGTCCCGTTCGCTGGTGATGCCGATGTCCTGCTGACGGCCGGCGTCGGCTCCGGCCTGGTCTTCGACTCGCACGCGGCGCCGGCCGTGCTGGCTGCCGTCATCGTCCAGGCCATGGCGGACGCCGAGCCCGCGCGGGCGCATGCCCGGCTGCGCGAGTACGAGCAGCTGTCGGCGGGCCAGGGCGTCTTCTTCGACCGCTGACGTTCCCGTCGAGGACGAGCGGGGCTCCGGCCTGGGCTCGTTCGGCTGACATGACGCATCCTTTCCGCGTAACAAGTTCGCATACACCGCCGGCCGTCGACTTGACACCCCCTGCAGGGATCAAGAGCATGAAGAGAACTATTCATGCCGCTGTCTATGTGAATCCCCGCGCTGAGAAGGCAAACACGGGGACAGATCACCGGAGACGACCAGCCGACGACGAGCGAGGCCACGCTTTGATCACCTTCGAGAGCGTGACGAAGCGTTACCCCGGGGGAACGGTCGCGGTCGACGACCTGAACCTGGAGATCCCGGACGGCAAGACCATGGTGCTGGTCGGGCCGAGCGGCTGCGGCAAGACGACCACGCTGCGCATGATCAACCGGCTGATCGAGCCGTCCGAGGGCCGCATCCTGCTCGACGGGCGCGACATCGCGCAGACCGAGGCCTCCCGGCTGCGCCGCGGGATCGGCTATGTCATCCAGCAGACCGGCCTGTTCCCGCACCGCACGATCGAGGACAACATCGCCACCGTGCCGCTGCTGAACGGATGGCCCAAGGCCAAGGCCCGGGACCGGGCCCGGGAGCTGATGGACCTGGTCGGCCTGGATCCGGCGATGGCCCGTCGGTACCCGTACCAGCTATCCGGCGGCCAGCAGCAGCGGGTCGGGGTCGGCCGGGCACTCGCCGCCGACCCGCCCGTCCTGCTCATGGACGAACCGTTCAGCGCGGTCGACCCCATTGTCCGGGCCTCTTTGCAGGATGAACTCATCCGGCTGCAGGCCGAGCTGCACAAGACGGTGGTGCTCGTCACGCACGACGTGGAGGAGGCGATCAAGGTCGGGGACCAGGTCGCCACGTTCTACCCGCACGGGAAGATCGCCCAGATCGATACGCCCGAGCACCTGCTCGGCTCCCCGGTCGACGATTATGTGGAGAACTTCCTCGGCTTCGACCGCGGGATCCGCCGGCTGGGCTTCTTCCCCGCGACCGGACTCGACCTCGGGACCGAGACCGTGCTCAGCGAGGATGCCAACATCGAGCAGGGCCGCCAGGCCGCCAAGCGGGCCGGTGAGTCGTGGGTCCTGGTCAGCGACAAACACCGGCTGCCACGCGGCTGGGCCGCCCTGTCGGAGCTCGAAACCCGCGACGGGCAGGAGACGCTCCGCCAGCTGACGCTGGCTCCCTACGGCCATACGTTCCGGGTGGGGCAGGACTCGCTGCGCGCGGCGCTGGATGCGACCCTCCTGTCCCCCACCGGGCTCGCGGTTGGCGTGGACGACCAGGGCCGCGTCGTGGGGATCACTTCCTACGAGCGGCTCCGGGCGGCGATCCAGGCCGCGGAGGAGACCGCCGACCGCCAAGGCGCGCGTCCGTCATGAGCTGGGCCTGGGATAACCGCGCGCTGCTTGCGCACTATCTGGTCCAGCACCTGTATCTGGCCCTGCTGCCGGTCCTGTTCGGCACCATCGTGGCCGTCCCGGTCGGCGTCATATGCGTGCGCTACCGCTGGACCTGGCCGCCCATCCTCAGCCTGACCAGCATCTTCTATGCGCTGCCCTCGCTGGCGCTGTATCTCGTCCTGATCGACTACACGGGCCTGACCGACTGGACGGTGATCATCCCGCTCACCCTGTTCTCGCTGTCGGTCCTGATCCCGAACGTGGTGGACGGCCTGCGGTCGGTGCCGACGCCGGTGCGCCAGGCCGCGGACGCGATGGGCTTCGGCTCACTGCGCCGCGTCGTCCAGGTCGAGCTGCCGCTGGCCATGCCGGTCATCATCGCGGGCCTGCGGGTCGCCACCGTCTCCAGTATCAGCCTGGTCAGTGTCGGCCAGCTGATCGGCATCGGCGGCCTCGGGTACTTTTTCATCGACGGAGAGCAGCGAGACTTCCCGACCGAGATCTACGCCGCGCTTATTCTCATCATCATCCTGGCCCTGCTCGCCGACAGCATCCTCGTGCTCCTGCGCCGCTGGCTGACCCCCTGGGAGGCCGGGCGCAGGGTCCGCCCCGGCAGCCGCATCCTCACCGCTACCTGGCGGGGCTCCGGTACCGGAGGCGCGCCATGAGCTGTCCTGCCGGAGGCGCGCCATGAGCTGTCCTGCCGGAGGCGCGCCATGAGCTGTCCTGCCGGAGGCGCGCCATGAGCTGTCCTGCCGGAGGCGCGCCATGAGCTGTCGTGCCGGAGGCGCGCCATGAGTTACTTCCAGATCGCCTGGCAGTGGCTGACCTCGGCCCAGCAGTGGCACGGCAGCGACGGCATACCCGTGCGGCTCGTTCAGCATCTCGAGTACACGGGCATCGCGCTGGGCATCGCCGTGATCATCGCGCTGCCGGCGGGCCTGGCCATGGGCCACCTGCGGCGTGGCGGCTTCGTCGTCGTCACCGCGGCGAACTTTGGCCGCGCACTGCCCACCCTCGGCCTGCTGGTGCTGATCTTCGTGCTGACCTCCGGATCGCCCGCCTCGTGGCTCGTCCCGCTGACGGCCCTGGCCATCCCGCCCATCCTGGTGAACACCTACGAGGGCGTGCTCGGGGTGGACGCTGATCTGACCGACGCGGCCCGCGGGATGGGCATGACCGAATGGCAGGTCCTGCGCAAGGTCGAGATACCGGTCGCGATGCCCCTCGTCCTGCTGGGCCTGCGCATCTCGGCGATCCAGGTCGTCGCGACGGCCACGATCGCGGCCTACATTGGCCTCGGCGGTCTGGGCCGGTACATTATCGACGGCCTGGCCCGTAGCGAGTACAACGTGGTGGCCGGGGGAGCCGCCGTCATCGTCCTGCTCGCGCTCGCCATCCAGGCGCTCTTCACGCTGCTCAGGTGGCTTATTGTCCCGGTGGGCCTGCGCCGGCAGGTGCAGGGCTCCTGATAACGTCTTTTCCGACCGGAATTGAAGGGAAGACCCTTATGCGCGATAACTCATCAGGGCGTGCGGCAGTACCGGCGCCAAAGAGGACCACGATAAGAACCGCCGCGGTTGGCGTCGCGGCCCTCGCCTGCCTCACCGCCGCCGCGTGCAGCAGCAGCGGCAGCAGTACATCCAGCAGTACGTCCAGCAGTTCCTCGTCCAACCCGCTGGCGCCCTCGGCCACCGGCTCCGTCGTCGTCGGCTCGGCGAACTTCCCCGAGGATGAGCTGCTCGCCCAGATCTACGTCGACGCGCTGCAGGGCAAGGGCATCAAGGTCACGCCCAAGTTCAACATCGGGGCCCGGGAGGTCTACTACCCCGAGGTGGTCAAGGGCGCGATCACCATCATCCCGGAATACAACGGGGCCCTGCTGACCACGTTGGTGAACCCGAAGAGCACCGCCGCGAGCACCGAAGCCGTGAACGCGGAACTGAAGGCCAAGCTGCCGAGCTCGGTGGAGATCCTCGACTCCGCATCCGCGCAGGACAAGGACTCGATCACGGTCACCCAGGCGACCGCCACGAAATACCACCTCACGTCGATCTCCGACCTGACCCCGTACGCGAAGGACTTCGTCATCGGCGGCCCGTCGGAGTTCCAGACGCGGGCCGACGGGATCCCCGGCCTGAAGAACATCTACGGGCTGACCTTCAAGTCCTTCCAGCCGCTGGACGAGTCCGGGCCGATTACCATCACCGCGCTGCAGAGCGGCAAGGTGCAGGCCGCGGACCTGTTCACCACCACGCCGCAGATCATCACCGACCACTTCGTCTCGCTGGCCGACCCGAAGAACCTGTTCGCCGCGCAGAACGTGACGCCGCTGGTGTACAAGAAGGGCGTCAACGCCACCATCGTGAGCACGCTGAACTCGGTGTCCGCGGTGCTGACCACGGACGCGCTGGTGCAGATGAACAAGGCCCTGACCATCGACCACGCCAGTTACACCGCGGTGGCCAGCGGGTTCCTCTCCCAGGAGGGCCTGAAGTAACCAGCTCCCAGGAGGGCCTGAAGTAACCCGCCGGGGGGTGTGACGTGACTCGCCTGGAAACAGGCGCAAACCAGATACCGGCGTGATGGTACGCTCCTGGCCCGGACGGGCAATGATGGATCATGCACAGTGAATCGACTGGGCCGGGAGCGGGCCCGCGCCCGGTCCGTGCCCCGCGCGGGACAGCGCTCACCTGCCAGGGGTGGCCGCAAGAGGCCGCCATGCGGATGCTGATGAACAACCTCGATCCCGAGGTCGCCGAGCATCCGGACCAGCTCATCGTCTACGGCGGCTCCGGGCGGGCGGCGCGCAGCTGGGCCGCTTACGACGCGATCGTGGCGTCCCTGCGGGGCCTGGCCGGTGATGAGACCCTGCTCGTTCAGTCCGGCAAGCCGGTCGGGATCGTGCGCACGCACGAATGGGCGCCGCGGGTGCTGATCGCCAACTCACTGCTGGTGCCGGAGTGGGCCACCTGGGCGGAGTTCCGCCGCCTGGAAGCCCTCGGGCTGACCATGTACGGGCAGATGACCGCGGGCTCGTGGATCTACATCGGCACGCAGGGCATCCTGCAGGGCACCTACGAGACCTTCGCCGCCGTGGCGGCCAAGCGGTTCGGCGGGACCCTCGCCGGGACGATCACCCTCACCGCCGGGCTGGGCGGGATGGGCGGCGCGCAGCCGCTCGCGGTGACCATGAACGGCGGCGTGGCGATCTGCGTGGAGTGCGACCCGACGCGGATCGCCCGCCGGATCGAGCAGGGTTACCTCGACGAGGCCGCCGACGGCCTCGATGACGCGGTGCGCCGCGCGACGGCGGCGCGGGACGCCGGCCGGCCGCTGTCCATCGGGCTGCTCGGCAACGCGGCGGAGGTGCTCCCGGCGCTGCTGGAGATGGGCTTCCCCGCCGATGTCGTCACCGACCAGACGTCCGCGCACGACCCGCTCACCTACCTGCCGCGCGGTGTCACGCTGGAGGATATGGAGGCGCTGCGCGCGGAGGACCCGGCCGGGTTCACCCGGCGGGCCCAGGAATCGATGGCCGTGCACGTGGCGGCCATGGTCGGCTTCATGGACGCCGGCGCCGAGGTCTTCGACTACGGCAACTCCATCCGCGGTGAGGCGAAGACGGCCGGCTACCGCCGCGCCTTCGACTTCCCCGGCTTCGTGCCGGCCTACATCCGCCCGCTGTTCTGCGAGGGCAAGGGGCCGTTCCGGTGGGCCGCCCTATCCGGTGATCCGCAGGACATCGCCGCGACGGACGCCGCGATCCTCGACCTGTTCCCGGACAACGAGCCGCTGGCCCGGTGGATCCGGATGGCCCGGGAGAAGGTGCACTTCCAGGGCTTGCCGGCCCGGATCTGCTGGCTCGGCTACGGCGAGCGCAACCTCGCCGGGGTCCGCTTCAACGAGCTGGTCCGGCGTGGTGACGTCAGCGCGCCGATCGTGCTCGGCCGTGACCACCTGGACTGCGGGTCGGTGGCCTCGCCGTACCGGGAGACCGAAGCCATGGCAGACGGCTCGGACGCGATCGCGGACTGGCCGATCCTGAACGCCCTGGTCAACACCGCGTCCGGGGCGTCGTGGGTCAGCGTCCACCACGGCGGCGGCGTCGGCATCGGCCGGTCCATCCACGCTGGCCAGGTCTGCGTGGCGGACGGCACGGACCTGGCCGCGGCCAAGCTGGAACGGGTCCTGACCAACGACCCGGGCATGGGGGTGCTGAGGCACGCCGACGCGGGCTACGAGGCGGCGGAGAAGGTCGCGGCCGCCCGCGGCGTCCGGATCCCGATGGCGCCGGCGGCGCCCGCGCGATGAAGGGACCCGGGCGTGCCGGGCACGCTCCCCGCGGCCCCGCCGCGGCCGGGCCGGGCCGCTCCGGGCACACGCCGCCCGCACCGGCCGCCGACTGGCCGGCCGCCGCGCCGGACCCGGGACGGCTGGGCGGAACCGCCCCGGACGACGCGGGCGGGACCCGGCAATGGCACGCTGAGCTCGCCTGGCTGCCCGGCGGCGGGGTACAGCGTGACGTCCTGATCGAAGCCGCCGGAGACCGTTTCACCGCGGTCACACCCGGGGTGGTGCGCGATACCGTCGCGGCCGGCACGCATCTGCTGCCCGGGCTGACCCTCCCCGGTCTGGCCAACGCCCACTCGCACGCCTTCCACCGGGGACTCCGCGGCGCAGTGGAGGCCGATCGGGGCACGTTCTGGACGTGGCGCGACCGCATGTACCGGCTCGCCGCCGTGCTGAACCCCGGCAGCTACTACGCCCTCGCGCGCGCCGTCTACGCCGAGATGGCGCTGGCCGGGATCACCTGCGTCGGCGAGTTTCACTATCTGCACCATGGCCCCGGCGGCGAGCCGTACGCCGACCCCAACGAGATGGGGCGGGTCCTGCTGCGGGCCGCCGCGGACGCCGGGCTGCGGATCACCCTGCTCGACACCTGCTACCTGGCGGCGGGCCTGCGCCGGGACGGTACCCCGAAACCGCTGCGGGACGTCCAGCTCAGGTTCGGCGACGGTGACGCCGGCCGGTGGGCGGAACGGGCGGCCGGCCTGGGCGCCGACTCCCGCGGGATGCTCAGCCCGCAGGCGCGGGCCGGCGCGGCCATCCATTCGGTCCGGGCGGTTCCCCCGAGCCAGATGCACGAGGTGATGAGCTGGTCGCACAGGTTCGGCGCCCCGGTGCACGCGCACCTGTCCGAGCAGCCGGCCGAGAACGCCGACAGCCTGGCCGCGTACGGCCGTACCCCGGCCCAGGTGCTGTACGAGGCGGGCGTGCTCGGCCCGCGCAGTACCGTGGTCCACGCCACCCATCTGCTGCGCGAGGACATCGACGTGCTCGGGGCGTCGCAGACCTCCTGCTGCCTCTGCCCGACCACGGAGGCGGACCTCGCCGACGGGATCGGCCCGGCCGGGGCCCTCGCCGCGGCGGGCTGCCCGATCAGCCTGGGCAGCGACAGCAACGCGGTGATCGACCTGCTGGCCGAGGCGCGCTGGCTGGAACTGACCCAGCGCCTGGCGAGCAGGCGGCGGGTCCACTTCACCGCGGACGAGCTCGCCCGGGCCGCGACCGTGGCAGGCCACGCCTGCCTGGGCTGGGCCGGCGCCGGGGAGATCATCCCCGGTGCGCTGGCCGACCTGGTCACCATCGGGCTGGACAGCCCGCGGCTGGCCGGCGCGGAAGCCGGGACGGTCCTGGACAGCGTGGTGTTCGCGGCCACGTCATCCGATGTCCGGCACGTGGTGATCGGCGCCCGGGACGTGGTCCGCGACGGCCGGCACCTGCTGGTGGAGGATGTTCCGGGCGAACTGGCCGCCGCGATCCGTTCCGTGCTGGCGAACCCGGAATGAGGGGCGCATGAGCACACTGATCACGAACATCGGGGAGCTGGTGACGAACGCCCCGGCCGGTGATCCCGGCCCCGGCGCCCCGGGGGAGCCCGGCGGCGCGCCGGGGGAGTTCAGCGTCATCACCGGCGCGGCGGTGGTCATCGACGATGGCCATATCGCCTGGACCGGCCCCGCGGGCCGGGCGCCCGCCGCCGACGACATCGTCGACGCGCGCGGGCGGGCCGTGCTGCCCGGCTTCGTCGATTCGCACGCCCACCTGGTCTTTGCCGGTGAGCGCGGAGCCGAGTTCGCCGCCCGGATGGACGGCCAGCCGTACGCCGCGGGCGGCATCGCCTCGACCGTCGCGGCGACCCGGGCCGCCTCGGACGTTACGCTCCGGGCCGGCCTGCGCCGCCTGGCCGATGAGATGCTCCGCCAGGGCACGACGACGTACGAGTGCAAGTCCGGCTACGGGCTGACGGTCCGGGACGAGGCGCGCAGCGTGATGCTCGCCGCCGAGGTCACCCCCGAGGTCACCTACCTGGGCGCGCACGTCGTCCCGCCGGAGTTCGGCCACGACCCGGCGGGTTACCTGGACCTGGTGTGCGGCCCGATGCTCGACGCCTGCGCCCCGGACGCCCGGTGGATCGACGTGTTCTGCGAGGAGGGGGCGTTCGGCGCGGACGAGGCCGCGGCCGTTCTGGCCGCCGGCCGCGCCCGGGGCCTGCTCCCGCGGGTGCACGCCAACCAGCTCGGGCCGGGCCCGGGTGTCCGGGTCGCGGTCGGGGCCGGTGCCGCCTCGGCCGACCACTGCACCTATCTGACCAGCGCGGACGTCGACCTGCTGGCCTCCTCGCGCACCGTCGCCACGTTGCTGCCGGGGGTCGAATTCTCCTGCCGGAAGCCGTACCCGGACGCGCGGCGGCTGCTCGGCGCGGGCGTGACCGTGGCCATCGCCACCGACTGCAACCCGGGCTCCTGCTTCACCTCCAGCATGGCCCTGTGCGTGTCCCTCGCCGTCCGGGAGATGGGCATGACCACCCAGGAGGCGGTCTGGTCGGCCACCGCCGGCGGTGCCCTCGCGCTGCGGCGGGCCGACGTGGGGCACCTCGGCGTCGGCGCGCGGGCCGACCTGCTGATGCTGGACGCCCCGTCGCACACCTACCTGGCGTACCGCCCCGGCGTGCCGCTGACCGCCGCCGTCTGGCGCGAAGGCCGCCTGGCCGCCGCCCGCCCCCAGGTCCTGGCCGGCTGAACGGCCTGGCCGTCCGTCCGGTCCGGCAGCGATGACTTTGCGGCCGCCGCTTCGTCATACCCGTCGGGCATGCTGATCGCGAGCGGTTTATTCGTTCGCGGCCAGAATGGTGTTGGCATAGGTTTCATGGCGCGGAAGTTGACTGGGTAGAGGTCCGCTGGGGAGGCGTGGTGTCACAGATCGGCTCAGGGCCGGCGATTCTCGTGGAGAACCTGACGAAATCGTTCGGCGAGGTCCATGCGTTGCGCGGTATCGACCTGTCGGTGCCGCGCGGGACAGTGCTCGGTGTGCTCGGGCCGAACGGTGCGGGCAAGACGACCGCGGTCCGCATCCTGACCACGCTGCTGCTCCCGGACGGTGGCCGGGCCGTCGTGGAGGGGCACGACGTGGTGCACGAGGCCAGCGCGGTCCGCCGCTCGATCGGGTTGTCCGGGCAGTCGGCCGCCATCCAGGAGGAGCTCACCGGCCGGGAGAACCTGGAGATCATCGGACGCCTGTACCACCTGAGCCGCGCGAGTAGCCGCGTTCGCGCCACCGAGCTGCTGGAGCAGTTCGACCTCACTGAGGCGGCCGACCGGCCCGCCAAGGGCTTCTCCGGCGGCATGCATCGCCGTCTGGACCTGGCCGCGAGCCTGGTCGGCCGGCCCAAGGTCCTGTTCCTGGACGAGCCGACCACCGGCCTGGACCCGCGCTCCCGGCTGGGGATGTGGGACATCATCCGCTCGCTGGTCGCCGGGGGCACGACGCTGCTGCTGACGACCCAGTACCTGGACGAGGCCGACGAGCTGGCCGACGAGATCGTGGTCATCGACCGCGGCCTGGTCATCGCGGCCGGCACCTCGGCGGAGCTGAAGAGCCGCGTCGGTGGGGACGTGCTGGAATTCACCGTCCCGGACCGCTCCCGGCTGGCCGACGCCGCCGTGGCCATCTCAACGGTGGCGGAGAGTGAGCCGCACATCGACGACGAGACCGGCGTCATTAGCGTGGGGGTTGGCGGCAGCGGCTCCGAAGCGCTCATCCAGGCGGTGCGCGCGCTGGACGCGGCCGGGGTGGAGACCCGGGGGCTGGCGCTACGGCGGCCGTCCCTGGACGATGTGTTCCTGGCGCTGACCGGCCACGCCGCCGAGGAAGAAGAGCAGACCGGCAAGCGCCGCCGCGGCCGCCGCAGGGACGCCGAGACCGCCGGGAGGGCATCGTCATGACCACCGTTGCCGCAGAGCCGGACGCTCCCGGCCTGCTCACTCAGGCTCGCTGGGCGGTGAGCGACACCCTGACGATCACCAAGCGGAATCTGCTGGTCTGGATGCGGGTCCCCGCCTACATCGTCTTCACCGTGATCCAGCCGGTGATCTTCGTGCTGATGTTCCGGTACGTCTTCGGCGGCGCGATCCTGGTGCACGTGCGGGGCGGCTACGTCAATTTCCTGATGCCCGGGATCATCGCGCAGACCGCGGCGTTCGCCACCTTCGGCACAGCCATCGCGCTGGCCCAGGAGCTGAAGAAGGGGGTCATCGACCGGCTGCGGTCGATGCCGATGGCGCGCTCGGCCGTGCTGACCGGGCGGCTGGTGGCGGACACCGGCCGGATGACGGTGACCATCCTGATCGTGCTCGGGGTGGGCTACGCGGTGGGATTCCGGTTCCAGAACGGCGTCCTGCCGGCCATCGCCATGGTCCTCCTGGCCATCCTCTTCGGGCTGTCGATCTGCTGTATCGCTGCATTCACCGGGCTGGCCATCGGCGATGAGGAATCGGTGCAGGCGTTCGGGCTGATCTGGCTGTTCCCGATCACGTTCCTCAGCTCGGCGTTCGTGCCCATCGCGACCATGCCGGGCTGGCTGCAGGCCTTCGCCAACAACCAGCCGGTCACGTACGTGGTCGATACGATGCGCGCGCTGGCCCTCGGCGGCCCGGTCGAGGCGAACCTGTGGAAGAGCCTCGTGTGGCTGGCCGGGATCCTCGTCGTTTTCGTGCCGCTGGCGGTGCGCGCCTACAAGCGCGCCGCCTGACAAACCTCGCGGCCCGACGAGCCGCGCCCCTTACGAACCGCGCGGTCAGTCCACCCCCCGGCTGGCCGCGCGGTTCCCCACGGCTCAGTACTCGATCGCGGTGGCCGTGGCCAGGATATTCTCGACCTTCAGCAGAGCGAGGGATACCGGCCGCGGAAGCGGACCAGGGGGTCGCCGGACGGGGCCTGGTAGGGCATCGCGAGCACGCGCGCGATGAGTACCACGTGGTCGCCGGCCGGGACCCGCTGGGTCACCTCGCATTCCAGCGCCGCCAGGCCGCCCTCGGGGATCAGCGCGCCGGACAGCGCTCCCCGCCGATGCGGGACCGCCTCCAGCATCCGACGCGCGTTCGGCCGCCCCGCGGCCGCGAAGCGGCCCGCCAGCATGCGCTGGCCCGCGGCGAGCAGGCAGATCGCGAACCGCCCGGCCGCCGCCCCGCCGCCTGCTCTCGCGCTGGCACCAGGCCCCGGGCCGTCGCTGGGAGTGCCCCGACCACCGCCGGGGTCAGCACCGAGCAGTTCGGCCGGATAGCACGTTGCCAGCAGGCAGATGAGCACGAGCGGCGGATCGACCGACACCGGGTTGAACGCGCTGACCGTCGTGCCGATGTCGTCGCGGCCGTCGGCGATAGTCACGAGGGTGACGCCAGCCGCGTAGGCGGACAGCACGCTGTCCCAGCCGGAGGGGGCCCCCGGAGCGGAATCTCCGCCGTCGGCCCGTTCCGTCAACCGATGCTCCAGTAACCCGGCATCGTCAGCGGCCCGTACGGCGGCAGCCCAGCCTGCGCGGCCAGCCGCCAGGCCGGGCCCCACACGCCCCACGTCTCCGCAAGGGGCCCGAGGGCGGGCAGCAGACCCGCTGCCAGCGCCGGGAAGGACGCGCCCGGGGCCGCCTGCGCGGCGCGGTCCTCGCTCGATTCGTGCGGCCTCAGCTGGTCCAGCGGCGTCATCCGCGGGAACAGGCGCAGCGGCGCGTTCTCGGGCAGGCCTCCCCGGCGCCGGGCCGCCCGGGCGGCTGCGGCCAGCCCGCCCAGCGAGTCGGCCAGGCCGTTGTCCACGGCATCCGCGCCGGTCCAGACGCGGCCCCGGGCTATCTGGTCAACCTGCTCGGGTGACATCCCGCGCCCCTCGGCGACCTTGCCGGTGAAGTCGGCGTAGATGTGGTCGAGCCAGGCGTTCACGATGGCCCACTCGTCCTCGCTGAACGGATGGGTCGGGGCGAACATCCGGCCGTGCGCGCCTTCGGCCACGGCGTCGGTGGTGATGCCGGCCCGGTCCAGCAAGTGCTCGATGACGGGCTTGCCGGTCACCACGCCGATCGAGCCGGTGATGGTGCCCGGCTGCACGATGATCTCGTCGGCCGCCATCGCGATGTAGTAGCCGCCGGACGCCGCGACGTCGCCCATGGACACCACAACCGGCGTGCCGACGGCCCGGGCCCGCACGACCTCACGCCAGATCGTGTCGGACGCGGTGGACGAGCCGCCGGGGCTGTTGACACGGAGCAGGATGGCCCGCGCCCGCTGGTCGGCGGCTGCGGCGCGCAGCGCGCCCGCGACCGTGTCGGAGCCGATCGCGGGCCCGGACATCGGTCCCCGGCCGCTGCGGCCCTGCCGGATCGGCCCGCTGGCGTAGATGACGGCGACGTAGCGCTCCCGGGGATTCGGCAGCTTGCGGACCCGCTGCGCCAGGGTGTGGGCCCGCTGGTAGCGGCCCACGTACTGGAGGATCGCGTCCGGGCCGTCGCGGCCCACCTGCTTGCGGACCGCCGCGTAGACCTCGTCGCGGTAGCCCACGGCATCGATGAGCCCCTCGGCGAGGGCCTCCTGCGGGAGGAACGGGCCGCGGTCGAGCAGGGCCCGCGCGTCGGCCGGGCTCTTCCCCCGCCGTTCGGCGATGGCGCTGGTGATCTGACCGGCGATGGATGCGGCCAGGTGCTCGGTTTCCTCCCGGGCCGGCTGGGTGAAGCCCCGTTCGGTCAGCGGGTGCGCCGCGGTCTTGTACTCCTTCCGCTGGGCGGCCTCGAAGCTGACGCCGATCTTGTCCAGCGCGGAGCGGAGGAACAGCCGCTCGACCACGATGCCGGTCAGCCCCAGACTGCCGGACGGCTGGAGAAAGATCTGGTCGAAGGCGGTGGCGAGGTAGTAGGGCAGGTTGCCGCGTGAGAATTCCCCGAACGACTCGGCCCAGACAAACGCGGACTTGCCCGCCGCCCGGAAATCCCCGATCGCCTCGCGCAGTTCCTGCACGGTGGCCAGGCCGATGTGCTGGCCGCCCACCCTGGCGATGAGCGCCTTGACCCGTGGATCCTCCTGGGCCCGCCGCAGGCCGTCGAGCACATCGGCGAGCCGCGTCCTGTGCCGCGACAGCAGCGCGGCCACCGGGTCGGCCGGCGGCCCTTCCGCGATGCCCTGCGTGAGGTCCAGCTCGAGGATGAGCGGCGCGGTCCGCCGCTGCCGCAGCTTGGTGATGTGCCCGGCCAGCATCGCATCTGCCATGCGGCCAGCTTAGGCGGCGGTGCTCTGGCCGCGGGCAGGTGCGGGTCCCCGATTTCCGCGTGGCCGCGTTATGGTCGGTCCATCAGCGCCGAACGGGAGGGGCTGGGGAATGACCGCAGGCGACGAAGCCGGCCCCGGCCGGAGCCATGGGGATCGCGGCCCTCGCAAGGACGCAGGCAAGAACCCGGGCAGGAAGCCGGGCAGGAACGCGGGCAGGAACGCGGCCGAGGCGGTCACCGTCATCGTGGACGGCGCCAACGTGGTGGGCTCGCGTCCCGACGGCTGGTGGCGGGACCGGGCCGGGGCCGCGGTCCGCCTGCACGACGAGCTGGCCAAGCTGGCCGTGCGCGGCACCGCGGGTATCGCGGCCGAGCTGCTGGCCACGGGCGAAGGTGACGAGCCGTCCGGGTCTCCCGACGCCGTCCGCGATGCGTCGGGCCCGGTCCCAGTCGATGTGGTCCTGGTGCTGGAGGGGGCGGCCCGCGCGGCCGCGCCGCGGATCGCCGAACGGGCCCGCACGGCGGAGGGCGGCCGGGGACGGGATGGGGACGCCGGGACCGTTGGCGTCGTATCCGCCCCCGGGTCCGGTGACGACGAGATCGTCCGGCTGGCGCAGGGCTGCAGGGGACGCTGCATCGTGGTGACCGCCGACCGGGAGCTTCGCCGCCGGTGCCTGGCCGCCGGGGCCCGCGTGGCCGGGCCGTCGTGGCTCTATGCCCTCTTGTGACATGGATCCCTGTGCCGCATAAGCCGGGGCGGCCGGCGGCCCACGTAGCATTGACGTGTCCCCGGAACGCTCACCCTCGACCGAAGATGCTGATGGTTGCGCTCATGGTTGTCGCTGTCGTCCTGCTCGTCCTCGCGGCTCTCGCCGCTGACCGCGGTGTGAAGGTCAGGAAGCGGGTCCGCCTCCGCCGTGCGTCCGCCGACCGCCTCGCCGCCGCCGCGGCCGGGGCCGAGGCCCGGGAACGAGACCGAAGAGCCCGCCAGCAAGCCAGCTCCGCACTGACCTCCGTGATGCCGGCCATCAACGACGAGCGCGGCCCGCGCCGCGTCTGACCGCGCGACCCGGCCCGCCTGCGCCAGGCCCGCATCGTCCCGGTCACCTGATCCTCCCCTTCCGCCCACGGCCTCCGGAGCGGGGTGAGGGGCCCTCGTGCCGCGCGCCGTCCTCCCCGCTCCGGGTTTTCGGGGGTACGGTGGGCAATGATGCTCCGAGGCTGCGGTAGGGCAGGGCGAGGAGGCGATATGCGGGACGACGGACGGCGGGCCCGCATCATGGCGGCGGTCACCGTGCGGGACGCTGCGGCCGGGGTGAGCGAGCTGACGCAGCGGCTCTGCCGGTTCGCCGTGGATGAGATGGCTTTGTCCGGGTGCGCGCTCGTGCTGATGTCGGCCGCGGAGTCGCCGACGGTACTGGCCGGTGCCGGCCAGCACGCCCGGGCGGTCACCGGGCTGCAGATGGAGCTGGGTGAGGGCCCATGCCTGCAGGCCTATGCCTCCGGGGTTCCGGTGCTGCTGCCCGACCTGGCGGCCGGGAACGCCAACCGCTGGCCGACGTTCGCGGCGGCGGCCCTGGCGATTGGCGTGCGCGCCGAGTTCTCCCTGCCGCTGAGCGTGGGGCCGGGCGGTATCGGCACGCTCGACCTGTGCCGTGACACGCCCGGGATGCTGAGCGAGGAACACCTGGCGGATGCCCTGATTGCGGCGGACATCGCCCGCGATGCGGTGCTGTACCAGCCGTACGCGCAGGGGGGCCCGGATCTGGCGGAGCTGCTGGCGACGACCGGCGCGGACCGGGTCGTGATCCATCAGGCGACCGGGATGATCGCCGTGCAGCTCGGCGAAACCATGTCCAACGCGCTCGCCCGGCTGCGAGCCGCGGCGTTCGCGGGCGGGGGTTCGATTTACGACATTGCCCAGGATGTCGTTGAACGGCGGGTGCGATTCGATGAGTGAGATCGGCGGCGGCCGGGCCGCCCAGTCCGGGGAGCCCGGCCCAGATGTGCACCGGGGCGACGTGAGCCGCGAGGCGGTGCTGGCCCGGGCCTTTGTGCGCCTGGCGGACACGCTGGCCAGCGACTTTGACGTCGTCGATTTCTTGCAGACCCTGTCCACCGACTCGGTTGAGATCCTCGGGGCCGAGGCCGCCGGGGTCATGCTGGCCGACCCGCGCGGTGGATTGCGGCTGGTCGCATCCTCGGACGAGCGGATGCGGCTGCTTGAGCTCTTCGAGCTCCAGGGTGCGCAGGGCCCATGCCTGGACGCATTCTCCTCCGGCCGGCCCGTGCAGGCGAGCGCGGCCGACAGCCTCGCCCGCTGGCCGGTCTTCGCGCCGGAAGCGTCCGATGCGGGCTTCCAGAGGATGTGCGCCGTCCCGCTGCGAGTGCGCACGGATGTGATCGGCGCCCTGAACCTGTTCCGCGGCAGCGACGAGCCGTTCACCGATACCGAGATGGAGATAGCGCAGGCCATGGCGGAGATGGCCGCGATCGGGCTGATCCAGGAACGGGCGCTCAGGGAGCGCAGCCTGCTGGCCGAGCAGCTCCAGGCGGCGCTGAACAGCCGGGTGGTCATCGAGCAGGCCAAGGGAATGCTCGCCGAGTACCTGACCATGAACGTGGACGACGCGTTCAAGCTGCTGCGGAACTACGCGCGCGATCACAACCGCAAGCTCTCCCAGGTCGCCTCCAACATCGTCGACCGGAAGATCTCAAGGGCGGAGCTGATCACACGGCCCGGCCAGCGACCCTGATGGGCTCCGTCTCGGCGCCCGCAACTAGGTCCCGCCTGCCCCGGCCGTCGTCTGCCGCGCTACGCCCTCCGGGTCTTCCAGCTTGACGCGCGGCCACCGTCGCGAGAACGTATATCTTTTTTGTGAGCACCGCTCTTGACGCAGATCCTGACGGGGTGTTAACTGCTCTTTGGGTAGAGCAGTGCTCTCGAATTGACCAGGGTCAAGGGTGAGAGCAGGAAGCCGAGGAGGCCCCCCATGACCGCACAGACACCGCGCCGGTACCAGGAGCCGGGCTGGTTCACCCGCAACGTATTCAACAAGCTCGTCGCCGGGCTGACCGGCCTCGGCATCAGCGTCCTGGGCTCGCGAATCCTGGCCGTCCGGGGCCGCAAGAGCGGCGAGTGGCGCACCACCCCGGTCAATCTCCTGATCATCGACGGCCAGCGCTACCTCGTCTCGCCGCGCGGTCATACGCAGTGGGTCCGCAACCTGCGGGTCTCCCGCGAGGGTGAGCTGCGCCTCGGCCGCCGCGCCGAGCCGTTCATCGCCGAGGAGGTCTCCGACGACGACAAGCCGGCGATCCTGCGCGCCTACCTGGCCCGGTGGAAGGCCGAGACCGGCGTGTTCTTCGGCGGCGTGGGGCCGGACGCTTCAGCTGCCGAGCTGCGCCAGATCTCGCCCGACCACCCGGTCTTCAAGGTCAGCAGCCCGTCCTGAGGCCGCTCGCCATACGCGGAAAAGTCGCCACGGTTACCGCGAACGTGAACGCCGTCGCGGCGCCCAGGGCGCGGGGCGGACGCGGGTGGTGCCGACCACGAGGCGCTCGGGGCCGCGGAGGTTGAAGTTGGGCTTGTAGGAAAGGCCGCCTTCGGCGAGCTCCGGCGCGGTGACGCGATCAGCGAACGTGGTGAGCGCGATGGCCGCCTCCAGCCGGGCCAGCGGCGCGCCCAGGCAGAAATGCGGGCCGGCGGCGAACGCCAGGTGGCCCACGGCACCGCGGGTGATGTCGAACCGGTCGGGCGCGGCGAACACCTCGGGATCGCGCCCGGTCGCGGCCAGCAGGAGCAGCAGGGTCGCGCCGTCCGGGGCTTCCACCTCCCCGATCCGGATTGCGCCGCGGGCGACGCGCCCGGTGAGCTGCACGGGCGGGTCGTAGCGGAGGGTTTCCTCGACGGCCCCGTCCGCCAGGGCGGGGTCGGCGCGGAGCGCGGCCAGCTGGTCCGGGTGGCGCAGCAGGGCGAGCACGGCGTTGGAGATGAGGCCGACCGTGGTCTCGTGCCCGGCCACCAGCAGCAGGATGCTCGTAGCCAGTAGCTCCGGCTCGCTGAGGCGGCTGCCCTCGTCCTCCGCCCTGATCAGCTCGGTCAGCAGATCTTCGCCCGGCTCGGCGCGGCGCTGCGCGATCAGCTCGCGGAAGTAGCCGGCGAACTCGGTGCGCGCCACGGCCGCGTCGGCGAAGCGCTCGTCATCAGCCTCGATGAATCGCGGCTGGAGCGAGTGCGCCAGCCGGGCCGACCATCCCGCGAAGCGGTGCCGGTCCCCGGCGGGCACGCCGAGCAGTTCGCAGATGATCCGGACCGGCAGCGGGTAGCCGAGCTGGCTGACGATCTCCAGTTCATGCGGGTCACGCGCGGCGGCGTCGGACAGCAGCTCGTGGGTGACCTCGCGGATCCTCGGGCCGAAGCCGGCGATGACGCGCGGGGTGAACGCCTTGGCCACCAGCCGTCGCAGCCGCGTGTGGTCGGGCGGGTCCATCGACAGGAAGGACATCCCCTGTCGCCGGGGCGCGTCCGGCGGGGCCAGCAGTGAGCGCCCGCGTTCGCTGCTCACGCGCGGGTCGCGCAGGATGCGGGAGCAGTCGGCGTGCCGCCCGAGCACGACCAGCTTCCCGTCCACCGCGGCGAACGGCGTCGCCGCGCGGATCGCGGCCAGCACGGGATACGGGTTCGCGACGACGGCGGGATCGCCCAGCTGAGCGAGCGACGGCCGTTCGGTGATACTCATGAGTCTAGCCTTCAACTTCAACCATGGTTTAAGTCAAGCCGCCCGTACGGGACGGTGCGGACGTCATGACCAGCGACGTTGCGGACCTGGCCGCCGGGGCCCATGGCTGACGGCCGGCCCCTAGGACCCGGTCCCGGAGCCGGGAGCCAGCCAGAGGACACCGAGCGGCGGGACGGTGATCGTGGCGGAGGCGGGCCGGCCGTGCCACTTCTCCTCGACCGCCTCCACGGCGCCCAGGTTGCCGACGCCGCTGCCGCCGTAAATGTCCGCGTCGGTGTTGATGACCTCGAGCCAGCGGCCGGCGTGCGGCAGGCCGATCTTGTAGTTCTCGTGCGGGCCGCCGGAGAAGTTCACCACGCACGCGAGCGTCGTGGCCCCCCGAACCGAGGGCGGGAACCCCATCGGGCCCGGTAGCGCCGACGCCGCCGGAGCCGCCCGGGCCGGGGCGGCCACCGCGGGAGCCACATCCGGGGACGGCGTAGGGCTGGAGGCCCGACCCGCGACCAGTCCGGACGGAACGCGTGGCGGCGGGGGCGCTTCCGACGGGACGGGGGAGGCGAACCGCAGGAAGGACAGCGTGTTCCCGGCCGCGTCGTTCGCGTCGATCCAGCTGAAGCCCTCCGGAGAGGAATCCAGCGCCCACAGCGCCGGCGAGGCCCGGTAGAACGCGTTCATGTCACGGACGAGCCGCTGAATCCCGGCATGGTACTCATCGCTGAGCACCCACCAGTCCAGGCCGCGTTCCTCCGACCACTCGGCCCCCTGGCCGAACTCCGAGCCCATGAACAGCAGCTGCTTGCCCGGGTGGGCCCACATGTAGGCCAGCAGGGTGCGCAGTCCCGCGAACCGCCGCCAGTCGTCGCCGGGCATCTTGCCGAGCAGCGAGCCCTTCCCGTGCACCACCTCGTCGTGCGACAGCGGCAGGATGTAGTTCTCGCTGAACGCATAGACCAGCGAGAACGTCAGCTCGTTCTGGTGGTACTGCCGGTAGATCGGGTCCCGCCTCAGGTAGGTCAGGGTGTCGTTCATCCAGCCCATGTTCCACTTGAAGCCGAACCCCAGCCCGCCGAGGTGGACCGGCCGGGTCACCCCGGGCCACGCGGTGGACTCCTCGGCGATCATCATGATCCCGGGCTCGCGCCGGTAACAGGTGGCGTTGACCTCCTGCAGGAACGACACGGCCTCGAGGTTCTCCCGCCCGCCGTACTGGTTCGGCGTCCACTGGCCGGCCCCGCGCGAGTAGTCCAGGTAGAGCATGGAGGCGACCGCGTTGACCCGCAGGCCGTCGATGTGGAACTCCGACAGCCAGTACAGGGCGTTGGCCACCAGGAAGTTCCGCACCTCGGTCCGGCCGTAGTTGAAGATGAGCGTGCCCCAGTCCGGGTGGCTGCCGCGCCGCGGGTCGGGGTGCTCGTACAGAGGGGTCCCGTCGAACCGGGCCAGGGCCCAGTCGTCCCGCGGGAAGTGGGCGGGAACCCAGTCGATGATGACGCCGATGCCGGCCTGGTGCAGCCGGTCCACCAGGTAGCGGAAGTCGTCCGGGCTGCCGAACCGGGACGACGGCGCGTAATACGACGTGACCTGGTAGCCCCAGGACCCGCCGTATGGGTGTTCCGCCACCGGGAGGAACTCCACGTGGGTGAACCCCATCTCGCTGACGTAGGCCGTGAGCTCCTCCGCCAGGTCGCGGTAGGACTGGCCCGGCCGCCAGGAGCCGATGTGCACTTCGTAGATGCTCAGCGGCTCACGGACGGCCTGCCGTCGCGGCCGGTCCGTCATCCAGCCGCCGTCCTGCCACTCGTGGTGCGACGACACCACGACGGAAGCGGTCGCGGACGGCCGCTCGGTGCCCTCCGCCATCGGGTCGGCCTTGGCCCGCCACGTGCCGTCCGCCCCGCAGATCTCGTACTTGTAGCGGAACCCCTCGCCGACCCCGGGCACGAACAGTTCCCAGATGCCGGAGCCGCCCAGTGAGCGCATCGGGTGGCCCTGGCCGTTCCAGTGGTTGAAGTCGCCGATCACGCGGACACCGCGGGCGTTCGGGGCCCACACCGCGAACGACGTGCCGGTGATGGGGCCGAAGCCGTCCTCGCCGAGATCGCGGACGTGCGCCCCCAGCACGCGCCACAGTTCCTCGTGCCGCCCCTCACTGATCAGGTGCAGGTCGAACTCGCCCAGCGTGGGCAGGTGGCGGTACGGGTCGTCGGTGACCGTCACGGGGCCGGAGACGCCGTCCGGGCCGGGGTAGGCGACGGCGATCCGGTACGCCGGGAACGGGCCGGGCACCTCGTCGTAGGGCACGACGGTCGCGAACATGCCCAGGTGCACGTGCTCCATCGGGAACCGGCGCCCGTCTTCGAGCAGGGCCGCAACGGTCGCGGCGAACGGCCGGAGCGTCCGGATCGCGAACCCGTCGGGCCCGGGGTGCACGCCGAGGATCGAGTGCGGGTCGTGGTGGGTGCCGGCGACGATGCGCTCGATCTCGCCCAGGTTGACCCCGGCGGCGGCTGCGGCCTGCCGCGGCCGCGCTGGCTCGGGCGCCGCTCCGGCCACCTGGGCGCCGTCCGTCAGGTCAGGCATCTCCGGCACGTCAGGATGGCGGGGCGCGTCCGGAGCGCTGGAAGCACCGGGACCGCGAGGAGCACGGGCACCGGGCCCGCCCGGACCGGGCCCAGCAGAAGATGGTGAAGAAGGGGGCATGTCAGAAGACCGTACGTCAGTGGTGATCAGGTGGGAAAGTCGGCCAGGGAGTCCAGCGGGATCTGGAGCCAGGATGGCCGGTGCCTGGCCTCGTACATCACTTCGTACACCGCCTTATCCAGCTGCAGGGCCCGCAGCAGGACCTCGTTGGTGACTGGGTCCGGGCCGCCCGCCTCGGCGTACCCGGCGCAGAACGCGGCGCTGTTACGCCGTACCCATTCCCGGGCCACGCCGCGGAGCCGGTCGGCGTCCGGGTGGTTGAGCAGCTGGAACCGCGCCGCGTATTCGAACGAGCGGAGCATGCCGGCGACGTCGCGCATCGGGGCGGACCGGGCCCGGCGCTGGGCCAGCGGGCTGGCCGGCTCGCCCTCGAAGTCGAGCAGGATCCACCCGGTCTCGGTCCGCATGACCTGGCCCAGGTGGTAGTCGCCGTGTACCCGCTGGGCCGGGACCGGCTCGTTCAGCTTGGCTACGTGCGAGTACGCGGCGCCGATCATGTCGGCGTACCGGGCCAGCTCGGGCACGGCCGAGGTGGCCAGGTCGAGGCGGCGGAACATCTGCTCGGCCAGGTCGCGCAGCGCGTCGGGGGACAGCTCGTCGGTGCCGAACGCCTCGGCGAGGTCCTGGTGCACCTCGGCGGTCGCGGCGCCGAGCCGGTGCGCCTCGCCGGCGAAGTCGCCGCCCGCGCCGGCCACGCTCGCCCCGTCGCCCAGCTGGGCCACGCCAGCCGCCGGGGGCTCGCCGGAACCGGTCATCACGGGGAATGGGCCGGTGGTGTACGGATCATTCGTGTACAGGTTGCTGGCGTACAGGTCGCGGACGCTGGTCGCCGCGAGCGTCCAGCCGTCGGTGGCCGTGCGCAGGTACTTGGACAGGATCGCCAGCGTCGTGGTGACCCCGTCCATCAGCGTCTCGATCGAGCCGTACGGCTCGGCCACGTGCGGCGACCCGAGCCGGGACAGCGCGGAGGTGACCTCCAGGTCCGGGTTGGGCCCGGGGGAGACCCGGCGGAACACCTTCAGGATCGACTGCTCACCGAACACCAGGCTGGTGTTGCTCTGCTCCGCGGTCAGCACGATGCTGTCGAGCTCGGTCTCGATCTCGGCGCCGGGCTCGCGGGAGAAGGTCAGGGACTCGATGGTCTGGTTGGCTGCGATGGCGCGGAGCAGGTGCCGGGTCAGCGCCGGATCGTGCAGAGCGTCGTAAGCGTGCCGGCCGTCGTCGGTCATGCCGATCCGGGCGTGTTCCAGCCAGTCCGGCAGCTCCGAGCGCAGCCCGACCAGGATCTGGTAGTGGTCGGCGGTGGTGCCGTGCGAGACCAGGACGATCAGCTGCCGTAGCTCAGGATCGCCCGCCACGACCTGCGTGTCGGCGACCACCGCCAGGTCACGGAGCGTTCGTCCCTTGCCCGCGAACCATCGCTGCTCCAGCAGCCACGTCGCGAGTGCATCCTCGAGTCTCATCACCTTGACATACCCACTCCCCGTGAAGGGTTTCCTGAAACCCCCGGGAATCGAGTGTCCCGGGAGAATTCGGGCGCGGTGTTCCGGTCAGGTCGGGTCATAGTTACGGTCAGGTCGGGTCACAGCACACAGGCGCCGGCGGCACCATCGTTCCCTAGTGCTCGTGATCCTCCCGCGGCGGGGGGAGCTGGAACCAGTAGAAGCCGTGACCCGGCAGGGTCAGCAGGTAGCTCAGCTCGCCGATCCGGGGGAACGTGACCCCGCCCATGCACTCCACCGGCGTCACCCCGCGGAACCGCCGCAGGTCCAGCTCGACCGGCTGCGGGAAGCGGGACAGGTTGTTGACGCAGAGGATCATGTCCGACCCGTCGGGCCCCTGGTCGGTTTCCACCGCGGTGCGGACGAACGCGAGCACGCTCGGGTTGGACGAGGTGAGTTCCCCGTACGCGCCGTTGCCGAAGACCGGGTGCCGCTTCCTGATCTCGATCATGCGCCGGGTCCAGTGCAGCAGCGAGCCCGGGTTCCGGGTCTGCGACTCGACGTTGAGCGCCTGGTAGCCGTAGATCGGGTCCATGATCGGCGGCAGGTACAGCCGCTGTGGATCGCAGCTGGAGAAGCCGCCGTTGCGGTCCAGGGTCCACTGCATGGGGGTGCGGACGCCGTCCCGGTCACCGAGCCAGATGTTGTCGCCCATGCCGATCTCGTCGCCGTAGTACAGCACCGGCGAGCCGGGCAGCGACAGCAGCAGTGCGGTGAACAGCTCAAGCTGGTCGCGATTGTTGTCGAGCAGCGGGGCGAGCCGCCGCCGGATCCCGATGTTCGCCTTCATCCGGGGATCCTTGGCGTACTCGGTCCACATGTAGTCGCGCTCGTCGTCGGTCACCATCTCGAGCGTCAGCTCGTCGTGGTTGCGCAGGAAGATGCCCCACTGGCAGCGGGACGGGATCTGCGGGGTCTGCGCCATGATCTCGGAGATCGGGTAGCGCTGCTCGCGCCGGACGGCCATGAAGATGCGCGGCATCAGCGGGAAGTGGAACGCCATGTGGCACTCGTCGCCCCCGGTCTCGGGGTCGCCGAAGTACTCGACCACGTCGCCCGGCCACTGGTTCGCCTCGGCGAGCAGCACCCGGTCCGGGTACAGCCGGTCCACCTCGGCGCGGATCCGCTTGAGGTACTCGTGCGTCTCCTTGAGGTTCTCGCAGTTGGTGCCCTCCCGTTCGTACAGGTAGGGCACCGCGTCCAGCCGGAAGCCGTCTATGCCGAGGTCGAGCCAGAACCGCAGGACCTCGATCATCGCGTCCGCGACAGCGGGGTTCTCGAAGTTCAGGTCGGGCTGGTGGGAGAAGAACCGGTGCCAGTAGTACTGGCCGCGCACCGGGTCGTAGGTCCAGTTGGACTGCTCGGTGTCGACAAAGATGACCCGCGCCTCGGCGTACTTGTCGTCGGTGCTGGACCACACGTAGAAGTCGCCGAACGGGCCGTCCGGCTCGGCCCGGGAGGCCTGGAACCAGGGATGCTGGTCACTGGTGTGGTTCATGACGAGGTCGGCGATGACGCGGATGCCCCGTTTGTGGGCCTCCTCGACCAGTTCGAACGAAGTCCCCGATGGTGCCGTAGTCGCTGAGCACCTTCATGAAGTCGGAGATGTCATACCCGCCGTCCTTCAGCGGGGACTCATAGATCGGCAGCAGCCAGAGGCAGTCGATGCCGAGCCACTGCAGGTAGTCCAGCCGCGAGGTCAGGCCCCGGACGTCGCCGGCGCCGTCGCCGGTGGAGTCCTGGAACCCGCGGACCAGCACCTCGTAGAACACGGCGCGCTTGTACCACTCGGGGTCCCGGGGCCGGTCGAAGGAGAAGGGATCGGGCACGGGCTCACCGGGCGATGCCGTGAAATCTGGCAGGTGCGGGGGGGCAGCGGGCCGGTCCCTCGCCGCGTCGGGCTCTGTCACGACTGGTTCTCCTGCGTAGTGCGTGCTGTTACATTCTCGACCGGCCAGCCCCGTCGGTCAGCCCCGTCAACCGGCGCATCAGTCGGCACGAACCGAGAAGATGTGCGCTGGCGTTGTGGACGGATCCAGGCGGACGTAGTTGGCTTGCTCCCAACGGTAGGACTCGCCGGTGAGTTCATCGGTAACGGTGAACCCAGCGCCCCGGTCCATCCCCAGCGCCGGCAGGTCCAGGAACACCGTGGCCTCACGTGCCTGGTGGGGATCGAGGTTGACGATCACCAGGACGGTGTCGGCCGGGCCGGGGCCTGTCTCACCGGACAGTCCTGGCGGTTCCTCCCGCGGGGTGACGCGCTTGGAGAAGCAGAGCCAGTCCGGCTGATCAACAGTATGAAAGCGTAGGTTACGCAGCCGGTGCAGTGCCGGGTGTGATTTCCGGATTCTATTGAGGCTCGTGATGAAAGGCGCGATACCGACGTTGTCGCGGGCCGCCTGGTCCCAGTCGCGCGGCCGGTACTGGTATTTTTCCGAATCCATGTACTCCTCGCTGCCGGGCCGTAGTGGAATGTATTCGCACAGCTCGTACCCCGAGTAAATACCCCAGGTCGGCGAGAGCATAGCGGCCAGCACGGCCCTGATCTTGAACGCCGGCGTCCCGCCGTGCTGCAGGTACTCGTGCAGGATGTCCGGGGTGTTGGTGAAGAAGTTAGGCCGCATGTACGATGCGGTCCCGGTGGACAGCTCGCGCAGGTACTCCATCAGTTCGCCGGCGTGGTTCCGCCAGGTGAAGTACGTGTACGACTGGTGGAAGCCGACCATGGCCAGCGCGCGCATCATGGCCGGCCGGGTGAACGCCTCGGCCAGGAACAGCACGTCGGGATCGGTCGCGTGCACCTCGGCCAGCAGCCGCTCCCAGAACGCCAGCGGCTTGGTGTGCGGGTTGTCCACCCGGAAGATCCGGACGCCGTGCTCCATCCACAGCCGGAGGATCCGCAGCGACTCGGCGTAGATTCCCGCCGGGTCATTGTCAAAGTTGACCGGGTAAATGTCCTGGTATTTTTTGGGCGGGTTCTCCGCGTACGCGATTGTGCCGTCGGCCCGCGTGGTGAACCACTCGGGATGCTCTTTGACCCACGGATGGTCCGGCGACGCCTGCAGCGCGAAATCGAGCGCCACCTCCATGCCCAGTTCGCGGGTCCGCGCGACGAACGCGTCGAAGTCGTCGAACGTCCCCAGGTCGGGGTGGATGGCATCGTGACCGCCGCCCGCCGAGCCGATGGCCCACGGTGAGCCCGGGTCACCGGGCTGCGGGTCCAGCGTGTTGTTCCGGCCCTTGCGGAACGCTGTGCCGATGGGGTGGACCGGCGGCAGGTAAACGACGTCGAAGCCCATCACGGCGATGTCGTCCAGCCGCCCGGCCGCGGTGCGCAGCGTCCCCGACACCGGCTCGCGGCGCACGATCGGGTCGATCTGGACCCCCTCGGACCGCGGGAAGAACTCGTACCAGGACCCGTACAGCGCGCGTTCCCGGTCGACGACCAGCGGCATCCGCCGGGACCCCGTGACGAACTGGCGCAGCGGATAGGCCCACCGGATGCGGGTGATCTCCGGCTGCCGGGCGGCCGCCAGGCGGTCCCACGGCGTGCGGCCGGGATCGCGGAGCACGGCCGCCACCTCGGCCAGGGCGGCGCGGGCCAGGTCCGGGGGGATCGGTTTGCCGTCTGCCGCCGGGTCGTCCGCGTCCTCCGGCTCGGGCAGCCGGATCCGTGACGACCTGATGATCGATTTGGACGCGCGCTCGAACAGGAGCGCGCCCTCGGCCATCATCAGCTCGATGTCCTGGCCGCGCGGCACCTTGATGGACGCGTCGTGCTGCCAGTCGGCGATCGGATCCGCCCACGCTTCGACGCGGAAGGACCAGGTGCCCTCGGCGCCCGCCGCGACGTCCGCGCCGTACCGGTCGGTGCCGGGCGCCAGCTCGTGCAGGATCTCCATCGGCTGGCTGATCCCGTCCGGGCCGCGCAGCACCACGCCGGCGGCGATATGGCCGTGCCCCTCACGGAACACGGTCGCGCTCACCGGGAAGGTCTCGCCCACAACCGATTTGGCGGGCCAGCGGCCGCATTCCACGGAGGGCTGAACATCGAAAATGGGGATTCGTCCGATCACGGCTGTCACGTTATCGAGAGCGCAGGTGGGCATGCCAGTGCGGCGGCCATGCTGCTCGGTAACTTCCGTGCGCGTCCCGTTCCGGCTTGGAGGGATTCATGCGCCCGAACGAACCTAATGGGACCCGTGACGGCTTTTGGGGTCAGTGCGACGGCGGGTCACAAACAATTAACGAAATCTGGCGGCTCCGCACCCGTTGAGCCCTTGGTCCCTGCCCCGTAGATGACGCGGTGTGATACAGAGTCCCAGGACATGCTTATCCGATAGGATCGGGTGTGTTTTAGTGTGATAACACCGCAGACAGGCAGTGATGTGACAAGCGGCACGGAAGCGGCGGCCAATTCTCCTGCACCGGCGCGAACGGGCTAGGGTCACTCCTCGTGAGAGCGATCCGCCGGTTCACCGTCCGTACCGCGCTGCCCGAGCCGCTGGCTCCGCTGCGCGACCTCATGCTCAATCTCCGCTGGTCGTGGCATCCCGAGACCGTCGACCTGTTCGCGTCGATCGACCCGGAGGCGTGGGAAGCGTCCGGCGGTGACCCGATCACCATGCTCAGCGCCCTGCGCCCGGAGCGCCTGGCCGCGCTCGCGTCGGGCCAGGACTTCCTGGCGCGGCTGAACGCCGCGAGGCAGCAGCTGGAGGGTTACCTGACCGGCCCCCGCTGGTTCCAGCGGGCCCGTGACGAGCAGGCCGTCGGGACCGGGCCGCTGGTCGCGGCGCCCGCCGCGATCGCCTACTTCTCGCCCGAGTACGGCATCACCGAGGTGCTCCCGCAGTACTCCGGTGGTCTCGGCATCCTGGCCGGGGACCACCTCAAGGCCGCGAGCGACCTCGGGGTGCCGCTCATCGGTGTGGGCCTGCTGTACCGGCACGGCTACTTCACCCAGTCGCTGTCCGCGGACGGGTGGCAGGCCGAGCGCTACCCGGCCAGCGACCCGAACGGCCTCCCGCTCGACCTGCTGCGGGACGCCGCCGGCACGCCGGTGCGGATCACCGTCACCCTGGCCGATGGCCACCGGCTGCACGCGCAGGTGTGGCTGGCCCGGGTGGGCCGCGTGCCGCTGCTGCTGCTCGACTCCTACGTGGAGGACAACGAGCCGGCCCTGCACGAGGTCACCGACCGGCTGTACGGCGGCGGCACCGAGCACCGGCTCCGCCAGGAACTGCTGCTCGGCATCGGCGGCATGCGCGCCGTCCGGGCGTTCTGCGAGATCACCGGGCACCCGGAGCCCGAGGTGTTCCACACCAACGAGGGGCACGCGGGTTTCCTCGGCCTGGAGCGCATCCGCACCTACGCCGCCACCGGCCTCAGCTTCGATGCGGCCCTGGAGGCGTGCCGGGCCGGCACCGTGTTCACCACGCATACCCCGGTCCCGGCCGGCATCGACCGCTTCCCCCGCGATCTCATCGAGCGGTACTTCAGCAAGGACGCCGCGGACCCGGCGCTGCCGGTGGAGCGCGTGCTCGCGCTCGGGGCCGAGACCTACCCGGGCGGTGACCCGCACGTCTTCAACATGGCCGTGATGGGCATGCGGCTCGCGCAGCGGGCGAACGGCGTCAGCAAGCTGCACGGCGCGGTGAGCCGGCAGATGTTCTCCGGGCTGTGGCCCGGATTCGAGGAGGCCGAGATCCCGATCGGCTCCATCACCAACGGCGTGCACCCCGCCACCTGGGTGGCCGGCGAGATGCTCGAGCTTGCCGACCCGGGCGCCGAAGTGCTGAGCGAAGGCGGGAACTGGGACTGGGACCGCGTGGCGGACCTGCCCGAGGCCAGGATCTGGTCCGTGCGCCGCGTGCTGCGGGAGAACCTGGTCGCGGAGACCCGCAGACGGCTGCGGGTCTCCTGGCGCCAGCGCGGCGCCAGCGAGGCCGAGATGACCTGGATCGACGACGTGTTCGACCCGGGCACGCTGACCATCGGCTTCGCCCGCCGCGTCCCGTCCTACAAGCGCCTCACGCTGATGCTGCACGATGAGGCACGGCTCACCGAGTTGCTGCTCGACCCGGAACGCCCGATCCAGATCGTCATCGCCGGCAAGGCGCACCCGGCCGACGAGGGCGGCAAACGGCTGATCCAGCAGATGGTCCAGTTCACCGACGACCCGCGGGTACGCGGGCGCATCGTCTTCCTGCCGGACTACGACATGGAGATGGCCCGCTCCCTGGTCCGCGGGTGCGACGTCTGGCTGAACAACCCGCTCCGCCCGCTCGAGGCCTGCGGAACCTCCGGGATGAAGGCGGCGCTGAACGGCGGCCTGAACCTGTCGGTGCGTGACGGCTGGTGGGACGAGTGGTACGACGGCGGCAACGGCTGGGAGATCCCGTCCGCCGACGGCGTGCCCGATCCGGACCGCCGCGATGAGCTGGAGGCCTCGGCCCTGTACGACCTGCTCGGCAACTCGGTGGCGCCGATGTTCTACCGCCAGGACGCGGACGGGGTGCCCGACGGCTGGGTCGACATGATCCGGCACGCGCTCCGGACGCTCGGGCGCGCGCGTGCCGGCCGAGCGGATGGTCCGCGACTACGTCACCACGCTGTACGCGCCCGCGACGAAGTCCTCCCGGGCGCTGGCGGACGGCGGGACCTACCGCGCCGCCCGCGAGCTGGCCGCCTGGAAGCGCCGGGTCGAGATGGCCTGGCCGGCCGTCCGCATCGAGCACGTCGAGGCGGACGCGGGCGAGCCGCAGCTCGGCACGCCGCTCACGGTGCGCGCGGTGGTCGCGCTGGGCGACCTCACCCCGGATGACGTCTGTGTCGAGGTAGTGTCCGGCCGGGCCAACGAGCACGACGAGCTGGTCGACCCGTCCTTCATCCCGCTGTCACCCGACGGTCCAGACGCGGGTGAGCCGCAGGCAGGTACGGCGGTGCGCTACTCCGGCGAGATCGAGCTCACCCAGCCGGGCCCGTTCGGCTATACGGTGCGCGTCCTGCCCCACCGCCCGCTGCTGGCCAGCCGGGCCGAGCTCGGGCTGGTGACCGTACCGGACGCACCGGCCGGGATGACCAATGGCGACCTCCGCTGAGCGGTACGCCCCGGCCGGCTCTTCTCAGCCCAGGTCTTCCTGAGAGGGTGATACCCGGGAAAGCTGGGGGGCGGGACACCGCGATGAAGTGGAGGACTGTCAATGGGTGACTTCGTGCGCGTAGCGACCGAGGCGGGCGTCGCGACCATCCGGCTGGAACGACCGCCGATGAACGCGCTGAACGGCCAGGTACAGAACGAGATCGGCGCCGCGGCCGCGCAGGTGGGTGCCGATCCGGAGATCCGCGCGGTCATCCTCTACGGCGGCGAGAAGGTCTTCGCCGCCGGCGCCGACGTCAAGGAGATGGCCGAGGCCGGTCACGCCCGGGTCATGGAGCTGGGCGCGGGTATCCAGGACGCCTTCAAGGCCGTGGCCCGGATCCCCAAGCCGGTCATCGCGGCGATCACCGGGTTCGCGCTGGGCGGTGGCCTGGAGCTGGCCCTGTGCGCCGACTTCCGCGTGCTGGGCGAGAGCGCCAAGGTCGGCCAGCCGGAGATCCTGCTCGGCATCATCCCCGGGGCCGGCGGTACCCAGCGGCTGCCCCGGCTGATCGGGCAGGCCCGGGCCAAGGACCTCGTCTTCAGTGGGCGCTTCGTGGACGCGGTCGAGGCGCTGCACATTGGCCTGGCCGACCAGGTGGTGCCCGATACCGACGTCTACGCGGCGGCCCGGCTCCTGGCGGACCGCTACACCGGTGCGGCACCGCTGGCGCTGCGCGCCGCCAAGCAGGCCATCGACGAGGGCCTGGAACGGGACCTGGACGCTGGCCTGGAGATCGAGCGGCTGCATTTCACCTCGCTGTTCGCCACCGAGGATCAGGAGGCGGGGATGCGCAGCTTCCTGGAGCGTGGCCCCGGGAAAGCGTCGTTCAGCGGCCGGTGAGACATGACCGAATCGGATGATGCTCTCTCCCTCGACCTGGTGGCGTCGGCCCTGCGGGCCGACAGCGCCGACGTGGCGATCTACGCGCGGGTTCTGTCCGAGTCCCTCAGCGACGCGCTGCCGCCCGGCACCGTCACGGTGGACCGTAAACGGACGGCGTCGGACCGGATGCGCGGCCGCCCCGGCGAGGTGTCCGGGGTGGTCGTCCGGCTCGGCGACCAGGTTATGACGCTCAGCGTCAGCGCCGGGCAGCCCGCCGCGGAGATCTGCCGGGAGGTCCGCGGGGTGGTGCTGTCCCGGACGCCGGTTCCGCTGCAGGAGTGGACGGCCGCGCTGGCGGCCGCGCTCGTCACGCACGCGGAGCGCAACGCCATCGCCGCCCAGGCGCTGCGCAAGCTGGTCGCGGGAAGCTGAGGGCCCCGGGGTCGCTGGCCCGGCCGATCGGACGCCTCTGACCTGCGCACCTGCCCAATCGCTTCGGCATTCTTGCGCAGGCCCCGTAGTCTGGTGTGGCAATGGCCGCACAGGACCGGATACCGGACAGGCTCGGGCCGTACCGCTTGCGTGAGCGGATCGGCGAAGGCGGCATGGGAGCGGTGTACCTGGCCCGCGACCGGGAACGCCGGATGGTCGCGGTCAAGGTCCTGCACTCCCGGGTCGCGGAGGAGCCGAACGCCCGCCGCAGGCTGGCCCGCGAGGTGGAGGTGATGCGACGGGTCCGCAGCCCCTACGTCGCCGAGGTGCTCGACGCCGACGTCACCGGGAAGTTCCCGTACATCGTCACCCGGTACGTACCCGGTCACACCCTGGACGACGTGGTGCGCCAGCAGGGGCCGCTCCCGCCGTGGGCCCTCGAGCGGCTGGCCCGCGGGCTGGCCCAGGCCCTGGTGGCCGTGCACGCGGCCGGCGTCGTGCACCGCGACCTCAAGCCGGGCAACGTGATGCTGCACGACGGCGATCCAGTCGTCATCGACTTCGGTATCGCCCACACCGGCGACGCGACGAGGCTCACCCAGACCGGCATGTTCATGGGGACGCCCGGCTTCCTGGCCCCCGAGGTGATCGAGGGCCAGCCCAGCAGCCAGGCGTCTGACGTCCATTCCTGGGGCGCCACCATCGCCTACGCCGCCACCGGGCGGCCGCCGTTCGGCAGCGGGTCGTTCGAGAACATCTTCTACCGCATCGTCCAGGGCAACGCCGACCTCGCGGGCATCCCGGGGCCGCTCGCCCAGCTGGTGTCGGCGGCACTCAGCCGCGATCCACGGAGCCGCCCCACCGCGGCGTGGCTGAGCGCCCAGTGCGCGTCCCCCGGCCTGGCCGAGGGGCCGCCGGTGCTGCGCGGCGCCACCACCCAGGCCCCGGTCCCCGGCAATGGCGTCGCGTACGGTGCCCCCGGCGCCGCCGCGGGCGCCTACGGTTCCGCGGGTGCCTACGGCGGCGCCGGCACGCTCAACGCCGCCGGGCCCGCCGCCCCGCACGCGCTGAGGGCACCGCAGCCCATCAGGGCCGCCGATTACGCCGACCTGCTGCCGCCGGTCCAGTACGCTCCCGCGCGCGGCGCGCGGCCCCGGCCCGCCGTGGCCGCGCCGTACGGCTCCGTTCAGGGCGGCGGGTATGCGCCCGGGTACTCCGCCGCGCCTGCCCGGGGTGGTGACACGGGCGCCGTGCGCCCGGGCCCTGCGTCCCCGCCGGCCTCCCAGGCGTTCCAGCGCGCCAAGCCGTCCTCCCTGCTCGGCCTGGCCATCATGGTCATCGCCATCGCGGTGAGCGTCATGCTGCCGGTTGCCGGGACGATCGGCGCCCTCGCCGTCATCGTCCTGCTGCGCGCCGGCGACCGGGCGCAGAGCGCCCTGGCCGTGCGGCGTTCGGTGCGCGGCCCGAGCGCCGCCGACATCCTGGTCGGGGTGGCGACCGCGCCCTGGGCCATCGCGCGGTCCGTGCTGACCACGGCCCTGCTCGCCCCGCTCGCGGCCCTGGTCGCCGCGGTCGTGTTCGCGGGGACGCTCGTCATGAGCAGCGCCGGTTCCACCTCGCTCGCCGGGTCGTACGCGGCCGGCGCCGCGGTGGCGTTCTACGGAATCGGGCCGGCCTCGGCCGGTCCCCGGCGGGAAATGAACCGGGTGTTCCGTGCGGTCGCGCGGACGAGGGCATCGTCGGCGGTCGTGATGCTGGTCATGTTCTGCCTGGCCGCCGCGGCCGTCGCCGCCGCGGCGGCGAACCCCCCGCTGTACTGGCCCAACCTCGGCTTCATACTGCCGCACCTGCCGAACGTGAGCATCCTGCTGCATCTGCCGCACTTCACGCTGCCGCACTTCGGCGTGGGCCCCTCCCGCCTGGGCTGACCCGTCAGGTGCAGCGGCCGGTCACCTCGGTGTCGGCGGGCGGGCGGGCCTCGGGTACGTACCCGGTGGCCGCCGACTGGTCGGCGGGCCGGACCAGGCCGAGTGCGACCACCTCGTTGGCTAGCCGGATCCGCCGGTTCAGGCCGCCGGAAATCCGGAACTTCTGGTAGAGGCGCAGCAGGTGCTGCTTGACGGCCGCCTCTGTGACGACAAGATCGGCCGCGATCTCCCGGGCCGTGGCCGGCGCCACGAAGGCGTCGTCCGACAGCGCGGGGCGGCACAGGGCGGCCAGCACGTCGAGTTCCCGCCGGGTCAGATCCGGTACGGCGGGACGCCGAAGTTCAGCATCGGCGGGGAGATCCTCGCGGGGCAGCCCGCCGACCCGGCACCGCGCCGCGCCGAACGCCACCACATCGCCGTCCGCCAGGACCCGGCGAGCCACCGGGCGGCCGTTCACCCGGGTCCCGTTGCGTGATAATCCCAGGTCAACCACATAAATGTAGGGCCCGCGGCGGACGATCTCCGCGTGCAGCCGCGACACGCTCGGGTCATTCAGACGCACGTCCACGCCCTGGCCGCGCCCGACCGTGGTCACCTCGCCGGTGAGTGACACGACCTCGCCGCTGTCCTCGACGCGAATGTAAGGCGTATCCACAACGGGCCTCCTGCCTATCGGAGCCGTGAGTTGTCCATCACCTCTTAGTTACCCCGCACAGGCCCGGCCTACCGTCCGTCCCGCACGGTCCGAGATCAGCCGGGCACGCGGCGGAGCATCGGCCATTGATCATGTAATACGCCGGTAAACTGCCAGCAAGTAGCCTGGGAGGCAGCCTGTGCAGGAACAGCGGTGAGGAATGCCGAGGACACGCCGGCCAGCGGCTTCGCCCGCGCCGCCGATGCCCCAGGCGGTTCCGGCGCCCCTCGCCCCGGCACCCCCCTCCCGCGACGGCGCCCCGGCGGGAGCCGCCCGGACTGGACGGCCCCGGGCCAGGCGGAAGCGCTGGCCGACGCCGAAGCACTCCGGTACGCGGCTCGTGCCGACGGCGCCCCGTGGGGCCCGGCTCCTGAGCCCCCGCCGCCCGCCGCGCCCGGTTACGGCGAGCCCACCAGGTCCCGCAGGCCGGGACCAGGCCCCGCTCCGGTCCGTTCGGAAGAATCAGCGCCCCGCAGGCCGGGACCAGGCCCCGTTCCCGTCCGTTCGGGTGAACCAGGACCTCGCAGCCCGGGGACAGGCCCCGCCTCGGCCCGTCCGGGCGGCCGCCGCCGCCCGGGGCTGCGGCCCCCGGCCGCCGTCCCCGGCCGTGCCGCGTCCCGGACGGCCGCCCCTTCGGCGGCCGCCGCGCTGGGCCAGGTCCCCTACCTGGTGGCGCTGGCCTGCACGGTGGGTGGCATTGGGTGGGCCTGGATTGGATCACACGCCGTCGGCGACGGTGCCGGGGTGGTCGGTGGAGGGCTGCTCGCCGCCGCCATCGCCCGGCTCGTCCTGCCGCAGAGCGCAGTGGGACTGCTCGCCAGCCGGCGGCGGTTCGCTGATGTGCTGGCCCTCGGCCTCCTCGGTGCCGGGCTGCTGGTGCTTGCACTCGTGCTGCCGCCGACTTGACCAGAGCGGGCAGCCTCGTGGCCGCGAACCTCACCAGGGGACTGGCCAGCAGATGAAGGGAATGACCAAGCATGTCCAAGATCAAGGTGGCGAATCCGGTCGTCGAGCTCGACGGCGACGAGATGACCCGGATCATCTGGCGGCTCATCAAGGATGAGCTGATATTGCCGCACCTGGATATCGACCTGGAATATTACGACCTGTCGGTCGAGAACAGGGACGCGACCGACGACCAGGTGACGATCGACGCGGCGAACGCGATCAAAGCCCGCGGGGTCGGCGTCAAGTGCGCCACGATCACGCCGGACGAGGCCCGGGTCACGGAGTTCGGCCTGAAGAAGATGTGGAAGTCGCCGAACGGCACGATCCGTAACATCCTCGGCGGCGTCGTCTTCCGCGAGCCGATCGTCGTTTCCAACATTCCGCGGCTCGTCCCGGGCTGGACCAAGCCGATCATCATCGGCCGCCATGCCCACGCCGACCAGTACAAGGCCACCGATTTTGTCGTCCCAGGACCCGGTACGGTAACGATCTCCTACGTGCCGGACAACGACGACCGCCCGATCGAGCTGGAAGTGGCCAAGTTCACCGGCGGTGGCGTGGCGATGGGCATGTACAACTTCGACGACTCGATCCGCGACTTCGCCCGGGCGACGATGCGGTACGCGCTGAACCGCCGGTACCCCCTCTACCTGTCCACCAAGAACACGATCCTGAAGGCGTACGACGGCCGGTTCAAGGACCTGTTCGCGGAAATCTTCGAGTCCGAATTCAAGGCCGATTTCGAGGCCGCCGGGATCACCTATGAGCACCGGCTGATCGACGACATGGTGGCCCAGGTCCTCAAGTGGGACGGCGGCATCGTGTGGGCGACCAAGAACTACGACGGTGACGTGCAGTCCGACATCGTGGCCCAGGGCTTCGGCTCGCTCGGCCTGATGACCAGCGTCCTGATGACGCCGGACGGCAAGACCCTGGAGGCGGAGGCCGCGCACGGCACCGTCACGCGGCACTTCCGCCAGCACCAGCAGGGCAAGCCCACCTCGACCAACTCGGTCGCGTCCATCTTCGCGTGGACCCGCGGCCTCGCCCATCGCGGGCTGCTGGACGGGACGCCCGAGGTGTCTGATTTCGCCCGCGTGCTCGAGCGTGTGTGCGTCCGGACCATCGAGGCCGGCCAGATGACGAAGGACCTGGCCTTGCTTGTCGGCCCGGATACGCCTTTCCTGACCACGGAGGAGTTTCTGACGGCCGTGGGCGACAACCTGCGTAAGGAACTGGCGGCCTGAGGCCCCGCCGCATAAACATCACCGAGAACAAAGGAGATCTCCGGACATGGCACGCAAGGGGAAGGTGACCGTCGTCGGGGCCGGCTTTTACGGGTCGACCACCGCACAGCGGCTTGCCGAGTACGACATCTTCGATGAGGTCGTGCTCATCGACATCGTTGAGGGCAAGCCCGAGGGTCTCGCCCTGGACATGAACCAGTCACGGCCGATCGAGGGCTTTGAGACCAAGGTCACCGGGCAGACGACCGGTTCCAGCGGTGAAGGCTACGAGGCGATCGCCGGGTCGGACATTGTGATCATCACCGCCGGCCTGCCGCGTAAGCCTGGCATGAGCCGGATGGACCTGATCGAGACCAACGCGAAGATCGTCCGCAACGTCACGGAGAACGTGGTCAAGCACGCGCCCGAGGCCGTACTGATCGTGGTCTCGAATCCGCTGGACGAGATGACGGCCCTGGCCGCCAAGGTGTCCGGGTTCCCGGCCCAGCGGGTGATCGGCCAGGCCGGCATGCTCGACACCGCCCGGTTTACCAACTTCGTCGCGGAGAAGGCCGGCGTCCCGGTCGGTTCGGTGCGCACGCTCACGCTCGGCTCGCACGGCGACACCATGGTGCCGGTCCCGTCCGCATGCACCGTGGATGGCAAGCCGCTGACCGGCGTGCTGGCCGCCGAGGACATCGAGGAACTGGTCACGCGCACCCGCAACGGCGGAGCCGAGGTCGTGGCCCTCCTGAAGACGGGTTCGGCGTACTACGCGCCGTCGGCCGCGGCGGCGCGGATGGCCCGCGCGGTGGCTGAGGACTCCGGGAGCGTCATGCCGGTCTGCGCCTGGGTGGACGGCCAGTACGGGATTTCCGGTGTGTACCTGGGCATCGAGGCGGAGATCGGCGCCGGCGGGGTCAAGCGCGTGGTGGAGCGCGACCTGACCGAGTCCGAGCTGTCCGGCCTGCGCGCGGCGGCCGGGGCGGTCCGCGCCAAGCAGGCCGACGTCGCCAGCCTCTGACGCCTTTTCACTGTTCCGCTGTCTCGGGGAGGCCGGTCAGGCTACCCCGAGGCGGCGGCCGTCAGGCTACCCCGAGGCGGCGGCCGTCAGGCTACCCCGAGGCGGCGCATGGCCAGTTCGGCGTAGAGCGCGGACCCGTCGGCGAGCACGGCGTCGTCGAACACCGCCTCGGCCGAGTGGTTGGACGGTGCGGTCTCCGGGTCCCGGTCCAGCGGGCACGCGCCCACTGAGATGAACGCGCCGGGCACGTGCTGCAGGACGTAGGAGAAGTCCTCGGCGCCGGTCATGGGGAACTGCTTGGGCACCGAGCGCAGCTCACCGAACGTCTCCGCCGCGACCATCCGCGCGAACGCGGCCTCGGTCTCGTCGTTGACGGTGACCGGGTACTCCTCGATGTATTCGGCCTCCGCGGTCACGCCGTGCGCGTCCGCGATGTCGTTGACCAGGCGGACGATCGTGTCCTTGAGTCTCGCGCGCGCCGCCGGGCTGAATGACCGGGCCGTCCCCAGGAACCGCGCCTCGTCCGGGATCACGTTGTCGGTCGTTCCCGCGTGGAAGCTCCCCACCGTGATGACGACCGGGTCGAACACGTCGAACCGCCGCGTCACCAGGGTCTGCAGGGCGGTCACCATTTCGCAGGCCGCCGTGATCGGGTCGGCCGCCAGGTGCGGCTGCGACGCGTGGCCGCCGCGGCCCCGCACGGTCACCCGGATGATGTCGGCGGCGGCCAGCATCGCCCCCGGCTTGGTGGTGAACACGCCGCAGGGAAGCTGCGTCGACGACACGTGCAGGGCGTACGCGGCCACCGGCCGCCGCTCCCCGGCCGCGTCCAGTACGCCCTCGCCGATCATCTTGTCCGCGCCGCTGTAGCCCTCCTCGCCGGGCTGGAACATGAAGATCACATCTCCCGCCAGCTCGGCCCGCCGGCCGCACAGCAGCCGGGCCGCCCCGGCCAGCATCGCGGTGTGCAGGTCGTGGCCGCAGGCGTGCATGACGCCCCCGAAACGCGAGGCGTACGGCAGGCCGGTCAGCTCCGTCACCGGCATCGCGTCCATGTCCCCGCGCAGCAGCACCGACGGCCGGGTGCCGTCCCGTTTCCCGCCCGCGCCGATGCCCTCCGCCGGTCCGGCCCCGCCGCGCAGCACGGCGGTCACCGAGCTGAGCTTCCGCCCGGTGCTCACCTCCAGCGGCAGGCTGTCCAGCGCCGCTAGCACCTTCTCCTGCGTGAGCGGCAGGTCAAGCCCGATCTCAGGTTCCCGGTGAATGGCGTGCCGCAGGTCGGCCAGCTCTCCGGCGATCGCGGCGGCATCCTCACGTAGTGGCATCAATGCTTCCTTTCCCGCCCGAACGGTCTGACGCCGGCCATGCCCGCTGCGAAAGTGTTACGGCCCGGCGGCCGGTCAGGGCATGGGCTGGGCGGCGTCCGAGGGTACGGCGGTCAGGAATTCGGGCTCCGTCCAGCCACGGCCGGCGTACGCGGCCTGGATAGCCGCCTCGACCTGAGCGGCGCCGGTGTCCGGGACGAGGGCGATCGCGGAGCCGCCGAAACCGCCGCCGGTCATCCGGGCCCCCAGTGCCCCTGCCGCCACGGCCGCGTCTACGGCCACATCGGCTTCCGGCCATGACACCTCGAAGTCATCGCGCAGGGACCGGTGTGACCGGGTGAGCAGCGCGCCGACCTCGGCGAGCGGGTGGGCGTCACCGCCGCCGGAGGAGCGCAGTAGCGCGGCCACCTCCTGGACCCGCTGGTTGTCGGTGATCACGTGGCGGGCCCGGCGCGCCAGGACCGGGTTGTCCAGGGCGGCCAGCTCGCTGACGTCGGTGACCCAGCGTAGCGAAGGCACCCCGAGCCGCCGGGCCGCTTCGTGGCATTCGGTCTGCCGGCCGCCGTATTCGCCGTCCGTCAGCTCGTGCTTGGCCCGGGTATCGATCACCAGCACGCGGACCCCGGCCGCGGCGGGGGCGAACGGCACCTGGCTGAACTCCAGCGACTGGCAGTCCAGCAGCAGCGCGTGATCCGCCAGGCACAGCAGGGCGGCAGACTGATCCATGATCCCCGACGGCACACCGACGAACTCGTTCTCGGCCCGGCGGGCGATGGCGGCCAGGCCGCTGCGGGGAATGCCCGCGCCGTCTACGCCACCCGCGCCCTCCAGTTCGGTCAGCGCCAGGGCCACCGAGCATTCCAGGGCGGCGGAGGACGACAGCCCGGCCCCGTCGGCCAGGCACGAGTCGACGGCGAGGCTGACGCCCCCGACCGGATACCCGGCCGACAGCAGCGCCCAGGCGACCCCGGCCGGGTATCTCGCCCAGCCCGGGATACCGTCGGCCCCGGCCCCGCCGGGGCCGGGCCGCAGCCGTTCCAGCGGGATCTCGACGCTGGCGGCCGGGTCCCGCCGGGTGCGCAGCTCGAGAACGTCGTCCTCGCGTTGGGCCGCGGCGGCCGCGACACCCTGGCCGAGCGCGAAGGGCAGCACGAACCCCTCGTTGTAGTCGGTGTGCTCGCCGACCAGGTTGACCCGGCCGGGGGCGAACCACACACCCTCCGGCTCGCGCCCGTAGCACTCGTGGAACCATCGCGCGGCCCGGTCCGCGAGCGCGCGCCGGCCTGCCGCGACGCTGGCGGCCCGGCGCGCCGTCATCGGGCGCCCGCCTCTTCCCGTCCCGCCTGGGCGAACGTCCAGGCGTCGGCGACCATCGTCCGCAGGTCGCGTGCGGCGTGCCAGCCCAGATGCGCGCTGACGCGCTCAGACGAGGCGACGAGCACCGCCGGGTCGCCATCCCGTCGCGGGTCCACCTCGGCCGGGATGTCCTGACCGGTCACCGCGCGGCAGACGTCGATGACCTCACGGACCGAGAATCCGGCTCCGTTGCCGAGGTTGAAGACGCGGTGCTCGCCCGGCTCACACGCGTCCAGCGCCAGCAGGTGGGCGTCGGCCAGGTCGGCGACGTGGATGTAGTCGCGCACGCAGGTCCCGTCCGGCGTGGGGTAGTCATCCCCGAAGATCTTGACCGCCCCCGGGGCCCCGTCGGACGTGGCAGGCAGCGCCACCTTCAGTACGTTCGGGATCAAGTGCGTCTCGGGGGAGTGGCGTTCCCCGTACCACTTCCCGCCCTGGTCCTCATGCGCGCCCGCCACGTTGAAGTAGCGCAGGCTGACCGCGCCGAAGCCGTACATCCGCGCGAACTCGCTGAGGCTGGTGTCCACGGCGAGCTTGGAGGCGCCGTAGGGGCTGGTCGGCCGGGTCGGATCGGTCTCCTCGATCGGGGTGCGCTCCGGTTCGCCGTAGACCGCCGCGGTCGAGGAGAAGACGATCCGGCGGACGCCGGCTTCGCGCATCGCCTCCAGTAGCGCCAGGCTGCCACCCAGGTTGTGGGACCAGTACAGAGCCGGATTCTCCACCGACTCGCCCACCAGAGATTTGGCCGCGAAGTGCAGGACCGCATCGATGCCCTCCGACAGCACGCGCGCCGCGTCGTCCCGCAGGGTGCCGCGGATGAGGGCGGCCTCGGGCGGCACGGCGTCCGCGTGCCCGGTGGACAGGTCGTCCAGCACCGTCACGTCGTGGCCCGTCTCGATCAGCGACGAAGCGACCACACTGCCGATGTATCCCGCGCCCCCCGTGACGAGCAGCCTCATCATGCCTCCCGAAGTCTGCGCGCCGCGGTTTCCGGCACGATGTCGTTGACCCACACGGCCATGCCCGATTCCGTCCCCGCCAGGTACTTGAGCTTGTCTGGTGCCCGCCGGACGGTGAAGACCTGAAGGTGCAGGCCGAATTGCCGCCGCGCCTCGGCGTCGGTGACCGGGGCCTGGTGCCACGCCGCGATGTAGGGCGCGGGCGTGCCGAAGAGCCGGTCGAACCGGCGCAGCACGTCAAGGTACAGGTCACCGAACGCCGCGCGGGCCGGGTCGCCCAAGGCCGCCAGGTCGGGCACCCGCCGGGCCGGGAAGATCAGCACCTCATACGGCCAGCGGGCGGCGGGGGGAACGAAGGCCGTCCAGTGATCGTTGGCCGCCACCATCCGCGTGCCGTCCGCCTGTTCCGCGTTGACCAGATCGTCGAACAGGTTCCGGCCGGCCTGGGCCGCATACGCCCGTGACCGCGCAACCATCTGCCTGGTCCGCGGCGTCACGAACGGGAACGCGTAGATCTGGCCGTGCGGATGGTGCAGGGTGACGCCGATTTCCTCGCCCCGGTTCTCGAAGCAGTAGACCTGCTCAATGCCGGCTGTGGCGCTCAGCGTGGCGGTTCGGTCGGCCCACGCCTCCATCACGGTCCGGACCCGCCGCGGGGTCAGGCTCGCGAACGACGCGTTGTGCTCGGAAGTGAAGCAGACGACTTCGCAGCGGCCGTAGCCGGGGCGCTGCGGCGACAGGCCGTCGTCGAGGTCCGGCGGGTCCGGCGGATGCGGCGGGCCACTAGGACCGGGAATGGTGCTTGCGCCGCGCAAAGAGGGGAACCGGTTCTCAAAGACGACCACGTTGTAGCTGTCCGCGGGCACCTCAGTAGGCCTGCCGGGTGCCGATGGGTCGAGCGGGCACTGGTCAGGAGGTGGCAGGAAGGTGCGTTCCTGGCGCTGCGCAGCGATGATCACCCATTCGCCGAGCAATGGATCCCGGCGCACGGCCTGCTCCGGGCTCCACGTACCCGGCGCGGGCCCGGGGGACAGCCCTTCGCGCAGGTCACGGGCCAGGGCCCGATTCAGGCCCGGCGTCTCGTCGAAATATATGATCTCGCGGCCGTCCGCCAGCCGCGCGGTGTTCTTCCAGACGGGCGGGCCGTCGCCAGCCCGCGTTGTTCTGGTGCCCACAGGACCCATACGCTATCGGCTTTCCGCGATCCTGGTTTCCCCGGGACCGCTCTCGATCACACAGGACCGTGCCCGAAACGCACAGGATCCTCCTGAACGACACGCTCCGATCCGAGGGGAGTCCGGAGCGCCCCGGATGCTGCAGGCGGCCAGCCCGCGCGCGGCGCGAAGCGCGGAGGTCCTCCTCATACCACCCAGCATACGAACCCGTGCACTTAGACTGGCCGAACACAGCGTCCAGTGGCGGTCGCCCAGGTGGCGGCACACTTGGAGAATCCGGGGAACGTCGTGAGCAAGCTCATCGGGGACATTGTCATTGTCCTCGTCATCGTGCTCATCGGCGGCTTCTTCGCCGGAGCCGAGATGGCCCTGGTTTCGCTGCGCGAGAGCCAGGTGCGCAAGCTGGCCCAGCAAGGCAAGCGCGGCCAGCGGGTCGCCAAGCTGGCCCAGGACCCGAACCGGTTCCTTTCCGCGGTGCAGATCGGGGTGACGCTCGCAACCCTGGTCACCGGCGCGTACGGGGCCGCGACCCTGGCCGGCTTGCTCTCGTCCGCGCTGATCCGCGCCCATATATCCCGGGCCCTTGCCGTCCCTCTCTCGTTTGCCCTGGTCACCATAGCTATCACGTACGTCACCCTGATCCTGGGTGAGCTGGCTCCCAAACGGATCGCTCTGCAGCGGGTAGAGCGCGTGGCGTTGGTTGCGGCCCCCATCCTGGACCGGATCGCCGTCCTGGCCCGCCCGCTCGTGTGGCTGCTGTCGAAGTCGACCAATCTGGTCGTAAGGATCGTCGGCGGGGACCCTCGGGCCAACCGCACGGTCATGACCGAGGAGGAACTGCGCGACCTGGTCGCCAGCAACCAGATACTGAATCCGGACGAGCGGGAGATCGTGTCCGAGGTGTTCGACGCGGGTAAACGGCAGCTCCGCGAGGTGCTGCTGCCCCGCACCGAGGTGGAGTTCGTGTCCGCCGACACCCCGCTCAGCGAGGCCGCCAAGCTCGCGGTGAGCGTGCCGTACTCACGGCTGCCGGTGTACCGGGACTCCTACGACAATGTGATCGGTTTTGTTCATATCCGGGACCTTCTCGATCCCGCCCGGGCGCACCGCTCGCTGACCGTGGCCCAGCTCTCCCGGCACGTCAAGTTCCTGCCGATCAGCAAGACCGTCCTCGCCGCCCTGTCGGAGATGCGCCGGGAGCACGCCCACCTGGCGATCGTGATCGACGAGTACGGCGGCACGGCCGGCATCGTCACGCTCGAAGACCTGGTGGAGGAGCTGATCGGCGACATCCGCGACGAGTACGACGTGGAGGAGGGGGAGCCGCGGCGGTTGCACGGCGGCGAGGTCGAGGTGGAAGGCCTGCTCAACCTGCACGAGTTCGCCGAGCAGACCGGGATCAACCTGCCCGAGGGCCCCTACGAGACGGCGGCCGGCTTTGTGCTCGCCCGCCTCGGCGAGGTGCCCGCGGTGGGCGCGTCGGTGGAGGTCGCCGACCACCGGATCACCGTCACCGAGATGGACGGGCGGAGGATCGCCCGGCTCCGGATCGCCCCGGCGAGCGGCGGGCCGGGCCAGCTGGACGCCCAGCCCGCAGCGGCCGCGCCCGCCCAGCCCGCAGCGGCCGCGGCCCAGGCGCCCGGACCGCTCCCGGTGCCCCCGCAGCTGACCGGACCGGCTGCCTGTGCGCCGGCGCACAGGCAGGCGCCCGCGAACGGCCAGTCCCAGCCGCGGGGCCAGCCCCAGCCAGACAGCGGGCAGCCCCAGCCAGACGCGCCCGCCGAGCGGAACGGGCAGGCAGCGGCCGGACAGAACAGCCACACTCAGCTCACCGGACCGCCGGGGGAGATGCCCTAAACTCGGTAGGTGCACTCGTCCGATAGCTTCGACACCGTCCTCGTGGTGGACTTTGGCGCCCAGTACGCGCAGCTCATCGCGCGCCGCGTCCGCGAGTGCCACGTGTACTCCGAGATCGTTCCGCACACGATGCCCGTCGCGGAGATGCTGGCCCGCAAGCCCAAGGCGATCATCCTTTCCGGCGGCCCGGCGTCGGTGTACACGGACGGCGCCCCGCCCGCCCCGGAGGGGCTGTTCGGCGCGGGCGTCCCGGTGCTCGGCATCTGCTACGGCTTCCAGCTCATGGTCCAGGCCCTGGGCGGCACCGTGCGGCGCACCGGTGCCGCCGAGTACGGCGCGACCACGCTGGACGCGCTGGATGAGCCCCGCGAGGCTCCCGCGGCCGGCTTGCTGGCCGGCCTGCCGGGGCGCCAGCGGGTGTGGATGTCACACGGCGACACGTGCGCCGCGGCGCCGTCCGGCTTCGCCGTCACGGCCCGGACCGAGGCCACTCCGGTCGCGGCCATCGAGGATTCCCGGCGCAAGCTCTACGGGGTGCAGTTCCACCCCGAGGTGATGCACACCGACCACGGCACCGCCATCTTGCAGCGGTTCCTGGACGCGGCCGGCTGCCAGCCGGGCTGGACCACCCGCGGCATCATCGACGAGCAGGTCGAGCGAATCCGGGAGCAGGTCGGCGACGCCGTCGCCGTCTGCGGCCTGTCCGGCGGCGTCGATTCGGCCGTCGCGGCGGCGCTGGTTCAGCGCGCGATCGGCGATCGCCTGTCCTGTGTGTTCGTGGATCACGGCCTGCTCCGCAAGGGCGAGGCCGAGCAGGTCGAGAACGACTTCGTCGCCGCGACCGGCGTCAAGCTCAAGGTGGTCGAAGCGGCCGGGCAGTTCCTGAGCGCCCTCGCCGGCGTCACCGATCCCGAGCAGAAGCGGAAGATCATCGGCCGCGAGTTCATCCGCGCCTTCGAGCGCGCCGCGCTGGAGATCTCTGCGGACGCGCAAAGCCACGGCGAAGAGGCGGGCTTCCTCGTCCAGGGCACGCTGTACCCGGACGTGGTCGAGTCCGGGGGCGGGACGGGCGCGGCCAACATCAAGTCCCACCACAACGTCGGCGGACTGCCCAGCGACCTGAAGTTCCAGCTGGTCGAGCCGCTCCGGACCCTGTTCAAGGACGAGGTACGGCGGGTCGGCGAGGAACTGGGCCTGCCCCGCGACATGGTGTGGCGGCAGCCGTTCCCCGGCCCGGGGCTGGCCATCCGGATCATCGGTGAGGTGACCGCGGACCGGCTCGAAGTGCTCCGCGACGCCGACGCGATCGTCCGGGACGAACTGTCGCGGGCCGGGCTCGACCGGCGCATCTGGCAGTGCCCGGTCGTGCTGCTGGCCGAGGTCCGCTCCGTCGGGGTACAGGGGGACGGCCGCACCTACGGGCATCCGGTGGTGCTCCGCCCGGTCACCAGCGAGGATGCGATGACCGCGGACTGGGCGCGGGTGCCCGACGATGTCCTCGCGCGCATCTCCACCCGGATCACCAACGAGGTTCCGCAGGTGAACCGGGTCGTGCTCGACGTGACGAGCAAGCCGCCCGGCACGATCGAGTGGGAATAGCGGACGGCGCGGATGCCGGCCGTGCTCAGGGGCGAGCGTGACGGCCCGCGGCGAGTGCCGGATGATCCCTTCGCGGACGCACCCACCTTAGTAGCTGGCTGTAATAAGCTGTATACGGAACGTGAAATATATCGACCGGCACCGGCGTGGCGGCTCCCGTGTTGACGACCTGGCGCGGTCTGGATACTGTCGGACTAGCACTCTGACAAGTAGAGTGCTAATGCGACGAGGCAGGTCTGGCACCCGCGACGGCAGACCACCGTGCTCGCCCTCTCTAGCAATTGACCATTTAGCCTTCCGGAGGGGGAGGTCAGATCGTGACGACCGCCACCAAGGTTGTTCTCAAACCGCTTGAGGACCGGATTGTGGTTCGCCCGCTCGAAGCGGAGCAGACCACAGCATCCGGCCTTGTCATCCCGGACACCGCCAAGGAGAAGCCCCAGGAGGGCGAAGTCCTGGCGGTTGGCCCCGGCCGTTTCGACGACTCGGGCGCCAAGCGCGTGCCCCTGGACGTCAAGGTCGGGGACATTGTCCTCTACAGCAAGTACGGCGGCACCGAGGTGAAGTACTCGGGCGAGGAGTACCTGGTGCTCTCCGCTCGCGACGTACTCGCCATCGTCGACAAGTAAGACCGCACAGGATGCGCGGATAAGGGCGCCAGGCCGGTCGCTGGCCTGGCGCCCTTATCACGTGGTCCATGACGCGGACTTTTGATGAAAATTCGCAGGGTGAGGTAGTAGTCAATGCCCAAAATTCTGGACTTCGGCGCGGACGCGCGCAGCGCGCTGGAGCGCGGCGTCGACCGGCTGGCCGACACCGTTAAGGTCACGCTCGGCCCGCGTGGCCGCAACGTCGTGATCGACAAGAAGTGGGGCGCGCCCACAATCACCAATGATGGCGTCACCGTGGCCCGCGAGGTGGAGCTCGAGGATCACTACGAGAACCTCGGCGCCCAGCTGGCCAAGGAAGTCGCCACCAAGACCAATGACGTGGCCGGCGACGGCACCACCACGGCCACCGTGCTCGCGCAGGCCATGGTCCACCACGGGCTCCGTTCCGTGGCGGCCGGCGCGAACCCGATCGAGCTCAAGCGCGGGGTCGACGCTGCGGCCGCCGAGGTCTCCAAGCGGCTGCTCGCGGTGGCCCGCGACGTCGAGGAGCAGAGCGATATCGCGCACGTCGCGACCGTCTCCGCGCAGGACGAGAAGATCGGCGACCTGATCGCCGAGGCGTTCAGCAAGGTCGGCAAGGACGGCGTCATCACTGTCGAGGAGGCCCCGACCATGGGCCTCGAGCTGGAGTTCACCGAGGGTCTCCAGTTCGACAAGGGGTACATCTCCCCGTACTTCATCACCGACCAGGACCGGCTCGAGGCCGTGCTCGAGGACGGCTACGTCCTCATCAGCGAGGGCAAGATCTCCTCGATGAGCGAGTTCCTGCCGCTGCTGGAGAAGATCGCGGAGTCCAAGCGGCCGCTGCTCGTGGTCGCGGAGGACGTCGAGGGCGAGGCCCTGTCGACGCTGGTCGTGAACAAGATCCGCGGCCTGCTGAACGTGGTCGCGGTGAAGGCGCCCGGCTTCGGTGACCGCCGCAAGGCGATGCTCGCCGACATGGCCGTCCTGACCGGCGGCCAGGTCGTCAGCGAGGCGCTCGGCCTGCGCCTGGACAACATCAGCCTGGACGACCTGGGCCGGGCCCGCCGGATCGTGGTCACCAAGGACACGACGACGGTCATCGACGGTGCCGGGGACAAGACCGCGATCCAGGACCGGATCCGCCAGATCCGGACCGAGATCGAGGGCACCGACTCCGACTGGGACCGCGAGAAGCTGCAGGAGCGGCTGGCCAAGCTGTCCGGCGGGGTGTGTGTGCTCCGCGCGGGGGCGGCCACCGAGGTGGAGCTCAAGGAGAAGAAGCACCGCCTGGAAGACGCGATCTCCGCCACGCGGGCGGCGATCGAGGAAGGCATCGTGGCGGGCGGCGGCAGCGCCCTCGTGGCGATCGCCAACGACCTCGACGACCTCGGCCGCACCGGTGACGAGGCGACCGGCGTGCGCATCGTGCGGAACTCCCTGTCGGAGCCGTGCCGGTGGATCGCCATCAACGCGGGCGCCGAGGGTTCCGTGGTCGCGGCCAAGGTGGCTTCCATGCCGCCCGGCAGCGGCTACAACGCCGCCACCGGCGAGTACGGCGACCTGATCGCCCAGGGCGTGATCGACCCGGTCAAGGTGACGCGCTCCGCAGTGCAGAACGCGGCCTCCATCGCCGGCATGCTGCTCACCACAGAGGTCCTCGTGGTCGACAAGCCGGAGGACGAGGAGCCGGCCGCGGCTGGGCACGGCCACAGCCACGGTCACTCGCACTAATCTGTTCCACCCGGCGGGTCGGCTCCCACGCGGGGCCGGCCCGCCGTTCGCGTCCCGGCGTCCCGGGCGCTCATTAGGATGGAAGATGTCCCCCGGCCACCGCGTCGCTGAAGGTGCCATGAACGAGTCAGACAAGTTCGCCCCTCCCGGCCTGACGTTCGACGACGTGCTGCTGCTCCCGGCCGCGTCCGACGTCCTGCCCGCCGAGGCCGGCACCAGCACGCGCATCACCCGGCGGATCAGCCTGCGGATGCCGCTGGTGTCGTCGGCCATGGATACCGTGACCGAGGCGCGGATGGCCGTGGCCATGGCCCGCCAGGGCGGCGTCGGGGTGCTGCACCGCAACCTCGCCATCGAGGACCAGGCCCAGCAGGTCGACGTGGTCAAGCGATCCGAGGCGGGCATGATCACCGACCCGGTGACCTGCACCCCGGACGCCACGGTGGCCGACGTCGACCGGATCTGCGGCCGGTACCGGATCTCCGGCCTGCCGGTCATCAGCGGCGACGGCGTGCTGCTCGGCATCGTGACCAACCGCGACATCCGGTTCGAGACCGACCGGGACCGCCGCGTCTCCGAGGTCATGACGCCCATGCCGCTCGTGACCGCGCCCGTGGGGGTGGCCCCGGCGGAGGCGCTGGCCTTGCTCCAGCGCCATAAGGTCGAGAAGCTGCCGCTTCTCGACGGCGCGGGCAAGCTGCGCGGCCTGATCACGGTCAAGGACTTCGCCAAGAGCGAGGAGTACCCGCTGGCCACCAAGGACCCGGGCGGCCGGCTCGTCGTCGGCGCGGCCGTCGGGGTGGGCGAGGACGCCAAGCGCCGCGCCCAGGCCCTCATCGACGCCGGGGTCGACTTCCTCATCGTGGACACCGCGCACGGACACGCCCGGCGCGTCCTGGAGATGGTCGCCCAGCTCAAGGCCAACACCGGCGTCGAGGTGGTCGGCGGCAACGTGGCCACCCGGGCCGGCGCGCAGGCGCTGATCGACGCCGGGGCGGACGGGGTCAAGGTCGGGGTGGGGCCCGGCTCGATCTGCACCACCCGGGTGGTCGCCGGGGTGGGCGTGCCGCAGGTCACCGCGATCTACGAGGCGGCCCGGGCCGCCCACCCGGCCGGCGTCCCGTTGATCGGGGACGGCGGGCTGCAGTACTCCGGCGACATCGCCAAGGCCATCGCCGCGGGCGCCGACACGGTCATGCTCGGCAGCCTGCTCGCCGGATGCGAGGAGACGCCCGGAGAGATGGTGTTCATCAACGGCAAGCAGTACAAGCTGTACCGCGGCATGGGATCGCTGGGCGCGATGCGCAACCGGGAACGGGGGCGCTCCTACTCCAAGGACCGCTACTTCCAGGACGACGTGCTGCGCGAGGACAAGCTCGTGCCCGAGGGCGTCGAGGGCCAGGTGCCCTACCGCGGCTCGCTGGCCGCCGTCGCCACCCAGCTCGTTGGGGGGCTGCGCGCCGCCATGGGCTACTGCGGCGCACGGACCATCGCCGACCTTCAGCAGGCGCAGTTCGTCCGGATCACCCCGGCCGGCCTGAAGGAGAGCCACCCGCACGACATTCAGATGACCGTCGAGGCGCCGAACTACAGTGGCCGCCGTCCGTAGACGGCCACGTACGCGGACAAGTACGCGGGCAAATACGCGGACAGGTATGAGAGACAGGTAAGCGTGACCCAAGTGGAAATCGGGCGGGGTAAGAGCGGACGCCGGGCCTATTCCCTCGACGAGATCGGTATCGTCCCGTCCCGCCGGACGAGGGACCCGGAGGAGGTGTCGATCGCCTGGCAGATCGATGCCTACCGGTTCGAGCTGCCGCTGATCGCGTGCCCGATGGACAGCGTCGTCTCACCGGAAACCGCCATCCAGATCGGGCGGCTGGGCGGCCTGGCGGCGCTGGACCTCGAGGGCCTGTGGACGCGGTATGAGGACCCCACCCCGCTGATCGCCGAGGTGACCGAGCTCGACGAGCAGGCCGCCACCCGCCGGCTCCAGGAGATGTACGCGGCGCCGATCAAGGAGGAGCTGATCGGCCGGCGGATCGAGGCGATCCGCCGGGCCGGGGTCACCACCGCGGGCCGCCTCTCGCCACAGCGGACCGCCCGCTACTACAAGGCGGTCATCGACGCCGGCGTGGACATCTTCGTGATCCGGGGCACCACGGTGTCCGCCGAGCACGTGTCCGGCCGTGCCGAGCCGCTGAACCTGAAGCAGTTCATCTATGAGCTCGACGTGCCCGTGATCGTCGGCGGCTGCGCCACCTACACCGCCGCCCTGCATCTCATGCGGACCGGGGCGGCCGGGGTGCTGGTGGGCTTCGGCGGTGGCTCCGGCCACACGACGGCGGCGGTCCTCGGCGTCGCGGTGCCGATGGCGACCGCCATCGCCGACGTCGCGGCGGCCCGGCGAGACTACCTGGACGAGTCCGGCGGCCGGTACGTGCACGTGATCGCGGACGGCAGCATGACCCGCAGCGGGGACATGGCCAAGGCGCTGGCCTGCGGCGCGGATGCGGTGATGGTCGGCTCGCCGCTGGCCCGCGCGGAACAGGCCCCCGGCCGCGGCTACCACTGGGGCAGTGAGGCCAGCCACCCGGAGGTGCCGCGCGGCGCGCGGGTCAATGTCGGCACGGCCGGGACCATCGAGCGCATCCTGCACGGGCCATCCGCGGTCCCGGACGGGTCGATGAACCTCATGGGCGCGCTGCGCCGGACGATCGCTACCGCCGGTTACTCCGACCTGAAGGAGTTCCAGCGCGTCGAGGTGGTCGTGGCCCCCGGCGCCCCCCGGGACGCCCACGGCCCGCAGAACGCCATCGGCAGCATCAACGCGACCGGCCCCATCCCCCGAGTGCGCTGATCTCGGGGTCGCCGACCGCCTTATCCAGTCGCGTTCGGCCGGTCGGCGTTCGTAGACTCACGGGCATGAACCGGCCACGCGTGCTTTCCGGCATCCAGCCCACTGCCGACTCGTTTCACCTTGGCAACTACCTCGGCGCCGTCCGGCAGTGGGTGAAGTTGCAGGAGGACCACGACGCGTTCTACTGCGTGGTGGACCTGCACGCGATCACGGTCCCGCACGACCCGGATGCGCTGCGGCGGCGGAGCCGGGTCGCGGCGGCGCAGCTGATCGGGCCGGCCTGGAACCGGAGCGCTGCACGCTGTTCCTGCAGAGCCACGTGCCCGAGCACGCCGAGCTCGCCTGGGTCCTCAGCTGCCTGACCGGGTTCGGCGAGGCCAGCCGGATGACGCAGTTCAAGGACAAGGCGGCCAAGGGCGGGTCCGAGCAGGCCTCCGTCGGCCTGTTCACCTACCCGATCCTGCAGGCGGCCGACATCCTGCTGTACCAGGCGGACCAGGTGCCGGTGGGGGAGGACCAGCGCCAGCACCTGGAGCTGACCCGGGACCTGGCCCAGCGCTTCAACTACCGGTTCGGCGAGACCTTCGTGCTGCCCGACCCCTACATCCTCCCGTCGGTCGCCCGGATCGCGGACCTGCAGGACCCGGCGAGCAAGATGAGCAAGTCGTCGTCGTCCTTGCAGGGCATCGTGGACGTCCTGGACGACCCCGCGCAGATCCGGCGGAAGATCGCCCGCGCGGTCACCGACGCCGGCAGCGACGTGCGGGCCGATGACGAAGCCAAGCCGGGCGTCACGAACCTGCTGCGCATCTACTCGGCGCTGACCGGCGAGCCGATCGCCTCGATCGAGGCGAAGTACGGCAGCAGGGGCTACGGCCAGTTCAAGAAGGACCTGGCCGAGATTGTGGTGGCCACGTTCGCGCCGATCCGGGAGCGGACCGAGGCGATCCTCGCCGACTCCGAAAGCCTGGACAAGACACTGGCCGGCGGCGCCGCGCGGGCCGGCCGGGAGGCTCGCGCGACCATGGCCCTGGTCCGGGACCGGATCGGCTTCGTTCCCCGCCTGGACCGCGCCGACTAGCCAATTCAGTGTGACGGGGAGCGGCGCCGCAGCAGGATCAGCACGATGGCGGCCGCGGCGGCAAAGATTATCAGCGCGATGGACGCGGCCGCCAGCCCGCGCGGGATCTTCGGGCCGGTGATGGTGCCCGAAGTGACCGGGCGCTGTGACGCCGTGGGCTTGGGCGAGGCGGCCGGGGCAGCCGGGGCGGCCGCGATCGGGCTGACCAGCGTCCCGATCGGCCGGGCCCGGCCGTCCTGCGCGAATCCCCAGTTCAGCAGCTTCGACGCGTAGCTCACCTCGGTCAGCGGGGTGCAGTGCAGAATCGTCACGACCAGCGTGACGCCGTTCCGGCGGGCCATCCCGATGTAGGTCGCCTCCGCGGCGCCGGTCCAGCCGATCTTGCCGCCGATGCCGCCCGGGTACTTGGTCAGCAGCTCGTTCTGGTTGACCAGCGTCTCCGACTTGCGGGACGTGACCGGGAAATGCGCCTCCCTCGCCGAGTCGTACCGCATGACATCCGGCATGGTCAGCGCCTGCCGGGCGATCAGCGCCAGGTCGTACGCCGAGACGTGCTGGCCGGGAACGTCGAGCCCGTTCGGGTCCTTCGCGTCGACGTCGTACGCCTGCAGGTGGTGCGCTTCGGCGTTCATCAGCGCGACGCCGTTGCCCAGCGAGCCGGCCGCCTGCGCCAGGGCGATCGCGGCGTCGTTCGCCGAGATCAGCAGCAGTGCGTAGAACAGGTCGGACACCTTGTAGGCGTGGCCGCGTACCAGTCCCGCGATGTTCGGGGTGACGTTGGAAGCCTGCGCCGACGCCACCACCGTGGCGTCCGGGTTCAGCAGCGGGGCGAGCGCGACCGCCGTCAGCATCTTGAGGGTGCTCGCCGGGCGCAGCAGGCCGTGCGGGTCCTTGGCCGCCAGGACCTGGCCAGTTCCGGCGTTGGCGACCACGTACGCCGACGCGGGAACCTTGGGCAGCGGGGCCGCCGGGCCGTTCACGATCACGCTGCTCCCGGCCAGTTGCGCGCCGCCCACAATGGCCGGGTTGGCCGGCTCCGAGCTGGCCTGCCGCAGCAGCGCCGCGGCCGCCGCCTGCTGCTGAGGTGATTCGGTGGCGGGCCCGGTGGCCGGGCGCTGCGTGGCGCTCGCCTGCGTGGAGGGTGCCGGCCTAGGGGCCGTCAGGTCCCGAGCGGGCGGCTGGGCCTGAGCGGGCGAGCTCAGCGCCACGGCGCCGGTCACGGAGCACGCCGCGAGAAGGGCTGCGCCTCTGAACAGAGCCGCGCGGATACGCTCCGTCACCGATCTCCCTTCGCGTTCACCGGTCTCTGCCGTTCTGTTTCGTCCCGCGATGGCCCTCTTCCCGCGAGGGCGCAGCCTGCCCGGAAGCGGCCGGACCGTGGCGGCCCGCACCCCATGCTCGGTCGCCCCCCGCGCCAAAACCGGCTCTTCGCCGTAACCTGTGCGTATGGAGCGCATGTCGGAATCCGGATTGCCGATCGAACCCGTTTACGACGAAGAACAGCTTACAAATTTCCGTCCGGAAGAGAAGCTCGGCAAGCCAGGAGCGTATCCGTATACCCGGGGCGTCTACCCGACGATGTACACGAAACGGCCCTGGACGATGCGGCAGTACGCCGGATTCGCCAGCGCCACGGAGTCCAACCGGCGCTTTCAGCAGCTGATTGAGGCCGGGACGACCGGCCTGTCGGTCGCCTTCGACCTGCCGACCCAGATGGGGTACGACTCCGACGCCCCGGTCGCGCACGGCGAGGTCGGCAAGGTGGGGGTCGCGATCGACTCGATCGACGACATGCGCCGCCTGTTCGACGGCATACCGCTCGGCGAGGTGTCCACCTCGATGACGATCAACGCGCCCGCCGCGGTGCTGCTCGTGCTCTACCAGATGGCCGGAGAGGAGCAGGGCATCGCCCCGGGCGCGCTCACCGGGACGATCCAGAACGACGTGCTCAAGGAGTACATCGCTCGCGGCACCTACATCTACCCGCCGCGCCCGTCGCTGCGCCTGGTCGCGGACAGCTTCGCCTACTGCCGCAAGGAACTGCCGCGGTGGAACACCATCTCCATCTCCGGTTACCACATGGCCGAGGCGGGCGCGACCCCGGTGCAGGAGATCGCCTTCACGCTCGCGAACGCCCGGGAGTACGTCCGGGCCGCGATCGCCGCGGGCCTGGCCGTCGACGAGTTCGCGCCGCGGTTGTCGTTCTTCTTCGTGGCCCGCACGACGCTGCTGGAGGAGGTCGCGAAGTTCCGCGCCGCGCGCCGGCTGTGGGCGCGGATCATGCGGGACGAATTCGGCGCGGCCGACCCCCGCTCGCAGATGCTGCGGTTCCACACGCAGACGGCGGGCGTCCAGCTGACCGCGCAGCAGCCCGACGTGAACGTGGTCCGGGTGACCGTCCAGGCCCTCGCGGCGGTGCTCGGCGGCACGCAGTCGCTGCACACCAACTCCTTTGACGAAGCCATCGCGCTGCCGAGCCAGAAGGCCGCCCAGCTCGCGGTGCGGACCCAGCAGGTCCTGGCCAGCGAGACCGACCTCACCGCCACGGTGGATCCGTTCGCCGGCTCCTACGCCATCGAGTCCATGACGAGCGACATCGAGGACGCCGCCATGGGCCTGATGACCACCATCGAGGACATGGGCGGGGCCGTCGCGGCGATCGAGCGCGGTTTCCAGAAGGCCGAGATCGAGCGCGCCGCCTACGACGTGGCCCGGGAGATCGATGCGGGCGAGCGGGTGGTCGTCGGGGTGAACAAGTTCGTCTCCGATGGCGAGGAGCCGTACGAGCTGCTGCCGGTCGATCCCGCCATCGAGTCGGAGCAGGTCGCCCGGATCGAGCGCCTCCGCTCCCGCCGGGACGCGGCGGAGTTCACCCGCCGGATATCGGACCTCAAGGCCACCGCGGAGGGCACCGGGAACCTGCTGTACCCGCTGCGCGAGGCGCTGCGCGCGGAGGCCACCCTCGGCGAGGTCTGTGACGCGCTTCGCGACATATGGGGCGTTTACCGGCCGCCGGACGCTTACTAATTTGCCGGAGCGCATTTAGGTTTGCCTAATTAACTCTCTCGCCTTTTCTGCGCCCATGTTATTTCGCGGCCACGTCGCAACCACATGCCCGAACGGAGGTTGCCGGTGGCTATCAGCTGGAATCCCTCTCGCGGCCCGACGCTCGGGATCGAGTGGGAACTGCAGCTCATCGACGCCCGGACCAGGCTCCTGCGCCAGGACGCCGACGGGGTCCTGGCCGCGCTGCCTGGCCTGGACGCGAGCGGTGAGCACCCGAAGATCCGCCACGAGCTCATGCAGTCGACCGTGGAGATCGTGACGGGCGTTTGCAGCACTGTGTCAGAGGCCAAAGCCGACCTCGGGAAGACAATCGAAGAACTCCAGCAGACCGCGGCCGGCCGGGGTATCCTATTGGCCTGCGCCGGGACGCATCCAGTAAGCAACTGGCGCGATGCCAAGATGGCGCCTATTGCTCGGTATGCGGAACTTGTCGAGCAAATGCAATGGCTGGGCCGGAGGATTCAGACCTTCGGTGTGCACGTCCACGTTGGGCTGCGGGACGGCGGCAAGGCGATTCCCGTCGTCAATGCGCTCGCCGCATATCTGCCGCATTTCCTGGCGCTCACGGCGTCCAGCCCGTTCTGGAACGGGCAGGACACCGGGCTCGCCTCGACCAGGGCGGTCATCTTCGGCGACCTGCCGACTGCGGGTCCCCCGCACCGGCTTTCCAGCTGGGGTGAGTTCGAGGAGTATATGGACACGCTGTTGCGGGCCAGAACCATCCGCAGCATCAAGGAAGTGTGGTGGGACATCCGCCCGCATCCGGATCTGGGCACCGTCGAGGTCCGCATGTTTGACGGCCTGCCCACGGCCCGTGAGATCGGGATGGTCGCCGCCCTCTCGCAGTGCCTCGTGCAGCTCTTCGACGCCCAGCTGGATCGCGGCTACCAGCTTCCGAGTCCCTCGACTTGGGTCGTTCGCGACAACAAATGGCGGGCGACGAGATATGGTCTTGACGCGACGGTGATCACCGATGAGTCAGGTACGACGGCGCCGCTCCGCGACGAGCTTTATGAACTCGTCCGCGAGCTTGAGCCCGTCGCCGATCGGCTTGGCTGTCTTGAAGAGCTGCGAGTAACCTCTGAAGTGCTTGATCACGGGGCTTCGTACGAAAGACAGCGTGCCGTTCTCGCTTATGACGGCGAGATGACCGCCGTTATCGACGCGCTTGTCACTGAGTTTGCCGAGGACCGTTTCGTCATCCCGGGGGAAGGCGGGCATGGAAGGAAATGACCTGGCGGGCGATCTCGAAGCTTTTATCGCCAAGCACGAGGCCGAGCTCATCGCGTTCCGCCGCGACCTGCACGCCCACCCGGAAGTCGGCTACGCCGAGCACCGCACCACGAGCCGCATCGCGCTGCGGCTGGCGGCTGCGGGCCTCCGCCCGGTGATCCTGCCCAAGGGCACCGGCCTGATCGTCGACATCGGCGGCAACGACCGTGACCACGAGACCGCCCCACGCCCGGTCATCGCGCTCCGTGCCGACATCGACGCCCTGGCGATGCCCGACGAGAAGAACGTCCCGTACCGCTCGACCGTCCCCAACGTCTGTCACGCCTGCGGGCACGACGTGCACACCACCGTGCTGCTCGGCACCGGCCTGTTCCTGGCCGGCCAGGCCGCCCAGGGGCTGCTGCCCGGCCGGGTCCGGCTGATCTTCCAGCCGGCCGAGGAGGTTCCCGGCGGCGCGCTCGACGTGCTCGCCGCGGGCGGCATCACCTCGGTGGGCCGCATCTTCGCCCTGCATTGCGACCCCAAAATCGACGTCGGCCAGGTCGGCATCCGGAACGGTCCCATCACCGCGGCGTGCGACCGGATCTCCGTGCGCGTCACCGGGCCGGGCGGGCACACCGCGCGGCCGCACCTGACTGCCGACCTCGTCTACGCGCTCGGCAAGATCATCACCGAACTGCCGGCCGCACTTTCCCGGCGGGTGGACCCGCGGTCCAGCCTGAGCCTGGTCTGGGGCCGGGTCAGCGCCGGCACGACGGCAAATGCCATTCCCGACGAAGGGATCGTGGAGGGCACCGTTCGGTGCCTGGACGACGACGCCTGGCACGGTGCCCCCGACTTGCTCAGGGAGCTCGTCGATTCGGTCGCCGGCGCCTACGGGGTCTTCGCCGAGATGAGCTACTCGCGGAAAGTGCCACCGGCGGTCAACGATCCGATGAGCACCGCGATGTTCGCGGCCGCCGCCGAGCAGACGCTGGGGCCCGAGGCCGTGGTGGGCACGCCGCAGAGCCTGGGCGGTGAGGACTTCGCCTGGTATCTGGAGTCCGTGCCCGGTTCCTTCGCCCGGCTCGGGGTGCGCACGCCCGGCTCCGCCCAGGAACTGGACATCCACCAGCCCACGTTTGACGTTGACGAGCGCGCCATCGGGGCCGGCGTCCACGTGATGGCCGCGACCGCGATCAACGCGCTGTGGGACGACAACACCCGGATCACCACCGAGTCCCTCCCCGGCGCGGCAGCGTAACCCGGGGGGCCTGCGGCCCCGGCTCGTTAGGCCGGTCACACATCCGAAAGAATGGCCTCTTGTGAGGCGGGTACGCGCACGTATCGCGATCATCGGCGGCGGTCCCGGCGGTTACGAGGCCGCGCTGGTCGCCGCGCAGCTTGGTGCCGAGGTGACCCTGGCCGAACGCGACGGGCTTGGCGGAGCCTGCGTGCTCACCAACTGCGTCCCCTCCAAGACGCTGATCGAGACCTCCAGCACGGTTACCGTGCTGGACGGAGCGGCTGATCTCGGCATCCGCCCCAGGGACGGTACCGGGGACGGCGCCGCGGCGGTGGACGCGACCCGGCTGCACAACCGGATCAAGGCGCTGGCCAGGGCGCAGTCCGCGGACGTCGCGGCGCGTGTGGCGGCCGAGGGTGTCGAGGTCATCGACGAAACCGCGCGCCTGGCCGGCCCCGGGCCGTCCGAGTGGGCGGCCGTGACATCAGCGCGGACGCCGTGCTCGTCGCGGTCGGGGCGCACCCGCGCGTGCTGCCCGATTCCGTGCCGGACGGCGAGCGCATCCTCAACTGGCGCCAGCTGTACGACCTGCCGGAGATCCCCGAAGAGCTGATCGTGGTGGGCTCCGGCGTGACCGGCGCGGAGTTCGCCGGCGCGTATCAGTCCCTCGGATCCCGGGTGACGGATCGCGATGTGGCACGCGCTCGGTGAGGCCGTGCACCCGATCCGGCTGGGCCACGTGGCCGCGACGATCTTCACCGATCCGGAGATCGCCACCGTGGGCGTCACGGCGTCGTCGGTGGAGTCCGGCGAGGTCCCGGCCACGGCGGCCAAGCTTCCGCTGGCCGGCAACCCGCGCGCCAAGATGGCCGGGATCAGGGACGGGTTCGTCAAGCTGTACGCCCGGCCGGATACCTCGGTCGTGCTGGGCGGCGTGATCGTCGCGCCCCGCGCCAGCGAGCTCATCCTGCCCGTGTCGATCGCCGTCGAGCAGCGCCTCACCGTCGATCAGCTGGCCCAGACGTTCACCGTCTACCCCTCCCTGTCCGGCAGCCTCGCCGAAGCCGCCCGCAAACTAATGCGCTTCCCCCCCGAATTCCCCTGATTTAACGCCCACCGGCCGATCTAACGGTCACCGGCGCAGGTTACGGCGAGGCGCTCATACCGGCCCAGCGAACCGGGCCTTGTGCCCGGTGAGTGGCCGGTGTGTCGGCGAAGTACCACGGCGGGGCGCGAAGCGCCCGGGGGGTCCAGGGGGGTTCGTCCCCCCGGACGGCGTCGTCCCCCAGGCCAGCACATCCTAATGCGCCGGGTGGCCTAGGTCGGGGTCGTCTGGAACCGGGAGCTGGTGCTGGCGAAGCCGGGTGACCCGGATGTTGTCGGCGTAGGCGGCCACCGTGAACACGCTGCCGGCGATGGCGAGTCCCGGCACCATGAGGCGCAGCCACAGCGGGCCGGGCAGTACCGCGAGGACGCAGCAGATGGGCACCATCACGATCAGGTGGCGCAGCACGGTCCGGCCCCGCCAGCCCGCGTCGGTAAGCTCGTGCCGCACCCATTCGCGGTTCTCGGGCGGTAGCCGGAACCCGATCGCGAACCGAAGTCTCCCGCCGATTCCCGGATCACCAGGGATTCGCGGCACTCAGCCTCAGTCCTCGTTCGGATCCTCGATGCGGCAGATCACGGTCCCGGTGGTGACCGTCTGGCCCACCTCGACGGACAGGTCCGTCACCGTACCGTCCTTGTGCGCGGTCACCGGCTGCTCCATTTTCATCGCCTCGAGCACGACGATCGGGTCGCCCGCCGAGACGGCCTGCCCCTCCGAGGCGACCATCTTCACGATAGTGCCCTGCATGGGGCTGGCGAGGCCGGCCCCGCCGCCGGTCGGCGCCACATGTTTGTGCCGCGGCCTGCCGCCGCGCCGTTCGGCCGGAGCACCCGTGGCCACCGGAGCCGCGCCGGACAGGGTCAGGGCGGCCGGTACCACGACCTCGAGCCGTCGCCCGCCGACCTCAACGACCATCCGCTCGCGAGCGGCCGGCTCCTCCGCGGGCGCACTGGCCCGCGGCGGGATCTCGGTCTTGAAATCGGCCTCGATCCAGCGCGTGTGCACGAACATCGGCTCGCTGGTGAAGGCGGGGTCGCTGACGAGGGCGCGGTGGAAGGGCAGCACGGTCGGCATCCCCTCCACCTCGAACTCCGCCAGGGCGCGCCGGGCCCGCTCGATGGCCTGGCGCCGGTTGGCCCCGGTGACGATCAGCTTGGCCATCAGGGAGTCGAAGGCCTGCGGCACGGTCATCCCCGGCGCATATCCCGCGTCGACCCGGACGCCGGGGCCGGCCGGGAGCTGCCAGGAACGGATCGTCCCGGGGGCGGGCATGAAGTTGCGCCCCGGGTCCTCGGCGTTGATCCGGAACTCGATCGAGTGGCCGCGGACGGGCGGATCGTCGTACCCGATCTCCTCGCCCTCGGCGATCCGGAACATCTCCCGCACCAGGTCGATGCCCGTGATCTCCTCGCTCACCGGGTGCTCCACCTGGAGCCGCGTGTTCACCTCGAGGAAGCTGACCGTCCCGTCCTGCCCGACGAGGAACTCGCACGTACCCGCGCCCCGGTAACCGGCCTTGCGCAGGATGGCCTTGGACGACTCGTGCATCAGCGAGATCTGCCCGCGGGTCAGGAACGGGGCCGGCGCCTCCTCGACCAGCTTCTGGTGGCGGCGCTGCAGCGAGCAGTCCCGCGTCGAGACGATCACCACGTTGTCGTGGGCGTCGGCGAGGCACTGGGTCTCGACGTGCCGCGGCCGGTCGAGGTAGCGCTCGACGAAGCATTCACCGCGCCCGAACGCGGTCACGGCTTCGCGTACGGCGGACGCGAACTGGTCCTCCACCTCGTCCATGGTCCAGGCGACCTTGAGCCCGCGCCCGCCGCCGCCGAACGCGGCCTTGATGGCCACCGGCAGCCCGTACCGGCGCGCGAACGTGACCACCTCTTCGGGGCCGGAGACCGGGTCGGTGGTTCCCGGCGCGAGCGGGGCGCTGACCACGCGGGCGATGTGCCGGGCGCGCACCTTGTCGCCCAGCGCCTCGATGGCCTCGGGGGGCGGCCCGATCCAGGTCAGCCCGGCCGCGACGACGGCCCGGGCGAAGTCGCCGTTCTCGGCCAGGAAACCGTAGCCCGGGTGGATCGCGTCCGCGCCGGACTCGGCCGCCACCTTGATGATCTTCTCGATGTTGAGGTAGGTCTCCGCCGGGGTGGCCCCGTCCAGCGAATACGATTCGTCCGCCAGTCGCGTGTGCAGACCGTCGATATCCTGCTCAGCGTAGACGGCCACGCTGGCCAGGTCCGCGTCCCGGCAGGCCCGGATGACGCGCACCGCGATCTCGCCGCGGTTCGCGATAAGGACCTTCCGCACGGTGACCTCTCCTCCGGCTCGGTGTTCCTGGGCAGGTTTTCTGCGGGCCTCCGGCGGAAGCCCTGGGGGATGTACGGATTCTAGCTGTGATCCCCATCTACCGATCTACCCCTGGTTGCCGCGCCCTCCGGAGTTGTGCCCGCGGCGCCTGCCAGCCGAAAGGTCCTTACCAATCCCGTAACTACGCTGCGTTTCATTCGGCTCACCCCAAAACGTTCTAGGATGAACCGGAACGAACGACCTCATACGCCTCTCCGTAACCGCAGATGTCGCCCGGTGTAGGCCCTTCCTCAACCGAAGCGTGACCTCCCGTACATAGAGTGAGCGCCACTGTCGGTTCCGAGACGGTTTGCACCTTCCCCGGCGAATCCGGGCAGCGTCAGGCGCCGGGGGGCACGAGTCCATGGTGACTGACAGTCACAGGAACATAGAGCGTGCGCGCGACCCTCACCAGGTCGGTGAGCAGCCATCGCGGCACGCCGAAAGGAGCTACGTGCAGGAGCTCATCTGGGGGGACCGAAGATGAACGTCGTCGGCCTCCTGGTTTCGTGCGCCGCCGTGGTGAGCTTGTTGTTCGGTGCTTCCCGCCAGTCGGGTGGCGCCGCCCGGGGCTATCGCTGGCTCGCGGGGGCCGCGGTGTTCTGGTTCGCGGGGCTGCTCGCCGACCAGCTTTTCGCCGACGCCTTCGGGACGTCCGGGCCGCTCTCGTTCGCGGACGTGGCGCCGCTCCTGGCCATGGGACCGTTCGTGGTCGGCGTGACCGCCCTGGCCGCGGAGCCCCCGGACGGTGGGTGGCTGGACGGGGCCGACCCGGCGATCAGGCCCGGCGAGGCTGACAACCGCTTGACCCTTTCCTCGCTCGCCGATGGTTACGTCATGGCCATCGCCCTGCTCGTCATCGGCTGGGTCACGCTGTTCGGCGCGGACTTCCGGCGTTCGGGTGAGGGGCCTGGTACGTTCCTGCTCAGCCTCGTGCACCCACTGGTGGACGCCGCGGTGCTGGGCATGCTGCTGCCCGCCCTGGTCGCGGGCTGGCGGCGGGTCCTCCTGCCCTATTTCGCCCTGCTCACGATCGGCGTCGGTGACGCCCTCGGGGTCGGGTCCCGGCTGTCGTCCGGGCATCAGTCCCTGGCCCAGCAGGTGGCCGAGGTGCTTGCGTTCTGCCTGATCGGGCTGACGCCGTGGATCTCCCGGGCACGCGTGCCGGAGATAGGGAGGCTGCCGCGCAGCATTCCCGGCTCCGGGCGGATCGTCGGATTCCGGCCGGGCCACCATCGTCTCGGCCCTTGCCGTCGCGGTCGCCACGCTCGTGGTCCTGGTCCGGGAGCTGGTGGGCACGCCCACTTCGAGCCTCGCCGTCGTCGGCGCCAGCCGGCCCGCGGGCCTGGCGGTGGCGGTCGCCGGCAGTGCGGCCCTGCTCGTCCTGGTGGCGCGGGTGCTCGCGCTGGTGTGGGAGACCAGTGCGGTGCTGCGCGCCTGGCGGGATTCGAGCGGCAGCCTGCGTGAGCTCGCCGACCGGACCAGCGACGTGGTCCTGGTGACCGACCTGGGGGGCCGGATCAGCTACGCGAGCCCGGCGGTGGCCGACTTCGGCTATTCGCCTGAGAGCCTGGCCGGTCTGCGGCTGGATGATCTGGTCCACCCGGAGGACCGGGCCGTGGCCATCCGCGCCGTCCGCGCCGCGCTCGGGAGATCCGCCCAGCCGGACAGACACGACGACGACGCTGCCGGGGAAACGACAACTCCAGGCACGCCGGCATCGGCAACAGCGACCACGTCAGCCCCAGCAAACGCATCACCCCCAGCGAACACATCCAGCACTCCAGCCACGCCAGTCACCACAGTCACAGCTGCCGCGCCAGGCGCACCGGGCACTGCAGATTCACCGGACGCTGGGGCCAGCGACGTACCGGGCCGGTTCCCGGTTCGGGTCCGGACCGCCGACGGCACCTGGCGGCATATCGAGTCCACGGTCATGCGGGACCGGGTGCCCGGCGAGCAGGACCAGCTGCTCGTGACCGCGCGCGACATCAGCGATCAGGTGGCACTGCGCCAGCAGGTCACCCATCTGACCTTCCACGACGGGCTGACCGGCCTGCCGAACCGGGCCTACCTCGAAGAGCGGGCGCGGGACGCGCTGCGCAGCCGTGGTGATGGCAGCGAAACGGGCGTCATCTTCCTCGACCTGGACGGCTTCACCGCGGTCAACGATTCCGTCGGGCACGGCGCCGGCGACCTGGTGCTCGCGCAGGCGGCCCGACGGCTCCGCGCGGTCGTGCCGCCGCACGACACGGTGGCGCGCTGGGGCGGTGACGAGTTCGCGGTCCTCATCGACGGCGCCCCCGGTGTCCAGGACATCGCGGACATCGCTGAACGGATGGCCGGGACGATCAGCTCCGCGCCGTTCCGCGTGGCGAGCCGGGACATCGCGCTGACCGCGAGCGTCGGCGTGGCCCTGGCCGACGACTCGCCCCCCGGCCTCGTGCTGCGGAACGCCGACGTCGCGATGTCCAAAGCCAAGGACAGCGGCGGCGGCCGGGTCGAGGTATTCGCGGCGCATATGCACGCCGACGTGGTCCGGCGGCTGGAACTCGCGAGCGACCTGCAGGGCGCGATCTCGCGGCAGGAACTGACCGTTCAGTACCAGCCGGTGGTCGATCTGGAGACGTCCCGCGTGACCGGTGCCGAGGCGCTGGTGCGGTGGTGGCGCGATGGCGCGGCCGTGCCGCCCGCCGACTTCCTCGACGTGGCCGAGGACTCGGGCCTGATCGTGCCGCTGGGTGCGTGGGTGCTGGCCACCGCCTGCCGGCAGGGCGCCGCGTGGCGGGCTGCCTCGTGGAACGCCGGGGTATCGGTGAACCTGTCCATGCGCCAGATCAACTCAGCCCGGTTCCCCGAGTCGGTGGCTGCCGCGCTCGCCGAGAGCGGTCTGCCGCCGGAGGCGCTCACCCTGGAGGTGACCGAGCGCGTGCTCGTCGAGGACGGCGGCCTGATGGTGGGGCGCCTCGCGGAGCTGCGCCGCCTGGGCGTGCGGCTCGCGATCGACGACTTCGGCACGGGGTACGCGTCGCTGGCCTACCTGCGCGGCCTGCCCGTCGACATCATCAAGATCGACCCGTCCTTCGTGGCCGGGCTGGGCCACGACGAGACGCTGACCCTGCTGACCAAAACCATCGTGCAGGTCGGCCGCGAACTCGGCATCCAGGTGGTCGCGGAGGGCATCGAGGACCCGCTGCAGCTGCAACTGCTCCGCGAGCTGGGCTGCGGCTACGGCCAGGGTTTCCTGGTGGGCAGGCCCATGGCCGCCCCCGGCATCGAGTCCCTCATCGGCACCGCCCCCACCGACCTGGCCCACGGCGGCGACCGCGGGGACGCCACCGAGCGCGATCACGGCGCGAGCGGCGACCGTGAGCCCGGCGCCGACGAGGGTGACCCCGGCCCCGAAAACTCCCGCCAGGGCAAGACCCCCGCCCCTGCCCCCTGACCCCGCGTCCCCCACTGAACACCCATGGCCCGGAGCCACACCGGCCCTCCGGCCGCCAGATCATTCTCGATCGGGCGCGTCTCACGAGGTGAGACTTATCCGGCTTCAAGTTGACGCGCCGCGATCCATGGGACAGGGTGTGTGGTGTGAACATCACACTGATTCTGGTACTTGGCTGGCGCGCAGGCCGCTGACCAAGCCAGGCTCTGCGCGCTCCCCTCGACTGCCACCCGGCACGAGGGGTTTTTTAATGCCCGTCTGCTGCGCACGCGCTCGCAGCGGAGTCTCTCGCTACAAGGAAGCCATCGGATGACTGAGCAGACGAAACCCGCCAACCCTGCGCGCGCGCATCCCGGCCCCACGCCGCTGGACCTGGCCGCGCGGGCGGCGCATCGTGACGCGGCCGGAACCACCGGTGGCGCGGACCCAGGTGAGCAGGCGGCCCGCGGCGAGGACAGCACGGCCGGGCCGCGCGCCACGCCAGGCCCGGCTGCCGCTGGCGCGAACGGCGCCGGAAGCGCCCCTCGGGGCGCCACTCCGGCCGGCCAGCAGGCGGTCGCGGATCCCAGCGCGATCGTGAACGGTGCCGCCGCCTCAGCCGGCGGCGGCCTTCCGGAGGCTGCGTCCGGCCACACCCCGGCGCCCACGGCAGGTGGCGCCACGGCGGCGACTGCGGGCCCCCCGGCCGGTGCGGCCGCGAGCGGGGCCGCGCCCGGGACGGCCAGCGCCGCGACAACCAGCGCGGGGACACAGGCGGGGCCCGCGTCCCGGATCAGGATGACCGGCGCCCAGGCGCTGGTCCGCGCGCTCGAGAAGGTCGGTGCGGACGTTGTGTTCGGCCTGCCGGGCGGCGCCATCCTGCCGGCCTACGATCCGCTCCTGGACTCGGACGAGGTGCGGCACATCCTGGTCCGGCACGAGCAGGGCGCGGGGCACGCCGCGACCGGATACGCGCAGGCGACCGGGCGGACCGGCGTGTGCATGGCCACCTCGGGCCCGGGCGCGACCAACCTGGTCACCCCGATCGCGGACGCCTACATGGACTCGGTTCCGCTGGTCGCGATCACCGGCCAGGTGTCCACCAGCCTGATCGGCACGGACGGCTTCCAGGAAGCCGATATCTCCGGCATCACCCTCCCGGTCACCAAGCATAACTTCCTGGTGACCAAGGCCGAGGACATCGCGAGGACGATCGCGGAGGCGTTCCACCTGGCCTCCACCGGGCGCCCCGGCCCGGTCCTCGTCGACATCGCCAAGGACGCGATGCAGGCGCAGACCGACTTCAGCTGGCCGGTGCCGCTGGAACTGCCCGGGTATCACCCGGTGACCCGCCCGCACTCCCGCCAGGTCCGCGAGGCCGCCCGGATGATGACCGGCGCGCAGCGGCCGGTTCTGTATTGCGGCGGCGGCATCATCAAGGCGGGCGCCGCACCCGAATTGCTGACCCTGGCCGAGCTGACCGGCATCCCGGTCGTCACGACCCTGATGGCCAGGGGCGCCTTCCCGGACGGGCACCCGCAGCACCTCGGCATGCCCGGCATGCACGGCACGGTCGCCGCGGTCGGCGCCCTGCAGAAAGCCGACCTGATCATCGCGCTCGGGGCCCGCTTCGACGATCGGGTGACGGGCAACCTGGCGTCGTTCGCGCCCGACGCCGCGATCGTGCACGCGGACATCGACCCGGCCGAGATCTCCAAGAACCGGCGGGCCGACGTGCCGATCGTCGGCGGCTGCCGCGAGGTGATTTCCGACCTGATCACGGCCGTGCGGGCCGAGCACCAGGCCGGGAAGCAGGGGGACCACAGCGCCTGGTGGGCTCAGCTCGACGCCTTGCGGACCACCTACCCGCTGGGCTACGAGGAGCCCACCGACGGCACGCTGGCCCCGCAGTACGTGATCAAGCGCATCGGCGAGATCGCCGGGCCCGAGGCGGTCTACGTGGCCGGCGTCGGCCAGCACCAGATGTGGGCCGCTCAGTTCATCTCCTATCAGCACCCGCGTACCTGGCTGAACTCCGGTGGCCTCGGCACCATGGGGTATGCGGTGCCCGCGGCCATGGGCGCCAAGGTCGGGCGCCCGGACGCGTGCGTCTGGGCCATCGACGGTGACGGCTGCTTCCAGATGACCAATCAGGAACTCGCCACCTGCGCGCTGGAGGGCATCCCGGTCAAGGTCGCGATCATCAACAACGGGAACCTCGGCATGGTCCGGCAGTGGCAGACGCTGTTCTACAACGAGCGTTACTCCAACACCGACCTGCGCCGCGCCGGCACGTCAGCAAGTCTGCCCGGTGCCGTTCCCGGCAACGCGGAGCCCGCCGGGGCGGGGCCGCTCGCGGGCACCCGCGTCCCGGATTTCGTCAAGCTGGCCGAAGCCTACGGCTGCGCCGGTATCCGCTGTGAGAAGCCGGAAGACGTGGACCCGGTGATCAACCAGGCGATGGAGATCAATGACCGGCCGGTCGTGATCGACTTCATCGTGCACCGCGACGCCATGGTCTGGCCAATGGTCCCGGCCGGCACCAGCAACGACGACATCCAGTTCGCCCGCGACATGGCCCCCGACTGGGGCAGCTCAGAATGACCGCAGCCACGAGGAAAACAGGTAATCGTTCCGCCAAGGCTCATCGGAGTGCGCCGCGGGCGCCGGGCCGCAGCGCCACTGGCGCGCCTCCGGCACGACCGCACAGGGCCGCCAGGCCCGAAGCGGTGTCCCGGCGCCGACCAGCCTCCCGCTGTGCGCTACCGCGCGCCTGCGGCACGACCAAGCGAAGCGCCCGCGAGGAGGCAGGAAAATATGAGTAGGCATACGCTGTCCGTGCTGGTGGAGAACAAGCCGGGCGTTCTGGTGAGGATCGCCGGGCTGTTCTCGCGGCGCGGGTTCAACATCGACTCGCTGGCGGTCGGGCCGACCGAGCACGAGGAGATCTCCCGGATGACGATCGTGGTGAACTGCGATGAGCGCCCCCTTGAGCAGGTCACCAAGCAGCTCAACAAGCTGATCAACGTGCTCAAGATCGTTGAGCTGGAGCAGGGCTTCGCGGTCCAGCGAGAGCTCATGCTGATCAAGGTCCGTGCCGACACCGAGAGCCGGTCGAAGGTGCTCGAGACCGTGCAGCTCTTCCGGGCCAAGGTGGTCGACGTGGCGCTCGACGCGGTGACCGTTGAGGCCACCGGCAACCGGGAAAAGCTCGACGCGCTGATCAGGGTGCTCGAGCCCTTCGGGATCAAGGAGCTGGTTCAGTCCGGCATGGTGGCGGTCGGGCGCGGTGGCCGGTCGATTACCGACCGGGCGCTGCGTCCCGTCGAGCGCAGCGCCTGACGCCAGCCGGGGCCAGCGCACAGCTCAGCTCATACACATCATCAAGAAAGGCCAGGCAGTGGCAGAGATTTTCTACGACGACGACGCCGACCTTGCGGCGATCCAGGGCCGGCACGTCGCCGTGCTGGGGTACGGCAGCCAGGGGCACGCGCACGCGCTTTCGCTCCGGGACTCGGGCGTGGACGTGCGGGTCGGACTGCCAGAGGGTTCGGGCAGCCGGTCCAGGGCCGAAGATGACGGCCTGCCGGTCGTCACGCCCGCCGAGGCGTGCGAGCAGGCCGACCTAATCATGGTCCTGGTGCCCGACACCCTGCAGCGGGCGCTGTACACGGAGGCGATCGCGCCGAGCCTGGTCGACGGGGACGCGCTGTTCTTCGCGCACGGGCTGAGCATCCGGTACGGGCTCATCCAGCCCCCGCCGGGCGTGGACGTCTGCATGGTGGCGCCCAAGGGCCCCGGGCACCTGGTCCGCCGCCAGTTCAACGCCGGCCGCGGCGTCCCCGTGCTGGTCGCGGTCGAGCGCGATGCGACCGGCCGCGCCTGGCCGCTGACCCTCGCCTACGCCAAGGGCATCGGCGGCACCCGCGCCGGCGCGCTGAAGACGACGTTCACCGAAGAGACCGAGACCGACTTGTTCGGCGAGCAGACCGTGCTCTGCGGTGGCGTCTCCGAACTCATCAAGGCGGGCTTCGGCACCCTCGTGGACGCCGGCTACCAGCCCGAGATCGCCTACTTCGAGTGCCTGCACGAGATGAAGCTGATCGTGGACCTCATGTACGAGGGTGGCATCTCCAAGATGTACTGGTCGTGCTCCGACACCGCGGAGTTCGGCGGGTACACCCGCGGCCCGCGCATCATCAACGAGCAGACCCGCGAAGAGATGCGCAAGATCCTCGCCGAGATCCAGGACGGGCGGTTCGCGCGCGAACTGGTCGAGGAGTTCGACGCCGGCAAGCCGAACTTCCTCAAGCGGCGTGAGGCCGAGCGGGGCGAGCAGATCGAGCAGGTCGGCGCGCGACTCCGCCCGCTGATGAGCTGGATCGGTTCCGAAGAGGACTGACCAGACGGCCCGGGCCGCCGCGCCGGACGCGGCGGCCCGGTCTCCGCTGTCTCACATCATGAGATCCTGTGTGCCAGCTAGCGCACACTCCCGGCGGGCATCAGCTATTGTCGTTATCCGGACCGGCCACCTGCTCGCGGTGGCGCACGCCCCGTCTGCTCGTTAAGGGTTCTCACATGGCTTCTCCCACCATCAGGCTCGCCGTCATCGGCGGGGACGGCATCGGGCCCGAGGTCGTCGCCGAGGCGCTCAAGGTGCTCCGCGCCGCCGCCCACGACGTGACCATCGATGAGACCAGCTATGACCTGGGCGCGCGCCGCTGGCACCGGACCGGTGAGACGCTTCCCGATGCCGTCCTTGAGGAGATCCGCGGGCACGACGCCATCCTGCTCGGCGCGGTCGGGGACCCCGGCGTGCCCAGCGGCGTGCTGGAGCGCGGGCTGCTGCTGAGGCTCCGCTTTGAGCTCGACCAGTACGTCAACCTCCGCCCGGTCCGGCTGTATCCCGGTGTGACCAGCCCGCTGGCCGCCGCGCGGGCCGAGAACATCGACATGGTTGTGGTCCGGGAGGGGACCGAGGGCCCGTACGCGGGTGCCGGCGGCGTCATGCGCAAGGGTACCCCCGGCGAGATCGCCACGCAGGAGAGCCTGAACACGGCGTTCGGGGTGCACCGGGTCGCCCGGTACGCGTTCGGCCGGGCGATGGGCCGCCCCCGGCGCAAGCTCACGCTCGTACACAAGACCAACGTGCTCACCTACGCGGGCGACCTCTGGCAGCGGATCGTGGACAGCCTGGCCAAGGAGTTCGCCGACGTGTCCGTGGACTACTGCCACGTGGACGCCGCGTCCATGTTCTTCGTGACCCAGCCCGAGCGCTTCGACGTGGTGGTCACCGACAATCTGTTCGGGGACATCCTGACCGACCTGGGTGCCGCCGTCGCCGGCGGCATCGGCCTCGCCGCGAGCGGGAACATCAACCCCGAGGGCGCCGCCCCCAGCATGTTCGAGCCGGTACACGGCAGCGCGCCCGACATCGCGGGCCGCCAGAAGGCCGACCCGTCCGCGGCCATCCTTTCCGCCGCGCTGCTCTGCGACCATCTGGGCCTGACCGCAGAGGCGGCCAAGATCGAGCAGGCCGTGGCGGAGGACCTGGTTGAGCGCCAGGGCGCCTGGGCGCGCCGGAGCACCCCGGAAATCGGCGACGACATCGCCGAGCGAGTAGCCAGCTTAGGGCGGTGCTTCGCGCGCCGCCCGCGGGCGGCGCACTCCCGGGCCGCCCGCCGAAAGGGGTGGCTCGCCACCCCCCGGGCCGCCCTCCTCCGGCCAGGGCACCGGCCCGCATGCGGGCGGGGCGAGCCTGGTCATCCGTTCCTGCCAGCTGGGGCCGTCCCCGCGGACGTCTCTCTGACCTGCCGATCGTTGGTGTCGCGCGGTCGGAGTCCCGGCGTATGGTTTAGCATGCTCCGCCGCATGGCCGGCGGTAAGGAGGACTTCCCGAGATGACCGCGATTCCGCAGACTGAGATCGCCTTTGACGTGCGCCTGTCCGACCACCCGGTCCCGGTGGCCGAACGGGAACGGCTCCTGGCCGCCCCTGCGTTCGGCGTGAGATTCACTGACCATATGGTCACCGTGCGCTGGACGCAGGACAGGGGCTGGCACGACGGGCGGCTGGAGCCGTACGGCCCCTTCACTCTGGATCCGGCCACGGCTGTGTTCCACTACGCGCAGGAGTTCTTCGAGGGCCTGAAGGCCTACCGCCAGGAGAACGGGTCGGTCGTGATGTTCCGGCCGGAGGCGAATGCGGCCCGGTTCAACAACTCGGCCCGCCGGATGGCGATGCCGGAACTGCCCGAGGAGACGTTCCTCCGCGCCCTCGAGTTGATGGTGACCCAGGACCGGGACTGGGTGCCGCTGGAGCTGGAGAAGAGCCTCTACCTGCGCCCCTTCGAGATCGCGACGCAGCCCGGGCTGGGCGTGAACCACCCCTCCTCGTCGTACCTGTTCTCGGTCATCGCCTCACCGGCGGGCGCCTACTTCTCCGGCGGGGTCAAGCCGGTCACGGTCTGGCTGTGTGACGACTTCACCCGCGCCGCACCGGGCGGTACCGGCGAGGTGAAGTGCGGGGGTAACTACGCCGCCGCGTTCGTGGCCCAGCAGGAGGCCGTCGACAATGGCTGTGATCAGGTCGTCTGGCTCGACGCCGCCGAGCATCGCTGGGTCGAGGAAATGGGCGGGATGAACCTGTTCTTCGTCTACGGGGCGGGGGCCGGCGCGCGGATCATGACGCCCGCGCTCACCGGGACGCTCCTGCCCGGCATCACCCGCGATTCCCTCCTTCAGCTCGCGCCCCATCTCGGGATTCCCGCCGTCGAGGGCCGGATTTCGACGGACCAGTGGCACTCCGACAGCGCGTCCGGTGAGCTGACCGAGGTGTTCGCGTGCGGAACGGCGGCCGTCATCACCCCAGTGGGCAAGGTCAAGACGGCCACCGGCGAATGGCTCATCGGCGACGGCACCCCCGGTCCGGTCACGATGCGCCTGCGCGAGGAGCTCCTCGGCCTCCAGTACGGCCAGCGTCCGGACCCCTTCGGCTGGATCCACAAAGTCTGCTGAACGGACCTGCTCGGAGCCACTTCCACCCCGGGCTCTTCGTCGCCGGCCACCGGGCAGGGCCGGGCCGGCCTGACGAAGGCGTCCGGATGGTGAGATTGATGTGCCAGTGGACGGCTGGATGTGGCAGACTGCCCTCATGACGTCCGGCCGCATCATTATCGGCAGGCGCGTCCGAGGCGGCGGCTGCTGCTCGCTGATCTTTGCTCAGCTTCGCTCCAGCCCGCAGTGTTAGCCCGGGGGGACGACCCCCCGGACCCCCCGCGGGCTGCTGCTGGTTGATCTTTGATCTGCTTCGCCCCAGCCCGCAGTGTTAGCCCGGGGGACGCCCCCCGGGCCCCGCCTGGACGCGCAGACCTCTCGCATGCCGCGAGGGGTCTTTTGCTTTGTGGGCCCAGACAACTCTCTAGAAACGGAACCTCGCGATGGTTGACGACAGCTTCCACGTCTACGACACCACGCTGCGCGATGGCGCGCAGCAGGAGGGACTGAACCTGACGGTCGCGGACAAGCTCGCGATCGCCACGCAGCTGGACGGCCTGGGCGTCGGCTTCATCGAGGGTGGCTGGCCCGGCGCCATCCCCAAGGACACCGAATTCTTCCGCCGCGCTCAGCGCGAGCTGGATCTTAAGCACGCGCAGCTCGCCGCGTTCGGCGCGACCCGCCGGCCCGGCGCGAAGGCGACCGATGACCCTCAGGTCGCCGCGCTGCGTGAGTCGGGCGCGCCGGTCGTGACGCTTGTCGCCAAGAGTCACGACCGGCACGTCCGGCTGGCCCTTCGCACCACGTGTGAGGAAAACCTCGCGATGGTGCGGGAGACGGTCGAGCACCTCCGGGACCACGGCCAGCGAGTCTTCCTCGACGCGGAGCACTTCTTCGACGGCTACCGCTCCAACCCGGCCTACGCGCTCGAGGTGGTCCGCGTCGCGGCGCAGGCGGGCGCCGAGGTCGTCGCGCTCTGCGACACCAACGGCGGCATGATGCCGGGCGAGCTCGGGGACGTGGTCACCGCCGTCGCCGCGGCGACCGGAGCGCGCCTGGGCATCCACTGCCACGACGACACCGCCTGCGCGGTGGCCAACACGCTCGTCGCCGTTGACGCGGGCGTGACCCACGTGCAGGGGACCGCGAACGGCTACGGCGAGCGGGCCGGCAACGCCAACCTGTTCAGCGTCGTCGCCGGGCTCCAGCTGAAGAAGGGGCGCCCGGTCCTGCCGGACGACTGCCTGCCGGAGATGACCCGCATCGCCCACTCGATCAGCGAAGTCACCAATGTGACGCCCAACACCCACCAGCCGTACGTGGGTCTGTCGGCCTTCGCGCACAAGGCGGGCCTGCACGCCTCGGCGGTCAAGGTCGACCCGATGCTCTACCAGCACATCGACCCGCAACTGGTCGGGAACGACATGCGCATGCTGGTGTCCGACATGGCGGGCCGGGCGTCGGTTGAGCTCAAGGGCAAGGAACTCGGCTACGACCTGTCCGGCGACAAGGCCGCCCTCGGCCGCGTGGTGGACCGGGTGAAAGAGCTCGAGGCCAAGGGCTACACCTTTGAGGCCGCCGACGCCTCGTTCGAGCTGCTGCTCCGTGACGAGCTGGTCCCGGGCGGGATGAGGTACTTCGCGGTGGAGTCGTGGCGCGTCATCGTGGAGCGGCGGACGGACGGCCAGGTCGTCAGCGAGGCGACCGTCAAGCTGACCGCCAAGGGCGAGCGCGTCGTCGCCACAGGGGAGGGCAACGGCCCAGTCAACGCCCTGGACAAGGCGCTGCGGATCGGTCTGGAGAAGATGTACCCCGAGCTGGCGAGCCTGGAGCTGGCCGACTACAAGGTCCGCATCCTGGAGGGGAGCCACGGCACCGGCGCGGTGACCCGCGTCCTGGTCGAGTCGGACGACGGAACCGGCCGGACCTGGCACACGGTGGGCGTGGACGAGAACATCATCGCCGCGTCCTGGCAGGCCCTCGAGGAAGCCGTCACCTACTGCCTGCTCCGCGCCGGCCATCAGCCCGCCTGAGCCCCAAGGGCCTCCCCGGGAGGCGCATCCTCATGCGCCCGTCCCTGGCCCCCGCCAATGTACGTGGCGCCACGTATAGGCCACCCGATCCCAGCGCGGGCGCCCGCCCGAGGGGCCCGGCGCCGCAAAGGTCTCACCGTGGACGCCATAGCGACCGGGATGGGCCCACCATGGAAGCCAGCGGGGCCGCGATCAGGCGGAGGCCCTGGGCGCCCGGCGCCAGCTCCCGCCCCGGCACCCCGCCTCGCCTCGGCCGGCTCCCGTCGGGCAACCCCCCCGCGCGCGCCGCAACGATAGCTCTTACGGTGGTGACATGGACGACAAGGAGATTCTCTCCCGCATCGACGAGCTCATCCAGGCCGAACATGAGCTTCGCGACCGCGTGGCCGAAGGAAAACTATCGACGGACCAAGAGCATGAGCGCCTTCAGGAGACGGAGCAGGCTCTTGACCAGTGCTGGGATCTTCTCCGGCAGCGCCGGGCCCGCCGCGAGTTTGGCGCGGACCCGAATGTGGTAGGCGCCCGCCCGATACCGGAGGTCGAGAATTACCAGCAGTAGCAGTCGATGGCCTCAGTAGGCTCTAGGGCTGGGAGCTGACGGAGTGCGGACCCGGACGCGGGTTGGTGAGGGTCGGGAACACGTCTGCTGGAGGGTGAGGAGAGCCGTGCGTATCGCAAGGTTCGCCATGGGTGGCGATGTCGCCTATGGCGTGGTCGAAGAAGACCAGGCTGACGGCGCGTCGCCCGCCCCGCGGAATGACACCCCCGGGGTTCCTGGCGGCTCCGACCGGCCGATGGTCATCGCGGAGCTGCACGGGCACCCGTTCGGAACAGACCCGGCCGGCGTTCGGTACACCGGCCGGAGGTTCCCGCTGGCTGACGTCCGGCTGCTCGCCCCGGTGCTGCCGAGCAAGGTCGTGGCGGTGGGCCGGAATTACGTGGACCACGCGCTGGAGATGGGCGGTGAGCCGCCGGTCGAGCCGGTGCTGTTCCTCAAGCCGTCGACGTCGGTGACCGGGCAGGGCGACCCCATCGCCTACCCCGTGAAGCTGACCGAGCGGGTCGACTACGAAGGCGAGCTGGCCGTCGTCATCGGGAGGCTCTGCCGCGAGGTGCCGATCGAGCGCGCTCAGGACGTCATCTTCGGCTACACCTGCGCCAACGACGTCACCGCGCGCGACCTGCAGGCCCGGGACGGCCAGTGGACCCGTGCCAAGGGTTTCGACACGTTCTGCCCGCTCGGGCCATGGATCGAGACGATGACCGACCCGACCGACCTCGCCCTGACCACGTCGGTGAACGGGGAGGTCAGGCAGCGGGCGCGGACCTCGGAGATGGTGCACGACGTCCCGTCGCTGGTCGCGTTCGTCAGCCAGGTGATGACGCTGCTGCCAGGTGACGTGCTGCTGACCGGCACTCCGGCGGGCGTCGGACCGCTGCAGCACGGAGACGAGGTGTCCGTGACCATCGAGAGCATCGGCACCCTCCGGAACCGGGTCATCATCCGGGACTGAGCGTCGCCGGAAGGGCCCGGCGCAGGTGCCTGATCTGGTTCTCGGTGTGCGCGGTCGGGACGGTGTGCCCGCTGAACGGATGGACGGCGATCTCCACCGCGCGGACGGCGTCCACGAACAGCCGCGTGAAGTAGTAGTCCTCGGCGCGGGTGATGCCCCGGGTCATCACGGTCGAGTTCTCGGGGCCCGGCGCGCTGCCCCCGGGGTCGCCGGTCGCGCCCGAGCTCCACCGGCCGCCCTGGCCGCGGGTGTCCATCACCAGGACCGCGTATCCCGCCGCGGGCAGCGTGGTGTGCTCGGTGGGCGTCCCGCGCCCGCCGCCGTAGCCGATGAACGTCACCACGACCGGCGCCGGTTCCCGCCCCGGGCCGGGCGGGCGCAGATACCAGCCACGGATCCGGTCACCGCGCGCGCCGGAGAACTCGACGTCGTTCACCTCGAGGGGACCGTAGACGGCGGCCTCGTGGCGGGTGAGCCGGGGCGGCTGGGCCACGGCGCGGGCCTCGGCCAGGCGTGCGCTCCACCACTCGTCCAGGGCCGCGGGCTCGGCGGTCGCCGTCCGGTGCTGGCGGAGCTGCTCCAGGGGCAGGTCGTACCACGGCATACACGTCTCCCGGCGCCGTTCGAGGGCCCGCTGCCTTCGCTGCGGGCACCAACGCTATCGGCGGGCACCCCGCGCTCCCGCGCGGCCGGACCGTGGCCCGTCCCGCTCAGCCGGAGAACTCCGGTACCGAACGGACCCGGGCTCGCGCTGTCCTCGCTCGGACCTCAGCGCCCCGCGGCTCCCGGTCGCCGCCCCGGAGAGCAGGATCGACCTGGGTAAACTGGCCGTGAATGGGCGGTCAGGCGCTCGGCGCCGGATCGCGGTCGCTCCGCTCAGGGGCGGTGAAAGGGGCATTCGGTGAAGCGTCCGACGATCACCGATGTCGCCGAGCGGGCAGGCGTGACCAAGGCCGCAGTGTCGTTCGCCCTCAACGATCAGCCTGGCGTGTCGGCGGCGACGCGCGAGCGCATCCTCGCTATCGCGGCTGAGGTGGGGTTCCAGCCCAACAGCGCCGCCCGCGCCTTGTCCGAAGGCCGAGCCGGGGCGTTCGGGCTGGTCATCGATAGGCCGGCCCGGCTGCTCGGGATCGAGCCGTACTTCATGCAGCTCATCTCCGGTATTCAGGCCGAGCTGTCCGGCAACCACGTGACGCTGTTGTTCAACCTGGCCGAAGATCAGAACGCCGAGATCGCGCTGTACCGGAGCTGGTGGGCGCAGCGGCGGGTGGACGGCGTGTTCCTCCTCGACCTCCAGCTCGGCGATCACCGGGTCCCGGTCCTGGAGAAACTGAACATGCCGGCCCTGGTCATCGGCTCGCCGCACCCGCCCGGCTGGCTTCCGGCCATCTGGCAAGATATCCAGGTGGCCGCCGGGAAAGCGGTGTCACACCTCGTCGGGCTCGGCCACCGCCGGATCGGTCACGTGACCGGCATCGCCCGGTACTGGCACACCAAGAGCCGGACGGACGCCCTCGGTCAGATCGCGGCGCGGGCAGGGATCGAGATCACCTCCATCGAGGCCGACTACACCGGCGAGTTCGGCGCGCGGGCGACCCGGGAGATGCTCCGTCGTCCCGATCCGCCCACCGCGATCTTCTACGACAACGACGTGATGGCCGTGGCCGGGCTGGGGGAGGCGCAGCGGATGGGCGTCGCCGTCCCGGCCGACCTGTCCATCATGGCCTGGGATGACTCCATGCTGTGCGAGCTGGTCCATCCGGCCCTGACCGCGCTGCGGCGGGACATCGCGGCCGTGGGCAGCGAAGCGGCCCGCCGCCTCAGCCTGATGGCCGCGCGCGGTGGCGTCGCCGATTTCCAGGAGCCCCCGCCGGTCCTGATGGCGCGCGCCAGCACTGCCCCACCCCGTTCCTGATACCTGTGCCCGCGCCGCGCCCGGCCCTGATCGCGCGCGTCCACGTCCTGGCCTCGCTCCTGGTCCCGGCCGGAGCGGTCATGGAAACGGCGGAGCCGCGTTTCGCTGCGGAGCCGGTTCTGGGCTAGACTGCGTGGGCGCGAGCGGCTCTCCGGGGCCGCCGCGATGGGGTATGGGGTAATTGGCAGCCCGACGGGTTCTGGCCCCGTTAGTCTAGGTTCGAGTCCTGGTACCCCAGCCGAGGCGGCCTTGGCTGCTCATCAGCCTCTGGCTGGTTTCGCAGTTTGCCCGCAGCGCTGGCCCGGGGGGACCACCCCCCGGAACCCCCCGGGCGGCCTTGGCTGCTCATCAGCCTCTGGCTGGTTTCGCAGTTTGCCCGCAGCGCTGGCCCGGGGGGACCACCCCCCGGAACCCCCCGGGCGGCCTTGGCTGCTCATCAGCCTCTGGCTGGTTTCGCAGTTTGCCCGCAGCGCTGGCCCGGGGGGACCACCCCCCGGAACCCCCCGGGCGGCCTTGGCTGCTCATCAGCCTCTGGCTGGTTTCGCAGTTTGCCCGCAGCGCTGGCCCGGGGGGACCACCCCCCGGAACCCCCCGGGCGGCCTTGGCTGCTCATCAGCCTCTGGCTGGTTTCGCAGTTTGCCCGCAGCGCTGGCCCGGGGGGACCACCCCCCGGAACCCCCCGGGCGGCCTTGGCTGCTCATCAGCCTCTGGCTGGTTTCGCAGTTTGCCCGCAGCGCTGGCCCGGGGGGACCACCCGCATAGAGCCGACCCTCGGTAAGGCTCCGCCGGCTGTCGAGCCCGGCCGGAAACCGCTCCGCAATTAAGCCCGGGCCCGGGTAAAAAAGGATCCCCGCCCTCGCCGGGGGGTATACGAGGGCGGGGACATTGGGGGCGCTGTGGCGCGTTACGGCCGGGGGAGGAGCGGCCGCCCGGGGTGGTGGACAGGGGTGGTGACCTCACCGCGGGCCGGCCCGTTCCGGGGCCGGCTACCAGCTACGGCGCCGGCGGGGGCGGCCGCGCTCGTGGCCCGTGAGACGTAGCAGCAGCAGGATGATAACGGCGCCGATGACGGAACCGATGATGCCTGTGGTGTGGAATGAATTGACAGACACCGAATGGTATTCGACCAAGTTCTCCACGAAGCCGCCCACGAAGGAGCCGACGACTCCGAGGACGACGGTACCGAGCAGCCCGATGGGGTCGGGACCGGGGACGAGCAGCCGCGCGATCAGGCCGGCGATGAGCCCGATGATCACGAGAACGATAATGAAGATGACCATGGCCTCTTGATTCCCCATAACCGGGCTGATATACGCAACGAGGCCGGTCTGTCGTCGATTCCAGATTTCTGGAAAGATCTCGCTCAGGAAAGCGCTGGTGAGGGCCGGTGGCGCCGGGCGCGTGCAGGTTTCGTTTGCTGTGGTTCTGGGTCTGCGCTAGCCTTCCAGCGACTGGTGTGTTTCACGATGAGCCATGGCCCCGTCGTCTAGTGGCCTAGGACGCCGCCCTCTCAAGGCGGTAACGCCGGTTCGACTCCGGTCGGGGCTACCCCTGAAGGCCGCGCGCCCAGGCGCGCGGCCTTCTTATCTGCCCAGCCCAACTGACCATGCCGCGCTGAGACCGACAGTGCGGTGCCGAGACCAGGAAGTGCGGGTGCCCCGCGATGGAATCCTCTGGCCACGTGCAGTACGAAATCGTGCCGGGCGATGACGAGGAGGGTGGCGTCGAGGTCATCGTCACCACCGACACCTCCGGTGCCCCCCACAAAGCCGGCGAGGGCAAGCTCTACGTGATGGGGAATTCGGGCGACCCCGACGGCCCGAAGCTGTACTTCACCGAGGCCGAATGGGACGCGTTCGTGCTCGGCGTGAAGGACGGCGAGTTCGACCTCGATGCCGACGGCAACCTCCCGCCGCTGCCGGGCACTCCCGGGCAGGCGTGAGGTCCGGGCCGCCGGCCCTGAGGCGGCGGCCTCCGCCTCAGGGCCGGCGAGCCTGCCCCACGTTGAGGTTTGGCGGCTACGATGATCAGGCTCGGCCGTCGGGACTGCCTGTTACCAGGCCCGTCGCCGGCAGGCAGCCTTACTGGCATCGGCCGGCACGGCTCCTGGCACCTGCGCGACGGCGAGCGGCACTGCGAGCAGCGAAGGTCGGACAACATGTTTGGACTCCCGGCGGGGATCGCGAACACCGTCGGCGTGCTCAACGCGGCCGGGATCGCGGACCTGTTCGACGTGCGGATCGATGGCGCCGTGGCCGAGGAGCGCCACCTGGCGGGCAAGCCTGCCCCGGATGCCTTCCTGGCCGCCGCTCATGACCTGGGGGTGCCCCCGGCGCAGGCCGCCGTCTTCGAGGACGCGCAGTCAGGCGTCGCGGCCGGGCGCGCCGGGCACTTTGCGTTTGTCGTCGGCGTGGACCGGGTTGGGCAGGCCGAAGAACTGCTTAAACACGGCGCGGACATCGTCGTGAAGGACCTGGCGGAACTCCTCGACTGAGCGCGGAGACCGACGGTGCCGACTGGAGCGTGAAGGGCAATGACATGATCAGGCAGGCCGCTTACGGAGTCGAGCCGTGGAGCCTACGGGAGTCCGGGCTCAACATGGACCTGCTCGCGCAGAGCGAGTCCGTCTTCGCCCTGTCCAACGGTCACATCGGGCTCCGCGGCAACCTTGACGAGGGGGAGCCGCACGGCCTGCCCGGCACCTACCTCAACTCCTTCTTCGAGCAGCGCCCGCTGCCGTACGCCGAGGCCGGCTACGGCTACCCCGAGTCCGGGCAGACCGGGATCAACGTCACCAACGGCAAGCTGATCCGGCTGCTCGTCGACGATGAGCCGTTTGACATCCGGTACGGCACCCTCAACGCGCACGAGCGCGTGCTCGACCTGCGGGCCGGGACGCTGACGCGGCACGTGGACTGGACCTCTCCCGCAGGCTCCCGGGTACGGGTCACCTCGGTGCGGATAGTCTCGCTCACCCAGCGGGCCATCGCGGCGGTCAATTACACCGTCGAGCCGGTAGAGGGCACGGTCCGGCTCGTCGCACAATCGGAGATCGTGGCCAACGAGCAGCTGCCGGACGCGGGGAGGGACCCGCGCGCGGCGGCGGCGCTGAACTCCCCCCTGGTCAGCGAGGAGTATGTGGCTGACAATGACGGGCAGTGCCGTGCCATTCTCGTGCACAGCACGCGGGTCAGCGGCCTGCGCATGGCGGCTGGGATGATTCACGAGGTGCAGGGGCCGGCGCGGATGGCCGTGCACAGCGAGGCGTACCCGGACGTCGGCCGGGCTACGGTCGCGGCCGAGGTGCCGCTCGGCGAAAAGCTGCAGATCATCAAGTTCGTCGGATACGGCTGGTCGTCCACCCGCTCCCGGCCCGCGGTCCACGATCAGGTCGCGGCCGCGCTGGCCCTGGCCCGGCTCACCGGCTGGGACCAGCTGCTCGCCGAGCAGCGGGCCTACCTTGATGATTTCTGGGCCGGCGCCGACGTGGAGGTGACCGGCGACCCGGAGATCCAGCAGGCCGTGCGGTTCGCCCTCTTTCACGTCCTGCAGTCGGGGGCCCGCGCCGAGGTGCGCCCCATCGCGGCGAAGGGGCTGACCGGCCCCGGCTACGACGGGCACACGTTCTGGGACACCGAGACGTTCGTCCTGCCGGTGCTGACCTACACCCAGCCCGCCTCCGCCGCGGACGTCCTGCGCTGGCGTCATTCCGTCCTGCCGCTGGCCCGTGACCGCGCCATCGACCTGGGCCTGCGCGGTGCGGCGTTCCCGTGGCGGACCATCGACGGCCAGGAGTGCTCCGGGTACTGGCCGGCCGGCACGGCCGCGTTCCACATCAACGCGGACATCGCGGATGCGGTCATCACCTACCTCCATGCCACCGGGGATGACAAGTTCGAGCGCGAGGTGGGGGTCGAGCTGCTGGTGGAGACGGCGCGGCTGTGGCGGAGCCTCGGCCATCACGATTCCGAGGGGCGGTTCCGCATCGACGGCGTGACCGGGCCCGACGAGTACAGCGCGGTGAAGGACAACAACGTCTTCACCAACCTGATGGCCCAGCGGAACATGGCGGCCGCCGCCGACATGGTGGAAAAGCACGACGGCATCGCGGCCACCCTGGGCGTCACCAATGAGGAGGCGGCCGAGTGGCGGGACGCCGCCGCCGCCATCATGATCCCCTACGACGACCGCCTCGGCGTGCATCCCCAGCACGAGGGCTTCACGCAGCACGCGGTCTGGGACTTCGACCACACCCCGGAAGAGAACTATCCGCTGCTCCTGCACTACCCCTATTTCGACCTGTACCGGAAGCAGGTCGTCAAGCAGGCCGACCTCGCGCTGGCCATACAGCTGTGCGGGCAGGCGTTCACCGCCGAGCAGAAGGCGCGCGACTTTGCCTACTACGAGCCGCTGACCGTGCGCGACTCGTCGCTGTCGGCCTGCACGCAGGCGGTCGTGGCGGCGGAGGTCGGGCAGCTGGAGCTGGCCCATGCGTACCTGGCCGAGGCGGCGCTCATGGACCTGCGCGACGTCGAGCGCAACACCCGCGACGGCATGCACATGGCCTCCCTGGCCGGGGCGTGGATAGCGCTCGTCGAGGGATTCGGCGGCATGCGGCGCGCGGGGGACACCCTCGCCTTCAGCCCGCGCCTGCCCAACGGCATCACCCGGCTGGCGTTCCGCATGCGGTTCCGCGGGCGCCTGTTCCGGGTCACGGTGACCGGGCACGAGGTCGCTTACGACCTGCTCGAAGGCGAACCGCTGGACTTCTTGCACCACGGTGAGCGGCAGACCCTCGACGACCAGACGCTCCGGCTCAAGGTCCCGCCCATCCACGCCGGCCCGCGTCCCCGCCAGCCCAGGGGCCGCGAGCCCATCACCCGCCGTTAACGCCCGCTCACCCGGGCCTATGGCCCGGGTGAGCGGCCGGTGTGTCGGCGAGCTACCCAACCAAGGTCTTGACCGCAGAGTTCAGCTCGGTCATCGCCTTCTTGGCGTCGGCGAAGTACATGCTGGTCTTGGGGCCGTAGTACAGCTCGTTGTCCAGGCCGGCGTAGCCGTGCCCCATCGAGCGCTTGATCACGATGATGGACTTAGCCTGGTCCACGTCCAGGATCGGCATGCCGGAGATCTCGTTGCCCGGGCGGCGGGCCGCCGGGTTGGTCACGTCGTTCGCCCCGATGACCAGGGCCACGTCGGTCCGGGCGAACTCCGGGTTGATCGCGTCCATCTCCACCAGTTGCGGGTAGGGTACGTTCGCCTCGGCCAGCAGCACGTTCATGTGGCCGGGCATCCGGCCCGCCACCGGGTGGATCGCGTAGCTGACCTCGACGCCATGGTCCTCCAGGGTCTTGCCCAGCTCGGCCACGCCGTGCTGGGCCTGCGCCGCAGCCAGGCCGTAGCCGGGCACGATGACCACCTTGGACGCGTAGGCCAGCTGGATGGCCGCGTCGTCCGCGGCGATCGAGCGGACCTGGGCGTCGATCGGCCCGCCGACGGACACGGCGCTGTCGCCGGTGCCGAACCCGCCGATGATGATGTTGGCCAGCGACCGGTTCATCGCGTCGGCCATCAGCTTGGTCAGGATGCTGCCGGAGGCACCCACCAGCGCGCCGGCCACGATCAGCGCCCAGTTCCCGATCACGAAGCCGGCCATCGCCACCGCGGTGCCGGTGAACGCGTTCAGCAACGAGATCACCACCGGCATGTCCGCGCCGCCGATCGGCAGGACCATCATCACCCCGAAGCCCAGCGAGGCGAGCACCACGATCAGCAGCGCCGGGAGGCTGGGGGTGGTGAACAAGTACGCGCCGGAGCCGAGGGCCACGACGGCGAGCACGATGTTGAGCAGGCGGCCGCCCGTGAAGGTGATCGGCTGGCCGGCGATGAAGCCCTGCAGCTTTCCGGCCGCGATGATCGACCCGGCGAACGTCACCGAGCCGATGAGCACGTCCAGCACGCTGAACACCGAGGTGGTGCCAAGGACGCCGCCCGTGGACTCGGCCTGGTAATAGCCGTAGATCGCGACCAGCGCGGCAGCGCCGCCGCCGACCGCGTTGAACGCCGACACCAGCTGCGGTATGGCGGTCATCTTCACCCTCTGGGCCGCGTACAGGCCCACCCCGGAGCCGATCAGCCCGCCGGCGAGCAGCACGGCCCAGCCGGTGGCGGTGACCGTGCCTTCGTGGATCATCAGGATGATCGTGAGGATGCCGGCGATCACCATGCCGATCAGCGAAACCTGGTTGCCGCGGCGCGCGGTGGCCGGGCTGTTCATCTCGTGCAGGCCGACCACGAACAGCGCCGCCGCCAGCACGTAGACGAACTGGATGTATCCGGTGAATCCGGTATCTCCGCCGAATCCGGTCATGACTGGGCCCTGCCTACACCGATCCGGTCCGCCAGGCCCCGCAGGCCCCTGTGGCCGTCGGCTGATGCGAGTCCCGGCTCCGGCACGAGTTCCGGCTCCGGGGCCTTCTGGCGGAACATCTTCAGCATCCGCCCGGTCACCACGTAGCCGCCCGTCACGTTCGCGCCGGCCATGACGGCGGCCACGAACCCGAGCGTGTATCCGACCCAGTTGTGCGCCGTCACCCCGATCAGCAGGGCGCCGGCCAGGACGATGCCGTGGATCGCGTTGGTCGCCGACATCAGCGGCGTGTGCAGTGTGGCCGGGACCTTCCCGATGACCTCGAAGCCGACCAGCACCGCGAGGACGAAGATGGTCAGGTCAGTCAGTAGTGCTGCGGACATCGGCGACGCCTCCCTTGGTGAGCGTTTCTGCGGGTAGCAGGCGGGCGACCGCCTCGTTCACGACCTTGCCGCCGTGCGTGATCACCACGCCGGCCTGGATCTCGTCGGTAGTGTCGATGGCGAGCGCTCCGTCAGAGGTCATGTGCAGCAGCAGCGCGGAGATGTTCCGCGAATAGGCATTCGATGACGCTGTGGGCACGGTGGCGGGCAGGTTGTCCGCCCCGATGATCCTGATCCCGTTGCCGGTGACGACCGTCTCGCCAGGCCGGGATCCGGTCACGTTGCCGCCGAGCGCGCTGGCGCCCATGTCCACGATGACCGAGCCAGGCGACATCGCCTTGAGCGCGTCGTCGGTGACCAGCAGCGGCGGCTTGCGCCCGGGCACCTGGGCAGTGGTGATCACCACGTCGTGCCGGGAGATGTGGCCGGTCAGCTCCTCCTGCTGGGCCTGCCGCTCCTCCGCGGTCAGCTCGCGAGCGTAACCACCCTCGCCCGCCGCGCTTTCCACCGAGGTCAGCTTGATGAACGTGGCCCCGAGCGACTCGACCTCGCCCTGGGACGCGGGCCGGACGTCGTAACCGCTCACGACCGCGCCGAGCCGCCGCGCCGTGCCGATCGCCTGCAGGCCGGCCACGCCCGCGCCGAGCACGAGGACCTTGGCGGGCGGGGCAGTGCCCGCCGCGGTGATGAGCAGGGGGAAAAACCGGCCGAACGCGCTGGCGGCGACCAGCGCCGCCTTGTACCCCGCGACGTTGGCCTGCGAGCTGAGCGCGTCCATCGTCTGAGCCCGGGACAGGGTGCGGGGCAGCCCGTCCAGGCTGACCGCGGTGACGCCCTGCGCGGCCAGATCGCGCGCCAGCCCCGGGTCGATCAGCGTGGACAGCATCCCGACAACGGTCTGCCCGGCCCGCATCCGCGCGATGGCCTTGGGGTCCGGCCGGGTCACGGTGAGGATGACGTCGGCCCCTTTGTAGAGTTCGGCGGTGCTGACGACGGCCGCTCCCGCCTGGGCGTAGGCGCTGTCCGGGAACCACGCCCCCTCGCCTGCCCCGTTTTCCACGAGCACCTCGGCGCCGGCCGCCACCAGCTTCGGCACCGTATCCGGCACCATTGCGACCCGTCGCTCACCCGGAGCGCTTTCCTTGACGACAGCTACCTTCATGCGGGGACCTCGCTCCGTAGGGCCGGGCCAGCTCCTGAGTCGTGACCAGTTGGCGGCGTTCCCGGGCCGGGCGGGACGTGGCGGTACAGTCGCCCTTTCCAGGGCGTCCTTCGAGCCCGCCGACCCATTAGCTGCGACCATACGATAGGCAGTCGCCGGCGCAACAGATGCCCTGCGTCACGCCTGGTTGGGACTAAAGTCCGGCCAGCGGCGCCCCGGTGTCCCGTCCTGCCCTGTCAGCCTCGTCACGGCCCCCCGGTCCCAGTTCCCCGGTCCGGCTCCGGCGCCGGCTGCTCAGCCGTCCGCGATCAGTTCGCTGATTTTGTCACCCGCGCCGACCACAGCGGCGGCGTGCAGCCGGCCGGGTGAGCGCGTCAGCCGCTCGATTGGGCCCGACACGGACACGGCGGCGACGACCCGCCCGCCCGCGCCGCGCACCGGGGCGGATACCGAGGCGACGCCGGGCTCGCGTTCGGCCACGCTGGCCGCCCAGCCCCGCCGCCGTACCTGGGCGAGCATCGTGGCGCTGAACTTGGCGCCGCGCAGGCCCCGGTGCATACGCTCCGGGTCCTCCCAGGCGAGCAGCACCTGGGCGGCGGACCCGGCCGTCATCGGCAGCGCCGCGCCGACGGGCACGGTGTCGCGCAGCCCGCTGGCGCGCTCGGCGGCGGCGACGCAGATCCGCGCGTCCGCCTGCCGGCGGTACAGCTGCGCGCTCTCGCCGGTCACGTCCCGCAGGTAGCCGAGGATCGGCTGGGCGACCGACAGCAGCCGGTCCTCGCCAGCCGCCGCGGCCAGCTCCGCGATCCGGGGCCCGAGAACGAAACGGCCCTGGGCGTCGCGCGTCACGAACCGGTGGTGCTCCAGCGCCACGGCGATCCGGTGCGCCGTGGGCCGCGCGAGACCCGTCGCGCTGACGAGCTGCGCTAGCGAAGCGGGGCCGGTCTCCATGGCATTCAGCACGGAAACGGCCTTGTCCAGTACGCCGACTCCGCTAGAGTTGTTCATGTCTTGATACTGCCGTCTCGCTATTCGAGATGCAACCGGAAACGTCCGAAGTGGCGCCGGCCAATTCCTGATCGGGAACGTGTTGCTGAGAGGGAACTGACCGGAGGGGCCGAAGGGCCGGAAGAGAGGGCGCAATGGGCCGTACGCTGGCCGAGAAAATCTGGGATGCCCACCTGGTCCGCAGCGCGGAGGGTGAGCCTGACCTGCTCTACATCGACCTGCACCTGGTGCACGAGGTGACGAGCCCGCAGGCGTTCGACGGGCTCAGGATGGCTGACCGCACGGTGCGCCGCCCCGACCTGACGATCGCCACCGAGGATCACAACGTCCCGACCACCGGGATCACCGGGCCCGGGGTGCCCCTGGACGGCCCATTCAGCCCGGTCACCGACCCGGTGTCGCGGACCCAGGTCGAGGCGCTGCGCAAGAACTGTGCCGAGTTCGGCATCCGCCTGCATCCGATGGGGGACGCCGGTCAGGGCATCGTGCACGTCATCGGCCCGCAGCTGGGGCTGACCCAGCCCGGCACGACGATCGTCTGCGGTGACTCGCACACCAGCACGCACGGCGCGTTCGGCGCGCTGGCGTTCGGTATCGGCACCAGCGAGGTGGAGCACGTGCTGGCCACCCAGACGCTGCCGCAGATCCGGCCCAAGACCATGGCTGTCACGGTCAACGGGCAGCTCCCCTTCGGGGTCACAGCCAAGGACCTGATCCTGGCGATTATCGCCAAGATCGGCACCGGCGGCGGCCAGGGCTACATCGTCGAGTACCGCGGCGAGGCCGTGCGCCGCCTGTCCATGGAGGGCCGTCTCACCGTCTGCAACATGTCGATCGAGGCGGGCGCGCGGGCCGGGCTGGTGGCGCCGGACGAGGTCACCTTCGCCTACCTGGAGGACAAGCCGCACGCGCCGAAGGGTGCCGAGTGGGAGGCCGCTCTCGGCTACTGGCGGTCGCTGCCGACCGACGCCGACGCGGCCTTCGACCATGAGGTCACACTGGACGCCACCCAGCTCACGCCGTACGTGACCTGGGGGACCAACCCGGCGCAGGCCGCCCCGCTGGCGTCTTCCGTGCCGGACCCCGCGGCGATGGCCGACCCGGGCGAGCGCGCGGCCGCTGAGCGGTCGCTGCGGTACATGGACCTGACGGCGGGCACCCCGCTGACCGACATCGCCGTGGACACGGTCTTCGTCGGCTCGTGCACCAACGGCCGGATCGAGGACCTGCGCGCGGCGGCCGGGGTGCTGCGCGGCCGTAAGGTCCGCGATGGCATCCGGATGCTGGTCGTGCCGGGCTCGATGGCGGTCCGGGCGCAGGCCGAGCAGGAGGGCCTGGACGCGGTGTTCACGGCCGCGGGCGCGGAGTGGCGCGCGGCCGGCTGCTCGATGTGCCTGGCCATGAACCCGGACAAGCTGTCCCCGGGCGAGCGCAGCGCGTCCACATCCAACCGGAACTTCGAGGGACGGCAGGGCAAGGGCGGCCGCACCCACCTGGTTTCGCCCGAGGTGGCCGCCGCGACCGCCGTGACCGGCCGCCTGACCGCCCCCGCCCACCTCTGACCGGCCCAGCACGGTCATAAGGAGAAAGCATCATGGAGCCGTTCATCTCTCATACGGGGCGCGTGCTGCCGCTGCGGCGGAGCAACGTCGACACCGACCAGATCATCCCGGCGGAGTACCTGAAGCGCGTCAGCCGCGCCGGGTTCGGCGACGGGCTCTTCGCCGCGTGGCGTGAGGACCCCTCGTTCGTCCTCAACCAGCCCGCCTACGACGGCGCGACGATCCTCGTCGCGGGCACCGACTTCGGTATCGGGTCCTCGCGCGAGCACGCCGTCTGGGCGCTGGTCGACTACGGCTTCCGCGTTGTGATCGCACCGCGTTTCGGTGACATCTTCCGGACTAACGCGACCAAGGCCGGCCTGCTGCCGGTCCGGCTGCCGGAAGAGACGGTGGCGGCGCTGCAGGAGGCCGCGGAGGCGGACCCGGCCGGTGAGGTCGTCGTGGATCTTGAGGCGCGTGAGGTTCGTCACGCGACGGCGCCCATCAAGGCCCCGTTTGACATCGACGACTACACGCGGTGGCGGCTCATGGAGGGCCTCGACGATATCGGCCTGACCCTGAGCTACGCGGACGACGTTGCCCGGTTCGAGGAAGGCCGCGCGGCCTGGCTTCCGGTGACGGCCTGAGGCGCCTGCCAGGAACGACCGGAACGCCGGTTACGCCAGGTGACGACCGGATCCACACGGATCCGGCCACGATGACCCGCTTCTGAAACAGACCGAAACTAGGGACCGTTACGTCCGTGTTCGCCCCATTATGCCGGCTGTATGAGGATCTATCCGGCCAGGAATCTCAGTTCTGGCCGGTTAAAGCCCCGACACGCGGGCAATGTTGGCCATGGTTATTGTGTAACGGCGTTGCATCGCCTACTTTCGGGCAGGTCAGAGGTCGCGCGCTCTCGGGTGCAATGTCCGCGCGACCTCCCGTGGGGGAACCGCAGGAGTGAGATATGAATAAGCGTGATCTGATTGATACGATCTCGGGCCGGCTGGGGGACAAGAAGTCCGCAGCCGAGGCCGTGAACGCCGTCCTCGACGCCATCCAGGATGCGGTTGCAAAGGGTGACAAGGTCGCTATCACCGGTTTCGGTGTCTTCGAGAGAAGCGAGCGGCCAGCGCGTACCGCCCGCAACCCCGCCACCGGGGCGACCATTCAGGTACCCAAGTCCTCGGTGCCGAAGTTCCGCCCCGGTGCGGACTTCAAGGCTCTCGTCAACGGCGAGAAGTAGCTTCGGGCAAGCACCCGGCTCTCGGTCCGGCACGGGGAGGCTGCCAGCAGCCTCCCCATGCCGCCTGCGGGCGCTGTGTGAGCCCGGGGTGACGACCCCCCGGACCCCCCGCTGCGCTCCGCGCCCCGCGGTGGTGCCCCGCCGACACACCGGCCACTCACCGGGCACAAGGCCCGGTTCGCGGGCCGGTAACGATCGCCTCGCCGTAGGCCACCTGGCTCTCAGGGCTAACGAAGCCCGGGCCGCTTATTGAGGGCCGTCCGGATGATCCTGTCCATGAGCTGCGGCAACGGAAGTCCCGTGGCCGCCCACATCTTCGGGAAACCGGACGCAGGCGTCATCCCCGGCATCGTGTTGATCTCATTGACCATGACCCGCCCGCCGGGCGTGTAGAAGAAGTCCACCCGGGCCAGGCCCTCGCAGGAGATCGCGTCGAACGCCGCGCAGGCCAGCCGCCGGACCTCGGCGATCGCGGGGTCGGGAATGGGGGCCGGGATGACCATGCTGGTTTCGTCGGCCAGGTATTTCGCCTCGAAGTCGTAGAAGTCCGCGCCGCCGCCGACCATGACCTGGCCCGGCACGCTGGCCTCGGGCGCGCCGCCGTCGGCGCCCTCCAGGACGGCGCACTCGATCTCCATGCCGTCGATCGCGGCCTCGACCAGGACCTTGGGATCGTGCTGGCGGGCCGTCTCGATCGCCTGCTCCAGTTCGGCCGCATCGTGTGCCTTCGACGTCCCTACGCTCGAACCGCCCCGGGCTGGCTTGACGAACACCGGCCAGCCGAGCTCGCTGATGTCATCGAGCACGCGCTTGCGTTCCGGGCCGGCCGTGACCGCGCCGACTGTGACCGAGCCGGGGGCCGCCTGCGCGTCCGCGGGAGCGGCGGACCAGTCGCGGTCGCGCACCACCACGTAGGGCCCGATCGGCAGGCCATGCGCGGCGAAGACCAGCTTCATGTACTCCTTGTCCATGCCGGCCGCGCTGGCGAAGACACCCGCTCCGCAGTAGCGCGCGCCGGTCATCTCCAGCAGCCCCTGGATCGTGCCGTCCTCGCCGTAGGCGCCATGCAGCAGCGGGAGCACGACGTCCACCGCGCCGAGGTCGCGGGGAACGTCACCCGGGCTCAGCACGGTCAGGCCGCCCGAGGCGCGCCCCGGGCGCGCGGCGATCTCCGCCCCCGGCGTGGCGATGGCGTCGACTGACGGCAGCTCGCCGCCGCGGCCGATCGCGAGCTGTCCCGGGTCTCCGGGGACCTGAAGCCACCGGCCGTCCCGGGCGATGCCGATGGGCACGACCTCGTACCGGGCCGGATCGAGGGCGGGCAGCACGTGCGCGGCGCTGGCGCAGGAGATCGAATGCTCCGAGCTCCGGCCGCCGAAGACCACTGCCACCCGGATCTTGCGCTGCTCGTTCACCCTGTTCCTCCGCTCGCGTCCTGAGCGTTGATCGCCGGCTGGCGAGAGGCCGGCCTGCCGGTAGTGCCGGCCAGCCAGGTCTCCCAGTCAGGGTCTGCCCGTTAGTGCCTGTCGGTCAGTGTTTGCCGGTCAGTGTTTGCCGGTCAGTGTTTGCCGGTCAGGGCCGGCCCAGAGAGTCCAATGCCACGTAGGCGTCGGAAATGAGGTCCTCATTGTCCTCGAGTCCGATGGAGAACCGTACCGCGCCCGGGTCGATGCGCGCACTCTCAAGCGCCCGGGAATCCATTCGGCGATGGGTCGTCGACGCCGCGTGACTGGCTTTCGTGTGCGTGCCGCCGCCCAGCGGCTCACGGTCTACGACCCGTACCATTCCGGCTTCGCTGAGCGTGAGGCGAGCATGGCCGCGGCCTCCCTGACCGGCAGGCCCGCGTGCATGACCGCGGCCACGACCTCGGCGATGGGCATCTCCACGCCGTGCTTACGTGCCAGGGCGAGCACGGACTCCGACGATTTCACACCCTCGGCGACCTGGCCGCTCATCGAAGAGGCGTCGGCGACCGACATGCCGTGGCCCACGTTCTCCCCGAAGGTCCGGTTCCGCGACAACGGTGAGGCGCAGGTCGCCACCAGATCGCCCAGGCCAGCCAGTCCCGCGAAGGTCTGCGGGGACCCGCCGAGGGCGGCGCCGAGCCGGGCGATCTCCGCCAGCCCGCGCGTGATCAGCATGGCCCTGGTGTTGTCGCCGAGCCCCATGGCCACCGCTATGCCGACGGCCAGGGCGATGACGTTCTTGACCGCCCCGCCGAGTTCGCATCCGACCACGTTGGTGTTGGTGTACGGCCGGAAGTAGGGGGTGTGGCAGGCCTGCTGCAGCCTGACCGCGGCCCGCTCGTCCGTGCAGGCCACGACGGTCGCCGCGTACTGGCGCTCAGCGATCTCGCGGGCCAGATTCGGCCCGGAGACGACGCTGATTCGGGTGGCCGGGACGTCGAGCACCTCGGTGATGACCTCGCTCATCCGCTTGCATGTGTCGAGCTCGATCCCCTTGATGAGGCTGACGAACTGCGCGCCAGCCGGGATGAACGGTGCCCAGCGGCGCAGGTTCTCCCGCAGCGACTGCGCAGGTACAGCGAATATTACGAGGTCAGCGCGGTTAAGGGCCGCCGTCGGGTCAGCGGCGGCCCGCAGCTCGGCCGGGAGCGGGACGCCGGGCACATAGTCGGGATTCTCGTGCCGTTCGTTGATCACCCGGGCCAGTTCCGGCCTGCGGCAGCAGATGACGGACGGCGTTCCGGCGTCGCAGAGCACCTGGCCGAACGTCGTCCCCCACGATCCGGCCCCCATGATGGCCGCCTTCACGTTGGGCGGGCATCTTCCTCCGGCCCTCCAGCCGGATCCGGCGTCTCCTGCGTGCTGGCCTGCCCTCCGGCCGGGCTTTCCGTGCCGTCGCTGCTGACGTTAGGGCTCTCAGCCGGGTCCGTTCGGCCGATTGATGCCTTTCCGCGTGCGGCGGGGTCGTAGGGAATGGCGGGCGGTGTTTCCCCGCGCAGGCCCGCGAGCAGCGCCGTCACGTCGGCCATGATGACCGCGGTCGCCTCGCCCAGGGTGGCTGAGTTCAGCGGCCGGCCGCGGAACGCGGACAGGTCCACGGGCGGCCCGGCGGCCATCCGGACCGTCTTACGCGGCAGCAGGTGCGGGCGGGAACTTCCGTACGGCAGCACGTGCTGGGCGCCCCAGACCGCAATCGGGATCACCGGCGCGCCGGTGTCCAGCGCGAGCCGGGCCACGCCGGTCCTGGCCTTCATGGGCCACAGATCCGGATCGCGCGAGGCCGTGCCCTCCGGGTAGACGATGACGCACTCGCCGTCGCGGATCGCACCCTCGGCGTCCCGGAGGACGAGGGCGGCGTCACCCCGATTACGGTAGACGGGAAGCTGCCCGAGCTTGCGCAGGATCGGGCCAATGATCTTGACGTTGAAGATGGGGGATTTGATGAGAAAGGTGGGGTAGCGGCCAGACTCGTGGCTGAACAACGCCACCGTGCCCCAGTCGGCGTACGAGAGATGATTGGGGGCCAGGATCACCCCCCCATCCGGCGGGACGTGCTCGCGGCCCTGCATTTTCTGCTTGATCAGCGCGTGCAGCAACGGCTGCAGCACCAGCACGGAGAAGCGCCGCCAACCGGGTGAGTAGCTTCGCTCCTGCTTGCTCATGGTGCGAGGCTTCCGATCTTCATCAGGCCAGTCTCCTGGTTGAGGTGGTTCCATGTCGAGGCAGGATCAGGTGTATGACAGAAGATGCCCCGTTCGCTTGGGCGGCGGTGGTCCCCGTTAAGGTACTTGCCCACGCCAAGTCCCGGATCGCGCCCCTCGCCGGGCCGCGGCGGGCGGAGCTGGCCCTGGCCATGGCGTCGGACACGGTCCGCGCGGTCGTCGCGTCGCGGGCCGCCGCGCATGTCATCGTCGTCACTGACGACCCGGTCACGGCGGAGGAGCTGGCCGCGGTGGGAGCGACGGTGGTTCCCGACGAACCGCGGGCCGGACTCAACGCGGCCCTGAGTCACGGAGCAGCATGCGCGGAGCGGCTGTGGCCGGGTTCAGCGCTGGCCGCGCTGTCCGCCGATCTGCCCGCGCTCCAGGCCGCCGAGCTGGACATGGCGCTCCGCGGCGCGGAGCTGTGGCCGGAGGCGTTCGTGCCCGATCGGCAGGGTTCGGGGACGACCTTGTACACGGCGGCGCCGGGCGTGCCGTTCAGGCCGGGGTTCGGGCTGGAGTCCAGGCGCCGGCACGCCGAGGGGGGCGCCGCCGAGCTGCTGCCGCCGGGCATCGCGGGCCTGCGCCAGGACGTGGACACGTCGGAGGACCTGCGTGCCGCCGCCCGGCTCGGGCTGGGGCCCCGGACGGCCGCCCTTGCCGCGGAACTTCTCCGCGCGGCCGGCTAGCACGCGGACAGCGTGGCAGGCCCGGCGGCCGCCGGCGGATGCTGGCGGACGTCGGCGGATGCTGGCGGACGCGCTAGATGTAGACGATCGGGCACGTGAGGGTGCGCGTGATCCCATCGACGGACTGAATTCCGGAAGCGACGAGCCGGCCCAGTTCGTCCACGTTGTCCGCTTCGGCCCGGACGATGACGTCATAGGGGCCGGTTACATCCTCCGCCTGGGTGACACCGACAATCTTGGCGATCTCCTTGGCGACATCGGCGGCCTTGCCGACCTCCGTCTGGACCAGGATGTATGCCTGAACCATGACGTCCTCCATGGGCATGGTAATCGACAGTGAAAATTGCCCGGAGAAGCTACGCTACCTTAGTGCGCAAGGCCCCTCGCAGGGCGACATCATCTGAATTGACGGATGGCCCGGATTTGTGAGTAATCAGCGCGCGCGGCGCCGGGAACACACCGCCGGCGCCGGTGACGGCCGCCCCGGCCATCCCGGCCCTGCGGAGCTGGCTGGCGGCGGTCCGGAGCCGGCCGGCCGCAGTATCGGGGACCTGGGCGAGTTCGGCCTCATCGCCGAGATGGTCGCGCGGATGCGGCCCGGGCCCGGCACGATGCTCGGGCCCGGCGACGACGCCGCGGTGCTTGCCGCGCCCGACGGCCGGGTCGTCGCGACCACGGACTTCCTGCTGGAGGGACGGCATTTCCGCCGGGACTGGGCTGGCCCGGCGGACATCGGGCACCGCGCGGCGGTGCGCAGCCTGGCCGACGTCGCGGCCATGGGCGCCGTCGCGACCGCGCTGCTCGTCGCTTTCGCCGCGCCCCCCGACCTGCCCGCGGCCTGGGCCCTCGGCATGGCTGAAGGTCTCGCGGACGAGTGCGCCCGCGCCGGCGCCTCGGTGGCCGGCGGCGACGTGGCCCGCTTCGACGCGGTGCTCCTGGCCGTCACCGGCCTCGGTGACCTGCAGGGCAGGAACCCGGTGACGCGCTCCGGCGCCCGGCCGAAGGATGTCGTGGCGGTGGCGGGCCCGCTGGGCCGTTCGGCGGCGGGCCTGGCCCTCCTCCAGGCCGGCTTCGCCGGCTCACGCGGAGACCCGCCCGGGCCCATGGAGCTGGCCGAGCTGGTCAGGGCGCATCTCCGTCCCGCTCCGCCCTACGACGCCGGGCCCGAAGCCGCCACACTGGGCGCCACCGCCATGATCGACGTGAGCGACGGTCTGCTCGCCGACCTCGGGCACATCGCCGACGCGAGCGAAGTCGCCATCGACGTTCGCGGCGCCGCCCTGGACACCGCCCCCCTGGAGCCCGCCGCGCGGGCCCTCCGGGCCGGTGCCGCCGCCGGGGCTCCCGCCGGTGCCCCCGACGAGGGCGAGGCGAATCCGGGCGGTGACTCCGGCGGGACGCCCGGCGAGGCCAATCCTGGCGGCGCACCCGGGCCCACCGCTCTGGGCTGGGTGCTGGCCGGGGGAGAGGACCATTCGCTGGTGGCTACGTTTCCGCCCGGGGTGGTGCTCCCGGCGCGATGGTCAGTGATCGGCGCGGTCCGGGCGGGCCATGGCGTCCTCGTCGACGGCCGCGCCTGCGAGGCCGCCCTCGGCTGGGACCACTTCCGCTAACCCACGCGGGCGCCCGCGCGGGAACGAGCTCGGGCGGGGCGGGCCGCGTTTAGGGTGGTGCCGTGTAAACCACGCGGGCGCCGGCGCGGGAACGAGCCCGGGCGGGGCGGGCCGCGTTTAGGGTGGTGCCATGGGTGGCTCGGTGACACCGCCGTGTGTGCTGACGATCGCGGGGTCCGACTCGTGCGGCGGAGCGGGGATCCAGGCCGACCTGAAGACGATGCAGGCGCTGGGCGTGCACGGGATGAGCGTGGTGTGCGCCGTCACCGCGCAGAACTCCGTGGGTGTGCAGAACTTCTGGGAGCTCCCGCCGGAGGCGGTCCGGGCTCAGCTGGAGTCCGTCCTGTCCGACATTCCGGTCCAGGCGATCAAGACGGGCATGCTGGCGTCCAGCGCGATCGTCAGCGAGGTGGCGAAGGTGCTCGCGGACGTGCGGGCGCCGCTGGTCATCGACCCCGTGGCGGTGTCCAAGCACGGGCATTCGCTGCTGATGCCGGGCGCGGGTGACACGATGCGCGAGTCGCTGCTGCCGCTGGCGACCGTGGTCACGCCGAATCTCGACGAGGCCGAGCAGCTTACCGGGATCAAGGCGGCCGACGAGGACGCCATGCTGGCCGTGGCCCGCGCCATCAAGGAACTCGGCCCGCGCTGGGTTCTCGTCAAGGGCGGCCATCTCGCCGGCGATCCGGTCGATGTGCTCTTCGACGGGACCCGGACGTGGCGTTTCGGTGGGGAGCGGATCGAGACCCCGCACACGCATGGGACCGGCTGCACGCTGGCGTCGGCGATCGCGTCCCATCTGGCCCTGGGGGCGGACGTGCCGGACGCGGTGGCGCGGGCGCGCGAGTACGTGACCGGTGCGATCCGCGCCGGCTACCCGCTCGGCGCCGGTATAGGCCCCGTCGACCACGCCTGGCGCTCTCGCGGCCGCCCCGGCTAGGCCGGGTAGAGGACCACGATCCTGAGGGTCACGAACCCCGCGGCGACGATGCGCGCCCACCCGAATCGTTCGTGGAAGACGGCGCTCCCGAGCCAGCGGGAAAGCCCGTCACGGGACGGCTCCTTCGCGGTGGTCCCGCCAGCCCACCATAGGCATACCGTCCGGGCGAGCCGTCAGACGCAAAGCACCCGGGCGCGCCGGCGCCCGGGTGGGGGAACAGGGTGCTAGCGGGCGACCTTACCGGCCTTGAGGCAGGAGGTGCACACGTTCATGCGCTTAGGCGTCCGGCCGACCATGGCGCGGACGGTCTGGATGTTGGGGTTCCAGCGGCGGCGGGTGCGGCGATGCGAGTGCGAGATGTTGTTGCCGAAGCCCGGCCCCTTGCCGCATACGTCGCAGACGGAAGCCACGGGTCACTCCAAAGTCGAGGATGGTCTGAGTGCCGTCCGCGCGGGACGCGCAGGGGGACAGCCGTCAAAGGGTATCCGACTTGGGGGCCGGGGCGCGAACCAGTGGCCGGGCACCGCGTGCACGAGTGCCGCGCGTCCGGGCAGCTGAAACCCCTGCCTCCCCGGTTTCGGCCGTTCATCCAGCGGTTTCGGCCGTTCATCCAGCGGTTTCCACCGCGCCTCTGGCGGTCCGGGCACTTTTCTGTCCCTGCTCGATCCTATCCTGCCCCTATGTCAACCGTGCGTGACCCGCTGGACCGCGTGCTCGGGGCCAAGACGGCCAAACCCCTCAGCGACGCGTTCGGCCTGCAGACCGTGGGGGACCTGCTGCGGCACTATCCCCGCCGGTACGCGACCCGGGGCGAGCTGACGGAGCTGTCCTCGCTGCGGGAGGGCGAGCACGTCACGGTGCTGGCGAAGGTGGCGGTGGCCCAGCGGCGGCCGAACGGCAACCGGCGCGGCGAGCGCCTGGAGGTGACCGTCACCGACGGCACGGCCCGCCTCACGCTGACGTTCTTTCACCGGGCCGGGTTCTATCAGAAGATGCTGCGCCCGGAGGCGGTGGGATTGTTCGCGGGCACGGTCTCCTCGTTCCGCGGCCGCAGGCAACTGGTCCACCCGGACTGCGAGATGCTGCCCGAGACGAGCGGGCTGGGTCTCGCCGCCGAGATCGCAGCGGACTACGCCACCGAACTGATCCCGGTCTACCCGGCCAGCGCCAAGATCGCGTCCTGGCAGATCGCCAGGGCGGTCCGGACCTTGCTCGATACCCTCGACGTCGGTGCGGACCCGCTGCCCGGAGAACTCCGCCAGCGCCACGGCCTGGGCGGGCTGGCCGAGGCGATCCAGGCCATTCACCGGCCGCTGGACGTCGATGGCTACCGCCGGGCGCGGCACCGCCTCAAATGGGACGAGGCGTTCGTGCTGCAGGCCGCGCTCGCCCAGCGCCGGCACGCGGCCGCCGCGATGCCGGCCACGCCGCGCCCCCGGGAGCCCGGCGGGCTGGCCGAAGCGTTCGACGCGCGGCTGCCGTTCCGCCTCACCGACGGTCAGCGCGCCGCCGGGGAGACGATCTCCGCGGACCTGTCCTGCGCGTTCCCGATGCACCGGCTGCTGCAGGGCGAGGTCGGCTCGGGCAAGACCGTGATCGCCGTCCGGGCCATGCTGCAGGTCATCGACGCGGGCGGACAGGCCGCGCTGCTGGCGCCGACCGAGGTGCTCGCGCAGCAGCACTTCCGGTCGATCAGCGCGATGCTCGGGCCGCTCGGGCAGGCAGGCCGGCTGGGCGGCGCCGAGAACGCCACCCGGGTGGCCCTGCTCACCGGATCTCAGGGCGTCTCCGCGCGGCGTGAGGCGCTCACCGACGTGTTCACCGGCGACGCCGGCATCGTCATCGGCACGCACGCCCTGCTCGAGGAGCACGTCAGGTTCTCCGACCTGGGGCTGATCGTCATCGACGAACAGCACCGGTTCGGCGTCGAGCAGCGTGACGCGCTCCGTGAGAAGGCCCCTGGCGGACGCCCGCACGTGCTGGTCATGACGGCCACGCCCATCCCGCGGACCGTCGCCATGACCGTCTACGGTGACCTCGAGGTATCGACGCTCACCGAGCTCCCGGCGGGGCGGTCGCCGATCGTCACGCACGTCGTGCCCGCAGCCGACAAGCCCCGGTTCGTCGAGCGGACGTGGGAGCGCGTCCGTGAGGAAGCCGCCCGTGGGCGCCAGGCGTACGTGGTCTGCCCGCGGGTGGGTGGCACCGGCCCCGGCGAGCCGGACGACGGCTCAGAGGGCCCCGACGATGCCGGGGCAAGTACCGATGACGCCTGCCTGGACGCGGACGCCGGGAGCGGGGGCGCACCGGACGGCCGGCGGCCACCGCTGGCCGTGCTCGACGTGGCCCCGGCGCTGGAGAACGGGCCGCTCGCGGGACTGCGCGTAGCGGCGCTGCACGGCCGGATGCCCGCCGAGGAGAAGGAACGCGTCATGCGCGCCTTCACCGAAGGAAACCTGGACGTTCTCGTGGCCACCACGGTCATCGAGGTGGGCGTGGACGTGCCGAACGCGACCGTGATGGTCGTCATGGACGCCGACCGCTTCGGCGTCTCGCAACTGCACCAGCTGCGCGGCCGGGTCGGCCGTGGCACCGCCGAGGGCCTGTGCCTGCTCATCACCGAGACCGAGCCGGGCAGCCCGGCCCGTGAGCGGCTGGACGCGGTGGCCGCCACCGTGGACGGGTTCGCCCTGTCGCGCCTCGACCTGGAGCAGCGCCGGGAGGGCGACGTGCTGGGCGCCGCGCAGGCCGGCCGCTGCTCCAGCCTCAAGCTGCTCAGCCTGCTCACGGACGAGGAGCTGATCGGGCAGGCGCGCGAAGAGGCCGCCGCGGTCGTGGACGGGGATCCGGATCTGGCGCGCCATCCGGGGCTTTCCGCCGCGATCGGCGATCTGCTCGGGCCGCAGCGGGCCGAGTTCCTGGACAAGACCTGATTAGCCCGGGGGGGCGACCCCCCGGAACCCCCCGCTGCGCTTCGCGCCCCGCTGCGGTACCTCGCCGACACACCGGCCGCTCACCCGGCCTGACGGCCGGGGTCGCTGGGCCGGTAGGACGCCTCGCCGTAACCCGTGCGGCTTGCTCGCCGAGACACCGGCCACTCGCCCAGGCTAAAGCCCGGGACTCGCTGGGCCGGTATGGGCGCCTCGCTGTAACCCGCTGTAACCCCGCTGTAACGCGCTGTGCGTGGCGCCGCGGATCTCTAGCTGGTCCAGCAGGACCCGGGTCGCCTCCGTGATGGCGTCGACCGCCTCGTTGAACGCCCCGGCGTTGTGCGTGGCCGGGGCCCGGAAACCGCTGACCTTCCGCACGTACTGCAGGGCCGCCGCGTGCATGTCCGCCTCGGTGACGTGCTCGGTGAACGGCTCCCGCAAGGTCTTAATACTCCTGCACATTTGACCTCCTCCCCGTCCTGAAGGACGGGGATTCCTTCCCTCACGGGTTGGGCTTTCTGTTTCACCAGGGCAACGCCAGGGATTGCTCCTGGTCTTACGTCCCCTCCACAGACCTAACTTCCCGCCAGCTCGGCGGTAGACGCTTGCACGCGGCTACAGGTTACCCCCAGCTTCCGGGCTAGACCCCGTCCTGAACGATAGGGTTTGCGCCCGGCTCATGGTCACGACCCTACGCTGCCCCGGCCCGGCCGGGGCGGCCAGCGAAGCGACCTTGGTCCGTGGCCCGCACCGCGGGTGACCGGGCAGACTAGGCACATGACGCGTGTCATTGCCGGCCGGGCGCGGGGACGGCGGCTCGCCGTGCCGGGCGGCCGGACGACCCGCCCCACCAGCGACCGCGCCCGCGAGGCGATGTTCGCCGCAGCGGGATCGGTCCTGGGCTCCTTCGACGGAACACGCGTTCTCGACTTGTACGCCGGCTCAGGTGCGTTCGGGCTGGAAGCGCTGTCCCGTGGCGCTAGCGCGGCGGTGCTGGTCGAGGCGGATCCTCCCGCGGCCAGGGTGATCCGCGCCAATATCGACGCGGTGGCGCTGCCCGGCGCGCGCCTGGTCAGCGACCGCGTGGAGCGAATGCTCGCGCGTGGCCTGGCCGCCGGCGGTGAACCCTACGACGTCGCGTTCGCCGATCCTCCCTACGCCCTGGCCGACGATGACATCACCGCCGTCCTGGAAGCGCTCCGGACGGGGGGCTGGCTCGCGCCCGGGGCGCTCGTTATCGTCGAACGTGCCGCCCGGTCGGCGCCTTTGCGCTGGCCGGAGGGGTTCTCGGCGGCCCGCTCACGCCGGTACGGCGAGGCCATGCTCTGGTACGGTCGCGCCGCCGGGTCTGAAGCCGGAACCCAAGCCGGCGCTGGATCGTAGCCGGACAAGCGAAAGAGGTGGATCAGCGTGCGTCGTGTCGTCTGCCCCGGTTCCTTTGACCCCGTGACCAACGGGCACCTCGACATCATCAGCCGGGCGTCCCGGCTCTACGACGAGGTCGTCGTCGCCGTGCTCATCAACATCACCAAGAAAAGCCTGTTCACCGTCGAGGAACGGATGGAGATGCTGCGCGAGGTCAGCGCCGGGTACGGCAACGTCCGGGTGGACCGGTTCCACGGGCTGCTGGTGGACTTCTGCGAGACCAACGGCATCTCGGCCGTCGTGAAGGGACTGCGCGCCGTCAGCGACTTCGACTACGAGATGCAGATGGCGCAGATGAACTACAGCATGGCCAAGGTCGAGACGATGTTCATGACCACCAATCCGCTGTATTCGTTCTTGTCCTCCAGCCTGATCAGGGAGGTGGCGAAGTACGGTGGAGACGTCAGCGGGCTCGTTCCGGAGCAGGTGATCGGCAAACTCCGGGCCCGCGTTGCCGAATCATGAGCTACGGTTGGTAAGCGCGGGGAATGGAACGGCGGCCTGCTGGGTTTGGGATTCGCTGCCAGCTCTCGGTAAGGTTGACCGTCCAGCGCTGACCAATCCCGGTAACTCTTATGCCTCATGCACGCAGGAAGTCCCCTACAACCCTTGACCCGCGCAGGGTACTCGTTTTCGACACACGAGCCCTGGGACGCCAGCCCGGCGCCGCGCGGGAAGAGGCCCGTACCATCCCTGCGCCAGATTTCTTGCGCGTTGAGCTGGCGGGAGTGCCCGCAGGAGCGGATCTCGACCTGGCCGTACGGCTGGAGGCCGTGTCCGAGGGCGTTCTCGTCACCGGCAGCGCGGCGGCGCCGGTGGTGGGTGAGTGCGCGCGCTGCCTCGAGCCGCTGACCTCTTCGGTGGAAGCGAACTTCCAGGAGCTCTACCACTACGAGCCGGGCTCCGCGCCGGACGACGAGGATGAACTGCTGCTAGACGGTGACCTGCTCGACCTGGAGCCGGTGCTGCGCGACGCGGTGGTGCTCGCCCTGCCGCTGGCGCCGCTCTGCTCGGACGACTGCCCGGGCCTGTGCGTCGAGTGCGGGGTCCGCTTGGCGGACGCCGGACCGGGGCACCGGCACGAGGACGCGGTTCTCCCCGAGTGGGAGGCGCTGCGTCGGTTTGAAGGATTTGACCCGCACAATCAGACCGGCCGCCACCCCGGCGCCGGAGATCGATAGGAGGGCTGAGGTGGCGGTTCCCAAGCGGAGGATGTCACGCAGCAACACGCGTTCGCGGCGCTCGCAGTGGAAGTCGGCCGCGCCCACGCTCGTCAGTTGCCCGCAGTGCCATAACCAGAAGCTTCCGCATGTCGCGTGCCCGACCTGCGGCACGTACCGGCGCCGTCAGGTGCTGATGCCGTCCTGACCCATGTCCGGCACGGTCGGCAGAATGTGGCTCCGCGACCGCGGCGCCCACGGCGGGGGCGCTGACCAGGCCATTGGCGAGAGTGCCTGGAGGAGGCGTCTGTGGGCGTCGTTAGGGATGGGCCCCGCGACAGCGGGGCGGCTGCGGGCCGTGATCCCGCTGAGCTGCCGTCCGCTCTCGGCGTGCCGCTCGGCGAGGAACTCCTTGAGCGTGCCCTGACACATCGTTCCTACGCGTACGAAAACGGCGGCCTGCCCACCAACGAGCGTCTCGAGTTTCTCGGTGACTCGGTGCTGGGCGTCGTCGTGACCGACACGCTCTTCCGCGGCTACCCGAACCTGCCGGAGGGCCAGCTCGCCAAGCTGCGCGCCGCCGTCGTCAACATGAGCGCGCTGGCCGACGTCGCCCGCGGGCTGGACCTGGGCGCCTACGTCCGGCTCGGCCGCGGCGAGGACGGCACCGGCGGCCGGAACAAGCCGTCCATCCTGGCCGACACGCTTGAAGCGGTGATCGGCGCGGTGTACATCGACTGCGGGGCGGAGGCGGCCAGCGGCCTCGTGCACCGCCTGTTCGACCCGGTCATCGAGCGTTCGGCCCGCCTGGGAGCCGGCCTGGACTGGAAGACCTCGCTGCAGGAACTGACCGCGGCGCGACTGCTCGGCGTGCCCGAGTATCAGGTCGAGGAGAGCGGACCGGACCACCAGAAGTCGTTCCGCGCGTTCGTCCTGGTCGCCGGGGAGGTCCTGGGTACCGGCGAGGGGCGGTCCAAGAAGGCCGCCGAGCAGCAGGCCGCCGAAGCGGCCTGGATGGCGATCAGCGCCCGCATCACCGATAACGGCCCTGAAGGCGGCTCAGCCGGTGACACGCCTGAGGCATGCGGGGCGGGCGGCCAGGGATGCGACCCGGAGCCGTGAGGCGTGCCCGAACTACCCGAAGTTGAGGTGGTGCGGCGGGGCCTGGAGCACCACGTGGCCGGCCGTACGATCGACAAGGTAACAGTCCTGCACCCCCGGGCCGTCCGCCGTCACCTGGCCGGGGTCACCGACTTCACCGACGCCCTGGCGGGCCGCACCATCGGGGGCGCCCGCCGCCGGGGGAAGTACCTGTGGCTGCCGATCGGGGAGGACGCGCTGCTCGCTCACCTCGGGATGAGCGGCCAGTTGCTCGTCGGGGATCCCGCCCGCCCGCTGTCGCCGCACGTTCGGGCCGTGTTCACGTTCACCGACGACGGGCCGGACCTGCGGTTCACCGACCAGCGAACGTTCGGCCATCTGCTTTTCGTCCCGGGCGGGGCGGACCTGCCCGGCCCCATCACGCACATCGCGCCCGACCCGCTGGAGCCGGCCTTCGACGAAGCCGGATTCGCCCTGGCGCTGCGCCGGCGCCGGACCGGCATCAAGCGTGCGCTGCTCGACCAGTCGCTGATCAGCGGCGTCGGCAACATCTACGCCGACGAGGCACTGTGGCGGGCGAGGCTGCACTGGGCGCGTGCCACGGACACCGCGGTCCGGCCCGAGATCACCCGGCTGGTCGCCGCCGCGCGCGAGGTGATGACCACCGCGCTGGCCGCGGGCGGCACGTCGTTCGACAGCCTCTACGTCAACGTCAACGGGGAAAGCGGCTACTTCGACCGGTCCCTCGCCGTCTACGGTCAGGAGGGCCGGCCGTGCCCGCGCTGCGGGACGCCCGTCCGCCGGGATCCGTTCATGAACCGGTCCGCCTACACCTGCCCCCGCTGCCAGCCGCGGCCGCGCAATGGCCGCTGGTGACCGTGGGCGCCCGCCGTCGCCGTCGGTACTCCGCCAGGGATTTCATGGTGGCCGTACGGGAAGGGACGGGAGCTGACCCCCCGTCAGGACGGTCCCGCGCCGGACGGTTCCGCGGCCCGTGACCGGCACGCGGCGGCCGCGCGGCTGACCGCCTGGGCCGACGGCCGCGTGCAGGGCGTCGGATTCCGGGCGTGGGTCCGGCAGAAGGCCACCGAGCTTGGCCTGGCCGGTTCCGCGACCAACTGCGAGGACGGCCGGGTCGAGGTGGTCGCCGAGGGCCGGGAGAGCGATCTGCGGCGGCTGCTCAGCGAACTGGAAAGCGGTGCGACGCCCGGCCGCGTGACGCGTGTGACGCACCGCTGGGGCACGCCCCGCGGTGACCTGCGGGGCTTCGCCGAGCGTTAATGGCGCCCGCGCCCGGAGAGGGATCGGCGGGCCAGATCGGCGGGCCAGATCGGCGCCCCAATCGGCGGCGCAGATCGGCGGCACAGATGGGCGGCACAGATGGGCGGCACAGATGGGCGGCACAGATGGGCGGGACATGGGCGGGACAGCGGGCAGCGGAGCGCATAGCACTCGCTCGTGACTCTGCGCCGGCACTTCCGTGCGTCTATTCCGGCATGTAAGGTAAATAACAGTCGCTAAGTGGGCGCTCAACTTGACCAGCAAAGCGCTTAGTGAGAACCTAGATAATGTTAATGTGCGCAGCTAAGCGTGACTTTAGTGTGTGCCCACTCTGGTCACTCAGCGTGGAGGACCCCATACCATGGCGAAGGCTCTACTTGGCCACGTTGGCGGTCCCGATCCTCGGATGATCTCAGAGATGCGCCGACTCCAGCAGCGAGTGCGAGACCTGGAAGCTGAGCTTATGCGGCTTCAGGAAGAGAATGATGCACTCGCCGCGGGAGCCAGCGATGATGAGCTCCTGGTGGCGGGCCGCGAGCCAGCGCTCACATGACGAGCGCTGTCACAACAAGGCAAACAGCAGAAACATCGAGCAGGACGAAATAGGGACGCCTGCCAGGGCGTCCCTATTTTCTTGCGCCCGTACGCTGTGCGGGCAAATGTACGGCAGACGGTCGGATCGCGGCGCGGTTCGGAAGCGCCGCCGGGCTGCCCTGTACCCATTTCCGGCACGCGACGTGAAGGCCGTTGGTGCCGGCCCTTGAACGGCTCTCCCCCGAGCGGACCGGTTCTCGCGCGTGCCAGCACCGTAAGCCGCTCCGTTCCGCTTCCCCCGGGCCCTGTTCCAAGTCCCCGGCGTCCTGCTCCTCTGGGCCCGCCCGCCTGCTGTTCTGTGTTCCTGCCCCCGGAGCCTCCGCGTCCCCCCGCGTCCTGCTCTGGTACCCCCTCCTGGCCCGGTGCCGCCCCGCCCGGGCGCCGTTCGGTGCCGCCACCGGGCCCAGTTTGCGGCGAAGTCGCACCTGGACGGCGGTGAGAAGCCAGACTTGACAGCGGTAGGCAGTAAGGTCGCCGCGAGGCGGCCGACCGGCGTGACCGCCCCCAGTGAGGCGGGGGCAGCGGAACGGGGCGGCCCCGCGTGAACGGGTGGCAGTCCGGTGGTCGCGGCGAGCCGAGCAGGAGGGAGGGCGGGCCGATGTACCTCAAGAGCCTCACCCTGCGCGGCTTCAAATCGTTCGCCTCCGCCACCTCGATGCGCCTCGAGACGGGGATCACCTGCGTCGTCGGCCCGAACGGTTCGGGCAAGTCCAACATCGTCGACGCGCTGTGCTGGGTCATGGGCGAGCAGGGCGCAAAGTCGCTGCGCGGCGGGAAGATGGAGGACGTCGTTTTCGCCGGCACCACCTCACGCGCCCCGCTGGGCCGCGCCGAGGTGACGTTGACCATCGACAACAGCGACGGCGCGTTGCCCATCGAGTACGCCGAGGTCACGATCAGCCGGCTGATGTTCCGGTCCGGGCAGAGCGAGTACGCCATCAACGGCGACCGCTGCCGGCTTCTGGACGTCCAGGAACTGCTGTCCGATTCCGGGCTCGGCCGTGAGATGCACGTCATTGTCGGGCAGGGCCAGCTCGACACCGTGCTGCACGCCGGCCCCGAGGCCAGGCGCGCGCTCATCGAGGAGGCCGCCGGCGTCCTCAAGCACCGGCGGCGCAAGGAAAAGGCGCTGCGCAAGCTCGAGGCGATGCAGGCCAACCTCACCCGCCTGGTGGACCTCACCGCGGAGCTCAGCCGGCGCCTCAAGCCTTTGGGACGTCAGGCCGAGGTCGCCCGCCGGGCCGCCGCGATTCAGGCCGACCTGCGCGACTCGCGGCTGCGGCTGCTGGCCGACGATTACGTGACGCTGGCCGCCAAGCTGGAGGCCGACGCGGCCGACGAAGCGGCCGTCCTGGCCCGCCGGACCACGCTGGAGACCGGCCTGGCCGCCGCCCGCCACCGCGAAGCCGAACTCGACGCGGCCGCCCAGCAGCACGCTGCGGTCCTGGCCCGCGCCCAGGAAACCTGGTTCAGCCTGTCCTCGCTGGCCGAACGGCTCCGCTCCGCGCACGGCCTCGCCGAGGAGCGGCACCGGCACCTGTCCGCCGAGCCGGAAGCGGAGCGGCCCGGCCGGGATCCCGACGAGCTTGACCGGCAGGCGGCCGAGTTCCGCGAGGAGGAAGAGAGCCTGCAGGCCCGGCTGGCGGTCGGCCGTGACCGTCTCAGCGCGGCGGTCGCCGAGCGCTCCGGGGCCGAGGCACAGCTCACCGCGGTGGAACGCCGGATCGCCGAGGACGCCCGGGCCGCCACGACCCGGGCCGATCGTCTCGCCCGGCTCCGGGCCCAGGTCGGTGCGGCCAGCAGCCGTCAGGGCGCGGCCGCGGAGGAGATCGAACGGCTGGCGGCCTCCGCCGCCGAGGCCCGCGCCCGGGCCGAACGCGCCCGGCAGGAGCACAGCCAGGTCGAGGAGCTGGTGTCCGGGCACGACGAAGGGCGCGCCGGGCTGGCCGCCGCCCATGAAGAGGCGGCCGCCACGCTGGCGGAGGCTTCCGGCCGGGTCGCCGGGTTGCGCGCCGCCGAGGGCCAGGCCACCAGGCACTTCGCCGCGCTCCGGGCCCGGGTCGACGCCCTTCAGGAGGCGTTCCGGCGCGGAGCCGACGCGTCGGCGGACCTGCTGGCCACCAGCGGCCGCTTCAGCGGGATCATCGGCCCGTTCGCCGAGGCCCTCTCGGTCGAGGACGGCGCTCAGACCGCGGTCGCGGCGGCGCTCGGGGCCGCCGCCAACGCGGTGGCGGTCACCGACCTCAACGCGGCCATCGCCATCCTGACCGTGCTGCGCGAATCCGGGGCCGGCACCGCCGGGCTCGTGATAGCCGGCTACCCGGAAGCGGGCCATTCCCTCACCGGCCGCCCGCAGCGGTCCGCGGGCTCCGGGCTGCCCCCGGGCGCCCGGTATGCCCTGGACCTCGTCCGGGCGTCCGACGAGCTGCGCCCGGCCGTCACCCAGCTGCTGACCGGGGTGGTCGTGGCCGTCACCCTGGAGCAGGCGGCCGACTTGCTGCGCGCCAGCCCGGCCCTGCGCATCGTCACCCGGGACGGTGACCTGCTCGGCCCGCACTGGGCGGTCGGCGGCTCCGCCGGGCAGCAGAGCCTGCTGGAGGTGCGGGCGGCCGCCGACGACGCCGCCACCGGTCTGGAAGAGGCCGAGGAACAGTGCGATCAGGCCGCTCAGCAGCTTGCGGTCGCCGTTCGCGCCGAGGAAGCCGCGCGCCGCGGGGTGGACGAGGTGCGGGCCCGGATGCGCCAGGCCGACTCGGCCGCCTCCGAGATCTCCGGCCGCCTCGGCCGGCTGGCGGGAGCGGCCCGGGCCGCCAGCGACGAGGTACGGCGGCTGGAGACGGCCATCGACGCCGCCCGCAAGGCCGGCGAGAAGGACCTCGCCCGGCTGACCGAGCTCACCAGCAGCCTCGCGGAGGCCGAAGCGGCGGAGGCCGCCGAACGGGCCGCCGCCCTCGCTGAGGACGGCGCCGACGACGGCGCCGGGGACCCGCCCGCGTACTTGTCCGCGAACCTGTCCGCGTATTTGGCCGGGGACGCCGCCGGCCGCACCCCCGCCGCGATCAAGGAGACGCTGGCCCAGCGGTGCACCATGGCGCGCAACGCCGAAATGGAGGCCCGCCTTGAGGTCCGCACCGTGGAAGAACGGCTCCGCGCCATCGCCGGGCGCGCAGACACGCTGACTGCGGCCGCGGCGGCCGAGCGCCAGGCCCGTGAGCGGGCGCAGGCCAGGCTCCGGCAGCGCGCCGCGGAGGCGGCCGTGGCGCGCGCGGTGGCCCACGGCGCCCAGCTGGCCGTGGCCAGCGCGGCGCGATCCGTGGCTGAGGCCCTGGGCCGGCGGGCCGCGGCCGAGACGGCGACAGCCGAGGGGGCCGAGGAGCTCAAGGGCGTACGGGCCCGGGTCCGTGACCTCGCGGCCGAGCTGGACACCGTGGTCAGTGCCGCGCACGGCGCGGAGATCGCCCGGGCCGAGCACCGGCTGCGCCTGGAGCAGATGGAAGCGCACGCGGTCGAGGAGTTCGGCGTCCAGGCCCCGGAACTGGTCGCTGAATACGGCCCGGCCGTGCCCATTCCGCCCCCGCTGGATGCGGCCGAGGGCCAGCTGCCGGCCAGCTACGACCGGGCCGTCCAGGAACGCCGGGCCGAGGCCGCCCAGCGTGACCTGGTCAGGCTCGGCAAGGTCAATCCGCTCGCGCTGGAAGAGTACGCCGCGCTGCAGGAACGGCATGCCTTCCTGGCCACTCAGCTCGAGGACCTGAAGAAGACCCGCCGTGACCTGCTCATCGTGGTCAAGGAGGTCGACGACCGGGTGCAGGAGGTCTTCGCCTCCGCCTACGCCGACACCGCCCGGGAGTTCGAGCAGATCTTCTCCCGGCTGTTCCCCGGCGGCCAGGGACGGCTCGTGCTCACCGAGCCCGACGACATGCTCGCCACCGGCATCGAGGTGGAGGCACGCCCGCCCGGCAAGAAGGTCAAGCGGCTGTCCCTGCTGTCCGGCGGTGAGCGCTCGCTGACCGCCATCGCCTTCCTGTGCGCAATCTTCAAGGCCCGCCCCTCGCCGTTCTACGTGCTGGACGAGGTTGAAGCGGCGCTCGACGACACCAACCTGCAGCGGCTGCTAGTTATCTTCAGCGAGCTGAGGGAAAGTTCTCAGCTCATCGTGGTGACCCACCAGAGGAGAACGATGGAGGTCGCCGACGCGCTGTATGGAGTCAGCATGCGGGGCGACGGCGTCTCAGCGGTGGTGAGCCAGCGCCTGAGCGAGCGAGAGCCCGCATAGCATCGTGGTCTAGACGCTCGCCGGGCCCGCGACCTGAGGGACACACCGGACTGAAAGACTGAGAACGGTCATGGAAACTCTAATTCTCATCATTGTCCTGACGGTCTTCTTCGTCGCCGTCGTCGCCGAGATGGGCTGGCTGCTCCTGGTCCGGCCCCGGCGCCGCCGTGGCGGGGCGCCTCCCGCCGAGGTCGTTTCGCCGCCCGAGGCCCCGGGGGAACCCGAGCTGCGGACGCCGGGGCGGGATGCGGCGGAGTCCGCGCAGGCCGTCATGACCCCGACGGCACCGCCGCGGGTCCCGGATCAGCCGCCGGCCCCGGAGATCGAGAAGCCGCCGCCCTCGGCGGGACGGCTCGTCCGGCTCCGGGACCGCCTGTCGCGTTCGCAGTCCTCCGTCGGCACCGCGCTGCTCGGGCTGCTGTCCCGGGACCGGCTTGACGACGACACGTGGGATGAGATCGAGGAGGTTCTCATCACCGCCGACGTCGGCGTGGTCCCGGCCCGGCAGATCGTCGAGGACCTGCGGACCAAGGTCAAGGTGCTCGGCGTCCGGGGCGTCGACGAGGTTCGCGCCCTGCTGCGGACCGAGCTGATCGCCCAGATCGGCGAGGACATGGACCGCTCCGTGCACACGGACCGCCACGAGGGCCTCCCGGCGGTCGTGATGATGGTCGGCGTGAACGGCACGGGCAAGACCACCACCGCCGGTAAGCTGGCCCGCGCGCTGGTGGGCGACGGCAAGACCGTGCTGCTGGGTGCGGCCGACACGTTCCGCGCGGCGGCCGCCGACCAGCTGCAGACGTGGGGCGAACGGGTCGGCGCCCGGACCGTCCGCGCCGACCGGGACGAAGCCGACCCCGCCAGCGTGGCGTTCGAGGCGGTGCGCGAGGGCGCGGACCTCAAGGTGGACGTCGTGCTCGTGGACACGGCTGGCCGCCTGCACACCAAGACCGGGCTGATGGATGAGCTCGGCAAGGTCAAGCGGGTGATCGAGAAGCGGGCTCCGGTCTCGGAGGTGCTGCTCGTCCTGGACGCGATCACCGGGCAGAACGGGCTGCGGCAGGCGCGCGTGTTCGCCGAGGTCGTGGCCATCACGGGCATCGTCCTCACGAAGCTGGACGGGACGGCCAAGGGCGGGATCGTGATCGCCGTCCAGCGCGAGCTGGGCGTGCCGGTCAAGCTCGTGGGACTGGGCGAGGGCCCAGATGACCTCGCGCCCTTCGACCCGGCCACGTTCGTGGACGCGATCCTGGCGGGTTAGAAACCTTTCGGTTGCGGCCGTCATCCACCCATATGCGGGCATACGCCGCGAAACGCGCACGCTATCACGGTACAAATGGACCGTGATAGGTCTTATCGCATTAATAATGGTGATAGCGGGACGCTGTGCGATCATGCCACGTGCTTAGTTGCTGATAACACAAATGCGTTTCACAAATTGATAGTCGCCATTTGGCGCGATCCGCGAATTTGCGGCCATTATCTGCCTTAAAGCAGCTCAATCCGTTATGGTGCCGTCCACGGGCCCTGGCCGATGTCATCCCCCGGAGCAGATCGCGATGGATGCCCAGCGCCTGAGCGCGACCCCCGGTGCGCGTGCCGCCACGCATCGTGGCCGATCACGCGGGTCTCATCCCTGCGCGCTTACCTTTGGTGCCCACTCGCTCACCACACCGGCCCGTTCCTTTGCCATAATGGTGCCTGTGTCCTGCCCGTGGCCCGGACCGGAGACCGCGCCGGCGATGCCGCTCAGCGCGCCCGTCGCCGCCTCCTCCCGGGCGCTTCCGCCCGACGTCCGTGCCGCTCGCGTTCCGCTGTTTTCGTGCCGGGTGTTCCGGGGCGCGCCGGCTCGCGCGGAAGCGGTTTAGATGCTAGGAAACGTGTACGTAACATAAACCCCTCCGGTTTCACGCTGCCGACACATCCCGGCACAACTCCGGAAACTCCTACGGCGGAAAGTACCTGCCAGGAGAGCGAAAGGGTGGTCGTATGAAGCTCGTCACCGCGGTCATCAAGCCGTTCAAGCTGGACGACGTCAAAGCCGCGCTGCAGGCGTTCGGGGTGCACGGCATGACAGTGGTCGAGGCGAGCGGTTACGGTCGGCAACGTGGACATACCGAGGTCTACCGGGGCGCCGAATACCAGATTGACCTCGTGCCGAAGGTCCGGGTCGAGGTGCTCTGTGACGATGAGGACGCCGACGATCTTATTGGTGTCATCCTGAAGGCCGCGCAAACCGGGCGGATCGGCGACGGGAAGGTGTGGTCGGTGCCCGTCGACACGGTCGTCAGAGTCCGCACGGGGGAACGCGGTCCCGACGCGATCTAGACCGCTCCTGCCGCCGTCGGGGGAACCCTGTGGCTTTGATGACGTCGTTCGCTGCGGACCGTGCTCGTAGGACTACAGAGACGGATCGGTGGCTGGCTGGCATGCTGGGCGCCGAGCCAGGTGTGGCCCTGGTCGCGGTGGGTGGCTACGGTCGCCGGGAACTGCTGCCGGGCAGCGACCTCGACGTTCTCCTGCTGCACGCCGGCCGGGAGGGCATCGCGTCTATCGCGGACCGGATCTGGTACCCGGTCTGGGACTCCGGGGCACGGCTGGACCACGCGGTGCGGACCGTCCCGCAGGCGCGCCGGGTCGCGCGAGCGGACATCAAGGTCGCCCTCGGACTGCTCAGCGCCCGGCACGTCGCGGGCGATCCCGCCCTGACGACTCAGTTGCGCGAGGGTGCCCTGGAGGATTGGCGGGCCGCGGCCCGCACCAGGCTCGCCGATCTGCGCGACCTGCATAACGAACGGGCCAGGATCTTCGGCGAGCTGGCCTTCCTGCTCGAGCCCGACCTCAAGGAGGCCAGGGGCGGCCTGCGGGACGTGCACGCGATCCAGGCCGTCGCGGCCGCCTGGGTCGCTTCCGCCCCGGGGCCACGGGTCCGCGGCGCGTACGAGTCGATCCTGGACGCCCGCCACATCCTGCACGAGATCACCGGGCGCGCCTCCGACCGCCTGGTCCTCGAGGAGCACGACGAGGTGGCGCGCGCCGCCGGCCTGCTGGACGGGGACGCGCTGCTGCGCGAGCTCGCGGGCGCCGGGCGCACCGTGGCCTACGCCGTGGATCACGCCTTCCGGCAAGCCGAACGGGCCGCGGGCCGGCGGCTGCGGCGGCGGAAGCTGGAGCGCCGCCCGCTCGCCGACGGCGTTGTCGAGCAGGACGGCGAGGTGGTGCTGGCCCGCGCCGCCGATCCCGTCGCTGATCCGGTCCTGGTCCTGCGGGCCGCGGCCGCCGCCGCCCAGGCGGGACGGCCACTGGCCCCCCGGGCCCTGGCCCGGCTGGCGGACTGCCCGCCGCTTCCGGTGCCCTGGCCTGCGGATGCCCGCGACGCGCTGATTGCCCTGCTCGGGGCCGGCCACGCCGCGATCGGCGTCTGGGAGGCGCTCGACCAGGAGGGCCTGGTGACCGCGCTGATCCCGGATTGGGAACGGGTACGGAACCGGCCGCAGCGAAACCCGCTGCACACCTTCACCGTCGACCGGCACCTTGTGGAGACCGCGGCGTACGCGGCCGCGCTGACCCGGGATGTCGCCCGTCCCGACTTGCTGCTGCTCGCCGCCCTGCTGCACGACCTCGGCAAGGGGTGGCCCGGCGACCACAGTGTCAGCGGCGAGGTCGTCGCGCGTGACGTGGCCTACCGGGTCGGTTTTCCCGGCGCGGACGCCGAGCTGGTCGCGCAGGCGGCCCGCCATCATCTGCTGCTGCCCATGGTCGCGACCCGGCGTGACCTGGACGACCCGGTGACCGTCGAGCAGGTCGCCCGGACAGTGGGCGGCCGCCCGCTACTGGAACTGCTGCACGCGCTGGCGGCGGCGGACGGGCTGGCCACCGGGCCCGCCGCCTGGAACGACTGGAAGGCCGGTCTCGTCTCCGACCTGGTGAAGAGGGTGGCTGCGGTGCTGGCCGGCGATCCGCCGCCCGCCGCCCGGCCGCTGCGCCCGGATCAGCTGGCGCTGGCCGACGAGGGGGGCCCGGCCGCCGTCATCAAGGGTGACGAGGTGACGGTCGTGGCCCCCGACCGGCCGGGCCTGCTGTGGCGGGCCGCCGGTGTGCTCGCCTCGCACCGGCTGACGGTCCGGGGCGCCGGCGCCACGTCGGTCGGGCGCACTGCCGTCGCCGTCTTCAACGTTGTACCCGAGTTCGGTGACCCGCCGGATACTGCTCTTGTCGCCAGCGACCTGCGCCGGATGCTGGAGGGCCGCCTTGACGTCGAGGAGCGCCTGGAGCGCCGGGCACGCGCCGCACGGCCGCGTGGCGCGATGGTCGCCCCGCCCAAGGTGACGCTGGTGGACGACGCCTCGCTGACCGCCACCGTCGTGGAGGTCCGCGCCCACGACGAGCCCGGTCTCCTCTGGCGGGTCGGCCGGGCCCTGGGCGGCTGCGGTCTCGACCTGCGTTCGGCCCGGGTGGAGACGCTCGGCGCCGAGGCGGTCGACGTCTTTTACGTCGCCGACGAATCAGGCAAGCCCCTGACCGACAAGATCATCCGCCAGGCCACCGTAGAAGCCGTCCTGGCCGCCCTAGGTCCTTAGCCAGCCTGACATCGTTATAGCGGCCGCGAGTCCGGCCCTCCGGCCCCGCCGAGCGGCCGGTGCCACGGCGAGAACCACAGCGGGAATCGGGGGGTGCAGGGAGGTCGTCCCCCCGGACGGCGTCCTCGTCCCCGGGCTGGCACCGCTCCAACACAGCTCTCTGGGTCTGCGTACCAGATAGCCTGGATGTCTTAGTAGCGTAGGCGCGAGGATGGCATAGAAACGTGTTCGAAACCCTCTCCGAACGGCTCACACAGGTCTTTTCCTCTCTGCGGGGCAAAGGACGGCTGTCGGCTGCCGACATCGACGCGACCGCGCGCGAGATTCGCATCGCGCTGCTGGAGGCTGACGTCGCGCTCCCGGTCGTCAGGGCGTTCATCGCCCGGGTCAAGGAGCGGGCGAGCAGCGAGGAGGTCTCCGGCGCGCTGAACCCGGCGCAGCAGGTCATCAAGATCGTCCACGACGAACTGATCGATGTGCTGGGGGGCGAGACCCGCCGGATGCGGTTCGCCAAGGTCCCGCCCACCACCATCATGCTGGCCGGCCTGCAGGGTTCCGGTAAGACGACGCTGGCCGGCAAGCTGGCCCTGTGGCTGCGCGAGCAGGGCAACACGCCGATGCTCGTCGCCGCCGACCTCCAGCGGCCCAACGCCGTCCAGCAGCTCCAGGTCCTGGGGGAGCGCGCCGGTGTGCCGGTCTACGCGCCCGAGCCGGGTAACGGCGTCGGCGACCCGATCGCGGTCGCCCGGCAGTCCGTGCCGGAGGCGCAGCGGCGCCAGCAGAACATGGTCATCATCGACACGGCGGGCCGCCTGGGCATCGACGAGGAGATGATGCGGCAGGCCGCGGGGATCCGGGACGCGGTCCAGCCGGACGAGATCCTGTTCGTGGTCGACGCGATGATCGGCCAGGATGCCGTGGCCACGGCGCAGGCGTTCCTGGACGGCGTCGGTTACGACGGAGTGGTGCTCACCAAGCTCGATGGTGACGCGCGCGGCGGTGCCGCCCTGTCGATCACGCAGCTCACCGGGCGCCCCATCATGTTCGCGTCCGCCGGGGAGAAGCTCGCGGACTTCGACGTCTTCCACCCCGACCGGATGGCGTCCCGCATCCTCGACATGGGCGACATGCTCACCCTGATCGAGCAGGCGGAGAAGGCCTTCGACGAGGAGCAGACGGCCGCCCTCGCCGACCGGCTCGTCTCCGGCGAGGGCTTCACCCTTGAGGACTTCGTCGAGCAGATCCAGATGGTCCGCAAGCTGGGGCCGATCGGCAACCTGCTCGGCATGCTGCCCGGGGCCGGGCGCAACAAGGAGCTGCTTAGCCAGGTCAACGACAAGGACCTGGACCGGGCCACCGCAATCGTCCAGTCGATGACGCCCGAGGAGCGGCGCAACCCCAAAATCATCAACGGCTCCCGGCGGGCCCGGATCGCAGGCGGCTCCGGGGTCACCCCGGGTCAGGTCGGCGCGCTCATCCAGAACTTCCAAGAGGGCCAGAAGCAGATGCGCCAGCTCATGGGGGGTGGGCTGGGTAACGTCCCGGGCCTGCCGCCGGGCATGCGCCGCGCCGCGAACAAGGCGGTCAAGGGCAAGAAGCCGAAGAAGAAGCACCCCGGCGGCGACCCGCGCCGCGCGGCCGCCCGGGCTGCTGGTAACGGCGTACCCGCCGAAGACGCGGGCAACGGGCGCGCCGGCGGCCTGGGCGCCGGCCTGCCGGAGGGTTTCAGTAACCAGGACATGGCCGAGACGCTCGCCGCGCTGCAGAAGGGCGGCCTGCCCGGCGGCCTGGGCGGCCTCCCCGGTCTCGGCGCCGCCGACAGCAACGTCCCTGCCGCCTTCCGCGCTCAGGGCGGCAACAAGCGCCGCAAGAAGAAGTAACTTCAGCCCCGGCCCGGCCAGCCTCCCCTTCCAACGCACCTCACCCGCCCCGGCGGTAACTCCACAGTTCCCTCCCGCACAGTAGCCCGCCTCTCCGGCCTGGAATCGACTGCAGTCCCAGCTCGCAGGACCTACTCCGGCTGGGTGGCGCGCACGCTCTCGATGGTGTCGGCCTCGGCGGCTGACTTGTCCAGCCGGTACCGCAGCAGGCGGGCGAACCGCAGCGCCAGGCCGCCCGGGTACCGGGGACTGCGCTGCACTCCGTCGAAGGCGATCTCCGCGACAAGTTCCGGCCGGACGTAGACGGTGTAACCGTCCCGCCGGTCTTCCAGCGCGAGCAGCCGCTCGGTCTGCCAGGCGAGCATCTCGTCGGTCAGGCCCTTGAAGGTCTTCCCGAGCATGATGAAACCGCCCGTGTCCGGGTCGCGCGCCCCCAGATGCAGGTTCGACAGCTTGCCGCGGCGCCGGCCGTGCCCCCATTCGGCCGCCAGGATGACCAGGTCCAGGGTGTGCCGGGGCTTCACCTTGATCCAGCCCGCGCCGCGGCGGCCCGCCGTGTACGGGGTGTCGAGTGACTTCACCACGACCCCTTCGTGCCCGTGCGCGATCGAGTCGCCGAAGAACTCGGTGGCCTCCTGCACCGAACTGGTCACCAGCCGTGGCATCCGCAACCCCTCCGGCACGACCCGGGCCAGCGCCGCGAACCGTTCCTCGCCCCGGCGGTCGATGAGGTCCTCGCCGTCCAGGTGCACGATGTCGAACATGAAGGCCGACACCCCCGCGGCCGCTTCCCCGGTGCGCCGCGCGGTCCGTGAGGCGGTGATCTGAAACGGGTGCGGGCGGCCGTCCTCCCGCAGCGCGAGCACCTCACCGTCCAGGAGGGCGTCGCGGACGGGCAGCCCGGCCAGGGCCTCCGTCACCTCGGGAAGACGATCGGTGATCTCGTCCAGCGTGCGCGTAAACAGCCGGGCGTTTCCGTCCCGGATATGCGCCTGAATCCGGATGCCGTCCATCTTCCACTCCACCGCGGCCGGGCTGATCCGCGCGAGCGCCTCCTCGATGGTCGGGGCGCTGGAGGCGAGCATCGGCCCGATCGGCCGCCCGACCTGGAGGCCGAGGCCGGCCAGCCCGGCGCTGCCCTCCGCCAGGGCCGTCTCCGCCACGGCGCCCATGGAGCCGCTCAGCATCAGTGCCCGGCGCACGTCGGCGCCGGGGACCTGCGCGGCGCGCGCGATCGCCTCGGCCATGACCCCCTCGAGCGCACCCTGGCGCAGTTCCCCGGACAGCAGCCGGAACAGGAAGGCCTGCTCGTGCGCGGTCGCCCGGCCCAGTAGCGCGTCCACGAGTTGCTTCCGGGTGGCCACCGACCCCGTACCGGACACCGACCCGATGGCGGTGAACGCGGCGTCCACGTCGGTGAGCGTCAGCGACGGGTGGTCGGCCGGGGGCGCCGCATCCCGGAGCGTGGCCCAGCCCACCCCGATCTGGCGCTGGGGGAGTTCTCCCGACAGGTAGGCGACCGCGATGGTCACTTCGGCGGGGCCCGCGTCATGCAGGGCCCTGGCCAGCACCTCGATCTTCGCCAGCCGCGACGAGGTCCCCGCCACGGCAGCGGAAGCGTCGGCCATCTCGCTCAGCAGCACGTTCGCATTCTGCCCCATGGGGGCGACGTCCCACGTCAGCGGACCAGCGGGACTGCCCGGCTAGGGTTTGGCGCGGGGCAGCCGGTAACCGGGCCGACTTATGACTTGGCGCGCGGCGTAGAGTCCACGGTCGACGCGTTATTAGTTAGTCCAAAGATCCATTATGCCGAACGGGACTGGGCGAGGGCTGTCCAGCCAGGCAGGGCGCTACGGGCCGGTCCGTACGTCGCACAGCTCCCGATCTGGCAGAATGTTCTCTTGACTACCCGGTGAGGTGGAGCCCTCTACCTCCGCACACCGGGCCATTCGAGTGGTCCCGCCAGTCCCCACCTGGCCGCTGGGCCGCCGCCCGTACCTTTATTTGCTGGGAGAAGACCGCAGCCGTGGCTGTAAAGATCAAGCTCAAGCGCCTGGGCAGGACCCGGGTGCCGACCTACCGGATCGTCGTCGCCGACGCCCGGACCAAGCGCGACGGGCGTGCCATCGAGGAGATCGGCAAGTACCACCCGAAGGAAGAGCCTTCGTTCATCGAGGTTAACTCGGAGCGGGCGCAGCACTGGCTTTCCGTGGGCGCGCAGCCCACCGAGCCGGTCATGGCCATTCTCAAGATCACCGGCGACTGGCAGAAGTTCAAGGGCGAGCCGGGTGCGGAAGGCACCCTGCGCGTCAAGGAGCCAGCGGCGGACAAGAAGGTGCGCTTCGCGACGGCCCTGAAGGACGCGGCCAAGGGCGACACCGCGACGGCGGCGCCCAAGGGCGGCAGCCGGGCCAGGAAGCCCGACACCGCGAAGCCCGACACCGCCAAGGCAGACACGGCCAAGGCGAACAGTGGCAAAGCCGGCGCGAAGGCGCCCGACACGGCCAAGGCCGAGGTCAAGCCCGAGTCTGACCAGGCCAAGTCCAAGGCCGGCGCCGAGACGACGGCCGCCGGGTCCGCTGACGACAGCGCGGCCGCGGCCGTCACATCCGGCGAGGCCACTGAGGCCACCGCGGCCGCCGGTGCGGCGGAGAGCAGTGAGCCGGGCAGCGGAGCCTGAGGTGCTAGAAGAGGCGCTTGAGCACTTGGTCCGGGGCATCGTCGAGCATCCGGACGACGTCCTGGTGTCCAGCCGCGCGATGCGCCGCGGAAGTGTCCTGGAGGTGCGCGTTCATCCCGATGACCTGGGCAAGGTCATCGGGCGCGGCGGCCGCACCGCCAGGGCCCTCCGCACCGTCATGGGTTCGCTGGCGGGCGGGCGGCACGTCCGCGTCGACCTCCTGGACACGGACGAGATCCGCTAGCCGGGCACGCGGGCATGCAGATTGCCGTCGGCCAGGTCGTCCGGGCGCATGGCATCCGCGGCGAAGTTCTCGTGGCGGTGCGGACCGATGAACCCGGCGCCCGTTTCGCCACGGGGTCGGTGCTGCCCACGGAACCGCCGGAGCGCGGGCCGCTGACGGTGGCCGCGGCCAGGTGGCATTCGGGGCGGCTCATCGTCGCGTTCGAGGGTGTCGGTGACCGGACCGCCGCCGAGGGCCTGCGCGGCACGCTGCTCATCCTGGATTCGGCGCAGATCACCTCGCTGTCCGACCCCTACGAGTTTTACGACCATGAGCTCATCGGGCTCGGTGTCGTCACCGCCGCCGGCGATCCGGTCGGCGTCGTGGCCGACGTGCTGCACCACGGCCAGGATCTCCTCGTGGTCCGGCGGGAAGGCGCGCCGGGCCGGGTCGCCCCGGGCCAGGTCGCCCCGGGCCAGGTCGCCCCAGGCCAGGTCGCCCCAGGCCAGGTCACCCCGGGATCCCGGGGCCGGGAGGCGGCCGAGGCCCTCGTGCCGTTCGTCAGCGCGATCGTGACGGACGTCGACGTGGCGGCGGGCCGCCTCGTTATCGACCCGCCCCCCGGCCTGCTCGACCCGGACGAGGCGATCGAGGCCTGACCAGCGTGCGCATCGACATCGTCACTATTTTCCCGGAGTACTTCGGGCCGCTGGGCGTATCGCTGATCGGCAAGGCGGCGGCCCGCGGGGACATCGACTTTCACGTTCACGACCTGCGGCAATGGGCGCACGACATCCACCGGACGGTGGACGACGCGCCCTTCGGCGGTGGCCCGGGCATGGTGATGAAGGCGCAGGTCTGGGCGGAAGCGCTGGATGAGATCGCCCCGCCCGTTTCCGGCGATGCCGCCCCGCCCGCTTCCCCTTTTGCGCCCGCCGCTCGCGGGGTCCCCGCCCCGGCGCCTGCCGCTCCCCGTGGCGGCCCGCGGCTGATCGTCCCCACCCCCAGCGGTGTCCCGTTCACCCAGGCCAGTGCGGCGAGGTACACGGGCTGCTCCCAGCTCATCTTCGCCTGTGGCCGGTACGAGGGCATCGATGCGCGGTTCATCGACGAGGCCCGCTCCCGTATGCCGGTGGACGAGGTCAGCATCGGTGATTACGTGCTGGCGGGCGGCGAGGCGGCGGTCCTGGTCATGGTCGAGGCCATCAGCCGGCTCCTTCCCGGCGTCCTCGGCAACGAGCGGTCGGCCAGCGACGACTCCTTCGGCGGCGTGTCCCCCGGTACGGCCGCCCCGCCAGATGGCGAGCCGGCGGCCGGTCCCGTCCTTCCGGGCGTGCCCGGAGCCGGCTCGCCGGATGGCTGGTCTGGCGGCGGCTGGCCCTCTGGTGACGGCTGGTCCCCCGGCGGGACAAGGATCGGGGCGCAGACGGGCGCGAGCATGGCCGGGCTTCTGGAGGGACCCGTCTACACTCGCCCCCGCGTCTGGCGCGGACGTGAGGTGCCGGAGGTCCTGCTGTCCGGGGACCACGCGGCGATCGGCCGGTGGCGGCGCGACGCGGCCCTGCTGCGGACCGCGGCCAACCGGCCCGATCTCATCTGGCGGGCGGCGGCGGACCCGGGTACGCTCAGCCCGCGTGACTGGCAGGTACTGTCCGCCATGGGCTTGACCGGTGTGCTGCGGCGCGAAGGAGCCGAGCCGGACGTGGGCGGGATGGCCGGGGAACGGGCTCGCTTACCAGTCGGCCCGAGAATATGGCACACTGAAGGACGCCGTGTGCTTCCCACGGGCGCCTGGGCCCGATCCACTGACACTGGGCTCGCGCTGGAATGCCCGCACACGCGCTTAGCCGATAAGCACTGAGGAATCGCTGCCATGCACACCGCTATTGCCGAACTAGAGCAGGCCCAGGTCCGGGACGACATCCCGGAATTTCGCCCGGGAGACACGCTCAAGGTCCACGTGCGCGTCAAGGAGGGGAACCGCTCCAGGATCCAGGTGTTTCAGGGTGTGGTGATCCGGCGTCAGGGTGGCGGGATCCGTGAGACGTTCACCGTACGCAAGATCAGCTACGGGGTCGGCGTCGAGCGCACGTTCCCGGTACACAGCCCCTCGATCGACAGGATCGAGACGGTGACGCGCGGCAAGGTCCGCCGGGCGAAGCTGTACTACCTCAGGGAGCTGCGCGGTAAGGCCGCCCGGATCCGGGAGCGCCGCGAGACCCCGGCGAGCTAAGCAACCACCGGATGTCCCGGGGCCGACGTTGGCACAGATGATTGCGCGTTCGCGCGCAGGGAACTCACTGGGGCGCAGTTCACGTGCGAACTCGGTATGTGACGTGCTCGAAGTCATCCACAGTGAGCGGGGACGTCCCGTCAGTTACCGCAATATGACGCTAGGCTCCTGTCAATGAACGACGAGGGAGACGGCCTCGGTGAGCCGCGGGTTACGCACGCGCGCGGCAGGCAGCAGGGGCAGGCGCCCGAAGGACAATGCCCCGGCCCGGGGACCGGGGACGCGGGAGGCGCGAGCATGAAAGGGACCAGCCCGCAGGACTCTGGCGGCCCGAGGGGGGCCCCGGCCGCCACGGGCCGAGCGAGCTCAGCGGGCCCAGCGAGTCCGGCCGCGGGCCAGGCCGGCGATCCGGTCTCAGGCGGTGGCCCGGATGCGAATGCTCCGGGTGCCCTGAGCCAGGGCCCGGTGAAGAGTCCCGCGAAGGGCCCGGCGGCGAGGAAGAAGGGCCGGTCCTTCTGGAAGGAACTGCCGGTCCTCATCGTCGTCGCGCTGCTCCTCACCCTGGTCATCAAGACCTACTTGATCCAGGCGTTCTACATCCCTTCCGGCTCGATGCAGAACACGCTGGCCATCGGCGACCGGGTGCTGGTCAACAAGGTCGTCTACGACGTCCGCAGCATTCACCGCGGCGACATCGTGGTCTTCAGCGGGGACGGCTCGTGGAATCCCGGCACCCCGCCCGCGAACAGCAACTTCATCGCCAGGTTCGGCGAGAGCGCCGCCTCGATGTTCGGTTTCGCCCGGGACCAGAACGACTACATCAAGCGGGTCATCGGCGTCCCGGGGGACCACGTTGCGTGCTGTGACGCCGAGGGCCGGGTGACGGTCAACGGCATTCCGCTGAACGAGAAGTCCTACCTGTTCCCCGGGAACGCTCCATCGGAGAACCGGTTCAGCGTCACCGTCCCGGCCAACAGCCTGTGGGTGATGGGCGATCACCGCGACGTGTCCTGGGACTCCCGCGGCCACCGCTACGGCTACCCCGGCGGTGGCTCAATCCCGGAAAGCGCCGTGGTCGGCCGCGCCTTCATCGTGATCTGGCCGGTCAGCAAGTGGACGGTACTGCCGATTCCGTCCACGTTCGAGCAGACGGCGCTGACCGCATCGGCGGGCGCTCCGCCGGCCCGGGAACGTTCCGCCCAGGGGGCGGCCGCCGTGGCCACCGCCGGCGAAGCCGTGCGCCCGTCATCGCCTGCGGCGCCGCTCGCGCTCGGCTTCGCCGGGGCGGTTCCGGTGACCCTGCTGCAGCGCAAGCTGCGCACCATGGCCCGCCGCCGCAGCCGCCGGTAGCGGCCGGCCGTTCCGCCGCCGGTACCGGTCATCTCGGCGGCTCACCGTTCCGGCCGGGGGCATCCCGGTAGGACGCTCGTGCCGCAGGGATCTGGCGTAATCTTTCGAATGTCATGTTCCGCCTCTCCAGCAAGTCGGCCATCGGCCCGGAACGAGCCAAATGGCGGCACTCCGGCCATACGCCCCGGCGCAACGCCGGGCTGGCCGCGTACGAGAACGTGCTGGCTCGCGCGGGCCTGTCGCCGGTCGCGGGGATCGATGAGGCGGGCCGCGGTGCCTGCGCCGGTCCGCTCGTCGTAGCGGCCGTCGTCCTGGACTGCGCGATGATCCGCCGCATGCCGGGCCTCGCCGATTCCAAACTGCTGACGCCGGACGAGCGTGAGAGCGTCTACGCCGACGTCATGCGGTGGGCGCTGGACTGGCATGTGGTCGTCATTCCGCCCCTGGAGGTCGACGCCCTCGGCCTGCACGTCTGCAACGTGGAGGGCATGCGCCGCGCGCTCGCGGGGTTGCGCCGGCGGCCGGGATACGTCCTCACCGACGGCTTCCCGGTTCGTGGCCTTGGAGCGCCGGCCCTGGCTGTGTGGAAGGGCGATCAGGTCACCGCGTCGGTAGCGGCGGCTTCCGTCGTGGCCAAAGTCATGAGGGACCGCATGATGGCCGCGCTCGACGATTCTTACCCCGCCTACGGTTTCGCCCGGCACAAGGGCTACTCCACCCCGGAGCACATGACCGCCCTGTGTGCCTATGGGCCGTGCCCGGAGCACCGCTATTCGTATACGAACGTGCTGCAGGCGAACCGCCGCTGGGCCACCGGCTGGCAGGGCGACGCCCCCGACCTGGAGGCTGGGCCGGCTATCGAGGCTGGGCCGTATCGAGGTGGCAGGCTGTCGAGGACGATCCGGCAGTCGAGGACGGCCAGGCTGCCCAGGATGGCCCGGCCCGCGAGCCCGATGAAGAACTGGCGGTCGCCGACGGTACTGAAACCCCCGGTGCGTGGGCAGATCTCGTGGCGGGAGAGGTGGCCACGGCTGACGTCAGCCCAGCCGGGACTGCCTGGGCCGATGCTCCAGGTGGCGGAGACTAAATTAGGGATACGGCACGTGCGCGGCAGAGGAGAATGGACCCATGGCTGAGTTCGGGCGTAAGCACGCCGCAAGCTCGGCCGGACCGGTTCCGCGGGACGGGGTAAGCGGATGAGCGCGCGGCACGCGAGCGCCTTCAACGGGTGATCGGAGGGGTAGGCATGAGCGCGGAAGATCTCGAAAAGTACGAAGCCGAGATGGAGCTTCAGCTTTACCGCGAGTACCGCGATGTTGTCGGCCTGTTCAGCCATGTGGTCGAGACCGAGCGCCGCTTCTACCTCACCAACGAGGTCGAGCTGAACGTGCGCAATACCGACAACGGCGAGGTTTTCTTCGAGGTCGTCATGCGCGACGCCTGGGTCTGGGACATGTACCGCCCCGCGCGGTTCGTGAAGAATGTCCGCGTCGTGACGTTCAAGGACGTCAACATCGAGGAACTCGCCAAGAGCGACCTCGACCTCCCCGACGAGAAACCCGACTTCCCGGCTTAGCGTCCGCCGGTCCCAGCGGCCGCGGCGCCGGAATAGCCCGGGTCCTGAGCATGGAGTAGCGTCCCGCTGAGCGCGTCCATCCATGTTACGGTGCGCGCCTCAGGCCTTCCCCGGCCGCTTCGCGCCGGGGCCAGCCCTGTACCCTGCTGGTCAGCTCACCGTGGCCCGGTTCGCCCCGGCCGACTGTGGCCCGGGCTCGCGCCGGCCACCCGTCGCCCGGGCTCGCTGCGGCCGATGATCCCCCGCTCAGCTAAGCACTCGCCGCCGACATTCCGGCGGCGTCCTCCACAGGTGGCGGTCCTGTTGCGCCGTTGTCCACAGCGGCGATCTCGCCATATCGCTGTCCCGCCCACCCCGGCGATCGTCGTATCAGGAGGTGGTGACCATGCGCGCCAAGGACGTACTGGGCCAGAGCGGGGAGCAGGCCGCGGCCGAATACCTGCAGACCGAGGGTTTCCGGATACTCGCGCGGAACTGGCGCTGCGCTGACGGCGAGATCGACATCGTGGCCGTGGACCGTCGAACCCTGGTCGTCTGCGAGGTCAAAACGCGATCCGGCAACCGCTACGGGACCCCGCTGGAGTCCGTGAGCCGGCTGAAGCGCAACCGGCTCCGGCGGCTCGCGGTGCGCTGGCTGGCGGCTCACGGGGTGCGATTCGACCAGGTGCGGGTCGATGTGCTGGGCGTCGCCGCCGGACCAGCGGGCGGGTTCACGATCGAGCATGTCCGGGGGGTGGGCTAGATGGCCTTGGCCAGCACGCACTCGGTCGCCCTGGTGGGGGTGCAGGGTCATCTCGTCGAGGTTGAGGCGGACATCGCCAACGGGCTGGTCGGCATGGTCCTGGTGGGCCTGCCCGACGCCGCGCTCCGCGAGGCACGGGACAGGATCCGCTCGGCGATTCTCAACAGCGGCGAGCAATGGCCGCAGCGCCGGATCACGGTCGGTCTGTCCCCGGCCAGCCTGCCGAAACGCGGCAGCGGGTTCGATCTGCCCATCGCGATCGCCGTCCTCGCGGCGGCGGGTGTCGTGCGGGCGGCCGTCCTGGCCAGCGTGATGTTCCTGGGCGAGCTTGGCCTCGACGGCCAGGTGCGCCCGGTGCGCGGAGTCCTGCCCGCGGCGGTCGCGGCCGCGGCGGCGGGCCTGCGGGACGTCGTGGTGGCCCGCGCCAACGCGCAGGAGGCCGCGCTCGTCCCCGGCTTGCGCGTCGTGTCGGCCCCGACCCTGGCGGCCCTCCTGACGTGGATGCGCGGCGAGCCCCCGGCAGGCGGCCCAGCCGTCGAGGAGCTCACCGGAGGGACAATAGCATCGCTGTCGGGCGCGGCTCCCGCTGTCGCGGGCACAGGTGGCGATGCGCATCCCGGGAAACCAGCGGTATCTCGCGCCCCGTCGCCGGATTTGTCGGATGTGCTCGGCCAGCCGGTCGCGCGGCGGGCGGCGGAGATCTGCGCGGCCGGCGGCCATCACCTGTCGCTGCTCGGGCCTCCGGGGGCCGGCAAGACGATGCTCGCCGAGCGGCTTCCCACCATCTTGCCCAGGCTCGGCGCCGAGGCGGCCCTTGAAGTGATGTCGATTCACTCGGTCGCGGGCACCCTGGTGGAGACCTGCCCGCTGATGACCGGCCCGCCGTTCTGCGGACCGCATCACACGGCGACAAAAGCGGCCATCGTGGGCGGAGGCTGCGGTGTCATCCATCCCGGGGCCGCGTCTCTCGCTCACCGGGGGGTCCTGTTCTTAGACGAGGCACCCGAGTTTGGCCGCGATGTGCTGGACGCGCTGCGCCAGCCGCTCGAATCGGGAGAGGTGGTGATCGCCCGGTCCGGGATCACGGCGCGGTTCCCGGCGAGGTTCACGCTCGTACTGGCCGCGAACCCGTGCCCGTGCGCCAAGGCGACCGCGTCGCCACGGGGCGCGTGCTCGTGCAGCCCCACCGCCAAGCGCCGCTACCTCGGCCGCCTGTCCGGGCCGCTGCTCGACCGGGTCGATGTGAAAGTGGAACTGCTCCCTGTCGGGCGCGTGGAGCTGCTGAACGACCGGAAGTTCACCGAGACGAGCAGGGTGGTGGCGGCGCGCGTCGCCCGGGCCCGTGACCGTGCGGCCCGGCGGCTCGCCGGTACGCCCTGGCGGCTCAACGCCGAGGTGCCCGGTTCGGAGCTGCGGCGCTCCTACGCGCCGGGCCCCGGGGCTCTTGCGCCGCTGGAACGCGCCATGGAACTCGGCGAGATCAGCGCGCGAGGCGTCGACAAGGTGGTGCGGGTGTCCTGGACGCTGGCCGACCTCGCCGGCCAGGACCGGCCGACCATCGAGGAATGCGGTTACGCCCTGGGCCTGTGGCTGGGGGTCGTGAAGTGACCGCCGCACTCGACCGGCAGCGCGTCGCGCGAGCCGTCCTCACCTACCTGGCCGAGCCGGGAGATCCGGTACTCGCCGCCCTGCTCGACGTCAGCGAGCCCGCCGACATCGTCGCGGCCGTGGCGGCCGGGCGCCATCCGGCCTGGCTGGCCGGGAGCCTATCCGCGTGGGCGCCCGGGCGCCTTCCCGCGTCGCCGCGCGAGAGGCTTCCCGCGTCCCCCCCGGGGCGACAGAGTGCGGGACAGCAGGACGCAGCCCTGACGGCCGTCCCGGCCCCGGAGCGGACCCGCCGGGCCAGCCGCACGGCCGCCGCGAGGCTGGAGCACGCCTTCGGGGCCTGGCGGAACCGGCTCTCCGGCCTCCCCTCCGAGATGGACCTGGCCCGATTTCACCGGGACGGCATCCGCCTGGTCTGCCCGGGCGAACCGGAATGGCCCACGCAGCTCGACACGCTAGGCGCGGCCCGCCCGTACGCGCTGTGGCTGCGCGGGGAAGCCGATCTGCGCTTCTGCTGCCTCCGTTCGGTCTCGATCGTGGGAGCCCGCGCCGCCACGGCCTACGGAGCACACGTCGGCACCGAGATGGCCGCCGCGCTGGCCGAGCGTGGCTGGACCGTCATATCGGGCGGCGCGTACGGCATCGACGGCTGCGCGCACCGTGGCGCCCTGGCCGCCGACGGTGTGACCATCGCCGTGCTGGCCTGCGGGGTGGACCGGATCTATCCGCCCGGCCATCAGGACCTGCTGACCGGTGTCACCGCGCAGGGCGTGCTGGTCAGTGAGTGGCCGCCCGGGCGGACGCCGACCCGCCGGCGCTTCCTCATCCGGAATCGTGTGATCGGGGCGCTGTCCCGGGGTACCGTCGTGGTCGAAGCCGGGCTGCGCAGCGGCGCCCTGAACACCGCCCGCCACGCCCGGGACCTCGGCCGGCCCCTGATGGCCTTGCCGGGCCCCGTGACCTCGGAGGTATCGGCCGGCTGCCACAAAATCATTCGGGAGTGGGGAGCGGTCTGCGTGACCGGCGCCGCCGACGTCATAGAGATGCTCTCTCCCTTGGGTGAATCCGGCTCCCGCCCACTGGGCGAAACTGGCCCCAACCCTCCCGTGCCTGGTGATCGGCCCGCTCCTGTCCGGGAGGCGCTGTGGCCCGCAGCGGCGGGCCACAGCGTTCCGGGCGCCCGTGACACGCTGGACGCCCTCACCCGAAATGTCCTCGAGGCCGTACCGGCCCGTGGTGCCGGGCCGGCCACGATCGCGGTCGCCGCAGGCCTCGGCGTGGACGCGGTCGTGCGGTCACTCGGCCTCCTCGCGGCCGGTGGCTACGTCGAGCGCTGCTCTCGCGGCTGGCGGATCCGCCCATCGCCCGGTTAGCGTCCGCCGGGCGGACGGTTCAGCCGGTTGCGGCCTGGCGGTAGAGGGCGAGGGCGACGGTGATGCCCGCGCCGGCGGCCAGCACCAGGGTGGTGCGCGCCTGGCCGAGCCGGCCCGACCTAATCGCCGCCTGCAGGCCGCGATGGGCGCGGCCGTTTAGGCACCCTCCAGGTCTTCCGGCACGTAGGCGACCCGGTCGCCCGGGATGCCCAGTCTCAGCCGCAGCGGGTCACAGAAGTCCGCGTACAAGGGAGCAGGGACCAGCAGGTCTATGTCGCCGATGCTCATCTCCAACCGATCCAGGAAGCGGCGCACCGGACCCCGCCTCCGCTGAGGGCCCTTGCTCAGGGCGCGGGGGCGCGGGCGCCCAGCATCGCTGGGGCCGCTCGGACATGCGGGCCGGGGCCGGTGCCGGTAGCCGCTGATTCTTCAGGGCGTCCCGGGCGGGGGCAGGGGGAGGAGATCGATGACGATGTTGTTGCCCGGGCCGGCGATCAGCAGGTTGACCAGCGGGGTGATCCATCCGCACCCGGTGAACGGCGGCCGGTCGTAGGTGCCCGTCAGGCGGCCGCCTTCGTCCAGGCGGACGCCGGGCCCGGACCGCAGTGGCACCGTGGCGTGTGTGGTGGTGCGGCAGGAATCGCCGCGGAGCACGTTCAAGCCCGCGAGGCGGACCGCGGTGATGACCGCCGCCACCCTGACCGTCGCGAGCAGCCCGGCTTCCTGACCGGTCCGGCCGGTGACGGGCGCCTCGGCCATGATCTGCACGGTAGAGCTGAAGAGCCGGACGCCGAGCACCGTGCGGCTGATGACCGATGGCTGCAGCGCGAGGTTCCCGGTGAACGTACCGGAGTCCAGATCGGCGCGCAGCGCCAGAGACCCGCTCAGTGGCACGCGCAGGGTTCTCCGGCGGACGGTGAGGAAGCCCTGTACCGCGTACGTGATCTCCAGCATGACCCATCCTTGGCGCATCGTCAGCGCGTCCGCAAGTTAGGTCAGCGCGTACGGCGGCGAGCGGCATATGAGCCGGTGCCGGGCGGCACGCGAGGGGGCCCGGTACGACACGCGAGCCGGTGCTAGGGAACACAGCCACCGGGGAGAAGACTTGAGGGGTGCCCGGACTGGCGTGGATAGATGACGCGACGGCGGCGTTCGAACGTCACCTCGCCGCCGAGCGCGGTCTGTCGCCCCACACCGTCCGCGGGTACGTCAGCGACGTCCGCTCTCTGCTGGAGCACGCTGACCAGTGCGGCGCCGCCGGTCCCGGCGAGCTGAGCATGCCGGTGCTGCGCAGCTGGCTGGCCGTCCAGCATTCGGCGGGGGCGTCGCGCGCGACGCTCGCGCGGCGCGGGGCGGCGGCCCGCTCGTTCACCGCGTTCGCTCATCAGCGTGGCTGGCTGGCCAGTGACCCCGGGACCGGCCTCGGAACGCCCAAGGTGCGCCGGGCGCTGCCCCATGTCCTGCGCCCGGCCGAGATCGCCGACGTCTTGGCGTCATCGGAAGCCGACATCGCGCAGCCGCCCCCGGACCGTACCCCCGCGGAAGCCGCCGTCGCGCTGCGTGATTCGGCGGTGCTGGAGCTGCTGTACGCCACCGGCATCCGGGTCAGTGAGCTGTGCGGGCTTGATCGCGGGGCGCTGGACCTCGGACGGCGGACGGTTCGGGTGTTCGGCAAGGGCGGGAAGGAACGCACGGTGCCCGTGGGCATCCCGGCGGTCCGAGCGGTGAGCCTGTGGGAGCAGTCCGGCCGCCCGGTTATCGCGACCGCGGCCAGCGGGCCGGCGTTGTTCCTGGGCGTGCGGGGCGGCCGGATGGATCCCCGCACGGCCCGCCGCGTCGTGCACGAGCGGTTGCGGGCGGCGGGTGTCCGCACCGGCACCGGGCCGCACGGCTTGCGGCACACCGCGGCGACGCACCTGCTGGAAGGCGGCGCCGACCTGCGGAGCGTCCAGGAAATGCTTGGCCACTCCTCGCTGGCGACCACCCAGATCTACACGCACGTCTCCGCGGAGCGTCTCAAAGCCAGTTACCGCCAGGCTCATCCCCGCGCCTGACCCCGGATCGCCCGGCTCCTGGGGCCCGAGGGCGGCTAGGTGACCGGCCAGGTGCTCTCCCCGAACGGCGGAGCAGCGCTCGGCCGCTTACGCGAAGTAGCGGTCAACGAACTCGTTGCGGAACTTCCCGGCCGGGTCGTACCGCCGCAGCAGGGTCGCGAAGTCCTCCCACCGCGGGTACAGGTCACGCACCGTCTCCGGCGGCGTGCCGAACACCTTGCCCCAGTGCGGCCGGGCGGCGAAGGGGGCCAGCGCCTCCTCGATCGAGGACACGACGGGCGTGACGGCGGCGTCGTCCTGGATCCAGGTGAAGTGAAAGCCGACCGCGTCGCGCTCGAATGCCATGCTCATCCACAGGTCGTCGGCGGCGATCGTGCGGATCTCGCTGATCTGGAGCACGGGCGCGATGTGGTCGCCGATGCGGCCCAGCGCCTCGATGGCCGCAACGCCGAACTCGCGGGGCACCAGGTATTCGGACTGGAGTTCCTTCCCGCTGCTGGGGGTGAAGGCCAGGCGGAAGTGCGGCAGCCGCTCGTGCCACGGCCCGGGCACGCCCAGCTGCCCGGTGGCGTTCTCGGTGGCCATACCGGGGACCGGGTGGCGCGGGCCGTCGGCCAGCCGGCCGCCCAGCCACGACGTCTGACCGCCGCCCGCCGCCCTGGGCACCGCTGATCCTGACCCGGCCGATCCTGACCCGGCCGATCTTGAGCCCGCCGCGCCCGACTCTGCGGGCCCTGGGACCTCGGCGCGCTGCTTCTGCCACACCCGGTTGCCGGAGCCGCCGCGCCAGTCGGTGAAGACGCTGACGCTGTAGGCGCTGGAGAAGATCTCCTCAAAGTGGGCCACCACCGCCGGAGCGGGGATGTCCTCGTAGACGAATTGCCTGACCTCGAACGCCGGGACGATCTCCAGCTCCAGCGTCGTCACGATGCCGAGGCCGCCGAGCGCGGTTACCGCACCCGCGAACTCCGCACTACCGCGCTCCAGCCGGGCCAGCCCACCGTCGGCGGTGACCATCTCCAGTGAGATCACGGACGCGGCCAGGCTCTGGTTGGCGTCCCCTGAGCCGTGCGTTCCGGTGGCACACGCCCCGGCGACCGAAATATGCGGCAGGGATCCGAGATTGCGCAGCGCGAAGCCGGCCCGGTCCAGCGGCTGGGCCAGCTCCCCGTGCCGCACCCCGCCCGCCACCTTGACGGCGGACCCGCCGGGGAGAATCTCGATCACGGGCGGCAGGCTGGACGTGGAGACGAGCACCCCGGTGGTGTCGGCGATCCGGTTGAACGAATGGCCGCTGCCGAGTGCGCGAACCTGGTCGCCGTCGCGGACGATTTCCTGGAGTTCTGCGACGCTGGACGGCGCACGGAGGTCCTTGGCGCCGAACACCACGTTGCGGGCCCAGTTGGCCGACTGTCCGCTCATGATCCACCACCATCGTCGTCTCCGCCAACTCGGGGCCCGCCGCCCAGTCCGGGGCCCGCCGCAGGGGCCCGCCGCCCACTCCGGGCCCGCGTTCCGCTGGCCCGGGTACCCCACACGGTAATCCGGCGGCAGGTTACCTGAGAAGACACGTAGACTTGGGCAGGCCGTCAGACGAACGCGTGCGCCGCGCCGTCCGGCGGACAAAAAGTTCGCGCGCCCGCTAGCCATCCGGGAGCCCCGAGGTTCCCGCTGGTGCGCACCGCTCGGTCCGTGGGCCCGGTCAAGCCTGACCAGGCCCGCCGCAGGTGCGTACGGGTGCCAGGAAGCAAACCGAGTAGCGTCAGCGCCTTCGCGGCGTGGCGCGGGAGCGAAAGGACCTCCGGCATGGCTCCGGTCGTCACCATGAAGCAGCTCCTGGAGAGCGGCGTTCACTTCGGGCACCAGACTCGCCGCTGGAACCCGAAGATGAAGCGCTACATCTTCACCGAGCGCAACGGCATCTACATCATCGACCTTCAGCAGTCCCTCGACTACATCGACCGCGCGTACGAGTTCATCAAGGAGACGGTCGCCCACGGCGGCACGATCCTGTACGTCGGTACCAAGAAGCAGGCCCAGGAAGTCATCGCCGAGCAGGCGGGGCGGGTGGGGATGCCGTACGTCAACCAGCGGTGGCTGGGCGGCATGCTGACCAACTTCTCCACCGTCTTCAAGCGTCTCCAGCGGCTCAAGGAGCTCGAGGAGATCGACTTCAGCGACGTGTCCGGCTCCGGCATGACCAAGCGCGAGCTCCTGCACCTCCGTCGCGAGCGCGACAAGCTCGACCGCACGCTCGGCGGGATCCGGCACATGGCGCGGGTCCCGAGCGCGGTGTGGGTGGTCGACACCAAGAAGGAGCACATCGCCGTCAGCGAGGCCCGCAAGCTGGGTATCCCGGTGGTGGCCATCCTCGACACCAACTGCGACCCCGACGAGGTCACCTACCCGATTCCGGGGAATGACGACGCCATCCGCAGTGTTGCCCTGCTCACTAGGGTGGTCGCCGACGCCGTGGCCGACGGCCTGATCGCCCGGGCGGGTTCCGCCGACGGCGAGGAGAAGCCGTCCGCCGACCGGCCCGGCGGCGAGGTCGGCAGCGAAGAGCCGCTGGCCGAGTGGGAGCGCGAGCTCGCCGAAAGTGGGACCGCGACCCAGCCCGAAGGCGCCGCCGCCGAGGGTGCCAAGGCCGAGGGTGCCACGGCCGAGGGTGCCGCAACGGAGGCGGCCCCCGCTGAGAGTGCCCCCGCCGGGAGCGACACAGCGGAGAGCGCCCCGGCCGAAGCCGCCGCCGAGGCGGCCAGCCCGGCCCCCGCCGCCGACGAGACCGCCAGCGTGGTCAACGGCACCCAGGCGGAGCAGGGCGAGCCGGTGAGCGCGGTCAGCTCGGCCGAGTCCGGCGAGAGCGCCGAATAGGCATCAGTGCGGGAATCGGCGGGACCCGGCGGCGTCACGGCGCCGGGCCTGCCGCATGCCCGGCGCGGGTCACGCGCGGCGGCGGTTCTCACCGGCCCGCTGGCCCGCCGGGCCCGACGGGCCAGCGAGGCCGGGCGACGCAGACATGTGCACAGATGAAAGTGAGACGAGGGACATGGCGAACTTCACCGCCGCCGAGGTAAAGCGGCTTCGTGACCAGACCGGCGCCGGGATGATGGACTGCAAGCGGGCTCTGGAAGAGGCCGACGGCAACATCGAGAACGCGGTTGAGATCCTGCGCCTGAAGGGCGCCAAGGACGTCACCAAGCGCGCCACCCGGACCGCCGCCAACGGCCTGGTGGCGGCCGAGGTCTCCGGCACCGACGCCGGCGTACTGGTCGAGCTCAACTGCGAGACCGACTTCGTGGCCAAGACCGACCTCTTCCAGCAGCTCGCCGGCCAGATCGCGCCGGCGGCGCTGGCCAGCGGCGCGGCCGACCGGCTGGCCCTGCTGGGCACCGAGGTCAGTCCGGGTCAGACCGCTGAGCAGGTCATCGAGGAGGCCAGCGCCTCCCTGAAGGAGAAGCTGGAGCTGGGCCGGTTCGCCCGCTTCGAGGGCGGCTACGTGGCCAGCTACCTGCACCGCTCCGACGCGGCGCTGCCGCCGACCCTGGGCGTGCTCGTCCAGATCGACACCCCGGACGCCGGGGTGGCCAGGGACCTGGCGCAGCAGGTGGCGGCCATGCGGCCGCTGTACGCGACGCGCGATGAGGTCCCGGCGGACGTGGTGGAGAAGGAGCGCCGGATCGCCGAGCAGATCACCCGCGAGGAGGGTAAGCCCGCCCACGCGATCCCCCGGATCGTGGACGGCCGGCTGAACTCCTTCTTCAAGGACGTCGTGCTCATCGAGCAGCCGTTCGTCAAGGAGCAGAAGAAGACGATCAAGCAGGTTCTCGCCGAAAGCGGCGTGACCGTGCGTGGCTTCGCCCGCTTCCAGGTGGGGCAGGCCTGAGCAAGCGTGACCTGGCCGGCGGGCACTGCCCGCCGGCCGGCACGGCAGGCCGGGCACGGCAGACCCAGCACGGCAGACGGTGCGGCGGATCAGAGGGAGGTCACTCGGTGCAGCAGCGGGATGGCACGTGGAGCGGCACAATGCCAGCAGAAGATGCGACCGCCGCGGCGGTCCGGGCGGCGTCCGCCGCTATCGGTGACCCAGCCCCGAAGAATCCCGGGGCCTTTTTTGTGCCCGCGGCGACCGCGAGCGTGGTCGCCGCGCATGGAGCGGCCGAGGCCTTGCATCCGCGCTGGAAGCGGGTGGTGCTCAAGCTCTCCGGCGAGGCGTTCGCCGGTAACGAGCCGCTCGGCATCTCACCCGACGCCGTGGCGCACATTGCGACCGAAGTGGTGTCGGCGGTCAAAGAGGGCGTCGAGGTGGCCGCCGTCGTCGGCGGCGGGAACATGTTCCGCGGCGCGGCCCTGTCGGAGCGCGGCATCGACCGCGCCCGCGCCGACTACATGGGCATGCTCGGCACGGTGATCAACTGCCTGGCCCTGCAGGACGTGCTGGAGAAGATGGGCGTCGACACCCGGGTGCAGACCGCCATCACCATGGGCCAGGTCGCCGAGCCCTACATTCCGCGGAAGGCCATCCGGCACCTGGAGAAGGGACGGGTCGTCATCTTCGGCGCCGGGCTCGGTGCGCCTTTCTTCTCGACCGACACGTGTGCCGCGCAGCGGGCACTGGAGATCGGCGCCGAGGCGGTGCTCAAGGGGACCGCCGTGGATGGCGTCTACGACGCTGACCCGCGGCGGAACCCGGCCGCCGTCCGCTTTGACCGGGTGGACTACGGCGAGGTGCTCAGCCGGGGCCTGAAGGTCATGGACGCCACCGCGGTGAGCCTCTGCATGGACAATGGCCTGCCGATCGTCGTGTTCGACCTGCTTGGTCAGGGCAACGTGGTGCGGGCCATCCGGGGGGAGAAGGTCGGCACGCTCGTGTGTGCCGTGGGCGCCTGACGCGCCCCGGCCTGCGGCCGCCACCGCGTGCCGTGCGGCAGGTACGCTCGCGCTTACCTGGATAACGTGAACTCCTAGAAGACCCTCGCCTCCACAGGAGCCGCAATGATCGACGACACACTCCTCGACGCGGAGGAGAAGATGCAGAAGGCGGTAGCGGTCGCCAAGGAAGAGTTCGGTGTGATCCGCACGGGCCGCGCGCATCCGGTTATGTTCAACAAGCTCACGGCCGAGTATTACGGGACGCCCACGCCGCTGAACCAGCTCGCCTCGTTCCATTTGCCCGAGGCACGGATGGTCATCGTCCAGCCGTACGACAAGTCCTCGATGGCCGCGATCGAGCGGTCCATCCGGGACAGCGACCTGGGCGTCAACCCCACCAACGACGGCGCGGTGATCCGGGTGGTCTTCCCCGAGCTGACCGAGGAACGCCGCCGGGAATACATCAAGGTCGCCCGGCACAAGGCCGAGGAGAGCCGCGTGTCGATCAGGAACATCCGCCGGCACGGCAAGGACGCGATCGACAAGCTTGTCAAGAACGGTGAAGCGGGCGAGGACGAGGGCCGCCGCGCGGGCCACGAACTCGACGAGCTCACCAAGACCTACGTCGATCAGGTGGACGACCTGCTCAAGACCAAGGAATCCGAGCTTCTCGAGGTCTAGGTGGACGACGGCAACCGGCCGGACGTAGCCGCCGCGTATCCGGGAACGCCCGCCGTGGCGGACACGCCCGCCGTGGCGGACACGCCCGCCGTGGCGGACACGCCCGCCGTGGCGGAACCGAAACGGGGCTCTGGGCCCGCGCGGTCAGGGCGTAACCTCCCCGTTGCTGCCGGAGTGGGCGTATTGCTCGGCGGTATTGTCGTACTGACGCTGTTCACGGTAAAGGCGACCTTCCTCATCTTCATGGGGGCCGCCGCCGTTGTCGCGCTGTGGGAATTGGCCCGATCGCTCGGCTCCCGCGGCATTCACGCGCCGTTCCTCCCGGTTGCCGCGGGCGGCACCGCGATGTGGGTCTGCGAATACTGGTGGAGTGACCGCGCCGTCCTCACGTCGCTTGTCCTCACCGTGGTGGCGATCCTCGCCTGGCGCCTTCCCGCCGGGACGGACGGTTATCTCCGGGACGTCATGGCCGGCGTATTCGTGCTCGCTTATGTGCCGCTGCTGGCGGTGTTCATCGTGGCCATGCTGGCCCCGGCGGACGGCGCACGGAGGGTTCTGCTCTTCGTGATCCTCACCGTCTGCAGTGACATCGGTGGCTATTTCGCCGGCAGCCTGCTGGGCCGGCACCCGATGGCCCGCACCATCAGCCCGAGCAAGACCTGGGAAGGGCTGGCCGGCTCCGTTCTGCTCTGCCTCGCGGCGGGCGCCGTCCTGCTCCCCCTGCTGCTGCACGGGCACGTCTGGCAGGGCATCCTGGTCGGTGCCGCGGCCGCCGCCGCCGCCATCGTGGGCGACCTGGCCGAGTCCGCGATCAAGCGGGACCTGCACATCAAGGACATGGGCTCGGTGCTGCCGGGCCACGGCGGCGTCCTGGACCGGATCGACTCCCTCCTGGTGACCGCGCCGGTGACCTGGCTCCTGATGGCGGTCTTCGTAACCGCCCACCCTTAGTCACCGGTCGGCGGGCGCGGGGCCACCGGCTCGACCGAGCCGGGAGGGCCCGCCGGGCGCCCGGCCCCATGACCAGTGCCCCCGGCCTTACTCGCTGACGACCCAGCTCCGGTCCTGCCCAGCGAGCCGGGAGATCAGGCTCGCCGATCCCTGCTCCTTGGCGATCAGCCGTTCTTCCTCCGAGATCGGCAGCACCCACAGCCAGCGCACCGGGTCCCTGCCGAAGGAGAAACCGGACAGGTCCGGAGCGGTCGGCCCGGGCAGGTCGGCCGGATCGTCGAGCAGCAGCACGGCCTCGTAGCCGCCGTCGAGGGGGAACGTAGCGGGCTCGTCGCACCACCGGACACTGTGCCCGGGACCGAACCAGGTGACCGCGCGCCACGGGTACGGCGCGAGCCACAGGAAGACCCGCGCGGCCAGGGCGGCCGGCAGGGTCGTCGCCATCGCGAGCTCGATCCGGGCGTACGACCCGGGATCCTGGACGAGCCGCTCCAGCACGGGCATCCGCTGGCAGCTCATCCCGACCGTGGACAGCACGGTGTATGGGCGGTTCTCGTCCGGCGCCCGTTCGGAGATGCCCACCAGCGGCTGCTTCCCCATCGACGCGTCCCAGTAGTGCCCACCGGGGCCGAGCCGCTCCAGATGCCCGAGCACTGCCTGCTGGAAGACGCCCCACGACCGCTCGTCACTCCGCCACCGCCAGTAGGCCCGGGCCCGGTCGACCCGTGAGCCCAGTCCCTCCATGGCGTCGTCCAGAGACCAGCCGAACGGGGTCTGACCGAGGATGTCACGGCTGTACCCGGGCATTCCGCGGCGGGCGTCGGACCAGCCGGGGATGGCCGCGAGCAGCTTCCCGTTCTCCATGACGGCCACCCCGTCGCCCTCCTCGAACCACAGCGGCTCCAGCGTGCCGGGCTCGATCGGCGGTCGTCCCTCGGGCAGTTTCGTGTGCCCGGACGGCATGATGGGCGCCTGCCCGGCCTCGATCCGGCTGGGGTCCGGGCTGGCCGGGGCGGGCACGTGATTGGCGATCCAGGTAGCCGCCACGGTCGACGTTTCGTCGTGCAGGTAGGCGGCGGTTGTCACCCCGTCGAACTCGACCGTGAGCCGGCGGCTCTCATAAGGGTTCACGCTTTCCAGCAGCATCCTCGGCTGCTGCGACTCCGTGGACACCCGGCGCAACGTCGGCATACCTAAAATTTACGCTAACCGCATCGGACTCCCGCGCCTCCGAAGCGTCGCCGCCGGGCTCCGGCCAGCGCCTATCCTGGGATTTCGCCACCCTTTTCGACGAACGGAAGCATTGTGTCCCCTCGTCGCCCCCGCACATCGCCCGCCGTGGCCCCGGCATCCGCCCTCGCGGCCGACCTGCCGCCGGGGCTTACGGCCGGGCGCAACGGGTCGCAACGCCCGCCGGGCTCGCGGGGCCGGGCGAAACCTCCCCGTCACCTTGCCGACCTGGGGCTGCCCGAACGCCGTGCGGCCGTGGCCGAGCTGGGGGAGCGCCCGTTCCGCGCCGATCAGCTGTCCCGGCAGTATTTCGCGCGGCTGGCCGAGGACCCGGCCCAGATGACGGACCTGCCGCAATCGGTCCGTCAGGAACTGGCGGACGCCCTGCTGCCGCGCCTGCTGACCGCCGAACGCGAGCTGGCCTGCGACGACGGCGCGACACGCAAGGCCCTGTGGCGGACCTTCGACGGCGCTTACGTCGAGTCGGTGCTGATGCGCTACCCGGGCCGCGTCACCATGTGCGTCTCCTCCCAGGCGGGCTGCGGGATGGCCTGCCCGTTCTGCGCCACGGGGCAGGCCGGCCTGACCCGTAACCTGTCGACCGCCGAGATCGTGGAGCAGGTCGTGGCCGGGGCGCGGGTGCTGGCCCGGGGCCAGGTCCCGGGCGGCCCGGGACGGGTTTCCAACGTGGTCTTCATGGGCATGGGCGAGCCGCTGGCCAACTACCGCAGCGTCGTGCAGGCGGTGCGCCGTCTGACCGAGCCGTCCCCGGCGGGCCTGGGTATCTCCGCGCGCGGCGTCACCGTGTCCACCGTGGGCCTGGTCCCGGCGATTGGCCGGCTGGCGGCCGAGGGCCTGCCGGTGACGCTGGCCGTATCGCTGCACGCCCCCGACGACGAGGCCCGGGACGAGCTGGTCCCGGTCAACCGGCGCTGGAAGGTGGCCGAGGTGCTGGACGCGGCGTGGCGCTACGCCGGCGTCACCGGCCGCCGCGTCTCGATCGAGTACGCGCTGATCCGCGACGTCAACGACCAGGCCTGGCGCGCGGATCTGCTCGGCGGCCTGCTGGCGGGCCGCCTCGCGCACGTCAACCTGATCCCGCTCAACCCCACGCCCGGATCGCGGTGGACCGCCTCGCGGCCCGCGGCGCAGGACGAGTTCGTGGCCCGGCTGGAAGCCCACGGCGTGCCGGTTACGGTCCGGGACACCCGCGGCCGGGAAATCGACGGCGCCTGCGGGCAGCTCGCCGCGGGCAGCGTTAGCGCGGAGGGGCGACCCCCCGGAGCCCCCCGCGACGCCCCGCTTCCCCTGCTCGCCGTGGCACCGGACGCTCACCCGGACCAGGGCCCGGGGTCGCGTCCGGTCGGGCCTTCGGCCCGTCTGCCCGTAACCCGGCCCGGGGGAGCGCCCTCTGAGCCCCCCGGGGGCGGCGCGCTTCCGCTGGCCTAGGACTCGGTGAATGTTCGTTCGGCGGCTTGGTTCTTGGTCTTTGGAGGAGTACCGTTGTCCGGCGTGTCATGGCGGGCCGCCCTGGCCAGGAACCGGGCGCTGAACCGCCGCGCCCTGGGCCAGCGCGCCGTGCACTGGGCCTGGCAGGCCATCCAGCGCGCCGGGGCGGTCACCGCGGATACCCCTGCCGGGAGCCGGTTCGCGGCGTTCGGGCCGGGCTCGGTCCTCGTTTTCCCGTCCGGCGCCATCTTCGGCGAGCCGTGGATCGAGGTGGGCGCGGACACGGTTCTCGGCCAGCACGTTTCGATATCCGCGGGCACCGTGCCGGGCCAGGAACTCGGGCCGGTCCCGCTGCTGCGGATCGGTGATCGCTGCGTGATCGGCCGCGGTACGCACATCGTCGCGCACGAGTCGATTGGGATCGGCGACGACGTCTTCGCCGGGCCGTACGTCTACATCACCGACCAGAACCACGGCTACGCCGACCCCGACGCCCCGATCGGGCGGCAGTGGCCATCCAACGCGCCGGTGTCGGTCGGCACCGGTACCTGGCTCGGCGCCGGGGCGATCATCCTGCCCGGCACGGTCATCGGGCGGAACGTCGTGGTCGGAGCCGGGTCCGTGGTCCGGGGACACGTCCCCGACCACTGCGTGGTGGCCGGGGTCCCGGCCAAGATTATCCGTGCCTACGTCGCGGGCGACGGGTGGCTGCCCATGCGGGCCGGCGGCCGCGACCCGGAGCCGCTCGCCGAGCCGGGACCGCTGCCCGAGCCGGGACCGCTGGCTGGCTCAGAGCCGATGACCGGCACCGGGCCGATGACCGGCGCCGGGCCGATGACCGGTGCGTGGCCGCTGGCCGGCCACGGGCCGATGACCGGTGCGGGGCCGCTGGCCGGCCGCGGGCCGCTAACCGACGCGGAGCGCGTCGAGGGCGTCCCGGAGCCGCCCCACCCGGTGTTCTAGCTGGGCGGCGCAGTCGGCGAGCACGTGGTCCGAGTTGATCGCTGGCTGTGCCGACAGCACGCCCACCAGGTCCTCCACCGCCGCCAGGCGCCCCGACAGCTCCAGCAGCAGCGTCTGCGCGCCGCCCGTGTCCGCCGCGTCGCTGTCCGGGCCGTCCGGCCCTGCGGACTCCGCGAGGTCGGTTACCCCCGCGGCCGCCGGATCGGCGGATTCCGGCGCGCTGCTGAGGGCCGGGATGGCCCGCCGGGCCGCGCCCCTGCCCGCGTTCTTGCCCGCGTTTTTTCCCGCGTTCCTGCCCGCGTCCTTGTCCAGCTGGCTCCGCAGCAGCTCGGCCTGTTCCCGCAACTGCCGGTTCTTGACGTACAGCTCGACGAAGACCGAGACCTTCGCGCGCAGGACCCACGGGTCGAACGGCTTGGAAATGTAGTCCACCGCGCCGGACGCATACCCGCGGAACGCGTGGTCCGGCTCGGAGCTGGCCGCCGTGAGGTAGATGATCGGGACGTCGTGGGTCTTCGGCCGCCGCTTGATGTGCGCGGCAGTCTCGAAGCCGTCCATGCCGGGCATGACCACGTCCAGCAGGATGACCGCGAACTCGTCGACCAGCAGCGCCTTGAGCGCTTCCTCACCGGAGCGGACCGGCACGAGGGCCTGGTTGAGGGAGGACAGGATCGCCTCCAGGGCGACCAGGTTCTCCGAACGGTCGTCGACGAGCAGGATCCGTGCCTTGTTCGTCACCTCAGGATCTCCTTCGGCCGGCTCATCGTGCGGCCGCCCGTTCCAGGCAGGTTCGCATGACGGCCAGCAGATGCCCCGTGTTCACGGGCTTGGTGATGTAGTCGGTGGCGCCGGACGCGATGGCCTTCTCCCGGTCGCCCTTCATGGCCTTGGCGGTCACCGCGACGATCGGCAGGTCGGCGAACTGCGGCATGTTCCGTATCGCCTCGGTGGTCGCGTATCCGTCCAGCTCAGGCATCATGATGTCCATCAGGACGAGCCGGACGTCCTCGTTGCGCTCGAGCGCCTCGATGCCTTCCCGGCCGTTCTCGGCATAGAGCACCTCCGCCCCGCACCGTTCGAAGACGCTGGTCAGCGCGAACACGTTCCGCACGTCATCGTCGACAATCAGTATCTTCGCACCGTACAGCGGGTCGTGCGGGTCAGGTGCCGCGGACAGGGCGGACCCGGCGTTCGCGGCCGTCCCGGATGCGCCCGGCGGGCCGGCCGGGCGCGACCCCACGGAGTCGCCCGCGTAGCCCTGCGCCTGCCCGCCCCGGCCGGACCCGTTCAGGCCGTCGAGGTGCCCGGCGAGACCCGCGGGCTGGTCCGCCCCGGAGGTCAGGACCTGACCCTGAATCCGCAGTGGCCCGGTGCCCGAGCCGGCCCGCAGGGACCGTGCGGGCAGGTACAGCGTGAAGGTGCTGCCGTGGCCGAGCCGCTCGTCGCCTTGATCTGCCCGCCCAGCAGGCGCGCGATGTCCTTGCTGATCGACAGGCCCAGCCCGGTGCCGCCGTATCGGCGGCTGGTGGTCCCGTCGGCCTGCTGGAACGCCTCGAATATAAGGTGCTGCTTCTCCTCGGAGATCCCGATGCCGGTGTCGGAGACCGAGAACGCGATCACCTCCGGCTCGTCCCGCAGCGGCCCGGTGAAGGTGACGTCCTCGGCCGGGACGACCCGCAGCCGGACGCCGCCCTGCGCGGTGAACTTCACCGCGTTGGACAGCAGGTTGCGCAGCACCTGCTGGAGGCGCTGCTCGTCGGAGTAGATCATCTGCGGGAGGCTGGCCGCCGTGTCGACCTCGAAGGTGAGGCCCTTCTCGGCGGCCATTGGGCGGAAGGTGGCGTCCAGGTACTCCACCAGGCCGTCCAGCGGGATCTCCGACGGGTGCACGTCCATCTTGCCCGCCTCGACCTTGGACAGGTCGAGGATGTCGTTGATCAGCCGCAGCAGGTCCGAGCCCGCGTCGTGGATGGTCATCGCGAATTCGACCTGCTTGGACGACAGGTTGCCGTCCGGGTTCTCGGCCAGCAGCTTGGCCAGCACGAGGAGGCTATTCAGCGGGGTGCGCAGCTCGTGCGACATGTTGGCCAGGAATTCCGACTTGTACCGCGACGACGTGGCGAGCTGCTGGGCGCGCTCCTCCAGCGTCCGCCGGGCCTGCTCGATCTGGAAGTTCTGCACCTCGATGGCACGGTTCTGCTTGGCCATCAGGGTCGCCTTGTCCTCCAGTTCCGCGTTGGAGTTGCGCAGCTCGGCCTGCTGGCGCTGGAGTTCGTCGGTCCTTTCCTGAAGTTGCGTCGCGAGCCGCTGCGACTCGGTCAGCAGCGATTCGGTCCGGGAGTTCGCCATGATCGTGTTGATCGTGACGCCGATCGTCGGCACGAACTGGTCGAAGAAGGCGAGGTGCACGTCGCTGAACTGGTGCAGCGAGGCCAGCTCGAGCACGCCGAGCACCTGGTCCTCGAACAGGATCGGCAGCATGACCACGCTGACCGGCGAGGCGGCCCCGAGGCCGGAGCCGACGGACAGGTAGCCGGTTGGCACGTTCTTGATCAGGATGCGCTTGCGCTCCAGCGCGGCCTGGCCGGCCAGGCTCTCGCCCAGCACGAACCGGCTCATGCCGCCGCGCTGGAAGCCGTAGGTGGCGATCCGGCTGAACTCCATTTCCGTTGCGATCTCGGGCTCGGTGTCGGCGCCCCGGCCAGTGCCGTTCGCAGTCGCGCGGGCGTTGCTTCCGCCGGGCCCCTGGCTCCCGTCCGGCCGCTGGATCCCCTCCGGCACGCGGCCGCCCGCGCCGGTCACCGCGGCGGCTTCCGGGCCGGTGCCGTTACGGCCGGGGCCATGGCTGGCCGTACCGTTAGCGGCGCTGCCGCTGGTGATCTCGCCCTGAGGGGTGGCCGGGAGGGCCCGCCGCGGCAGCTCGGAACCGGGCGGTGTGGCCAGATAGAACGCGCCGTACTGCGCGGAGGCGAGCGGGGTCAGTTCGCTCATGATCAGCCGGGCGACCTCCAGCAGGTCCCGGTGTCCCTGCATCAGGCCGGAGATGCGCGCCAGGTTGGTGTTCAGCCAGTCCTGCTCGCGGTTGGCGTGCGTGGTCTCCCGCAGGTTGGCCACCATCAGGTTGATGTTGTCCTTGAGCTCGGCGACCTCGCCGCGCGCATCGACGGCGATGGACTGGGTGAGGTCGCCCTCGGCGACCGCACTCGCCACGCCCGCGATAGCCCGCACCTGGGTGGTGAGGTTACTGGCCAGGCCGTTCACGCTCTCGGTCAGCCGCTTCCAGGTACCGGACACGCCTTCGACCTCGGCCTGCCCGCCGAGGCGGCCCTCGGTGCCGACCTCGCGGGCGACCCGGGTGACCTCGTTGGCGAAGGCGGACAGCTGGCCCACCATGGTGTTGAACGTCTGCTTGAGCTGAAGGATCTCCCCGCGCGCGTCCACGTCGATCTTCTTGCTCAGGTCGCCCTGCGCCACCGCGGTCGTGACCTGGGCGATGTTCCGCACCTGAGCGGTCAGGTTGTTCGCCATCGAGTTCACGTTCTCGGTGAGGTCTTTCCAGATCCCCGAGACCCCGCGGACGTGGGCCTGCCCGCCGAGGCGGCCTTCGGTGCCGACCTCGCGGGCGACCCGGGTGACCTCGTCGGCGAAGGCGGACAGCTGGCGCACCATGGTGTTGAACGTCTGCTTGAGCTGGAGCACCTCGCCCTGCGCGTCGACGGTGATCTCCTGGCTCAGGTCACCTTCCGCGACCGCCGTCGCGACCTGGGAGATGTTCCGGACCTGCATGGTGAGGTTGGTGGCCATGCCGTTGACGGAGACGGTCAGGTCTTCCCATACGCCCGAGACCCCGCGGACGTGGGCCTGCCCGCCGAGGCGCCCTTCGGTGCCGACCTCGCGGGCCACCCGGGTGACCTCGTCGGCGAAGGCGGACAGCTGGTCGACCATGGTGTTGAAGGTCTGCTTGAGCTGGAGCATCTCGCCCTGGGCGTCCACCGTCACCTTGCGGGTGAGGTCGCCGCGTGCCACGGCCGTGGTGACCATGGCGATGTCCCGGACCTGCTCGGCCTTCTGCGCCACCTCGGAGGTGAGGGAGGAGAGCTGCGTGGCCACCTCATCGATCATCGACCCGACGTCCGCGAGCATGGCGCTGTCGCCGCCGTCGCTGAACCGCCGGGGGCGGGTGCGGAAGTCACCGTTGGCCAGCGCGGCCAGCGCGTCACGGATGGGCTCAAGATCGGTGTCGGTATACCTGGGCCCTGCGGGTGAGCTGGGCGCGGGGTGAGGCATGGTGCTCCCTCCAAGGCATTTGCGCCGCGGGTGGCGCCGACGTGCTTTGTGGCCGTACTCCTATCCTCGCCAAGCCGGCCTATCGTTCTCTAGTAAGTTTTTTAGGATGTCCCGATAGAAAGTATTGATCTCACGAGTCTGTCACGATGGAGTGAATGGCTCAGCGCTAACCGCGATTAATCGCACGCCAGTCAGTGAGGACCGAGGGCACGTGAGGGGACGAAGCGACCTCGTCGCGTCCGCGGCATACCAGCCCGAGCCCGCGGCCGCCGCGGCCGCCCGCCGTTTCGTTCGCCAGATCCTGCGGTCCTGGGACATCGCGGCCCGGAGCTGGGACCCTGACAGGCTAGTCGATGACGCCGTTCTCCTCACCAGCGAGCTGGTCACGAACGCGGTGGTGCACGCGGGGACCCCGCTCGACGTCACCTGCCGGCTGACCTCCGGCGAGCTGGAGGTGGCGGTCCGCGACCGCCATCCGGCCCGGACGCTGCCCGACATTCCCAAGGCGGCGAGCGTCTCGGCGGAACGCGGCCGGGGCCTGCTGCTGCCGTCGGTCCTGGCCTCATCGTGGGGCGTCACCTACGCGAGGACCGCCAAGGCGGTGTGGTTCCGGATGAGCCTGGCGCGCGACCGTGACCACGAGGCGTTCGATGGGGCAGCCCGCCCGCCGTCCGCTACGACCGCCGCGGGCGGCGCGAACGACATCTGGGCCGAGCAAGCCTGGACGGAGGAAGCCCGGCCGGACCGGATCAGCGCGGCCGGGACGGGGCGCGGCTCAGCCGGGCCGACGGCCGCTGGTGCGGCTGCGGGGGCGGGCAGTTCCGGTGCTCCACCCCAGACCTCCGCGCCGCCCGCCTCCGCGCCGCCCGCCTCCGCGCCGCCCGCCTCCGCGCCGCCCGCCTCCGCGCCGCCCGCCTCCGCGCCGCCCGCCTCCGCGCCGTCCGGGGCTGCGATACCGGTGACGCCGGAGACCGCGCCCGCGGAGACGGTGACCACCGAGGCCGTAACCACGGAGACCGTGCCGGCCGCGGCCGGAACCGCGCACGGCGCCGCCATGATCGCCGGGCCCGCGGGACGGGACGGAGCCGCTGACCGGTTGGCCGGCGTGGCCGGCGACGACGCTGCATCAGCCCTGCGGCCGGATCTCGGCACGCTCAGCTATGACGAACTGCTCCGGCACACCGTCGAGACCGCCCGGGATGTCGTCACGGCCGACGCCGCCTACGCTCTCGTCGCGGACGAGGACGGCGAGCTACGGGTGCGGGCCGCCGCCGGCGTCGGCGTCTCCGAGTCCCTGTTCGCGCCGTCGGTGCCCGTGGTGTTCGCCGACGGCGCCACGGCGGAATCACTGGTGACTGTGCCGTTCCTGGTCGACGGGCGGGTGACGGGGGTGCTGGGGGCCGCCGCCACCGCACCCGACCGGTTCGACGGCAGCGACGCCGCGAAGCTGCAGCGCGTCGCCGACCGGGTGGCCATGTCGCTGGAGCGGGCGCGGCTCAGTGAGCTCGAGCGCAGGCGGCGCGGCCGGATCGGCTTTCTCGCCGAGGCCAGCGAGTTGCTGGCCAGCACGCTGGATCAGGAGAAGACCATCTCGCTGATCGCCCAGCTCATCGTCCCGCGCCTGGCGTCATGGTGTGCGGTGCTGCTGGCCGACGACGCCGGTTCCCTGCATCCCGCCTACGTATGGCACGCCGACGAGTCACTCATCGACCCGCTGGCCGCCCTGCTCGCCATCGCCGGGCCGCCCGAGGCCGACCAAGCCGGCCAGAGCTGGTCACTGGCCATGGGCGCGGGCCCGGAGCGCACCGACGAGGCGGTGGTCCTGGCGTCCGACTCCGCCTGGTGCTTCCCGCTCGCGGCGCGCGGGCGCAGCCTCGGCGTGGTCGTGATCGGCCGTCCCCGCGGTGACCGGCCGCCGCGGGAAGCGCTCGAGCTGACCGAGGACCTCGCCCGCCGCGCCGCCCTCGCTCTCGACAACGCGCGGCTCTATGAGCAGCAGCAGCTGACCAGTCAGGCGTTGCAGCGCAGCCTCCTGCCGCCGGAGCTGCCCCGGATTCCCCGCGTGGACCTCGCGGTGGCGCACGAGGTCGCGGGAGAGGGCAACGAGGTTGGCGGCGACTTCTACGACGTATTTCCCGCCGGTGAGAACCGGTGGCGGTTCGCGATCGGTGACGTCTGTGGCACCGGGCCGGAAGCGGCCGCCGTCACTGGCCTGGCCCGGCACGCGCTGCGGATCCTCGCCCGGGAAGGCCACGACGTCGCCGACGTCGTCGGCCGGCTGAACCAGCTCATCCTGGAAGAGGGCCCGCGAGCCCGGTTCATCACCCTGCTGCACGGCGAGCTCACCGTCCTCGCCGGCTCCTCCCGGCACCCAGAGCAGGGCGGGGTACCCGCCGCCCAGGGGGAGGAGGGGACCGGGGCCGCCGTCCGGCTCCGGCTGGTCTCGGCCGGGCATCCGCTTCCGCTCCTGCTCCGCGCCTGCTCCCCGCCCTCGCCCCCGGCTCGTCCCGCCCCGGTGCCGGCCTCGGCGGGTCCCGCCCGCGCTCCGGCCCGGGCGCTTCCGCAGCCGGCCGCGCAGCCGCAGCCTCTGCTCGGCGTCATGGGCGATCTGACCTTCACGCCCCAGACCGTTTACCTCTACCCCGGCGACCTGCTGCTGTCGGTGACCGACGGCATCACCGAACGCAGGGACGCCGTCGGCCGGCTCCTGGACGACGATGACGGCCTGGCCCGGGTGCTGGCGCGGTGCGGCGGCCTGAACGCCGGAGCCGTCGCGGCCCGGATCCATCGCGCGGCCGAGGACTTCGGGGCCGGCCCGCGCACCGACGACATGGCGCTCCTCGTCCTCCGCGCCCTCTGACGCCCGCCCCGCCCCAGCGACCGCCCCCCGCAGCGGCGCACCGGAGCACCGCCCCGGATAGGCGAGAATAAGAGCATGGCACGAGGACCGATCGCGGGCACGCACGCCCGGAGCCAGGCCACCCTGATGGCCGCCGTCGTCATGCTGGCCGGGGCGATCGTGGCCTTCGCGGCCAAGGCGCAGACCATCGCCCTCGTTTTCCTGGTCCTCATGCTGGCCTGTGCCATGGTCAGCTGCGTCTTCGCGGTGATGTTCCGCAATCGCGCCGTCGCGGCGGCCCGGACCGCCCGGCGGCAGGCCCAGCAGAAGGCGCAGCGGACCCGGCGGTAGCAATCGCGCGCGCCGCTCCGCCGCGCGGCTGCGGATCCGGATCAGCCGCTGGGGACGGTCACGGTCACCAGGTTCCCGTCCCCGGTGTTGAGCAGGGGCCGACCGGGACGTACCGGCTGCCCGGTCACGCTGCGCGGCAGCCGCACCCCGATCAGGTCGCCCTCGGGCAGGGACTGCGGGGCGATCAGGCACCCGCGCCGGGCCCGCCGGGCCTCGACGTGCCACCCGCCGAACCCGCCGCTCAGCGCCTCGGCATCGCCGCCGATCACCAGCCCCAGCCCGGCGTCCGCGCCGAAGTTGATCAGCTTGCTCAGCTCGCTCTCGGCGTCGCAGTCGCGATGCTGTTCCGCGTCGTCGATGATCACGACGCCGGGGCCGGTGAATTCGGCCACCGCCCCGGCGAACTCCGCCGCCCCGAGCCCCGGCCCGTCGAACGACTTCATGACCCCTGCTCGCCGATGTCGGCGAAACCGCCGTCGGCCAGCAGGTCCTGGCGCCGGCTGACCTCCTCGCCGAGCCGGGTGATCAGCCGGGCGGCCCGCTCACCCTGGGTGCGGGTGACCACGGCGCCGCAGTGCGGCAGGTCGGCGAGCGGCAGCAGCGCGCCGTTCCCGCAGTCGATGCCGTAGATGTGCACATCGGAGACCGGCAGCGTGACGGCCGCGGCGGCCGCGATGGTCCGGAGCAGCTGGGACCGGCCACTGCGCGGCCCGCCCGCCGCCATCATGTGCCCGAAGGTGTCCAGGCTGATGACGGCCGGCCGCTGCTCCTGCGCCGCGGGCAGATCATCCACGCCGAACGGGACCGCCGGGAGCCCGTCCGCGGCGCTCAGGCCGTGGTCCCGGGTCAGGTCACTGAGCAGCAGCGTCGCGGGCAGCGCCGGAAGCCACGGGCTGTGCGCCGCCGGGATCCGGAGCTCCCGCGCGGCCAGCCGGATCGCCTGCACCAGCACCTTGAGGTCGGTGACCTCCTCGTCGTGGCGCCCGGCCGGCGGCCGCTGCGGCTCGGCCCGCCCGGTGCTGGCCCTGATGCGCGGACGGCCGCTAAGGCCCCGCGGGTGCCCGGCGACCCTCAGTCGGCCCTCATTGAGCAGGAATGCCATCGGGCATCTGGGTGTTCTGCCAGCAGGAGCCCGGGGGAGCCAGCGCATTCCCGCCGTGCGGCGCGCACCACTCCCGCGCCGGCCGGGGCCGCATAGACTGGCCAGGCCGCCGCATCGCGCGGCACCTCCCCGGCACAGAACCGAGCGAGATTCCCGCATGCCCACACGTAATGTCCAGGCCGGCCCGGCCGTCGGCGAATCGCAGACCCGCGCGACCCGCGACGAGATCAGGAACGTCGCGATCGTCGCGCATGTCGACCACGGCAAGACCACGCTGGTGGACGCCATGCTGTGGCAGTCCGGTGCGTTCCGCGCCGGATCGCACGTCGCCGAGCGGGTGATGGATTCCGGCGACCTGGAGCGGGAGAAGGGCATAACGATCCTGGCCAAGAACACCGCGGTGCATCACGACGGGCTCGTCATCAACATCGTCGACACGCCCGGGCACGCGGACTTTGGCGGCGAGGTCGAGCGCGGCCTGTCCATGGTGGACGGCGTCGTGCTGCTGGTGGACGCGAGCGAGGGGCCGCTGCCGCAGACCAGGTTCGTGCTCCGCAAGACGCTGGAGGCCAGGCTTCCCGTCATCCTCGTGATCAACAAGGTGGACCGGCCCGACGCCCGGATCGCCGAGGTCGTGGACGCCTGCTACGAGCTGTTCATCGACCTCGACGCGACCGAGGAGCAGATCGAGTTCCCGATCGTCTACGCGTCCGCCCGCGCCGGGCGCGCGGCCCTCGAGCGGCCGGCCGACGGCGAACTGCCGGCCTCCCCGGACCTGGAGCCGCTGTTCCAGGTGCTCCGCGAGACGGTGCCGGCGCCGTCGTACGACCCGGACGCGCCCCTGCAGGCGCACGTCACGAACCTGGACGCGTCGTCCTACCTGGGCCGGATCGCGCTCTGCCGCATCTACAACGGCACGATGTCGCGCGGCCAGCAGGCCGTGCTGTCCCGCCGGGACGGTTCCCTGGAGCGGGTGAAGATCTCCGATCTGTTCCTGACCGAGGCGCTGGACCGTGTACCGGCCAATTCCGCCGGCCCGGGGGACATCGTCGCGATCGCCGGGATACCGGACATCATGATCGGCGAGACGATCGCCGACGTGGACGACCCGCGCCCGCTGCCGCTCATCACCGTGGACGAGCCCGCGATCTCCATGACGATCGGCGTGAACACCTCGCCGCTGGCCGGTCGCGAAAAGGGTACGAAGGTGACCGCACGGCTGGTCAAGGACCGTCTCGACCGGGAACTGGTCGGTAACGTGTCGCTGCGGGTGCTGCCCACCGAGCGGCCGGACACCTGGGAGGTGCAGGGCCGCGGCGAGCTGGCGCTGGCCGTCCTGGTGGAGACCATGCGGCGCGAAGGTTACGAGCTGACCGTCGGCCGTCCCCAGGTGGTAACCCGCGAGGTGGACGGCAAGGTCCACGAGCCGGTGGAGCGGCTGGCCGTCGACGTGCCCGAGGACTACCTCGGGGCCGTGACCTCCCTGCTCGCGGTGCGCAAGGGCCGGATGGAGAGCATGACCAACCACGGCACCGGGTGGGTGCGCCTCGACTTCGTGGTGCCCTCCCGCGGCCTGATCGGCTTCCGCACGCAGTTCCTGTCCGACACTAGGGGTACCGGCATCGCGCACCACGTGTTCGAGGGGTATGAGTCCTGGTCCGGGGATCTGCGCACGCGCCCGTCCGGGTCGCTGGTCGCTGACCGCTCCGGGAACGCCGCCGCGTACGCGATGTTCAGCCTGCAGGAGCGCGGTTCGCTGTTCGTCTCGCCCGGCACCGAGGTGTACGAAGGCATGATCGTGGGCGAGAACTCCCGGTCCGACGAAATGGACGTCAATATCTGCCGGGAGCGCAAGGTGACCAACGTCCGCCAGTCCACCGGTGAGGAACTGGAGCGACTGGTGCCGCCGCGGCTGCTCAGCCTGGAACAGGCGCTCGAGTTCTGCGCCGACGACGAGTGCGTCGAGGTTTCCCCGTCCGCCGTCCGCCTGCGCAAGGCCGTACTGGACGGCAAGGAGCGCGGCCGCATGCGCGCGCGCAAGTCCCGCGGAGCCCGGGAAGGCTGACCGCCTGCTTCGCCGGCTAGCCAGGCGGGCCCCGGGCCCGGCGAGCTCAGCAGCACCGAGGCCGTGCAGCGCTTATGCCCTTCGGGCCCAAGGCTGCTTATCTGCCGGTCACCGGTTACCCGGTGTCGCGGGCTCGTTCGCGGCCTTCCGCTTCACCCCGATTTGCTAGCGTTCCGCAATGGTTGTGAGCCCAGCTGTTCCCGCCGGGGTGGGCGGTGTAGAGGGCCGTCGCATGCGCTGAATCCCCTTGCTGTGGCGCCTCGCAGACGGCTGGCAGGAGGGATCGTGGCCCAGAATGGGCAGGGACCGTTGTTTTCGGTAACGGTCGAGCAGCTTCCGTGCGAAGCTCGCTCTAAGTACGTGGGTTAGTAGGCGGCCCTCCGCGACGGCATCAGCGCGCCGATGAGCCAGAGGAATGGCAGGAAGAACCCGATGATGAACATGATCCAATGGCCCTTCCTGATCGTCATGACACCAAGAGTGATCATGAGTATCAGGTAGATGATGCCGGCGGTAAAGGTCCACACCATGTCGATCCCCCTCGCGGAACGTTCTCACTTCCTCTACTTATATTGCTATCGGTCCCATGCGCACCGTCAGTGCCGAAGGTCCCCAACGTCCACAACGCCCTTACAGCGGAGGTCGGCACGGTTCCCGTCCGGCTCGGCGCCGGGCCGGAAGCACCGGAGGACCCGCCGAGCAGGCGGCCAGCGCGGCCGCGCCTGCCGTCGGCACCAGGGCAGTTAGAGCCATGCGGGCGGTTGTGGCTTTATGCATTCCGCGATCTCCCTCACGCCAGCGAACTCCGCTCCTGTCCCTGGAGGCGGTGCTGGCCGGCGGAGGGTTGGAGGGAACGCGCCCGCCACGATTCCTCTGACTATAGTCAGGGAATGGACGAGGAGATGGTCAGCCAGGTCCGGAGCTCCGCTGCCATTCTCGGCCCGCTCAGCCCGCGGCAGCGGACCCGGCTGGTTCAGGCGATGGCCGAAACCGAGCGGCTGCTGACCGCTTCGGCGGTCGAGGTCATCGTGCGGGATCCCCGCCACCCGGACGCCCGTTCCTGCCTGCAGGCCTACTTCGCGGAGATCGACCGCCGCTTCGACGCTGGCTTCGACCCGGCCCGGAGCCTCATGGGGGACGAGGATTTGACCCCGCCGGCGGGTCTCTTCCTGGTCGCCAGCCTGCACGGTGAGCCGGTCGGCTGCGGCGGCATCAGATTCCACGCTGATGAGCCGGCCTACATCAAGCGGATGTGGGTGTCTCCGGCCGCCCGCGGGCTCGGGCTCGGCCGCCGTCTTCTCGCCGAGCTGGAGGCCCGCGCGGCAGCCGGCCACGCGCGCGCCGTCCAGCTGGAGACCAACCGCACCTTGCGCGAGGCGATCGCCCTGTACCAGGCCGCCGGCTACCGCGAGGTCGCCCCGTTCAACGACGAGCCCTACGCCCACCACTGGCTGGAGAAGACCCTCAGCTAGCACGGCGGCCCGCTGCCTGAGCGGCCCGTCCCGGTAAAGCTTCCGGGGGAACTGTGCCGGGGCGCCCCTTAAGCCCCGGCGGCCGCTGCGCGGGCGGCCGCTAAGATCGGGCGGCCTGCTGCGCGGCCCGCTCCAGCCGGTCCCGGTAGTCCTTCCACCATGCCTGATCGACGGGAGACGGCGGGCGCCGGCCGGCACCGGCCAGGTAGCGATTTCCGGTCCGGTCGGCCGGGGCAGCGGCTCCGGGCCTGATCGCCTTGCCGGGCAGCATCCCGGCGCCCCGTCCCCGCCCCGGTCCTCGTACCGGCTTCCGGACGCACAGCGCCGCCGCACCCGCTCCGGGTAGGGCGCGAGCACGGCGGCGAACGTCTGCCGTGTCCCGTTCGGCCGAAAAAGAGCCTCCCGGGCCAGGGAGCCCGAATACAGGGAGCCCCCGGCCAGGGAGCCCCCGGGCCAGGGAGCCCCCGAATACAGGGAGCCCCCGAATACAGGGAGCCCCCGAATACAGGGAGCCCCCGAATACAGGGAGCCCCCGGCGAAGGAGACTCTCAGACCGTGTTCGGGACCTCGGGCGTGTCCTTCGGCGCCGGGCGGCGCCCGATCTTGGAGCCGAGCCAGACCAGCGGGTCGTACTTCCGCCCGACCACGCGCTCCTTCATAGGGATCAGCGCGTTGTCGGTGATCTTGATGTGCTCGGGGCAGACTTCGGTGCAGCACTTGGTGATGTTGCAGTAGCCGAGGCCGAAGTCGTCCTGCGCGATCTCACGCCGGTCGGCCTCGTCGGCCGGGTGCATCTCCAGTTCGGCCACCCGCATCAGGAAGCGCGGCCCGGCGAAGGGGCGCTCGTTCTCGGGGTGGTCACGGATGACGTGGCAGACGTCCTGGCACAGGTAGCACTCGATGCACTTGCGGAACTCCTGCGACCGGTTCACGTCGACCTGCTGCATCCGGAACTCGCCCGGCTTGATCGACGGGTCCGGGGAGAACGACGGGATCTGCCGGGCCTTCGTGTAGTTGAACGAGACGTCGGTGACCAGGTCCCGGATGACCGGGAAGGTCCGCAGCGGCGTGATGGTCAGGACTTCGTCCGGCTGGAAGATCGACATCCGCGTCATGCACGCGAGCCGGGGGCGCCCGTTGATCTCCATCGAGCAGGAGCCGCACTTGCCGGCCTTGCAGTTCCACCGGATGGCCAGGTCGCCAGTCTGGGTGGCCTGCAGCCGGTGCAGGACGTCCAGGACCACCTCGCCCTCGCTGACCTCCACCTGGTAGTCGGTGAGCTTTCCTGCGCCCGCGTCGCCGCGCCACACGCGCAGGTTTGCCTGGTCACCCATGTCAGTGCGTCTCCTCTTGCGTGGCCGTCCCGGGAGCGGCGGCCGGGGCCTCCGCGGGAAGCTCCTCTTCGGTCAGGTACTTCGTCAGCTCCGAGCGGTCGAACAGCGCCATCAGGTCGGGCCGCATCGGCTTCACCGGCTGGCGCCAGAGCGCCACGTGATCGCCGGATATCGAGCAGATCAGGTTGACCTTCCGCCATTCCGGCGACATCGCCGGGTAGTCGTCGCGGGTGTGGCCGCCGCGCGACTCCTGCCGCTCCAGCGCCGCCATCCCCACGCACTCCGCGACCAGGAGCATGTTGCGCAGGTCGAGCGCGAGGTGCCAGCCAGGGTTGTAGCCGGGCCCGCCCGCGGCGCTGACCTGGCTGACGCGCTGCCGGTACTTTTCCAGCTCCTTCAGCGCGGTCGTCATCTCCGACTCCCGCCGGATCAGCCCGACCAGGTCGTTCATGGTCTGCTGCAGGTCGGCGTGCACCGCGTACGGGTTCTCCCCGCCGGCCCGCTCCAGCGGCGCGGCCGCCTCCGTGGCGGCGGCCTCCAGGCCGGCGGCCGTGGCCTCCGGCCGGCCGGGCAGCCCATCCAGGTAGTCCGCCGCGCCGAGGCCGGCCGCCGGCCGAAGACGAGCAGGTCGGACAGCGAGTTGCCGCCGAGCCGGTTCGACCCATGGAAACCGCCTGCGACCTCGCCCGCCGCGAACAGCCCGGGCACGGCCGTGGCCGCGGTGTCCGGCTCGACCTCCACCCCGCCCATCATGTAGTGGCAGGTGGGACCGACCTCCATCGGCTCCTTGGTGATGTCGACGCCGGCCAGTTCCAGGAACTGGTGGTGCATTGACGGCAGCTTCCGCAGTATCTCCTCGGCGGGCAGCCGCGTGGATACGTCGAGGAATACGCCGCCGTGCGGGGAGCCACGCCCGGCCTTGATCTCGGAGTTGATGGACCGGGCGACCTCGTCCCGGGGCAGCAGCTCCGGCGGCCGGCGGTTGTGCTCCGGGTCGGTGTACCAGCGGTCGCCCTCTTCCTCGGTCTCCGCGTACTGCGCCCGGAACACGTCCGGTACGTAGTTGAACATGAAGCGCTTGCCCTCGGAGTTGCGCAGCACGCCGCCGTCACCGCGGACCGACTCAGTCACCAGCAGGCCGCGCACCGACAAGGGCCAGACCATGCCGGTCGGGTGGAACTGGACGAACTCCATGTTGAGCAGGTTCGCCCCGGCCAGCAGGGCCAGCGCGTGCCCGTCGCCGGTGTACTCCCAGGAGTTGGAGGTGACCTTGAACGTCTTGCCGATGCCGCCGGTGGCCAGCACGACGGCCGGGGCCTCGAAGAACACGAACTTCCCGGTGTCCCGGAAGTAGCCGAACGCGCCCGCGATCCGCCCGCCCGCGTCCTTGACCAGCTCGGTGATCGTGGTCTCCGCGAAGACCTTGATCATCGCCTCCGGGTTGCCCCGCGAGGCGGCGTCCTCCTGCTGCAGCGCGACGACCCTCTGCTGCAGCGTGCGGATCAGCTCCAGGCCGGTCCGGTCGCCGACGTGCGCCAGCCGGGGGTACTCGTGGCCGCCGAAGTTCCGCTGGCTGATCTTGCCGTCCTTGGTGCGGTCGAACAGCGCGCCCCAGGCCTCGAGCTCCCAGATGCGGTCCGGCGCCTCCTTGGCGTGCAGTTCGGCCATCCGCCAGTTGTTGATGAGCTTGCCGCCGCGCATGGTGTCCCGGAAGTGCACCTGCCAGTTGTCGCGCGGGTTGACGTTCCCCATCGCGGCGGCGGCACCGCCCTCGGCCATGACCGTGTGGGCCTTGCCGAACAGGGACTTGGAGATGATCGCCGTCTTCTTGCCCCGCTGCCGGGCCTCGATCGCGGCCCGGAGCCCCGAGCCGCCCGCGCCGATCACCACGACGTCGTAGGAAAAACGCTGGATATCGGTCATGCCTAATGCCGCCTCAGTTGAAGAATCGCAGATCGCTGATCGTGCCGCTGGCCACGAGCATGACGTACAGGTCGGTCAGCATCAGGGTCCCCAGCGTCGTCCACGCGAGCTGCATGTGCTTCGCGTTGAGCTTGGAGATCTGGGTCCAGGCCCAGTACCGGGCCGGGTGTTTGGAGAAGTTCCTGAGCCGGCCGCCAGTGATGTGCCGGCACGAGTGGCAGGACAGCGTGTACCCCCACAGCAGCACCACGTTCACCACGATGATCAGCGTGCCCAGGCCGAACCCGACCCCGCCTGTCTTGCCGTGGAACGCCTGGACCGCGTCGTAGGTGTTGAGGATCGAGATGAGGATCACGACGTAGAAGAAGTAGCGGTGCAGGTTCTGCATGATCAGCGGGAACCTGGTCTCGCCGGTGTACTTCTCGTGCGGTTCACGCACCGCGCACGCGGCCGGCGCCCGCCAGAAGGCCCGGTAGTACGCGCGCCGGTAGTAGTAGCAGGTCAGCCGGAAGCCCAGCACGAATACCAGCGAGACGATCGCGTACGGGATGATCGGCGGCACGGCCGGGAACCAGTGGCCGAGGCTGCTGGATCCGGGCACGCACTCGCCGCTCACACACGGCGAGTAGAACGGTGTCAGGTAGTGGTAGGCCGGTACCCAGTAGTAGCTGCCCATGAAGACCCGCACGGTCGCGTACAGGACCCAGATGGTGAGCAGCGTGAGCACGATGCCAGGCTGTCGCCACCAAGGGTCCGTGCGGAGCGTTTTCTCCGCGATCTGCGCCCGCGTTCTCGCCGGCGACTCCGTAGCTTGCGTCATCCTCGACGTCCTCGCTGCCTTGTCGTTATGGTCGCGCCCGCTCCGGCCATGCCCCGTCGCCCGCGGGTGTTCTTGTGCTCACGAACTTATTCCAGTAGACCGCCAAATTCTGCCCCTGGAAGCTCTTCACGCCTGTGACACTTGCTACACTGCCCGCCCGCACCGGCCGTGCGCGCACTGTTTAGCCGAATCGACCTGTGCGGGACTTTGTATACGCCCGGACCGTTCTCACCCAGGGGCGAAGGGCCCTATGCGGGACCTCACATATCTGGGGGCTGGCCCTCACCCAGCGACTGACGGAGAAAGTCGAGCTGGAGCAGCAGCAGGTTCTCCGCCACGACCTCCTGCGGCGTCATGTGGGTCACCCCCGACAGCGGCAGGACCGTATGCGCGTACCCCGCCGCGAGCAGCGCCGATGACAGGCGCAGGGTGTGCGCCACCACCACGTTGTCGTCCGCCAGGCCGTGAATGAGCATCATCGGGCGGAACGCGTCCTTGCCCCGGTCCTTGCCCCGGTCGTCGCGATGGAGCCGTCCGGCGTCCCGGACCGGCGAGCAGTTGTCGTAGGCCGCGGGGTTGTCCCCGGGCTGGCCCAGGTACCGCTCGGTGTAGTGAGTGTCATAGAGGCGGTACTCGGTTACCGGGGCGCCGGCGACCGCCGCGTGGAACACGTCCGGGCGGCGCAGCACGGCCAGTGCGGACAGGTACCCGCCGAACGACCAGCCCCGGATCGCGACCCGGGAGAGGTCCAGGTCACTGAATTGTTCCGCGGCGGCGCGCAGCGCGTCGACCTGGTCCGCCAGCACCGGGTCGGCGAGGTTCCCGGCCACGGCCCGGTCCCACGCCGGCCCCCGGCCCGGCGTGCCCCGCCCGTCCGCGACCAGCACCGCGAAGCCCTGCTCGGCGAACCACTGGGAGGTCAGGTAGGCGCCGCGCGCCGCGAGCACCCGCTGGGCATGCGGCCCGCCGTACGGGTCGAGCAGCACCGGCAGCGGCCCTGATCCCGGCTCGTGCCAGGAGGGGAACAGCAGGGCCGAACGGATCTGGCGCGGGCCCAGCGACAGCATGGCGGGCCGCGGCGTGGGAAGGTTCGGGGTCTCGTCGTAGCAGGCGATCCGCAGCCCCGGGCCGCCCTGCCCCTCTCGATTCTCCTGCCCCTCTGGGCTCTCCTGCCCCTCTGGGCTCTCCCGCACCTGCGGCCCCTTACGCCGCTGCTGTCCCAACGGCCCCTCAGGCCGCTTATGCCACTGATCCCCCTTGCGTCTTTTCTGGCCCCCAGGGTCTCCGGTGCCTCCCGCGTCCCGCAGGACCCGGACCTCTGCGCCGTCCCCGTCCAGCGTCCGGCCGGTGATCACCATGGTGCCGCCCGCGCGCCGCCCCCCGAACACCCCTGGGCGGTCCGATACCGGCCGCAGGCCGTCCGGCCCGTAGGTCCACAGGCCGATCTGCGTGGGCTCGTCCGACGCGGTGAACAGGACGGTGTTCTCATCGACGCCGAGGATCTCGCGGACCTGCAGGCCGGCCGGCGTCAACGGCTCGGCCCGCCCGCCGGACAGCTCGCCCGGGGGTGCGGCCACCAGGCGCCGGGTGTCATCCTGGGTGACCGTCCAGACGATCCGGCCGTCCGCCGTCCAGGCGGGGACCCCCGGGACGATGTCGACCCAGTGCGGGTCGGTGTCCTCCCGCAGCAGTGAGGTCGCGCCGGTGGTCCGGTCGGCGACCAGGATCTGCATCCGGAGCTGGTCACGGCTCTGCACCACGATCAGCGGGTCGGCTGATCCGCCCTTGTCGTCCCAGCAGACGGTCACCAGGTAGGGGAACGCCGCCCGGTCCCATCCGACGGGCGTCGGCCGGCCAGCCAGGTCGGCCAGGATCAGCGAGACGTCCGCGTTGGGCGTGCCCGCGGCCGGGTAGGCGACCACCGCCGGGGGCCGCGCCGGACTGGCCGGATCGGCGATATAGCAGCGCATGACCGGAGTCTCGTCCACCCGCGCGACGAGCACCGCGGTGCCGTCCGGCGCCCACCAATAGCCCCGCGTGCGGTTCATCTCCTCAGCCGCGATGAATTCGGCCAGCCCATAGGTGACGCCCGCGTCGTTCCCCGGAGTGTCCGCGGGCCTGGCTATCGCCCGGTCCCCGGTGCCGCCCTCGTCGCCTGGGCCCGCCTCGCCCCCGGCGCCCAGATCCGCGACCCGCAGGGCCCCCCCGCTCACGTAGGCGACCCGCCGTCCCGCCGGGTCGGGCCGCGGATCCAGCGCAGGCGTCACCAGCGCCAGTTCGCGCGGCCCAGCCATCCCGCCAGCCCCACTGGCCCCCTCAACCTCAACGGCCCCACCAGCCACATTGGCAACAAGATCGACGGCGAAGACCCGGCCCGCCAGGCTGAACACGGCCGTCCGCAGGGCCGCGTCCACCGCGTACGACACGATGCCGCCGGCCTGCTCCCGGGCCCGCTCCCGGCGTCTCTTCTCCTCCGGCGGCGGGTCCTCGTCGCCAGCGGCGCTGAGCGCGGTCGGGTCCGCGATCAGCCGTTCCGTCCCGGTGCCGACATCGAAGAGCCAGAGACAGGTCAGCGGGTCGGAGCCGTTCTTGCTGCGCAGGAAGGTGATCCGGTCCCCGGCGGGGGAGATCGCGAACGCTCGCGGCATGCCCAGGGTGAACCGGCGGGTGCGCGCCTGCTGCCGGGGGAAGCTTTCGATCATGCGAATAGATCCTGCCAGCCCCGGTACCCTCACGTGCTGTGACCTCATCCCTAGACCGCCAGCGCCTGCTGCTGGTGCACGCTCACCCCGATGACGAATCCATCGGCACCGGGGCGACGATGGCGAAGTACGCCGCCAGCGGAGCGCATGTCACGCTCGTGACGTGCACGCTCGGTGAACTCGGGGAGATCATCCCGCCGGGCCTGGCTGCCCTCGCCGCCGATCGCGACGACCAGCTGGGCGGCTACCGGATCGGTGAGCTGAACGCCGCCTGCCAGGCGCTCGGCGTCACCGACCACCGGTATCTCGGCGGCCCGGGGCGGTGGCGGGACTCCGGCATGATCGGAACATCCGGCAACGACGATCCGCGCTCCTTCTGGCAGGCGGACGTCGAGGAGGCGGCCACCGTCCTGGCCGCCGTCATCCGTGAGGTCCGCCCGCACGTCATGGTCACTTACGACGACGACGGGTTCTATGGCCACCCGGACCACATCCAGGCCCACCGCGTCGCCTGGCGCGCCTTCCAGCTGGCCGCGGACCCGGCCGTCGTCATCGGGGCCAGCGCCACGGAGGCCAGCGTCATCGGGGCCAGCGCCACGGAGGCCAGCGTCATCGAGGGCAGCGTCATCGAGGGCAGCGTCATCGAGGGCAGCGTCACGGAGGCCGGCGCCACCGACGGCGGCGAGTGCGGGCCCGCGATGCCGCCGTGGGGGGTCAGCAAGTTCTACGCGAGCACGACTCCGCAGTCCGTCCTGGACGAGGAAATCGAGACGCTGCGGACCGCCGTGACCTCCACGACCGCCGCGACCGCCGCGACTAGTGCCCCCGGCCCGGTCGGGCCCCTGCGGGCCCGGGGAGCCCACCGACCCCTCGAAACCCAGCGGGCCCAGCGACTGCCAGCCGGCTTCGTCCTGCCCACGTCGGCCGCCGACCTCGTCTACGGCGTGCCCGACGAGCAGGTGACCACCGAGATCGACGCGTCCGCGTACCTGGACGCGAAGCTGGCCGCCATGCGCGCGCACGCCACGCAGATCACGGTGGACGGCGTCTTCTTCGCGCTGTCGAACAAGGTGGCGCAGCTGGCGTCCGGCGTCGAGCACTACGCGCTGCTGGCGGGCCAGCGCGGCACGGACGGTCCCTACGGCCGCGAGGACGACCTGTTCGCGGGGGTCGCCCTGGACCCGGAGGCGGAGCCCCTCCCGCGCGGCGCTGCCGCGGGGCGTGCTGGGTAGCCTTGCTTGGCATGGAACCGCGGCCGAATGAGCCGGAACGGCAGTGGCCGGAGAAGCCGGCGCCGGCTGTCACCGACCGCGCGGGAGGTGACCGCCCGGTAGAGCACCGGGATGCCTTCGTCACCGGCGGCGCCTACGGTGTCCTGTTCGTGCTGGGGGCCGTCGAGGCGATCATGGGATCCTTCGAGTACAGCTGGACGGTGGGCCCGGTTCCCGCGGCGGCGCTGGGCTGCTGCGCCGTTCTGCTCGTGACCTGCTTGCTGGGGGGCTGGGCCATGCGCTCGCTCGGCGGCGCGCTCGTGCCGGCGATCGCCTGGATCATTGTGTCGTTCGTGCTGGCCATGCCGGACGCCCCGGGCAGCGTGATCATCACCAACACCGCCGCCGGCAAGTGGTACCTCTACGGCGGCGCGTTCAGCGCGGCCATCGGGGTCGCGGCAGCGTTCACGCTCTGGGTCCGCGGCATGCCCCGCACGAAGCCGGAGCGGTGACGGGTCCGGACCCGGACGCCTTCCGGCGTGCCACCGGGCAGTTCGCGACCGGCATCGTGGTCATCGCGGCCACCGCGGACGGCGTCACCCACGCGATGACGGTGAATGCGTTCACCTCCGTGTCGCTGGAGCCGCTCCTCGTCCTGGCTTGCGTGGAGAAGGCCGCGCGCTTCCACGACGCCTTGCTGGCCGCGGGCACCTGGGCGATATCGGTGCTCAGCGAGGACGCCGAGAAGACCGCCCGCTGGCTGGCCACCCGGGGGCGCCCGCTCGAGGGCCAGCTCGACCAGCATCCGCATCACCCGGGCGCGGCCACCGGCGCCCCCATCCTCGATGATGCGCTGTCGGCGCTCGAATGCCGGACGTACGCGGTGCACGAGGGCGGTGACCACAGCATCGTGGTCGGCGAGGTCCTGGCCGTATTCGCGTCACCCGCCGCCGCGGACCTTCCCGGCCCGCTGATTTACTACGCCGGCCGCTATCGCCGCCTCCCCGGCCGCTAACTCCGCGCTGGTAGCGCCGGTCCCGCGCGCCAATCCCGGCGGCACGCGTTCGCTCCGCTCCGCGCGCGCACCAGCTACAGCGACATCGTGATCCGCCGGCCGGGACGACCGGGGAGATCTGGATCCGTGGCGCCGGCGTCATCGACGGCTACGCCGACGGGCGGGCTTTGGCCCTTCCGCCGTGACAGCCCGGCCGGCATTGCGCAAAGTAAGGTCCACCCGGCCGTACGGACCGCCGTCGCCTAGCCGAGGAGCGCGTCCTCGAAGCGGTCCAAGGCCCAGTCGAGCTCGCCGTCGGTGATCACCAGCGGCGGCGCGAGCCGGATCGCCGTGCCATGCGTGTCCTTGGCCAGCAGGCCGCGGGCCGCCAGTCGTTCGCACGCCTCGCGCCCCGGCAGTGAGGTGAACTCGACGCCCGCCCACAGGCCACGGCCGTGCACCGCACGGACCAGGTCCGGGGGCAGCGCGGACAGCCGCGCGTGCATGCGCGTCCCCAGCTCACGCGACCGCTGCTGGAACTCCCCGGTCCGCAGCATCGCGATCACCTCGCGGGCCACTGCGCAGGCGAGCGGGTTGCCGCCGAAGGTCGAACCGTGCTGTCCCGGCCGCAGCACGCCGAGGATGTCCCGGCGTGACACCATGGCCGACACCGGCACGATGCCGCCGCCCAGTGCCTTACCGAGCAGGTAGGCGTCGGGGACGACGTTCTCGTGCTCACAGGCGAACGTGGTGCCGGTCCGGCCGAGACCGGACTGGATCTCGTCCGCGATCATCAGTGCGCCGTGCTCGGAGCAGATGCGGCGCACCCCGGCCAGGAATCCCGGCGGCGGGACGATCACGCCGGCTTCGCCCTGCACGGGCTCGACCAGCACCGCGACCAGCCGGTCGCCCAGCTCGGCGGCGGTGGCGGCGAGCGCCTCGAGGTCGCCGTAGCCGACGACCCGGAAGCCGGGGGTGTACGGGCCGAACCCGGCACGCGCGTCCTCATCGGTGGAGAAGCTGATGATCGTCGTGGTCCGGCCGTGGAAATTGCCGCTGAACGCGACGATCACCGCCTGGTCCGCGGGAACGCCCTTGACCTCATAACCCCACTTGCGCGCGACCTTGATCGCCGTTTCCACCGCCTCGGCCCCGGTGTTCATGGGCAGCACCATCTCCATGCCGGCCAGCTCGGCGAGCTCGGCGCAGAACGGTCCGAAGTGCTCGTGGTCGAATGCCCGGCTCACCAGCGTGACCCGGTCCAGTTGCCGGTGCGCGGCCGCAACCAGCCGGGGGTGGCGGTGACCGAAATTGATCGCCGAGTAGGCGGCGAGCATGTCGAGGTAGCGGCGTCCTTCGACGTCGGTTACCCAGCAGCCCTCGGCCTCGGCGATGACGACCGGGAGCGGCTTGTAGTTGTGGGCGCTGAAGGCCTCGGTCTGGGCCAGCAGCTCGCTGCTCCGGGTCCCTTCGCTGCCCAGCAGGCTGTCCCTGGTGATGTCTAGGCTGCCGATGGTCATATGGTTCCCCTCCTCGGGCCGCTCTTCATGATGCTGCTCGTCTGGGATCGTTCCGGCCATGCCTGGTCCGCGTCGCCGGGTGCGCTTTCCGCGCCTGGTGTGCGCCGTGCGCCTTTTGCGCCCTGCGCGCCGGGTGTGCGCCGTGCGCCTTAGCCACGAAGCTCGAGAGTGCAGCACTTCGGGCCGCCGCCGGCCTTGCGCAGCTCGGACAGGTCCACGCCGACCGGCTCGAACCCGCGCGCCCTGAGCTGCGCGGCCAGATCAGTGGCCTGCGCGGGCAGCACGACGTGACGCCCATCGCTGACGGCGTTCAGGCCGAGGACCTCCGCGTCCGCGTCCGTCGCCTCGATCAGCTCGCTGAAATGCGCGGCCAGTGCCTTACGGCCGGCGTCGTCGAACGCTGCCGGGTAGTAGGCCGCGGTGTCGGCGTCGAGCACGCACATGGCCGTGTCCAGGTGATAGAAACGCGGGTCGACCAGGTGAACGCCGACAACCGGCATGCCGAACGTCGCTTCCAGCTCGGCCGGCGCCGCTGGGTCGGTGCGGAACCCGCTCCCGGCGAACAGCACGCGCCCAGTGCAGAGGATGTCGCCCTCGCCCTCGTTCACCAGCCGCGGTTTGCGGACTTTGGTGAAGCCGTTGGCGGGAAACCAGTCCAGGTAGGCGACGGCTTCCGCCGCGCGCTCCGGGTGGCGGAACTTCACGCCCAGTACCGTTCCGCCGACGACGGTGGCTCCGTTGGCGGCGAAGACCATGTCCGGCAGGCCCGGGACCGGGTCGATGATCCGGACCGTGTGCCCGAGGTCCAGGTAGACCTGGCGCAGCTGCTCCCACTGGCGCATGGCCCGGTCCACGTCGACCGGCTGGTCCGGTCGCATCCACGGGTTGATGGCGTAGGTGACCGCGAAGTGCGACGGAGGGCACATGAGGTAGCCGCGCGCCGAGGATTGCCGGTCGGCCGTCGTAAGCGTGATCAGCTCATCGGGCGTCAGCATCTCCTGCGGCGTGCAGGTCTCCACTGCCGCGGCCGTTCCGGTCGCGAACGGCTGCCCGGCCCCGGTCACTGTGGTCACCGTCACCTGACCCTCCCTGAGACTCCCGCGCTGTCGGCGGGCCCACTTCGTTGCACTCAGTCACATCAGCCTAAGGGCATGCCAGACAACAGATAATGCGTCGCCTATGCGTGTCAGCCTTAAAACGTTGCGAGTTCTGCCGCTAGAACAGCGAATCATTAAGCAGGTGAACGAGGCTAGTGATAATACAGGAACCCAGATGTCAGACGTGTTAAAGGTGCACCGCACCGCCCGGGAACGCCCCTACCAGGGTATCCAGGCGGGCCAGGGCCGGGTCTCCGGTCTCCGGCGCGACGGGAGGCCGGGGCGCCAGTAGCGGACGGTAGCGGTTCGGCCGGCCGGGCCGGCGGGTGGGCGGTCAGCGGGTGCGCGGTCGGCGGGTGGACGGTCAGCGGGTGCGGGGCCGGCGGGTGGACGGTCAGCGGGTGCGGGGCCGGCGGGTGGGCGGTCAGCGGGTGCGGGGCCGGCGGGTGGACGGTCAGCGGGTGCGGGGAGTGCTGACCTTGCCGATGTCCCGGGCCAGGTCGAGCCCGAAGAGCCGGTCCAGGGCCGCGAAGGTCTCGAACTTCGCCCCCGGCGGTAGGTCCCCGTCCGCCTCCAGCGCGTCCAGTTCACGCAGCGCCGTCGGCGTATCCAGGTCATCCTCGAACGCGGCGGTGACCGTCTCCGCGTAGCGCGGTGATATCGGCGCGCTGGGGGACAGCGCCCACTCCGCGACCGACTCCCGCCAGTGCTGCAGCGTCTTGCCCGCCGCGTGCAGCGCGTCCCAGGTCAGGTCCAGATCGTCACGATAGCGGTGACCGAGGAAGACCAGCCGGAGCGCCAGCGCGTCAAGGCCCCGGCCCGCCACATCCGGCAGAGTGAGCGGCGCGCGCCCGCCGGCCTGCTCGGGCGTGCCCGCTGTCCGCTCGAGCGTTCCGACTACGACGGCGCCGTTCGGCGCGGCCAGGTGCCGCACGAACTCGCGGGCCGCGAACCAGCCGGTTTCCCCGGTGCCGATATCGAACGGTGGCGATCCGCCCGTCCCCGCGCTGGGCCGCCCGGGTGCGACGAATTCGGCCGTCCGCTCCGCCGGTTCGGACGCCGGCGCGATCCGGGCCGGCGGATGGATATTCAGTGCCGCCCGCGCCTCCGCATGGTCCGGGACCGTCGCCGCCACGCTGGCGTCTACGGGCGTCCCATGCGACACCAGGCCGGTGATCTCGCAGATGGTCGGGACCAGGCTCCGCCGTTCCGCGCACCGGCGGATCAGGTCGGGAAGGAGCCACGCGCGCAGCTGCCCGGGGTCCGGCTCGCCCTGGATCCCCGCCGTGACCGCCAGCACCCGAAGCTCACGTGGGTGAGCTGGCCGGATGGCTGCCACCTGTCCGGATGACACGTCGTAGAGCCTCAGCACCCCTCAACCCTACGGGCCTCCTCCCGCCCGTACCCTACGGGCCTCCTCCCGCCCGTTTGACTGTCCGGTAATTTGACGGGTCCCCCTCATGAGTCGCCACGAATGGGGGAAACCCCCTCAGCGGACGGCCCGTCATGGGCGGGGAGCCCTTCGCGGTGGGACGCGCGGGACAGGAACAGCTAGGCGAGGTTGGTGAGGCGGGCGGCCGCGGTGGCGACGCGCTCGTCGGTGGCGGTCAAGGCCACCCGGATGAACGCCGCTCCCGCGGCCCCGTACAGCTCACCCGGTGAGACCAGAATCCCGGCCTCGGCCAGTATCCGGGCCGAATCCCATCCGTCCGACCCGGCCCGCGACGCCCACAGGTACAGCCCCGCCTCGGAATTCTCGATGACCCAGCCCGCCGCCTCCAGAGCCGCCCGGAGCACGATGCGCCGCGAGCGGTACCGCTCGCGCTGCTCCTCGGCGTGCGCGTCGTCGTCCAGCGCCGCGACCATGGCGGCCTGGACCGGGGCGGGTACGATCATCCCGGCGTGCCGGCGGATCTCGTGCAGCTCAGCGACCAGCACCGGGTCGCCCGTCACGAAGCCGGCGCGGTACCCGGCCATGTTGGAGCGCTTGGACAGCGAGTGGACGGCGAGCAGGCCGTCGTGCGTGCCTCCGCTCACCTCCGGGTGCAGGACCGAGACCGGAACCACGTCCCAGCCCTGCTCGATGTAGCACTCATCCGAGGCCAGGATCGTCCCGCGCGCGCGGGCCCAGGCCACCATTTTGCTCAGGTGCTCCGGTGGCAGCACCTTCCCGGTCGGGTTGGAGGGCGAGTTTACCCAGGCCAGCCGGACCGGCTGCGGGCCGAGCGCGAGCGTGGCGCCGGTGGCCAGCGGCGTGGCGCCCGCGAGCCGGATCCCGGCGTCGTACGTCGGGTAGGCCAGTGACGGGTACACCACCGTGTCCCCGGCCCCGCAGCCGAGCATGGTCGGCAGCCAGGCGATGAACTCCTTGGTGCCGATCACCGGGAGGATGGTCTCCGGGGCCACCGTCACACCGTGCCCGCGCGCCAGCCAGCGGGCGGCCGCGTCGCGCACCGCCGGCGTCCCGCGGGTCAGCGGGTAGCCGGGCGCGTTAGCGGCCGCCGCGAGCGCGGCGCGCACCGTGTCCGGCACCGGGTCGACGGGGGCCCCGATCGAGAGGTCAACGATGCCTCCCGGGTGGCGCTCCGCCTCTTTGCGGTACCGCGCGACCCGGTCCCAGGTGAAGGCCGGCAGCCGTGAGGCGAGGGTCAGCTGTCTTCTCCCTGTGGCGGCAGCGCCGCCACCAGCGGGTGGTCCTTGCCGATCTTGCCGGTCTTCGACGCGCCGCCCGGTGAGCCGAGGTCCTCGAAGAAGTCGACGTTGACCTTGTAGTAGTCCTTCCACTGGTCCGGGACGTCGTCCTCGTAGTAGATGGCCTCGACCGGGCACACCGGCTCGCACGCACCGCAGTCCACGCACTCGTCCGGGTGGATGTAGAGCATGCGCTCGCCCTCGTAGATGCAGTCCACCGGGCACTCTTCGATGCATGCCCTGTCAAGCACATCGACGCAGGGCAGCGCGATGACGTAGGTCACGTGTGAACTCCTCTGTCGTCCGGGCTCGGCAGACTGCGGCCCGGGCTTTACCGTCCGCGATCAGTATGGCGGTTCCGAGCATGCTTTGCCTTAGTGGAGCAGGATACTTCCGCCGGGAGCACTGGCCGCGCTCGCGGCGCCAGTGTCCGGCTGCCAGCCCTTGGTGCCGGCCGGCGCCGTCCACTGATAACCGCCGTAGTGCACATCGCTGATGCCGTAAGCGCCGGCGTGTGTCACCAGCCAAGAGGCTACCGCCCACCCGTCCGTCGGCTGTACCCGCACGTCCACGGTTATTGATTTAGCCGAACGGGCCCTGGTGAGGCTCGTTACCGGCCTGCCGGCCGCAGGGGCCCCGAACGCCGCGCCCAGTGCCGTTCCGGCAGCGCCCAGCTCTGGCTGAGGGTGCGGCCCGGGCCGGCCCAGCACCACACGGCGCGCGGCCGCTCGCCGGTGAATGCGCTGGTCAGTGAGGTCGCCGTCAGGTCGTATTGCGAGTAGGCGGAGCCATCGGCGCTGTGCTGGACGGCCTGGGCGGCCTGATACACCGGCATCGCCAGGTACCCGCGCACGCGGGTCAGCGCGCCGAAGAACTTGGTGGTCGCGTACACCGGATCCTCGAGCTGGCTGGTGGTGCCCCAGCCTTCCGACGGCCGCTGCTGGAAGACGCCGACCGAGTCCAGGTCGCCGTAGTTCAGGTTGTGCATGTGCGACTCCTGCATGGCCGTCGCGTAGGCGATCGTGACGGCGCGCGCCGGGAGGTGCTCGCTGGCGGCGACAGCGGCGATGGTGGCGGCGATGCTGGCCTGTTGCGGGTCGAGCGAGACGGCGCTGGTGCCGCGGCCGGCCTGGCAGCCGGGACGGGTCAGGAGCGGTGTGACGCGCTGGTAGGCGGAGTACGCGAAGTAACCGGCGATGGCGAGCAGGACCACAACGGACACGGTGAAGATAGCGGTGCCCTTCCGCCGCGCACGTCTGCTTCTCGGCACACCATCAGACCGTACCGGCGGGCGCGGTCTGCTGTGGGCGGTGTGGGATGCCGGTGAGGTGTGTCGCGCCGCGGACCGCCATCGGGCGTGAGCCGCCCCGCGCGGGCCGCCCGCGCGGGGCGGCTAAGCTCCGTCGCCATGGACGAGTCATCTGCCGGGGCCGCCGCGAGCGCGTCCGAGCTCACATCGCCGCTGTCGCTCCGCATCGATGAGCTGTGGGAGTGCCGTTCCCGGCTCACCACGGATGATTCGTCGGCCCGGGCCGAAGTGATGGCCGCGATCGACCAGCTCGACTCCGGGGCGGCCAGGGTGGCGTGGACTGACCCTGCCACTGGCCACGCTGTGGTCGACGAGCGGGCCAAGCACGCCATCCTGCTCGCGTTCCGCCTGCTGCCCATGACGCGCTCCCAGGTCGGGGACTTCCGCTATCACGACCGGGTTCCGCTCAAGACGCGCCTGGACGGGGTGCGGGTGGTACCGGGTGCGATCGCGCGCTGGGGCGCCTATATCGCGCCGGGCGTCGTGCTGATGCCGTCGTTCGTCAACATCGGCGCCTACGTCGACGAGGGCACCATGGTCGACACCTGGGCCACCGTCGGCTCGTGCGCCCAGATCGGCGAGAACGTGCACCTGTCGGGCGGCGTGGGTATCGGCGGCGTGCTGGAGCCGCCGAACGCGGTGCCCGTGATAGTCGGGGACGACGCCTTTATCGGGTCGCGGAGCATGGTGGTGGACGGGGCCCGGGTGGGCCGGGGCGCCGTCCTGGGCGCGGGCACCATCCTGACCGCGAGTACGCACGTGATCGACGCGCAGACCGGCGGCGAAATGCCCCGCGGCGAGGTACCCGAATGGTCGGTCTGCGTTAGCGGCACCCGGATCCGGAGTTTCCCCGGCGGGGACTTCGGCATGCCGTGTGTCCTGGTCCTGAGGCGGCTGCAGGAGGGCGACCGGCACGACAAGGCCACGCTGAACGAAATCCTGCGCGACCACGGTGTAAACGCCTGAGGTCCGCATGTATACGGCTAGAGGATGAGGGCGGTGTAGCGGGGGAGCGGCGTGAAACACTACGCCGGCGCTATTACCGTGGGGGGACGATGAGCGTGAATTCCGATTCCAGCCGGCGGGAGCGCCGCCAGGGACCTGCGACCCTGCGGGGCAAGCAGATCCCGGCGACCACGACGGACCAGCGGCTGCTCGACCGGCGGGGCCCGGCCGACTGGGTGCATACCGACCCGTGGCGCGTCATGCGCATCCAGGCCGAGTTTGTCGAGGGCTTCGGGCTGCTCGCGGAGCTGGGGATGGCCGTGTGTATCTTCGGCTCGGCCCGGGCGCCGCGCACCAGCCCCGAGTACGAGCTCGCGGAGCGCATCGCCACAGGTCTGGCCAGGGCCGGGTACGCGATCATCACCGGCGGCGGGCCGGGGATCATGGAGGCCGCCAACAAGGGCGCGTCCCGGGCAGGCGGCGACTCGGTCGGCCTGGGCATCGAGCTGCCGATGGAGCAGGGGCTCAACCAGTACGTGAACATCGGCCTGGAGTTCCGCTACTTCATGGTCCGCAAAACGGTGATGGTGAAGTACTCGCAGGCGTTCGTCCTGCTGCCAGGCGGCTACGGCACGATGGACGAGCTGTTCGAGGCGCTCACCCTGGTGCAGACCGGCAAGATCACCAAGTTCCCGATCGTGCTCGTCGGCAGCTCCTACTGGTCGGGCCTGCTGTCCTGGCTGCGCACCACGATGAGTGCCGCGGGCAACGTGTCGCCGGTCGATCTGGAGCTGCTGCACGTGGCCGACGATGCCGATGAGGTGGTCCGCATCATCACCGATGCGCACAATCACCAGGGCTTCGCCCGCGAGCACAACGTCTGACCTGCACCGGGCCACCCCAGGCGGCCAGCGCAGGATCGTGCGCGCCACGCGGCGAAACGTCCCTTAGTTGCCACTCCCCGTGCTGAGCATGGCACGATTCATATGTGCCTGTGCTCATGCTGGTGGCCGTGATCGCCATCCTGGCCGGTGTCGTCGTCGTGGCGTCAGGTCGCGGTGGGGAGATGGCCCCGGAGTACCCTGACTATCCGCCCATCGACCTCGGCCCGGTCTCTGCGGCGGATGTCGCCCTGCTGCGGCCGCCTTCCGCCGCGTGGGGCTACAACATGCGCGTCACCGATGAGGCACTGGAGACCATCGCCCGGGCTGTGACGGAGCGGGATATCAAGATCTCAGCCCTGCAGCAGGAGGTCTCCGACCTGCGCGAGGAACTCGCCCGCGACTGGACCCGCCAATCCGGCGCCCCAGCGACGGTGGGAGCCCCGGGAGCCCCGGGAGCGGCTGCGGCCGCGGAGAGGCCGGAAGCGGGAGCCCGCTCAACCGAGCCGGTAAACCCCCCGGACGAAGAGAACGCGGCCACGGGCGCCCAATGGCCCGGCCCCCCGGGGGCCCAGCCTGAGCCAACCCAGCCCCAGGCATCCCAGCCCCAGGCATCCCAGCCCCAGGCCGCCGAACCAGAGCCGACCGCGCCCCAGCCGGTCGTCCCGGGAGCAGCCCGTCACGAACCGGCGCCCCCTCAGGAGCCCTCCGGTAACGAGTCCTCCGGCGAGGAGCCCTCCCACCAGGCGCCCTCCTATGGCGTGCCCGGTCACGCGGCCGCACAGTACCCGGCCTGGGACGAGTCCGATGGCCAGGACAGCTGGGAAGAGCCTCACCAGACGCTCGTCTGGGGCGCGGAACACGTGCGGGCGAGGGCCAGCCGCCTCCAGGAACGACGTCAGGCCCCCCAGCCCCAGGACGCGCCCAGCGAGAATGCGCCCGATGATTACCGGCCCAGCGAGGAACCGCCCAGCGAGGAACCGCCCAGCGAGGGTCCGCCCAGCGAGGATTGGCCCGGCCAGGACGCTCCCCATCAGGACACCTCCACCGCGGACGCGGCCACCGAGGATTGGCCCGACGAGCACGCGCCCCATCAGCGCACCCCCGGCGCGCCCGCATCCGGCCAGGACGGCCCCAGCGAGGACGCTCGCCAGGACTCGCCCGGCCCAGCGTCGGCCGGCCACTGGGCGGAAGTCACCGCCCCCTCCCACTACGAGGACGCGCGTCATCCAGCCCAGGCGAAGCAGGACCGTGAGTGACGGCGCGGCCCCTGGTCCGGATGGGCGCCTGCGCTGCCCGTGGGGTCTCAGCGCGCCCGAATACGTCGCTTATCACGACGACGAATGGGGCCGCCCGCTGCGTGGCGACCAGGCGATCTTCGAGCGGCTCTGCCTCGAGGCGTTCCAGTCCGGGCTGTCCTGGCTGACGATTCTCCGCAAGCGGGAGAATTTCCGCACCGCGTTCGCCCGGTTCGACATCGCCGCGGTGGCCGGCTTCGGCGACGACGACGTTCAGCGACTGCTCGCGGACGCCGGCATCATCAGGAACCGGGCCAAGATCACTGCCGCGATTGCGAACGCCCGCGCCGCCCTCGACCTGCCGGGCGGCCTGAGCGAACTGGTCTGGAAGTACGCGGGCGAGTACGCGGGCGGGCCGGCCGGGCTCCGCGGACGACGGCGGACATCCCGGCCCAGACGCCCGCGTCGAAGGCGCTGTCCGCTGAGCTCCGGCGAAATGGCTTCACGTTCATCGGTCCGGTGACCGCGTACGCGACCATGCAGGCGTGCGGCATCGTCAACGACCACCTGGCCGACTGCTTCCGCCGCACCACCCTCCCCTAACGCCCCCGCGCGCGCGGCGGCGGGCCGGATGCGGCCCGCGGTGCCCATATGATACCGAACGGCACGCGAACTACGCACTACGACCGGAAGGCTGCTCCTGGCCTGCGCCAGACCGCGAGGACCATTTGTGATCGTTACTGTCACGCTGAACGCCGCGCTGGACGTCAGCTATGAGGCGGAAGGCCTGTCGTGGCAGTCGACGCGTGATGTCTCCCGGGTCCGGCATCGCGCGGGCGGCCGTGGCGTGGCGGTGGCGCGGGTGCTGCACACGTTCGGCCATGAGGTGCTGGCGGCAGGACTGGCCGGCGGCGCGACGGGGGAGCTGATCAGGGAGGACCTCGGCCGGTCCAGCATTCCGGTGGCGTTCACCGGGATCGGCCGCGAGTCACGCCGGGTCGTGGAGGTCAGCGACACCGCCTCCGGGCGCACGATGCGGCTGCGCGAGCCCGGGCCGTACGTGACGACGGAGGAGCTTGGCCGATTCGCCGCTGACTACCGGCGGATGCTCGCCGATGCGACGGCGGTCGTCCTGTGCGGGACGCTGCCCGCGGGCCTGCCGCCGGAGATCTACGGATCGCTGGCCACCTGGGCGGCCGAGGGCGGCGTCCCCGTGATCCTCAACGCCGGCGGAAGCGCCCTCCGCTACGCCGCCTCGCGCCGCCCCGACCTGGTGGTGCCCGACCCCGGCGACGACGCGCTGCTGAGCCGCCTGGACGCTTCCCCCGCCGAACGAGCCCATCAGGCCGACCGGGCCGGCCAGGGCGATCAGCCGGGCCGGGCCATCAGAGCCGGTGGCCGCCAGGCGGCTGACGGCGACGACCACCTCGCCGGCGGCGACGCGCTGCTGCGGCTCGGGGCGTCAGCGGTGGCGATCTACACGGGTCGCCGGGTGGGTGTCGTCACGAAAGCCGGGCGGTGGAATGCCTCGCTCGCCGGCCTGGAACCCGGCGGCCCGTCCACGACGAGATCGCCGGGCGCGCTCGTCGCGGGCCTCGTGCCCGGTCTGCTGCTCGGCTGGTCCTGGCCGGATCTGCTCCGGCACGCGGTCGCCGTGGCCGCCGCCGCGGACCCCTCGGGGGACGTTAATCTCGCGGTTTACGAGCGCCTGGTCGACGGCGTGACGGTTGAAACCGCAAGCTGAGCAGCGAAATATCCCGTCGGGATGCTCCCGTCCAGCATCAAGGGGCCAGCGCGACGGTGGTCCCGGTCTCGCCGAGCAGCCGGTGGCACCCGGCCGCGTCGCGGAACCGCGTGAGGTCGCCGCGCACCCGCGCGCAGGGTCCTTCCGGCCCGGCGAGCGTGGTCCCGTCGGCGTCCACCGCGACGATCTCACCGCCGGTGCGCAGCAGCACGGGGCCGTTCCGGTGCGCGGAGATCGCGACCCGCCCGGCCCCGATGCTGGCGAGAATGCCGGCCGGGTCGTCGGTGCTGGACTCCACCCAGGTGGTCGGGGTTCCCGGCGGTGCGTCCGATCCGGTCCGGTGCCAGTCGCTGCCGCCGACCGGGACGGCACGCGGATCCCAGGCCTGCCACCAGGACAGCGGCGTCGTCCAGCTCAGGTCGAGCCAGCTCCAGTGCCACACCTCCACCAGCGGGGGCCGCTCCGGCATGGCGTGCATCCAGCTCACCGGGCCCGCGATGGGATGGTTGACCGACAGCAGGCCGCCGCGATCCTGGGTGACCTTCAGCCACTCGGGCGCCGGCAGGCGGAAGTCCACCCAGCCGACGTCCCCTAGTGCGCCGGCGTGTCCCTCGCTCGTGGTCACCTCCTGACCGGGGATCAAGGTAACGCCGTAACGCCGGGCCGCCTGGGGAAGCTCCCGGTGGTGGCTGATCGTGTTGTGATCGGTGACGGCGATGAAGTCCAGCCCGCTTTCCGCCGCGAAGCGAGCCAGCTCGTCCACCGTCAGCACGCCGTCGGAATGCACCGTATGCGTGTGCAGGTCCCCGGCGAGCCATCGCCGTCCGTCCCCGGCCGGGAGGTTCCGGCGCGGCGGCCGTTCCGCAGCTGGCAGTGCCGGGGGCGGCTCCGTAAGCGCACCGGGCGGTCCGCCCCGGGTCCGGGCGACCTCCGCCGTCAGCTCAAAGGGGAGACCGCCGGGCGGAACGCGGTGGAGACCGATGATCACCTGCCACCGTCCGGGTTCCAGCTCACCGGGCAGATAGCCGGGTGTGGCCTCGTCGGCGGCGATGACGTAGCTGTCCCGCGCCCCTCCAGACCAGCCGCGGAAGCCGTCCCGTCCGAGGCAGCCGAGATCAAGCACCCCGGCCGTCCGGTCGTAGCTGAGCTGCACCCGGATGGCCCGGGCGCCCGCTGGTACCTCGATGGGAAGGTAATGCCACGGTGCCGCGAACTGATCCTCGAGGGTCCACCGCCCCGCGTGCCGCGTGGTATGTGCCATGCGCCTATCTGACCAAATGTCGGCCGCCTTCTGTCCACCCGGGCCCAGCCCTGCTCTTGCCGGGGTGCACTGATCCCATAACATCCGCGCACGCGCGATGAGAAGGCCATCCTCGGCCAGGTGCTGGCCGCCCGGATCCGCACCCGCGCCTACGGGCGGCGCCGCGGGGCCCGTCCCGGCCGGCCGGGCGGGGACCGTGGCGAGCGTGGCCGCCGCAGCGCAGAGCGCGTCGATGAGCCGGATCGTCGCGGGGGAGTCGGGTGGTTCGCCGTACCGCAGGGCGAATACGTGCCGCCGCGCGCCGGGCAGTTCGGCGGTGCGGATCGCGGGGTGCCGGGCCGCCCGCAGCGCCAGGTCGGGGAGCGTGGCCACACCGAGCCCGGCCGCGACGAGCGCCTGCACCGCCACGTAGTCGTCGGTGGTGAAGGCGATCTTCGGGCTAAAGCCGGCCAGCGAGCACTGCGTGATCAGGTGCACGCGGCACCGGTCGCAGCCCGCGATCCACCGGCGCCCCGCGTACCGGCCCAGGTCGGCGAACTGCTGCCCGCCGGTGTGCCCGCCAGCGTGATTACCCTCGGCGGAGGGGCGGGCGCGGGTCACGAGATGAACGGGCTCGTCCAGCACGAGGCGGCCTCGCATGCCGTTCTCCTCCGGGCCGCCCGGCACGGTGAGCCCTACTGGGTTCCCCGAGCCCGCCGGGTTCCCCGAAGCTGCCGGCCCCGCTGAGGCCGCCGGGCCCTCCCGAGCCTGCGCAGTCGCGGCCGCCTGCACGTGGCGGAAGACCAGAGCGACGTCGACGTAGCCCGCCCGCAGCATGCGCAGGGCCTCGGGCGGCTCGGCCTCGGTCAGCCGGACGTCCATCCCCGGGTACTCCGCCCGCAGCATCGCGGCCGCCGCCGGGACGATCGTGCCGAGCGAAGAGGGAAACGCCGCGAGCCGGACGCGCCCCGCGCTCAGGCCCGCGTGTGCGGCCAGCTCATTTTCGGCGGCGTCCAGGCGGCCCAGTACTTCGGCCGCCCGGTCCGCGAGCAGGCGCCCGGCCTCGGTGAGCCGGATGCCCCGCCCCGCCCGCTGGATCAGCCGGACGCCGGTCTCGGCCTCCAGACGGGCCAGGTGGTGGCTCACCGAAGGCTGCGCGTAGTTGAGCTCCCGGGCGGCGGCGGTCACTGATCCGTGCCTGGCCACCGCCACCAGGACACGCAGCCTGGTGACGTCGAGCATATTAACGACTATAGATGAGGCGAATTTGTTTGGCATAAGAGCCATATGGAGCCTATTTCGCAGCCCGAGCCAACCCCGCAGTCCCGCCGCCCGACGCGCCGCGCGCACCGTCGTCCGGCCCGGGGCGGCAGTTGGCGCGGTGGCCGACGCCCGGTGGTGTACTCCGCCAGGAGTAGCGTTCGCGTTCGTGGAGCACGAGTCGCGCAACTCACGGAAGCTCGGGTACTGGGAGACGACGCTGGCCGGGCCCGCGGACCCGCCCGCGTACGTGCCCGCGTACGTGCCCGCGTACGTGCCCGCGTACGTGCCCGCGTCGTTGGTTGGATCGAACGTGCTACGGGAGGACCTCCCGCTGCCGGTGTGCGTCCTGCGCGCGGCGGCGCTGGAGCGCAACCTGGCCCGGTTCCAGCGCTTCAGCGAAGAGGCGGGCGTGCTGTTCTGCCCGCACGCCAAGACGTCGATGAGCCCGGCCCTGTTCGGCCGCCAGCTGGCCGCCGGGGCGTGGGGGCTGACCTTCGCGACCGGCCCTCAGGTGCGGGTGGCGCGCGAGCACGGCGTGCCGCGTATCTTCTACGCCAACCAGCTCACCGGGGCCGCGGACATCCGCTACGTATGCGACGAACTGCGCCGGGATCCCGGGTTCGAGTTCTACTGCCTGGTTGACTCGGCGGCCGGCGTCCGCCTGCTCGCCGACCGGGTCGCGACCGCCCGGCCGGGGCGCCGCGTCAACGTCCTCGTCGAGGGGGGCCTGGCGGGCGGCCGGTGCGGCGTCCGCGACCTGCCGGCGGCCGTCCTCGTGGCCGAGGCCGTCCGCGCGGCCGGCGCGCACCTGGCGCTGGTGGGCGTCGAAGGCTTCGAGGGGCTGGCGCGGTCCCGGGATGACGGCCGTCCCGAGCCAGTGGTGCGGGAGTTCCTCGGGTTCCTGGCCGAGATCGCCCGGGCGCTGGACGAGCGGGACCTGTTCGACACCAATGAGGTGCTGCTGACCGCCGGGGGCAGCGTCTTCTTCGACCTGGTCGTCAGCGGGCTGACCGCGGCCCAGTTGCGGCGGCCGGCCCGGGTCATGCTCCGCAGCGGCTGCTACCTGACCGAGGACTGGGGCGCGTACGGGCGGGCCCTGGCCGACGTGCACGCGCGCACCGGATCGGCCGAGCCTGCCCTGGAACCCGCGATCGAGGTGTGGGCCCAGGTGCTCTCGGTCCCGGAGCCCGGGCTCGTCATCCTGTCGGCCGGGCGGCGGGACTTCGGCCAGGACTCCGGGAACCCGGTCGCGCTGGCGCACGTCCGCCGCGGCTCGGCACAGCGCCGCCCGCTGCACAACTCCGGCTGGCGGATGGCCGCCGTCAGCGACCAGCACGCGCACATGGCCGTCCCGCCGGACCACGGCGCGGAGGTCGGCGACCTCGTGGCACTGGGCCCGTCGCACCCGTGCACGACCTTCGACAAGTGGCGCACTCTGTACCTGGTCGACGACGACTACACCGTTACCGAGGCGATCCGCACGTTCTTCTGATCGCACGTTCTTCTGATCGCACGTTCTTCTGACGGCCGTGGCGGGCGACGTGCCGGTTCCTGGTCCCGCCCTCCGGGGCCTGGCTCCGAGCGCCCCATCAGCCATTTCCGCAAACGTGTGCAGAAAGCCGCCCATATAACGGGGAACAGCAGATGGCCATTAAGTTAACGGCCTCAGCGGAAAGCACGCACAATTTTAGCAGCGCGACCCTGTCATGCCTGGTCCATTCACCGCCGGGAAGCCACCGCAGCACCTTGTCGTAGCCGGTGGCTAGGCCGGCGCACACCAGCCGTGGCCAGCGAACCGGGTCGGGCTCGGACGTTGGTGTCTGCGCCGAGGGTCACCCCGAACCGACGTCCTTGCGGGGCTCGGCCGAACGTGTGCCCGAACATTCACCGTGCCCCGCCTCTGACCTCCCATCTAGGCTCCCCCCGCACTGACCTGCGAAATCGGACTGGTGGCAAGTTTTCCGGACCGTACGGAAAGTTAGTTGGCGGACGCGTAAACCACCTGCGGAAGGGCGGCGTCACACTTATGAGGCCCGGCGAAAGCGGGACGTCGGGCCTCATCTACGACCGGCCTGCCGGTGGGGAATTTCCCAGCCGGAAGGGCTGGAGTCCTGAGCGGGGCACGGGCCTGCAACGGCCGCATTAGCGGCCGTTGCAGGCCCGTTTGTATGTCCGGACCGTGCCGCACTCGCCAATCCGGTGAGCCCAACCCAGCTGAAGCCAAGCCCGCTGAGACCCTGCCCGGTGCGGCCGATCCAGGTAGGGCCAACCGAGCCGAGGCCTCACCCAGGTAGGGGTAGTGCCATGATCGGACGTTGTGACACGCACCGCTTTCCGCGCGCCCGGTGGCACCGCCATGGTGGCGGGTTCGCCTCCCCGGAGTAGCCGGCCATGAGCCTGGACAAGATTGACGAACGGATCGTGGCAGCCCTGATCGAAGACGCACGTGCCAGTTACGCAACCATCGGCGCCTTCGTCGGGCTTTCCGCGCCCGCGGTCAAGCGCCGGGTGGACCGGCTGCAGGAGTCGGGCGCAATCAGGGGATTTTCGGCGCGGGTGGACCCGGCGGCCCTCGGCTGGACGACGGAGGCCTACGTGGAGCTGTTCTGCCGCGCGCTCACCTCCCCAGCCGATATCAGGGCCGCGGTGCGCCGCTATCCCGAGGTCGTGGGGGCGTGCACGGTTACCGGCGAAGCGGACGCCCTGCTGCATATCCAGGCCGCCGACGTGGGTCACTTCGAGCAGGTCGTCGAGCGGATCAGGGCCGAGCCGTTCACCACGCGCACCAGAAGCGTGATCGTCATGTCCCGGCTGGTCGACCGGACCGGCGGTCCCGTGCCATCCGCCGCCGAGGGCGAGATCGCCCGCTCACCAGCCCGGCCCGCAAGATGATCTGGCCCGCAGGGCGCGCCGGCCGCAGCGACGCCCGGACGCGGAACGCGGTGCCACCTGCCCGGGACGTGATGGCAAAGTTGCCGTGAATTGACGTCTTCCACGCCTGCGGTAAGTCCCTGAGCAGCTAGAGTGACGCGCATGCCGGAGACAGACAATGACCCGAGCGCGAGCACGGCCAGTTTTCGGGCTTTCGCGCAGCGCTCCGACGACGATGTAGCGAGGCGTCGGCGCGCGTCGTCCAACCGGACAATCATCATGGTGGCCGCCGTCGTATGCGCGCTGATCGTGATCGGCGTCCTGGTCGCGGCGCTCTAACTCAGTCCGGGGATATCGCCTGCCCCGTCCGGGGGCTTGGGCGCCGTCAGTCCGGGGGGATCTCGCCCGAACCGCGTACGATCAGCTGCGTCCCGAGCTCGATGTACTGAGTGGGCCCGTGCGTGCCCGCCAGCCGCCCGAAGAGCAGCTCCGCGGCCCGGCGGCCCATCTCGGCCGGGTTCTGCGCCACGACCGTCACACCGGGGTTCAGCAGGTCCGCGAGCTCGAAATCGTCGAATCCCACGAGCGCGATCCGCCGGCCCGAGGCGGCGATCTCCCGCAGCGCCAGGACGGTGATCCGGTTGTTTCCGCAGAAGAGCGCCGTGATCGCCGACGGGCCCGCCAGCATCCGGCTGAGCGCGTCCCTGATCCTGTCCGGCGCGGGCTTGGCCATGGATACCCAGGAGGGATCCGTCTCCAGGTCGGCTCCGGCCATCGCTTCCTGATAGCCCTGGTGGCGCTGCGAAGCCGTGTAGATGCGGGGGTCGTCCCCGATGAACCCGATCCTGCGGTGCCCCTGCCGGATGAGGTGGGTGACGCCGGCGCGTGTCCCGCCGATGTTGTCCGCCAGGACCGCGTTGGCGTCGATCATCCCGGCCGGGCGGTCCACGAATACCGACGCGACCCCCGCGGCGATTTCCGGCAGCAGATACCGGTGATCGCCGGAGGCGGGAATGATGATCAAGCCGTCGACACGCCGCGCGCAGAGGGCGAGGACCAGTTCCTGCTCGCGCTGCGGATCCTCATCACTCGATCCGGTGAAAAGCAGTGAGCCGTTCCAGTGCGCCACATCTTCCACGACACGCGAGAGCGCGGAGTAGAACGGGTCGCCAATGTCCTCCATGATGAGCCCGATGGAGGCGGTCTGCCCTTTCCGCAGCAGCCGGGCGCTGTCGTTGCGCCGGAAGCCGAGCTCGCTGATGGCGTTGCGGACCCGCCTGGCCGTCTCCGGTGTCACGCCCGGTTCGTCGTTGACCACCCGCGACACGGTCTTGAGCGCCACCCCGGCGCGGGTCGCCACGTCTTTCATCGTGGGCCGGCCGCGGCCGTTCCGCACGACGAACTCCCCGCCCATGGCCGCTCTGATGACCCCGGCCGTTCCGCCGAATCCGGACACCCCGCAGGCTCCGGCCGTCCCAGCGAGGGCGCCACTCGCGCCGTGGGCTCCGGGACCACCGAGTCCGGCAGGCTCGCCCGGCTGAGCCGGTATGCCAGGCGCGCGGTCGCGGGGACGGCTATCAAGATCGCTGACCATGGCTGCTTCCCATGTTCCTCTCGTCGCAATGTGGGAACGTCGGGCTGGCCGCCTGCCTGCTCCGGCGTCATGCGCCATGCCTGCCGCGCGATTCGTGCCGCCGGCGGCGGCCATCTCCGCGCGGCCGGGCGTGCGTCGTACGCCCTTTGAGGGCATGCCCGGGGCCGCGGTTCCCCCCACCGCCAAGTGTGCTACAAAAGGCGCTTCACCGCTAATACGACATTGTCTTTTTAACGGGAATATGGTCTCCCGCCGAGTTGGCCCCAGTTGTGCGTGCTGTGTTTCGGAAAAATCGCCCTTTGCGCGGTAAGAGGCATTGCGCGCTGTTTTCCGCATGCTGACGGCCATGATTCGTCCCGAACAGGCCCACCCGGGAGCCCCCCGAACGCAGGAGCCCGTGGCCCCGGGTGCAGGAAGCCGCCGCCCCGGGCCCTGGGGTCCGCCGCCCCGGGCCCAGGGGCGGCCGGGGACACGTGCTTGGATATGCGGTGATGACGAGCAACGCGGCGGCGGCCGCCCCGCCCCCGGCGATGACGATGAACGGCACCGGCTCACCGCCCTGGAGGGGCCCGCGGAATTGGAGCCGATGCGGCCGTGGCAATGGATCCTGCACAATCAGCGCGGCGTCGTCCTCGACCGGGCCATCCGGCACGGTACGGCGAACGTGGTGATCTGCCGCATCCGCTTCCGGCCCACCACCTGGACCGTCGTATCCGGGTCCTGAGGCAGTGTCGTGCTATTCGCCAGCGCTCCCGTCGTCGTCGAGATCCGGCTGGTAGCGGTACCCCATGCCCGGCTCGGTGATCAGCCAGCGCGGGCGGGCCGGATCGGGTTCCAGCTTGCGGCGCAGCTGGGCCATGTACAGGCGGAGGTTCCCGGTGGCGCTGGCGTACCCGGGTCCCCAGACCTCGGTGAGCAGTTGCTGCTGGCTCAGCAGCTTGCCGGGGTGCCGGAGCAGAACTTCCAGCAGGTGCCACTCGGTCGGGGTGAGCCGGATGTCCCCGTCGGGCGAAGCCGTGCCGTCGGCTGGCCTCGTATCGGGGCCCGTTCGGATGCCAGTCCGGATAGTCGATGCCGGGGCCGCGTGCTCGACGCGCTTGGCGGCCAGGTCGACGACGAGGTCGCCGAGCCGGATCCGCGGCTGTTCGTCCGGCTCGCCGGCGCGCCGCACCGCCGCGCGCATCCGGGCCAGCAGTTCGTCCATGGAGAACGGCTTAGTGACGTAGTCGTCGGCACCCGCGTCGAGCGCTTCGACCTTGTTGGCGCTGTCGGCCCGCCCGGACAGCACGACGATGGGCACGCTGGTCCAGCCGCGCAGTCCCTGGATCACATCGATGCCGCTCAGATCCGGCAGGCCCAAGTCGAGGATCACCAGGTCCGGCGGGTGGCTGCCGGCGACCGCCAGCGCCTCGGCGCCAGAGGCGGCGGTGAACACGTCGTACTGGCGGACCCGCAGGTTGATCCGCAGCGCGCGGAGGATCTGCGGCTCGTCGTCGACGACGAGGACGCGGGTCACAGCGTCGCCTGGCTGGCCGGCGGGTTGCCGGTGTCGTGGTCGGCCGGCGGCCTACGGGCGTCCTGCTCGACGGAGGCCCCGCCCGCCTCGTGGTCGGCCGTCGGCCCACCTGTGTGCTGGCTGACCGCCGGGCTGCCGGTGTTATGGCCGGTCCCCCGGCTGCCGGTGTTATGGCCGGCCCCCGGGCGGCCGGTGTCCTCGTCGGCCGGGGCCGCGCCGATGTCCGGGCCGTCCGTCAACGGCCCGGCGTTACGTTCCCGGCGCCCAGGCTCCGCCTCACCCGGGCCAGGCCCGGGCGCCTGCTCCGCGATCGGCAGCGACAGCGCCATGGTCAGGCCACCGCCAGGGGTGTCCTCCGCGGTCAGCGTCCCGCCCATGGCCTCGGTGAATCCGCGGGACAGGGCGAGGCCGAGCCCGACGCCGGTCGTGTTGTCCGTGTCACCCAGCCGCTGGAACGGAACGAACACCTGGTCCCGTTCCGTCGGCGGGATGCCCGGCCCGCGGTCGATGACCCGCAGTTCCACCCGGTCCGCCAGAGCGCTCGCGGTCAGCATCGGTGGCGTGCCGGGCGGCGAGTAGCGCAGCGCGTTCTCTGTCACGTTGACGACGACCCGTTCCAGGATGGCTGGATCGACGCGTACCTCCGGCAGCGATTCCGGTATGTCCACCACCACGGAGCGGCTGCGCGGACCCAGGTCGTCGAGGGATCGCGCGACGATCTCGTCCACGCCGACCGGCCGGGGGAACAGTGACAGCGCCCCGGCCTGGAGCCTGCTCATGTCCAGCAGGTTATCGACGAGACGGGCCAGCCGGTCCAGCGATTCGTCCGCCGTGGCGAGCAGCTCGTCGCGGTCGGCGGCGGTCCAGTGCACCTCCGGGGAGCGCAGGCTGGTGACGGCGGCCTTGGCCGACGCCAGCGGGCTGCGCAGGTCGTGGCTGACCGCCGTGAGCAGCGCGGTCCGCATCCGGTCGGCTTCGGCGATCGGCTTGGCCGCCTCGGCTTCGGCGGCCAGCCGCAGCTGCTCCAGGGCGGCTGCCGCGTAGGCCGCGAACGCCCCGAGCACGCGCCGGTCGGTGGCGGGCAGCGGCCGGCCGCGCAGGGCCAGGGACAGGGTGTCGGTGATCGGTACCTCGACGTCCGCGTCCTCGGGTGAGGTCACTGGCTCGTCGCCGGCCGTCGCGACCGCCGTCCACCCCTTCCCGGCGCCGCGGAGCCGGCTCGCCGCCGACGACGCGGCCCGGGTCGGCTCGCTGCCGTCGACGCAGTTGCCGGTGGCGCATTCCAGCAGGCTCACCGACCGCATACCGAACGATTCGCGCACCCGTTCCAGCAGTGCGGGCAGCGCCTGCTGGCCGCGCAGCACACTGCCCGCCGTGGTGATGAGCAGCTCGGATTCGGCGCTGGCCCGGGCCGCCTGCTTAGTCCGGCGCGCCGCGAGGTCTACCACCGCGCTGACCAGAATGGCCACCACAACGAACGCGAGAATGGCCCAGGCGTTGTTGGCGTCGGCGATCGTGAACTGGTGGATGGGCGGGGTGAAGTAGTAGTTGAGCAGGAGCGACCCGGCCAGGGCCTCGAGCAGGGCCGGGATCAGCCCGCCCACGAGCGCGACGACGATGACGCCGATGAGGAACGCGAGCACGTCGCTGGTGAGGTTGACATGGCCGCGCAGGTTCGCGAGCGCGACCGTGATCAGGGGGGCGAGCGCGGCCGCCAGCGCGTATCCCGCTACCCGGCGGCGCAGGGTGAGGCTGCCGCCGGCCGGGGGAGCAGTCCCCGGCCGCGGCCCATCTGCTGGTGCGTGACGATGTGCAGGTCGATGTCACCCGAACCGCGGATCGTCCGGGATCCGATGCCGGGCCCGGTGAGCAGCGCCGACAGCCAGGAGCGGCGGCTAGCGCCCAGCACGAGCTGGCTGGCGTTCTCGGCGCGGGCGAAGGTGAGCAGGGCATCGGGGATGTTGTCCCCGATTACCTGGTGGTATGTGCCGCCGAGCGACTCGACCAGTCGGCGCTGCCCGGCCAGCGCGGCGGGGCTGGCGCCGGTCAGGCCGTCGGACCGGGACACGTGCACGGCCAGCAGGTCACCGCCGGCGGAACGGGCGGCGATCCGCGCGGCCCGCCGGATGAGAGTGTCGCCCTCGGGACCGCCGGTAAGCGCGACGACCACCCGCTCGCGCGCCTCCCAGGTGGCCTGGATACCGTGCGCGGCCCGGTAGGCCTGCAGGCCCTCGTCCACCTTGTCGGCCAGCCACAGCAGGGCCAGCTCGCGCAGCGCGGTCAGGTTCCCGGTGCGGAAATAGTTGGTCAGCGCCGCGTCGATCTTCTCCGCCGGGTAGATGTTGCCGTGCGCCATCCGGCGGCGCAGCGCTTCGGGTGTCATGTCGACCAGCTCAACCTGGTCGGCCGCGCGCACCACGGCGTCCGGGAGCGTCTCCCGCTGCGGTACGCCGGTGACCTTTTCCACCACGTCGTTGAGCGATTCGAGGTGCTGGACGTTGACGGTCGAGATCACATCGATGCCGGCGTCGAGCATCTCCTCGACGTCCTGCCACCGCTTTTCGTTGCGCGACCCCGGCACGTTGGTGTGCGCCAGTTCGTCGACCAGAGCGATCTCAGGGTGGCGGGCCAGCACGGCGTCGAGGTCCATCTCCTGGAACGTCGCTCCGCGGTAGTCGATCGTCCTGCGCGGAATGACCTCCAGGCCGTCGAGCAGCACTTCAGTGTGCGGGCGTCCGTGCGTCTCGGCGAAGGCGACCACCACCTCGGCGCCGCGTTCCGCCCGGCGATGGCCCTCGCTGAGCATGGCGAAGGTCTTGCCGACCCCCGCGGCGGCGCCGAGGTAGATCCGCAGATACCCCCGGTCGGGCCGGTGGTTCCCCCGGTCGGTGGCGTCGGCCTGCTGGGTGGCCATGTCCTGGCGCGTGCCCTCTCTTCCGTCCGGTGCGGCCTGGCCCCGGCCACGCGCACCGCCTTCTGCTCCTATTGAACCGCGCCCGCTGGTATGGCGATTCCGCATGTCAGGCGGCCCTCATGGCTGGTACGGGTCGTTCACGGCCAGTACGGCAGCTCGCGGGCAGTACCGGGCAATTCATGGCTGGTACCGGTCGTTCATGGCTGGTACCGGTAGCCCATACCCGGCTCGGTGAGCAGGTGACGTGGCCGTGCCGGGTCATCTTCCAGCTTGCGCCGCAGCCGGGCCATATGGAACCGGAGGTAGTTGGTGTGGGGCTCATACCCGGGTCCCCAGATGTCGGTGAGCAACTGCCGCGAGCCGACCAGCTGGCCCGGGTGGTGGACCAGGTTTTCCAGAATCCGCCATTCGGTGGGAGTGAGCCGGACCGCCTCCCCGGTGCCTGCCTGCGCGATGTCCAGCGTCCCGGCCTCCGTCCCTGGCCCGGTCCCAGTACCCGGACCGGGGTGGCGGGTCACGGTGTGCGTGACCAGGTCGATGACACAATGGCCCACGACCGCCTCCGTCACCCCGGCCGGCCCGGGATCGTCGCGGCGCAGCACGGCGCGCAGCCGGGCGAGCAGTTCAGCCATCGAGAATGGCTTGGTGACGTAGTCGTCGGCTCCTACGTCCAGGGCCCCGATCTTGTCGCCGGGACTTGCCCGGCCCGACAGCACGATGATCGGCGCCCGTGACCAGCGGCGCAGCTCGACGATTACTTCGGTGCCGTCGATATCGGGCAGGCCGAGGTCGAGGATGACCGCGTCCGGCGGCCGGCTGGCCGCCGTAGCCAGGGCCTCATGACCGGTGCTCGCGGTGACGACGTTGTACCGGCGGGCGCGCAGGTTGATGAAGAGCGCCCGGAGCAGGCCCGGCTCATCCTCGACCAGCAGGACCCGCGAAGCCTTCGCCGCGGGCCCAGCCGGCCTTCTGCTCACCTGCGCCGCGGTGGCCGGCGCCGCCGCGGCTGGCACCGTCGCTTCCGGTCCCGCCGCAGCCGGCCCCCCTGCCCCCGGAATCCCCGAGGTCGGCCCCGGCCCGGATTGCCCCGCGGCCCTCGCCCAAGTCGGCCGCGTCGCTGATGGGCTCGCCGGGACCGGTTGCCCCGCGGCCATAGCCCATGCCCCGGCCGTGGCTGACGAGCCCGACGGAGCCAGTGACGGGCGCGCGGCCGGTCCGGGATTGCCGCTCCGGCCGCGCGCCGTGATCATCCTGTCCTCCCGGTCACCGGCTCGACAGCTTGTCGAGCGCGATGTTCAGGGTCAGCACGTTCACCGTCGGCTCACCGAGGAACCCGAGCGCCCGGCCCTGGACGTTGGCGGCGACCAGGGCGTGCACGGCCGACGGGCTCAGGTGCCGGGCCTTGGCGACCCGGTTGACCTGGAGGTACGCGTACTGCGGGGAGATGTCGGGGTCGAGGCCCGATCCGGAGGCGGTCACCGCGTCCGGCGGCACGCTGGCCGGGCTGACCCCGTTGAACTGCGCGACCTCGGCGCGGCGCTGCTGGACAAGGTTGAGCAGCGTCGAGTTGTTCGGCCCGAGGTTGGAGGCGCCGGAGAACCCCGCGTCGCAGCCGTAGTCGGTCTTGGAGGCCGGGTTCACCGCATTGGACGATCGTGGCTGGAAGTACTGCGGCAGCGGGTTGCCCTTGGCGTCCACGAACTCCTGGCACAGCAGGCTGGACCCGACGACCTTGCCGTTGTAGCTGACCAGCGAGCCGTTGGCCTGGTTGTGGAAGGCCACCTGGGCGACGCCGAACATGACGACGGGGTAGATGATGCCGCACAGCACCGTGAAGACCAGCAGCGCGCGGAACGCGGCGATGTGCTGGCGAACCAGCGAGGGAAGACGATTCACGTCTATCACCTAAATCCGGGAATGTTCATGATGATGAGGTCGATGAGCTTGATGAAGACGAACGGGATGATCAGGCCGCCGACGCCGTAGATCCACAGATTGCGGCGGAGCATGGCCGCCGCGGACGCCGGCCTGTACCGGACACCGCGCAGCGCCAGCGGGATCAGCGCGACGATGATCAGCGCGTTGAAGATGATCGCCGAGGCGATCGCGGACTGCGGGCTGTGCAGCTTCATGATGTTGAGCTTTTCCAGGCCGGGATACACCACCGCGAACATGGCCGGGATGATCGCGAAGTACTTCGCGACATCGTTGGCGATCGAGAACGTGGTCAGCGCGCCCCGGGTGATCAGCATCTGCTTGCCGATCTCGACGACTTCGATCAGTTTGGTCGGGTTCGAGTCGAGGTCGACCATGTTGCCGGCTTCCTTGGCGGCCGAGGTGCCGGTGTTCATGGCCACGCCGACGTCGGCCTGCGCGAGCGCGGGAGCGTCGTTGGTGCCGTCGCCGGTCATCGCGACGAGCTTGCCGCCCGCCTGCTCCTTCCTGATCAGGGACATCTTGTCTTCCGGCGTGGCCTCGGCGAGGAAGTCGTCCACGCCGGACTCGTCGGCGATGGCCTTCGCCGTGAGCGGGTTGTCGCCGGTGATCATGACGGTGCGGATGCCCATGGCCCGCATCTCCGCGAACCGTTCGGAGATGCCTTCCTTGACGATGTCCTTGAGGTAGATGACCCCGAGGGCCCGTGCCGCGCCGTTGGCGCGCTCCGCCACGACCAGCGGCGTGCCGCCGGCCGCGGAAATGCCGTCGACGGTCTCGCCGAGCTCCGCCGGGGGAGTCCCCCCGTTCTCCCGGATCCATTCGCGGACGGCGCTGGAGGCACCCTTGCGGACCTCGCGGCCGTCGTGCAGGTTCACGCCGCTCATCCGGGTCTGCGCCGTGAACGGGACGAACACCGCGCCGGGCAGTTCGCCCTGCTCCCGCTCCCGTATGCCGAATTTCCGCTTGGCCAGCACAACGACCGAGCGCCCCTCGGGGGTCTCGTCGGCCAGGCTGGACAGTTGCGCCGCATCCGCGAGATGCTCCGCCGTCACCCCGCCGACCGGCAGGAACTCGGTCGCCTCACGGTTGCCGATGGTGATCGTGCCGGTCTTGTCGAGCAGCAGCGTGTTCACGTCGCCGGCGGCCTCGACGGCGCGGCCCGACATGGCCAGCACGTTGCGCTGGACCAGCCGATCCATGCCGGCGATGCCGATCGCGGACAGCAGCGCCCCGATGGTCGTCGGGATCAGCGCCACGATCAGCGCGACCAGGATGACGAGGGTCTGCGGCGCGCCCGAGTAGTACGCCATCGGCTGCAGGGTCACCACGGCCATCACGAAGATCAGCGTCAGCGAGGCGAGCAGCACGTTCAGCGCGACCTCGTTCGGGGTCTTCTGCCGCGACGCGCCCTCGACGAGGCCGATCATCCGGTCGATGAACGTCTCACCCGGCTTGGAGGTGATCTTGACGACGATCCGGTCGGACAGGACCCGGGTGCCGCCGGTGACCGCCGAACGGTCGCCGCCGGACTCCCGGATGACCGGGGCGGACTCACCGGTGATGGCCGATTCGTCGACCGAGGCCACGCCCTCGACCACGTCGCCGTCACCGGGGATCAGCTGCCCCGGCTCCACGACCGCGAAGTCACCGACGGTGAGCTGGGCACCGGGGACCTCTTCTTCCCGGGGGCTGGCCTGGCCCGGCGCCCAGCCGACCAGCCGCCGCGCGACGGTTTCCTGCTTGGTCCGCCGGAGTGTCTCGGCCTGCGCCTTGCCCCGGCCCTCGGCCACCGCCTCGGCCACGTTGGCGAACAGGACGGTCAGCCACAGCCAGGCCATGATGGTCCAGGAGAAAATCGAGTTGTGGACGATCGCTGAGTACGTGGTCAGCGCCGCCCCGATCTCGACCACGAACATGACGGGGTTGTGGATCTGCACCCGCGGGTCGAGCTTGCGGAACGCATCCGGCGTGGACTTCCACAGCATCTTCGGGTCGAGCAGCCCGCCGCTGACGCGGCGCGACGGGGCCGCCGCGCTCCGGGCCGCTGTCTGGGGATCGCGGCCACCGTCCCCCGAGGGGGCGTCTGGCTGGTTGACGATGGGGTTGAGGGACATCAGTGCAGCCCTTCAGCGAACGGCCCCAGCGCGAGCGCGGGGAAATAGGTCAGGCCGACCAGGATGATGATCACGCCGATGAGCAGGCCGGCGAACAGCGGCTTGTGGGTCTCCAGGGTGCCGGCACTCGCCGGGGTTATCTGCTGCCTGGCCAGGGAGCCGCCCAGCGCGAGCACGAACACCATGGGCGCGAACCGGGCGATCAGCATCACGACGCCGCCGGCCGTGTTGTACCAGGTGGTATTGGTCGTCAGCCCCGCGAAGGCCGACCCGTTGTTGTTCGCCATCGACGTGAACGCGTAGACGATCTCGGTGAGGCCGTGCGGGCCCGGGTTGAGGATCGACGCGCGCGGGATCTTGAAACCCAGCGACATCGCGGCGCCGACGAGCGCCGCGAATGGTGTGGCCAGGATGTAGGCGGCGGCCCATTTCATCTCGGTGGGCCGGATCTTCTTGCCGATGTATTCCGGCGTCCGGCCGACCATCAGGCCGCCGATGAACACGGTCAGCACCGCGAGCATGAGCATTCCGTACAGGCCGGCGCCGACGCCGCCGGGGACGACCTCGCCGAGCATCATGTCGAACAGGGCGATGCCACCCCCGAAGGGGGTGAAGGAGTCGTGGAAGGAGTTCACCGCGCCGGTCGAGGTGACGGTGGTCGACCCGGCGAACAGGGACGAGCCGGGGATGCCGTTCCGGGTTTCCTTGCCCTCCATCGCGGCGCCCGCGGCGTGCAGCGCGGTGCCCGCATGCTGCCATTCGAAGAAGCTGATGCCGCCGACCGCAGCGAGCCACAGCACGGCCATGACGACGACCAGGAGGTAACCCTGCCGGTTGTCACCGACCATCTTGCCGAACGTGCGCGGCAGCGCGAACGGGATTAGGAGCAGGAGGAAGATCTCGAACCAGTTGCTGACCGGGCTGGGGTTCTCGAACGGATGGGCGGAGTTGGCGTTGAAGAAGCCGCCGCCGTTGTTGCCCATCTCCTTGATGACCTCCTGCGAGGCCACCGGGCCGCCGACCATCGTCTGCTGCGAGCCGGCCAGCGAATGGATCAGGTGAGTGGTGGTGAAGTTGTCGATCACGCCGGTCGCCATGAGGATGATCGCGCCGATCACCGAGAACGGCAGCAGCAGGCGTACCACAACCCGGGTCATGTCGACCCAGAAGTTGCCGAGATTGTCGGTCTTGGTCCGCATGAACCCGCGGATCAGGGCGATGACGACCACGATGCCAACCGCGGCCGACACGAAGTTCTGCACCGCGAGCCCCGCCATCTGGGTGACGTAGCCCATCGTGGACTCGCCGGAGTAGTTCTGCCAGTTGGTGTTGGTGACGAAGGAGGCGGCCGTGTTCCAGGCGAGAGCGGGGGGGACATTTACGTTCCCGTTGGCGTACGGCAGCCAGTGCTGCACCCGCTCGATCAGGTAGAGGAACAGCACGCTAACCCCGGAAAAGGCCAGCATGCTCCGGGCATAGGTGCCCCAGCGCTGGTCCGCCGACGGGTCGATCCCCATCATGCGGTAGAAGGCTCGCTCGGGCCGCAGGTGCTTTTCGCTGGTGAAGATGCCCGCGATGTAGTCGCCGAGGGGCTTGTAGCAGGCCGCCAGCGCGGCGACCAGCAGCACGACCTGCAGGACGCCCGCGAGGGAACTGCTCATCAGAATTTCTCCGGTCGGATGAGGGCGTAGACGAGATAAATGGTGAGGAGGATGGCCGCGATCAGGCCGACCCAGTTCTCAGCGCTCAAGCCGCTCGACCCCCTTGACGAGCAGGAAGAACAGCGCGAAGACGACGATCGTCACGGCCACATAAAGAAGGTCATTCACGGCCACTCCTAGGTGGGGAACCACGCTGGACTGCGGGCCAGGAGGAGTTGGCCGGGCGCATGCCCGGCCCGCGGTCTCAGACAGTCATCAGAGCCCTCACCCAGCCCTGGCCAAGGCAATAGAACCGCTCTCAGAAGCGGAGAAGACCGGTCCAAACGGGACCTATGCGGCGCGCTCTCGCTTCCTAACAGAACCCATGCACCAGGACCAGCCGGAGGTGGCCGCCCGCGGCATGTCAGCTGGCGTTCAGCGCAGCCAGGCCTCGGGGTGATCGAGGGCCGGCGACCGCTGTTTCCGCGGCCAGATGTGCAGGCGGTGGCTTGTCTCCTCCATCAGGGCCGACGGAGGGACAGCGACCACCGGGCAGCGCGCGTGGGCGAGGCAGTAGCGGCTGGCCGAACGGCGTGCCAGCCGGCGCAGGCCACGCCGCCCGGTCCCGATGACGAGGAGATCGCCGGGGTCGTCGGCGCATTCGACCAGGACGGGGCCCGCCGGGCCGCGGACCACGAGCGCCTCGATGGTCAGGTCTTCGGGCAGGCCGCCCAGTCCCATGTCGAAGGCTTCCCAGAGCCGTCCCTGGGCCGTCTCCCGCCACATCTTGCGGAGGTAAAGATTGGGCTGGCGCCGTTCGGCGAGATCACCACCCGGCGGGACCCAGGCGATCACCGGTAGAAGCCGGGCACCCCGGTAGCGAGCCTCGTTCGCCGCGTAGCGCAGCGCCTGCAGGCTACCGAGGGAACCATGCACGCCAGCGAAGACTCGCCGCACCCCGGACACGGCAAATCGCCTCCTGATTTCTAGCCGGGACCTGGTCCATCTAACCTCGCTTTCGGCGCCCTCGGGTACCGTCCTCACGGTCTCCTTGCGCCGCCAGTAGTTACGGACCCAAACACGTGCGCGCCCGGCCGCCGGAACTCAGGAGTCGCCGGAGCGCGAAGCCGTCGGCCCCGCCCAGCCCGGGCCCCGCCTCCATCCGGTCCGGACCACCCGCAGCCGCCGGACCACCCCCCGTCAGTCCACGTACCCCCGGACACCGAGTTCGTCGAGCCGGGTCAGCAGGTCAGCCGGGTCGCTGTAGACGCGGAAGGCGCCGGACCGCTCGAGTTCCTCGCGCCCGTACCCGCCGGACAGCAGGCCGACGCCAAGTGCCCCGGCCCGCCGCGCCGCCAGCAGGTCCCACACGCTGTCGCCCACCACCATCGCCTGACGCGGGTCCACGTCCAGCAGCGCGGCAGCGGCCAGGAACAGATCCGGATCGGGCTTGGCGTGACGCACCAGGTCACGGGTGACCATCGGGGTGTGTTCCGGCAAGCCGAGCAGCTTGAGGGCCGGACGGGCCGTCACGGCGTTTCCGCTCGTCGCGATGGCCCATTTGATGCCGCGTTCGGTCAGGCAGCTCAGCAGATCCGCCGCCCCCGGCAGCGGCAGCACCGAATCCATCTGGGCGCGGTACTCATCAGCGTGCGCCCGCTGCATGCGCTCGATGTCCTCCCGCGACAGCGACAGCCCCGTCTCGCGCAGCAGCGCCGAAACGAACAGGCCGCCGCTCATTCCGATGCGCCGGTGAATGCGCCACACGGACAGATCGATGTCCATCCCGGCGAGTGCCGCCCGCCAGGCGATGACGTGCTGGTACACGCTGTCGATCAGCGTGCCGTCCAGGTCGAAGAGAAAGGACGGTGCGGGTGATTCGGTATAGGCCACCGATGAGGTCATCAGAGTTGCGGCGTGGAGACCCCGGACGTCAGGCCGGGGAGGAAACGCCGCTCCCCCCTTCCGCGTGTCGCGCTTATCCGAAATGGTGTGATCGGAGAAGCTTGGTAGTTGTGAGGACGGCGTACAAGTGCCGGGCGTACCCGGCAGCGGAGCAGGCCAGCGCGCTTAACCGCACGTTCGGCTGCGTCCGCGTCGTGTGGAACCGGACGCTGGCGTGGCGGCATCAGCGGTATTACGGCGAGCAGGTCAAGACGAACTTCACCCAGGCCAATGCCTACCTGACCGCCATGAAAGCCACCGAAGACCTCGGGTGGCTGAACGAGGTGCCGTCGGTCCCGCTGCAGCAGGCGATCCGGCACCAGCAGGTCGCCTACACCAACTTCTTCGCCAAGCGCGCCCGCTACCCGAGGTTCAAGTCCCGCAACGGCCGCCAGTCCGCGGAGTACACCCGGTCCGGGTTCCGGTACCGCGACGGCGGCTGTTCCTCGCCAAGATGGACACGCCGCTTGAGTTCGTGTGGTCCTGGCCCGGCACCGACCCGGCATCGATTGACCCGACCACGGTGACGGTCTCCCGGGACCCGTGCGGGCGCTGGTACGTCTCCTTCGCCGTGGACGTACCCGAACCGGAGCAGTTTCCCGCGACGGGTGCCGTCGTGGGCGTGGACCTTGGTATTAAGGATTTCGCGGTCACCTCCGGCGGCGGCACGACCGGGACATCAACGCCGCGAAGAACATCCGGGCGGCAGGTCTTGCCGTTTCTGCCTGTGGAGCCGACGTAAGACCGCAAGGGACCCCCCTTCGGCAGCCGGCCGTGAAGCAGGAACCCCCGGGCGTGAGCCCGGGAATCCCCGTCGTTCACGGCGGGGAGTAGTCAAGCGACCAGTCTGCCCATCCCGCGCCGTCCCCGCCAGGCGCCGCCCCGCGCCACGCCCACCCCACCAAGCGGCCCCGGCCCGCGTCTGCCTCTCCGGTTTGCCCGCGTCCGCCTCTCCGGTTTGGCCGCGCATCAAACCGGACTGCATGATGGGAGCATATGGACGGACGTGCTTCGGCCGAGACAATCGGCTCATTTGTCGCCGTCGGTGACAGCTTCACCGAAGGGCTGAACGACCGGCTGACGGAGAACAGCTTCCGCGGCTGGGCCGACCGGTTCGCCGGCATACTGTCGGTCCAGCAGCCAGGCCTGCGGTACGCGAACCTGGCCGTGCGCGGCAAGCTGCTCGGGGAAGTCGCAGCGGAGCAGGTGCCGCGGGCGATCGAGATGGCGCCCGACCTGGTGAGCATCGCCGCGGGCGGGAACGACATCCTGCGGCCGGGCGCCGATCCGGACGCCCTGGCCGAGGTCTTCGACGACTGCGTGGCGAGCCTGCGCGCGGCGGGCTGCCAAGTACTGCTGTTCACGGGGTTCGACCCGTCCGCCTTCCCGGTGATCCGGATGCTGCGCGGGAAGGTCGCCGCGTACAACATGCACCTGCGTGCGATCGCGGCCGCCCGGCAGTGTGACCTGGTAGACCTGTGGTCCATGCGGGTCCTGTGCGACCGGCGGGTATGGAGCGCGGACCGGCTGCACCTCGCCGCGGAGGGGCACCGCCGGGTCGCCCTGTTCGTCTGTGAGACGGCCGGGGTGCCGGTCACCGAGAACTGGTGGGATCCCCTGCCCGACGTGCCGCGTCCCGGTCAGATCCCCCGCCAGGTCGCGGGTGCGGCCGCCGTCGCCGCCGCCGAAGCCTCCGCGGTCAGCCTGGCCGTGGCGCGGCTCCGCGCCCGGCTGCACACCGCCCGCGATGCGTCCGACCGGAGTCTGGCCTGGATGAACGCGCGCGGGCAGGACACCCGGTGGGCCGTCGAGTACGCGATGCCGTGGGTCCGCCGCCGTCTGACCGGCCGCTCGTCCGGCGACCACGTGCCGCCGAAGCGCCCGGAGCTGATGCCGCTCGACGCGCTCGGCCGGTTCCACGGCCCGGGGGCGTCCGAGTCCGCGTAAGTCCATGTGTCCGTGCATCCGCGGGCCATAACGGCAGGAACTGGCCGCCCGCCGCCCGGATAGCATCCAGCGGCGCGCTGCCGGCAGCATGGGATGCCCTGGCTCGGTCAACTCTGGCCGGCCCGGGCCGTTAGGCTGCGCGGGTGAAACTGGACCTGTCCGCCGACGCGGCCGCGCTCACCGCGAGCATCGTCGACGTCCCCTCGGTGAGCGGCGAGGAAGGCAACCTCGCCGACGCGATCGAAACCGCGCTGTCCGCGCTGCCCCACCTCAGTGTGCTGCGGGACGGCAACTCCATCGTGGCCCGCACGGACCTGGGCCGCCCGCAGCGGGTCGTCCTGGCCGGGCACATCGACACTGTGCCCTTGGCCGGCAACCTCCCGTCCCGCCGCGAGCGCGACGCGCCGTCGGGGCAGGAGCGGCTCTACGGCTGCGGGACCACCGACATGAAGGCCGGCGTCGCGGTACAGCTGCGGCTGGCGGCCAGCGTGCCCGAGCCGGTACGTGACGTTACCTACGTCTTCTACGAATGCGAGGAGATCGAGGCGGCCCGCAACGGCCTGGGCCGGCTCAGCCGGAGCCGCCCCGAGCTGCTCGGCGGGAACTTCGCGGTCCTGATGGAGCCGAGCGGATGCGAGATCGAGGGCGGCTGCCAGGGCACCATGCGGGCCGAGGTGACAGCGTCCGGCCGCCGCGCGCACAGTGCCCGGTCCTGGATGGGCCGCAACGCCATCCACGAGGCGGGCGGCATCATCGACGTCCTGCGCCGTTACGAGCCGAGGCGGCCCGAGGTGGACGGCCTCGCCTACCACGAAGGGCTGAACGCGGTCGGCATCACCGGCGGGGTCGCGGGCAACGTGATCCCCGACCGGTGCGTGGTCACGGTGAACTACCGGTTCGCGCCGGACCGGGACATCGCTGCCGCCGAACGGCACCTCCGCGAGGTATTCGGCGACTGGGACGTGACCGTGGCCGACGTCGCCCCAGGGGCCCGGCCCGGGCTGGACCGGGGACCGGCGGCGTCGTTCGCCGCGGCCGTGGGCGGCGCGCCGCGGGCCAAGCTCGGCTGGACCGACGTGGCCCGGTTCGCGGAGCTCGGTATCCCGGCCGTCAACTACGGGCCGGGCATCTCGGAGATCGCGCACACCCCGGACGAGTACGTCGAGGTGCCGAAGATCTTCGACTGCGAGCAGCGCATGCGCGCCTGGCTCACCGGGCCCTGAACGACGCTGCGTGCCGGTTCCCGGCCGCCGCTCCACGGCCGGCCCGGCGCCGGGCACCTCGGCCCGCACAGCGATCGGCCCGCCGGTCACGCGGCCGGCGGGCCGATCACCTGGGAGGTCCCTTCGCGGTTTACTTGGCCGGGCTGGTACCCAGCGTCAGCGGCGCACTGTGCGTGGCCCCGTTCGTGCCCACGTAGTTGACAGTCACCTTGTCGCCGCCGTGGTATTTGGACATGATCGTCGTCAGCGAGCCGGGTGTCGTGACGGCCTGGCCGTTGACGGCGGTGATGACGTCGCCCGCGCCGAGGCCGGCCGCGGCGGCCGCGCTCCCGCACAGCACGTTGTCGATCAGTGCGCCCGAGCTGACGGGTGCGATCGTGGCCGGGACCGAGTTGTTCGTGGCACGGTTGACGCAGCTCTGGCTGCCGCCGCCGGTCCCGCCGGTCCCGCCGGTCCCGCCGAAGCCGCCGCCCTGGCCCGGCTGCTGAGCCTGCTGCTGCGGGTTGGAGCTGTTGCTCTGCGGCACCAGCACGCCGAGGAAGCCCGGCAGGCCGATCTGGATGGTCGAGCTGCTCTTCCCTTCCGCGATCTGACGCGCGATGGACAGTGCGGTGTTGACCGGGATGGCGTAACCCATGGTCGAGCTGCTGGACGATTGCGTACTGGAACTGCTCGCGGCGGTGTCCATGCCGATCACCTTGCCCGCGGCGTTGGCCAGCGGCCCGCCGGAGTCGCCCGGCTGAATCGCCGCGCTGGTCTGCAGCATGCCGTGCAGCGTCTCCGTCGTCCCGCTGCCCTGGTCCCCGGCCGTGATCGTCCGGTCGGTGGCGTTGATGATGCCCTGCGCGACGGTGGGATTGCCGCCCTGCCCGCCTGCGTTGCCGACGGCCAGGACCGGAGTGCCCAGCGAGACCTGGGCGGAGTTGCCCACCGAGACCGTCTTCAGGCCCGAGGCGTTCTGCAACTGGAGCAGCGCGACGTCGTCGGTGGCGTCGTAGCCCAGGACCCGCGCCGTGTAGGTCTTGCCCGTGCTGACCAGCGTGGCCTTGATCAAGGTGGCGCCGTTGATGACGTGATTGTTGGTGAGCACCAGGCCGTTGGAATTGAGTACCATCCCGGTGCCTTCGGCCGTCTCGCTCTGGTAGTTGAGCGTGGACGTGATGTCGACGACCCCCGGCTCCACCTTGGCCGCGACGGACGGGACGTTGAGAGCGGAGCTGGCGTTGCCGTTATTGCTTCCGTTGCTCTGGGGGGCCGGGACGTCGTTGGAGGAGACGCCGGTGGAGCCGCCGTTGCCGCTGTTGTTCAGCGCCACCGCGGTGCCGGCCCCGGCCGCCGCGGCCAGCACCGCGACCACGACCAGGACCGCCAGGCCGCGGCGCTTGCGCGGCGGCGGCTCGCTGTAGCCGCCGGCCGGGCTGCCCCAGCCGCCGTATCCACCGCTGGGTGACCCGTATCCGCCGGACCCGTATCCGCCCGGCGGCCCGTAACCTCCGGCCTGCCCGTAGCCACTCGGCGCGCCGAAGCTCCCGGCCTGCCCGTACTCACCGGGCTGGCCGTAGTTCCCCGGGCTGGCCGTAGTTCCCGGCCTGGCCGTATCCGCCGGCCTGCTGGCCGTACGCGGCGCCGTATCCAGCCGCGCCGTACCCAGCGGCCTGTCCGTACCCGCCGCCGGGAGCGCCCGGGCCACTGGGGCCACTCGGCTCGCCAGGCTGTCCGTAGCCGCCCTGGCCGTAGCCGGCGGGTGGCGTCCCAGGTCCGCCGGCCTGCTGCTCGCCGGCTGCGTTCGCCGGGGGCTCGTCCGGTCGGCCGAAAGACACAGTGTCGCCGCGCCCGCTATCGCCGAAGGCCATGGTGTCGTCCGCGCTCTTCCAGGGCGTGGTTCCGCCACCGGGCGTAGAGACCTGAGGGCCGACGTTCTCAGGCGGCTGTGTCCCGCCCGGCCCGTTCTCGCTACCTCTCTGGTCTTCCTGCATCAATATCGCCCTCGTGTTGAGACCGAGTAAGGAGATCTCGCCCGGTTCCGCTGTTCCGGCGAGCGTCCTGGTCACCGCGCGCCGCTTCACTTCCTAGTTAGCCATCCGTCCCTGAGCGTTACCTGAACGCTCCCTTCAGGTTATGAAGGGAACCGTCGCGTGACTCACCGCATCGTCAGGATTCCCCATGCCCCATCAGGCTCCTCACTATCGCGGCCCGCCCGGGTGCGGTAGCCGGGCGTCCGGAAAACGTCACAAACTGCAGATTAACCCCCGTGGGGGCATGGGTCCCGGGGATGCCTGTGACGTAAATCACCGGGGTGGCCCGCGGGCGACTACCGCGCCGGGGCCGCCCCCAGCGTAAGCGTGCCCGTCTTCTGCTGCCCGTTGACGGTTTCCCAGCGCAGGGTCACCTTAGTGCCCGGGCGGAACCCGGACATCATGGCGGTCAGGGAACCGGGGGTGGTCACGGCGTGCGTGTTGACGGCGGTGATCACGTCCCCTCCGGCCAGCCCGGCGGTCGCGGCGGCGGTGCCGCAGAGCACGCCGTCCACGAGGGCCCCGGTACTGGCGGGCGCGATGGACGACGGCACCGTGGTGTCCGCGTCGTCGTTGGTACAGGTCGCGGGCGGCGGCGACTGGCCGTCACCGGACCCGCCGCCGGTGCCGGGCGGGCCGCCCGGTTGCTCTTGTTGCTGCTGCTGTATCTGCCGCCGTTGCTGGCTGGCCTGCTGCGTCGGGCTGGTGCTGTTGCTCTGCGGGACCAGGACGCCGAGGAATCCCGGCAGCCCGATCTGCACCGTGGCGCTGGCCTGCCCCGCCGCGATCTGGTCCGCCACCGACAGTGCGGTATCGATGGGGATCGCGTAGCCGAGGACGGGCGAGGAGCCTTGCGAGCTCGAGGCGTTCGCGGTGTCCATGCCGATCACCTGGCCCGCGGCGTTGGCCAGCGGTCCGCCGGAGTCGCCGGACACGATGTTGGCGTTCGTCTGCAGCATGCCGTGCAAGGTCTCGGTGGCGCCGGTGCTCTCGTCGGTCGGGCTGATGGTCTTGTCCAGGCTGTTGATTGTGCCCTGCGCGAGGACCGGCAGGCCGCCCTGGCCTTCGGCATTGCCCAGGGCCAGCACCGGGGTGCCCAGCGTGACCTGCGCGGAGTTGCCGACCGCGACGACCTTCAGCCCGGCGGCCCCGTTGAGCCTGAGCAGCGCCACATCGTGGGTGGCGTCGTAGCCGACCACCGTGGCCGAGAAGACCCGGCCGGTGGCCGCCAGCGTCACCCTGATCGTCTTGGCCCCGTTGATCACGTGGTTGTTCGTGAGCACCAGGCCGTCGGTGCTGAGCACCATCCCGGTTCCTTCGGACGACGTGCCGCCCGAGTACTGGATGTCCGCCTCGATGTCCACCACGGCGGGCTCGACCCGGGCGGTGACGTACGCCTTGTTCAGCTTGCCGCTCGCGGTGTTCCCGGCGTCGTTATGCGGGCCGGGAACCTCATGGGAGGAGACACCGTAGGACGGGGCCGTCTGGCCGCCGTTCAGGCCCACCGTGGCGGCCGCCCCGAGGCCGGCGGCGAGGACGGCCACGATCGCGTAGACGGCGACCCTGCGGCTACGCCGGCGTCTCCGGGGCGGTCCCGGGTATCCACCGTCCGGCCCCGCCCACGCGCCGTACCCCCCGTTACCCGGCCCGCCTGCCCCGGCCGGCCGCCTGCCCCGGCCGGCCCGCCTGCCCCGGCCTGCCCGCCTGCCCCGGCCCGCCTGCCCCGGCCTGCCCGCCCGGCTCCCCATATCCCGCCGCCGGCCATCCGGTTCCGCTGTATGGCTCGGTGCCGGTTTCGTCGTCCTGCATCCTCATCGCCTTCGCCGTCGTAGCGTCTGCGGTCGCTACGGGTGCTTCGCCCGGCTACCTGGCTTGGTACGGCCGCCGCCGCGTTCTTATCTCTTCCTTCCCCAAAGACGCGCTCACTCTGCACAGTCCCTAAGGGTTCTCGCAGGAAGGCCTCGGCTACGCCACCGAAGATCAGCCTGCGGGCCCCGCCGTGCGCGCGCCCCGTGCCCGGCGCTCCCGGCGGGTGAAGGCGATATATCGGAAGACCGGCATGTCACCATGGTAGGCTACCGGTAAACGCGATATGACGTGAGTTCGGATCGGCTGTGGTCCTCCCAAGGAGCTGAAATGTCCGCACCAACGCAGATGAACGAGCCGGGCGTGTCCCGGCGCGAGGAGATGTCGGTCTCAGGCGAAGCGCTGTCGCAGGCTCCGTGGACCGGCGCCGCCGTCACCGGCGGGATCGTCGCTCTGGGCGACTTCGGCTGGCACGTGATCGGCGGGAGCTTCGGGCTCGGCGGCCTGAATGACGCGCTGTCGCTCGGTGTCGTCGCCTTCTTCGTGGTCGCGGCGGCCGGTGCGCTGTGGCGCGAGCGGTCGGGCCGGGCCATCCGGTGGGCCCGCGCCAACCCCTGGCGTTTCGCCCTTCTGCCCGGCGCGGCGTGCGCCGCGATCGTCTTCGTGCTCTCGGTCGTCCTGGGCGGGGGAATCGTCGGCGGGGTGCTCGCCGGGCTCTGGCACGGCGCGGTGGCCTTCGGCCTGACCGGCGCGGTCGGCACCGTCGCGCGGTCCCGCCGCCGGACCGTCTGAGCCCCGCAGGGCCTGAACTGGCGGCGAGGGTTCCGTCATCGGCGTCGGTTCCGCACCATGCTGCGGAAACCGACGCCGCTCTTTAGGTCGGCGGCGCTAGCGGAGCCCGTGCTCGGCCGCGGGGCCGATCGCCAGGCCCCGCTTGGCGCACTCCTCCAGCAGCCATGGCACCGCGTCCAGCGCCCGGCGGGAAGCGCCGGGCGGCGACGTGGAGTCCGAGTCGTGCAGCAGCACGGTGCCCCCGCCGCTCAGGTTCCTGCCTAGCGTGTCGGACACCGACCCGGCGGTCGCGCCCTTGACCCATTCGCGGCCCCAGCAGGTCCACAGCAGCGGCCGCAGTCCCAGCCGCCGCGCCGCGACCAGCGCGGCGCCGCTCAGCACCCCGTACGGCGGGCGGAAGTAGGCCGGTACCTGCCCGGTCGCCCCGGCGATGGTGTCCCGGGCGCGGGCCAGATCCCGGAACGTGTCCCTCGGACCGCGCACCGTCAGGTAACGATGTTCCCAGCCGTGTACGGCGATCTCGTGCCCGGCCGCGGCCACCTCGGCGGCCAGCCCCGGGGCGGCCGCGGTCATCGAGCCGAGCATGAAGAACGTCGCGCGCGCGGCCCGCCGGGCGAGCAGGTCGAGAAAATCCGGGGTCGACCGGGGGTCTGGGCCGTCGTCGAAGGTCAGCGCCACGTGCCCGGCGTCGCCGTAGCCCGCGAGCCGGCCGAACAGGTGGCGGCGGACCGGCCCGATGGCGGTGAGGCCGGGACCTCCCTGCGCGACGGTCAGGGCCAGCGCCAGACCGCAGGCGGCGCACCGGGGAAAGCGGTGCGCCGTGCCGGTGGTTCCGCTGATCGGGTCCTCCTCTGCGCGACGGCCGTACGTCCGTTCTAACATGTCACGGCACGCACCGAGCGTCACCGGCCGGAGGGAGCATCTCGGTGGAACCGCTGGATGGGCCGCACGGCCGGGCTCTGCTGGTCTCGGGCGCACTGGGCCTGGGACACGCGGTGACCGCGCAGGCCTGCGCCGATTCCCTGGCGGCCCGGGGCTGGTCGGCGCAGACCGTGGACGCGATGCGGCTGCTCGGCCCGCGGGCCGGCGGCGCTGGGGAGCGGGTGTTCCGCTCGATGATCGCCGTGCCCGGCCTCTACGACGCCTTCCATTTCGCCGCGCTGCGGCCGGGGACCCGGCTCGCGCTGCTGGCCGATGCGGGGGCCCGCCGCCAGCTGGTTCCCCGGCTGACCGAGCACCTGGACCGCCACCCGGCCGACCTCGCGATCTCCGTGTTCGCTACGGGGACCTCGGCCATCAGCACGATCGCGGAACGGTATCCGGCCATGGTTCACGTGGTTTTCTGCCGGGACGTCACCCCGCACCGGCTGTGGGTGCATCCGAACGTGGACATGTACCTGGTGACCTCGCGGGTAGCCGAGCGGGCCGTCCGCCGGTTCCAGCCGCACGCGAGAATCCGGATCGTGCCGCACCCGGTGCAGGCCGCCTTCCGCGCGCCGCCGACCCGGGCCGGCGCGAGGGACACTCTCGGGATCCCAGGCCGGGCCCGGTGCGTCCTGCTGATGTCCGGCGGCTGGGGCCTGGGCCCGGTCGCCGAGGCGGCGGCCGGGCTGGGGGACGCGGGGGTGCATGTGCTCGCCGTCGCCGGGCACAACGCCCGGCTCGAAGCCGCGCTGCGTGCCGTCGCGGAACGGCAGCCGCGGGTCAGGGCGTTCGGCTTCACCGATCGTGTCCCGGAGATGATGGCGGCGGCCGATCTGGTCATCACCACCTCGGGCGGCTGCACCTGCGCCGAGGCCCGGACCGTGGGCCGGCCGCTGCTGGTGCTCGATGTCCTCCCGGGCCATGGCCGGGACAATCTCCAGCACGAACTGGAACTGGGGAACGCCTACGTCACCTCGGCCAACCATGACGATGTCGTCGCCAACGCCCTCGCCGCGCTCGCGGCCGGGAGTGAGCCTGCGCCGGCTCACCCGGCCAGTGACTGGGAAGCGGCGTTTTCCTCGGTCCTGGCCGACCTGGACCTCGCGGCCCCGGTACCCGCTACCCGGCCGGCCCGGCAGGACTGACTGAAGGTGGCCGTCAGCCGCCCCGCCGGTCAGCCGCCCCCGCTGGTCAGCCGCCCCCGCTGGTCAGCCGCTCCCGGCTTTGGCCACGGGCCTGTTTATGAGCGCCACCCCCTTGGCCAGGTCCGCGGCGGTCACCGCGCCGAAGACGCGGTCCACGATGCGGTGCTGGGCGTTGAGGAAGAACGTCTGCGGGATCTCCACGACCCCAAACGCGTCCGCCGTCCGGGCCACCGGGTCGTAGGCCAGGGGATAGCTCACGCGTGCCGCCCGCGCGAACGTGACCGCCGCGGTCTGGCTGTCGTTGCTGTCGATGCCCACCACCGTGACCGCGCCGTGCGCGGTGCGGTAGTACCGGGCCAGCAGCGGTGTCTCCTTCCGGCACGGCACGCACCAGGATGCGAAGAAGTTGACGATGACCGGCCGGCCCGCGAAGGCGGCGAGCGATACCTGGCTGGACGGCCGGCCGAGTGCGGCCAGCGAGAAGCCCGGCGCCTGCTGATCGCCGGCGGAGTGCGACGGGCTGGCGGTGTTCCCGCCACCCCCGGCCCCGGACGTCGCGGGGCCGGAGGTGGCGGCGACGCCCCCCAGGGCCACGATGGCCGCCAGGCTGGCGCCGAACACCGCCGTCGTGACCTTGTGCGCCCGGGCCGCGCGGAACATGCGGGCCACTGTCTCCGGCGCTCGTGCTGCCATGTCCGCGCACCTCGATCCCGACCGGAACCCCGCCCGGGGCCTTCGCCCCAGCTGACCGCAGATCAGGCTAACCGCTCCGCGGGCGTGCCCGCCGGCGGCCCCGTCAACGGGCCGCCCGGCGTCTTGGGCAACGGGCCGCCCGGCGTCTCAGGCAACGGCCCGGACGCCCCGGGAGTCGGCCCCGTCACGGCGGCCGCGGGGGACGCCGCCCGCGGCAGCCGGACCGCGACACGCAACCCGGGCCCGGCGTCCTCCAGCCAGGCGGCGCCCCCGTGCGCGTGGGCCGTTGCCCGGACGATGGCCAGGCCGAGCCCCGCGCCGCTCGTGTCGCCGTCGCGGCGCGCCCGCGCGCCGTCCAGCGTCGTGAACCGCTCGAACGCCCGCTCCTGGTCGCACGCGGCGATGCCCGGGCCGTCGTCGGTCACGGTGACCAGGACCGACCCGTCCGCGGCGGCCGCCGCCACCGTGACCCGGCCGCGCGCGTACCGGACCGCGTTGTCGATCAGGTTGACCAGCATCCGCCGCAGCGCGTCCGCGTCACCCGCCACGGGGCACGGCTCGGGCGCGGATGCGGACACCGGCACCCGGGCCTGCGCGTACCGGCCCGCGGTCCCGGTCACCAGCCCGGCCAGGTCGACCGCCCCGCCCGCGGCGCGGGCCCCCCCGCCCTGGGCCGGACCGCCACCCCCGCCCTGGACCTGTCCGCCATCCCCCTGGGCCGGACCGTCAGGGGCCAGCCCGCCACCGCCCCGGGCCAGGCCGGCGCGCTCCTCCAGCCGCGCGAGGACGAGCAGGTCCTCGGCCAGCTGGGACAGCCGCATCGTGTCGGTGAGCACGTCCCGCGCCGTCTGCTCCCACTCCTGGCTGCCCGGGTGGTCGAGTGCCACCTCCAGCTGGGTCCGGATGCTCGCGATCGGGCTGCGCAGCTCGTGCGCCGTGTCCGAGACGAACTGCCGCTGCCGCTGCTGCGCCGTCTCCAGCCGGGACAGCATGTCGTTCAGCGTCACGGCGAGGCTGTGCACCTCGTCCCGGGCCTCCGGAACGGGCAGCCCGCGGGGCGCCCCGGTGGCGGCGACCTGTTCCGCGCCGCGCCGCAGCGCCGTGATGGGCCGCAGCGTGGACCCGGTGATCAGCCAGCTCGCCCAGGTCATCAGCAGCAGCAGGGCCGGCGTGCCGAACAGCAGGGCATGCGTCACGGTGGCCAGCGAGTCGTGCACCGCGTCGTAGGACACGGCGGCGATGACCGTTTCGCCGCGCTGGCCGGCGACCGCCACGACCCGTAGCCCTTCCGGCAGCCCGTAGGGCCGGCCGTCGAGCAGGATCCCGGTCTGCGTGCGCGCCACCGTGGCCGCCTGGGCGGCCGGCAGCAGTGGCACCAGGCGGTCCGCGCCCGCCGATGCGGCCACGATCCGGCCGCGGGAGTCGATGACCTGGACGACCGCGGTCCCGGCCGCCACCGGCACCGGGTTGGGCAGCCGGTTCGCGTCCACCAGCGCGGCCACCTCCCGCGCCGTCTGCCGCGCCGAATTGTCCAGGCCCCGGTCCAGCGCGACGCCGAGCGTGCCCACCAGCAGGATGGCTACGGCCGCCAGCGCCACCGCCAGGCCGGCCGCGGCGGTCAGCGTGAGCCGGGCGCGCAGGCTGCGCCGGCGCCACCAGATGGCCAGCCCGGGCGGCCGGCGTCGGGTCACCGGGGCCTCAGCCGCCGTCCGCGGCGAGCCGGTACCCCGCCCCGCGCAGCGTCTGCAGGGCGGCCCGCCCGAACGGCACGTCGACCTTCTTCCGCAGGTAGCCGGCGTAGACCTCGACGACGTTGAGGTCCGCGGTGTCGGAGGCGTCCCAGACGTGGTCCAGGAGCTCGGATTTCGGCACCACCTGGCCGGCCCTGCGGATGAGGTATTCGAGCATCGCGAACTCCCGCGCGGTGAGGTCGATGTCGGTCTCACCCCGGCGCACGATACGGCTGCCGGGGTCGAGCGACAGGTCGCCGGCCCGGAGCACCGCAGGCCGCGGCACGGCGCCGCGGCGCAGCAGTGCCCGCAGCCGGGCGGCCAGCACCACGTAGGAGAACGGCTTGGTCAGGTAGTCGTCGGCCCCCAGGTCCAGGCCGTCGGCCTGGTCGTACTCGCCGTCCTTGGCCGACAGCATGAGCACCGGGACCCAGTTCTCCTCGGCTCGCAGCCGCTCGCAGACCTGGTAGCCGGACAGCCCGGGCAGCATGAGGTCGAGGACGACCGCGTCGTACGTGCCTTCCCGCGCGAGATGGAGCCCATCGTCGCCGTCGAAGGCGAGGTCGACGGCGAATCCCTCGGCCTGCAGCCCGCGCTGCACCGCGCCCGCGAGACGCCGCTCGTCTTCCACTACCAGGACCCGCACGGTCCTAGTCTGGCTTACGTGGCGCTGAGTGGTCCAAACAAATAGCCCCCGGGCCTCTCAGGGTCATCACAGCGCGGATAAGGCAACGTAAGCCGTACAGGTCCCGTCAGGCCGCAAAACGGGCGAGCGGGACACGGCATGACACCAGAAGAGGACGAGCGAGGCGTAATGAAGCAGGTCAATCTGTCCCGCCGTGCGCGGTGGGCGGTGCCCGCCGGGGCCGTGGTCGTCGTCGGAGGCGTACTGGCCGGGTCGATGATCACCGTGGCCTCGGCCGCGCCATCGCTCCCGGCGCGCACGCCGGCTCAGCTCCTGGCCTCGCTGGCCGGGAAGACAGCGCCCGCCATGACCGGGACGATCGTGGAGACCTCCTCGCTCGGGTTGCCGTCGCTCCCCGGGACGGGTAACCCCACGTCGCTGTCTTCGCTCCTTTCCGGATCGCACACGATCCGGATCTGGTACTCCGACCCCACCCACTTCCGGGTCTCGGCGCCGCAGAACATGAGCGAGAGCGACCTCATCAGGAACGGCAGCAGCGCCTGGCTCTGGGAGAGCACCAGCAACACGGTGACGCACCTGGCTATCCCGGCCGGCACGGCCAAGGTCCGCGGCGCCAAGAACATCACCCACAAGGTGCCCGACGCCCCGCCGATGACCCCGCAGCAGGCCGCCAACGAGGTCCTGGCCAAGGTGGGCGCCACCACGACGGTCAGCTCGGATACCAACGTGACCGTCGCCGGGCAGGCGGCGTATCAGCTCATCCTCGCGCCGAAGAGCCCCAGTTCCCTGGTCGGCCAGATCCGCATCGCCATCGACGGGGCCAACGACGTGCCGCTGCGCGTGCAGGTGTTCGCGAAGGACGCCAAGAACCCGGCCGCCCAGGTCGGCTTCACCTCGATCTCGTTCGTCGAGCCGGCCGCCGCCAACTTCGCGTTCACCCCGCCCGCCGGCGCGAAGGTGGAACAGCAGTCGCTCAGCGGCAACGGCAGCGGCAAGAAGCAAGCCGGCGCCAGCCCGGCGGACAGCGCATACACGGTCGGCAAGAGCTGGCTGACCGTTGCCGACCTGCCCCAGTCGGTGCTGTCGTCCGTGACGGGCAATAAGGCCACCGGGAGTGCGGGCAGCGGGCTGAGCGGTGACACCGGCCCGATCATCAACGCCCTGCTCAGGTCGGCCACCCCGGTCAGCGGGTCCTGGGGCAGCGGCCGGCTGGTCCAGACCGGCCTCAGCTCGATGCTGATTACGAACAATGGCCGCGTCCTGGTCGGGGCGGTCACCCCGTCCGTCCTGTACGCGGCAGCCGGGCAGCCGGCCCCGTCGCACACGTCCGCCTCGTCCAGTTCGTCCAGCACCAAGTGACCGACGTCCGTGCCGTCTCGCCGGGCCCCGCGGGGGCGCCCGGCGCGGCGAGCGAACCCGGCGCTCCGGGAAACCCCGCACCCGGCCCCACCGCGAAGTACGCGGGCACCGGGCCCTTTCCCGGCCACTTCCCCAGGCCCGTCCGAGGTCGGCACCAGCCAGGCGCTGGCCGTGTCCACGGGCGGCCTGACCAAACGTTTCCGCGGCGGCCAGGTCGCCGTCGACCACATCGACCTGGCTGTCCCGCGCGGCTCGGTGTACGGCTTCCTCGGCCCGAACGGCTCCGGCAAGACGACCACCATCCGGATGCTGCTCGGCCTGGCCTTCCCCACGAGCGGCCAGGCCGAACTGCTCGGGGTCCCGATGCCCGAGGGCGCGGTCCGGGTGCTGCCGCACGTCGGCTCGCTCATCGAGGGGCCGGCTTTCTACCCGTTCCTGAACGGCCGGGACAACCTGGCCCGGTCTGACGCGGCCGACCGCACGGCTGATCCGAGGACCGCCGCGGAGCGGATCAACGGCGCCCTGGACCGGGTCGGCCTGCTGGCCGCGGCCGGCAAGCGTTACCGCAACTACTCCCTCGGCATGAAGCAGCGGCTCGCCATCGCGGCCGGCCTGCTCACCCCGCGCCAGCTGATCATCCTCGACGAGCCCACCAACGGGCTGGACCCGCAGGGCACCCGCGAGGTGCGCGCGCTCATCCGGGAGATCGCCGCCGACGGGATCACCGTGTTCGTCTCCTCCCACCTGCTGGCCGAGGTCGAGCAGGTCTGCTCGCACGTGGGCGTGATGCGCACCGGGCGGCTGGTCTTCCAGGGCCCGCTGGAGGAACTGCGCCGCACCGGCGCGGCCCGGATCCGGGTCCAGAGCACCGATCTCGCCGCGGCCGCCGCCGTACTGAAGGATCTCGGGCTGCCCGATCCGCAGATCACCGGCGACGAGGTCACCGCCCCGCTCGGTGATTTTCAGCCCGAACGGATCTGTGCGGGACTTGTCCACGCGGGGATCGGTGTCCGCGGCCTGGGTGTGGTGACCCCCAGCCTGGAGGAACTGTTCGTCGGGCTGACCGGAGAGGGGTTTGACGTCGATGGCTGAGGCAACCGCGATCGAATCCCCGGCGGCGGGACCCGGTCCGGTCGCTGGCCAGGTGCCGGTGGGGCACGCCCGGGCCTGGCTGCGTTTCTTCCGGTCCGAACTGCGGCAGGTCTTCCTGCGCCGGCGCAACCTCCTGCTGCTGGCCGTGGTGGCGCTCTTCCCCATCCTGATCGGCGTCGGGCTGCGGCTTGCGTCGCACCCGCGCGGCGGCGGGGGGGCGGGGGCGGCCTGTCCTTCGTCACCGAGCTCACCGGGAACGGGATTTTCCTCAGCTTCATCGCCCTGAGCATCTTGCTCACCCTGGTCATGCCGGTGGTGGTGGCCGTGGTCGCCGGTGACTCGATCGCCGGCGAGGCCGGGTACGGGACGCTGCGCTACCTGCTGGCCGTTCCGGCCGGGCGTACCCGGCTGCTCGCGGTCAAGTACGGCGTCATCGTCGTGTTCGCGCTCGCGGTCACGTTCGTGGTGACCGCTGTGGCGCTGGCCACCGGCGCCGTGCTGTTCCCGATCGGCCCGGTGACGCTGCTGTCCGGCACCACGGTCTCGCTGGCCGAGGGCATCCTGCGGCTGGTGTTCGTGAGCCTGTACGTGGCGGCGGCGATGGCCGCCCTCGGCGCGATCGGCCTGGCCATCTCCACCCTGACCGAGCACGCGATCGGCGCCATCGCCGCGCTGGCGATCTTCGTTGTCGCCAGCGAGGTCGCCGACCAGGTCCCGCAGTTCGCGGTCATCCAGCCGTACCTGCCCACGCACTGGTGGAACTCGTTCGACTCGCTGCTGCGGGTGCCGATCGACTCCAGCACGCTGCTGAAAGGCCTGCTGTCGTTCGCGGTCTACCTGGTGATCTTCGGTTCGTTCGCGTGGGCCCGTTTCACCACCGCCGACGTCACCAGCTGAAGTCTTCCTCCCAGAACTCGGTGGTTCCGCGCGGGGACGGTTCCCGGCGGAAGGGCCCGCCGATCCCGTCGGGATCGCGGACCGCGGCTGTTCCGTTCCCGGCCCGCTCGTTCTCCTGCCCGCGCAGCTCCACGCGGCGGATCTTGCCCGAGATGGTCTTGGGCAGGTCGGCGAACTCGATCCGCCGCACCCGCTTGTAGGGCGCGAGCCGCTGGCGGCCGAACGCCAGAATCGAACGGGCCACCTCAGCCGACGGCTGCTGCCCCGGCGCGAGGCTGACGTAGGCCTTCGGCACCGCCAGCCGTACCGGGTCGGGCGCGGGCACCACCGCGGCCTCGGCCACCGCCTCGTGCTCGATCAGCACGCTTTCCAGCTCGAACGGCGAGATCCGGTAGTCCGACGCCTTGAACACGTCGTCGGTCCGCCCCACGTAGGTGATGTAGCCGTCGGCGTCCTGGGCGGCGACGTCCCCCGTGTGGTAGTAGCCGTCCCGCATGGCCTCGGCCGCCTGGCGGGCGTCGCCGAGGTAGCCGGTCATCAGGCCCAGCGGGCGGCGGCTCAGGTCCAGGCAGATCTCTCCCTCGTCCGCGGGGTTGCTGGTGAGCGGATCGATGAGGGTGACCTCGTACCCGGGCAGCGGGCGGCCCATCGACCCCAGCCGGACCGCCTGGCCCGGCGTGTTGCCGATCTGCGCGGTCGTCTCGGTCTGCCCGTAGCCGTCCCGGACCGTGATCCCCCAGGCGCTGCGCACCTGCTCGATGACCTCCGGGTTGAGCGGCTCCCCGGCTCCCAGGCAATCCCGCAGGGCGCTCACGTCCCAGGCGGCCAGGTCGGACTGGATCAGCATCCGCCACACGGTCGGCGGCGCACAGAACGTGGTCACCACCTCCTCGGTGAGCACCCCGAGCAGGCTCTCGGCGGAGAACCGGTCGTAGCCGAAGATCAGCGCCGTCGCCCCCGCGTTCCACGGCGCGTAGACGTTGCTCCAGGCGTGCTTGGCCCAGCCGGGGGAGGAGATGTTCAGGTGCACGTCGCCGGGCCGCAGTCCGATCCAGTACATCGTGGACAGGTGCCCGGCCGGGTAGGAGGCGTGCGTGTGCTGGACCAGCTTGGGCTGGGCCGTCGTCCCGGAGGTGAAGTACAGCAGCAGCGGGTCGCTGGCCCGGGTCGGGCCGTCGGGGGCGAACTGGCTGCTCGCCGCGAGCGAGTCCTCGTAGGCCAGCCACGCCCCGGGCGCGGGCGGCCCGGCGGGCCCGGCGGCCTCAGCGGGCCCGGCGTCGTGGGTCCCGCTCGCCGGGGCGGGAGCGGTTGCGCCCCCGATCGTCGGCGCGACGGCGATCCGTGTCCACTCGCCGGGGACCTCGCGGAATTTCGGCACGTGCACCGATTCGGTGATCACGTGCCGGACCTGCCCGCGGGTGATCCGGTCGGCCAGGTCCGGCGGACCGAGCAGTGTCGAGGTGGGGATGATCACCGCGCCGAGCTTCATCGCGGCCAGGATGGTCTCCCAGAGCGGCGCGATGTTGCCGAGCATGAGCAGCAGCCGGTCCCCGCGCCGGACCCCCACGTCGTGCAGCCAGTTGGCCACCTGGCTGGAGCGCGCGGCCATCTCGGCGTAACTGATCCTGGTGCCCCGTTCCGCCTCGCCGGCTTCCGCGCCCGGCGGTCCGGCCGGTCCGGCTGTCCCTGCCTGCCCGCCGCGCTCCGGCCCGGGCGGGGTGACGATGCGCAGTGCGGTCCGGTCCGGATGCTCCGCGGCGATCACGTCGAACCAGTCGAGCGCCCAGTTGAACTCGTGCAGATCAGGCCAGGAGAACCCGGCTCTGGCGGCGTCGTAGTCATCGCGGTGGCGGAGTAGGAAATCGCGCGCGGCCCGGAAGCTGGCCGCGTCGTTGCGGCTGTCCGTCATCCTCATCACATCATCATCATGCCAGTCATGGTGGCATTGACATTCTTCCCTCGGTTATGGGCACTGCGCAGCGGATGTTACCGTGAGCGGGTCACGAGGCCGCGGCCAATCCGTCGCCCCTGCTGTGCGCGTATACAGACTGACCACGATCTCGCCCTCGAACGCAATTTCGTGACCGCATTCGGCGTTGTCTTGGGGAACGGCCCACCGGCCCCAGCGGAGAAAATCGCCCTCAAGGCTCATAGGTGGCTGAGAACTTGTGCAGAGAAGTTCCCCAGAGGCGGACGGCAGACTGCCTGTCATGAACACCCCGAAGCGAGAGCATGTCCTCCGCGCGATCGCGGCGCGGGCCCGCGGCCGCAGCCGGATTCAGAGCACCACCGTCGCGGTCAGCCTCGCCAGCGTGGCGACGGCCGGGGTCGTCACCCTGATGCTGCCGGGCTCGCACATCAGCGGGACGTCATCCTCGCAAACCTCTACGTCGTCGGGATCTTCGGGTTCCACGGGTTCGTCGTCGGGCACCAATAGCTCCGGCTCGACCAGCACCGGCTCCGGCTCGACCAGCACCGGCTCCGGCTCGACCAGCACCGGCTCCTCTGGCTCGTCAAATTCCAGTTCCTCGGGTTCTGGTCTCAGCAGCGGGTCGTCCGCGCCGTCGTCGAGTTCGGGCACCAGCCAAGCGACGTCCGGCGGCTCCTGACCCGTTTGATCTGAGCGGGCACATGTTCTGAGCGGGCACATGTTCTGAGCGGGCACATGTTCTGAGCGGGCACATGTTCTGAGCGGGCACATGTTCTGAGCGGGCACAGAGGAATCTTCCAGCTTCAGTGGCGACACACCGGCGAGGGTTGACGATATGAACGGAATTACCGCGAGCACCGCCCCCTGGTACGCCAGCCGGGCCACCGGCGTGGTGTCCCTGCTGCTGCTCACCGCCGTCATGGTGCTGGGCATCCTGGTCAACCGGCAGGGCCGGCTGCCCGGGCTGCCCCGGTTTGCCGTCACGAACTTGCACCGCAACCTGTCTTTGCTGGCGGTCGTCTTCCTCGTCATCCACATCGTGACCGCCGTCATGGACACCTTCGTGAGCGTCCCGCTGGTCTCCGCGGTGATCCCGTTCACCTCCGGATACGAGGGCTTCTGGCTCGGTCTAGGCGCCATCTCCCTCGACATCATGCTGGCGCTGATCGTCACCAGCCTGGTCCGGGGCCGTCTCAACCGGAAGGTGTGGCGAGCCGTGCACTGGCTCGCCTACGCCAGCTGGCCCATCGCCTTCGCCCACAGCATCGGCTCCAGCACGGATCTTCAGCACGGGCCGCTGCGCGTGCTGGCGGTCGCCTGCGCGGTCCTCATCGCGGGCTCCCTGATCTGGCGGATCGTCGCGGTCACCCGGGACGTGCCGCGAGCTCAGCGGGTCAGCACCGTCATGGCCCGTTCCCTGGTGGCAGGCCCCCGCCAGCCGGATGGCCCCGGCCGCCGCTCCACTGCCGATCCTGCCGCGACGTCGCGGAAGCCGGCCGCTGTCTCCCGATCCCGCGGACTCTGACCGCCGACTCGTGAAAGCAGATCCCGAATGAGCGTGCCCACCATGCCCCTGCGGCGCGGCGAAGACACCGCCTCCAGGTCCCGCCCCGACGGTCTTCCGCGGCTGCTGCCTTCCGGCACCGTGCCGGAAGGCCTCCGCGAGCATCTCGCCCGGCACGGCTTCGTCCCCTACCGGGACGGGCGCCTGCACCTGGCCGCCGACCTGCGGGCTGCCGGGCTGACCGGCCGCGGCGGTGCGTCCTTCCCCGTGTACCGCAAGCTGGAAGCGGTCGCCGGGGCGGGCGGCCGGCCGTATGTCGTCGCCAACGGCGCGGAGAGCGAGCCGGCCTCCAGCAAGGACGCGTCCCTGCTGTGGCTGGCCCCCCACCTGGTACTCGACGGCCTCCAGCTTGCCGCGGAAGCCGTCGGCGCGCAGGAAGCCTGCCTGTACGTGCACGAGACCCAGGGCGACCAGCTCGCGGCGGCCCTGCAGCGCGCCCTGAGCGAGCGCTGGGCGGCCCGCATCGACCGGGTGCCGGTCCGGCTCGCGGGAGCACCCCCGCGTTTCCTGTCCGGCCAGGAAACGGCCATGGTCAACCTGCTCAATGGCGGTCTGGCCCTGCCGACCTTCGCTCCGCCGCGCGTCTTCGAGCGCGGGGTGGGAGGAGCGCCCACGCTCGTTCAGAACGTCGAGACGCTCGCGCACATAGCGCTGATCGCGCGGTACGGCGCCGGGTGGTTCCGGCAGGTCGGCACGCAGGCCGAGCCGGGCAGCATGCTCAGCACGATCAACCACGCGGACGGCTCGGTCCGGATCATCGAAGCGGCCGTCGGGACGCCGTTGCGCAATCTCCTCGCGGCTGACCTCGGCACCGCCGGTACGGACGGCCTGGCTCGGGCCATCCTGGTCGGCGGCTACCACGGCACCTGGATCCCGGCGCCGCGCGCGGCCGGGCTGACGCTCGACAACGCCGGGCTGCGCTCGGCCGGCGCCAGTGTCGGCGCGGGCGTCCTGGCCGCCTTGCCCGCCACCCACTGCGGCCTCGTTGAAACGGCGCGGGTGGCCCGCTATCTCGCGCTCGAGTCGGCCGGGCAGTGCGGGCCGTGCCTCAACGGGCTGCCCCGCATCGCGGAAGGACTCGCCGTGCTGGCCAGGCTCCGGCCCGGCCGGCGCGTCCGCGCGGACGTCGAGCGCTGGGCCGGCCTGGTGGCCGGGCGCGGCGCATGCACCCACCCCGACGGGTCGGTCCGCTTCGTGCGGAGCGCCCTGACCGTGTTCGCCGCCGAGCTTAAGCACCACGAGCGGGGCGTCTGCTCGGCCACGGCCTGGCAGCCGTTCCTGCCGTTGCCGTCGGGAACGGCGGTCAGCGATGAGGACTGGAGCTGACATGGACAAGCAACTGCGGGTCAATCCCATCGAGTGCTCCGGCCACGGCGCCTGCGCCGAGCTGCTGCCCGAGATGATCAGCCTCGACGAATGGGGCTACCCGCTGCTCGACCCGCGGCCGGTGCCGCCGGCGCTGGAGCGCCAGGCGCGGCGCGCGGTGAACGGATGCCCGGTCCTAGCACTCCAGCTCACCCGCCTGCCTGAGGCAGCAACTCGTCCGCGCTCCTGAGAACGCAGCTCAGCCGCGCGGCCCCCAGACCCCCGCTCGGCCGTATGCCCTGAGACACCCGCTCAGCCGCGTGCCCCCAGACCCGCCCCGGCACGTGAAGCGCCGACCCGAAAACGGCCGGGCCGGACAGGATCATCCTGTCCGGCCCGGCCGGTGGTTTTCCGGGTGCGGAAGCGGTCAGAGGACGTCGTGGCCGGGGTGCGGCTCCGCCGGAACCGTGGTCGGCTCCGCCGGGATGCTGCCCAGCCGTCCGGCCTGGAAGTCCTCGAACGCCTGCACCAGCTCTTCCCGGGTGTTCATGACGAACGGCCCGTACGCCGCGACCGGCTCGCGGATCGGCTGGCCGCCCAGGAACAGGATGTCGAGCTGTGCGCTCGGGCCGTCCTGCCGGTTGCCCGCCGCCACGGTGAGGGCGTCGCCCGGCCCGAACGCCACCAGCTGGCCCATCTGGATCGGCCGGCGGTCAGTGCCGACGGTGCCGGAACCGGCCAGGACGTAGGCGAGCGCGTTGAAGTCGGCGCGCCACGGCAGCCGGAGCTGAGCGCCGGGGGAGAGCGTCGCGTGCACGATCGTGATCGGCGTGTGCGTGACACCAGGTCCTTCGTACCCGCCGGCCTCGCCCGCGATGACCCGCAGCAGCGCGCCGCCGTCCGGCGAGCTGAGCAGCTTCACCTGCCCGGCCCGGATGTCCTGATAGCGGGGGGCGGTCATCTTCATCTTGGCGGGCAGGTTGACCCACAGCTGGAACCCGTGGAAGAGACCGCCCTTCATGACGACCTCCTCGGGCGGCTCCTCGATGTGCAGGATCCCGCCGCCGGCGGTCATCCACTGGGTGTCGCCGTTGGTGATCAGGCCGCCGCCGCCGTTGGAGTCCTGGTGGCGGAAGATCCCGTCGATCATGTAGGTCACGGTCTCGAAGCCACGGTGCGGGTGCCAGGGCGTGCCCTTCGGCTCACCCGGGGCATAGTCGACCTCGCCCATCTGGTCCATGTGGATGAAGGGGTCGAGCTGCCGCATGTCCACGCCGGCGAACGCCCGGCGGACCGGGAAACCCTCGCCCTCGTAACCCTTGGGAGCGGTGGTGACGGTGCGGACGGCACGCTCGACCGAAGTTCCCGGGTCGGGCTCCGCCACGCGCGGCAGAACGAGGGTGTCCTCGACGGTAACGGCTGGCATGTCTCCTCCTTACCGGGCCCGCCACGGGCGGCCTGCCCGCCCCGGTGCCTGAAGGTCCGATGGGACGTGTAACAATACTTGAAATCTCAACATTCCCGCTTTGGCGGCCTGCGGTCCTATAGGCGCAGGCCGTTCTCCAGGTGGGTTAGCCCTAGGCTAGGCCCGCGTCAATCGGCGCGAACGAGGGCATGGCCACACCCAGCCCAAGGCCGGTCACCGCGAACCACGCCGCGGCGAATCCGGTGCCCCGTCCCCGCGTTTTGGGGTGATTGGCGCGCGACGGCAGGCGGCACGTCATGATGGAGGTGTCGTCAGCTTGCCGGGGGCACAGGCAGGTTCACGCGTGTGGTTCGCACACCCGCCAGAACCACTGGGCACCCCGCCGCCTGTGTCCCCTCCACAGGCGGCGGGGGCGGCCCCCGGGGGGCGCCGGGCCGATCCTGCACGCCGTCTGCGCACCGCTCGCGCTCGTCCAGTTCTGGGTGGGGGTGCCCGGCTTCGCGGCCCTGGTCGCCCGGCCTGAGCGGCGTCTGCAACCTGCACCGGCTATGGTGTCCGGATCTTGGCCCGCGCGCCGGTACCGGCAATATGAGCGTTTCCGGCTGGGGGCACTTCGGAGCGTCAGCAGCTGAGGCGGACGGGCCCGACCGCGACCGAAGCCGTTGGCGCTCCTTCACCCCGGTCGGTCGCCTCGATCAGCACGGTGCCGCCCGGGAACGTGAACGGGCCCTTCGTCACCCACTGGCCCTGATGGGCGGCCTGGTCGATGGTGAAGTCGGCGATCCGGTTGACCGCGTTGCTGTCCCCGGCGCTGAACCAGTAATAGTCGGTCGAGTTCGCCTGCGGCACCGCCGGGATGTAGAGGCTGAACATGCACGAGGGATTGTCCATCCCGGTGCGGAAGACCCAGGCGTAGTGGTCATGCCACTCGCCCGGGTTGCCCGGGACCATGGCCAGGTAGCTATAGATGAACGAGCTTCCGCAAGGCCCGCTGCCGGCACCCGTCCCGGCGTGCCAGCCATCCCCGTCCGGGGCGTGGTAGGGGAAGGTGGACACGTTGGCGGCAACCGGGCAGCCCGGTCCGGCAAGCGCGGTGAAGGTGCCGCCGCCGTTCGGCCCGGGGGCTGACGCGGCGGCATGGCTCGCCGACAGCGGAGCCGTCTTCAGGGCGGGATTGCCGTTTTGGGCCAGCGTCCGGACGCCCAGGATGCCGAGTGGTATCGCCCCCGCGATGGCCAGTGCTCCGGCCAGGGCCAGAAGCGCGCCGTTCAGGCGCGGGCGCCCGGGGTTCCGTGCGTGCTGGGCCCGGCGGCGCGGGCCCGGATAGTGTGGCCCGCCGCCGGGACCGGCCTCCGCCAGGGTCTCGCAGAGCCCCAGATCGTCTTCGTATTCCGTGTCGCGGACCAGCTCTGGGTACGGGGCTGTGGGGTGCCGGACCGGCTCGGAGATGGCGCCTATGGGATCGTACGGCGGCTCCCACGATTCCCAAAGATCCTGGAAGCCCATCGAGGCGGGAGCCGGGTCGCCTTCCTGGTCCGGCGCCGGGCCTGCCGCGGCCGCCGGGACCCGCTCCGAGCGGGGAGGTTCGTCCTCCCAGCGCTGTTCGTCTTCCCAGGAGAGGTCGTCTTGCGGCGGACGAAGGTCTTGCGGCGGCCGGGAGCGTTCCGGCGGCCGGGCGCCTCCCTGGAGACGGCCGGTAAAACGAGCCGGGGCCGGAAAGAAATGATCACTGCCCGGAGGCAGATCGCCCCGGCCGGTGGACCCCGGCGCGGAGTGATCGCCCCGGCCGCGGGCCCGCCGCGGAGGCGGTTCCGCCCCGCGTACTGGCCCGCTACTGGCCCGCGGAGGTCTTCGCCGCGGAGGTCTTCCCGGACCGGGGTCGGGCGCCACGGATCACGCGGGGCGCCGTGTGGCCGGGAGTCCGGCGACCAGAATTCCAGTCCGCCGCCCCGGTCCCACGAAGCCGGGGGTTCACCCTCCGCGGGGCCAGAAGCCGCCCAGGCCTCCTCCGGGCCAGCCTGAGCCCAGTCGTCCCTCGGGTCAGCCTGAGCCCCGTAGTCGTGAGGGCCACTCCGCCGCGGGGCCAGAAGCCGCCCAGGCCTCCTCCGGGCCAGCCTGAGCCCAGTCGTCCCGCGGGTCAGCCTGAGCCCGGTAGTCGTGAGGGCCACTCTGCGCGGGGCCAGAAGCCGCCCAGGCCTCCTCCGGGCCAGCCTCCTGCCCCCCGTCATCGCGGAGGCCACCCTGTGCCGGGGCCGAAGCCGCGCAGGAGTCCTCCAGGTCGCCCGGGGACCAGTAGCCCGCGGGTTCAGCCGGGGGCCGGGGAGCGAGCGGCCAGGAATCCTCGGGGTCGGTCAGCGGCCAGAAATCCTGCTGCGGCGGGGCCTGGCCGCCGCGCGGCCGGAATCCCGAATCTTCCTTACGGCGCGGCAGCGGCGGAGGAGTACCGCTGCCACGCTCCGGCGCCGCGTCTGCGGCCAGCTCGTGGCGGTCGCGCGGCCGGTCGAAGGCGTCGTTGTCCGGCTCGTCGGGGGAGAAGGGATTTTTCGGGTGTCGCATCCGTGTCCTCCCGGACCCTCTGTCGTATCCCCCTGCTCGTGACCACGAAAAGAATCGGTGGCTGGTTCATTCATTTCCCGGTGATCACGCCCCGGATTCCGTTACAATTCCGCGACCTTCCGTCCGACGTGTGCCCGCACCTGCCTTCGCGACGCGGCTGCGGCCGATCGGCGGAAATCCGCGCTCTTCGCGGTTTCCGCACACCTTTATTGAAAACGAAGGGTGCCCCCTCGGGAAGGGGGCGCATGGGCCCCACGTCGCGCGCTCTGCCGCCTGGGGCCGGGAGGGAATCCCGGCCCCAGGCGGCCCCACCTCAGGCGGCCCCAATGGCGAAGACGCCGATGTGACCGCCGGACGGCGTGGGCAGGGTGACGCTGGCCACCGTCTTGCCCGACTGGAGCGCCCCGGCGACGGAGTACACCGAAGTCTTCGCCTGCGCCCGATATGAGGTTCTGTGACCGATTCAGATCGGCGTGAACCGGGCCCTCACCCGGGCTCCGGCGGGCACTCTGCCGGGGAATCATCGGGGGCCGCGGAATGTTGAACGGTCTGGCACACTAGGAAGCCGCGACCAGGCGGTACCGGTTCACGCCACGAAAGCCAGCCCCGATGGTGCTCGGCCAGCGGCGACCCGGCGACCGCACGAGGCAGGAGTTAAACGTGAAGCCTGACATTCACCCGAAGTACGTTCCCACCACGGTGACCTGTACCTGTGGGAACACCTTCACCACGCACAGCACCGCCGCCAACGGCGAGATCCACACCGACGTCTGCTCGGCCTGCCACCCGTTCTACACGGGCAAGCAGAAGATCCTGGACACCGGTGGCCGCGTCGCCCGGTTCGAGCGGCGGTTTGGCAAGAAGGCCATGGGCACCAGCAAGTAAGCCCGGGCCCGCGCTCCCCTGGCGCGCGAATTGGCGCGCCAGGCCATCAGCTCATCATGACCGGGTTGAGTTTCCGCGGATGCTGCGGAAACTCAACCCGAATGCGTTGCTGGCGCTGACGCTCCCGCGCCGTATTCGGGCGCGGGAGCGGGCGCCCGTGGTGCCCGCGTAGGAGGAATTACTGTGTTCGACCGGCTCGCCGAGCTGGCGTCGGAGCATGCGGACCTGGAGCGTGCCCTGGCCGACCCCGGCGTGCACGCCGACCAGGACCAGGCCCGCGACTTCGGCCGGCGTTACGCCGAGCTGACTCCGATCGTGAACGCCTACGCCGAATGGCAGCAGACCGAGGCCGACGAGGCGACGGCGCGCGAGCTCGCGCCCGAGGACCCGTCCTTCGCCGCCGAGGCGGACCAGCTCAAGAAGCGTAAGGCGGAACTCGGGCAGCAACTGCGGCGGATGCTCGTTCCGCGCGACCCTAACGACGGCCGGGACGTCATCCTCGAGATCAAGGCGGGCGAGGGCGGCGAGGAATCCGCTCTGTTCGCCGGCGACCTGCTACGCATGTACCAGCGCTACGCCGAGCGCCACCACTGGGCCACCGAAGTTCTCGACTCCACCGTCACCGGCCTCGGCGGTGTCAAGGCCGCGACCCTCGCGGTGAAGGCGGGCAAGAAGGCCAGCGGCCCGGGCCAGGGCGCGTGGGCGCGGCTGAAGTACGAAGGCGGCGTGCACCGGGTCCAGCGGGTTCCGGTCACCGAATCACAGGGCCGCATCCACACCTCGGCCGCAGGCGTCCTTGTCATGCCCGAAGCCGGGCAGGTCGAGGTCGAGATCGATCCGAACGACGTGCGGGTGGACGTGTTCCGCTCCTCCGGACCCGGCGGCCAGAGCGTCAACACCACCGACTCCGCGGTACGCCTCACCCATATCCCGACCGGCATCGTGGTCTCCTGCCAGAACGAGAAGAGCCAGCTGCAGAACAAGGAGCAGGCGATGCGGATCCTGCGCGCCCGCCTGCTGGCTCAGGCGCAGCACGAGGCCGACGAGAAGGCCGCGGCTGAACGGCGCAGCCAGGTCCGGACTGTCGACCGGTCCGAGCGCGTCCGCACCTACAACTTCCCCGAGAACCGAATTTCCGATCACCGGGTGGGCTACAAGGCCTACAACCTCGATCAGGTGATCGACGGTGATCTGGACGCGGTAATCACCTCGCTCGCCGACGCCGAAATGGCCGAGAAGCTCGGCAGCGACGGGAACACCGGCACGTGAGCAGCGGGAGCCATCCGGGTGAACCTGTTGCTGGATGAGATAGCGCTCGCCGCGGCCCGGCTCGCCGAGGCTGGGGTGGAATCGCCCCGCGCCGAGGCGGAGCTGATCGCGGCGCACGTGCACGGTGTGCGCCGGACCGAGCTGCACGCGGTGCCCGACGCGGCGTTCGATGCCCGCTTCTGGGAGGGGGTCGGCCGCCGCGCCGCCCGCGAGCCCCTGCAGCACATCACCGGGCGGGCATACTTCCGTTACCTGGAGCTCGAGGTCGGCCCCGGCGTGTTCGTGCCCCGGCCGGAGACCGAGGTGATGACGGGCTGGGCCATCGACCGGCTGCGGGAGATGGATGTGGCCGAGCCGGTTGTGGTCGACCTGGGGACCGGCTCCGGCGCGATCGCGCTTTCGGTCGCCCAGGAGGTCCCGCGTGCTCGCGTGCACGCCGTGGAAGCCGACCCGATCGCCCGTGGCTGGACGGAGCGCAACGTCGAGCGCTGCGCGGTGGCCGCGCCGTACACCAAGGGCCGGGTGAGCCTGTACGGAGCGGACTTCACCGCCGGCCTCACGGCGGACTTCACCGCCGGCCTCACCGCGGACTTCGATGCCGCCCTCACCGCGGCGCCCGGTACCGGCGAGCTCCGTGAACTGGATGGCAAGGTTGATCTCGTGATCAGCAACCCGCCCTACATCCCGCTCGGCGCGTCGGTGCCGCCCGAGGTGGGAGAATACGACCCGCCGGCCGCGCTGTGGAGCGGCGAGGACGGCCTTGACGCGATCCGCGGCGTCGAGCGCGCCGCCCGGCGGCTGCTGCGCCCGGGCGGGCTGGTCGCGGTGGAGCACGGCGCGCCCCAGGGTGGGGCCGTGTACTGGGTGTTCGGCGAGGAAGGCGGCTGGCGTGACACGCGCAACCACAAGGACCTGGCGCGCCGGGACCGTTTCGTCACCGCGACGTGGCGAGGTGAGTGAGCCGATGGATGACGGGATAGGCGGCAATGAGCGAACGTTACGACTGCTCCGACCCGGAGCAGCGGGAGGCCGGGATCGCCGCGGCGGTGGCGGCCGTGCAGAAGGGCGAACTGGTCGTCCTGCCGACCGACACGGTCTATGGCATCGGCGCGGACGCGTTCACGACGTGGGCGGTGAGCCGGCTCCTCGTGGCCAAGGGGCGCGGCCGGGATATGCCGCCCCCTGTGCTCGTCGGCACCATGCGCGCTGCGACCGCGCTGGTCGACGACATGGGGGCGTTCGGGCAGGATCTGATCGACCAGTTCTGGCCGGGCGGCCTGACGCTGGTCTGCCGGGCCAGCCCGACGCTAGCCTGGGACCTGGGGGATACCCGCGGCACCGTGGCGGTCCGGATGCCACTGCACGCGGTCACCCTTGACCTGCTGAAGAAAACCGGCCCGATGGCCGTGAGCAGCGCGAACCGGACCGGCCTGCCGGCCGCGACGACCGCGGACGAGGCGGTCGAGCAGCTGGGCGATACGGTCTCCGTCTACCTGGACGGCGGGCCCTGCTCCGGTGGGGTGGCGTCCACCATCATCGACCTAACGGGTTCGGTGCCGCGGCTGCTGCGGGCCGGGGTCATCCCGATGGACCGGCTCCGCGAGGTCGCGGCCCTGGTGACCGGCGAGGACGTGCCGGTATCCACCTCGGTGAACGGCACGGCCGGTATCCCGGCCCTGCCCGGCGATGCCGCGCAGGCGCCCGCGGCCGTCCCGGCCGGAGTCGCTGATCTGCCGGGTGATCCCGCCCGCCGTCCGCCATGATCCGGCCGGGGTCGCTGATCTGCCCGGCGATGCCGCGCAGGCGCCCGCGGCCGTCCCGGCCGGAGTCGCTGATCTGCCCGGCGATCCCGCCCCGCCATCCGCACCCGGCCTCGCCGAGCTCCGTGGTCTGCCAGATGGTCCCGCGCAGGTGCCAGTGTCTGGCCCGGCCGAAACCCCCGCCCGGCCAAACGATCCCGCGCAAGCGTCCGCGCCCACCCCGGCCGAGGTCCCTGATTCGCCGAATGATCCCGCGCCGCGCTCCGCCCCCGCTCCGGACGGGCCCGCCGCGGAGATCAGCGAGCCTTCCGCGGACGCGAAGGACACGCCCGGCAAATAGGCGCGACCGGCGCATACACGCGGCCTGGCACTTGCCCCGCAAGCTAAAGTGGCTGATGATGTCCGCCAACCCTGTCGCGGCTGGCTGACCTAGCGTGCGGGAGTACGTTCTCGCGCTGCTGCTGGCCGCCGCGGCTACCTATCTCCTGACGCCGCTGGTCCGGCGCGGTGCCATGGCCACCCGTGCGATGCACGCTGCCCGCACGCGGGACGTGCACGTGGTGCCCACGCCGCTGCTCGGCGGCCTGGCCATGTACGGCGGCCTGGCGGCTGGCCTGCTCGTCGCCAATCAGCTCACCTACCTGCGCCAGGCGTTCCCCTCCCCGCGGACCGTCCCCGGGCTGCTGATGGCCGGCGGCCTGCTGGTCGTCACGGGCATCATCGACGACCGCTGGGGGATGGGCGCGATCAGCAAGCTCGCCGCCCAGGTGGCAGCGGGCGCCATCCTGGTCTGGAGCCAGGTCGTGCTCTCCTGGGTCCCCGAGCCGAGCGGCGGCGTGTTCATCCTCCCGCCGCAGCTGGGCCTGACCCTGACCATCCTGCTCGTGGTGATCACGATCAACGCGGTCAACTTCATCGACGGGCTCGACGGGCTGGCCGCCGGGATCGTCGCCATCGCGGCCTGCTCGTTCCTCGTCTACTCCTACACGCTCGCCCGGGTCGTCGGCATCCACTCCCAGTCCGTCCCGGCGCTGGTGGCCGCGCTGCTGGCCGGTATGTGCGTCGGATTCCTGCCGCACAACTTCTACCCGGCGCGGATCTTCATGGGTGACACCGGCGCCATGCTCCTCGGGATGCTGCTCGCCTACGTCCCGCTCTCCAGCACGGCGATGCTCGACCCCAACGTGCTGCTCCACTACAGCCACACGGTCAACCGGTACCCGACCGTGCTCCCGATCCTGCTGCCCGCGGCCATCCTGGTCATCCCGTACGCCGACCTGCTATTGGCGGTCGTGCGGCGGACCAGGGCGGGCATGTCACCGTTTGCCGCGGACAAGAAGCACCTGCATCACCGGCTGCTGAACGTGGGCCACTCGCACCGCCAGAGTGTTCTGATCATGTATCTGTGGGCGGCCCTGTTCAGCGCCAGCGTGGTGTCCCTCTCGCTGGTCCGCACGAACCTGATCGTGCTGGTTGGGCTGACCCTGGCGGCCGTGCTCGTCCTGCTCCTCGTCACCATGCCCCGGCTGCGCCCGGGCCGGCTCCGCAACGGGCGGCGAAACCGCGGCACCCGCGCCCCCTCCGCCCAGGCCGCGCAGCCCGCCAGCGTGGCCGGCGCAGGAGCCCCCCAGGCCACCCAGCCCGCAGGCATGGTCGGCCCAGGAGCCGGCCGGGGTACTCGGCCCACCGGCGGAACCGAGCCTGCCGCCGCCCGGCCTGCCCAGGCCGCTGGCGGAAGCGGACCCGATACCGGCAGCGCTGCCGCCCGCCCGGACCCACCCTTCCCTCCGCGCGAACGCACTCCGGCCGCCCCCCAGAGCTGACCGCCGCGCGAATTTCCCGGAGCTGACCGGCCCAAAGCCGAGCTTGGCGCCCGGCCCAAAGCCGGCCTTCGGCCCCGACGCCCTGCCCCGGCCCGGACCGCCGCCTTCCGCGAACACTCCGCCCCACCACCGCACCCGGCTGCCTCGACCCGCCTGCGCCCTCGCCCGTTGGTCTCCGCTGGCGAGCTGGATTCGTTACTCTCCGGTAAGACAACGAACGCAAAGGCCGGGTCTGAAAAAGTTCTCATTTAGGTAAAGACAGGGCAAAGAACTTTGTGATAGCTTTCACGAGCAGCCCCTCTAACGTGAAGGAGAGGCCCGTGATACCTTTCGTTGACCAGTGGCGACCCGCGTGCCGCACCTGCGACGCGGTGCGAGATCGCTGCCTGGCCCCCGGAGGACTCCTCCCTGGGCAGCTTCAGGTAAAGAGCCTCCATACCGATCTCCCCGGAGACGTCTAAGTGCTGGCAAACTTCGCCCGGATCACGCGATGGTCGGCCGTCCTGACGGCTGTCGTCGCGGCCGTCATGCTCGGGGTCAGCGCAGCCATCGGCGGATCACGCGGGCTGATCGGCGCCCTCCTGGGCATCGCGCTCGTCACGATCTTCTTCGGGATCGATGTCGTGGTCATCGGCCGCGTAGCGCGGATCAGCCCGCAGGCGATCATGCTGGCCGGGATCGCTCTTTACGTATTCAAGATCATCGTCCTCGCGGTGACCGTGAAGGAACTGCAGGGGACGAGCTTCTTCGACGCCAAGCTCTTCGGCTTCACCGCCATTATCTGCATCCTCGCCTGGTCCGCCAGTCAGGTCATCACGTCGATCAAGTTCAAGGCGCTTTACGTCGAACCGGACGGGGAGCGGTGAGGCGTGGCGCAACCCCTTCGTCCCGACCCGCACGAGCGGCCCCACCCGGCTACGCCACCGGGAGGGCCCCGGGTGGCCGCGGCGCCTGACCGGAACCAGCTCGCCGAGCCCCACGATCGGCCCCGGTTCGCTGAGGTGCCCGGGCCGCCCGACCCGCCCGGGCTGACCAGCCTGAGGATTGCCCCGGATTGACCGAGCCCCAGGACCGGCCCGGGCTGACTGAGCCCGAGGGCCGGGCCCTGCTGCCCGAGCCACCGGAACGGCCCGTCTCCGGGATGCGCCAGGTACCCGCGTTCCGGAGCCGCCGGCCAGTCGGCGACAGGTACGCGCGTACCCGGGCACGTCGGCGGACAAGGACGCAGACGGGCAGACTTCCCCGTTGCCGTCCCGGGGTTCGGGCTGGACGGTTATCAGCTACCTGATCGCTGGCATCATCGCCTACGGCGGGATCGGCTGGCTGGTCAGCCGCGCCGTGCACGCGCCGGTCATCTTCCCGGTCGGGATGCTGTTCGGCCTCGGGGTATCCCTCGGCTTGGTCATCTATCGCTACGGCAGGTCATCATCCACACAGAACCAGCACGCCCAGGAAACGCTGCGAGAGGAGCCGGCCGGTGACCGGTGACATTCAGGCGGTCGCCGCGGTCAGCGGCGGCGGATGCCACATCTTTTCCGGGTGCGGCTTCCCGTCGCCTAGCCTCGAGGACTTCGACTTCCGGCCGATCTTCAGCATCGGCGCCTTCCACTTCACCAAGCCGATGCTGATCGCGTTGCTCTGCGCGGCGATCGTCGTCGTCCTCTTCTGGGCCGCGTTCTGGAAGCCGAAGATCGTCCCGCGCGGCGTGCAGAACGTCGGCGAAGTGGCCCTGTTGGGCGTCCGGGACCAGATCCTCCGCCCGTCACTGGGCAAACGGGGCGACGGTTTCCTGCCCTTCCTGACGGCGATGTTCTTCTTCATCTACTTCATGAACCTGATGGAGATCATCCCGTTCTTCCAGTTCCCGGCGACGTCCCGCATCGGTTTCCCCTGGTCCCTGGTGGCCATCGTCTACTTGACCTACCTTTACCTTGGCTTCAAGAACCAGGGTGTCGTCGGCTACTTCAGGAAGATGGTCCCCGGCGACGTCCCCAAATGGGTGCTCGTCATCCTGGTGCCGATCGAGTTCGCCCGCTACTTCATCGTCCAGCCGTTCACTCTCGGCGTGCGGTTGTTCGCGAACATGTTCGCCGGCCACCTGCTCCTGCTGATCTTCACGCTGGCGATCTGGTACCTGGCCAGCCTCAGCATCGGGCTGGTCTTCGCCGCCGCCTCAGCCGTGATGGTGCTGGCCGTGACCGTGCTCGAGGCGCTGATCCAGCTGCTGCAGGCCTTCATTTTCACCACCCTGACCGCGGTCTACATCGCGGACTCGCTGGAGGCGGGCCACTGACGCCTCACCCGACCTGTCCGGCGAAAGGATTTCGCCGGTCCTGACACAAAGGAAACGGACAGATGCTTGACGTTGCTACCACACACGCCCTCGCCGCCGGCACCACGGTTAGCGGCAGCCTCGGAGCGGTCGCTTATGGCCTCGCGGCCATCGGGCCGGGTGTCGGCATCGGCCTGATCTTCGGTCACGCCATCGAGGCGATGGCCCGCCAGCCGGAAGCGTCCGGGCGGATCACCCAGTACATGTGGATCGGCTTCTCGCTGACCGAGGCCCTCGCGCTGATCGGTCTCGTCGTGCCATTTATCTTCGGCAAGTAACGCGGATGGTTGTAGTTACAGGCATGACAGGAAGGGCGGTCACGCGATGACGGATCTGGTGGCAGCAGCTTCATCAGGATCGCAGAATCCGCTGGTGCCCACGCTCACCGAGCTCATCATCGGGGCGGTCTCCTTCTTCATCGTCTTCGGGCTGCTGGGCAAGGTGTTGCTGCCGCGTATCCAGAAGACGCTGCAGGAGCGCACCGACCAGATCGAGGGTGGGCTGGAACGCGCGGAGGAGGCCCAGGCCGAGGCGGCCCGGGTCCTCGAGCAGTACCGCCAGCAGCTCGCCGAAGCCCGCCATGAGGCCGCCCGTCTCCGTGAGGAGGCGAGGGAGCAGGGTGCCCAGATCATCGCCGAGATGCGCGAAGAGGCCCAGGCCGAGGCGCGGCGCCTGGCCGAGGCGGCGAACGCGCAGATCGAGGCCGAGCGCATGCAGGCGCTGACTTCCCTGCGGGCCGAGGTGGGCGCACTGGCCACCGACCTGGCCAGCCGCATCGTGGGCGAGTCGCTCCAGGATGAGGCCCGGCAGAGCCGCGTGGTCGACAGGTTCCTCGACGACCTTGAGCAGCGCGGCGGGATCGGGGCGAGGGCGGCTCAGTGAGCATCTCCCCAGTCCCGGTACCCCGAGTGCGGGAGGAACTCCGATGCGCGGCGTAAGCAGGACATCCTTCGTGAGCCTGCGGGAACGGCTCCCGGAGGTACTGGCCGAATCCCGGCGGACCAAGCCCGCCAGGGACCGTTCGGCATCCGGGGAAACCGGGACGGGCCAGGCCGGCGCGGCTGCGGCCGCTGGCGGGACGGCGGCATCCGGGACGGCGGCATCCGGGACGGCGGCATCCGGGACGGCGGCATCCGGAACGGCGGCATCCGGGACGGCGGCATCCGGGACGGCGGCATCCGGGACGGCGGGGCTGGCTGCGACGGCCGGTGACGAGCTGTTCGCCGTGCTGGGGCTCCTGGACCACGAGCACGCACTGCGGCGCGCGCTGTCCGATCCCTCCAAGCCCGCGGACGAGAAGGGCGCGATCGCGGTCGCGCTGCTGCACGGCAGGGTCACGCCGGTGACCGAGGAACTCGTCGCGGCCACGGTCAGGTCTCAGTGGGCCAGCCCATCGGACATGACCGATGCGATGGAGCGGCTGGCCGTGGAGGCGTACGCCATCGCGGCCGAGGAGGCCCGGCAGCTCGATGACCTGGAGGACGAGCTTTTCCGGTTCAGCCGGGTCGTAGCGCGCGAGCCGGAGCTCCGCGCGGCGCTGACCGAGCCGGTGCTGCCCGAGGAACGCAAGCGTGACCTGCTCAACGCGCTGCTCGGCGGCAAGGTGACGCCGGTGGCACTGCGGCTGATCACCGAGATGTCCCTGCATCCGAGGGGCCGCTCGCTGGTGGCGAGCCTCGAGATGTGCACGCGCATCGCGGCCGAGCGCCGGCAGCGCCTCATCGCGGTGGTGCGCGCGGCGACCGAGCCGACGGCACAGCAGCGACGCAGGCTGGCCGAAGCCCTGGCCGCCATCTACGGTCATGAGGTGTACATCAACGTCGTCATCGACCCGGCGGTCATCGGCGGCCTGACCATCCAGGTCGGCGACGAGCTGATCGACGCGAGCGTGGTGAGCCGCCTGGTGGCGGTGCGCCGCAAGCTGGCCGGCTGATTTATGCCCAGCCCGTACCGCCCGCACCCGGCGGCTGGCGCGTCCCGACCTACCGATACCCGACGCACAGGAAAGACACGAGGAAGATGGCGGAGCTGACAATCCGGCCCGACGAGATCCGGGACGCCCTGGCGCAGTTCGTCGAAGCGTACGAACCGGAGTCCGCCTCCCTGGAGGAGGTGGGCACGGTCACCGAATGCGGCGACGGTATCGCCCGGGTCGAGGGACTGCCCTCGGCCATGGCCAACGAGCTACTGGAGTTCGAGGACGGCACCCGCGGCCTCGCGCTCAACCTGGACGTACGCGAGATAGGCGTCGTCATCCTGGGCGACTTCAGCAAGATCGAGGAGGGCCAGCAGGTTCGCCGCACCGGTGAGATCCTCTCCGTGCCGGTCGGGGACAGCTTCCTCGGCCGGGTCGTGGACCCGCTGGGTTCTCCCCTTGACGGCAAGGGCGAGATCGGCGACACCGAGCTGCGCCCCCTGGAGACCCAGGCACCGTCCGTCGTGCAGCGGCAGTCGGTCAACGAGCCGCTGCAGACCGGTATCAAGGCCATCGACGCGATGACCGCGATCGGCCGCGGCCAGCGGGAGCTGATCATCGGCGACCGGCAGACCGGCAAGACGGCCATCGCCATCGACACGATCATCAACCAGCGCTCGTACTGGGAGTCCGGCGACCCCAAGCTCCAGATGCGGTGCATCTACGTGGCCATCGGCCAGAAGGGCTCGACCATCGCCCAGATCCGCCAGTCCCTGGAGGAAGCGGGCGCGATGGAGTACACCACCATCGTGGCGTCGCCGGCGTCGGACCCCGCGGGCTTCAAGTACATCGCGCCCTACACCGGCTCCGCGATCGGCCAGCACTGGATGTACCAGGGCAAGCACGCCCTGATCATCTTCGACGACCTGACCAAGCAGGCCGAGGCTTACCGGGCCATCTCCCTCCTGCTGCGCCGCCCGCCGGGCCGCGAGGCCTACCCCGGCGACGTGTTCTACCTGCACTCCCGGCTGCTGGAGCGCTGCGCCAAGCTGTCCGACGACCTCGGCGGCGGCTCGCTGAGCGGACTGCCGATCATCGAGACCAAGGCCAACGACATCTCGGCGTACATCCCGACGAACGTCATCTCGATCACCGACGGCCAGATCTTCCTCGAGACCGACCTGTTCAACTCCGGCGTCCGCCCCGCGATCAACGTCGGCCGGTCGGTGTCCCGCGTCGGCGGTGCCGCCCAGGTCCGGGCCTTGAGGAAGGTCGCGGGCACGCTCCGGCTGGCCCTGTCCCAGTTCCGTGACCTGGAGTCGTTCGCGGCGTTCGCCTCCGACCTGGACGCGGCGTCCCGCGCCCAGCTGGACCGGGGTGCGCGGCTGGTCGAATTGCTGAAGCAGCCGCAGTACGACCCCTTCCCGGTGGAGGAGGAAGTGGTGTCGATCTGGGCGGGCACCAACGGCCACCTCGACGACGTTCCGATCGAGGACGTCTCGCGGTTCGAGTCGGAATTCCTCGACAGCCTGAAGCGCAACAACCCCGGCATCCTCGACGCGATCAGGGAAACCCGTGATCTCTCGGAGGACACCCTGACGGCCCTCAAGGACGCTATCGAGCAATTCCGTCGTACCTTTGAAAAGAGCAACGGCGAGCTGCTGGTGACCGACGACGAGCAGCCTGAGGCGCTGGGCGAGGACGAGGTGGGCCAGGAGAAAGTGACCCGGCACACGTCGGCGCAGCCCAGCGAGGCGACCGGCCAGGACACCTCCGAGCCCGTCGCGGCGTCTGACGGCGGCTCCAGCGGGAGCTCGAGCGGGAACTCCGGCGGGAGTTCCGGCGACGGCCCGGTGGACGCCAACAGCCCGTCCGGCGGGAAGAGCTAGGCATGGCCGCATCGCTTCGCGCCGTCCGGCAGCGGATCCGGGCGGTCCAGTCCATCGGCAAGATCACGCGTGCCCAGGAGCTGATCGCCTCGTCCCGGATCATCCGCGCGCAGCAGCGCATGCGCGAGGCGGCTCCGTACGCGCGGGAGCTCACCCGGGCGGTGGAGGCGGTCGTCAGCCGGTCGTCCACCATCGACCATCCGCTGGTGTCCGAGCCGGAGTCCGTCTCCCGCGCGGCGGTGCTGGTGCTGACCAGCGACTCCGGCTTCTGCGGGGCGTTCAACAACAACGTCCTGCGGGAGGAGCAGCGGCTGGTCCGCACCCTCACCGAGCGGCACGTCGAGGCGGTCCCGTTCGTGTGCGGGCGCAAGGGCATCGGCTGGCATCGGGCCCGCAGCATCGAGATGGCGCAGCAGTGGAGCGGGTTCTCGGCGCGGCCCTCCGTGCGCGACGCGACCGAGGTGACGAAGGGCCTGCTCGAGGCGTTCGACCGGCCGGCCGAGGACGGTGGCGTGGACGAGATCTACATCGTCCGTACCGAGTTCGTCTCGATGCTGACCCAGCGCCCGGTGGTCGCCCGGCTGCTGCCGCTGGAGATCGAGGAGAGCTCCGAGGAGCCGGCCGGGGGCCCGCTGCCGAAATACGAGTTTGAGCCGTCGACCGAGACGGTGCTGGACCGGCTGCTGCCGCAGTACGTGGAGGGCCGCATCTTCTACGCGATGCTGGAGGCGGCGGCGGCCGAGCTCGCCGCGCGCCGCCGCGCCATGAAGGCGGCCACCGATAACGCGAACGACCTCGTGGAGCGGCTGACCCGCGAGGCCAACAACGCGCGGCAGGCCGAGATTACCCAGGAAATCAGCGAGATCGTGGGCGGCGCCAACGCGATGGCCGACGCCACTGCAGGAAGTGAGTGAGTGACACTATGACCGCGACCGTAGAGAACCCTGCCGGCAGTGGCGCCGGGACCCCGGGCACCGGCCGGGTCGTGCGGGTCATCGGCCCCGTCGTTGACGTGGAGTTTTCCTCCGAGCAGATGCCCGAGATCTACAACGCGCTGCACGTTGATATCACCCTGGGCGAGGAGACCCGGGAGCTGACCCTCGAGGTCGAGCAGCACATCGGTGACGACGTGGTGCGCGCGATCTCGATGGAGCCGACCGACGGCCTGGTCCGCGGGGCCGAGGTCACCGACACCGGCTCGCCGATCGAGGTGCCGGTCGGCGAGGTGACCAAGGGGCACGTGTTCAACGCCCTGGGCGAGAGCCTCGACGTCCCGACCTCCTCGCTGAAGATCGAAGAGCGCTGGTCCATTCACCGGGACCCGCCGCCGCTGGACCAGCTCGAGCCGCGCACCGAGATGTTCGTGACCGGCATCAAGGTCCTCGACCTGCTGACCCCGTACGTACGCGGCGGGAAGATCGGCCTGTTCGGCGGCGCGGGCGTGGGCAAGACCGTGCTCATCCAGGAGATGATCCGCCGCGTCGCGCAGAACTTCTCCGGCGTCTCGGTCTTCGCCGGTGTCGGCGAGCGTACCCGTGAGGGCAACGACCTCTGGGTGGAGATGACCGAGTCCGGTGTCATCAACGACACCGCGCTGGTCTTCGGCCAGATGGACGAGCCGCCGGGCACCCGGCTGCGGGTGGGCCTGTCCGCGCTCACCATGGCCGAGTACTTCCGCGACGTCGAAAAGCAGGACGTCCTGCTGTTCATCGACAACATCTTCCGGTTCACCCAGGCCGGATCCGAAGTCTCGACGCTGCTGGGCCGGATGCCGTCCGCGGTGGGCTACCAGCCCACGCTGGCCGACGAGATGGGCCAGCTGCAGGAGCGGATCACCTCCACCCGCGGTCACTCGATCACGTCCATGCAGGCGATCTACGTTCCGGCGGACGACATCACCGACCCGGCCCCGCACACCGTGTTCGCGCACCTGGACGCCACCACCACGCTGTCCCGCGCGATCACGGAGAAGGGCATCTACCCGGCGGTGGACCCGCTAGACTCCACGTCACGGATTCTGGACCCGCGGTACGTCGGCCAGGAGCACTACGACGTGGCCCGGTCGGTGCAGCAGATCCTGCAGCGCTACAACGAGCTGCAGGACATCATCGCCATCCTGGGCATCGACGAACTGGGTGAAGAGGACCAGGTCGTCGTGCGGCGGGCGAGGCGCATCGAGCGGTTCCTGTCCCAGCCGATGTTTGTTGCGGAGCAGTTCACCGGGCAGCCGGGGGTCTTCACCCCGCTGGAAGAGACGATCTCCTCGTTCAAGGCGATCGTCGACGGCAAGTACGACAACCTGCCGGAGCAGGCGTTCTTCATGTGCGGCGGGATCGAGGACGTGGAGAAGAAGGCCAGGGAGATGGAACAGTGACCTTGCACGTCGAGGTCGTCGTAGCGGACCGGGAGCTGTGGGCCGGCGACGCCGGCATGGTCATCGCGAAGACGCTCGATGGTGACATCGGGCTGCTGACCGGCCATCCGCCGGTGCTCGGCATCCTGGCCGAGGGGAGCGTCGTCCGCATTCTGGATCCGGAGGGCGACGCGTCGGAGGCCGCCGTGGCCGCGGCCGGGGGAGAGGTCACCGCCGCCGTGAGCGGCGGTTTCCTCTCGGTCTCCGACGACCGGGTATCGATCCTCGCCGTCGACGCGGAGCTCGGTGCCGAGGTGGACAAGGGCGCGGCGCGGTCCGAGCTTGAGTCCGCGCTGAGCGAGGCAGGCTCGCCGCCGTCGGCCGAGGAGCCCACCGAGGCCAAGTACGCCAGGGCGCAGCTGCGAGCCGCGGGCGAACAGGCCTGACAAGGGCCGGAGGTGGGAGGCGCGCTGGCTTTCGATGTGGCCTGGATCTTCGCCGCCTTGCTCCTCATCCTGGTCCTGATCGCAAGCGGGATCGCCACCCGCCGGTTTCTGCTCGAACGCGGCGGCGGCACCGTTGACTGCGGTTTGCGGCGCACCGCGGGCCAGGGCTCCTGGCGCCTCGGCGTCGCTTCCTACCAGGGCGACCAGCTGTGCTGGTATCACCTGTTCGGGGTCTTGCTGCGGCCGCGGCTGGAACTGGAACGCCGCACGCTGACCGTCGCGTCGCGGCGCGCGGCCACCGTGGCCGAGAGCGCGAGCCTCGGTCCCGGGATGGTCGTAGTGGAGTGCAAGGTGGGCGACGGGACCCGCGTCGAGCTCGCGATGTCGGAGGCGGCGCTCACCGGTTTCCTGTCCTGGCTCGAAGCCGCCCCGCCCGGTTCCTACCTGGACCAGATCGCCTGATGGGTGCTACCGGGTCCTCGGCTTCACGGCGGACCCGGGCGTAACGCTCCCCGCCGGGCTTCCACGGCGGACCCCGGGCGTAACGCTCCCCGCCGGGCTTCCACGGCGGACCCGGGCTAACGCTCCCCGCCGGGCTTCCACAGCACGTCGCCGTGGTCGGCGTTGAGCCGCCGCCCGAGGATGAACAGCAGATCGGACAGGCGGTTCAGGTAACGCGCGGCCAGCGGGTTGACCGTATCGCCGTGCTCGCTGACCGCCGCCCACGCGCTTCGCTCGGCCCGGCGCGTGACGGTCCGCGCGGTGTGTATCAGGGCTGCGGCGGGCGTTCCGCCGGGCAACACGAAGCTGCGCAGGACGGGCAGGTCCTCGTTGTAGCGGTCGCACGCCTCTTCCAGCGCGTCGATGTAGCTCGCGTCGATCCGCAGCGGCGGAAAGGGCGGCGGCTCGTCGGTGATGGGGTTGGCGAGGTCGGCGCCCACGTCGAAGAGCTCGTTCTGGATGCGGGACAGCAGTTCGGTGATCTCCGGCTGGGGCCGCCCGATGGCGATCACCGCGCCGATGGCGCAGTTGGCCTCTTCCACGTCGGCGTAGGCGACCAGCCGGCTGTCGGTCTTGGCCGTCCGCGTGCCGTCCGAGAGGGACGTGAGCCCATCGTCCCCGGTCCGCGTGTAGATCCGAGACAGCACAACGGGATTTTCCCTGCGGTTACGTGGCATGGCTCCACCCTATGATGCCCGGCCCGGCGGCGGCAGTACGCGCCCGGAGCTCCCCGGCGTCCCGCCCGGAACGATCCCCGGCGCCCGCCGGACATGCCGGAAGTACCCCAGCCTGGCGCTGACCATAATGTCGTTAATAACCCCATTTCCGCCCACCCGCCACCCCGGAGACGCAATGGGTTATCTCTGATGCCAGAAAGTGATCATCGAACTGGCCTGCGGGGATTCACATTTGATCACTGATATGATTAGCTCTGATCACAAAGGGTTAGCAATCGATATCGAGAAACCTCCCATTCGGGGGTTGTTTTCGGTCATAACCCTTCGCGGCTGGCTCCGTCCGCTAACCAGTGGTGATAGCCGGCCACCCGGGGGGCCGATGGATCTCGGGGGCCTATCGGACCCATTCGGGAGCGCTCCCGGTCGGCAACAGCTGGCCGGGAGCCGCCCCGCCGGAACAGCTGGCCGCCCACCCCACCCCACCCCGCCCCGGGGCCGCGGGAGCCGCCCGCCCGGGGGCCGCGGGAGCCGCCCGCCCGCCCAGAGGCCGCGGGAGCCGCCCACCCGAGGTCGCTCGGGCACTCTCTCAGGAGCGCCCTGCCGGCCGTGCAGCAGCCTGATCAGCCCGACCGTGCGCCTCAGGTCCGCGTCAGTCCGGCCGAACGAGGTCAGGTTCATGGGCGGCTTCATCCACTGACGGGTGATGGCCTTGGCCCGGGTGAACTCCCAGAGCCCGTCGGCCCCGTGGATCCGCCCGAACCCGGACTCGCCCACCCGGCGTCCTCGCGCTGGTAGACCGGGAACATTGCGATCGGCTGCCCGGAAGTGTTAAGTAAATCACTTGACCCGCACCGAAGCTACCGTTCAGTAGCAAGATCCGCCGACCCTGGAGACAGACCGTTGCCGACTCGCCCCTACGTCCTGATCAGCTGCGCCATGTCGGTGGACGGCCGGATCGACGACACCGGCCCCGCGCGCCTCATGCTGTCCGGCCCGGAGGACCTGGATCGGGTGGATGAGCTGCGGGCCAGCGCGGACGCGATCCTGGTGGGCGCGAACACGGTACGCCGGGACAACCCCCGGCTGCTCATCCGCTCACCGCGGCTCCGCGCCGCCCGGGTGGCGGCCGGGCGGCCCGAGCATCCCCTGCGGGTCACCGTGACCGCAACCGGCGACCTGGACCCCGCCGCGCGCTTCTTCGCCCCGCCGGAGCCGGCCGGCGCCCTTACCCGACCAGGCGTGGGCGCGGCCCCGCTCGTCTACTGCGCCAGCCCGGCGGTCCCGGCCGCGGTGGCGCGGCTGGGGGACCGGGCCGAGATCATCGACGCCGGCGACCCGCCGTCGGTGTCCTTCATGCTCGCCGATCTGGCCGAACGGGCGGCGGCGCGGCTTCTCGTCGAAGGCGGGTCGGTCCTGCTGCGTGATTTTCTGGCGCAGAATCTCGCGGACGAGCTGCACCTGGCCGTGGCGCCGTTCTTCGTGGGGGAGGCGGCCGCGCCGCCGTTCGCGCTGCCGGGGCCCTACCCGGCGGACCGCGAGCATCCGATGACGCTAGCCAGCGTGCGGCGGCTCGGCGGCGTGGTCGCGCTGCGCTACCTGCTGGGGCCCCGGCGGCCCACGCGGCTCCCCTCCGGCGGTTCCGGCGTGACCGACGCGCGTTTCCTCCGGGCCGCGATCGAGCTGTCCCGGCAGTGCCCACCCTCGGACACCGCCTTCTCGGTGGGGGCCATCATCGTGGCCGCGGGCGGGGAGATCATGGCTACTGGCTTCTCCCGCGAGCAGGACCCGCACGATCACGCGGAGGAGGTCGCGCTGCGCAAGGTGGACCCGGTTGACCCGCGCCTGCCCACCGCGACGATCTACAGCTCGCTCGTGCCGTGTGGCGCCCGGGCGTCCCGCCCGGTCACGTGTGTCCAGCACATCCTCGCGGCCGGCATCTCCCGGGTGGTCTTCGCGTGGCGCGAGCCGCCCATCTTCACCGAAGGCCGCGGCGCCGAGCAGCTCCGCGCCGCGGGCATCACAGTCGTCGAGATCCCCGAGCTCGCTCGGGCCGCCAGCGCCATCAACGCCCCCGCGCTGCGCAACCATGGCGTCCAGCCGTAGCGGTCCAACGGGACACCGGCCCCATCGGTGCTTAGGACGGTCTGCATGTCTTCCTCCTTCTCGATATGCAACCAATGATTGCACATCTCTTCCAGATGTGCAACAAAACGTTGCGCGTCGAGGGTCCGGCGCATGGTGAATCAACTGCAAGAATTGGTTGCACATCTGCCCCTAGCGTGCTACCGTTGGTTGCAGTTCGCGAGCAAGAGTGAGCGATGACCTCCATCCAGGCCGAACTGGATGCGCTGCGCGTCCGGGAGAAGGCGCACACCCGCGAAGGCGACGCGATATGACCCGGTACATCCCAGATTGCGCAGCCGGCAGCCTCAGGTTGGCGTGCTGCGGGGGCAGCTTAACGCGCTCGGCGCCGGGCGCGGCAGCGTCGTGCTCGTCACCGGGCCCGCGGGCTCGGGGAAGACCTCGTTGCTGGGCGAGGCCGCAAGCCTGGCCGCGGACGGCGGGATCCTGGTGTTCTGCGGCGGCGGGAATCCCGCGGCTCGGGCGGTGCCGCTCGGCGCGATCCTGGACCCGCGCCGAAGCCGAGGCGATCCTGGACATGTCCGGCGAGATGGGTGACGGGAGCTTCGGCTACCTCAACCACATCGCCAGCTACGTCCTCGGTGACATCGCACTGCGCACCGGCGACCCCGCCGCGCTGCAGACCACCCGGCGGGATGCGGCGGCACTTTACGGCACGGGCAGCGGCTGCGCGGCCACCAAACGCCTCGGCGCGTGGCTCACTGTCCGCCTGGACTGCGGTCCTATCGGCCCAGACCTGCTCGACGTCCTCGCGCCCGGGTACGTGCACGCCTGCAGCCCGGTCGGCCATTGCGACGCGGTCGAATTGGTGCGGAGCACGCCATAAGCTGCAGATCCGGACGATCCCTGGGTGAAGAGCGGCGTTACACAAACGCCTCCGCTGGCCCCCCGATCCAATCAGGAATCGAGAAGCGCCAGGGTGTCGCCGGGCATAGCCTTCCCCCAGATGCCCGGCATCATGCCGAGCCTTGAACATCGAAAGGGAGCCCCAGAGTGTCCGCAAACAATTCCAAGACTGAGTCCGACGGCTTCACCGCTGAGGAGCGTGCCGCGATGAAGGCGCGCGCCGCCGAGCTGCGCGCCGAGGGCAAGAAGGGCGCCAAGAAGGCCGACGGACTGCAGGCGGTCCTCGACAGCATCGCGGAGATGGCGCCGGAGGATCGTGCGCTCGCCGAGCGCGTGCATATGACGGTGACCGCTACCGCCCCGGATCTGTCGCCGAAGACCTGGTACGGGATGCCCGCTTACGCGAACGCGGACGGCAAGGTCGTCGTCTTCTTCCAGAACGCGGGCAAGTTCAGCTACCGCTACTCGACCCTGGGCTTCCAGGACGCGGCGAACCTCGACGACGGCGACCTATGGCCGGTGTCGTACGCGCTCCGGAAGTGGAGCCCCATGGTGGAAAAGAAGGTCGCCGAACTGGTGAGGGCCGCGATCTCCTGACCGTTGCCGCGGCCGCTGCGCGCTGCGCTGCTCGGTTAGCGGCGCATACGGCTCCGCCTCAGCACCCGCAGTCACGACCCTCCGATGATTTGATGGAGCGGGGGAAGCGGCTGTCACCGGGGTTACTGATGGCTGGCATTCCGAGGTGGGTGGGTCCGCTGCGGCGGTTGCGCTCAATGCTTCGGTCGAGGCTGGCGAGTTTGCGTTTAGCGGCTTCCAGGCTGACCTCAAGGCCCTGGACTTCGCCGAGCCAGCCGTTCATCCGTGCTTCGGTGATGCGCTCGCGCAGGTTGTGGGTAATCTCGGTGAGGCGTGCCGCAAGGCGGCTTATGCGCAGCTACGCATAACCCAGCGCTGTTCATAGGGGGGCGGGATTTCCCCGCTGCTACTGAACATCGCATTGCACGGGCTGGAGGAGGCGGCCGGGGTCCGGTACGGACCCGATGGCAGACGTACTGCGCAAGGCAGTCCGGTGCTGGTCCGCTACTGCGATGACTTCGTGGTCTGCTGCCACTCCAGGCAGCAGGCCGAGCAGGTCAAAGCGCAACATGTGGGTATTCGGCGACGCTGGGGCGCGGCAACGCGCCCCGCTTACCCGACTTTTGTGCGTCAACAACGGGGAGGGTCAGGTCAGCGAACTTCGGTGTACTGGCTGCGGTCCAGCTGCACGACGTTGGTGTAGTCGCTGCCCTCCGGCTCTGCGGCGCCGGTGTACTGGCTGCCGTCCAGTTGCACGACACGGAAGCTGCGCCCGGAGAGCAGTTTGCGCAGGTGCCGCATCCCGCTCAGGCCCGCGAGCGCTACAGCTATGGCGGCGGCGAGGATCGAGCCGCCGAACAGCGCGAGCCCGCCGACGACCTGTCCCAGCATCATCATGACCACTCCGGCCAGCAGGGCTACCGGCACAGCCGCCACCAGCAGCAGCGCCAGCAGCGTCACGGCGATCACGGCCCTGGCCGGCCTGTCCGGCGTCCGCTTCGCGTACCAGCCAGTCATCACGCTCACCTCTCAAGGCCCGGAGCTCTTCAAGGGTCCACGCCCGCCAAATGAACACGACATGTCGTGTTCACTGTGTCAACGCCCCTCTCGATCAGAATCATCCCGCGACCGCCCGGCGCGCTGATCGTGGGTGGACAGCCTGCCTCCGGAGTATCCCAGCGCGGCCGGGCTTCCGTCGCTTCGTAGCGGACGCGGCCACGCTGGGCGGTACAGGCGCCAGAACGGTCAGGCGTTCCGGGCGGTTCACCCCTGCAAGACCTCTGGGCCGTGGGGGCAGCCACGCTGAGGTCCATGGCAGATCGGAGATCGGGCCTACGAGACCTTACGGCTGCGGCCGGCGGAGCGGTACCGGGTCACCTGTTTGCGCTCGCGCCCTCATCCGAGGTTGGGACGACCCGGGCCTCTGAAGATGCCGGAGGCCTCGGAAGCCGACCGCGCCGGCGGCGGCGAGGATCACGCCCGCCAAGAGCAGGGCGAGCTCGAAGCCCCGAAGGAAGGAGGCAATCGCCGGGGCGAGCGTGTCCGGCCCGACGGACTCGGTGACCACGTGAACCTGGCCTCCTGCGACGTCAGCACCGAGCTGCGAGGCCGGCAGCCGTTCGGCCGGTGGGAGAGATCCGGCGCGTTGGTGCCAGTCGGCCAAGATCGCACCAGCGGCGATGGATTCCCAGGACCGCCAGTCCCATTGCCGTGCCGATCTGACGACAGGAGTTGAACAGGGCCGACGCGATTCCGGATGATCCGTCGGGAATTTCGGCCATGGCCGCAGACGAACCCGCCGGGACCATCAGGCCGAAGCCCGCTCCGACCACGACGTAACACGCTGCGGGCCACGCAAACGGTGTCGTCGTGTCCAGCTGGCTCATTCCGAGCATGCCCGCGCGGCGATGAAGCATCCCGACCCCACCGCCCAGGCCACCGGCAGCCATCGCGCGAGCCGCTTTCCGAGCTGGGCCACGACGAAGTACGGAATGCAGAAGAACAGCCAGGACAGGCCGGTGCGTAGCGCGGACCACTCCTGGACGTCCTGGAAGAACAGCGTGACGTAGTAGATGAATCCGGAGAAGGCCAGGTAGGCCAGGAGGTATACCGCGCATGCCCGGCCGAAGCCCGGGGTTCGCAGCAGCGCAGGGGGCACCATCGGGGCCGCGGCCCTGCGCTGCCACGCGACGAAGACGGCCAAGACCGCGATTCCGCCGGCGACGCAGACGGCCACAACCGGCGACTGCCAGCCGGCGTCAGCGGAGTCGACGAACCCGAAAGTCAGCAGCAACAGGCCGAAGGCACTCAGCGCGACCCCCGCGAGGTCGAAGGAGCGAGGTACCGGATCCACCGCCGTGCCGACCACCCCGGGAAATGTGGCGTAGGAGCCGGCCAGGTTGTGCCCGATGACCCGGCCTTGCTTGTTGGCGTGGGTGCCGAGCGCCACATGCTGGTACTGACCAGAGACCAGGTTGAGGACCTCCACGCAGTCGCCGCCCGCCCAGATATTCTCGTGGCCGAGAACCTGCATCTGCACGTTCGTGCGCAGCCCGCCGTGATCGCCCAGCGCCAGGCCGGCATCTTGTGCGAGCGCGGTGTTCGGCCGTACCCCGAGGCCGAGGACGACGACGTTGGCCGGGATTGAGCCGTCGGCGGTCAGCACCGAGCGGATCCTGTGGTTGCTGCCGGTCTCGAATCCGATGACGGCGGTGTCGGTGCGCACGTCGATGCCGATATCCTCCATGGCCCGCTTTACCGCCGCCCCCATGTCCGGGTCGAGCGTGGTCATCGGCTGCGCGGCCTGATCGACGACGGTGACGGCGACCCCGCGTCGCACCAGTGCCTCGGCCATCTCCACGCCGATGTAGCCCCCGCCGACCACGACGGCCCGCCGCGGCTGCGCGCGGTGCAGATCCGCCAGGAGCGCGGTACCGTCGTCGAGAGTCTGCACGCCGAACACGCCGGCGGCGTCCACGCCGGGCAGCGCCGGTCGCACCGGGACCGCACCGGTCGCGATGACGAGAGAGTCGAAGCCTTCCCCGAACGACCGCCCGGCGGCAAGGTCATGAGCGAGCACCCGTCCGGCCTGAAGGTCGATCTTCTCCACCTCGGTTCGCGTCCGAAGGTCGATGCCGTTGCGCCGGTGTGCGCCCGGCGAACGGGCGACCAGACGCTCCGGCCCGTCGACATCGCCGGCTACCCAGTACGGGATGCCACAGGCAGAGTAGGAGCTGTACGCTCCGCGCTCGAACGCGACGATCTCGACCGCGTCGCCTGCGATTCGCTTGGCCTGCGAGGCTGCGCTCATCCCGGCCGCGTCCGCCCCGATGACGACGATCCGCTCGGTCATGGGATCAGCACCCCCCGCTGCCTGGGCCGCTCCGTCGCGTGCGTCGCCACCGGTCAGGCCGCCCCGGTGGTGGTACGGATCTCGGTTCCGGCCCGGACCGCCCTGGTGACCGGGGTCTTCTCCGCGATCTCGGCCAGCTTCGCGCGCTGGTCCTCGTCGACGCCGTGCAGGGTGATCAGCCGGTCGATCCACCGGGTGTTCCGGTCTTTGACGACGTAGGTCAGCTCGACATCCACGCCAGCCAGCGGCCAGCTCTGATGTTCGGCGTACATTCGCAGCGTGATCGCGGTGCAGGCACCGAGCCCGGACAGCAGCAGGCCGAACGGAGCCGGACCGGTGTCGCCGCCGCCGCGGTCGACCGGTTCGTCGCCGCGCAGCGCATGGCCCCCCGTGTTGATGCGCACACCGTACGGTGTTTCCTCACTTGTCACCGTGGCGGTGGCGATGGTGTGGTCACGGTCGTCGCTCATCACGCCATCCTTAACCTATCCGCGTCCGCTGCGCCGCCGCGGAGCACGCCACATGCCGAGCACAGCTTCATCGTCCCGGTGATGAAACCCGTCGTCTATGTTCCCTGGTATCAAGTTCTGCCATGGACATTGTCCGGTGGTGATCTGCCGTCGTCCTGACCGGCCGACTGGCCCGTGGACCATCGCCTGCTCGCGGCCGGTGCTATCTTCGCTGCACCCTGCGGAGAGTTGCGAGCGCGTCCCGGGGCAAGGCCCAGCCCGGGATCGGCGGCGGGCCGGTCAGGGTGCTGACCAACCCGGCGGGGAAGCCATCCACGATGGACCGGTCACCGAACCGGTCGCGCTGCTTGACGCAGGCACCGGCGCGGACCACCGACTCGGCCCCGACCACGCTGCCGTCGCACACGATCGCGCCGGGTTCGACGATGCTGCCGCGGCCGATGCGGCAGCCGTGGATCATCGCGCCCGGGCCGATCACCGCGTCGTCGTCGATGATCAGCTCGTTGTCGGGCAGCAGATGCAGCACCGTGTTCTCCAGGATCTGCACCCGCGAGCCGATGCGGACAGGCCCGTGGGAGTCCCCGATGATCTTCACGCCGGCGCCGATCAGCGAGCCTTCGCCGATGACCACGTCGCCGGTGATCTCCGCCGAGTCGAACAGCACCGTGCCGGCGCCGATCGAACGGGGTCTTGTCGCGGTAGGCGTACAGGGTTCCCATGCGTTCTCCGGCCCGCATCGGCCCGGACACGATCATGCCCGGGTAGTCGGTCAGGTTGGTCTGATGCTGGCGCAGCACCGCCAGCCGCTCACGGTCGGCGTCCGTGGCCGACCGGATGACATGGGGCGGGCGCCCGACCAGGACTGAACCGGCGGGAATAACGGTGCCCGGCGGCAGCAGCCCTCGCCCAGGATGCAGCCGCTGCCGAGCCGGGAGCCCGCCATGAGGATCGCGCCGTTGCCGATCTCGCACAAGTCGCCGATGGTCGCCCAGGCTCGACGTGAGACTCGCCTGACGGCGACCTCCAGACCGGCCATGACGCACCGAGTTGACGGTCCGCATCGGCAGGCAACATCACGCTGAGTGATGGATAACCTCAGTAAGAACGCGCAACAGTCCCGCCGATCTGTACGTTTAGGCGCCGAAGCATTTCGAGCCCGTGCGCTGTACAGATCTGGGCTATCACGCGCACAGTGGCACGAGTCACTGGGGGTGCGCGCAATGACCCGGCACCGGGGAGGATCTGTTCGGCTTCGGCGTACCGGCCCTGGGCCGCGATCGGTCAGAGGTGTGCGCCGAAGGCTTCGACTCCGCAGCGGGCTGCTCCGCTTCGGTCGATACGGGCATCGGCGGTGACCAAAGAGACGTGGAGGGCTTCGGCTAGGGCGACATACTGCGCGTCGTAGGCGGACAGGTTGGCGTGAAGGCTCTTGATGCGTGGCCACAGGGAAAGTACGTCTTGCCGCTCGATGGGGAACGCGCGGTAATTAAAGAGCGCCGCTTCGGCTTCTCGTTCGGTGATCTTCCTCCCTCGCATGAGCCCGAGCAGCGCGGAGATAACTTCCCCGTCAAGTATGTACGGTGCGTACAGGGTCTGCGCTGTGATCAGCCGCTGTGCGATGGATTCTCCCGCCTGCGTCTTCGCCGCCAGCAGTTCGACCATGGCAGAGCAGTCAACGACGGTCAACGTCCGGCCCTGCCTTCGTCGATGGCCGCGAGAATGTCGGCGGTGCTGAGGTTAGCGGTTGCCTCCCTACGGGCTTGCTCCACGGCTTCCGCGACGGTGGGCTTCGCGGCCTCTTTCTCGATCAGGCCGCGGAGGTATGCCTGCAAGGACTGGCCGGCCTGCGCCGCGCGGATCTTCATGGTGCGTACGGCGTCGTCGGAGACATCCCGGATGGTAAGCGCAGTCATGAAGTAATTTTAGCATCATTGACTGCATAATGCAGTCAACTTGGCGCACCAAGGCCGCGGGAGGCCGTCATCAGGCCGATGGCCGGGGTCCCGGTACACCGGCCGCGGAGAGCGCTGTGTCGACATCGAGAACCTGGAGCGCCCGGACCAAATCCTTGAGTGCGGCGGCGAGGGCTTCGCGCCTGGCGTCCCGCCGCTGGCGGGCCACATTCCGACCGCGCGTGCAGCGCTCCTCCGGCACCGCGAAAGCCGCCCGCAACCTCGTTCCTCCAGCGGCCGGGGACTTCTTCGTCAGATTTCAAGGAGCTTGTAGGTCTTCGAACGCTACGGTCAGCCAGAACGGCTCGTCCAGGATCAGCGCGCGGTGGCGCACCGTGCGAACCACGTACCGGCGTCCCGACCAGTCGAGACGGTACTCTTCGATCTCGCTGATCTTGCTCCAGGCCGGAGAACCCGCGCACGGCGGCCGACGTCCCGGCTGAACCGGCGGTGGAACCTCGCGCTGGACACGGGCCTGCTCCGAGCCGACGGCGGCACGGCGACGGCGGGACCCGCGCTTGCGACCTGGCCACCCGGCGACCCGGACATCCTGGCGGCATGGCTCGACGGCTTGCTCACCGTTTCCGGCTCCGAAACGGGAAGCCCGTGGGACGATACGCCCGCGACGGAATACGATACGCCCGCACGGACATGACGATACGCCCGCGACGGACATCCTCGTGTTCCTCACCGCCGTCCAGGAAGCAGCCGATGGCGTGCCGCTCAGGGACCAGCTCATCAAGCAAGCGGCAGAGCTCGCCGAGCGGGTCGGCTTGGACGCGGCGTTCTTCTGGCCGGAAAAGGGATCGCGCAGACCCGTGATGAGTACGCCATGCGGGTACTGACCGCGCTCAACGCCGGGGCGGCAAGATCACCTACGAGTATGACTTCGGCGCGGGCTGGATCCACGGGATCGCCTTGCAGGACAAGGTGCCACGAGAGCCCGGCGCCGGCTATCCGTTCTGCGTCAAGTACAGCGGCGACTCACCGGTGGAGTGCCCGGACTATGACAGCGACGAGGAGCAGCAGCCCGAGCCGTTCGACCTGGAAGCGGTGAACCGCCGCCTCGCCGCGCTGGGGAGCGGCCAGCCGTGAATCCTGATCTCGTGACGCGGATAGCGCCCGCGGAGGGTACGCCGTTTATTAGGCTGGTGAGCCGTGGCTGACAAGAATCCTCTCATCCTGGACTTCAGGAACGGCAGGGTGCTCGATGGCGCGGACCTGGACGAGTACTACGTGAGCGGCCTTGACGACGAGCCGGCCAGCTGGGACGACATTGACCTGGAGGATGCGTTTGACCTCCCGCCGGTGCTCCCGCCGGTCCGTCTGCCTGAAGAGGCGGAACTCGCCGCCCAGGCGAGGCGATCCGCGCTTCTCGCCGACCTCCGTGCTCTTGCCGATGAAGTCCGGCAAACGACGGTACAGACGGCCGCCGTGAACCCTGTCCTCCTCCGGCTGGCCGAAGAAGCCGAGCTCGTGGAAAGGGACGGCGAAGACCTGGCTGCCGGCGAAGACGCCGGATGGCTGGACGACCTGGCTGACGACAGTGACGCGCTGGACGCCTGGGAGTACACGTTCGCCGAGGTCCTGGACACTACCCTGGAGGCGGCGGACGATCCGGATCCCGTCGTCGCTGACGATCTCGACCTGGAGGGGCACGGCCCCGCGCTGGTGACGAGGCTGTTCCTGAGCCGGAGGGACGGCGTTCGGATCACCGAGCTGGCCGGCGCCCTCAAGGATGCCGCGACGGCCGACCTGGCGGCGGAGGAGGCCGACAGGCAGTGGCAGGAGTGGGTCGATGCCCACGGTGACCCCCTGCGCCTTCTCCTGGGCCAGCTCGAAAGGCTCGGTGCCGTCAGCGCCACCGACGACGTGGCGCGGCTGGAGCCGCTAGGCGTGCAAGCCGTCCGCTCGAAGCTGGAGAGGGACCACCTGTTCGTCCCGGTGCTCCCGGCACCGGGCAAGATGACCCCGGATGATCTGGTGCTCGTGTGGATGCATGGCAGCGACGACGACCTCGAGGCCGAGCTGGCCTCATGGACGGACTCGCGCGGCGAGGAGCAGGCCGCGCGGGAGCTGCTTGCCTTCGCGGCGGACGGAAACGCCGCGACGCGGACCGCGGCGATAACGATCGTGTCCCGGCTCGGCCAGGCGGCCGAGCCCGCCTGGCGCGAGGCGCTGGACCGTGCCGAGCTCCGCTGCTATGCCAAGCCGCAGCTCGCCAAGCTGGCCGGTCTCGATCCGGAAGGCACGGATCTGCCCGCCGAACTCGCACCCGAGCGAGCGGACGTCGCATGGCTGATCGCCGATACATTCGGCCCGTTCAGTCACTTTGATCTCGGTCAGGAGACGTTTCCCTTCGACTTCGCCGAACTCAAGCGGGTCAGCGGAATCCAGAAGCCGGATGAGGCCTTCGAGGCCATGGCGCGACTGGACCACCCGGACGCCGAGGCCGTTCTCACGATGATCGGCAGGCACGCCAGCGACAAGACGACCGCTAAGGCCGCCCGGCGGGCCGCGTACAAGGCATCCACCCGCCGAGCCGCCCGCCGTTAGCGCCGCGCCCGCGCTCTGGCTGCCGGCGGAGGTGGCGCTCACCGTCGTGGACAGGGTAGGCGCGATTGCGGCGATCAGCCGGCGGCACCGCCGAGGCCGCCCATGACCGAGTACCTGAGCGACGATCCGCCAACTGCGCCAGCCCAGCGCTTTGAGGGTGCCGAATTCGCAGACCCGCTGGGCGACCGCGGCCAGGGTCAGCAGGCTGGCCACGGCGAACGTCGCGAGCAGGACGACGATGGCCAGCCACCGGGCCTAGGTCGCAGGCCAGGCTGGCGGTGCTGGCCAGCGAGCCGGTGACCTGCCCGGCCAGGCTGCCCGCGCTGGTCACCGTCGCCACCGGAGGTGATCATCCCGCGCTGAGCGGGCCGAGCCCGGCGCGGGCGGTGTCGACACCATCCAGGCTGAGACGAGCTTCTGAACCTGCTGGACTAACTCTGAGGTGCCTAGCGAGCTAAGCTCCGTCCGGGACTTCGCCCGGAGGGAGTGGCGCTTCGCGCAGTCCGGCTGACGGCAGGGTTTTTCAGAACTCGCCACTGGTCCTGACCTGGGCTCTTATGCGGCCCGTTCATATTCGTTGATGAGGCCGCCGAGGACGGGCCGGCGCTGGATCCGCTCCTTGGACAGGTCCGCGACCGGGTGATCGGGCCGGGGCGGGCGGAGCTGGCGGCTGCGATGAGGGCGCCGTCCGTTGTAATGGCTCTCGTACTGGGCCAGGATCGTCCGCAGGTGCCGTTCGCTGAAGATCAGCATCCGGTATGGATCATCATCACCGCCCATGCCCAGCTCCGCCTCGCCCGGCCATTGGCGGATGACCTGCGCCTGCCCTGGGAACGGCCCGCCCCACCGGGCCGGCGACCCCCGCCCGGGTCCGCCGGGGGTTCCGGAACATCCACGCGAACATGCCCTGCCTGGCCGGCGCACCAAAACCCGGCAAGCCCGGCCCCGGGCGGCCGCCAGGCTCGAAGAACCGGCGCCCAGCACCCCGCCACGATGGACTGTAACTACTTAAACGGTGTAACTCCTGACAAATGAGGAGACACCAGAGGAAAAACGACGTCACGGGCGGTACCAACGCTATTTTCACGCCAGTCAGCTGGCCGTGAGAACAGTGGTCCATCCTGCTCTGCAAGTCATAGCCGCAAGATTGATCGGCTTCTCTGCACCTGAGCCGACGTATCAGCACGCTGGGGCGTGATGAGGGATGATGGTGACATGACAGCGCAGCCAGCGGATGCGACCGCGAGCAGTGGCCGTGGCTGCCGGGAACCATCGTAGAGCAGTGCGGCCCGGACGAATGGTATGTGTGCGTGGTAGCCAGCGAGCTGGCCGTGCTGGAGGACGACAGGGCCGCGGCGGACAGCACGCCGAGCGATGACCTGTTCTTTCCGTGCTGTTTCCGGGACAGCTCGGAGATCCGGCCGCGCACCACGTCCGCTAGCCCGGTCTTCAGCACGCGGTCCGGAGTCAGCCGGTGACCGGGGACCGGGTGATCCGCTTGGCGACGGCGGCCGTGGTCTGCGCGGTGGCGGCCTTCGCGGCGGTGGTGTCCTATTCCCATATCTACGGGCTGGGCCGGGCACACGGTCAGGACGGTACGCCGGCCCGGCTGCTGCCGCTGTCCGTGGACGGGCTGATCCTGGCGGCCTCGCTGGTTCTGCTGCATGAGGCCCGTAACGGCCGGGACGCGCCACGGCTGGCCCGGTTCATGCTGTGGCTCGGCATCGCCGCCACCATCGGCGCGAACATCGCCTACGGCGCGGGATACGGCCTGCTCGGCGCACTGATCTCGGCGTGGCCCGCGGTCGCGTTCATCGGCTCGGTGGAGATCGCGATGCCGCAGGTGAGGCGTGCCCGCGTGCCACGAGTGGCCAGCAGCGGGCCAGCCGTGCCAGAGGTAGCGGGGGATGTGGAGCAGGCGGTCCGCGCGGCGTATGCCGCGTCGATGGCGGCCGGGCAGCCGCTGAGCCAGCGGGCCATGGCCGAGCGGTTCGGCCTGTCCCGCCGCAAAGTGAGCCAGCTCATCACGACGATTGCCGTCGACAGCAATGGCCAGCTGCCGGACGCGACGAAGGCATGAGCAGGAACCGGTACGGCGGGAGAGCCGAACGGCACCGGGCACGATGGCCCAGCAGAACAGCACGCGGCGAGCAGCGATCAGGACAGCTTGCCTAGCACCCTCGGCGAAGAAGGAGCCCGCCAGATATGCTGCCATTCATGGAGGGGGCCCGCGACCCGGGGCCAGCCGCGCGCGCCGCCGCCGCGACCCGCTTTTTCATCAGCTATGTTCAGCGTCAGGTATTCGATCCGTTGGGCGTCAAGGACGCCACGTGCGGGCCAGTCCGCAATGCCATGCTAATGTACCCGCCGCCCTACGCCGGGACCGGACCGGGGAGGCCGGCCCCGGTGGGGCCATCGGGGTGCTCGGGGGGCGGCTGGTTTATGACACCGGCCAGCATGCACCGGGTCCTTGATGGCCTCATCAGCGGCAACAGCCTGCTGTCCGGCAGGCAACGGCAGCAGATGGACGACAACTGCCTGGGCTGGGACTGCTCCGTCGCCGGCCAAGCCGGCTACCGGGGAGCGCGGTGTTCCAGGCGAGCAGCTCGTCGATGAGGTTGTGCAACTGTTCGGTGTGCAGCTGCTGCGGCTTGAGACTGCGTGTGGCCCGCGAAGTCCTCCCGTAGCGACAGCGCGGCCGGCGGGCCGATGTCGGCCATCTGCAGCCGCCCCGGCAGGGCCCGCAACTGCTGCACCGAGGTCACCGCGCCGAAGATGCCGGAGCCGACGTACGCGACCGCATTGCGCACCCACTCCTGGTAGAGGTAGTCGATGGCGTTGCGCAGGGAGCCGGGGCGCCGCCGCTGTACTCGGGCGTGACGAAGATGTACCCGTCATAGGAGCCGGCCGCTCCGCCCACCGGCGGGTGTGCGGATTGCTGCCAGGTGCCACGACGGCAGGGACCGGCTCGTCCAGCAGCGGAAGTCCGAACTCCTTCAGGTCGAGCACGTCGAACACGGCCGTTCACCTCATGCGGCTCCACCACACCGCCGATCCGGACGAACGGCGAGCCCATGGCGGCGAGCACCCGGGCCAGCTTCTCGGCACCGATGAAACGCTCGGCCCACTGCGGGGCCTTGCCGCCGCTGTCGCCGACCATCTGCACGTCGGCGGGGAGCGGCTGCGCGGTGGCGGGGACCCGGTGACGGGTGCCAACGGAGACGCGGACCTGGGGGTTGGCCTGGATGTTCCGGTATTACTGGGCCCAGGGAATGGCGGGGACGATGTAGGTCCCGGCTCGGGGGACGGCCGATGACCTCCATGGTCACGTAGCGCCGCGCCCCGGTCCTTCGCCCGGTGTGCTCGATCATCAGCAGCCGGGAGCCGAACACGAACCCCAGGCGCGCCCCGGAATAGTCAGATCGGCGCGCGGACCAGCGACCGCTGCCGCAGCCACCAGGTGAAGGCGGTGTGGAGAACGGAACGGGGCTTGATCATTTCATCCTCGGGAAAGGTCGCAAGGTCAGTCCGCGCCGGGTTCGGCCAGCAGGCCACCGTTATGCGGGATGGGCGTCGCCTGGCGGGCAGCGAAGAAGTCAGCGAGTGTGTCGGTTCCGTGTGGCGGTGCCACCATGTCCATGGTCATGATGGTGGCGAAGAACTGCAGCGGTCCCCAGATCCGCTGCGGGGTGGTGCGGCGCGTGACGGCGGCGGTTCCGCGCACCAGCCCGGCAGGCAGGTGGGTGATACGGCACGGCCTGGCAGCCTGTGCTGCCCGGCGGGCGATCTCTTCGTAGGTGAAGACCTCAGGGCCGCCGATGTCGAGTTCGGCTGCGCCTTCGGCCATCGCGTCCAGGCTCGCGTTCGCCAGGTCGCGGCCGGAGATTGGGTTCATCCGCGTCCTGCCGTCTCCGATGAGGAAGATCCGGCCTCGGGCGGCCATGTCCGCGAAGCTGGCCATGTCGGAGAAGAACCCGGTGGGCCGCACGATGGTGGACTGCACGCCGGATGCCCTCAGCACGTCCACGAAGCGTTCCTTGGCGGCGGCGATGGCCAGCTTGTCGCGCAGCAGCCTCCCATTGTGCAGGGCGACGTAACCGAACTGGCTGGCGCCGGAGCGTTCGGCCTCCCGGAGCAAGGCGAGGTTGCCTGCGTAGTCAACCTGGTCGTAACCTGCCCGGTCCTTGGGCCTGGTGATGCCGAGGCAGGAAAATACCGCGTCCACACCGTCGGCCACCCCGGTCAGGCTGGCCGGCCGGGTCACCTGGCCGATGAACACCTCATCGGCCCCGGCCAGCGCCTTTGCCTGCTCGGGCCGCCGGGCCAGCGCCCGTACCCACACACCGCGTCGTTTCAGCTCGGCCACCACGTGGCCGCCGAGGTAGCCAGTCGCGCCGGCCACCAGGACCCGCTTCGTGACGGAACGGGATTCAGTCATGTCATCCTCCAAAGGGGTTATCGGGCGTAAGGGCCTGGCCCGGGTCCGGCTGGCAGACCGCCGCATCTGGCCAGCACCTCGCTGGTCAGCCACGATGCCGCCGCCGTGCCGGAGCCGAGAGTGTCCATGAGTTCAACCTTTCTTCCCGCTTATCGCTCGCCCTGCGGACCGGGCGATCTGGTCGATGTCCGCGACAGGGAAGGCGGGATCGAGCAGCGCATGCAGGAACAGTCCGTCGATGGCCGCGATCATCGCCGACGCCGCACCGCGCAGCTGCGACGGTGACCGTCGCGGATGCCTGCCCGCAGCCATTCCGCCATCCGGGCGCGGCCACAGGCGAACTCAGCGCGGACCAGTTCGGAAACGCTCACCGGCTGGTCATCGGCGACGTTATAGGCCGAGCCGGCGGTGCCGCGTTCCAGCGCGGCGACCGTCGCCGCGTCGTCGTCGTCGATATACACCCGGGGCTGCACCCCGCCGCCGCTGACCACCGGAAGGCGCCGCCGGCGCAGGCCGTCGACCAGCGCGTCACCGGCCGGACCCGGTCCGTAGAACAAGCCATAACGCAGCGCGATCCCCTCGACGTGCGGCCCGTCGAGCACCTGCTGCTCGCCTGAGCGCATTGCGGCAAGGTGTTCCTCGAAGCGACCGTGGCCGGGCGGGGCGAACGGATCGGCCTGAGTGAGCGCCCGACCACCGAAGTCGCCGTACCCGTAGCCGAACACCATCGACTGGGTGACGAACCTGCCGGCGCCGACCCGCTTGGCGATATCCAGCAGGTTGGCGGTTCCCTCGATGCGCAGCCGGTTGGCCGCGGCCATGTCCTGGTGCCTGAGCGGCTCCTTCTTCATCGCGGTCAGCTGCGAGATCACCGCGTCACACCGGTTCCCGTCCACGGCCGCGTACAGCGCGGTCCGGTCCAGCATGTCGGCCCGGACCGGCGTGACGCCGCGGCGAGCAGCACCTCCTAGCCCTGGGCGGAGCGATGGATGGCCATGACCTCATGCCCGGCCGCCCGCAGCTGCCGCACCAGGGGCAGCCCGGTCGCGCCGGAACCGCCACCCAGCAGAACTTCATCGTGTCTCCCTTCATGTCTCGCGGCGTCCCGAGCCATCTCGGCCGTCTGGGCCATGTCCGCGGGAGCCTGCCCGGTTGATGAGGCGCCGGTCAGCACGGCGACAGTGAGCGCCACGAGGTCCGCGACGAAGCGGTCCTCATCGACCTCAGTTGTGCCGCCCGGCCACGCTGGTGAACAGCCAGTAATGCGCCGTCGCCCCTGCAGGACGGTCGCAACGGCCGCCCGATCAATGGTCCCGGCACGGTCCCCCGCAAGCTCGGGTGCTCGGTCGTCACCGATGCCGGGGGGGGGCCGGCCACCGCGGTCACATGGTGGCCGGCTGCCAGGGCCGGACCACGATCTCTTTGCCGGTCCCGCCGGTCGTTCCGAACATGGTCAACTTCATCGTGTGGCTCCTGGTCCGTGCGCGGTCAGTCGGTTGGCGCCGCCATCGGGTTGATCTCGGCCAGGTCCTTCCGGCCGGCCCGGATCGCGATTACCGCGATGATCAGCGCCAGCGCTGCGATCCCGGCCGAGACCAGGTATCCCTTGGAGAAGCCGGCCGAGAGCGCGTGGTCGGTCACCGCCTTGTGCAGCGCGGCCGCCTTGGCCGCGGGCAGGTGCGCCGGGGCGTGCCTCGCTGCCGCGGCGGCCTGCGAGTGGATGCTGCTGGCCACCGCGGTCCACGCCACCGTGCCCAGGATCACCAGCCCGATCGACCCGCCGACCTGCTGACCGGTGTTCAGCAGCGATGACGCCACGCCCGCGTCGTGGTCGGCCACCTTGGCTAGCGCCAGCAGCGACAGCGGCACGAAGATCAGCCCCAGGCCGGCGCCGGTGACCACGGTCGGGCCGAGCGGCCCGGAGGCGTAGTGGCTGTGCTCGGTGATCCGCGACATCCAGAACAGCCCGCCGGTGGTGACCGCGGCGCCGGCCAGCAGCAGCGGCCTCGCGCCGATCCGGTTGACCAGCTGGGAGGCCACCGCGGAGCCCGCCATGATCGTGGCGACCATGGGCAGGTAGGCCACGCCGGTCTTCAGCGCGCTGTACCCCCACACGTTCTGCAAGAAGAGCGTGAGGAAGAAGAACATGCCGAACAGCGCGGCGCCCGCGCACAGCATGATCAGGTACGATCCGGACCGGTCCCGGCTGCGCAGCACCCGGATCGGCACCAGCGCGTTCCTGCTGCGCACCTCGATGACCCCGAACGCCACCAGCAGCACCGCCGCAGCCGCTAGCGAGGCGATGACCTTGGTATCGCCCCAGTGCGACACGCCGCTCGGGCTGGTCGCCGCGCTGGACAGGCCGTAGACCAGCACGGCCAGGCCGAGCGACCCGGTGATCGCGCCGGGCAGGTCGAACTGGCCCCGCCGGCGCTGCGACTCGCGCAGCGCCCGCGGCGCGAGCAGCGCCACGATCAGGCCGATCGGCACGTTCACGAACAGCACCCAGCGCCAGCTGGCGTAGTTGACCAGCAGCCCGCCGGCGATCAGGCCGACCGCGCCGCCGGCCACGCTCATCGCCGCGTATACGCCCATCGCCCGGTTCCGCGGCGGGCCCTCGGGGAAGGTGACCGCAATCAGCGACAAGGCGGTGGGCGCGGCGAACGCGCCGCCGGCGCCCTGCACGGCCCGGGCGGCCAGCAGCCACGCCTGGCTGGTGGCGAACCCGCCGAGCAACGAGGCCAGCGAGAAGACCACGATGCCGGCGATGAAGACCCGGCGGCGCCCCAGTAGGTCGCCGGATCGGCCGCCGAGCAGCAGCAGCCCGCCAAAGGCCAGCGCGTACGCGTTGACGACCCACTCCAGGTTGCTGCCGGAAAAGCGCAGCGCGTTCTGGATGTGCGGCAGGGCGACGTTCACGATGGTCTCGTCGAGCACGACCATCAGCTGCGCCGTCGCGATGACGGCCAGGGCCAGGCCCAGCCGCCGCGGCGGAGAGCCGGTAGACGTGCCGGCGGCGTTTGACGCCGCCCCGATATTCACCTCCCGGGTGGGCGCGCCGTTCAGGGCGGCCTGCTGCCCGGTGTCCCGTGTGGCGGACAAGACAATCTCCTTTGGTTGAGAACGCACTGACCTTTGCCATGGTGGTATCGGGCGGCGGTGCCCACATCCGCCAGCTGGCCGATCCGCCGCCCGGCATGCCCTGAGGTGCGCTGGGGAGAAGGGTCAATTCTCCGGCCGGGCGCGTCGGCGCCCGGCCGGATCACCGCTGGGCGGTCTGCCCCGCCTGGTGCCGCCGGGTCACCTCGGCGGCCAGCTCAGCGCGGGAGGAGATGTCCAGCTTGGCGAAGATGTGCGCGAGGTGGGTCTGCACGGTGCGCCGAGAGACATACAGCCGCTCCCCGACCTGCGGATTCGACAGTCCTTCGGCGACCAGGCCGGCGACGGTGAGCTCGGTCACGGTGAGGCTGCGCCAGCCGCTGGCCGGTCGCCTGCGGGTACCGTGCCGGCGGCGGCGGACGCCCAGGCTGCGCAGGGCCGCGTCCGCGCGGGCGAGATCGCGGGCGGCGCCCAGCCGCTCGCAGATGGCGGCTGCTTGTTCCAGCAGGCCGCGAGCCCGCTCGTGGTGTCCCCGCCGCGCGAGGACTGCGGCTGCCTCTTCGCAGGTGAGGGCGAGTTCGAGCGGGCGCGGGCTGGCCGCATAGACATCCACGGCGGCGAGCAGGGTCTCGGCGTCGCCGCGGGCCAGACCGCGGCAGCGCAGCGCGGCGCCGGCCAGCGAGGCGACAGCGTTTCGCGCCGCGACCTGATCGACCGCGGCCACCACCTCCGCCACCCGTCCCCGGTCGCCGGCGGCGAGGGCCAGCCGGACCAGATCGGCCCCGATCACCGGGTATTCCAGCGCCAGCCCGTAGCGGGCGCAGTGATCCCAGGCAGCCGATAGCGCGGTGAGCGCCTGGCCGGTCTGGCCGTCGGCCTCCAGGAGCAGGGCGCGGACCCACGTGGTCCAGTGGGTGCGGTACCGCGGCCCGGTGCCGGCCAGGTCGGCTGCGGCGCCGCCGGCCGTTGTGGCGGCGGCTTCCAGGTCGTTGCGGTGGAACTCGATCAGGGCCTGCACGGCCTGGCCGAGGATGCGGGTGTAGGCCTCACCGGTCTCGTCGGCCAGGCCGGCGCTTGTCTCCAGCTCGGCCAGCGCGTCATCCCAGTCCCCGGCCAGGTAGCAGCCGAGCGCGAGGATGTCATGGTATTCCCCGGCGTGCCAGCGGACGCCGAGTTCCTCGCAGGCCCGCCGGCCAGCCTCCAGGGTCCGCCTGGCCTCCGCGAACTCATCGAGCTCGAGCAGGATGTGCCCCCGGGCTGCCTGCAGCGGGTACCGGTGTCCCAGCCTGGCCGGGCTTTGGTCGGCGAGCCGGACCGCCTCGTCGATGGTCTCCAGGGCACCGGAAAGATGCCCTCCCCATTCGGCAGCGTCGGCCAGCGCGAGCATGGCCATGCTCTCAGCTAGAGGATCACCGGCGGCCGCGGCCGCGGACCTGGCCTGCCCGGCAGCGGCGGCTGCGCCGGTGAGGTCTCCCAGTGACAGCCGGGCAATGGCAGCCCATGACTGGGCCCGGGCCCGCTCGGTGCCGGTCAGGCCCGGCGCCTGCTGGGCCCGCTCCAGTTCGGCCAGCCCCTCGGCGGCGCGTCCCTGGCCCACCAGGGCGTGCCCGAGCACGATCCTGGCCGGGCCGTCTGCAGCAGGGTCGTGGTGACGGTCCAGCAGGGCACGGCAGGCCGTCTCGGCGTCGGTGACGCGGGTCCAGATGAGGGTTCCGGCCAGTTCTGCCAGCAGCCGGTCCCGGCCAGGATCGCCCGGGAGCATCAGCTCGGCCGCCTGGCCCAGCAGGCCGGCGGCCACCTCAGGTGACCGGGGTGCCGTCTCCCGCGCGGCTGCTACCAGCCAGGTGATGGCCTCGGTGTCACCCGTCACCGCGCCGCGGGCCAGCTGCCCGGCCACCTGCAGCGCCGGGGCGCCGGCGGCGGCAAGGCGCTGGCCGGCCTCGCGGTGCAGGGCGCGGCGCATGCTCACCGGCAGATCCTCGTAGACCGCGTCGCGGATCAGGTCGTGACGGAACCGCAGCTGGGTGCCGTCGTCCTCCAGGACCCGCGCCCTGACCGCTTCCATCAGCACCCCGGCCAACCCGGCGGCCGGGCGGCCCGTGACCACCGACAGGTCGGTGACCGAGAAACCCGCCCCGAGCAGGGACGCGGCCTGCAGCGCCTGCAGGGTGCCGCCGGGAAGGAAGCTGACCCGGCGCAAGATCGTCAGGCGCAGCGTCGGCGGCAGGGTCATCCTGGCGGCCTCCGCCTGGCCGCCTGCCACCCGCAGGGTCCCCTCCTCGGCCATCGCCGCGAGCAGCTCGGTCACGAACAGCGGGTTGCCTGCCGCCCCTGCCACCTCAGCCAGCAGCCCCGGCCCGGGCGCGGCGCCGACCTTTTCGGCCACCAGGCTGGCCACCGCGTCTTCGGCCAGCGGCCCCAATGTGAGGTGCAGCGCTCCGGCTTGTGCCAGGGAACCGGCCGCGCGCTGCAGCTCCGCGGCGGCCGGGGCGGGCCGGAAGCACCCGATGAGCGCCACCGGCGCATACGCCAGCCGTCTGCCCATCGTGGCCAGTGTCAGCAGGCTGGACGGGTCGGCCCACTGCAGGTCATCAACGCCGATCACCAGCGGCTGGTCCCCCGCGAGGTCTTCCGCCAGGTCGGTGAGCGCGTCGACCGCCCGGAACTGCAGTCCGGGGTCGCTGCTCACCGTGAGCGTGCCCTGGCCGCCGTCCCCGGTGGCCAGCAGCGCGGCGATACCGGCGCGGCGCGGGTCGGCCGGGGACCCGGTACAGCCCATGGCACGGGCGATCAGGCCGAACGGGCGCGTCTGCTCCAGTTCCTCGGCCCGTCCCGCGACCACCTGCATCCGGCGTGACCTGGCATCTTCCAGCGCCCGGGTCAGCAGGCGGGTCTTGCCGATGCCCGCCTCGCCCTCGATCAGGGCAACAGCCAGCCGCCCGCCAGCCGCCCGGTCGAGCACGCTGGCCACGGCGCGGGTTTCCGCGTCACGCCCGTGCATGCCCCTGGCCGGGGAAGTTGCGGCCATGGACCGGATGGTAACGCTACCTGGCATGGCTACCACAGCTGCCAGCACCGTCACCTCACGTCCCGCCGGGCGGGCCAGCCGCGGGAGATCCCGTTACCTCATACAGCGCCCGCAGCAGCCCAAGCCAGCCGGCAAAACGGACCTCGTAGCCCTCGCTGCGCCCAGCCACCCAGGCCGGGCCGCGCACCACCCGGACCCAGCCGACCGGAGGCTCGGCCCCTTCCAGCGAAATCAGGATCTCCACCCGCCCATGATCTCCGCGTGCTGCGGCCGGCCACATCGGCCACCTGGCGGATGGGCGCACGCCGACGCGGTCCCATGCTGGACGGCATCACCAGCGTGGCCGGGAAGACGATCACCCGGCAACCGCCACACCGCTTCCGGTAACAGCCAGGGCAAGCGAGCCCGAGCCGCGCCGCACGCGATGCCGGCGAGCTGGCCATGCCAGGCTAACCCACGCCTGACGTGCCCCGCCATGCGACGGCGGTGGCGGCCACACGTCCCCGACCCCAGGAGGAAACCGTGCATCCACTGGTCAGCCAGCAACTCGCCGCCCAGCACATCACCGACATGCTCACGGAGGCTGAAGACTCGCGGCAGGCCCATCAGGCGCGCCGCGCCCGGCGGTCACGAAGATCCGCCCACGCCGCGCAACTCGAAGAGATCGTAGCGAAGGCGCTAGCGCTCCCCTCAACGATGGCCCCAGCAAGCAGCCGCCGACTGTAACGCCAGACCTGCAGATGCTCACCCGAGCCGAACTCGACCTGTTCGATACGGCAGCGGTCGCCGCCGCCATCCACTGCGCGGAAAGCGCGGGATCAGGTACTCCAGGTCCAGCGGCTCGCGGATGAACCAGTCCCACTTAAAGCACAGCACCGCGTCCACGGCCCGGGCGTCGACCAGCCGCATCGCCTCCTCATACCCCGGCCGGTACTTGCCTGGTTTAGTCGGGTCCTTGCGGGTCACCCCGATGTCGTTGTCCGACAGCCGGTAGAGGACCGTCCGCTCCCTTCTACCCCCCGCCGACACCGCCACG